>JAMPCJ010000009.1 GCA_023666275.1 Treponema brennaborense | reverse complement strand
AGTCCTCTCCGCTTGCAAGGCTGTCTACGTCCATAAGGCTTTGGTAATAGCGGGATCGGCGTGCAAGATTTTTGCGCGAGCTCGTCTGTATTTCGATGTCGAAGCAGCGCCCGCTTCCGTCCTTGACATACACATCGAAGCGGATGCCTTTGGAGCCGTAGTCGCACTTGACGGCATGTTCGGCATGCGGTTCTTCGATGCGCTCGATTTCGATGCCCAGCAGGATTTCGAGCAGCTCCCTGCACAGTTCGGGATTCGCCGTCATGACTTTGCAGAAAATAAAGTTGTCGGCAAGGGTTGCCGCCTCCCACTTTTGGGCGGGCGTGAGTTCTGTTTCGCCTTTCATGGTTCCGTCCTTTTCCGACCGCGGCTTTTGCGGCATATTGCTTTCGTTTTATAATAGGCAGCAGGGTACCGAAAAATACCGCTTTTTCCGCAGAAAAGTTTCGATAATGCAGCTGTTTTTCACAGCGCAAAAAAGCACATCGCCCCGACGGTCGCCGCGATGTTAAAATGGCTCTCCCCGCGACCGTTAAGCTTCCCTAACGGTGCGTCCGACAGTGTTCTGTTTGCTGCTCGTGCAGCAACGTGCACAGACTGCAAACAGAACATGCAGCGGCAATTAAAACGCAGCTGCCGGCGCTTTACTGCCCATATACAATGGTAACAGAACTTGGAATATCAAACTCATTTTTCTCAATTTGCTGCCATTGTTCTTTTGTTCCTCCATACCTTATTGTTTGCAGATTCAAAATACTTTGAAAAGCTATTTTCTTTATGCTGACGGGAAGCATTATTTCCGTTAAATCGTCGCAATCATAGAAAGCATATTCTTGAATTTCTTCTGTTCCTTCGGGAACAGTATACGCTGTTTGTTTTTTTCCACATGGATAAAAAACCAACATTGTTTTGTCTTTTGTAAACAGCACGCCGTCTTCCGATGTGTAAAACGTATTTGCAGAATCCACGGTAATATCCTCAATCATAAAGCAGCTGACAAAAGCACCCGGATCAATGCATGAAACACGCGGAGGAATATATATTGAACGAATATTACAGCCGTAAAATGCCACTCCTTTAATAGTTTCAAGTGATTTCGGCAATTCTACTTCTGTCAAAGTACCGCAAGCAAAAAACGATGCCGACCCGATTGTTTGCGTGCCGTCAGGGACGGCGTAATATGTATCCCGTTTGCCTGACGGATACAGAACCAGTGTTTCATCATTTTTTGTAAACAGCACGCCGTCTTTTGTGCAGAACGTATTGTTGCCGCTGCCGGCATAAATACCCTTTAAATTTAAACATTCCATAAAATTCTCCGCCGAAACAGCTGCCATTGAATCGGGCAGAATAATACGTTCCAACATATTGCAGCGATAAAAAGATATATCTTCCAGCGAAGTCAGTTCCGTACATAATGATAAATCAAGCGTTATAAAACTTCTTTCATTATCGGAAATATCGGAAAAAGCATCTGCAACAATCTGCATATTCGGATTTTTATCAGTCAAGGAAATAGTAAAAGAAGCAGATCTTTTCTCATACAAATTGCTTAAAATATCATTTAAATTATCATCATCAAAATCCGCAACAGACACGGCATGTCCCCAGCCGGCATACAGCGTTATGTCGCCTTCCGTACCGGCAGGAATTGCCATTATTCTTTCTCCGCTGCAGGCAGCATCTGCATACCAGCCGGTAAATATCATGTTTTCGCGTTTCAGACTGTCCGCCGCAGGCAGCATCGTTTGTGCATATTCATTGAAACTCAGCGGGATTACCGCACTATCCTGCCATGAACCGCCGTTCAACTTGTAGGTAATAGCATATTTTGAATTCCTGTTTTCCAAAACACATTCTGCACGGCTGACACAACCGGGGATAATAAGTACAGCTTCGCAATAGGTATTTATCGGAGATTCAACGCCGTCTTGATACAGAAAAAATTTCAGCAAATATGTGCCGGCCGGAACGGATTCTTTTTTGTATTCTGCTTTTAAAATTGCCGGATACGCCACAGCTGTATTATCCGCGCACAATTCCGTTTCATAGCCGTGAACACTTTCTCCGTTTTGAGTGAATAATCCTGCCCATACAGCACATGCAATTTCGTCTGCCGGATAACTTAAAACTACCGATAAACTGCCGCTTCCCTGTTCGTAACTTTGCAAAATAAAACGCAAGCTATTTTCGCCTGCACTGACTCCTACATCACGCAGACAGCCTTCTGCCATACGCACACCTTGTTTCAGCGCATACAGTGTAAAATTCCATGTTCCTTGATTGACAACAATGCTCGCATCGCTGTTCATTGCGTCTGAAGTTTTCCATTCCGCAAGACGCTGTTCTTGGGCACCGTCTGCCGCCCCGAATAATTCAAACGAAAGCGACTGCACTTCCAAATTCTCCGGCAGAATTGTACGTGCATTGCCGCCAAGTGCAACGCGCAGCAGCGCCGCACCGTCCGTGTGAGGATTACCTTCCGCGTTTTCGTCAACGATATTGCCGCAAGATTGCATCACAGCGATTCCAACACACAAAAATACGCAAATATATATTTTTTTCATATAAAGACTCCTTTAATCGCATACAATAATTTCAAGCTGCGACGAAAAACTGTGCCCGTTTTTATCCGTTGCCAGCAGCATAATGCTGTGAGAACCGAAAGCAACGGCATCAAAATCCAGAGCCCATTCGGTACCGGTAATTTCCGGCAGCAATTCTCCGTCCATATACCAGAAATATGCCGCATAACCCGTCGGCGCACTGAAAGTTCCCGTTTCTTCCGAAAAAGTGAAATCTTCCATATCTGTGTATACCGGTATAGTTGCATGAATATCCACATTGTTTTTTTTCCATAAAGCAGTCAAAACGGTATTTTCCGAAACAGAAAAAACGCCGCTCACAGCTCTTTGCAGACCGGAATACCAGCCGCAAAACGTAAAGCCGTCTTGAGAAAGTTCCGGCAGCTGTTCTGCGGATAAAATGCTGTTTTTTTCAACAGAAATGCTTTGCGGCGGCTTCCCGTAACTACTGTTATACACAACAGAAAATTTCAACGGATCGCTCGCACTTTCCGAATCACAACCGACTGTACATACAAATATTCCTGCCGCCAGTATCGCGAAAAGCCAATTTGAATTTTTCATAATTACTTTTGTGCTCCTTTTTTTGATATGATGAGAAACGTTCCTGATTTCAGTTATAACGCGGGATTTTTTTACTGAAGAGAACAAAAAGCAAAAATGGTTTTTCTGATTAAAAAAACAAAAACTGCCTGTTCCGCAGCGGAAAACGCACTCTCCCCGCCCCTCCTAGACGGCAAAGCATTTGTCGGCAACAAACAGGCACATCGACGTTGCAAGATTGTCTTTCATAAGTTATAATTATGCACAGAAAAGCAGCGCCGGATTTATCGCTTGATATTCGGTTATGCCAAGCGCCGTGCGGACGCACGCGCAGATACCGATCGGAGGTGTTATATGACTGCCGTCAAAAGTGCGCCGAGCATTTTTTCGTATGCCGTCTGCGCGGTTTGCGCCGCGTTTGTTTTTTTCGGGTTTTCCGCCTGCGAACAGGACGCCGAGGGGGGGGGTATAAACACTCCCGTTGAAACGCCCAGCGACAATAAGCCCACCGACAGCCCTGACGAAACAGACAATCAGCCTACACCGACCGTCAGTGGCACTATCAAAAAAACCGACACACCCGAAGGATTTTCGCAAATCGATACGTCAAAAATGACGAAAACCGTTGCCGTTTCCAATAAAACGGATTTTGTGAAATACGCAAAAACAGGCGGCTATGTCATATACGTAAACGGAGCAATCGATCTTTCGGAAGGAATGCTGCCGTCTTCAGCCGGCGGAACTTCTTCCGCTTTGGATGCGTTTGTCAAAAAAAACGCTTCGACTTACAGCACGTACGAGGATTTCAAAAGCGCCTACGCAAAAGGCTGTTCCGCATCGACAGACGACAAAAGTTCTTCCAGCCCGACATCGAGCTTAGGCGGAACGCTATGGGCACTGAACCAAGCCTACGGGAACATAATAAAAGTCGCGGTTGCTTCAAACACGATAATTATCGGAGCTGACGGCAATGCGGCGCTCAAAGGCGGTTCGCTGCAAATTTCAAAAGTCCAGAACGTCGTTATCCGCAATTTGAAAATCACGGACGGCTACGATCCGTTTCCGCATCATGAAGAAAACGACGGCTTCAACGCGCAGTGGGATAATATTTCCGTTACGGAATCAAGCAATGTCTGGATTGACCACTGCACGTTTGCAGACACGATGCATTATTCGGAGGTAACGATTTCCGGCGAAACAGAGGAAAAATGGCAGACGTATGACGGGCTGTGCGATATAACAAAAAGTTCGAAAAACGTAGTCGTATCGTACTGCGTATTCGAAAACCACGATAAAACCATGCTTATCGGTTCCGGCAGCAGCGATACCGGCGGCGGGAATATATCCATTCATCACAATTACTTTTTGAACTGCGGACAGCGGCTGCCGATGACGTGCTATCCCGCCATGCATATCTACAATAATTACTACGAGCGCAATGCATCGGCATACTACAGCCAGCAGGCATGCATCGCAGCGCGCTACGATAAGTATACGATTATTGCGGAAAACAATTATTTCGGCAGCGGCATAAAAAAAGCGATTACGCCGTCCACAGACGCCGCGGGAAAATGCTATCAAAGCGGCAATAAATTCATCGAATCCGGCAGCTGCACTTTGACAACAACTTCCGACAAGCCTTTTACGGTATCGTATGACTATACGCTTGATGCCGCCTCCGCCCTGCCGTCATCTGTTTCCACAAATGCCGGCGCAGGCAAATGGAAGGTCGAACAATAATCGCACGCAGGCACGCGGCGCGTTCGGCGAAGCAATCTTGCACTGCCCGCGCGCTGCACACTCAAGCGCGGTGCGGCAGTGTCATTGCGAGTGAAGCGAAGCAATCCATTCGCAAGCGTATTGCTTCGCTGTTTTCGCAACTCGCAATGGCACGGCGGCGCGGCGCAAGAATCTTTTGAAGCGCGCGCCGCTTCCCGCAAAAAGTGCGCGGCACACTGCCCTCATTTCTGCCGCAGCGGAAAAATCTTTTGAAGCGCACATCGACGTTGCAAGATTGTCTTTCATAAATTATAATTATGCGCAGAAAGGCACTGCCGGATTTATCGCTTGATATTCGGTGTATATGCAGATTTTTTCCCGAAACCGAAAAAGGATATCAGTCATGAAACAAACTGTTTTTCCGATTCAAAACAAAAAACGTTTTGCATGCGCCGTCTGTCTGTGCGCGCTAGTTCTCTGCGCCGCAGCGGCGGACGAACCGAAGCGCATCAGTGCCGCCGACATGCCGAACGGCTGGGCAGCCTATAAAGGAACAAAAGATCTTTCCGGCGCGGCAGCGGAATTTCCGTCTTCGTTCGGCGGAAGCGGTGCAAAGCCGCGGAATATATTCACGGCAGGCACCCGCGAGGCGCTGCTTTCCGCACTGAAAGCGTCCGGCGCAAAAATAATTTACGTTGACGGCATGATAGACATGACAGACATCGGCTCAGGCACGATGCTGCCGCCGTCCGCGGAAGAATCGACGGGCGCGCTTGACGATTTTATCGCAAAAACGACGAAATCCGCCGCGAAAGATTTGCGCGCCGCATCCTGGAGCGAATGGAAAAGCGTGTACGCCGCAAACGTCGTGTCGACGCAGGATCACAGCGGGGCGGCAAAAGATGCATTGCTGCGTCTGCGCGCCGAATGGAAAAAATGCATAACAATTCCCGTTTCATCAAATACGACGATTATCGGACTTACGGAACAATCGGGTTTCCGCGGCGGCAGTGTTTTGATCAGAAATGTCGGCAACATAGTGCTGCGCAATCTGCATATACAGGACGCATTCGATCCTTTTCCGGAAATGCAGGCAAACGACGGGCTGAACGCGGAATACGACGCGGTAAGCGTACAAAGCTCGAAATACGTTTGGATAGATCACTGCACATTTTCCGACACAATCGCGCTGACGGATGCCGCGCTCGGCAGCGTCAAAACAAAAGACAGAATAAAAACCAAATGGCAGATTTACGACGGCTTGTGCGATATTACCAACACCAACGATTTTGTTACCGTTTCCTGGTGCCGCTTCGAAAATCACGATAAAACAATGCTCATCGGTTCGAGCGACAAAATGACTGCGGATGAAAATCATCAGACAATCACGCTGCATCATAATTTGTTTTCCGGCTGCACACAGCGGCTGCCGATGGTGCGTTTTGCGACAATCCATATTTACAACAACGTGTACGAAGTCCCCGACGGTGCGCCGCGGAAAAATACTTATGCGGTCGGCGTGCGGAAAAACGCGCGGATAGTCGCGGAAAACAACGTTTTCGGAAGCGGAATCGGCTGCAGCTTCAGGGACAGCGGCGCCGCCGCATATTCCGCGGGAAATATCGACAATTCCCGCGCGGGCGCGAAATCGCCGCTCGCGGACGCAAAGCCCTGGAATCCGCAGGATTATTACGAAAGCGCCGATTTTCAAAGCGCGGAGGATGCGGAAAAATCCGTGCACGCATACGCAGGAGCCGGCGTCATTCCCGTATCGCGCTGAATGCCGAATCGATTATTCCGTGCACCGCAAACAGCGGCACGAAAAAGGTTGTTGAAATGCGTTTGCTTGTAAAAAAAGGCGCCGCCGCTCCCGAACACGGTTACGACGGCATTTTCGAAACGGTGCAGTCCGCGTTTGACTATATTGCTTCGATAAACGATGCACAGCATGCCGCGCGCGCCGCAGATTCCGCAAATGCGGCATCCTGCACAGCTCCCGCGTTCGAAAGCGTTTCCGTAGTGCTGTCGCCGGGTGTGTACAGCGAGATTCTGCGGTACAATCTGCCGAACGCGCTTACGGTCAGCGGCACGGACGGCGCGCGCAATGACGAATGCATTATCGCCGCGGAAAACTGCGAAGCATTCGCAAAAGATACGGAAAACCGCGCGCTGTTTACGCTCGGACCGAATACGACGCGCGTGGAGCTCCGCAATTTCACGCTTGAAAATACGCATGTCAAAACGGCTTCCGACAGTTCGCTGTGCAATCAGGCGGAAGCGCTGTGCTTTCATAATTACAACGGCGTGCTTACCGCAAAAAACATGCGCTTTATCAGCCGTCAGGACACTGTTCACGTAAAAGGCATCAGCTGGTTTTACAATTGCTATATTGCCGGCGATGTCGATTTTTTATGGGGATACTGCGACACGGCGTTATTCGAAAAATGCGAGATTTTCACGCGGCTTGACAACAGAGGCGCACAGCGGACGGGTATTGTGCTGCAATCGCGCGCGCTGGCGCATAAAAAAGGCTTTGTGTTTCTTGACTGCCGATTTTCCGCCGACGCGGAACGGACGGGCGCCCTGTATATGGCGCGCTCAAGCGGAACCGGTTCCGCGGAAAGTTCCGAACGCTGGGACAGCATCGCGCTGATACGCTGCGTCATTTCGGAAAAATTCGCGGATACGCTGTGGCAGGACATTCCCGGCGTAAACGTGTTTCCCTCCCCCGCAGACGCGCTTACCGGCTGGCGCGAATACGGCACAAAAACGGAATTGCGGGACGGCAGCGTGCATCCGCTTGACGGCAAAGCAAAAGCGGCTCGGCATCCGGCTTCCGTCCAGCTTACGGACGAAGAATACGCGCGTTATTACAAAGACCGCGCCGCGATTCTCGCGGGAACGCCGCTGGCATCGGCCGCGCCCTAATCTTCATGCAGACAGCGGAAAAATCCAAAAAAACGGCAGGGCGGTTACTTGCTAAATCAAACAGGTCTTTTTAGAATGACATCATGACTGTGATAAATCTCGAACAATTCGGCGGAAAAGCCGAAAACACATTTGACAATACAGAAGCGTTCAAAAACGCGTTCGCTCATTTAAAAGCTCAAGGCGGCGGCAAACTGATCGTAAAATCGGGCGTGTGGCGCACAGGTCCCATTGATTTTGTTTCAAACACGACGCTGTATTTGGAAGAAAACGCGGTCATTTCTTTTATCCCCGAACCGGAATTATATCAGCCGGTGCGTACCCGCTGGGAAGGCGTCGAATGCTATGCCATGCATCCGTGCGTATTCGGAAGCGGCGTGCACGACGCTGTAATCGGCGGCAAAGGAATAATCGACGGAGAAGGCTCCGTATGGTGGGAAATGCGCCGCCAGAAGAAAAATCAAGGCTGCCCCGTTACGGAAATCGAGAAAAAACTTGCCTCGCTCAATCCCGATTACCGCAGCCAGCCCGGCGGCGGCGGCGGACGGGAAGTTCAGTTTCTGCGTCCCCCGCTCATTCAGTTCATAAACTGCGCAAATATCCGTATAGAAGACGTAACCGTCCGCAATTCTCCGTTCTGGACGGTGCATCCGGTATACTGCGACAATTTCAGCATGTACCGTGTTTCCGTCTGCAATCCGCACGATGCGCCGAACACGGACGGCATCGACATAGATTCATGTACAAATGTGCAGATTATCGACTGCTCCGTCAGCGTCGGCGATGACGGCATTGCGCTGAAATCCGGTTCCGGTCCGGACGGCATACGGGTTAACAAACCGTGCCGCAATGTCATCGTGCGCGGATGCACCGTAGGCGACGGGCACGGCGGCATCGTCATCGGCAGCGAAACCGCGGCGGGCGTCGATCACCTGCTTGCCGAAAACTGCGTGTTCGACAAAACGGATCGCGGCATCCGCATAAAAACGCGGCGCGGGCGCGGCGGAGACATTCATCATCTCGAATTCCGCAATCTTACCATGAACGAAAATTTATGTCCGTTTGCCATGAACATGTATTATAAATGCGGCGCATCTCCCGACGATCCGCTTTTTTCGCTCGAAAAACAGCCGGTAACGGAACAAACGCCGCGCATTCACGATGTGCTGATTTCCGGCATTCACGCGGACGGATGCAGGGCTTCCGCCGGATTTATCGCGGGTCTGCCGGAAGCTCCCGTGGAAAATTTGGTTATCGAAAACAGCGTGTTCACCACCGATGAATCGTCTTCCGCGAGTCCGCAGGATTCCGACATGTTTTTCGGCATTCCTCCGGTTGCGCAGAAAAGTTTCCGCGTAAAATTCGCCGACAATCCGGAATTTTCGAATGTTGCCGTCCGCGGTCCGCAGGTTCCGTATCTTTTTGAGTAACGAAACGTATTCTGTCATCAGGCGGCACATGCCGGAATTCCGCTTATCGGGAGAAAACAAACGTGGGCTTTATTGAACTGCTGCTTATCGGCATCGGGCTTTCGATGGATGCATTTGCCGCCGCGGTGTGCGAGGGCTTGAAAATGCGCAAACCGGATTATCGGCTCGCGGCGCTTATTGCGCTGTTTTTCGGCGGAGCACAGGCGCTCATGCCGCTTGCCGGCTATGTGCTCGGCAGACAGTTTGAATCGTATATTGCCGCAGTCGATCACTGGATTGCGTTTTTTTTATTGGCATTCATCGGCGGAAAAATGATTGCCGAAACAATTCAGAGCTTCCGCGAAGAACAATCCCGCACAGAAGAAAATCAAGATGCGGCGGGAACCGAAAGCAATGCCGCTGTCCGCATCAGGGAACTGCTGCTGCTTGCCGTAGCTACAAGCATTGATGCGCTTGCGGTGGGCATTACGTTTGCGTTTCTCAAAGTGCGCATTGCATACGCCGCCGCAGTCATCGGACTGACAACGGCAGCCATATCGTTCGCGGGCACGCTTATCGGAAAAACGTTCGGCGCGCGGCTTAAAACAAAAGCGGGCTTATTCGGCGGCGTTATTTTGGCTGCAATCGGCGTAAAAATTCTCGCGGAGCATTTGTTTTTTTGACATGCTGCGCCGGCAAAAAATACCGGCGCGCGGAATTGTTGTTTTTAACTATGAATTATACGGACTGAAATAACGCCTTCTATGCTTTTCAGCTTTGCCGTCAGTGCATCGTCCGGCGCGCTTTCGATGTCGATGATATTATACGCTACGTCCGCGCGGTTTTGATTTACCATGGCGGCGACATTCAGTTTTTCCGCCGCAAGTATCGTGGTTATTTGCCCTATCATGTTCGGCACATTCTTGTTCGCGATGCACAGACGCGCGCCGCCCGCAGGGATTTCCTGATCCATTTTACATTTCGGAAAATTGACGGAATTGACGATATTGCCTTTTTCCAAAAAATTGCGTATTTGATCCACTGCCATGGTCGCGCAGTTGTCTTCAGCTTCAGGCGTCGATGCACCGAGATGCGGAAGGCAAATCACTTTTTCGTTTTTCAGCAGTTCTTCATCGGCAAAATCGCACAAATATCCGGCCACTTTGCCTTCGTCGATTGCGCCAAGAATATCGGCGTTTACCGCAAGTCCGCCGCGCGCAAAGTTCAAAATGCGCACGCCTTTTTTCATTGATTTAATGCGGTCGGCATTGATAAATCCTTTCGTTTCATTTGTCTGCGGCACATGGATTGTAATGTAATCCGCTTTCGAAAGAAGTGCGTCGAGGCTTTCCGCTTTCTGCACCGCGCGGCTGAGCGACCAGGCTGCGTCGACGGAAATAAACGGATCGTAGCCGATGACATGCATGCCGAGCGCCGCAGCGCTGTTTGCGACCATTGCGCCGATTGCGCCGAGTCCGATAACGCCGAGTGTTTTTCCCATTATTTCCGCGCCGACAAACTGGCTTTTTCCTTTTTCCGCAAGATCGGCTATGGCGTCGCCTTTGCCTGACAGGGTTTTAACCCATTCCGCACCGGCAATAATCGGACGACCGGAAAGAATCAGCGCGGCAATGACCAGTTCCTTTACCGCATTGGCATTTGCCCCCGGCGTGTTGAATACGACTACGCCGCGTTCCGTAAGTGCGGGAATGGGAATGTTGTTTGTTCCGGCGCCGGCACGTGCCACCGCTATAACGCTGTCGGGAATATCCATGCTGTGCATATCTGCGGAACGGACAAGAATCGCGTTCGGATTAAGTATTTCCGATGCTATTTCGTATTCGCCGCGGGGAAAGTGTTCCAATCCCTGCGCGGAAATTTTATTCAAAGTTTGTATTTTATACATAATTTTTCAAGGGCTCCTTTGCGCATAAAGCGCACTGAATTTTTCGGACGGCGCAGAAACAAGCAATTTTCCCGCCGTCCGTTTTTTCGAATTACGCGGCTGTCAATTTTGCTTCGCGAATGAATCCATGAACGCAATGAGCGCTTTTACGCCCTCAATCGGCATTGCGTTGTAAATAGACGCGCGCATTCCGCCGACGAGCCGATGTCCCGCGAGATTTACCAGTCCCGCCGCGGCAGCTTCCGCGACGAATTTTTTGTTGAGCGCGGCGGCTTTTTCCGCATCCGTTTCTTTTGTCAAAAACGGAATATTCATCAGCGAACGGCTGCCTTTTTCCGCCGTTGCGTGATAATAATCGGAATTATCGAGATAATTATAGAACAGCTCGGCTTTTTCCGTGTTGCGTTTTGCCATGCCTTCCGCACCGCCGTTCTTTTTTATCCATTTCATGACTTTTCCCATAATGTAAATGGTGTAGCACGGCGGCGTGTTGTACATGGAACCGTTATCCGCGTGAGTTTTGTATTGAAGCATCACGGGAGTTTCCGCCACGGGAAGTGTTTCCGGAATAAGATCTTCGCGGATGATTACCAGCGTAACGCCTGCCGGAGCCAGATTTTTCTGCGCACCGGCAAACACGATGCCGAATTTGCTCACATCGAGCGGTTCCGAAAGAATGCAGCTGGAAGCATCTGTTACCAGCGGAACGGGAGAACCGTCTTTGCGTGAGGCTTGCGGAATGTACGACCATTTTGTTCCCATAATCGTATTGTTCATCGTGTAATAAAAATAGTCGTAATCGCCGGAAACAGGCGCAATCTGCGGAATATAGCAGAAATTGCGGTCTTCGGAACTTGCAATGACATCCGCATTTAAATACCGTTTTGCTTCGGCGATTGCTTTTTTGGACCATACGCCGGTATTGACATACGCGGCTTTGCCGTCCTTTTTCAAATTCATCGGAATCATGGCAAACTGCGTGCTCGCGCCGCCCTGAAGAAACAGAACCTTGTAATTTGCGGGCACATTCAAAAGCTCGCGGACAAGCGATTCCGTTTCGGCAATGATCGGTTCAAAGGCTTTCGAGCGGTGGCTCATTTCCATGACACTCTGACCGGTGCCGCCGCAGTCAAGCATTTCTTCCGCGGCTTCTCTCAAAACTTCTTCCGGCAGACACGACGGTCCCGCAGAAAAATTGTACACTCGTTTCATTTTACTTCTCCTGTTCTATCTATAAAGAAAACCCGATGCAAAGCTGTCATTTTCCGCATCGGATTTGCTTTTATGCATTTTGCGTCAATGAATATATGCCGCCGCCGCAAGTTTTTGCAGCGCGTCGATTATGGAAAGATTTTCCAGATATACGCGCGGCGGCACCGACAGCAGCGCTGCCGTATAATTGACAATTCCTTTTATGCCGCTTTTGACAAGCCTGTCCGCGGTTTTCTGCGCGGCTTTTTCCGGCACCGTCAAAATGGCAAATTCGATTTGTTCGCGCGCAATCACTTCTTCCATTTTGTTGGTGGAATACAGCGGAAAATCCGCGCGCAGGATTTCCGTTTTATTCACATTCGAATCGAATCCCGCAGCGATGGTGAAAGACGAACGGGAAAATCCCTCGAATCCAATCAGCGCGGCGCCCATTCTGCCGAGTCCGACGATGCAGCATTTCCTGTCCGCACTTCGGATGCCGAGCGCGCCCGATATAGCATCTTTCAGCGCCGCAACGGAATATCCCGCAGGCCCCGCACAGCTGACCGCAAGCAACGAAATATCGCGCCGGACCGTAAAACTGGTCCAGCCGGTGCGCTTTTCTATTTCCGCGGACGTAATGACGGAAATTCCGTCATGCTCAAGATCTTCCAGCAGCCGCGCAAGACTGACAAGCCGCGCCCGTGCCGGATTTGAAATGTGCTGTTTCATGCTGCCTGACATCCTCCGTGAAAAAATTCACATACGGAACACGAAAACTCTACCGAAATCCTGCGGTAAAGTCAACTATATTTGTGAATTTTTTCACATCACAAAAACTGTGCACTTTGGCCGCCGCACACGCCGCCGCGAAACCGATATTCTTCCGTGCCGCACCGCAGCGACCTTGTGAAACAGGCAGAAATCTGCTATATTCAATTTATCATGTTAGATGATTTTTTTCTTTCCATTATCGGACTATGCCCGGACAATATTTTGGGACTGCTGCTGCTTTTGGCAATAATCGCTTTTTCTCTGCTTGTTCTCGGAAAGGGCGCGGATATTCTTGTGGATAATGCCGTCGAGCTTTCGACGCGCTGGGGCGTGCCGAAAATGATTATCGGCGCGACAATCGTGAGTCTCGGAACGACGCTGCCGGAAGTAACGGTTTCCGTCGTGTCCGCATTAAACGGAATGCCGGGGCTTGCCATGGGAAACGCCGTCGGCTCTATCATCTGCGACACCGGTCTTATTTTGGGAATCGCGGCATTGATAAAACCGCTGCCGTTCAAAAAAGAAGTCGTCAACCGGCAGGGCTGGATTCAGCTCGGCGCCGGCGCGCTGCTCGCATTCACCGGCTTTGTATTCGGCGGCGGTACGCGGGCATTCGCCGAAGGCGGACGTGTTCCGCAGTTCATGGGATTCGTGATGCTCGCGCTGCTCGGCATATATATTTTCCGCACGATACAGATTGCGAAAAAAACAGCGGCCTCCGCCGATGAATCCGCGGAAAACGGAGAATCGATCGCCGTTATTCTGCTGAAAATGGCACTCAGCATCATTTTGGTAATTCTGTCGTCCAAACTGCTGATTCCGGCAGTACGCGAAACAGCGCTGCGTTTCCGCATTCCGGAACATATTATCGCAGCGACGCTTGTCGCGTTCGGCACATCGCTGCCGGAACTGATTACCGCCGTTACCGCCGCGCGCAAAGGACACGGCGATCTTGCTATAGGCAACATCATCGGTGCCGATATATTAAACGTGCTGTTCGTTGCCGGCGCGGCTGCGGCAGTTACGCCGGGCGGACTTGCCGTAGATGCAACATTTTTCAAATTTTTGTTCCCGACAATGCTGTTCGTCTTGTGCGTATTCCGCGGCGCGGTTATTTTTTCAAAAGGTTCTTTAAAACGTCCGGTCGGCGCGGTACTGCTGCTGGCATATATACTTGTTACTGCGGCAAGCTACATATTCAAATGAACAGCTGAAACGCATATAAGTGCGATTGACAATGTTGTCAGCGCATACTACCCTTTTACAAAAGGCGGAAGCGATGAAAAATCAAACAATCGGTATAAAACTGGCAGACGGCACATTTTACCCAATTCTTGAAGAAGGAAGCGCCGCAAAAAAAATGCTGGAGCTGACGACGGCTCAAGACGGACAAACAACCGTTCAAGTTCATTTGTACCGTTCCGCATCGGCCTCCATGGAAGACGCCGAATATGTCGACACGCTTCTTATAGAACAAATCGCAGCACAGGAAAAAGAAAAACCGACGCTTCCGCTTGTTATAAGCCTCGACGAAGACGGAATGCTTTCGGCGGAAATAACAGATACGGAATCCGGAAAGCACGCAGGAACAAAAATATCTCTTGTTTCGCTCGACGAAAAAGATATTTCCCCCGCTTTCGGCTACGATGCCGCACTTTCGCCGGAAGCGGAAAATCCCGAAAATTCGATAGAAGAAGATATTTCCGCGCAGGAAGCGGATTCGGCGCTTTCCGCAGATGACATCATAACGGATATAAGTCTGCCGGATTTTGACATTCCGCCGCTGGAAGAACTGGAAGACATTTCGGAAAACGCGGAAACAATTGCCGCCGATTCCGATTTTTCCGGCAGCGGGAGCGGAGAAAATGCGTTTGCAGCGGAAGACTTCGGCACAACGGCGGCAGAGGCGGAACAATTTGCTTCTTCGGAAATCGAACTGCCGTCTTTTGACGCAAATGACTTTGCGGATTCCGGTCTGCTCGGCACAGACGATACTATTCAAAACGATACGGACGAAACCGTTTTTGATGAAAAAGAAGACTTTGAAAGCGATCTGCCGCCGCTTGACGACGATTTTCTGCTGGATCACGGAATGGAGCCTGCCGGTTCCGAAATGCCGGAACTGGATATTTCTTCGGCTCCCGATCCCGCCGCCGCAAAAACAGCGGCGCTTTCCGCCGATAATGACAATGACACAGATGCTTTCGATACGGATGCCGGCAATTTCGGCGATATGCCTATGCCAGATTTCGATGAGCTTTCCGAGGATGATGCATTTTCAGACGGCAGCGGCGGCACTCAGGTTGATGAATTGCTGCCGGAAGAATCCGCGTTTCCCAGCCTTGACGATTTTTCCCTGCCGCAGGAATCGGAAGACGCATTTCAAACAGAAACGCTTTCCGCCGAAAATGCCGGCGATAATTCCGAAGAAGATTTTTCCTCGCCGTTTGATTTCGAAAAAGAGCTCGATGATTCCATACCGAGTCCCTCAATCAGTTTTTCCGATTTATATGACGAAGAACGTATTCAGCCGGAGGAAGAAGAACCGGGAAAAAAATCACCGGCAGCACTGATTTGCATATTGTGCGCACTTATTTCCGTTTGCATTCTGCTTGTTATTTTGTTTTTTGCGCCGGGAATACTGCTGCGCAGCAAAACCTCGGTTACGGAAACGGTTATCATGGAAAATCCGGCGCAGACGGAAGCAGTCCCGATTCCGACGGAACCGGCTGTTCACGAAAGCGAGCCCGCCGCAGAACCGGAACAGCCGCAGGAAATTCCTGTTCCGATCGCAGAAGCGGAATCAAACGAAATAGTCGCCGTAGAAACCCCGATTGTGGAGCCTGCGCCCGTCAAACCCGCCGCGGAACAGCCGCAGGATGTTTCCTACAGAATAAAATGGGGAGATACACTCTGGGACATTGCCGAAACATATTACCGCAATCCATGGGAATATAAGCGGATTGCACGATATAACCGCATCAGAAATCCCGATTTAATCATTTCGGGAACGTATATCACTATTCCGGCAAAATAATCGCAGCTGCGGATTTCATAAACCATGTGCGATATTTTAATTGCGGAAGCGCTGCTTATTTTCCTGCAAATCCTCGTAGTATGCCGCCCGTTTTTTGCCGGATACCGCAAAAAGCAAAAACGCGATACATTGTCCGCAGTTCCGGCATTAACGTTATGCGCATCGGGCTTGCTGTTTTTCTGCTTCGGATGCAGAATAACGGTCATTGCGGTCTGCATCATTTCGCTGCTGATTTTTCTGACAAACATATCCCGCTTTATCACAATGTGCCGCGATTTGCGGCGCGGATATTTTTCGTTTTTTTTCAAACTGATGTGCGTATTGGAATTCGCCTTATTGTGTGCGGCATTTGTTTTTTTGGTTATCTTCAGACCGCTCTGCCGTCCTTCGTCAGCCGTTGTCCGCCGGAACGCGGGAACCGCTGTTTTGACGCCGCCGCAAAAAGACGACGGAAAAACGGGAATCTCCGGCAGCAAGTTTTTCAAGCAGAACAATCGCAGACTATTCAGAAATACGATTCTTTTGCGCGGTTCCTGTCTGAACGGATTCGATCTGCGGGAAAACATATTCGACGAGGTTTCCGCGCGCATCACGGTTATATATCCGTCCGCTTTTCCGAATGCGGAAGCTGCGCAAAAACTGCCGGTCATATTATTTTTGCCCGATGCCGGCGTAAACGTGCAGGACTGCCTTGTGCACCTGGAACAAACAGCCGAAGACGGATACTGCGTCATTGCCGCCGATATATGCGCCCGCGATGCAGTATATCCGTCCGAAAAAACCGCCTCTTTCGCGCTGTGTTCTTTTTCAGTCCGTGCACGCGCGGCATTCCGCTCCGCCGAAACCGAAACTTTGCAAAAGGAAATAATCCGCTGCCGCCGCATGGAATTGGACGCGTTTATAAAAGCATTTCCCGTATTAAAAACGCAGCTTCCGATTCAGACCGATGCGGAGCGCGTGTATATTGCAGGCGGCGGAACTATATGCAGTCTTCTGTCCGAAACCGCGGCAGCGCACTCGGATGTAATTGCGCACGTATATTCTTCCCCCGAATTCGACGAATGGGCGAACGGTGCGTTCGGGATTCCGGCTTTATGGACAGGGGATTTGGAAAAACTCGATCCGGCAGAATACGCTGCACTGCGCTGGGTATACAATAATTCCAAAGCGCAAAAATAAAACTGCGCATTTACGTTATGTTTTGCGACGGCGGAACGCGGCTGCCGCATAAATTTTTACGAAAAATCTTCGGCGGGAGGTAACCATGACGCTGACCGAAATCGACAGCTGGCTGAAAGCTTTGCTCCGAATAGAAGAATACCCATCCGATCCGTCATTAAACGGCATTCAAATCGCAAACGACGCGCCGGAACACACGCAAGTGTCAAAAGCTGCGTTTGCCGTGGACGCCTGCCTCGAAACAATGCGGCGGGCGGCAAATGCAAGTGCGGGCTTGCTGTTTGTGCATCACGGAATTTTTTGGGGACACGAACAAGCTCTTGCGGGCACTCATTATGAGCGCGCCGCATGCTGCATTAAACACAATTTAGCGCTGTATGCCTGCCACATTCCGCTCGACGCCCATGAAACGGTGGGAAACAACGCATGCCTTGCAAAGCGCCTCGATCTTGAAAACGTAAAACCGTTCGGTTTATGGCGCGCGATGACAATCGGCGTGCAGGGAAAATTCAAGCAGCCGGAAACTTTGGACAGCATCGTGCGTAAATTGTTCCCCGGCGGCGAACAGCCGCGGACGATTCTTCCCTTCGGGAAACAGCAAATTTCCACCGCCGGCATAATATCAGGCGGCGCGGGAGATGATATAGATCAAGCTGCCGCCGCGGGTCTTGACGTATTTATTACCGGCGAAATTTCCCACGAATGCTATCATTTTGCGCTGGAAAATCACATCAATGTAATTGCCGGAGGACATTATCAAACAGAAACTGCCGGCGTCCGTGCGGTCATGGAAAAATTTGCGCGGGAAACAAACACGGAAACGGTGTTTATAGATGTTCCGACAGGTTTATGACGCAAAACAAGATTTCCGCGCACATATTTTTCCGCAGCCGTTTATCCGCACGCGCCGATTCTTTCCAAATGAATGGACGCGCCGGCGAAATTCCGGTAAAATCAAACCATGACTGAAAACAACGGCGCCATGCCGCCGAAAAAGCGGAAAAATATAATTATCTGCACGGAAAAACTGCTGCCCATGACGCTTGCGGTGGTGGTGCTGATTCTCGATCAGCTGACGAAATTTCTTATTACCGCATATATTCCGATGAACACAATCGGCTGTTCGTTTTTCGGTGATTTTCTGCGGATTATTCACGTGCGCAATCCGGGCATCGCATTCAGCATCGGACACGGGCTTCCGTCTGCCGTCCGCGGCGTTCTATTTGCCGTAATGCCGCTCGCGGTAATTATAATGGTGCTGGCGGTTTATTTCAGGAACACGGATTTTACGCAATTCCAGCGCTGGACTATAGCCGGCATTGCAGGCGGAGGAATCGGCAACCTGATAGACCGATGTTTCCGTCCGTTCGGCGTTGTGGATTTTATCGACATAAAGTTTTACGGATTATTCGGACTGGAACGCTGGCCGACCTTTAACGTCGCCGATATGTCTGTTTTGATATGCGGTATTCTTCTGCTCGGTTCATTTGTACTTTCCCTGCGGAAAGAATCGGCGCAGAACGCCGCCGGCTGACTTTGCGGAAAAAACGTGTCCGCAGCCGAAAATTGCCGCGCGAAAATAATCCCGCACGCACGCAAAATCAACCGCATCAGACGCACAGCAAACACGCGGTTTAATAGCCGTCGGACATAGAACGATTTATATCACGCTGGAACAATTCCTGGTAAACAAGGCTGCGGGTTTTCAGTTTTTCTTTTATTTCCTGCGGAAACGGCAGAAACCGCCAGAAAATAGCGCGGACTTCTTTGTCGAGCCGCTGCACGCCTTCGCTTTCTTTGGTCATCCATAAAATATAATCGCTGATGAAAAAATCTTTTAAATCACCTTTCAGTTTCTGAGAACTTATCCATTGATAATACTGACCGGTAAGACCTTCTTCCATCCAATAATATGACGCTTTTTCTTTCGCGACTTGCCAGCGAAGATCCGCGACAGCCGTCAGCACGGCAAGCTGCAAATTTTTGGGATACATGGGAACAACGATGCGTCCGCGGCTGGTGATGCGGTTATACCGATCGAACGGCTCCCAGCAAAAACCGGAATCGCCGTATGTCGGAACAAGAATGACATACGGAATGATGCGGTTCTGTGTATTGCGGTGCACGCGGCAAAACGCGCCCGGATCCACGGATTCTACCCAAGCCAGCATATCGACAACGTTTTCCCGCGTTCCCATTCCGCGCGGAATGCAGTGAAAATATTCGCGAGTCAAGATAGGATAATGATTTCCCTGCCGTCCTACAGTCATTTTTGCCATTTGCCGGATTGTGTTCATTTCCGTCATAATATCCGCGGAATTTACTTCCGCAGTTTCCGGCGCATTTTCCAATTTCTGCTTAAGCGAATTTCCGACCGCTTTTGCTTCGGAATATTCGGCAATAAAACCGGCGTATTCTTTGTCGATTTTTTGCAGGGCCTTCAGCTTTTCGGTTATATCGGCAAAAAGACGTTTCTGCGCTTCCGACAGCGGCGCGCCGTGCGGAGCAATGCTGTCAACCACGGGATGCTGGCTCAGCTGCTTGACAAGCGATGCCAAATCATTTTCCGCTATGGTGCGCTCGCCGGATTTCGCCGCAAGCAGACTGAATGCATTTTGCAGTTTTCCGTTGTTCTTGTTCTGCAGCTGCATGATTTTTACGGTATCCGCAGAGGCATCGCCGGATTTGCGCGCCGGACGGGCTTCATCTGTCGCGGAAAGCGATATATTTCCCAGCGTAATGCCGCGGAACCATTCGTCAAGATAATAAACCGGTTCGCCGCTTACATTTTCCATAAAGACAGAAGAAAACAAATCCTTTTGTTCTTCCGTCAGCAGCGCCGGCAGCACAATGGCAAAGCGCATCAACAGTTTTTTTGCCGGCGGCACAGAACCCGCGCCCATTTTAGGAGCAAGCGACCGCAGAACCTCCCAGTACACATTGATAATCTGCTGGCGGTACACCGTCCGATCTTTTGGATCCTGACAGGCAAGATATTTCGACAGCAGGGAATGCAGTTTCTGCGCGTTTTCATTTTCACCGGAAAGCGCGGTTTTATAATATGCGGGATCGCGGAGTGTCGATGTTTTTTCATCCGAGAAAAATGCTTCCACAGGTGCAAATTTCGTCAAAGATAAATCAACGCCGGCGGCTTCCTGTTTATCACCCGCATTTTTCTTCTGCGGTTTTTGAGTTTCCGGCAAAGGATCGGGGATGCGGAACACCGCGTCTTTCGACGGCACTTTTACGGATGTTTCTTGCAGCAAAGCGGCAATTTCTGGAGAAATATCATCATTCATATCTTGATATATAATAACGCAAAACAGCCGAAATGACAACGAATCGGCGGAATTTCGGAGCGTTAAATAAAAAGCAGCTTCTGCCGCCCGCGCATATACAGAAATATATCGCATCGGCACGCAGAACAAAACGCGTTTTTTGAAAAGACAGCGCAACGCGGAAACGCAGCTGTTCAGCCGGCAATGATTCTCGCGGCGAGGAAACGCCGTTTCAGGCTTCGGACGGAATTATGGAGATGAGGGGACTTGAACCCCTTACCTTTTGCATGCCATGCAAACGCTCTAGCCAGGTGAGCTACACCCCCTCTCGTTCAATCTTATAACAAAAATACAGGATTTTGTCAATAATACAACACATGAAACCGTATATTAGACATGATTTATGGTTACATCCGGGTAAGCACCGGCAAACAATCGCTTGACAATCAACGTATCGAAATTGATGGATTTTGCCGCAGAAATCATCTGCACATCGACAAATGGATTGATGAAGTTATCAGCGGCACAAAAGCACCGGCACAGCGCAAATTGGGACGCCTGATGAAATCAGTCCGTCCGGGCGACATCGTTATCTGCACGGAACTTTCCCGTCTGGGACGCAGCCTGATGATGATTATGAATGTGCTGAGCATTTTTTTGGATCGGAAAATAAAAGTCTGGACGGTCAAAGATAATTTCAGGCTCGGCGACGACATTCAGTCGAAAGTTCTGGCATTTGCATTCGGCATAAGCGCGGAAATAGAACGGCAGCTTATCTCCGAACGCACAAAAAACGGATTGCAGCGCGCGCGGCTGGAAGGAAAACATATCGGCCGCAAGCCGGGTTCGACGGCTTCGCGCTATAAATTGACCGGCAGAGACGACGACATAATACGCGCGTTCGAAAACGGATTGAGCAAAAACCGCATAAGCAAGTCGCTCGGTGTGTCCTGGCAGACGCTCGACAAATACTGCAAACGCTGCGGAATTGCCTCGCCGCAAGGAAAGCACGACTAAACTTGCGAATATCGGCATTTTGAAGCGCTTTTTTTTCTGCGGCATACGTGATATACTGAAAAAGCAATGTTTCACTTCATCACACGTTTTTTTTCACGCCGCAAAAAAAATAATCTGCTGCCGGCGGACTTTTCAGCGTCTGTAAATGAACTTTGGTCAACGGATTTCGCAAAACCGGAAAACCGCAGATTTATAGAAGAAACAGGCGACGGATATCGTTCGTTTTTTTGCGGCGGTCTGACGCTTGAACTGCAGCGCAAATCGCTTTTTGCCTGGACGGTCAATCCGCAGTATCAGTATCGGAATTTCATTCTTGAATCCGTTGTTGATTTTGCGGAAATACAGAACGACGGTGCCCGGACGCAGACAACGCCGGCAATGCAGAATGCGGCGGAAACAGCGGAACAGGCGGGAACATGTGCCTGCGGATTTCTGCTGCGCTACATCAATGAAACAAATTATTATTCCCTGCTCGTTTCGGACGGAGGTTTTTTCCGTTTTGACGCCGTATTTAACGGAAACCAAATTCCGCTGACGGGCTGGGTCCCGTTTCCGCAGCCGGATGCGGCACAGGGAAACACCGCGGATTTGCGGCGCAAAAAACTGCGCGCAGGGCAGGTTCCCGTACAGATAATAGCAAACGGCACAGGATTCGCAATTATTATCGATTATCAGCTTGCCGCCGCGGTGAACGACGATATCATACAAAGCGAAGGTTCCGTCGCATTCGCCGCGCAAAACTGGAATATCTGGGAAACCGCGCGTGTTTCGCTGCGTTTTTTTTCAATCGATTCGCGGGAAGTGCAGACAGACGCCGCGTTCCGTCAATGGAATGCGGATTCGTCTTTTTCCGCGGCACAGCGCATACAGTTTGCGAAAAGTCTCGCCGCCGCAGGCCGCATTCTTCCGGCGATTTCGGAATTGAAAAAATCCTGGAACAATTCCGTTCCCCGAATCGATGATTTGCTGTTCGGCGCGCGGCTGTACATGACGCAGAATTTATACAATGAAGCGGCGGAACTTTTGGAGCAGGCAGAAAAAGCGGCGGGAACGGATGAAATTGCCTGTGCCCGCGTAACCGAACAAAAAGCATCTTTGCTGTATTTGCAGGGCGATTATCGGCTGCTCGAAACGCTGCTGGACGCAAATCCGGCGCTCATGGAAAACGGCTCCGGCACTTCCGCGCTGCTGTGCAGCCTGAAGGCGCATGTCCTTGCTTCCCGCGGCCAATACAAAGACGCCGCGCATCTATACGAACATGCGGCACTCGGCGATCCCGAACAAGGGCAGCATCTGTCAAACGCGGCGGATATGTATCTGCATTTAAAACAATCGGACAAAGCGTTTGACCTGCGGGAAAAAGCCGCCGGCATATTTCTTTCACACGGTCAGTTTCAGGATTTCGAAGCGCAGCTTGAACTTTTGTCTGCGGCGATAAATCAGCCGCTTTCCGCCGAAGCGACGGAACAGCAAAACACGGCACGCACGGAACTGAAAGCGCGGGTTGTTTTTTTGGAAGCGCAGTATGCGTTTGTCCGCGAAGACCTGGCTGCGGCGCAGGAAAAACTGGACCGGTATATGCAGCTGACAGCGGAGGGACAAACCGTACAGCCGGATGCATGGTATCTGCGTTCGGAAATCCTGCGCAGAAACGGCGATATCGAAGGAGCGGCGGATTCATGCAAAAACGCCGTGCGGCTAAAGGCGGATGAAGCGCTGTATCACCGCACGCTTGCGGAGCTTTTTTTCATGCTGGATAAAACGGAACAGGCACAGGAAGAAATTCAATCGGCATGCGCGCTGTCCCCTAATGACGGCGCCGCCTGGAACCTCGCCGCATCCCTTGCACTGCGGCGCGGCGATTTGCCGAATGCGGAAAAAGCAGTATTCACGGCGCTTGCCTGCATGCCCGAAGAACTTCCGGTGCTGAAAAATTACGCACTGATTTTGCAGCGGATGGATCGCTTTGACGAAGCTCTTCCGGTGCTTGATGAAGCCGCGGCACATTCCGGTTTCGGCACCGCATACCGCGCGCAGGTACTCCGCACGGCGGCAAACATTCTCCGCGACGCGGAACGCTTTGAGGAAGCGGAATCACGGTATCAAAAAGCGCGGGAATTGTCGCCGCAGGATCCGCAGCTGGCCGCCGATTACGCCGCATTGTGTGTCAGCTTGGGGAAACTGAATGAAGCGGATTCCATTCTCAGCCGCCACTGCACGCAGGATCCGCCGCCCGATGTGTACCGAATTCTTGCGTGCATCGCAGCAAAAAAAGGCGATTATCCGCGCGCGCAAATTATTCTGCGGCAAACCTTGGAATTCAGCCGGCTTTCAAACAGCGAGCGCGCAAATTTGCTGCTGGATCTTGCGAATTTGTATTTGCTCACAAATAAACCGGAACTGGCGGAAGAAACCGCGCAGGAGCTTTCCGCCATAGAAGTATCGCCCCGCGTTTCGGCGCTGCTTGAATCGCTTGAAGGCAGAACACGGCGCAAAATTTCCTGCGGAAAATGCGGCAGAATATGGTTTGTTCCGGCACGGCTGCCTGCCCAAAACGTCGTCCGTCTGACAGCGGAACCGCCCGACGACATGCCTGCGGGAAACTGCCCCGACTGCGGCAGTATTTACTGCATCGGATGCGCAAAAGAAACACTCGACGAAGCAGGTCATTTCGGCTGCCTGAAATGCGGAACACGGCTGAAGCTTCAGGACAAAGGCGTTATATGGCTCCTGCGCGGCTGGAACGAAACGCAGACAAAACATTCCTGAATTGTCCGTGCACGCGCCAATCGGCGGCGCATTCGGCAGAATCCTGCCGGCAACAGCTTCCGTGCAGGTTGCCATTCAATACCGTGAATGTTACAATAATGTAAATACGGATCGCGAATTTATCAGCCGGATTCGCGCCGTATGAAACAGGGAGGCAGAACCATGCCGTGGAAATTATTATTTATCATGTTATGCGTTGTTTTCGCAACAATTTTTATAGGTTTTAATTTGGAAAATACCTGCAATGTATCATTATTCGGCATCCATACGTTTGAGCATGTTCCTGTTTTTATGAGCATACTGATTGCGTTTTCAGCCGGAATTCTTCTGATGTTTCCGTTTACCTTCGGCAAAAACAGAAAAAAGCAAGGCAGCGAAAAACTTTCCGAACCGAAAACGGAAAAAAACAGCAGGTCTGCCGCGCACGCAAAGGCGGCAAAAAAAACAGAAAATGCTGTTCGGAACAATGAATCTTTTGATTCCGCAAACAGCCCGAAAAATGAAACGTAACCGCGGCGGCGCAGCAGATGATGCAAACCAAAAACAACATGCACATGCGCACGGCAGGCTTTTTTCTTTTTGTTCTGCCTGTTCTGCTGTTTTCGCAGCGTGAAAAAGCCTTTGCCGCAGATACAGCCGCTGCGGCAGAATCGGCAAATTCCGTATTCGGCGATGCCGCAGCCGTTTTTCACAGCGCAGAAAATCCGGAACAAGCATGCACGGAACTTGAAAAAAAATTACTGACAGCCGCCGGCGCCGAAAAACAGCAGATTCACGCACTGCTGGCGGCGGTTTTCGAGCATCAGGGAAAATATTCCGAAGCGGAAACGCACTACCGGCAGGCAGCGGGGCTCAGTGCGAAAGGAGCGCCCGCAGACACGGAAAAGAATCGGAACAGCGACAGCGCCGATTTTCTGCTGAAAGCCGTCCGCTGCATTCTTTCCCGCGGAGATTTTGCCGCCGCAGATGAACTGCTGACGCAGATTGCTTCGGACTCATCGGCGGTTTCACGGGCGCCTCTTATTAAATTGTACGCAGTCTGGAGCTGGCTGTGCAAAATCGAAAACGAAAAAAACCTGTTTGAACCGATTGTCGTCTTAAAATCGTATCTTGACCTGCCGGAAATGCAGCCTGTGGTTCCTTCTATTTTGTTCACATTGTGGTACTTGACATCAGACGCCGTGTATGCGGAAACATTGAAAAAATCATATCCTGCATCGCCGGAAGCCGCCGTCGTTTCGGGAAAAGCCGGACTGACGCCTGCGCCGTTTTGGTATTTTATTCCGCACAAAGCGGTACTGCCGTCTTAAAACCGAACGAATCCCGATGAAAAAAATGCCGAGCGTCCGCTTAAGATATTGCGCACAGATGTCTTTTCGAATCCGGCAGCCGATCAAAACATACAATACAGCCCGGCATCTGTCTGCGTCTGCGTGCCGTTTTCCGCAAAACCATTCCACGGCGTTTTCCCCGTCCGCGGCGGAACGATTATTCCGGCACGGCAGCGGAAATATTCCGTTCAAGCCTTACAGCCGGAAGTCCGGACGGAATGCACGCTGCCGCAGCCGCGGTATAAGGAATCAGTTCCAGTATTTCTTTTTGATTTTTTTCATCGGCGTCCAAAGATTTTATCAGATAAAATCCGTCAAGCACCGAAACGGAGCCTTTTTTAGGGCGGAATTGAAGTAATTCCGTATTTCCGATGCGGACAAACGTATATGCGCCGGAAACAAAACTGTGCTCCGAACGGATCGAAAACTGCCCGTTTTCAAACTGAACCGTTTCGCCGTTTTTTGTCTGCCACGGTTCGGCATCGGTCTGCAATGCCGCATCGATTTTGCTGCTGCTTTCGGTTTTCGCATTGCCGCCGTCGGATGCGCTTTTTGTCTGCATTTTCTTGAAAAGACCGTCCCACAATGTTTCTTCGCCGATAACCATTCCCAAATCATCGCTCAGCTTTACCCGAATGCTGTCCGAAGAAATCAGCATAATATCCAAACGCCGCATTAAATTCGCAATCGACGTATTTACCATTGAAAGATAAATTCCGTTGCGGCGGAGAATGCTGTTCTGCCAGGTATAAACTTCCTGCGTCGTGTCGAAAAGAAAAATGATTTCTTTCGATTCTGCGTCAAAAAACAGATAGCGGATTTCCCGCCCGTTGTTCGAAACTTTATACCATAAGCCGTCAAGAAAATTGGTGAATGTTTTTACCGTGCCGTCCTGAATGCGAACGCGTTCTTTTTCTTCCATCCTTTTTTCGGTAATGCGCGTTTCCGAAACCGGCACGTATGAGCCCGATTCATGATCCCAATTATACATAATCTGCAATTGATCATAGGAATCGCTGCTGCGCGATGAATCGGTTTTATATACCCAAATAGGAAAACTGTCTCCGGTTTCCAAGGACATAGCGTATTTTTCCGAACGGTATACCGGCTGAATAAAAATAGAACTATCCGCCCGCAAATCAACCGATTTTTTCATCGAAAAACTCTGGGCAGACAAATCCTGTACAAACGCCGCAAGCACGGAATCACCGTTATCCGAAAAACCGCTGTAGACAAGCGCAGCGGATTTTTCGCCGGTTATATCCATCACCGTGTACGAAAAAGTTCCTGCCTGCGCTATTTCCGTTGCAATTTCAAATTTTCGTTCATATATATCCTGCTGCGGATTATACAGCCCGACAATCAGCGTGATGTACGGATTTCCGCTGTTTTTCAGCGCGACAATTTGATCGTCATACGTATCTGCATTAAGATCAGCCGTATAAACACTGATAAGCGTTTCGTTCTTCCGCAGCGGAACAAGCACGTTCGTTAAAGCGTAGCTGTGCTTCGTTACTTCCGCGGCTTCGGAACCAATATCCTGCGCAGAAGGAATTATGAGTTTCGAGCGGATGGAAGCGTCCTGTCCGCCTGAAAAAAATTTTTTCCCCGCAATGCACACGCACAGCAGCACGGCCGCCGCCGCGAGAAAAACAACAGATATGCGTTTCATGTGCTACAGTATACCGCATCATGACAATGACATTCCAGATGCCGCAAACGCGGCACGTGCGGAAAAAATATTTTCGGTACAAAACAGCGGAATGCGCAGCGCCGTCCGCAAAAAGCTTGTTTATTGCGCGGCAGACGATTCCTTGATAACCGCGTACAACGATTCCGACAGTTCCGTCATTTTTCGGTCATCAAGCTGAAGAAACAATTGATACCAAGCCACTTTTCCGGAAGCTGCGCCGCCGAGCCGGTGCGGAATACTCTTAAACGGCGGCAGAAAACGTTCCGCAAACACATACGTTCCCGCATACGGAGACGGATACAGCGCTTCCTGAATCAAATCGGAACACAAAATAGCCGCATACGGAACGGCGGGATTCTCGCCGAGAGCGGTTTCCCTGACCATATCTATCGCGGAGCCTATATCCGTAAAACGGCCGTCCGGGCGAAGATTCGCAATCGTGCTTCTCAGGCGGGAAAAATCATCGTCGGACGACAGCCGCATATCGGCGATTTTTTCGGCAGTACCGCAGAATGAAAAAAGCACCACTCTGTCGCCCAAAATAAGATGCGCCGGCACAAATTCATCCGAAAGCCAGCGTTTCATATCAGGAAACGGCGCGGCAGAGCTTTGCTTCTCCCCGACGGACAGCGATGTATCGACAGCGATATAAAATACTGCCGGCGCAGCGCGTTCGCCCGCATAAAGCGCAGACAGATATAAAAAACCACAGAATACAATCGGCATTGCTTTTTTCATATTATTTCCTTATTTTCAGTTATTACAGCTGCTTCATCGATAATTATATCATATATGATGCAAAAATACCGAGATTTAAAAAAAAATTGCTTTACATTCTTTCTTTGTTCTTTATAATAGGGGTATAGAGTTAATTAAGAAGGAGTAACTATGGCTAGTATTGATATCCGCAAGAGTCCGAATGTTTTTGACCCGACAGTACCGAGTGCCGTCGGATCGAGAAACTCTCTTGCGCAGGAGTATCGCGATCAGCAAGCGGAAGTAAACAACCTGCTTGAAGAAGAAGCAAATAAAATTTTGAATCATATCAATTCAAAACTGCCGCCGGAAGTTCTTGAACAGCTCGATATTATGGGCGGATTGAAAGAAAAACTGTACAACTATTTCAATCAGAATTATCAGAACATGTTTAACCGTTACATTGTAACTTCCGAAGACGAAATGCTTAAAAAAGTGCGGAATTTCATTGACAAAGAAGAAATGAAAGTTCTGAACCGGTATACGCCGAAAGAAATCGCTTCTTTGCTCGATGACGTGGGCGGCGCAGACAAATTCAATACCGGTGAAATCGAAAAATCGATTGTCAATATGTACGGACATTTGCAGGGACACATTCAGCGCGGCGTCAACGACCTTGAAACGCTGACCAACTCTCTGCTCCGCCAGAAAACAGACGTGGGCGCATTCGTCCGCGGCGAGAACGCATATTCAATCGTAAAATGCGCGTTCAAAGACAATGTGCGCAAACCGAAAACGGTTACAGACGTAAAATTATCCATAAATATTTTGGATTCCGAACTTATCAGTCCGATTTTCCATTATCAGGTAACAGTCGAATATCTTATCAAGGATCTGCTTGCCAAAAACATCATGGAACTGATTGATAAAGAAGTCGAAAATATCAAGAACGAGCGCATCGACGAAGGACTTGATGAAATGACCGACGGCGAACTCATCTTCACAAAGATGAACAAAGTGCCGAACTTCACGGATGACGAAATCGAAAATCCGAAAAGCAAGCGCTATGCGACCGTTGCCAAAGACCTGCTTGACCGCATCAACGATCTGCGCGCGGAAATAGATCCCGCGACTTTCGATCAGCTGAATATTCGTGAAAACCTGAAGCAAATCGTCGATATGGAAAATATCCGCAACCGCGGCTTCAATACGGCCATCAATTCGCTGACTTCCATTCTCGATACTTCGAAAATGGGATATCAGTACATCGAAAACCTTAAAAACGCGCGCGAACTTGTGCTCCGTGAATACGAAGAAACGGATGCCGCGCAGCTGCCCGACGAACGCTATCAAATTCGGCTCAAGTACTACGACAATGCCCAGCTGATAAACGAACGGGAAGCATACCGCGTGCAGCTTGCCAGCTTTGCAACGGAAGTCGACCACTTGTGGGATATTCTTCATACGGATTACGATGATTCAAAACGCTTTAAACGCGTTGCCGACTTCGAAGATTTGGCGGCATCATACAAGAAAAAGATTATCACCCGCTACAAGTCAAAATCCGGAGATCCGGTATACGAAGATACGGCAAAAGTCTGGGACGAAATTTCATTCGTAAAACCGGCGGATACAAACGTCGAAGAAATGAACCAGACGTATCTGTATGAAAAAGATAAAATACGCAGCAAACTGATTATCATGCGCAATAAACTGAAGAGCATGTATGATTATCAGTATCCGATAGAACGCCGCGTAATGGAAGAACGTCTTAACTTCTTGCAGGTTGAATTCAACCGCTTTGATTACATGATCAATCCGTTCCACATTCAGCCGGGACTGCTCCTTGACATAGACATTACGTCGATTAAGCGCAAGAAAGCGACGCTTGACGGCATGGCAAATGTTTTGAACGAATTCCTGCACAGCGTGTCAAAAGGCTTCCAGGATGCCGCATTTGCATCGTTCTCGCGCCGCCGTTCTACGGTGCGTGTCGATTTGTCGCAGTCTTTTGCTCCGCCGGAAGGCGACAAAGGCGCATCGACAACATCTCCTGCCGCGAACGAACTGCTGTCCGCATTGAACGACGCCGCGGATGAGCCGAAAGCGCTTCCGGAAAAAACAACCGGACGCGGCAAAGCTGCCGGCAAACGCGGACCGAAGCAAGGCGCGAAAAAAGGCGTAGTCGATTCAGGCAAAACACGCCGAGGTCGTAAATAAACATCACGATTAGTTGCTTTCAGCGCGGAATTACACGCAAAAGTATAATTCCGCGCTTTTTTTTATACGATTAGCAAACATAGCAAGAGGAGAAAATCTGAATGAACAATACCGCGGTGCTTTTTGTTCAAAATACCGAAGCCCTGTTAGATTGCGGCACAGCAGAACATATCGCCGATAAAATCACAAAACTTACATTAAAAAAGCAGTTTCCCAAACGGGATGCGGCCGCCATTGTGTATGATGTACTCATCAATCATTGGAAATATGCGTCCGTTTCTTTCAATTTGCCGTCTTCAATCGCAGATACGGAAGCATGCATATCACAGCTTGCGAAATTAAAAGCAGCAGATATTGTTATCCTGTATCATCATCCCGATCTCGGCGCTTTGGTGATAAATCCCAAAAATCCGGAACATAAAGAATATCTCGATGAATTCAGAAAAAACGAACTTGTCGTTATATACGCCGGATATGCGGGGAAAAAAGACGCAGACGCCGCCGCGGAACTCGCGCTGAAAAAATGCACGGAACTGCTTTCCGGCAAAAAAACGGTTTTTCCGGAATCTTTGCTGAAAGGTTCTTTCGGATATAAAAAACCGAAAGAAGCGGCGAGCACAAAAAAACGAAAAACTTCCGCCGGTGCCGGAAAAACCGCGGCAAAAACATCCGCCAGGAAAAATGCTCCGGAACAAACAAAGCGCGGAACATTTTCTTTCGGCGAAAAACCGGCGGCGCAAATGGCAAAACAAAACCAATCGGTTCATGTTCAGGCGGATAATCCCGCTTCGCTGAAAAAAATGACCCCGATGCTTTCGGTTCCGGTAACAAACGAGCTGTTTCACAACGGCAATGTCGAAGCATGGAAGCGCATCATTGCGAGCTACACCGCAAAATATCCGGGACTTCAGATATTTGTATATTATGACGGCGAACGCATCACCGATATAAACGCGCTGTTCAAATGGGGAAAAGTAAAACACGGCAGCAGCATTCAATTTGTTGTCGCAGGAGATGATATTAAAGATGTCGCAAAACTCAAGCGATACTTTACGCAAGGCGCCAGTCCCATGTTTGAAGCATTTCTGCAAGGTGCGCCCGGCACTATCTTACATCTTTTTTAGGAGCAAGCGATGTCATTAGATAAAAAACATGTATTCTTTTTTTCACAGAAAACAAAAATAGCAAAATCCACAAACACGGATTTGTTCGGCATCAGAGCGCGGCTTGCCGTGGAGCTTGCCGACAAGTCGCTTCCTGTTTTGCCGGGGCTCATCATCGACAGCGAACTTGCGGGAAACATTACGGATATTTCATTCGAAAAGGATCTGCAAAAATACATGGATCTTTTTTCGGCGGAAGTCGGCAAAAAATTCGGCGATAAAAACCATCCGCTGCTGCTGAAATATGTCGTTTCGTCCAACATGGCAATCGCGCAGTACCCGCTCCTGCATAACATCGGTCTTGCAAAAGATACGATTCCCGGATTCGAGGACAAAGTCGGCGCGGAGTTTACCGCAAACGAACTGCTGTTTTTAACGCACGGCGCCCTGAAAATCGAACAGGCTGTTGCGCAGATTGAAAATGACGCAAAAAAACTGAAAACACTGAACGAAACCACCGCCGAAATAGGCAGCACTCTGAAAGCCAAAAATATAAAGCTTTCTTCGTCGGAAATCATTGCCAGATATGAATCTCTGCTGCCGAAAAATTTTTACGAAAGCGCGGCGGAACAAGCCGAAGTGCTTTTAAAAAGAGTAAGCCGCCTGCTTGCCATAGATGAACAAAATGAAAACGACACGGCTATCCTTGTCCATCCGATGGTATACGGCAATTATACGAAAAATTCCTGTTCCGGCGCCTGCTTCACACGCAACGTTGTTTCCGGAGAGAAAAAACTGCAGGGACAGTTTTTTGCGGAAGCATACAATGAATTATTCACGCCCGGAAAAGAAATCGAAACAATAGAACCGAAATACTATAAGCAGCTCACGAAAATCGCCGCGCAGCTGGAAGACGAATTCAAAGACATACGGCAGATACGCTTTACCATTGAAAACGGAAAACTCTGGCTCATCGAACAGAAAAGCGTCGAACAGCGCAGTACCGCTTCGCTGATTATGCTGTATTTCGATTTGCTGAAGCGCAAACTGATTGATGATACGACATTATTGAATGCTTTCAAGCCGGAACAGCTCAGCGAATTGCTGCATCCCGTAATCGAAGAACAATCTGTCAAAAATCTGCCGACAGCGGCAGGAGGCATTTCCGGCGCACCGGGCGCGGCTGTCGGACGGGTTTACTTTTCAACAGACGCCCTGATTGAAGCAAAACGGCTCGCAAAACAGCACGGAGAAGACGACCGCTGCATTTTATTGATGAGCGCGACGTATGCGGGCGACGTAAAAGCCATAGAGCAGTCAACCGGAGTTTTATCAAACGAAGGAGGCTATTCCGCCCATGCATCGGTTGTTTCGCGCCAGTACGGAAAAATTTCTCTTGTCAGACCCGACATGAAAATATCCGGAAAAAAAGCCCAAATCGGCGATATTCAGATAAAAGAAGGCGATTATCTGACGCTGAACGTTCCCTATTACGGAACGCCGTATATTTATAAAGGCGAAGCAAAACTGACGCAGCCGAATCCGGACAAGCTTGGTTTGTTTGATATAGTAAATCTGTGCAAAAAGCATCTCGGAAATTTCACGGTACGGGCAAACGCAGACAGTCCGAAAGACGCGGAACTTGCGATGAAATTCGGCGCAGACGGAATCGGATTGTGCCGCACGGAACACATGTTTTTCAATGAAGAGCGGATAAATCTGTTCCGCAGCATGATTCTTGCGGAAAATGCCGACGAACGCAAAAAACAGCTTGCGGAACTGCAAAAAATACAGACAAAAGATTTTTACGGTATTTTCAAAGTGATGGCAGGCAAGCATGTTACAATACGGCTGCTTGATTCGCCGCTGCACGAATTTCTTCCGCATAATAACGAAGAAATTACGGCACTGCTCGCGTACATGGCTGCTTCGGGAAATAAAATGTCAAAAGCAGAACTTGAAGCCCGCATCAATGCGCTTGCGGAAAACAATCCGATGCTCGGCCATCGCGGATGCAGAATCGCGGTATCGTATCCCGAAATTTACGAAATGCAGGTCCGCGCGATTTTCGACGCAGCATGCAAACTGCAAAAAGAAAAAATCAAGGTTTCGCCTGAAATTATGATTCCGATTATCATGAACGCGGCGGAATTAAAACTGATTGTATACGGCAAAAAAATCGAAGGACATACCTATCAGGGACTTGTCGATATAGCGCATGAAGTATGCACTGCACACGGCGCAAAAAACATGGATTATAAAGTCGGCACAATGATTGAATTGCCGTGCGCGGCACTGGGCGCAGGAGAAATAGCCCGATACGCACAGTTTTTCTCATTCGGCACCAACGATTTATCGCAGACGACGCTCGGACTTTCCAGAGATGATTTCAATTCGTTCATGCCGGATTATACCATGTACGATTTGGTAAACGGAAACCCGTTTGCCGTACTTGATCCGCGCGTCAAAGACTTGATTTCCATTGCGGCAGAACGCGGCAAAGCTTCCCGTCCGGATCTTCTGCTCGGTCTGTGCGGCGAACACGGCGCGGTGCCGGAAAACATACAATTCTGCATGGAAAGCGGATTGAATTATGTTTCCTGCTCCGCTTATTCGGTACCGATTGCACTGCTTGCCGTAGCCCAAATACACCTGAGCGAAAGCAAAAAGTAAGCTCAGGATATACGGCAAATTTTTCCGCATTATAATTCGTAAAGCAGAATGCCCGCAAAGTTTGTATTTTGCGGGCATTTTCCTGCAAAGCGGAAATCAAGCAGGATACATGCGCCGCGATGCAAAAACGATTGCTTCCGCAAAGCTTTGCCGGCAAGCAGCATCGCACGGCAGAAACAAATACAAGCCTATAAATCAATATCCAGTTCGACAGGACAATGATCCGAGCCGGCAATTTCCTGAAGAATTTTCGCATCCAGTATTTTCGAGTTTAGATTTTTCGACACAAGAAAATAATCTATGCGCCAGCCGGCGTTTTTTTCTCTGGCATGAAATCGATACGACCACCAGCTGTATTCATGCTCTTTTTCCGGATACAAAAAACGGAATGTATCGGTAAAACCGCATGACAGCAATTCCGTCATTTTATTCCGTTCTTCTTCGGTAAAACCTGCGTTTTTCCGATTGGTATTGGGATTTTTCAAATCGATTTCCTGATGGGCAACATTCATATCTCCGCAGATAATAACGGATTTTTGTTCCGCAAGCGACGACACATACTGCCGAAAGGCGTCATCCCAGCGCATACGGTACGGCAGCCGCTTTAATTCATCCTGGGCGTTCGGGGTATACACCGTAACGGCATAGAAATCGCCGTACTCAAGCGTGATTACCCGCCCCTCCGTATCGTGTTCCGGCACACCGAGACCGTATCGGACAGCAAGCGGTTCATGTTTTGCAAAAACCGCGGTTCCCGAATAGCCTTTTCTTTCCGCATAATTCCAGTATTGATGATACCCCGTCATCGGCAGTGAAATTTGACCGGCCTGCAGTTTTGTTTCCTGCACGCAGAAAATATCCGCATCGGACTGTACGAAAAAATCCATAAAATTTTTTCCGGCGCAGGAACGCAGTCCGTTCACATTCCATGAAATACATTTCATTTCGGCATCCTTTTATGCAAACATACTTGATAAGCGCCGCAGCGGAAACTGCGGCAAAATCGTTTTTTTAAGCATTACCGCCGCGCAGAAAAGCTATGAAATTTTCGGCAAATTCCGTTGAAAGCTTTTTTTCAAGCGTGCGCAAAGAACGCTGCCGTGCTTCTTCTGCCGTCAAATGCCCCTCGCGGCCGTTCAGAGAACAAGTGTACAATATCGCTTCGGAATGAGTTTCTTTTAACGTTACCGTGCAGATGTACCGAACATACGAATTTGTTTCCGACGGAATATCCTGAAAAGAAAGCGACACCGTGCAGCAGTACGGCGCGGCGGACGCGGTTTGCACAGCAGATGTGATTTCCGGCTTAAAACCCAATCCGGCGAAAACTTTTGCAACCGCGGCGGGAATACGATTATCCGCAGCCTCGGCATTAAGAATATTCATCGGCACAAAAGCAGCAAACTGAAACGCTTCCGCTTCAACCGCGGCGGCGCTTCCATACGGAAGCCGAATTGTTCGATACGCCGCAGGATCCGCCGCATACACAATGTCCATAAAATCGGAAACATCGTGCGCCGCTGCCGTTGCCTGCTGCAAAGAAGCATATCCTTCAAACAATCCCGGAGATGCCTGCGCATCTGCAATAAGTTTTTCGATTCTGCCGGAAAATTCTTCGATTTTCCGCCGATAATACATGGAAGCTTCCGCGCGGTTCATAACTGCCAGCGCGTAAACCGTTCCGCTGCGGCTTTTCCAGAATTCGGCAATCCGCACGCCGACAAGCGCATCTATCATCGTTTCCGTTTCGATAACTTCGCTGACAGCCGAATACGATTCGTCGCCGCCGGAAGAATCGAAAACATCGCGGGAAAGCACCAGCGAGGAAGAAGAAATATTCTGCCGAATCATTTTCGCAAGCGCGGCGGCCGCGGAATGCTCTGCATCTTTCATGGTTTTTCCGGAACCGCACGCTGTCATAAATTCGCTTTGATCCGCGCCTGTCTGCGGCTTTTTTATCCAGACGGGTTCCGTGTCCGCCGTATTGAAAACAGCATCAGCCGAATCTATTTTTTTCGGCGCGGTTTTATCGGGAACACTATTTTCCGCAGCAAGCGGCTTTGTCTGCGCAAAACGGCCGAAACTATCAGAATCCGCAAAAGCATCGGCTGCCGCACGGCGCGCCTGTTCCGCGGCTTCGGAAGAAGATGCCGTTTCCGCCGGAATATTTTTATCGGTTGCGCAGGAACATGCGCACATCAGCACAAGCGCTGTCAGTGCGGACGAAAAAACCGTCCGCTTCCGAATCAATACAAACATACAGCCTCCAAAAGATTAAGTGCTCCGCTTTGAACATTCACCGCGTTGCATTCTTTCGTATATAAAGTATGGTTATTTTTTCCCAGAAAAACAACCGAAACATTATATATTCCGGGCTCAAGCGTTATGCCGCCGACAGAAGCTTCCGCCGGAAAATACCGCGATGTCCGTATATCGGCTTTTTCCGTCAATTCATGCGAAAACACGGAAGTCAGCGTCAAAAGCGAAAACAAAAACGCTTCATTCGCGTCTTCCGCATCGGAAGCAATGGAAGAAAACACGGAACTTGCGGATGTTTTCGCCGCGGCACGGGCAATCGTTTTGAAATAAATGAGCGCGCGGCGGCTGTTGAATGTATCGACAGCGATATTTTCAATGCTTTCGATTTTTTCGAGAAAGAATTTTTTTTCGTTCCCCGATTCATCGGCAACGGCAACTTGTATCGCATGCACGGCAGACGCTCGGCGCTTCATCGAAGGGAGCGCTATTTTTCCGTATATATCGCCGATGCGGCAGCGCAGAACATATTCGATTTTTTCCGGAGCAAGCCCCGAAAAACCGATAATATTCAGCCGAGCTTTGTTTCGAGGCAGATTCAGCTCTTCCGCAACGGACAGAGGTTTTGCAAACGGATATAATTTTTTCTGCGCCGCAAACGCGGAATCGATATAGCGCGCGTCAACCGCAGCCGCATCAAGATCTCCTGCCGCGCGGTACATAAGCATGCTCAAATAGCGCGCAAGCGCCGAATTATGGAACTGCACTTCCTGCATGTCCGTATCCGTCGGCGGCGCGGATTTTTTCGCAGCTTCAATTTGCGCGGCGTACTTTGAGCCGAGTGCTTTTTGTTTGTTGTCGAAGCGGCGGATTTCCACGAACGCCGAATCAATATCATCCAGATTAAGATAATTCAGCGCCATAAACAAATTGGAATAAATATCTTCGTAGTCCTCGCCTGCGTAGTCGATAATCGTATCATTGAGCAGAAACGAACCGATTTCCTGCGTTACGCTTTTGGCGTAATAATCGAACATAAGCCGTTCCGCCGCCGCAAAACGTTCCGTCGACAGCGCATAATTGCCTGCGTAATACGCGAGTATTCCCGTATCAAGCGAATACAAAACCTGATCATGCGTGCCGTACAAAGAAGATTTTTCATTGTCGATGCGCGCAACAAGCGCGGCGCAGTCATCCGGCTGAAAATTTTCGAGAACCGGAAACGAAGCGCTTGCGCAGGAAAAAAATAAAACAACTGCGCAGGCGCAGGCAGAAAAGCAAAGCGGACGGCTGTAAATCGGCTTCATTATTTCGACTGCCCTGCAAGCGGCGCGCTCACCGTCTTGTTCCCGAACGCTGAATAACTTTCTTTATATCCGAATTTTCGCCGACCCAGCATTTTTTATTTGTTTCGATATCGATAAGTTCCGCATTTACGATGTAGCAGCGAACCGTCGTGCCGTCCGCGGAATCAACGATTGTTTTGACGGAACCGATGAGCATAAAATCGGCGCCGGTTTCATTGCCGAGCCGCTTTGCGGTTTCTTCCGAAGCGAACGACTGCTGTTCCTGCCGCTCCTGCCTGATTTCGGCACGCTCCGCCGCGCTTGCAACAAAATCCACTCTGCCGCTGTTTATCAGCGCGTTTTCGAATTTTTTCGCCAAAATAGACGTATCGATATGTTCGTCGCTTTGATTTCTGAATGTTCCGACGATGACCGTAGGAACAGCGCGGCTGTTTCTGATAAAATCCGTAATAGCCACAGCGTTGACGCATTCCGCAACCAATGTATCGGCAATGTGCCGGACATCGACATCGTTCCAATATCCGCTTAAATCGATTTTTTCGGCAGCATCCACGCGGGAAACAGTCGTTGTCGAAGCGCATCCGGCGGACAGCAGCGCAGCGGCAGCCAGTAAACATGCCGCGCGGACAATAAATGTTTTTTTCATTTTTCTTTTCCTCGTAATTTTCGCATAAAAATCATATCATCAGCGATGCAAGAATTTTCGCATCGCACAGCATGTTCCGAACGGAACAGGATTCGTCCGGCTGATGCGCGGTTTCGTCGATTGTGCTCCAAACTGCCGCATTTATTCCGTGATTCCGAAGCTCCGCGGCAACCGTGCCGCCGCCGATGCCGATAATTTCCGCCTCGATTCCCCGAACTTGATGAACGGCATCCGCAAGTTTTTTCACAATCGGCGCATCCGGCGGGGTCGCAGGAGATTCCACGGCCTGCAATTCCGAAAAATCAACGGTTACTCCGTATTTTTTTTCGATATCGGCGGCGCATTCATTCATCGCGGCACGAACTTGATCCAAAGTATAGCACGGCAGAATACGGCAATCAACATAAAAGACATCCTGCCCCGGTATCGTGTTTACATTGGGAACGTTGGCTTCTTTTTTGGTCGGCTGGAACGTAGAATAATCGGGCTGAAACAAAGCATCGCGCGCCGAAAATGTTTTTTCCAAATCATGTATGCGCAGCGCGAGATCGCAGCCGGCAAGAAAGGCATTCGCACCTTCGTCGGGACGCGAACCGTGCGCCTGTTTTCCGCCGACGCATACTTTTACCCAGAACACGTTTTTTTCGGCGACTTCGATTGTTTTTCCCTCAGGATCGCCGCCATCCGGCACAACGACCAGATCGTTTTTTCCGAAAAGCGCGTGTTCGCGCAAAAGATACTGAATTCCGTATTTCGAACCGGTTTCTTCATCCGCGGCGAACAGCAGATTTACCGTATGCGCCGGAGTAATGCCGTTTTTTATCAGCGCAAGCAGCGCAAAAATGCCGCAAACAAGTCCCTGCTGATTGTCTTCCGAACCGCGCCCGTACAAACGTCCGTCTTTTTCCGTTATCGTCCAGGGATCCGTGTGCCATAGTTCGCGCGCGCCTGCCGGAACAACATCAAGATGCGTTATAATCCACAGCGCACATGAATCGTCTTTGCCGCGGACGGTCGCCGCAAGATTCGGCCGAAAACCGCAGCCGACGCGGGAATCCGGCGCGTCAAAACGTTTCAGGCAGGAAATGCCGTTTTCGCGAAGCCATTTTTCCAGCACCTCGCATTTTTCGTATTCGCCCTGTCCGCCGTTTTCCGGCGAAAGCGCTTTGCACGGCGTCAATAATTTTTGGAGTTCAATCATTTCGTTCCGGCTGCGCTCGATATATGCCGTTATTTTTTCGAAATCCGTCATTTTTTTACGCTCCCGCTGCGGCGGTACGCATTCCAGGTTGTGGATACGAGCGTGTCTGTATCCGAATACTTCGGTTCCCATTGCAGCAGTTCGCGCGCAAGCCGCGATGTCGCATACAGACACGAAGGATCGCCCGGTCTGCGGGCAGCATATTCCGCAGGGATTTGCCTGCCGGTGATGCGGCGGGCAGCGTCCAGCATTTCGGTTACCGTAACGCCGTTTTCGCTGCCGAGATTGACGGTAAGACTTTTTCCGGCGGAAACGATATAGCGCAGCGCCTTTACATGCGCGGATGCAAGATCCGAAACATGCACGTAATCGCGGATGCAGGTGCCGTCGCGCGTATCGTAATCATTGCCGAACACCTGAACTTTTTCGCGCATGCCGCAGGCGGTTTCCATAATAACCGGCAGCAAATTGGCCGGATTGCGTTCCAATCCCGTCAGCTCGCCGTCGGGATCATAACCGGCGGCATTAAAATACCGCAGCGCCGCAAACTTCAAATTTTTGAGCCGATCGTACCAGGCAAGGAATTCTTCGATTTTAAGTTTGGTGAACCCATAGTAATTTTCGGGATTCAGCGGATGGTTTTCGTCTATCGGCAAATACTGCGGAGAACCGAAAACCGCGGCGGAAGAAGAAAACACAAAATGCAGACAGCCGTGCGCAACAGCGGCGTTCATAATAGCAAGCGTTCCGCTGATATTGTTCAGCGAATATTTTTCCGGCACAATCATGGATTCTCCGGCGGCTTTGAAAGCCGCAAGATGAATGCAGGCATCAAAACCGCGGGAAAACGCCGCGTTCAAGTCTTCGGCACAAAGAATATTGCCGGCGATGAATTCGTTTTCGGGAAACAAATTCCGCAGCAAACCGGAAGAAAGATTATCGAACACGGTAACGGCGTATCCGTTTTTCATCAATTCTTTTACCACATGGCTGCCGATATATCCGGCGCCACCGATAACAAGTATTTTCATTGCACTACTCCGTTTCTATTTTATATCACACAAAGCATTTTGTGAAACCGCAAACCGCAAATCCGTTCAGCACGATTCAAGCTGTGCGCTCACGGCTTCCCATTCCGCCGTAAAGTTTTCAATCGCCGTTTCCGTTTCTTTCAGTTCTTTCTGCACCTGGCGGCAGGCAGCGCCGTCGGAATATACCGCAGGATCGGCAAGTTTCTGCTCAAGCTGCGCTTTTTTTGCTTCCGCTTCGCTTATCACGTTCAGCAGGCGCTCTTCCTCGTGTTCCAGTTTTCGGCGTGCCGCACGCAGACGTTTCCCTTCTTCCCAGGAAAGCGGACGTTTTTCCGTTTCCGCGGATTTGTCCGGCATTCCGCGCGGCGGCGTTTTGTCCGCCGTCTTTTGACTGCCGGCACGAGTTTCGGCACTTTCCGCGTTTGCTTCCGCAGCAAGCCGGTCCTGATAATATTGATAGCCGCCGGGAAACAACCGCGCCGAAGCGGGACGCAGTTCAAGCACCTGCGTAGCAAGGCTTTCGATAAAACCGCGGTCATGCGAAACAAAGATAACGGTTCCGGTAAATTCACGCAGCGCGTTCAGCAGCACATCTTTCGAATGAAGATCCAAATGATTTGTCGGTTCGTCAAGCACGAGCAGATTCACCGGTTTCAGAAGCAGCCGCAGCAGCGCAAGGCGGCTTTTTTCTCCGCCGCTGAGCATTTGTATTTGCTTATACACATCATCACCGCGGAATAAAAACGCGCCGAGCATATCCCTGATTTTCGGAATCAATTCCAGCGGCGCCTCGCGTTCGATTTCTTCGAGAATCGTCCGGCTGCCGTTCATTTGTTCGGCGTGATCCTGCGAAAACCAGCCGACGGAAACGCCCGCGCCGTATTTCAGCGTGCCGCCGAATTCCGTATCGACACCCGCGAGGATTTTCAGCAGCGTCGATTTTCCGGCGCCGTTGCGTCCCGCCGCAGCAAGACGCGTTCCTTTTTCCACAACGAGGTCAAGGTTTTTGATTACTTCGTTCTGCGTGCCGTCGGCGGAACGATATGTTTTTCCCAGATTTTCCGCGGTTATAACAAGACGCCCTGAATGAGGCGCCGGCGGAAACGAAAAATGTATCTTTTTGAACGATTCGGGGATTTCTATGCGCTCGATTTTATCAAGCATTTTCTGCCGTTCCTGCGCTTGGGCGGCTTTTGTCGCCTTTGCCCCGAACCTGCGGATAAAATCTTCCAGCTTGCGGATTTCCTGCTGCTGCTGTTCATAGCGCGCCGTCAGGCTTTCCAATTCAACGGCACGGACGCTTTCGTAATGCGAATAATTTCCCGGATAGCGCCGCAATGCGCCGTTGAAAAGCTCGTATACTTCGCGGACGACAGTATCGAGAAAATAGCGGTCATGGCTGACAAGCAGAAATCCGCCGGAAAAATCCGACAAAAACTGTTCGAGCCAGGTGCGGGCTTCTATGTCGAGATAATTTGTCGGCTCGTCAAGCAGCAGAATATCCGGTTTTTCCAGCAGCACTTTTGCCAGCGCGATGCGCATCTGCCAGCCGCCGGAAAATTCTTCCACGGGGCGGTCGAAATCGGAAGGCGCAAAGCCCAAGCCCGCAAGCACTTGTTCCGCAAAAACATTTCTGCGATGCCAAAGAGAATCTTCGAGCTGCTGCTGCACGGCATGATGCTGTTCAAGCAGCTGCGTCTGCCTGCCGGCAGCAAGACCGCCCTCGGCAAGTTCCGCACCGATTTGTTCCAATTTTTCATGCAGCGCGTAGCCGCGGGCAAACGCACGGTCGGCTTCCGAACGGACTGTCGTTCCGCGGTGCACAATTCCCGACTGCGGCAAATAGGCAATGCGGCAGTTTTTCTGCACAGCGCGTTCTCCGGAATCGCATTCAATCAGTCCCGCCATCACTTTCATAAGCGTCGATTTTCCCGCGCCGTTTCCTCCCGTTAATGCCGCTTTCGTGCCGGCTGCGAGATTCACCGATACATCTTTGAGAATATCACGGTCGCCGAACGCAAGAGATACACGGGAAAACTGAACAAACGCCACAATCAGTATTCCTTATACGCGCATTCAAAGAAAATAACCAAAGCATTCGCATTCCGCGCCGTTACGGTTGTTCCCGCGAATTTCGCACGCTCCGCGCTTTCAAAACGCAGTCCGCTGCGCAGTTTTTGGTGATCTTCTTCTATTTTATAAAGAAAATTTACTTCTTTTTCGGCGCCGTCGAAGAGCAGCGTAATAATTCCGTCGAACGATACATCAAGCGGCGTATCCAGAAAATACTTGAATTCGGCGGTTCCCGTTCCTTTTGCCGACTTCGGAATTACATCGGGAACAAGCATTTGATAGCCGCTCCAGATAAAGCGGTTGTCATCGGCAAACTGCAGAATTCCGTAATTGGAGCTCGAAAAATCAGGTCCGAACGACTGCAGTGACTGATACAGCTGACGGCGGCGTTTCAGCTCGCCGTTTATCAGATCGCCGATATTTTCTTTTAACGAAACAAAATTGTATGACTTTGCCATGCCTTTTTCGTCAATATACTGCACGGCGAGCAGATCATCGTTATGAAGCGCTGCCGTAAACGGAGTTTCGTCCAGCACATAGACATTGCCGGCGGAACGGGTTATGCCTTTATACGGAAAGCTGCGCGAAAAACCGGGGACAGACAGGGAAACCTGTTTTGTCAGCGTTCCGAAATTAAATCCGTACGATACATCCATTTGCGAAAGATCTATTTTGTTGTGCCGAATCATGGAAGCGTAATTTTCCGGATACCATTTTTTTTCAATCATTTTGTCAAGAACCGCATCTGTTTCGGCAGTTTGTTCCGCCGCGGAATTTCCGTGCGTTTCGTCGTATAAATCCAAATTGTACGAAAAGCACCAGCCCTGTGTTCCGTCGCCCGTTAAAACGCGGAACCAATCGCCTTCCAGCTGCGAATTTCCGGAACGAACTTCCACGCCGGAGCCTTTATACAGAATTTTAATAATTTCATCTTTTCTGAGCCGATATACCTGCCGTGCGGTATTTACAGGCTCAAAGCGAATCGGCAGCCCGTCGTATTTGACGCGCGCGTACATATAACGGTATTCGCGGTATTTTTCCGCCTCAAGTTCCGCTTTTTTCTTTGAAACAGGCTGGGTAATCTGCCACAGCGGAATCTCGAATTTTCCGCCCGAACCGGGTTTCGCAGCTACGTATACTTGATTTATGTTCGATTTTATATACACGGGAATAATATCGCCGCCGAAAAGTTCTTGTTCGGGAATGGACCATAACAAAACGCCGTGCCCCATAATGCGGGAACACGACGCACAAACTGCTGCCGCGCACAGCGCCGCGGCGCACAGAAATAACGCATGCTTTTTCATGGCGGAAATCATATCATAAAAAGAAGCCGATTTCCAGCCGGCGGAAAGCATATACACCGCTTTTAATCCGCAGTGCCGCGCTGCCCGCCGCCGAATCGGACAATGTCCGCGTGAATACGTCCCGCCGAAAATATCCCCTGCGCTTCTGTAAAAAAGCCGCAAAATCGGCTATACTATCCGACATGAACAGCGTAATACCGGCTGCCGTGTCATTGTGCGCACTCGCCGCAATGGCATTGTCTTTGCCGTTCAGAAAAAAAAGCCTCGATCGAAAACTCGGAACGTGCGCGCTGAAACTGCCGGAACCGCAGTCTTCCGTGCTTCCGATAATCGTGCTTGCCTGCACGCCGCTGCTGCCGATTTTACAGTGCTTCAGAACATTCGAAACCTACATTCATATAGTAATTTGCTGCATTCCCGTTCTCGCCGCGTACAGTATGACGCAGGAACTGCTGCTGTGCGGAAAAGCAGGCATTTATGCGGATGCGCTCATTGCCGGCGGACGTCTCCTGAAAAAAAGCGACATATACACCCTTGCGGAACCGGAGACGCCGCAAAACGCCGCAGATTCCGGCGGCAGCGCGGCGTGCATTGTGCGGATTATTACGCAGAAGGGAGAAACCGTCGATATCCGCTGCGCATCTTCGGCAGATCGGGAAACCGCGCGCCGTCTGCTTCGGGCATTTTCGAAATAACGCGCACCGCACGGTCTTTATCACGTCAATTTGACAACGCATACGGATTATGCTATTATATAGAATGAACTAATCCTAGTCGGAGGAACAAAATGGATGTACTTTTATACATCTCCCTTCCGGTAATTGGAATTGTTCTTGGATGGACTATTCGCTGGCTGTACGCCAGATTTCAACTATCTGCATCCGAACAAAGAGCAGAACGTGTAAAACAAGATGCTGTAAAAGAAGCAGAAGCACAAAAAAAAGAAATTTTATTAGAAGCGAAAGATCAACTCATTCGGGAACGCAACCAACAGGAACGGGAAAATCGGGAACGGCGCGGCGAGCTGCAGCGGTACGAACATCGGCTGACAGTCAAAGAAGAAACGCTGGATAAGCGGGCGCAGGAGTTAAACGATCAAGAGCAGTCTTTTGTAAAACGCGAAGATCAGATAAAAAAACGGGAAGAAGCGCTGTCAAACGAAGAAGAGCACTACCGTCAGGAACTCGAACGCATATCCGGGCTGACCGCTCAGGAAGCGAAAGGCCTGATTATCAAAAATCTCGAAAACGATGCGCGGCACGATGCTCAGGCGCTGCTGAATAAAATCGAGCAGGAAGCGCAGCTTTCCGCCGAGAAAAAAGCGCGGGATATTCTGGTCGCGACAATCCAGCGCATCGCGACGGAAACAACGAGCGACATTACCGTCGCTACGGTTTCTCTGCCGAGCGATGAAATGAAAGGCCGCATTATCGGACGCGAAGGGCGGAACATCAGAACGCTCGAAACACTTACCGGCGTCGATATCATCATCGATGATACGCCGGAAGCCGTCGTTATTTCGTGCTTCGATCCGGTGCGCAAGGAAATCGCGAAAGTTTCTTTGGAACGCCTCATTACGGACGGGCGCATTCATCCCGCCCGCATCGAAGAAATCGTGCAGAAAGTAACGCGGGAAATCCAGCAGCGCATTTACGAAGAAGGCGAAAAAGTACTGTTCGATCTGGGCATTCACAATATGAATCAGGACGGCGTCCGTGCTTTGGGACGTCTGCATTTCCGCGCAAGTTACGGACAGAATGTGCTGGTGCATTCGAAAGAAGTGGCAATTATCGCCGGAATGCTGGCTGCGGAAATCGGCGCCGACAGGGAACTGGCACAGCGCGCCGCCGTGCTGCATGACATAGGCAAAGGAGCGGAAAACGATTCCGACCAGAACCACGCGGAAGTGGGCATGGAAATGGCTCGGAAAATAGGCGAAAGCCAGCGCGTCATAAATGCCATCGGTTCCCACCACAACGATATCGAACCCGACTGCATAGAAGCGGTGATTGTGCAAATCGCAGACGCCATTTCCGCCGCAAGACCGGGGGCGCGCCGCGAAACAATGGACAACTATGTCAAGCGCCTTGAAAATCTGGAAACAATTGCGGAAAACTTCCCCGGTGTGGAAAAAGCATTCGCAATACAGGCAGGACGGGAACTCCGCGTGCTTGTCAACAACGAAAAAATCCCGGACGGCGACGTCAAAGAGCTTGCGCGGAAAATCGCCAAGCAAATCGAAACCGATTTGCGCTATCCGGGACGCATAAAAATAACGATGATTCGGGAAACCCGCATCATAGAATACGCCCGCTGATAAATTCCGCGCCGTATTATTTCCGCAAAAGGCTGCCGCTGACTTCCGGCAGTCTTTTTTATTTTTTGTCCGTTATGCATTTGCATATTTGATAATTTTTTTGAAATTTGATAAAATCATCGGCGTTGAACAGCAAAAGAGCGTAGAAATTCGACGGTTTCTGCGCTCTTATTTTTTTATGTTCTCCGCAGGTTTCACGCGCTCTTTACTCCGACAAAGACGGCAAAATCTTATTCGGAGGCTTTTTATGGAGAAGCAGGAGCAGTCAAATTTTTTGGGTACCGAAAATATCCCCAAACTGATGCTGAAATTTTGTATTCCGTGCGTACTGTCTTTATTGGTCAGCGCGTTATACAATATCGTCGATCAAATTTTCGTCGGCAACAGCGAACTTTCGACACTCGGCAATGCGGCGGCGGGGATTGTGTTCCCGATATTCATAATAGCGCAGGCGTTTGCCTGGTGGATAGGCGACGGATGCGCCGCATATCTGAACATTCATCAAGGACGCGGCGACAACGAAAACGCGCACAAATGCGTCGGCACGGGCATAATCGCAACGCTTGCCGCCAGCATCATTCTGCTTGCGGTATTTTATCCGCTTAAAATTCGAATTTTAACTTTATTCGGCGCGTCGGAAAACAGCATCGGCTATGCGGTGGAATATTTTAATATAATACTCGTTTTCTTCCCAATCTATATGCTTATGAATATGATAAACGCCGTTGTCCGCGCAGACGGCAGTCCGAATTGGTCGATGTTTTCGATGCTGGCAGGCGCGGTAATCAATATCATACTCGATCCCGTATTCATTTTTGCTTTTCATTGGGGCATGTCGGGCGCGGCCTGGGCAACAGTTATCGGACAGGCTGTTTCGTTTGTTATCAGCATAATTTATTTATTCCGCACCAAAACGTTCCGCCTGAAGCTTAAAAGCTTTGTTCCGAAATTCAACGTGTTTGCGGAAGCAATCAAACTCGGCTTATCGTCTTTTATAACGCAAATAACGATTGTCGCCATTTCGCTTGTCTGCAATATCATGCTTGCGAAATACGGTTCCATGTCGCACTACGGCGCGGACATTCCCATCGCCGTTATCGGGATAGAAAGCAAAGTCTTTACCGTTATCATCAATATCGTTGTCGGCGTCGTACTCGGATGCCAGCCTATCATCGGCTACAACATCGGCGCAAAAAATACGGGACGCGTAAAAAAATTATACAAGTCGATTCTGCAATGCACGCTTGTTACCGGCATTGCCGCAACATTGTTGTTCGAACTCGCGCCGGACGCAGTTGTCGGAATGTTCGGCAGACCCACGAATATACCGAATCCGGACGACTACTGGGACTTTGCGCAGAAAACATTCCGCATATTTCTTTCGCTTGTAACATTCACCTGCACAATCAAAATGTCGTCCATATTCTTTCAGGCATCGGGCAAGCCTGTTTTCGCCGTTTTGACTTCGCTTATACGGGATATTATCTGTTTCATTCCGCTTATCTGCATAATGCCTGTATTTGCGGGAATCGACGGAATTTTATGCTCCGCACCGATAGCCGATTTTATCGCCATGACGGTAACCGTTATATTGACGGCGGTATTTATGAAATCTTTGAAACAGACGCCGCACAGCAGCATCGCAGATACGGTTATTCAGCCGTCGGCAAGCGGCGTTGTCGTTACTATTGCAAGACAGCACGGATCGTTCGGCAAACAAATCGGCAGACTTGTTTCGGAAAAAATGAAAATACCGTTCTACTACAAAGAGATGACAGCGCTTGCCGCACAGGAAAGCGGGCTTGACAAAGAATTTATTTCCGACATCAACGCAAACTCGCCCGATATACTGCGGCGCTTATATTTAAGTACCGAAGTAGTTCAGCAGGCCATTGCCGCGCAGGATAAAATTATCCGCAAAATCGCCGACAGCGGCAGCTGCGTTATCGTAGGCAGAGCTGCCGATTATGTTCTGCGCGATTATCGGAATATCGTAAAAATCTTTATTTCCGCTCCGGAAGAATACCGCGTAAAAAGCGTTATGAAAATATACGGCGACAGCGAAGAAGAAGCAAAGAAAAATATATATCATTCCGACAAAGCCCGCTCCGCTTATTACGAAAATATTTCCGGACAGAAATGGGGCGACAGCGTAAATTACGATTTGTGTCTTGACAGTTCAATCGGTGCCGAACAAAGCGCAGAGATTATAATAAATTATATTCGGGCGAAAAATAATCGGACAGAACTTTCCTGATTTCGTTTCGATTGTCCTGCCCGAAAACAAAACCGCGCAGCCGTATCCTGCGAAATCCGCGCAATTGTCCGCAAAACATTTCCGAGGATTTTTTGCAAATACAGCGGCGAATACGTGTTAAAAATCCGCACAAAATGCTGTGCGGATTTTTAACGTGTGTTTTTGTTTTGCATTTTTTTCGCAGCATGATATACTGAATGCATGAACAGCAATATCGAAATACGAAAAGCCGAAGCGGCTGATATCGAAAGCCTTGCCCGCCTGCTTTATCAAGTCCATAAAGTTCACAGCGACGCGCGCCCCGATTTGTTCATTGCGGGCGCAAGAAAATACACCGACAAACAGCTGGAGCAGATTCTCAAAGACAAAACCAAACCCGTCTTCGCTGCCGCCGAAAACGGCACGGTGTTAGGCTATGCTTTCTGCGTCTTCATAAACAACAGCGAACCGTCGCACACCGATATAAAGACACTGTATATCGACGATTTATGCGTGGACGAAAACTGCCGCGGCAAAGGCATCGGCAGACTGCTGTACAATTACGTGATTGATTTTGCAAAAAAGAACGGCTGCTACAATGTAACGCTGAACGTATGGGCGGACAATAAAAACGCCGCCGCGTTTTACGAAAAAATCGGCATGCACACACAAAAAATCGGCATGGAAAAAATTTTGTAATCGGCAGTACCGAAATTACATTCTGTTTAAAACCGCATCTATGTCTGCGTTAATGCAAACAGACCGCTTTTCGATTTGCGGCGGACACGAAGCTTCGCCGTAGTTGATGCAGGCGTAAGTTGCTTTCGGATTCCGATTGGCAAAACGCCAAAACGGATATTTGATAATGACAGGCGTATTCATTCCGACGCCGAGTTCGAGCAGAAGCATTTTTGCGTCTTTATGTTCCGCAATAAATTTTTCGTACCGCGCGCAGGCGCTGTCCCAGCCGCTATCCTGCACGAAAGTATCATCCGAGCGCAAATTAACCGTCATCGGCTTGCCGCATTTCGGACAATACGGGATGAGAGCAGACGGAATGCGCATGTCTTTTTGTTCGGCGACCATGCGGCGGACAAGTTCTTCGTTGTCGTAAGTCTGCTTATGGCACGGCACGGAACATTGAAGCAGGCCGTAATCGCCCTGCGTGTAGAAAAGCCGCTGTTTGTCAAAGCCCGCTTTTTGAAAGCAATGATCCACATTTGTCGTCAGCACAAAATAGTCTTTGTCTTTTACAAGTTCGAACAGTTTTTTATACACGCTCTTGGGCGCATCGACATAACGGTTATAAAAAATATGCCTTGCCCACCAAGCCCAATATTCTTCCGACGTTTCGAACGGATAAAATCCGCCCGAATATATATCGGTGATTCCGTACTTTTCGTTAAAATCGCCAAAGTATTTACGGAACCTTTCTCCGCTGTACGTAAATCCCGCCGCCGCCGAAAGTCCCGCACCGGCACCGATTAAAACGGAATCGGCGGCAGCGAGCGCGCTTTTCAGTTTATCTGTTTCCCGTTTCTGTGAGCAGTCTTTTGTAAATTTCATAATCCCGTTCCTTAAATACGTTGAAAATCACTTTGATGACGCTGTTTGTTTTCTGCTTGTATTCTTTTACCGTTTGTACGGCAATCTGCGCCGCCCGTTCATTCGGAAAATGAAATTCGCCGGTAGAGATGCAGCAGAATGCCAAACTCTCCAAGCCGTTTTTATCGGCAAGCGCAAGGCAAGAGCGGTAACAGTCGGCAAGCAGATTTTCGTGTTCCGCAGTCAGTTTTCCGCACACTATCGGACCGACGGTGTGCAGAACATATTCGCACGGCAAGTTGTATGCCTTTGTAATTTTCGCCTGCCCCGTCGGTTCGGCGCATCCTTGCGCTTTCATTATCTCGCCGCACTCCTGCCGCAGCTGCACGCCCGCAAACGTGTGAATCGCGTTGTCGATGCAGGCGTGGTTGGGACAAAAACAGCCGAGCATCTGACTGTTTGCGGCGTTCACTATGCCGCCGCATTTCAGCGTCGTAATATCGCCCTGCCAAAGATATATTTCTGGCGCAATAGGCGAAAGCTCTTCAATGTCGGTGATTCTTTTGCGGCGCAGCTCTTCCCGCAAATATTCGTCCTGCAATTTCAAAAATTCGCTGCCGGCGGGTTTCGGCATACGCACGTTTACAAGCGCGCGGAAACAACGGAATTTATTTTCTTCCGTAAGAACGGGAACAGGCTCGTTCCGTTCGTCGCACAATATTTCTATCAATCTGTCTATCGTTTTCATCTGAAATAAACTCGCTTGCCCTTTTATAAAGCTTTCTTGTTTTGCTTCGGTTATTTTGTCGCCGTTCTGACTGTTGCCTATCAAAAACGGCGAATTGGGGTTATGTAACCGCATATTGTTCAAAACAAGTTCTTTATCCATGTTCGCATAGCAATATTTACACAAATGACCGCAAGTATCGTATGCGCCTATGTCTTTGCCGAGTAAACAGCTGCAAACGCCGCGCTGACTTTTTCTCTCACGGATAGTAAGTTTTTCCCCGATTGCGCGTTCTATGACCTCTTTTGTTTGGCAGCCGCTTACGTCAATTCCGTATTCTGCAAGGTGCGTTCCCTCGCAGCAGCTGCGGATAGTAATGCCGTTTTCTTTGGCTATTGCGGCTAACCGTTTACCGAGTTCCTTTTGCTGCTCGATATTCGGCGGATAAATGCCGGGCGCGTTGCGCTCTACTTTCTTGTACAAATCAAGAAAACTTATAACACAGCTGTCGGTATAACCGCTTAATTGCACCGCTAATTTTTCAAACGCTTTAACGTGCCGTTCCATATCAAATCCGTTGCCGTAAAATACGGGGTCGTATCTCCAACCGATTGCGTGTTTGCCCACGCGGGCGGAAATAGTTTTGAACGCTTCGATAATCTTCGATTTATCGGGTACGTTCGGCTCAACGTCTTTGCCGTATGGCGTTATCGTTATAAACCAAAACTGCCCGTATGCGTTCAATTCGTCCAAGTGCGGAATTAACGGTATCGGATTTTTGGTGCAGAACGCAATACAATCTACCACGTCGGGCGATAGGCTGTACTTTGTAACCTGATTGGGATAATAGGGGTTGCGCACATAGACAAATCCCGCACGAACTCTGTTTATTAACCACTTTGAATAGAACGCAGGTATATCCGTTCTCATTCCCGTTGAAATAATCATAATGTTTACTCTATAATTTTACTGCGGTCTTGCTTTCTCGGTTTCGGTTGCGGCATTTCTCCGTCCAAATAGCCGACTATTACAAAACAACGCGCAATATAGTTTTCGGGTACGCCCCAATCTTTCAAAAGACTTTCTCCGTATTCGCTGTCAAACGTTTCTTCGCCGCGTGCGATAATGCAAGACGATATTCCAAGCTCGGTTGCTTGCAATACCATATTTTCAGCCGAACAAAATGCGTCGGGAATACTGTATAAAAAGTTTTTCGGGGCGAATACCGCACAAACGGACGGCGCGCCGTAAAAGCCGCTTTTAATCGTCGGATCGTCGATTACGCTCGGTTGTTCTTTTGAAACGTAAGAGCCTAAAAGCCTTGACCTGTCGAAACGGGCAAGATTGAGTTTGCCGACGATTTCAGTCAATTCTTTATTGTGAACACCTACTATATACGTTCCTTGTCTGCCGCCCGCGTTCGGAGCGCAAATGCCCGCTTCGATTATCTTTTCCAAATCTTCCTTGCGTATTTGTTCGTTCGTATATTTGCGAATCGAACGGCGTTTTTTTATAATATCCAAAAGTTCCATAACTGTTTCCTTTAACGTTTGATTAGTGGTTAGTTTGTCTTGCAATAATGCAATTAAGATACTTGATTAAACGGAACGTTTATTTCCAACATTGCGGGTCTGCTTCGTACATATTGTGCGTATAGCCGTATGTAACGGACGGACAGCCCCGACAGATATTTTTAAGTTCGCATTTACTGCATTTCGTGAATTTATCGTATTGCCTGTAAGCGTTCATATTCTCGCCGTTCCAAACTTCGTATAAATTACTTTCGTTTATGTTGCCGACTTTGCTTTCCATACGGCGGCAAGCGTAAATATCGCCGTTCGGCAATATCGTTATGTGATTTCTTCCGCAGTTGCAACCGTCCGTTATTTGGTCGCAATCGGGTATTTTCAGTAAGCCTTTTTCGTAGAGAAACAAACTCCATAAATGGTCTTTCAACTGAAACGTAGTCTTTGAATTTTTGTGCTGTTCGTACTTTTTCCAACAAGTTTGTAAAAACTCTCTATATTCGCAGGGCGGAATATGAATATCTTTATCGTATGCCTTTTGGGCGTTCGTGGGGCAATATCTGCCGACAGCGAACACGTCAACGCCGTATTCGTCAACAAGGTCGATTAGCGCAGGTATTTCGTGCATATTCGTCTTTGAAACGGTACTCATCACGGCGCACCACATACCCGAACGCTTTATCGTCTTTATGGCGTTAAGCGTTGTTTGAAAAGAGCCTTGCTTTCTGAACATATCGTGCGTTTGTTCCAAGCCGTCTAACGACAGTTGATATTTTACGCAACCGCAGTCTTTCATACGCTTGCATACTTCGTCCGTTAAATGAAACGGATTGCCCATAATGCAAAAGCGCATTCCGTCCGATTTGAACATTTCAAGCAATTCCCAAAAGTGCGGGTGTAAAATAGGGTCGCCGCCCGTCAAATAAATGTACGGCGTTCTCTCTATTTTATCGCAAAAATCTTTTATATGGGCATAAGTGCTTTTCAGTTCTTCAATAGGCGTTGTTATAAGGCGTGGGTGTCCTTCCGAAAAGATATAACAATGCTTACAGCGTTGGTCGCAAACGTCGGTAATATGCCATTGTATAGCAAAATACGGTAACATGTTTCCTTCCGGTTTTTCAAAGACACGCCTTTCGCAGCCGCCCGCAAAAAGCGCATCTTTCGAATTATTTGTCCGAAGTTCCGCAAGCGGGTGCGGGGTCTTTCGTGCCGCACGCGGGAGCCGGTTTCGGATCGCCCGCGCCGCAGGCTGCCGCAAAGATTTCATTCGCCGTCATACTCGTTTACCTCCTTGCAAATGATAATTTTATTGTAGTAATAATTTTTATTACAACAAAAAATATAACACAGCACTATTGTAATGTCAATAGTTACAACAAAAAAATATAGCAAAAATGAAAACCAAATGCAAGGGCGCTTCTGTTTTTAAATAAAAAAAACACAGTGCGGCATTTTTTCTGCGCCGGCTGAACGCCACGTTCGCAAAGCGCGCGGCGGAAACAGGAAGTTCGAGCAAGCGCCGAGCAAGGAACATTTCCATAATCCGCTTGCTCGCGCCCATCATGTTCACGGGAGCCGCCGCGAAGTCTGAGGAACCCAGGAAAATTATTTTTTGAAAATATCGCTGTGAGTCCCTGTATCAACAAGCGTCATAACAAGAACATCGGTATCTTTATAATACAAGAGCAACCAATCCGGTTGAATATGACATTCCCAAATCCCTTTAAAATTACCCGAAAGCTCATGGTTTCGATAACGAGATTCAAGAGGTATATCAGTTCGAAGCTTTTCAATAATATTCTCTAAAAGTGAAATATCGAGACCGCGCCGCCGAGCTAACTTCAAAATTGCCTTGAATTGGGTTGTTTTTTTTAGTTTGTAATGCACTATTCACAGTCCGCAAGCAGGGATTTTGCATCGTCATAAGATGGCACAGAAGCATCACGGCTGATTTTTCGCGCCTCTTCGATTGCAGCGGCCGTCCGGCCGGAAAAATCTTGCACAGGAAGAACGACATCAAATGGAAGCCGCTGCTAGTTTATTGCTTGGCGAAGAAACAGTCTGATTGCCGTCGTCATGTCAAGTCCCAGCGAGTCAAAAAGCAGCTCCGCCTCTTCCTTTATCTGACGGTCAACTCTTGTCTGAAGAACCGCTGTCGCCATAATCTGCCTCCGAATCAACAACTTTAGTGCAAATATACTACATATATAATAAAAATGCAATGGAATTTAATTCCTATTTATCACTCCCCTGTCCGCACGCTTGACGGAATGTTTACAATCCTATCTTCAAGCCATTCGGCATTTTTCATTTCCGTTCGCTCGAAAGCGGAACACGGCGGCATCTTATACATCAAAGTCTAAATCGGACGCGTTTGAATTCCGTTCCCGTTGGCGATGCTTGAAAAAGTTACGAGATTCAGTTCGCGGTCAACTTTCGGAAAAAAGACATCGCGGTTCCCGCCAAGCAGTCCCAAAAGCAGGCACAGTTCGCCCGACGAGAGAAAGAATGATGTCCATGATATGTCTCATAGATAAACAAAAACGAACATTTAAAATGAACGACTAATTTGCGTTGCACATTTTAAATGTTGAATAAATCCGAATGAGTGCCCGTTGCTGTCGCGGAAAGAATAAGTCTATTTTCGAAAATCTGATACATTAAAAGCCAATCAGACTCTATATGACATTCTCTGAAATCACTTAAGCTTCCGGACAACTGATGATCTTTGTATTTTGAAGGGAGCGGATTTCCGGATGAAAGAAGATCGAGAACTTCGATCAATTTTGACATATTTTTTCCTCTCTTCTCCATCCGTTTGGCATCGCGCTTCATACGGTTTGTGTAGACAATTTCGTACAAATCATTCTCCGAGCATAGAGGCAACAGCATCCTGCGCAGTCTTAAACGGACCGTTGAGATTTCGATGATTTCTGCTGTCCGCCACAGCTTCCGCAAGCGAATCCGGAATCTCCGAATGCCGCACCGGAAACGGAAGCCCGTTATTCTCGACAGCCGACACTAAAAAAATACGAATAGCGGTTGACATATCCAAACCTAAAGATGAAAAAAGACTGTCAGCCTTTGCCTTTAATGTGTCATCAACTCGTAATTGCAGTGTTGCCATAAAAGCACCTCTTAATTACAATTTACTGCATTTGTACGAACAAATCAATGCTAAAACCAATAAAACTTCTTTCAGCAACTTATACACCGACTATGCGCACCGTGTTTTCTTCGGCAAACTCTTTGCAATTTCGTCGGCATTTATATAAAATATGAATGGAATGTTTACAATCCTGTCTTCGCCATTGCCGTACCGCAAATAAAATGCGAAACTTAAAAAAAAATTCATTTCAGCGATTGACATACCATCTTAAATGATATATATTTTTAACACAATGATATAAAACATCACTTTCGTGAGGTAAATATGAAAACAAAAAAACAATATTCGTCGATATTTTGGGTATTTCTCCGCACCGGAGGAATAGGAATTGCGTTTGCTTTGACCGGGGCAATATTTTTGTTTATGGAGCGTATCCCCTGTTCGGCAATAATACCGGTAATGATTTTCATATCTTTTGTAGTACTTTTGCCGTACATATTGCTTTTAGCAGGAGGCAGTGCAGAACCCTTCGACGAAAGCGTTCAAAAAAACAGGAATGAAGCTCTTTCCCTGTCAGGCAATTTATTTTTGGAGATTTTGTTTTATGCGGGAATCGTGCTTCTGTTGCTTGACGGCATATATGACATAAACATCAGCGCAGGAGCGGTGCTGATGTTCGCGGCGGCACTGCGCTGTTTTCTGCAATGCCTGTTTTTCGGAGCAATAGAAAGCCGCAGCAGACATGACGCGGAAGAATTGCTCGAAGACGCATAACGGGAGAGGAAAAAATGCGTTTTGAAAGCAAGCTTCATATACTGCGCTATAATGCGGGAATGAACCAGGAAGAACTCGCGGAACTTGTGGGCGTGCGGCGGGAAACCATCGGACTGCTGGAACGCGGAAAGTACAATCCTTCCCTGCGGCTTGCCATGGACATCGCCTATGTGTTCGGAAAAAACGCAGAAGAAATCTTTACGTTTTTTCCCGAAACAGAGGAAGAAACGAAAAAGTTTGCAAAAATGGATAAAAAAAGGAAAGACCTGCAAAAAGCCGAAGAAGAAAAACAAACAATGCAAGCAATTCTCAGAGGCATTACAACCAAATAAGTTTTAAATCCGCCGCGTTGCGGCGAAGAATATATCACAGGTGGGTAAAACCACAAAGGAGATTAAAATGAAATACAAAATCATGAAACGGGCGAATCCGCAAAACCGTGACGAGGAGCTTTTTTACCCCGCTCCGATTTTCGGCGAACAAATCGGCGAGGACGAACTTACGGACGAAATTTCTTTCGCAAGCTCGGTAAACCAATCCGATGTTCGCTCCGTGATTTTAAACTTGCTTGAGATTCTTCCCCGTCACCTGATGCACGGCGACAGCGTGAATCTCGACAAGTTCGGCATCTTCCGTCTGAGCTTTGAATCTTTCGGTTCGAAAGACGAAAAAGACGTTTCCGCCGCGAACATCATCCGTCCCAAGATTATTTTCCGTCCGTCTACCAAACTTAAGGAAAAAATCCTGAAGACGAATTTTGTTCAGCAGTAAAACAAACACAGTATGAACTGCAAGGCTCGCAGAATCGAGCCTCCGCTTCAAACTGTTTACGGATATTATAGCCTATATTCCGAAGAACGGCAAGTAGCGTTTAAAATTGTCGTCGGAAATGTCGCCGACAATTTTAACTCGAGTTTTGTCGGTACGGAGCACCTTATCGAAAAAACTCGTTTATTATACTTGCTCGCTCTAAGGAGCGGATTTTTTCTCCGCCGGAACGCAAGCGAAATTATCCAAAGGATAAATTGATTTACAGTAAGGATAATTTTATTTATCCTTTGGATAATGCATGGTTATCCTTTACATAAATTGATATATCCTTACTGTATTTGGATTTATGTAAAGGATAAATCGCACACAAGCCATTTCCTCGCTCACTCGCAGTGAAAAACATGCCCCTGCGTCTTGCTGACGAACTCGTAGTCAACCGTGCGCCGCAGACCTTCCGCAAGGCTGACGGGCGGGACAAATCCCGTTTCCGCGACGCGCGATGAAGTGAAATACGTGTCCTGACAGAACTTCTTCACGCGGATCGAACTCACGGCGAACTTTCTGCGCAAAACGAACGCGAACAAATCGAAGCAAAGACCGCCGCAATATGCGAGCCAGAACGGAAAATGGAACAGGCGCTTTTTCGGCCTGCCGAACGCCTTGTAGCAGTCGAGCACGAGAGCGTTCATGTCATAAGCAGGCTCATCGCAGTAGTTGAAAAGGCTCATCTTTCCCGCGGACGTTCCGTCGAATTCAGGTTCGAAGCACGGAAGATTTTCTTCGTTTTCGATGTAGTGCCGAATGAACGCCGCCACGTTCTCCACATAGTTCATCGACTTGCGGTTCGTGCCGCGCCCGACCATCGGAAACTTTCCGCCCGCGATTTGGCGCAGGAGGTTGTAGACGTTGCCGCGGTTTCCCTCGCCGAAAATCACCGTCGGGCGGATTATCACGGCAAGGCTATTTTGACTAGAGGCGAACTATTCCCTTGCAAAAAACAAAAAGGGAGACAAGCAAAAACAAAATTACAGGAAATAAAGAATATATTTGATTATTAGAGTCGCAATTTTTAGTTATTGCCTATTTTATCATCTCAACAACTTTCTTCACAGCTTGAATTCTATTTTGTAGCAATCAAAATCGCATTACCACTATCAAGTAAAATTGTTGCAATGATACGCTTACTGTCGCGAAATATATAAATTTGTTGTATCAAGTGCAATAACATCGTCCTTAATTGCATTCAATTTTTTATCTTTCTTGCTGATACAAAAGAATCTACATCATCCAATCCTGCATTAAACTTTATCATGCGCCCTTTGAAGTTTTTTCCATAACAACATAATCAATAGAATTGATTTTGATTTTAGTAAAAGCATCTTTACCAAGATGAACTAAATCAGAATTAATTATTGTATTTTCAAATCTTGTATAGCCCAATTCTATGACTGCAAATTTTTAATTTTTCAAGAAAATTCTCTATCTTAAAAACAAACATTTCACCATTTAAAATATACTCATCGCTTAAAAGACATTCCTGAACTTTTTTTAAACATGTTTTTTCCACAAATTCTTCCAGCGTGAATGCACAGTCTGTTTTCCAGACCAGAAGTTTTTACATATTTATAACCAGTTGCCGAAAAAATGAACGTAATTCCAAAAGTAATAAAATATCCTTAACTGCATCTTTGTCATGTACTATCGTAACATAACAGACAGCAACAACAGCTAGCGCGGTATTCTTTGCCAAAACAACTTCTCCAACCTGCTACGCAACCATAAAACAATGCCGCTACTACTAACAAAGTACTATGTTACATAAAAATCTTACACTATAGATTCGTGTTCTGCTATAACATATTTCAAATCATGCTGTATCATAATGTGAACGAGTTCTCTGAAAGATGTTTTCTGCGGATTCCAACCAAGTTTTTCCTTTGCCTTTGTCGGATCACCGAGCAAGGTCTGTACCTCCGCTGGACGAAAGAATTTTGGATCTACTTCAATTAAAACTTCTCCGTTTTTCTTGTTATAACCTTTTTCTGCTATACCATCACCTTTGAATTCAATTTCGATTCCAACTTCTGCAAACGCAAGTTCACAAAATTCGCGCACCGAGTGTTGCTCGCCAGTTGCAATCACAAAATCATCTGGATCTTTTTGCTGCATAATAAGCCACATACATTCAACATAGTCTTTTGCATATCCCCAGTCGCGCAGAGCACTTAAATTGCCTAGATACAACTTTTTCTGATACCCTTTCGCAATGCGACTTGCAGAAAGCGTTATTTTCCTTGTAACGAAATTTTCACTGCGACGCTCACTTTCATGATTAAACAAAATTCCATTCACACAGAACATATTATAACTTTCACGATAATTACGTATAATCCAAAAAGCATACAATTTGGCAACTGAATACGGACTACGCGGCCAAAATGGAGTCGTTTCATTTTGAGGTACTTCCTGTACCTTACCATACAATTCGCTTGTAGAAGCCTGATAAATTTTGCAAGTTTTCTCCAGTCCTAAAAAACGTACAGCTTCCAATATACGCAATATACCAGTTGCGTCGCAATCAGCCGTATATTCAGGAACTTCAAAACTCACTTTTACATGACTTTGAGCGGCAAGATTATAAATCTCACACGGCTGCGTTTCTTTTATGATTCTCGTAAGACTTACGCTATCCGTCATATCTCCGTAATGCAGAATGATCTTCTGCTTAAAGTGACCGTCTTCAATAAGTTCATCCATATACAAGTGCTCAATGCGCTTTCGATTGAAAGATGAAGAACGCCGGATAATTCCATGTACTTCATAACTTTTCGCCAGCAGAAATTCAGCGAGGTAAGAACCATCCTGTCCCGTGATACCAGTGATAAGGGCAATTTTCTTGTCCATAGAGAGAATTCTCCTTATGTTAAAAAATTGATTTATATTATTTAGAAAGATACTCTTTCCAATAATTGAATGTATCTGCCAACGTTTGATGTAACGTATATACTCTTTTCCAGCCAGTATCGTTTATCAGTTTCTGATTACAACCGATAATTTTAGAGATGTCATTCGGCCGCAACAGATTTATGTCCATATGCGTTGAGATCCTAATACCAGAAATTTCTGAAAGTTCTTTTATAATTGCATTTAAAGAAATTCCTTCCCCGCTACATATATTATATACTTCTCCAGATTTTCCTTTTTCCAGCAAAACCTTATAGGCACTGACAACATCACGGACATCTAGAAAGTCTCGTATAATATTCAAATTACCTGTCGTCAAATCTAATGATTTTTTCCTATCAAGAAAAACATTAGCAACCTGCTTTGCAAACGAAGCGACAACAAACGTGTCTTGTTGTCGCGGACCAATATGATTGAAAGAACGTGTTGAAACAATGTCCATTCCAAATCCTCTGCTATATACACTTGCTATGGATTCCTGCGCCATTTTCGTAACAGCATAAGGATTTGCAGGATTTATCCGCATATCTTCAACAAGCGGGAGCTGATTTTCTTTCACAAAACCATATTCTTCACTCGAACCTATATTTAAGATTTTGCAATATAAGCCACTATCTTTTACAGATTCCAAAAGGTTTAAGAAAATACCGGTATTATTTGAGAAATATTCAGCAGGTTTCTGCCAGCTTTTTCCGACAGAACTGAAAGCTGCCAAATGGACGATGTGCGTAGGTTTGAAATTCATTACAGTAGAACGTACTTCGTCTAAATTCATAAGATTTATTGAACAATGTTCTATTATAAGATTCTGGAAATCCCATTTTGAAAAGTCATTAGGAATATTAACATCAAGTCCAAGAATTGAAATTATTTCTTTTGCAATAGAATTTAAATAAGCAATGAAATGATAGCCCACGAACCCGGCATATCCAGTTACGAGATATTTTTGCATAACGCTAACCTTATAATAATTTTATTTTCTTCCGTATTAAAACTGAATAATCCGAATCTATGCTATTTTTTGATGATAAAATATAATGGTCAACTAATTATTTCTTATATTTTTTCAAACCATTTATTCCCCACAAAAAGAGATAAAATGCGCTCTTGAAAAAATTGAAATGCAGCACTTCGCGGTAAATCTTCCATTGCGGCTTTATCATTTTCGTTTTGCTTGCCGTCATGGAATCCGCCCGCATCCTATAGTCAACAAGCACATCGGGAAAACCGACGGCGCAAAGCCCCTGCTCCATTATGTCAAGCCAATACACATAATCATCGCGCAAGGCACGAAGCTCTTCCCTGAAAAAAAATTTTTCCTTTAATTTTTCGGTGTCCACAATCGCCGCGCTCGGAAAAATCGGACAATGGCGCAAAAGCCGCTTGAAATCAAAAACGCCCTTGCAGCAATACGGCGAAAGAATCTCGGATGCGCAAGTCTCGTCCATGCGGCGATAGCCGCAGAAATAAATCGCGGCGAACTCTATTCCGTCAGCGGCAGTTTCAGCAGATTCAATCAAAGAAAGCATGGTCTGCAAATAGTCAGGATGCCAAATGTCGTCGCTGTCCAAAAACGCAAAATATCTTCCGGACGCAATTTTCATTGCCGCATTTCTAGCTCCCGAAGAACCTTTGTTCTCTTTTGCGGCAATCAATTTTATGCGTGCATCTTTGACAGCAAATCCTTCGACGACACGGCAGCCCGCTCCGTCATCCGGCGAGCAGTCATCAACGATTATCATCTCCCAGTCGGCGAATGTTTGGGCGAGAACCGATTTTATCGTATCGCCCACAAGAGATGCGCTCTTGTACATCGGCGTGATTATCGAAACTTTCGGCGTCATTTGGATTTTTTTCCCCCCTCCCCGTAACAAAAAATTCCATAAATTAAAGCGCAACTTTACATTCTCTTTTTTGCCGTCGCGCAGTTCATCAGATATGACATGGCGAATGAAGCGCACACAACGAGTTGGAATGTAAAAAACGGCATTTGCTCAAAATATCCCAGAGCGACGCAAAACTGGATTATCGGGAAGTGCGTCAAATACATTCCATAAGAAAAATCAGATTTCTCACCGATAAACGACAGCCGTTCAAATACAATGCCGAACCACATGACGCATACGGTTAGGGTAAACGGCATAAAAATTTCCGTGCGCGTAAAATAATGCAGAAGAAAAATCACTAACGCCGGAACAATCATTTTATTCAAGTTTCTTTGCAGGAATTTCCAATTATATATGCACAACATCCCGGATGCAAAGTACGAAACAAATCCGGGAAATTGGTGCGCCATATCAGAAAGAAACGGCAAACTTTTGATTTGTCCAAGCCGCGAAAAGGAAACGTTCCACAAAACGGAGAAAACATAACAGCACGAAAGAAAAATATTCTTTCCTCTCCGAGAACGAATTTTATCAATCACAAAAACAACAAGCGGCAAAACAATGTAAAACGCCGCTTCAATTTTTATCGTCCAAAGCGCGCCGTTCACGGGGGACTCTATACATACCCCCCCCCGCATATTTCGGGGCCGGCGACACGCACATAAAATTCAGGAATATGCCGTTCCAAAAAAGATATTTCCAAAATTGCCCAGACAAGAAATACTCCTTTGCCGTGCATTCCGAAAGAAAGAAAAAGCCGAGCGCGCAAAGCAGGACTATCGCATAATACGGCGGAAGAATTCTCGCGGCGCGTCTTTTGTAAAAATCCATTGTCCTTTCGCCTTTTTCCTTACGCTGTAAATAACTTCTCGTCACGAAAAATCCCGACAGTATGAAAAACACGCAGACACAAGAATGCATGTCCAAAAATTTACGAAACGGAAACACTGAAGAAAGATCGCTCAAGTCCATGCAATGTCCCGCAATTACCACCAAACAGCAAAAAAGACGAAGGGCATTGAACGCAGTCTTTTTCGGCAATTCAGCTTCTATCATAGTTTCTCCCCCGTAATTTTCTCAAACAGCTTGAACGCCTCCGCGATGGTGTCGTCCATGTCGAAATAGCGGTACATCCCAAGCCTGCCGCCGAAAATCACCTTGCTTTGCTGTCTGGCTTTTTCCGCGTATTTTTCATACAGCGAAGTGTTCCTCCCGTCGTTCACGGCATAATACGGCTCGTCCCCTGGCTTCCATTCGCCTGGATATTCGCGCGTGATTACGGTAACGGGCATCTCAAGCAAGGCGGGATTTTGATTCTCGAAGTGCTTGTGCTCGATGATTCTCGTGTACGGAATCTCGCGCTCGGTATAGTTCACAACGGCGTTTCCCTGAAAGTTTGCGCATTGCAATTTTTCCGTTTCGAAGCGAAGCGTACGATATTTAAGGCTGCCGAATTCATAGCCGAAAAACTCGTCGATTGTGCCCGTATAAATCACCTTGTCCGCGAGAGAATCAAACTCTTCGCGATTCTTCAAATAATCCGTGTCAAGCAGAACATCAGCACCGCAAAGCATTTTCTCAATCATCTTCGTGTAGCCGCCGATCGGAATTCCCTGATAGAGATCGGAAAAGTAATTGTTGTCAAATGTGAAGCGAAGCGGAAGACGTTTTATTATTTCGGGAGGCAGCTCGGTGCAGTCACGTCCCCACTGCTTTTCGGTGTAGCCCTTGATGAGGATTTTGTAGATGTCGCGGCCGACCAGCGAAATCGCCTGTTCCTCAAGATTCTGCGGAGACTTTCCTGTCATCACAGACGCCTGCTCCTCTATGTGGTTCTTCGCATCTTCCGGAGTCAAGACCGTCGGCCATATTTTCGCGAATGTGTTCATGTTGAACGGCAGGTTGTAAAGGTGGTCCTTGTAGTTGACGACAGGACAGTTCGTGTAGCGATTGAACTCGGCAAACGAATTCACATACTCCCAAATTTTCTTGTCATCGGTATGGAAGATGTGCGCGCCATACTTGTGGACATTGATTCCCTCGTCCTCGTAGGTGTAAATGTTCCCCGCAATATGATTTCGCCGCTCAACCACGAGGCACTTCTTTCCGCGGGCAGTCAGCAAGTTCGCAAGCGTCGCGTTGAACAGTCCCGCACCGATGAGGAGATAATCGTAATGCAGATCTTTTTCTATAATGGACATAAGAACACACTCATTACTTAATTTTATACTTAATTATAAAAATTATTTCACAAATAAAAGTAATAATTCTAGAATAAAGTTTCTGATATAATGGACGCTTACTTTTTTCAAATAATGTACAATGAGAACCCTCGTTCCGTCTGTAAAACATAAGCTTCTCATCAATAAAAAGAACATTCCCTGTCACCATAGCCACAAAGCCTAGCCAAACATCATGCCCAATTTCATTGGTTTTAGGGAATGGAAGCGCATATTTTAATAAAGATGAATGAAAAGCCATATGGGAACCATAATATGTGTTTTTTTTTAAATTATAAAAAAAACCACAATGATTATGACAGACTTCATATAATGTTTTACCAAGCAAGTTAAGCTTACTATTTGTTAATTCAGAATTGTGGTGAACCAAAGTATAATTTTTTAAGTAAGCAATCATTTTAGCATATTTTTCAGGAAACCATACATCATCCTGATCTGACAGAAATATAATATCTCCCCGTGCATTTTTTAATGCATTAAAAAAATTATTTTTAATTCCATGTTCTCTTTTATTAAATACTAGCCTAATTCTTTTGTCTTTATAAGAACCGATAATTTCTATAGTTTTATCTGTTGAACCATCATCAGAAATAATTATTTCATCATCATCTTTTATTTGAGGTAATATTGATTCAAGCTGATCTTTTATATATTTCTCACCGTTATATATTGCAATACAAATTGAATTCATATAATTCATTCTCTACAACAATGATTTATAAAGACTAATATGCTCTTTTGCACATTTCTCCCAAGTAAACAACTTTATCCGATCCTCTCCTTTTGAAACTAAATTATTTCTCAAATCAGAAGAATTAATCACTTGTAGCATCGCGTATTCTATAGAATCCAAGTCATTAGGATTAAAATAAATTGCAGCATTCCCTGCCACCTCTGGCAACGAACTCGTATTAGAACAAAGTACTGGACATTTATTGACCATTGCCTCTAATAAAGGCAATCCGAATCCCTCATATTTTGACGGAAAAATAAAAAATAACGCATGTTGATATAGCGCATTTAACTCATTATCTGATACAAGTTTCTGAATAACTCTTTTCTGCAATCCCAAATGTTCTATATGAATTACCTCTTCTTTTGTGAATGGAGGTCCTGCACACACAAGCTTCAAATCAATATCCCTTATCCGAGAAAAAGCATCAAGAAATAAATCAAAATTCTTGTACCCAGAACGTCGCCCTACAAACAATATATATGATCCACTAATTATTGGTTCTTGTTTTTTGATATTATCATCAACTCCAAGATAAATTACTTTAACCTTTTCTGCTGGATAATCAAAAAGTTCAAGTAAATCCCTTTTAGTACTATTGCTTATTGCAATGACAGAATCAACTCTATCAAAACACTTTTTTTGTTCTCGAACAGTTCTTGCATTAAAAGCATAGGATGAAAAAAGCGCATCCATATATGTAATAACTATAGGTCGCCTTGTTAATGAACAGGCATAACTCTCATAATGTGAAAGATGGAGTACATCATAATTTTCATTTCTTATGCACTTTGAGGAATATATTTTCCCCAATTCCAACATCAAGCGTTCTTTTCTATAAAAATGGTATTTTTTAAAGAAATTATGATACGAAATATTTAAATTTCTATTCTCCTCCAAATAATAATTATTTGACAATAATAAACTAATATTCCACATTTCACGAGGTAGGTTTTCAAACAATTTACAAAAATATCGCGAAACACCTCCATATTCCTGATATGAAAAAATCTGATGATCAAACAATACTTTCACTTTTATCCCCCTCGGCGTTCTATAAGAAACTTTGCATATTTTTTCAAATAATAACTTCGATCGTTGTAGTTCAAATGTGTAAATAAAGCATTATCATACATTACAAATGCATAATTAAATTTTATAAGTTTTATAATAGAATAGAGCATCAAAATTAAAAGAAACAATCTTTTTATATTTATACTATTTAATGATTCATATATTTGAGGATATACAAACCAATATGAAAAAACAAATAATAATGGCAATCTATCTGTTAAAACAGCCATTTCAGATGTAAAAAGATATACATACACGTAACAAAATAAGCAATTTATAAAAATAATATTAGTTTTATTTAATGCATAAATTTTTTTTCTATAATGATAGATTAATAAAAAAGTCATAAAACGTTCTATAAATCCTATAGAAAACCCATAAGAAGAAGCAAAGATTTTTGATTTTGTATAAAATTCCATCATACTGCCAATCCTCTGACCGCAGAACGGAGCAAATATTTGAAAAAGAATCTTTATCCACTCAATATGGAAAAAGAAAAAAACATTACCTATGATAAAAAGAAAAATAAGTAATTTTCCATTCCATTCTTTTGACAATAAAAAATATAATGGAATATATAAAATTGCAGTTACGTGAAACAAACAGCCTATACAATTAAAAAATAGATACCTAAAAAACTGATGCCTTTCTATATATTTTAACGATATAATAAAAATAAGTATCGCTTTAGAATTGCGTAGAAGATTTATACTCATTGTCAAGCAACCAAAGATATAGTAAAACAAAAAGCCAAAAAGAAAATTTCTTCCCAAATATTTTCTAAAAAGTGTATAAAGTACAATAAACTCAATTAAATAATTAACAAATTGAAAGACAAAATAATTTGCAGAAAATAATTTTATGAAACTGCTAAAAACTGTAAAACCAACTTCAAATTCAGAATTATGAACATAATCGATAAAAGCATTATCAAGCAGAGAAGGTGTTTTTTCAAAAAATTTATAATATGAAAACCAATCAGTTTGAATAAAACCTCTAAAACCTATAAATATCAAAAGAGTAAATACTACTATATATCTCTGTAGCAAAATATTCGCGACACAAATAGAAATATTTTTTGTTCTATATATTTCTAGCGAGGAAAAAAATAAAAGAAAGAAAACAAATATATATGGCAAAGAGTATGAATAACTAAATATAGACATAAATATCTTCCAGGTTATAAAACTATAATTCTAAGTTAGATATGCTTTGTAAGTTTGTTTCGCTGCAATAGTCCAATTAAATTTTTTTGACAGTATTTGTAATTTTTTCAAATGATTTGCACGTTGTCTCCGAATCGCAGTGTTTCATAAATGTTGAGCCGAATCCCAATACCTAAAGAACAGCTCCCATCAAAAATTACGGTTCTCTGTCTTCTAATCTCAACAATCGCACGTTCATATTTCCCGTCAAGATTGCCAAACAATCTCATATCCGATTTGAATCATTGCCGATTTTATTATTTTGTCATTCAATTTTACCCCCCCCGATGAATTGCAGGAATTTTTACATTCCGAGCAAAAAGCAATGAAAAGAGAATCGCTTGATCGAGAGGAAGGATATAAAAATTCAGGGAAACAGAACGGACCATGAGTTAAGAAATTTTCGAAAAATATTATTTATCTCTCATTTCACAACACATATCCTTATAAAAGAAATTTTCTTTTTGTAAACTTTCTTGTTAATATCGAATAAACAAGAAAATAAAAAATAGAACTCTTATGAAAAAAGAATGTTATAAAATAGCAAATATAATGTTTAAAAATCTTTTTTTCATAAACATATCTCAATGAGATTTGATATTTCTCAAAAGATCAATAAATGCAACCTTTCCTGACATTGCTAAAAAATGTCATAATATTTTCAGCTCGGTCAGAGTCAAAATATTCAAGTGCTTTATACAACAAAATCAAATCAATAGCACTATCTATGACTTGAAAAAAAATCCATTTATTTGTGAAAAGCTTTATTAACCCACAATAAAATACAAAACCAGGCTCCCACCATGTCCGTTTCCAATATGCAGTTTTAATTATTTCTGTAATATTTGGAACTGAATCAAAGAAAGGAGCATAACTAAGTAGTACATCAGTGAATATATATCCTCGAAAACAAAAAAAGAAAACTAAAATAAATAAAAAATTTTTCAGAAGCTTTATATATCAACGCACAATTCGAAGCATAATGTCTAAAAAAAATATTATTACAACTGTTATATACGGCAAGGCTATCATAATTGTTTCCTCTCCGATTGTATTATTACCTATCGAGCGAATTTTAATATTCAAAATTGATATATTCTCTTAGTTTTATAGGATTTTAAAGAAAATTATCATATCAATCTTCTTTAGTTTTTATTTCATTCTTCAGAACATCTAGAAACTGATGCCCATATTTTAAATCTGGTTCCACATAATTTCCTTCTCCCCATTCATTCCATGATTTTAAAAATACAATATTATAAAATCCTCCATCTGAAGCAGCAACCGCATCAAGGATAGATTTTAAATGCTTATAAAATGCATCTGGAGTAAATTTATGTAGAATCAACCGCATATTCCCTGTTCGAGGAGAGTGGTCAAATCCTGATATAATTTCAGGTATTATATCTCCCCTTAATAGATTTTTTGGAATCAGTTTTTTTATTGCCTGATTGTAGTCGATTTTATATATAGGTAGTTTTGTCAATAAGGCAAATGTTTTTTTTATATATCTACAAATTTTCGAAAACTTACTATCCGTAATATCATCTGTTAGAATTGGCAACATGCTATATATTTTTGCATCAAATAAACTATACGGAATTTCATCTAAATTTTTTATATCATTACAATATTGGTAATAACTAACAAAACAGAATCCATTTAGTCCATTTTCTGTCGCTAATGTATTCCAACAATCAATAAACTCTTTTATATGAGGAACATTTTTAGGTTGAAGAATGACAAAAAGCAATTTTCCATTAACCTTTATATAACGGTTATCTCTAAACGCTTCTAACAAAGAATAAAAATGTTCCTCATAATCTTCAAGCCCATAATACTTTTGTTCGACAAGCAAAGTCCTATCTAAAAAAGAATTCTCTGCATTCCAATCCCTCTTTTCCCATGAATGATTTGCCCAACATAAGCAAAATGGGAAATCGGGCTTCCCTGTACGAACAACCTCATTAAATGGCATTTGCATGAGTTCCTTTGGCATATTCTTACTGCCGAACCAATAATGATAGTAACAAAATCCCTCAATACCAGCCTCTCTCGCAAGTTGCGCCTGTGCTTCCCTTGTTTCCGGAACACGCAAATCATAATAGCCCAAGTCGGCAGGAACTCTCGGCTGATAATGTCCGGGAAAAAGTTTCTTCGCCTTTCCGACATTCGTCCATTCTGTAAATCCCTTCCCCCACCATTCATCGTTTTCGGGAATAGGATGAAACTGCGGAAGATAAAAAGCTATTATACGAGGCTTATTATTTGACATCATATTTCTCCAACAGTTTATCTAAACTCTCCTCATTCAATTTTCTATATACAAGCGGCATATCTTCTGCCGCAAAATGGTCAAACAGGGCGGCAACATTTGTCGACTCAAGCCGTCTGCGCAAGTTTTCATCCAGCCGCCATTTTATGAACTTTGCAGGATTCCCGCCGACAATTGCATACGGCTCGACATCTTTTGTAACGACAGCACCGGCTGCTACGACCGCTCCTTGCCCGATTGTTACGCCGGAACAGATGATTGCGTTCTGTCCGATCCACACATCGTCTTTTACCACGATATTTCCTTTACTCCCCGCCTCTCGTTGCACACCAAAAACTTTTGCCTTAAATGGATACGTAGAAATCGTATCAAGATTATGCTCACCGCCCAAAAGGAACGTCGATCCGCCGGCAATCGAGCAGTAATTCCCAATTATTAGCTTTGCATCAGAGGGAGAAAAGTCAACTACGCTTATTGCCCCGTAAGACCTCCTGCCGACCTGAACATGATTCATGTCGCACATATTAACAATGGACACAAGATTGTGGCGGTTTCGCAGGCGGAAACGCTTGCGAAACACCTTGAGTTTTATATTTATAATAGAAAAAAGCATCAGTGTTTTACTAAAGGAAAAATAAAAAAACTATATTTTGTGTTTTAAAATGTTATTCAGAAAGAACGGAAAAAATATTTTTTGCAATCCTGTCCATTCCCGTATCGCCCGGATGTATTCCGACTCCGAGCTGCCTATATTTTTTGCAGCTTGAGGCAAAATTATCGGAATCAAGTCCGCTTCCTAAATGGCTCAAATCGCAGAGAACACTTTCTGTTGCTAATGCAACATCCGTAATAATATTTATCTTTTCTTTGTGTGGCCAAAACGGAAGACAGATAACTTTCTTGGCATTTTCAAAACTATTCACCAGAGCACAGTACCGCTCAAAGAAAAGCATTCCGTTTTCTGAAATATCTTCCTGACTGACATTCTCTCCAATCTGAAAAATCACGAAGTCGGGATTTTCGACATGGACATAGCCTAATAACAACGAATCCGTCACATCCTTTGAAAACTCTTTTTTCGTAAACCCGCGTTCAAAGTTTGCGATGTTGACTGCAGAGAATCTTACGTTGACATTATGTTTTTCCGCATACATCGAAACAAGGCGGTGTACATAGTCATTTTCGATTTTCGTAGATGCAAGCCCTCTTCTCGTCTTGTCCGCTTCTTCTTCCGGCGCACTACAATATGTCAATGAATTGCCGAGAAAAAGGAATGTCACTGTTTTAAGGTTTTGATTTACGATAAGTGCGTCATTCAGCACATCTTTATCAATGTCATTGTTGAAAGTTTCAAGAATTGCTTCTGAAATCTGCCGCTTCAGAAATGCTTTATTGCCGGCATCCACAAGAATCCGCTTTATGGAATCAAATTTCCAAATTCCTATTGCCAAAAATAATACCGAGAATACGACATTGATTGTTAGGGAAAGTCTTACCCCCCCCCGCGTCTATTATTTTTAAACATTGATGATTTCATAAGGTCCTCCTATAAAAATATCTCATATAAAATATTTTCAATATATTTTTAACAGTCATTTTAATCCTGAAAAAACGGTAAAAGCGTCGAAACTTATTATAGTAGGGCTTGCCGTTATATGCATTCATTATACTTGCAACAAGGTTTTCTTCTTTCGAATATTCGAATGAATTATTCTGTCGCTGCCAATTATACATCCATAAAGGGAAAAAATTAAAAAGCAAATCTTTTTCAAGAAAATCATAACATGATTGTGAAATAGTGCCTGCTTCTAAATATTTCCTTATAAATCCCAAATAATTGACATAAAAAACAGTATACAATCCATAAGATATGTCTTTACGCGAAACAGACTGCGTTACAAAATACGGTTCTTCAACAATCAAAGCGTTTTTTTTTGAATCTATATATCTAAGCAAAAACGAAACCTGCCAAAGCAATTCATCACAGCCTTCAATGCTCTCTGCCATACCATCGCAAAAGTCTTCCCAAACGCCGAATCCGCCAATCCAAGTTATGTTAAAACTTACTCTATATAAAAATGCCTCCAGAGAAGTTACATGCAATATCTCATTGCCTTTATTATCAAAAAAGATAACAGGCTTTTCTTCAGTATTGCTCCGAATTATATCAATCATTTTTCTTATTGAATCTTTTTTGAATAACAATGTATCATTGCACAGCTTTCTATATATTCCGGTTGCTTCAGAAATAACTTTCGGGAAATTTCTGTCTCGAATATTCTCCTCATTCCTATAATACTTGATATTGGAATATTTTTCAGAATACTCCAACATAGTCTTTTGAGTTTCATCAGTTGAGGCATTATCTGAAATTACAATTTCAACATCGTCTTTGTTAAATCCTTCAGATGAGATAATTGATTCTATGCTTTTTACCAGATATTCAATTCTATTAAAAGTAGGAATACAAATACTCAATATCGGCTGCTTTCTTATCTGTGCCATTTATTCTTATTCCTGTAAAAAATACAATACGATAAAGGAATTCCCCAGAAGTAACTTGTAAGCAACCCTATAAAGAACAGCATTGGCGGCAAAAACTTTCCTGCAAACAAGGTTATTAGAAAAACCCAGATTGCTGATATAATGCTTGTCCACCAAAAAGGTTCTTGTTTATGACCGCGCAAATATACAGCCCATGAATTTACTATCAATTGCAGAAAATAAGAAACTACCAGCAAAAGCATTGCCTTGTAAGGCAAAAACCGTTCCAATACTTTTGCCGGTAGTCTATATTTGCCAAAAATGACAACAAATAAAACAAAACATATACAAATAAGAATATATGACAGCAAACTTAACAACAATCTTTTATGAAACAGTTTGTCTAAAATATTCCAATTTTTTTTTTCAATTAGAATATTTATTTTCGGTGTAATTGTATATATCCAAATATTACTGAATGAAAACATTGCCGTAACAAGACTCACAGTAATACCGACTTTTCCACTGAGCACTGGTCCATGGAAATAATGCATCAGAGGAGTATAAATCTGAAACAAAAAATAACCACTGGCAAAACTTAATACATATTTTTGAAAAAGAGGAAATATTTCTTTTCGCCATGGATAAAAAAAATCTCTCGATTCGTACCACAGCTGTTTTATAATTTTGCCGAACGTAACAAATATAGTAATGAACATAAAGGACGAGCTGAAAATCATTGCAAAAGCCAATGCATAAATATTTAATTTATATATTAGCCCAACAATAATAACAAGTGTATTTATAACAGCTACGATAAACCTTGAGTTTTGAATTTTATCTATTTGATTCAGACCTTCAATAAAAGATAAAACCGAATTATTAAAGAAATTAATTAGTGAACCTGCTGAATAAATAATCCATGGTATCCAATAAATATCCAGAACCGAATCTCTCTGAAAGAAAAATATCCCTACAAGAAAAATGAGGGGATAAACAAGCAAACACATTAGGGATAGCCATTTGACAACAAATCTAAAAAAACTGCCTAATTGCTGAATATATTTTTCTTCTCCTGCAAGTAATTTTTCTTTTATGGAAAGAAAAGCAAACCCATGTGCAGAAAACTGGAGAATTATATTTGAAAAACCCAAATCGGCAAATGTACTCATTGTCGCAATACTTCCGAACAAATACCAGTATCCCTGTTGTTCCGGAGACAAATAGAGCGGTATAAGCAATAAGCTTAACGGTCCCGATACTAACCGCCATGCCAAATTTATAAATGTCGATAAAATATCCTTATAGTTTTTTTCCATACTTTATATTCTTGTCATGTCAGTAACTCTGAATCATCCTTTTAAAACCATCTTCGAGAGAAACCGTTTGCTTCCATCCCAGTCCGCACAATTTTGTGGTATCAAGCTTTCCAACGGTCGATTTTGATTTCATATACAGATTATCATCCTTTGTTTCTGAAAATTCTGCATGAAGCAGCTTTTCAGGGTATAATCCGCATAGCATCTCTGCCAATTCTCTTATGGAAGTTTCTTTTACTGACGAAATATTGTACGCTTCTTTGTTTTTTCCTTTAAGTAAAACATAAAACAAAGCTTTTATCATATCAGTAACGTACATAAAACACCTTTTTGCACCGCCATCTGAATTAACTCTGATATTTTCCTTGTTAATGATATTTCTGACAAAATCCGCAAACACCCTGCCGTCATCTAATGCGCAGCCGGGACCATAAGTATGAGCAAGCCTGAGCATATTCACGTGCAAGCCGTATTGATGCGCATAACATACACACATTGTTTCACCCATGCGTTTGCTCTCTGCATAACATGAACGGACATTTGTTATATCAACGTTTCCCGTATATGTTTCGCTAATCACAGGAACAGCCCCGTCCAACACCCCATAAACATCCCCTGAACTGAAAAATAAAAATTTTTCACATTTATTATTTTTGGCAAGTTCCAGCATATTCATCGTACCGATTGTATTAGCCTTCAGCGTTCCCACAGGATCTATTCCGTAGTATTTCGGACTTGCCTGGCTTGCGGCATGAATCACTATATCCACACTTCCGCAAAATTCTGCCAGTTCAGTTACATCTTTCAAGAGTAACTGAAAATCATTGCGGTTAAGAAACTTTTCAAATTTTATTCTTGCCTTATCATAATTTCTGACATTTGCGATTATCTTGCATTTTTTCTCTTTCAGACACGTATCGTTTAAAGCGAGCAAAGCATACACAATATATGCCGGAAGCATTCCATTTGCACCCGTGATAATGACGGTCTTATTGGCAAAATATTCCCAATTTAATGGTTCGGATACTATCTCTTCCAAATCGCTATCGATTATTGTATTGTCTGTCAGTTTCATCATGCCGCACGCCTCCAAGAAGAAAGCGTATCAACATAACGACTAAAAATCAGGAAGTACTTGTCATGGTTGTATGGGGGGGGTAACGTCTTACAACATTCTATCATTTTCATAACGCCTTCTTTAAAACTCACCCTTGGTCTTATATTTGTATCATGGATCAAAGCAGAAATATCAGAATCAAGCGTCACCATTGGAATGTCCGAAGGCGGCGCGAATTCTAAATTCAATTTTCTACCCGTAAGTTCCTGCACTTCCAGAACATAATCCTTTAACTGTCTTTTATCCAATGATGAAAGAATCAAAACTTTGCTTTCTTTGCATTTTTCTCCAATCGCAATGAAAAAACGTGCGGCATCAGATTGATAAAGATATTCCCACTTTTGGAGTCCTGCCGAAACTTTTGCAGTTTCTCCTTTCAAAGAACAGTTTATCAAATAAGAAATAAGAGAATTGGGATTTTCATATTCTCCATAAACCGAAAAAATACGTGTCCAAATACAAATCATATTTTTTTTCGCACATAATTTTTCGCAAAGTTTTCCTGCTGCAAATTTCGCTATTCCATAGGAAGAAAGTGGATCGCACTTTGTTTTTTCGCTTATAATTTCGCTAGTAATGCCATATTCGGCTTGACTTCCCGCACCGATAAATTTTTTACAGCCAAGCCGAGCTGCCAAATCAACAGCATCAAAAACATATTCTAGGTTTTTCAATTGAGGTTTTGGATTATCACGAACTTTCTTGTCCGTATAACCCCACGCAAAATGGTAGAAGACATCACATCTTTCCAATCCGACATCGAATGCAGCCATATCGCACAAATCGCACTCCGCAATTTTCACAAGCGGTGATTTTGGCAAGCGATCTAATTTTGACGAACCTTGATGAACAAAGGCAAGAACTTCTATATTGTCTTTAATGCACTCTTCAATGAGAGAAGCACCGAGCATAGAGGTTGCACCTGTTAAAGCAATACGACGCATAGAATACCTAGTTTTTAATCAATATTGTCTAGAGTACTAGGAGAACCCGTTCCGGTGCAGCTTGTCTGCATAAAAGGCATTTTTTGTTTCTGAGTCATATCAATTTTCGGATATTGCAGCATTCCATATACACATTCCTTAAGCTACTACAAGAAACCGTGTATGATATGAGCTATATTTTGCTAATCATTTGACGTGCAGTTAGGCAAAAATCGATATGTTTTTACTTTCGGCGTCATATCGGAAAGGCTCTTGTTATATTCAAGCTTTGGAACAACGGTTGTAAGTCCGTTCAGATTTATCTCCATAACAAATCTTTTCTTGAAAATTATTTTTTCATTTTCAACATCTTTAATTTTTTCATAGCAAAGATAATTCGCTTGTGCAAATTCTTTAATGTCGCCAACGATGTAGCCGCCGTTCTTTGTCGTTCCCGCCATATTTGAATCAAAGTATAAACTCTGAAATTGAGTTATCATTCCAAGCGATTCATTGTTAAGAACAACGACCATAACATTCAAATCATATTGCGAAATCAGAAGCAATGATTGAAGACTGAATTCAAATCCGCCGTCGCCAACAATGCAAATCACTTTTTTCTTTGGATTAGCAAACGCAATTCCCACTCCGAACGCAACCGCACATCCCATCGCCGCAAGTCCGCCGCCCGTAAAAAATTCCTGTCCCTTTTTCAAACAAAGCATCTGCGCCGCCCACATTTGGTTTTGCCCGATGTCGCTGACAAAAACCGTATCGGAATCAGAACACGCGCAAATATTTTGAATAGAGATATACGGCATTTTGTCTGCCGCAAACAAAGATATGTCTTTTTGCTGCGAATATTCATTTTTTATTTTTACGACAAAATTCTTCCAATCCGAATTTTCGTTTTGCATTTTCCAATTCTTTACGGTATCGAAAAATTTATTCAAATCGCAACATATTCCAAGATGTTTTTTTACGGAAGTTTCATTAAGTTCATTTTCGTCAATATCGATGTGAATGAATCGAATTTTCTGCAAAGACATCGAATTCACATTTCCAGTCTGGCGCAAATCAAGCCGAGATCCAAGGACTAGCACGCAATCCGCGTTTTCAAAAATTATGTTTGCGGCACGGTTTCCGTAACTGCCAATCATGCCAACAAAATTTTCCAGCATTTCATCAATACAGCCTTTCCCCAAAAGCGAAACAACGCACGGCAAATCATTCAGTCTTACAAAATATTCCAATTTTTCTTCGCAGTGCGAAAGTTTAATTCCTTGCCCGCATAAAACAAGCGGAGATTTTGCTTTGGAAAATTCTTCCAATGCGGAATTTATTTTCTCCGTAAAACAAACATCATTTTTGCTGCCATTATTTTGCTTCTTGAAAAAATTTTCGTCCCACAAAATTTCGCTTCGCTGAACATCCATTGAAATATCAAGAAGGACAGGACCTTTTCTCCCAGACATAGCTATTTCAGCCGCTTGCTTCAAGCATCGCGGCAACTTTTTTACATCGTCAACGAATTCCGCGTATTTTGTAATCGGTTTTACAATCGAAACGACATCCGTTTCCTGAAAACCTTGCTGACGTTTTTTCTTTTCATATTTGTATTCATACGAATTGACTTGCCCCGTTATAAAAAGCACAGGAACAGAATCAAAGTAAGCGTCGGCAATTCCCGTAATTAAATTCGTCGCGCCGGGACCAGAAGTCGCAATGGCAACTCCAAGCATGCCGCTTTCTTTTGCATAGCCTTCCGCACAAAAAGCGGCGGACTGCTCATGATAACACTGAATGAATTTCACGGAAACGCTTTTTCTCAAAGAATCAACAAGGTGAGTTACCATTCCGCCTTGATAGCCAAAAATGCATTTTATTCCGAGAAGTTCAAAATATTTTACAATGAAATCAGAAGCCTTTATCACGCACACTCCTTAAGCTGCCCAAAGGAGCGTGAATGACATAGCTTTAATCTTCCGTTTTTTTGACGGGGGGGGGTAAAATAAACATATTTTTCTCCAATTCCTCCCTCGGTAAAAACGGCGCCAAGTCCTCAAGCGGCGGGCTGATGAGCGTTCCGTCCTCAAGGCGCTTTGTACTGCTCTTCGGCTCCCATACCTGAATGGTATTGGTAAAAATTTCACAAAATACAAATCCCTGCATTTCAAGAACTTGATTGACTACCCGTTTCATCTCTTCATTGGAATGTGCCTCAAAATAAGGATAACCGAATGCTTCTGCTATCTTTTTATATTCAGGGAATGACAAATCTCCGGATTCAGGTCCGATACCCACTCTGCAATTTTGTGAGAATAGGTTGCTCTGTGTTATTCTTATAGAGTGGTAGCCTTGGTTATTGATAAGGAATATTTTAATCGGCAGCTTGTTCGTAACAATTGTTTGCAGCTCCTGCAAATTCATCATAATCGAACCGTCCCCCTCAAGACAGATCGTTTCTTTTTTTCCGCCCGCAAGACAAAGCCCGATTGCAGCAGGCAAACCATATCCCATACTTGCAATCGCACTGTTAATAATAAACCGCGTTCCTTTTTTTATACAATAATTTTGATGTCCAACAACACAGCACGCACCATTTGATACCGCCGTAAGACTGTTCTCTGGAAGCTGCTCGCTCATATATCGCACAAACGCATAAACATTTGCGTATCCGCCATTTTCTTCCCAATGACGCGGCAATGTAACAGGATAATTCTTCTTCCAATTTTGACACGCTTCCATCCACACTTTTTCGTTAAATACAATATCCTTTTCTTTGGAAACAATTTTATCTAATTTTTCTAAAAAATCCTTTGCATCAGCCCATATCGGCATAGCCACATGAATCGTCGGCTTTTTCATTTCTGCTCTGTCAATATCGATCATGATAACTTTTGCCGCTCTTGCCCATGTGTTAAAATCATACCCTGTCTGTCGAATGGAAATTCGTGTTCCAATCGCCAACAGCAAATCAGAATTCTGAACAGCAAAATTGCCTGCACGATCTCCCATGTTTCCGCCCCTGCCCACATACAGCGGGTGTGCGTTCTCTATCACATCTATCGAATTCCAATATGTAACAATAGGCACATTGAGTTTTTCAATTACTTTCCGAAACGCTTCATATCCACCTGAAAGTCTGATACCGCCGCCCGCATAAATAACAGGACGTTTCGCTTTGCGCAGTTCCTCTACCACAGTCTTGACAACATTCTCCGAAACGGGTGGCGGCAGCTGCGCATCATCCTCCGCAGGATCATATCCTTTTAAGTCGTTCGTTTCAATAAAACTTCCCTGATAATTTACCGGAATATCAATCCAGACAGGTCCCGGTCTGCCCGTTGTCGCCAAATGCCATGCTTTCTCCAACGCATAGCGAATCTGCATCGGATCTTCAATCATAACGGCATATTTTGTCATCGGCTCTACGGACTTTACAATGTCATACTCCTGATCTCCCACTGCTCTTAGTGGAAGCCCGTCCGTAAACTGCATCGCATATCTTGCTGTTGTCGTATATTTCACCTGTCCCGAAATAATAAACATCGGAATAGAATCCAGCCAACCGCCGACAACACCTGTAATCGCATTCGTTCCTCCCGGCCCCGTGGTGACGCAGACTGCCGCGATTTTATTATCCAAGCGGGCATACGCTTCAGCCGCAATCGCGCAAGCCTGCTCGTGATGATTATACGTTACCTTTAGTCCGTCGTGATGACCGAGCGCATCATTTAAATGCATCGCTCCGCCGCCAACGACAGTAAAACAATCGGTAACGCCATAATTCACCAGAAAGTCTGCAACATAATCTGCTAAACGTTGTTTCATAAATAAAAGTCCCAAGCACTAATTTTTTTCTGTAATTTCAATAAAATATCATAGTACCTTTCTAATTCCATATACCCTACAAACTTTCCTTAATCACACTAGCCATTCTGTCAACCATTGCATCTGTCATTCCCGGATACACACCGACCCAGAAAGTATCTTTCATAATTCTGTCTGTTACAGACAAATCACCGACAACACGATAGGCGTCCGTTCCACGAATCTGATCAAAACATGGATGGCGTGTGAGGTTTCCCGCAAAAAGTGCACGCGTTTGTATATTTTCTGCCTCGATTTTTTTTACCAATTCAAATCTATCCACATTTTCGCGGCAAGTAATCAAAAAACCGAACCAGCACGGATTACTGTTTTCAACAGGCTGCGGCAAAATCAATTTGTCTTCAAGGCACTTCAAGCTATCGTGAAGCCGCTTCCAATTATGTTTTCTGCGCTCCGCAAACGAAGGAAATTTTTCAAGCTGAGCACATCCTACCGCAGCCTGCATATCAGTTGCTTTTAGATTATATCCGAAATGACTGTATGTATATTTGTGGTCATACCCGACAGGCAATGTACCATACTGCTTGTCAAAACGGTGCTTGCAAAGATTATCGACACCGCTGGGGCAAATACAGTCCCTGCCCCAGTCACGCATTGAGCGGATAATTTTATGCAAAAGCGGATCGCATGTATAAACAGCGCCGCCTTCACCCATAGTCATGTGATGCGGCGGATAAAACGAGGAAGTTCCTATATCTCCTACTGTGCCGGTCTTGAATATCTTTCCATCAATCGTGTATTCCGAACCGAGTGCATCACAGTTGTCTTCTATAAGCCACAAATTATGCTTTGTACAGAAATCTTTTACTGTCTTCAAATCGAACGGATTGCCGAGCGTATGCGCAATCATTACAGCTTTTGTCTTTGGGCTTAATGCCGCTTCAAGTTGTGTTACGTCAATATTGTACTGCGGAATTGTTACATCGACAAAAACGGGAACTGCACCGTACTGCAAGACAGGCGTAACAGTCGTCGGGAAACCGCAGGCAACGGTGATTACTTCGTCCCCGCGCTTAATCTGTCTGTCTTTCAGCAAAGGTGATGTCAAAGCCATAAACGCACAAAGATTTGCGGAAGATCCCGAATTTACAAGCGAAACAAACGAAGTTCCAAGATATTCGCCCAACTGCCTTTCAAACTGTTCTGTATAGCGTCCGCTTGTAAGCCAGAATTCGAGCATGGAATCTGCAAGGTTCATCATTTCCTTTTCATCAAATACGCGGCTTGCATAACTGATGCGGTCGCCGTCTTTGTAGTTAGGTTTCTGCATAAACTTTGCGTAGTATGCTCTTACGCTCTCTAGAATTTCTTTGGTTGCCTCTTCTTTTGTTTTCCCTTCAAACATAATCATTCTCAAAATATTCCTTAATCTGCATATCGGTAATTTCTGCGGCAGCAGTACCTGTCTGCACAGCCTTTTCCCACTCAATAATTTTCTCAACAGTCTGCCGGATATTCCACTTAGGATACCAGCCTAAAACTGATTTTGACTTTGAACAGTCCAGTTTCAAAAAATTAGCTTCATGCGGCGCATCTGCTTCACTGACATCTTTCCATTCAGTTCCGTTTCCCCATGATTCACAGAATAATGCTGCAAGTTCCCCCGTTGTAACACAGGATTCATCATTGGGACCGAAGTTATAATTCCCTGCGAAAGACTTATCTTCATACTGCCTTTGAGCAAGCATCAGATAACCCCTGAGACATTCAAGAACATGCTGATACGGGCGGGTTGAATTCGGATTTCTAAGAACTATTTCGTTTCCAGTCTCCGCGGCTCTGATGCAGTCCGGAATAATGCGGTCAACAGCATAATCTCCTCCGCCAATTACATTTCCGCTGCGGGCGGTACTGATTGCCGGCGAATCGGCTTCTGCAAAAAAAGAATTTTTATAACTGTAAGTTACCAGTTCTGAACAAGATTTTGAATTTGAATAAGGATCAAATCCGCAGAGTTCTTCATTTTCTCGATACCCCCAGTTCCATTCTTTATTCAAATAAACTTTATCAGTTGTTACATTTACAAAAGATTTTACATTTTGGGTTGCACGCACGGCTTCCAAAACATTTACAGTTCCCATTACATTGGATTCATAGGTTCCAACCGGATCTTTATAACTAGTACGAACAATCGGCTGTGCTGCAAGATGCAATACAATATCAGGGCTCGCATTTTGCATAGCCGCTTTTAATTTTGAACCGTCACAAATATCACCGATAATTGAATCAATCTGACTTGAAGTATTTGTCCTTTCAAAAAGGCTCGGATTTGTTGGAGGTTCAAGTGAATAACCGGTAACTTTAGCTCCGGCAAGTATTAGAACACGAGTAAGCCAAGTTCCTTTAAAACCTGTATGTCCTGTAAGAAATACTTTTTTATTTTTATAAAAATTCAACAATTCATTCATTCTATTTGTTTCCAAAATGATTCCATACATTCCAAGGCGCTTTTTCCGTTGCCCAAAGCTTATCCAAATCTTGTTTGTCTTTAAGCATATCCATTGGATGCCAAAAGCCTTCATGCTTGTATGCATGTAATTGTTTGTCTTTCGCAATATTCTGCAAAGGCTCTCTTTCCCACATAATGTTATCAGCCTCTAAGGGAATATAATCCAAAGATTTGTTCTCACAAACAAAAAAACCGCCATTTATCCATGCATCAGCGGGCTTTTCATGAAACTGTCTGATAGTTCCGCCGGTTTCAATATCAAGAGTACCAAAACGACCTTCTGGTTTTACAGCTGTAAGAGTCACTAATTTTCCTGACTTTGCGTGTGATTCGACAAGATTCGCAATATCAACATTACTTACGCCATCTCCATAAGTTAGCAGAAATGGTTCATTGCCAATGTATTCTTTTGCCCTTTGAATACGCCCTGCCGTCATCGTCATAGGTCCTGTATAAAGCATTGTAATTTTCCATGGCTCAGTACGCATTTTGTGAATTTGGACATCATTGTTAGAAAGATCAATCGTCATATCGCTATAGCGGTTGTAATAATTCAAAAAGAATTCTTTGATTACATGCCCTTTATAACCAGTGAGAATTATAAAATCGTTATAGCCATAGTGGCTGTAAATTTTCATTATGTGCCATAGAATAGGATAACCGCCGATTTCTACCATTGGCTTAGGAATGAGCTTTGTTTCTTCTCCCAGTCGAGTACCCATTCCGCCTGCTAAAATCAATGTCTTCATACCTAATTATTTCCAGTAATTTTACAAGTATTTATTTTTTAAACTGTGAACAGCAAATATCAATGAAAGCGGAATATTTATAATGCCCTGAATAATCGCAGCAAATAAGCAAACTGCGTCCCGCCAGAAAAGCGGGCCGGTAAATCCGTTACACCAAATCCATTACGTTCACGCAGCCGCGGTTCAGGAATGACGCAAACTCGCCGGCTTCTGTCAATTCTCCGGCAAGATGCAGAACACATTCGTCTGCCGTAAAATCAGCGGAAGACGACGCAATGAATTCCATTCCGCAGCGTGCGCAGGCGTATTCAATTAAAAATGCGATATAGCTTTGCCCGTGAAGGACAACGCGTTTCTTTCCGCATAATTTTGCGTTGCGCACGGCATTCAATATGGAAGTGTCGTATCGGCTGATAAGCGAAAATGTACCGCGAATGAAATCCTTGCTGCGCCGCGCAAGTTCCGCCATGCCTTCTTCCGTCAGCGCATATTTGATTTTTCTGGCATTTAAGTTCGTGAGCAAAATCCAGCCGCGCGACGCAAACCGCTTCAGTGCCGCATTCAGCATGCCGAGCGAAAGTTCCGCGTTTTTTGCCAAAGTCCGCTGGCTCGCATACGGATCCGCGCAGAGCGTACGGCGGATGCTTTCGAGAATTTTTCCGTCGGAAGATTTATACATATTTGAATTGTTTTGATTTTTGCAGACAGCTCCGCCCGTTCCGTAAAAGCATTTTTTTCAACGGACTGCGCATTCCGCACGGCGCGGAGAGAAAGGACGCTGCGTCCGTTTATGCCTCTATCAGGCGTTGTAAACAAACCGCAGCCGATTACAGCCGCAATTCTAACCCGACGACAGGCAGTTAGTCAAGGTGTTTATTTTTTGAACATTGAAAGCATTTTGCGCGCAGAAAAAATCAAAACGGCAGACGACAAACGATGCGCCGCATGTTATTCTTCGGCGGCAACTTCGTCATACAGCAGATCCACGGTTTTCGGCGATCCGTATAAATCGATGCGGACCGTAACCCTGTTGGTTCTGCGGTTTACTCGGATGATATTTCCGGCAAAGCCTTTCAGCGGACCGCCGGTAATCACGATTCTTTGGTTTTCGTCGAAATATGCCTGAGAAGCGCCGAGCACTTCGCCGTAAGCGGAAAAATTTTCGACATATTCCAAATCGGTGCCGGAAAGTTCTGCGGCGTCGGAATTGGAAGGCAGAAAATGATAAAAACCTTCTGCGCGCTTCAGCAAGGCGGGAACAGCCGCGCGGTCGAACACGGCGGTTTTCATAAACACATATCCGGGGAAAAGCGGCGATTCATAGAAAACGCCTTTACGGGTTTTCAGCGTCTTTCTGAAAAAATAAAAGCAGGCGTCGGAATATGCGACGCACAATTCGCTGCACAGCAAATCTTTCGCTGTTTTCAAAAAACGCTGTTCCGCACCGGTTTTTACCATCATGCAATAAAACTTCACACACAATCCCGATTTTCAAAAATACAACAACATACCGGCAGAATTTCATGCGTTATAATAGAAACAAAAAACATTTTTCCGCCGATAAAACAGCCGCCCGCAAGCCGGATGCTGCACTGAAGTCCGCAGTTCGAATTCGCGGCAGGACGGCGGCATATCCGAAACCGTTTTCAACCATACCGCAAAAATCAATAACACGCAAGCCGAAATTAAAGGCAAAACCCGCAGCAAAGTCTGTCATCGCGAACGAATGTGAAGCGATCTGCAATAAAAGATAGATTGCTTCGTCGCTCGGCTCCTCGCAAAGGCAACGTTGTATTGCCGCTATTTACAGTTTCGGAGCAACTCTGATGATCGGCGGCTTTATTCCCTGCGGTTTTTTCCGCGCAGGTGCAGCGTATTTCTTTCCCAAAACACGCCGCCGTCATATCCCTGAATCGAAGAATCCGCATCTGCCATGCGCAGCCGTTTTTCCGCCCACAGACAATATTCTTCGTTCAATTCGACGCCGCAGTAGTTTCTCCGCAGTTTTTTCGCAACGACACTTGTGGTTCCGCTGCCCAAAAAAGGATCGAACACCAAATCGTTTTCTTTTGAAGACGCCAAAATCAATTTTGCGTACAGTTTTTCCGGCTTCTGCGTCGGATGCTCGGTGTTTTCCGGCATCGACCAAAACGGAACCGAAATATCATCCCAAAAATTCGAGGGATACGTAAGGCGGAATTTTCCGTCGGCGCTTTCGTTCCAGTCTTTCGGCTGCCCGTCGATTTTATACGGAGCAAGAACTTTTCTTTTCAGCATCACGGCGTCGACATTGAAATAATAATCGTGCGGATCTTTTACGGCGAACCAGATATCTTCCATTCCGTTTTTCCAATTCGATTTTGCGCCGCGTCCTTTTTCGCGCTGCCAGGTAATTCGATTCAGTATCGTCAATTCTTTTTCGATTGCTCTTTGCAGCGAGGCGGTGCATTTCCAGTCGCCGCACATATAAAGCGAACCGTTGTGTTTCAGCTTTCCGCAAACGCTCGGAAACCAGGAATTCAAATATTCTTCGTAATTATTTTCCGAACGGGAATTAAAACGCATTCCGTTGAAATTTTTCGTCAAATTGTACGGAGGATCGATTATGATTAAATCGGCAAAATTGTCGGGAATGTACTGCAGCATCGTGATGATATTGCCGTTCAATGTTTTGTTTGCAAAGTCCGCGGTTTTTTCGATGTTGTCTTCGGTAATAAGCGCCGCTTTCAAAGATTCGATTTCTTCGGGCTGAAGCGTGAGCGTTCTGTTGTTGGCAGCTTTTTGTTTTTTTTCCATAACGTTGACGGCGGCGCTTTTCAGATTGGGTCGGCTTCTGTCATATCGTTCAGCAATGTCTGCGTATTATCGGCAAGCAGTTCTTTTTCGCCAGGCGGCAGCACATCGACTTTCGTAAGCTTTTTTTCAATTCCGCGGGTTTTGGTTTCCGCCTTTTCGATTTCCGAATGCGCCGCCTCGATTTTTTTCTTTGTCGCGGCAAGAATGTCGCCGAATTTTCCGAACTCGCTTTTGATCGTGCCGAGCAGTTCCCAGACTTTGGAAGTTTCTTTTTGAATGGCAAGCGTGCGGAAGCCCATTTGCAGGCTGTTCAAAAACGCACCGAGCGTCGTCGGTCCCGCAATCGTAACCTTGCATTCATCCTGAATCCGCTGAAAAAGCCCCTGCATCCGCATGACTTCCGCAAAAAGCCCCTCGAACGGCAGAAACAGCAATCCGAAGTCCGTCGTATACGGAACTTCGATATATTTTTCCTTGATGTCTTTTGCCATTTTTTTTATGTCGGCAGCAAGCGCTTTTTTCTGCGTTTCGATTTCGTCTTTGTCCGCATGTTCATAAGCAAGGCTGAGCTTGTCCCAAACTTCGGCAGGATATTTCGAGTCAATCGGCAGCAGAATAAATTCTCCGGCGGATGTTTTCGACGGAATCTTCACCGCGAATTCGACAACCTTTTTGGGATTATTCGGATTCGGATGCGCGTTTTTGATAAACTGTTCCGGCGAAAGAATTTGCGTCAGCAGGGCTTCGAGCTGAACTTCTCCCATTACGCCGGCGTTTTTCACGTTTGTCAGTGCGCGCTTAAGCCCGCCCACGTCGCTCGCGAGATTCTGCATTTCGCCGAGTCCTTTCTGCACCGCCTCAAGCTGTTTGGTAACGAGTTCGAACGATCCGGTGAGCCGCCTTTCGAGCGTCGACTGAAGCTTTTCGTCGACGGTAGCGCGCATTTGTTCCAGTTTTTTTTCATTCGAATCCTGAATCGATTTCAGGCTTTCCCGGACTTTTTCCTGCTGCGTGTTCAAAGCCTCCTGCGTGTTTTTCGTCAGCGTGCCGATTTGCGCGGAAAGCGTCTGCATAAAGCGCGTAAGGTTTAACGAAAGACTTTCATGCGTATTTTTCGTCAGCGTGTCGAGTTTTCCGTTCACGGAATTCTGAAACGCCATAAGGTTTTCCGTATTCTCTTTGCGCGCGGCAATATTCATCTCTGACGTTTCCTTTCGGTTCCGTTCGAATTCGTCTTTCAGATTTTTTTCGTAAGCGCCGAATCTTTTTTCGTAATTTTCGAGACATTCCGACAGCAGCGCCGCTTTGGCGTTTTTCGAATTCCCGATGAGAACAGACAGCAGAATAATGCCGACGGCGCACAAAATTGCGATAACCGAAAAAAAGATGATATTCAGCATTTTGAAAAAACTCCTGGCAAGTTTTTATACTATAACACAAAAAGCATAAAACGATAATACGGAATATGCAAAACAAAAACCGCAGCTCACGGAAGCGCGGAAACGCAATCCGCGGAAAATGCGGCGGCGCGCAGTCGACTCGCGGCGAAACGCCGATGCATCGATGCGGATTGCGATGCGGCGGGCGGCGAAGTTTTTTTTCGGACGCAAGTGCATGAAGAAACGCGAGAACGGCTTACGGTTCCGGATCAGCAAATGCGCTGCTGATTTCCGCAGCAAGCATTTCGCCGACGGAACGCCGAGAGTACGCGCGGCTGTCCTTTGCGGACGGCGGAAGTTCGTTCGGCGCGCCGTTATGCGGCGCGGCAGCGGCATTCAAGGCATTTTCGGCGTTCGCAGCATTCGCGGCGGCGGACACGCGCGGCGCGGCATCAATCTTTTGGGCGGTAATTTCTTTCGTGCGCAGATTCTGATTGTTTTTGGTGGCGAAACGATGCGTTTCATCGCGGACGCGCTGCAAAAGCCGCAAAGCATCGCTTCGGCGCGGCAGACGAATCGGCGTGCTGTTTCCGGGAAGATACAATTCTTCGTCGCGTTTCGCAAGCCCGACAATCGGAATGTCAAGCTTCAGCGACGACAGCACGGTTTTGACCGCATTCACCTGCCCGATGCCGCCGTCAATCATGATAAGATCGGGCAGTTCCGCATGCTCATTCAGCAGGCGGGTGTACCTGCGCGCCGCGGCTTCCCGCATAGACGCGAAATCGTCGATAACGCCGTCCGTCGTTTTCAGCCTGAAATAGCGGTAATTTTTTTTATCCGGGCTGCCGTTGTAAAAACTGATGAGGCTGGCAACGGGAAACTTTCCGCCGATATGCGCGATATCGAAGCCTTCGATCCGCACCGGCAGATGCGGCAAATCGAGCAGGCGGCGCAGTTCTTCCATTGCCGGCTTGTCGCCCCGCTCTCTCATGCGGCGGATAATATCCTCGCGCGCGTTGTTCCGCGCCATGTTCATCGCGGAAACATGAATCGGCGCGATGTCGTCGTGTGCCGAAGTCTGCCGCCCGTCGAAGCTGTCCGCTTTTTGTTCCGACTGCGGGCATTGTTCCGCATCCGGCGCACTCGGATTCGGCCTGCCGTCCTCTGCGCAGCAGACGGACGAAGCGCCGTCAGAATCGCGCATCGGGACAACGGTGATTTCCGGCTGTATGCCGAACTGCTCGGAAATATGCTGTACGGCAAAATCCAGTCCTTCCGCTTCCGGCACAAAGATGCGCGGCGGGATTTGCTCTTTTTCGGCATAATACGCGGCGAAAAATTCCGCGATAATGCCGCTGTCTTCGCGCAGCGTCTGCGTTCGGTACGTGTCTTTCGCAACCAGTTTTCCGTCCCGCATTTTCAGCACGATGAAACTCGCCAGCGGTCCTTCCGCCCAGTAGCCGATGTAATCGCGCGAATCGGCGCTGAATTCGGCGACAATATTCTGCGCATAAAGGATTTTCACCGCCGCGATGCCGTCCCGCAGCCGCGCCGCTTTTTCAAACCGAAGCGAAGCCGCCGCTTCTTTCATCAGGGTTTCCAGTTTCCGCACGGTTTCTTTCGGTTTTTCGTCAAGAAAACAACTGATTTCATCGATATATTCAGTATAGGATTCACGGCTGATTTTTCCGCAGCACGGCGCGCTGCATCTGCCGATATGGTAATACATGCACGGCGCATTGCGTTTGCGGAATTTTTTGCAGTGGCGCAGCGGATACAGACGGTACAGCGTATCGATGAATGTATCGAGCGCGGCTACGTTCGGATACGGACCGTAATAGCGCGAATTATCTTTGACGATGTGCCGCGTTTTAAATACGCGCGGGAAATCTTCGTTTGTTATGCGCAGTGCGGGATATGATTTGTCGTCTTTCAGTTCGATATTGAAGCGCGGCGAATGTTTTTTTATCAGCGTGTTTTCCAGCAGAAACGCTTCGTATTCGTTTCCGGTCGTGATGTATTCTATGGAATACGCGCGGGAAACAAGTATGCGCGTTTTAATGTCTTTCTGTCCGGAAAAATACGACGAAAGGCGGTTTTTCAGGTTTCTGGCTTTGCCGATGTACAAAATCGTGTTTTGTTCGTCGCGCCAGATATACACGCCGCTGGAAAGCGGCGCATTGAGCGCTGTTTCGTGGAGCTGTTTCCGGACGGAACTATTGTTTTTCATAGCGGTAATTATATGATTTTAACAGATTCAGGTATACAGAAAATGACAGGAAAAATTCGGCACAGACAACACCGATTTGCCGCAAAACGCATCGTTATTTCGGCGGCGGGCTTCTTTTTTTTATGCGCCGCAATGCCGCTTTCGGGACTCGAACGGGCGCTTTCTTTCGGCGGGAAAAACGGCTGGCAGGAGCTTGCCGTCAAAAAAAACATTACATCGGGCATGGGGCGTTTCGGGTACGAAGCCATGCAGCTTGCCGCCGTTACGTTTCAGCCGGATGAATTCACAGACTTGCTGATCGGATTTGAAGATTCCGAAGCACCGCAGGAAATTCCGGCAGACGGCACGGAAAACGGCGGGTTCGGCATAAGCGACGCGGCGGGAAATTACGAAGTCGTTTCTTCATCGCTCATTCTGAGCGAAAAAACGCGCTTCGGAAAAAGTGCCGGAGTGAGCCGCGGCATCAGCGGCGGACTGGTACTCAAAGGAACAGACGGCACGCTGTTCGGCACGGAAGGTCCGTCAGGTTCGTTTACGATAGAATTCTGGCTGATGCCGTCGCTGGCGGAAAACGGAGAAACCGTCTTTTCCTGGCGTTCTTCGAAAAAAGTTCAGGATGTGCCGCAGTATCAGACAATAACCGCTTCGTTTTTCGGCAATCGGCTTTCCTGGTCGTTTGTCAATGTATTTTCCGGAGAAGATTCGTCGGAAAACACCGTCGAGCTGACCGGCTACAAAGCCGTTATTCCCAATCAATGGGCGCATCATACGCTTGTGTACAACGAAAATATATCCCGCCTGGAATATTACGTAGACAGTTCTTTGGAAGCGATTGTATACGTTACGGAAAACAAGCGCGAAGGCGGCAAACGGCTCGATCCGGTATTCGGCATTCCGGCAGCGATAAACTGGTGTCCGCATTTTACCGGCAGCATCGACGAAATCAGAATAGAACGCAGCGCCGCGGAACAGCGTTTATATGACCGATTCAACGCGGAAGGCGGCAGATTCGAAACAATGCCGGTGGAAACTTCCGGAATCGGCGCGGAGCTTACCGGAATCAGTTCCATTACGCAAATGCCGCCGCAAACGGCAATACAATTGTTTGTCCGCAGCGGCGACAACATTCATTTATGGGCGGAATCTCCGCCGGAATGGGTTCCGCTGCCGCTTAACGGACCGATAACCGATGTTTCCGGCCGTTATTTCCAGCTTGCGGCGGAATTATATCCCGACGGTCTGGGACTGACGACGCCTGCCGTCACGGAAATAATCGTACGCTACACGGAAAAGCATCCGCCGGTGCCGCCGTTTGCAGTGCGGGCTGCCGCAGGGGACGGCGAAGTCACGCTGACTTGGTCGGCGGCGGCAGATTCTTCCGCGGGCGGCTATTTTGTGTATTACGGCGAACGTCCCGGTGAATATTTGGGGCAGAGCGCCGCGGAAGGCGTTTCGCCCGTCGACGCAGGAAATACGTTATCATACAAACTGACAGGTCTTACAAACGGAAAAATATATTATTTTGCCGTTGCATCGTATGCAGAACAAAACAAAAATCTGACGGGCGGATTTTCAAAAGAAGTATACGCCCGCCCGCTGCCGGATAGGAATGCAAAATGAGTGACACAATCAATACAACAATCAGCCGCGCAAAAAGCGCCGTCATTGCCCATGATTTCGAAACGGCATCACGATTGTTCCGTTCCGTTCTTAAAAAAGATCCGAATAATATCGACGTGCTTTTGCAGCTCGGCGATGTATACGTGCGCGCAGGGCAGGACAACAAAGCCCTGCAAACATACAAAACCATAAATACAATCGATCCGCAGAATTTCGAAGCTTTCGACAGCCTCGGCGGAATATACCGGCGTCTCGGAAAATACGAAGAATCCATAGCCGTACTCGAACGCGCGCTGACCCTCGGCAAAAACGCGGCGGCGGTTTATTACAACCTCGGACACACGTACAAGCTCATGGGAAATTACGACGACGCAGAAGAATGCTTCAATACCGTGATCGAAGAAAACCCCGGCGATGTTCTGGCGTTCAATCATCTCGGCGCCATTCAGGCTCTGCGCGGAAATCACGAAAAAGCGCTGCAAACATATTCGCGCGCGCTGCAGCTCGATCCGAATCATCCCGTGCTGCATTACAATATGGCGCTCAGCTGCGAAGCGCTCGAAAAATACACGGACGCGAAAGCAGCTTACGAAAACGCGCTGAAAAGCCGCCCCGGCTGGACCGAAGTCATGGAAAAATATGCCGCGCTGCTGCTGAAACTCAAAAAAACAAACAGCGCACTGCGCGTATACCGCGACGCAATTCAGCTCGATCCGGAAAACACGGATTTTCAGCTTGCCGCCGCGTCGATTTACATGAAACAGCGCCGCATGCCGGAAGCGGAAACCTGCTACAAACGCGTTTTGAACCGCGACAAAAATAATACCGCTTCCCGCGTAGGACTTGCGAAAATATATTCCCGCCGAAAAAAATATGCCGAAGCGGCGGATTTGCTGAAAAAAAACGCCGAATCTCCCGATGCCGATTCATCAATCCGCCTTTTGTACGCAGACGCTCTGCTTCATACCGGCGAAACGGAAAAAGTCCGCCGCCTGCTTGACGACATGCAGAAAACGCAGCCGGCCGTCCCCGATATGTGGAATCTGCGCTCACGTTTGTACATAAAAACCGGCGCGGATGCCGCCGCCGAGGACTGCCTGCGCTACATAGCCAAACTGTTCCCGTCATATATTTCGCATTTCAAAGACTGCGGCGAGTTCTGTTCGGAACTCGGAAAATACCTCAAAGCCCGCGATTACATGCGTCAGTATCTGCGGCGCCGCGACGACGATTCCGAAGCTTTTCAGCTTATGGGCAGCATTTTCGAAGCGATGCGCGATTTCGAACATGCCCGCAGCATGTATAATCAGGCGCTCTCGCTCGACAAAGACAACGCGCAGCTTGCGGAAGACGCCGACAGAATGGAAAAGCGAATCGCATCCATTAAAGCTAAAGCCGAAAAAACGCTGCCGACGGATGATGCAGCGCCGGACTTTGACGCAGACAGCCTTCCGCCGGAAGAAAATGCGGCAAATCCCGCCGAAGCCGCTTCAGCTTTATCAGCCTTTATAGAAGAAACGCCGATCGACGACGGAACGGGAACTTCCGATGCAGACAGCGCGGATATGAAAGCGGCGGAAAGCGGCGCGGACGATCTTTCCCGAAATTTATTCGAAGAACTCGCGAAACTTGCCGCAGCCGCCGGACTCAAAGACGATGAATCGTCCGAATCTCCGTTTTTGGAGGAAGACGAAGATGACATCGCCGCGCTTTTCGACGACGAAGCCACTTCTATCGAAGATATTGCGGAAAAAGACGATCCGCTGGATTTTATTCCCGACGAACCGTTTGAGGAAATGACCGTTGACGCGGATCCGCCGGAAGACGAAGAGCAGGAATTCGTGAATGTCTCCGACCCTGAAAGCGGTTACGATTATGATTACGAGGACGAACAGCTGCCGATTGATTCCGAACCGGAAGAAATGCCGGAAGCCGAGCCGGAGCCCGAAGAATTTTTCCCGTCGGAAGCGGAAGAATCCGAAGAGATTCCGCTGACAGAAGCCGCCGAAGCGGAAGCCGATCCGCAAACCGCAGAAGAACCGGAAACAGATTTCGAACCGGAGGCGGAAACGGAAAATCTTCCCGCCGAAGAAGAGTATGCGGAAAATCCGCCGGAAACCGAAGAACTGCCGGAACTTCCGGACGACGCAGCCGATGTGCAGGAATCAGCCGAACCGATGCCGTGCGGGGAAATCGCCGCCATGCTCAAAGAACTGCGGCAGCTTTGCGCAAACCTTCCGCCGGAAAAAAAGGAGCGCTTTTTCTCCGGCAGCGAATACCGCCGTTTGGAAAACCTCATCCGCACGCTGGATGCGAATCTTGCGAAAAAAGACGGATTGTATGCCGCCGCCGAAAAAATGCTTTTCGGATCGGAAGATTATTCGGAACGCAAGGCGGAACAATTTCCGGAAGCCGCACTCGGCACAGAGCGCCGGCATCTTGTCGATGCAAAAGAAGTGCGGCGGCTGCTCGAATATCTGCGCTCGCTCACGGCATATCTGCCGGATTCCGCCGCTGCTTCGGCCATTGCCGAAAAAATCGACGCGCTGCTGAATTCGGGCGAACAGCTGGAAATTATATTCGGATAATGCGGGAATGCGTGAGTGCTTCGTTGCCGTTTTCGGTGATTAAAATATCGTTTTCAAGACGGCAGCCGCCCGTCAGCGGATTGTACAGTCCCGGTTCAAGCGTTACGACCATTCCCGGCTGAAAAAGAACGCCGGCGTCCACCTTGCTGCGCACAAACGGCGCTTCATGTATGGCAAGTCCCGTGCCGTGTCCGAGTGAATGCGGCATGGACATTTTTGCTTTTGCGAATATTTCATCGGCTTTTGCCGCCGCCGTTCTGACGGGAACATCTTTTGCATACAGCCGCAATGCCGCAGCGTAGGCTTTTTCCACAAGCTCGATTTGCTTTTCCTGTTCCTCAGACAGCGTTCCTGCGGCGATTGTAAGCGTAACGTCGCTGCAATATCCGCGGTATTTCACGCCGAAATCGAGAATCGAAAGTCCGTCTGCCGGAAACGCGCCCGCAGTGCAGGACGGAAACGCATGTATGCCGAAACTTCGCTCCGGTCCCGCGGCAAGCGTTTCGAAACTCGTGCCTTCGCAGCCGGCAGCGCGCGCTTCGCGTTCGATCAGCATCATTGCGTCAAGTTCCGTTTGTATCAGTTTATTCCGCACGGCATGTTCAATCATTTCGATAATTTTATCGGTTACGGCGGCGGCTTCTCTTATAACGGATATTTCATAATCGTCTTTTATTTCCCTGAATGAATCGGCGGCGTGATGCGCGCCGTTTTCACGGCAGATAACATTGTATTGGGACAATTCGTCGACATAATGCAGAAAAACCGGATACGGCGTTGCGGCGGGAATTTCGATGCGGGAATTTTCCGGAATTTTCAGTGTTTTCAGAATTCCGGCTGCCGATTTGACTGCACTGCGTCCGTATTTTGTAAACGGCACAATAATATCGGCATACGATGCTTTTGCCGCAAGATGCACGTCCCAGGGGCACAGCACGGATTTTCCGGATGATGCGATAACCAAAACCGCATCGGCAGGATGTCCCGTAAAATATCTGACAGACGGTTCGCGGCGCTCTTCGGAATCTTCGAACATAACCGCAGCAATATCGCGCGAAGCGAGCCATTCCGCCATTTTTTTTATACGCCGCTCGAATTTGTTCTGAAAGTTCTGCCCTTCCTCCGCGCCGGAATCGGGACGGGCTTTACCGCTTTCGGCATGTTCGATTGTTTTTTTCGCAGACATGACAGTTCCTTTTATTTTCGTTTCCGAAAAATGCTTGTTACCGTCGAATCGCCGGTAACAAAAATCAGCAGCATTCCTGCCGCCGCAAATATAACCGCAGTAAGTATAACAGGAATGCCGAAAGCAATAAAGCGGTTATGTCCCGCGAACATCGCCGAAAGATGCGGTTTTACGGCAAGTACGGGAAGCGCAGCAGCTGCCGAAAAAGCAAGCATTTTCAAACTGTAAAGCGCGGTGCGCACAACGACTGCCGACACGGTTATAAAAGGACTTTTTTTCAAGAACAAAAACAGCAGAACCGTGTTTGCAAAACTTGCGATGCTTAACGCCAGCGCAATGCCGCCGCCGCGCATCGGATGTACAAGCAGCAGGGCGAGAACGATATTTACCGCGAATCCGAAAATTCCCGCGGCAGTCGGCGATTTTGTGTCGCCCTGCGCGTAAAATGCCGGCGCAATAATGCGGTTCAGCGCAATGAAAAAAAGCCCCGCAATATGAAAAACGAACGCCTCCAGCGTCAGTGCGACAGATTCATCGGTAAAACGTTTGTTTTTATACACAAGCGTGATAATTTCTTTTCCTTCGATAAGCGCGTATATTGTAATCGGTATCGTGATAAACGCGATTATCCGCATTGCCTGAGAAAACATCGCGTTAAAGCGTTCCCAGTCCTTTTGCTTTGCGTATGCCGAAAGATCCGGCAGAATGACCGTGCCGACGGAAACCGCAAAAATTCCCAGAATCAATTCCTGAAGCCGCAGCGAATACTGCAAGCTCGAAACAATGCCGGAGCCCGCCTGTCCCGCAAGCGCGGTGGACACGACATCGTTAAGCTGATACGCCGCCATGCCGATGATTGTCGGTCCGATAAGTCTCATGACGCGGCGCGTGCCGCTGTCGGAAAATGCCGTGCGCAGCCCCGTAAACGTAATTTTCCAGCCGGTTTTCAAAACAAACGGCAGCTGAAACAGCGCCTGCACGACGCCGCCGATAACAACACCCGCAGCCATGGCACGGGCGGGATTTGCCGTATGCGGAGAAAGCAAATATGCAGCGCCGATAACGCATACATTAAACAAAATCGGCGTGCAGCCCGACGGGGCAAAGATTTTCACCCCGTTTAAAATTCCCTGAAAAAAAGCGGCAACGGAAATAACAAACAAATACGGAAACATGATGCGCGTCAAAAGCGCCATTTCCCGAATATCCGCGGGATTCGAATTATCCGCAAACAGCCGCACAATCGGCAGCGCAAAGCACATTCCCGCGACGGTTACTGCCGCCGTAAGAAAAGTGACAAGCGTAAATGTTGCGGAAATAAACTGCTGCGTGCGCGCGGAAGCCGCTTCTGCCGAATCGCCCAAAGTGCCGTCTGCGCCGCCGTCATCCGCAGTGCCGGACAAATATGCCCTGAAAGTCGGAATAAACGCGACCGATATCGAATTTTCCGCAAACAGGCGGCGGAATAAATTCGGAATCATAAACGCAATGCCGAATGCATCCGCAAGCCGCGACGTACCGAGAAAAGAGGCTTTCGTCATTTCTCTGAAAAGCCCCAAAATCCGCGATATGAATGTTAAAAACGAAAGTCGCAGTCCTGCCGCGGCAAGAGAAGTTTTAGTTTTTTTTTACTAATCATAACAATGACAGCATATCGTTGTTGTAAATCTTGTTCAATCCGTGTATTATGCGTTTCAGAGTATTTATCTATCATGCCGAAAAGAAAATCATTATTTCAATACGTCGGCGGCACGCCGATAATTCCGATTTCCGTAAAAATTCTGACCGTTTTCATTACATTGCTGCTGCTTTCGAATTTCGCAACAAATTATCTCAATATTCTGCTGAATCAGACTCAAACCATAAAAATGACAAACGAAATTCTCGTAAGCCGGCTGAAAGACGTGTACACGGCAGCGTCGAATCAATTTCAAATATACACGTTTACCCGCGACCGAGCAGAAGCGCTTGCCGCCGTCGCTGCCGCAGCGCAAAGAGATTTTTCGCTGCCGTCAAGCATCGCCGCCGGAGTCGGCACGGACGGTGCGTTGGAATTTTTTGCCGCAAACAGCGGCGCTTCTGCCGCGGAAAATTTCGACTCGGAAGCGCTTTCCGTTTTGAACGGCGCGCTCACGCAGGGAATAAAAGACGGTTCCGTTCATTTCAAAACAGAAAAAGGCAATTATCTCGGCGTATATAAATATCATGACGACTGGCAGTTCTTTTTAATCAGGGGAGAACTCGTTTCCGACATGAAGCGCAGTTCAAATAAAGTTTTTCTGTTTATTTCCATTATAATTATTTTTATTACCGTGCTGTTTTTGTGGGCGGGCATTCTCATTTTCAACTGCATTTTGCAGTATATAAAACAAATGACGGACAGCTTGTATAAAATGCAGCAGGACCAAAAACTTTCGTTTATTGATTTATCCGGCGCGCCGAATGACGACGTAACATACTTGGGCGTTTCGTTTAATTCTCTTTCGGCAACGATAAACAATCTGCTCGAAATTTTCCAGAAATTCGTAACGAAAGACGTGGTAAAAAAAGCATACAGCGAACATGTCATAAACCTCGAAGGTTCTCAAAGAGAATTGACCATTTTGTTTTCCGATATACGCGGTTTTACTTACCGCACGGAAACGCTCGGCAACGACATCATCAATCTGCTGAATATTCACTACGACCGTGCCATTCACCGCATTCATGCACAGAACGGCATTATCGGTTCGATTATCGGCGACGCACTGCTTGCCGTATACGGCACTGTCGGTTCTGCGGAAAACAAATCGCTGGAAGCGGTACGCAGCGCCTGGCTGATAACGGAAGTTGCCGCCGAACTTCGGAAAAAAATGACAGAACGCCGCGCGGAAATCGAAAAAGAACGCAGCCTTACCGATGCCGAAGAGCGCGTTTTTCAGGCGGTAATGATTGACGTCGGCGTCGGCATAGACGGCGGCAACGTTTTCTACGGCAATATCGGTTCCACGGAACGCATGACCAATACCGTTATCGGCGACAACGTCAATTCCGCTTCCCGTCTCGAAGGCTTGACGCGGGTCTACAATCTTCCGGTCATTGTGTCCGAATATGTCAAAAACGAAGTGGAGCAGACAGCCGATCGGTACCGCTTCTTTGAAATAGACACGGTACAAGTAAAAGGAAAAACAGAAGGCAAGCGCATCTACTTTCCGCTTGACACAAAAACGGCAGATGCGGCGCTGCTGAAAGCATTTGAAGCTTACGAGCCGGCGCTTGCCGCGTATTACGAAGGCAATTGGTCTGCCGCGCGCCGCTTGTTCAAGGTATGCGAACTTCCGCAGGCGCAAATTTTTCTCGGCAGAATGGGACAAGCAAAAGCGCCGGAACATTGGAGTGGAATATGGACAATGGAAACAAAATAACTGCCGAAACGCGCGCTTCATCCGAAAAAAAAGACGAACTCATACAGAATCCCGAAGTCAGACTTTTTTTACAGGACGACGCCGGACATTTTTTCAAGGAACGGAATGACACATACAATCTTGAGGCGGAATATGCAAAAACCGGAAAAAACAAATCGAAATTCGTGGCTGTCGGGCTCGGCGTCTGCGTTTTATTTGTAGCGCTTATTACCTGGTTTGCCGGAAAATATATCAATTCCGCGAACAGCAGCATAGCCGTCGATATTTCCGTGTTCGATGATTTAAATCTGAGAAAATTGCTGGATATGGTTTCACGGACGGAAGATTCTCTGCGGACAGCCATTGCCGACAAAGCGAAACTCGAACGGAACTGGACTGCGGAAAAACACAGCGCGGAAATGAAGCGCGACGCGGATATTCACTCGCTCGATTTAATGCCGCGCATCTCCCGCTCCGAAAAGGAAAAAATCCGTCAGCGCATTGACGAAACATACAGCAGCACCGTTTTGTCGCTCGCCGCAAAATACGAACCCGAAATTCGGGAAAAAGACACTATTATAGAAGAATTGCGTGCACAGCTCGCGGAACTGAATGACAACGACACGCAGCGGGCGCAGGAACAAAAAGCCGCGGTCGATTCCCAGCGGCAGGTTTTTGAAATGGAAAAAAAACAGCTGGTCGATGAATACGAAAAAACAATCGCCGTGCTGCAAGCGCAGCTGGAAACACAGCGGACGGAAAGTTTCGAAGAACAAAAACGCGCGTTGAATGAAATTTCTTCAAAGTACGAGGCGGTCGTCGATTCTCTCGATCCGCTGATTGAAGACAGTGCGGCTGCCGGCATTGTGAAAAAATACAAAGAATCGCAGGCGGCAAAGGCAGCCGCAGAAAACACGTCCGCGCCGGAAAACGGAACTCCCGAAAATTCTATGCCGAACACGCCGGAAAATCCGCAGACTGCGGAACGCCCGCTCGATTCCGCGGATTCGGCAGTCCTTTTTTCCGCGAAACAAAAAACCGCTTTGTTTCCCGAAAAACCGCTGCCGGAAAGCGCGGCAGCTCGGATTGTTCCGCAGAACGCCGCACAGTCCGCTTCCTCCGAAAATGCCGCGCAAAACGCGCAGGAAGATTTGCCCGCTGTTTCCGGCAATTTCGGCAGTCCCGAAGCCGCAGCGGAAACCGCCCAATCCGCGGCGGCGGAAACTGCTTCCGCAGTTCAAATAAACACCGCGGAAGCGGATATTTCCGCATTGCCGACGGAAACGGAACACACCGCGCCGCACGCAGAATCGGCGTCGAAAACAGCGGATTTCGTATGGCGCGGAGAATCGGACAGACAGGCGGATCCGATAAAAATGTTCGATGATTACGCGTATCTTTCAAAGCAGGTTCAGTCTGTTCCGCAGACGAACACAATTCCCGAATACGTGAAAACCATGCATATAATTACGGAAAATTTATCGGCAGAAACGGCGGCGCTTCGGGAAGATGCCGAAAATCTCGAAGCAATGCTTGCGAAAACAAAAAAGGAACGCGACGGCTTTGCCGGCCGCGCCGATGCCGCGCAAACGGAAAATTCGGAATTATCCGCCGTTTTGGAAGCACTGGCGGAACAAAACGGGCACGCGGGATACGTTCTTTCCGATTCGGATTTAACGCTCGTGCGGGTTTTTATCGCGGAAAAATACCGCAGTTCCGCCGCCGGCTCGAAAGCATCGGTGTATGCCTATCCGCGGGAAAAACTGGGCACCGTAACAATTGCCGAAAACAGCGGAATTTTCTTCGCGCTTCCCGAAAATCCGGAAACCGCCGCGAAAATTCACGCGAACTGTTATCTGAAATTACTTGACTGACGGTAACGGCAGACGAGTTGCCGATTGAAGCAATATGCAATATAATAGTAACAAATTATTCAAGTGAGTTTTGCGATATGACTGAGAATATTCAAAAAAATACTTCCGCTGCTATGGCAGACGGACATTCTGCGGATGGTTTTGTCCGCATGGGAATAGATGTCGGATCGACAACGGTAAAAGTTGTCGCTATCGATTCCGCCGAAACCGTATTATTCAGCGAATACGAGCGGCACCGAGCCGACATACGGAACACAATTATACAAGTAACAAACCGCGCGCTCGACGCGGTGGAAGCAAAAAGCGCGGCAGGTTCTTCGCAGCCGCTCAGCATAAAAGTAACCGGATCCGGCGGACTTTCCGTGTCGCACTGGCTTTCGATTCCGTTTATTCAGGAAGTTGTCGCCTCCACAACGGCGGTGCGCAGTCTTATTCCGAGAACGGATGTCGTGATTGAACTCGGCGGCGAAGACGCGAAAATCACGTATTTTACCGACGGCATCGAACAGCGCATGAACGGAACCTGCGCCGGCGGAACAGGCGCATTTATCGATCAGATGGCGGCATTGCTGGAAACCGATGCTTCCGGCTTGAACGAACTTGCACGCGGCGCGGAAACCATTTATCCGATTGCCGCCCGCTGCGGTGTTTTTGCGAAAACAGACATACAGCCGCTTATCAATGAAGGCGCGCGCCGTGAAGATATAGCCGCTTCGATTTTTCAGGCTGTCGTAAGCCAGACAATTTCGGGGCTCGCCTGCGGAAAACCGATCCGCGGCAACGTGGCGTTTCTCGGCGGTCCGCTGCATTTTCTCGATCAGCTGCGGGAGCGTTTTATCATTACGCTGAAACTGGAAGCGGACCAGATTATTGCGCCGGAAGATTCGCAGCTGTTCGTCGCTATGGGCGCGGCTTTTTCCGCCGACCAGCTGTATGACTGCGGCAGCGCGGAACAAAAAACGCCGGCAACGGTTGCTTCGCTGCGGGAAAACCTGAAGAATCTTATCGGCGCCGAAATGACGGAAGTGCAGCGCCTTGAGCCGCTGTTTAAAAACGAAGAAGAACTCGAATTATTCCGTGCACGCCACGCAAAAGAAACAGCGGCGGCGGCGGATTTGCAGCAGGCGTCGGGTCCGGTGTTTCTCGGTCTCGATGCAGGTTCCACTACGACAAAAGCGGTGCTCATCGACGCAAAAGGGAACATATTGTGGCGCTTTTACGACGCGAACGCAGGCAATCCGGTGGAGCTTGCCGTCCGCGTGCTGAAAGACTTGTACAAGGAACTGCCGCCGTCGGTATATATTGCCCGCACCGTTTCGACAGGCTACGGCGAGGCATTGTTTCAGGCTGCCCTCAACGTAGACGCCGGCGAAGTCGAAACCATTACGCACTACCGTGCCGCCGATTTTTTTGTTCCCGGCGTGGAATTTCTGCTCGATATCGGCGGGCAGGACATGAAATGCCTGCGCATGAAAGACGGCGCCATCACCAATATTCAGCTGAATGAAGCATGTTCTTCCGGCTGCGGCAGCTTTCTCGATAATTTCGCACGGTCCTTGGGAATGGACGTGCAGACATTCAGCCGCAAAGCACTGCTCGCGCAGCATCCCGTCGATTTAGGCAGCCGCTGTACAGTCTTTATGAACAGCCGCGTAAAGCAGGCTCAGAAAGAAGGCGCCACCGTCGATGATATTTCCGCGGGACTTTCTTATTCCGTCATAAAAAACGCGCTGTTCAAAGTTATCAAGCTGCGCAAAGCGTCCGACATCGGGAAAAAAGTCGTCGTGCAGGGCGGCACATTTAATAATGACGCCGTTCTCCGCGCGTTTGAAAAAATCGCCGGCGTCGATGTATTCCGCCCCGATGTCGCCGGACTGATGGGCGCATACGGCGCCGCACTGACGGCTTATGATCAGTGGGTCGATTTGTGCGCGCCGCGCCTCGACGAAAGCGCCGCCGAACATGCCGCACGCATCGCCGAAATAAAATCCGGCATTGCCACGCCGGTACAGCTGGAACATTTTAATGTTTCCCTGGAGCTTCGGCGCTGCGGCAAATGCTCGAACCATTGTCTGCTGACGATAAATACCTTTTCCACAGGCGAAAAATCGCGCCGATTTATCACCGGAAACCGCTGCGAACGCGGCGCCGAGCTCACGGACTTGAAGCAAGAAGAACTGATTGACGCAAGCAACGCCCGCAACACGGTTACGGGACAAAGCGCCGGCCGCAAGCAGCCGCTGCCGAACCTGTTCGACTGGAAGTACAAGCGTTTGTTCAATTATTACAAACCGTTATCTCCGCCGGATGCACCGCGCGGAGACGTCGGACTGCCGCGGGTATTGAATATGTACGAAAATTATCCGCTGTGGTTCACGTTTTTCACAAAGCTCGGCTTCCGCGTGCGGCTTTCTCCGCGTTCCTCCCGCACGGTGTACGAAATGGGATTGGAAACAATTCCCTCGGAATCGGTCTGCTATCCCGGAAAAATAGCGCACGGTCATATAGAAGCTTTGCTGAAAGAAGGCTGCCGTTTCATTTTTTATCCATGTGCGCCCTACGAAAGCCAGGAAGATTCCGGCGCCGGCAATCATTACAACTGTCCGATAGTAACAAGTTATCCCGAAGTGCTGCGGAATAATATCGATCAGCTGCGGCAGAATGAACACGTGATATTTTTGAATCCGTTTCTGCCGGTGTACGATAAAAAGCGCCTCGCGGAACGCCTGCATGAAGAACTGGGAGAACGTTTTTCCATTTCAAAGCAGGAAATAAACGCCGCAGTCGACGCCGCCTGGAAAGAACAAAAGCAGTTCCGGCTTGATGTCCAAACACGCGGCGAAGAGGCTGTCGAAGAAATAATCAGATGCGGCGCAAACGGCATCGTGCTTTCCGGCAGACCGTATCATTTGGATCCCGAAATAAACCACGGCATTCCGGAATTGATTGCGGGGCTCGGACTTGCCGTTTTCACGGAAGACAGCGTGGCGCATCTCGGCGCAGTCGAACGGCCGCTGCGGGTTATCGATCAGTGGACGTACCATAACCGGCTGTACCGCGCGGCGGCGTTTACCGCGGGAATGCCGAACCTTGAGCTGATTCAGCTGACGAGTTTCGGGTGCGGACTCGACGCAGTAACGGCGGATCAGGTTGAAGAAATCATGAATGCCAAAAGCCGCATGTACACGCTGATAAAAATCGACGAGGGTTCGAATCTCGGCGCAATACGCATCAGAATACGCAGTTTGATTGCAGCCGTCCGCGAGCGGATACGCAATCGGCGTCCGGTCGTCGTAAAATCGGCGGCATATCAGCGGCAAGTATTTACAAAAGAAATGAAGCGCACGCACACTATTCTCGCGCCGCAAATGTCCCCTATTCATTTCAAGCTGCTGCAAAAAGCATTTCAGTGTTCCGGATTTAACTTCGTCATACTGCCGGAAACAGATGCCGCGGCCGTTGAAACAGGACTGCAATTCGTAAACAATGACGCGTGCTATCCGTCCATTCTTGTCGCCGGACAAATGATTGCCGCACTGAAATCCGGACGTTATGATTTGCAGCACGTCAGTTTGCTGATAACGCAAACCGGCGGCGGCTGCCGCGCCACAAATTATATCGGATTTATCCGCCGCGCACTGAATGACGCCGGCTGGGGGCACATTCCGGTTATTTCATTGTCCGCACAGGGATTCGAACAAAATCCCGGCTTCAAAATAACGCCCTCGCTTTTGCACCGCGCGCTTATGGCTGTGATGACCGGAGATCTTTTGATGCGCGTGCTGTATCGGACACGGCCGTATGAAGCGGTTCCCGGTTCCGCGAATGCTTTATACGAAAAATGGAACGGCAAAGCGCTCAAGCAGCTTGAATCGCTTTCTGTCCGCAAATATCACAAATTACTGCGCGGCATTGTACATGATTTTGATTCGCTGCCGCTGCTTCCGCAGAAAAAACCGCGCGTCGGCGTTGTCGGAGAGATTTTGGTGAAATTTCATCCTACGGCAAATAATGATATATGCGGAACTATCGAACGTGAAGGCGCGGAATGCGTAATGCCGGATTTGGCGGACTTTTTGTTTTACTCGTTTTCAAACGGCATATTCCGGCATCGGCAGCTTGCGTTCGGCAGCAAAACGGAACGCACGGCGCGGCTGCTCGTGTGGGCGCTCGAATTATACCGCCGCTACATGAAAAAACAGCTGCGCAAGAGCCGCCGTTTTGAACCGCCGGCATCGATTTATGATTTAATGCGCGGCGTCGACGACATTGTTCAGCTCGGCAACATGACCGGCGAAGGCTGGTTTTTAACCGCGGAAATGGTAGAACTGATAGAAGACGGCGTGCTGTCAATCGCATGCGTACAGCCGTTCGCCTGCCTGCCGAATCATGTTACCGGAAAAGGAATGATTAAAGAACTGCGGCGGCGCTATCCGTCCGCGAATATTGCGGCAATCGATTACGATCCGGGCTCAAGCGAAGTAAATCAGCTGAATCGGCTCAAGCTGCTGCTTGCGAACGCGCAGCCGGGGCGTCATCCGGACGAAAAAGAACAGTCTCCGCAAGACAGCGGCGGCAAGTAACGGCAAGTAAATTTCACGGCTTGAGAACCGCCGCTTTTATGTGCATAAATACTGCAATGAACCGCGGCATTTCGGCGGATTATTGCAGACTGCCGCTTTACAGGAGTGTGCATGAAAAAAATATGGTACTGCGCTATCGCTCTGCTGCCGATCTGGACAGCCGCCGCCTCTGTTTTTCCGTTCGCGGGAATTCCCGATTCGGCGGAAATCAGGCAGGAACTTGTGCTGCCTTGGTTTGAGCGGGACATCGATTATCTGCGAACCTGCATACCGACAGAAAAAACGAACAGCGTGCTCGATGTATTTCAAGTCAGGTTTGAAGAAACGGAAAACGAATTCATGATTGTTGTGGCGCCGCGGCAGGAAGCAATGCTGGAAGTTCATTCCGAATACGGCACGGAAATGCGGACGGCTTCTGTTTTCCGCGCGGGAACACCGGGAAGCTGGGTTCTGCACCGCAGCAAAAAAGACGGGCGCCCCGTCTGCATCAGATATTATTTTTGGACGACACCGGACGTGTATATTCAACTGCGCCCCGACAGCGCAAAACCTGTCGCAGATTTTGTAATATATTCGGCTTTTGCGGCGCGCGGCGTACCGGCGGGTTCCGATTTTAAATTGTTTTATACGGCTTCGCTGGAAGAAGTTTTCCGGCTCACGGAACACACAATCCCATGGGAATACGTTACGCATTACCGCGGATTGTATACCGAAACAAGGCAAATGATTGCCGTTATCCGCGAAAAACTTTCCGGACTGACGGAATTCCCCGATGCCGCACTCAATGAAAACGGCGTTCCCGTTCACATATCGGATCCCAAAAAACCTATTGCACCGGAACTGATTGAGGAAAATAAAAAACCGCTTTCCACCGCCGGTTTTTTAAAATGGATTGCGGACGGTCTTGTTTTGCCGCGGGCAGGAAACTGCTTGTTTATCGAACCGCTGAAGATGCCCACATTTTCGCTGCCGGTAGGAAGCAAAGCGGAAGGAGTTTCGTCTGTTTCCAACATTTATTTTGCGCTTGACTGGACACGCAATCTTGCCGCCGCGGCGCTGTCTGTGTACAAAGAAAAAACAATACCGTATACGGCATCCGGCGTAGACGTGCACATAGAACCTTTCAGCACGGATTTTTCGGGTGCCGCCGGCGCCGCTTACATGCAAAACACCGGATACGCCGCAAATTTTTTGAAACCGCTGTTATTTGTGCTTGCCGCGACGGAACCGGGGCGCTTTTATCTTTGCGCAGTCCGCGAAAGCGACGGGAAAGAGCCGGAATCTTTTGTATACAATCACTGCGCCGCGCTTTTTCCGTATATCACGCCGACAGGACAGTTTGCGGCAATTGTTTTTCAGTCCGGAAAAGAAACCGACATCGACACGTTTGTTGCGGATAATGCCGGCTGCTTTATGCATTTAACACGTATAAACGCTTCGGAATTGTTCAATCCTTTATAAAATCTGCCGATAATAAAGCGGATTTTATCAAAATGAACGCAAAGCCGAAAATCAATCAAAATCGCTTCATGCGGAAAAAACAGCGGAAATCCGCAGCAAACGCGGCAGCCGTTTTTGTTCTGTCCGCAATATTTGTTCATTCCGCGGCTGCCGCTTCCGGCGCATTGACAGACCGCGCACTTGCGGCTGAAATCCGCGCATCATTTTCGGGCGGATTTTACCCCGCCGTGCTTTCGAGTTCGGAACGCTTTCTTGCGCAATTTCCCGTTTCCGAATATGCCACGGAAATAAATTATCTGCGCGCGGAATCTTTGTACCGGCTCGGCCGTTTCGACGAAGCGCATCGTCTTGCCTTGTCTTTGCCGGAATCGCCGCAAATAAATTCGTTTCTGGCACGCTCTTTTTGCACAAGAGGAAATTACCGCGAATCGCTGCGGTTTTCCTACGCCGTTTTGGCGGAATGCAGCGGCAGCAATTCCCGCAATACGGCATATTACGCCGACGCGGTGCTTGCTGCCGGAAAATCGCTCGCAGCGCTGGCAAAACCGGCGGAAGCCGCGGAAATGCTTGAAACGCTCTTCTATGCCGATATTCACGTGAAACTCGGCGCGGCGCAAATTTATGATGCCGCGGCAGTGCTTTTTTCGGCATACAAAAACCTCAAACAAGACAAAAAACTGACTGCGTTGTATGAAGCATTGTTTCCGAATCCCGCCGATGCGCTTTTTTCCGTTTCCGCGCGGGAATGGTTTCAACTCCAGGCGGCGGACAGCTACGCTGCTTCCGGAAATATTTCTTCCGCGATGCGCATTTATACACAGCTGCTGCATTCCGCGGACAAACAAACCGCTTCATCGGCATTGCTGAAAGCATATCTGCTGTGCACGCAGCAGCCGGACGCTCGGACATCGGAAGCGGAACTGCTGGAAACAGCGTCGAAACAGTTCGGCGGAGATTCGGAAATTCTCGCAGAATTTTGGGTGCGCGCGGGAATAAATGCCTGGAACCGCAATGACACAGCTGCGGCTCGGACATATTTCGAGAACGCAGATGCGTATGCGCTCCCCGAATTGCGGCGCCTTTCGGTTTTATACCGCAGCCGAATGGCAGATCCCGAATCCGCAGTAAATATGCTTGAAAAAAATCTCGATGCGGAAAGCGCGTATTACGCCGATTATCTTGCGGAGCTCGCTGTGTATGCGGCGGAAAACAATGACTGGGAAAAAACCGCATTATATGCATCGAAACTGCTGCGCGTTCCAAAAGCGGCAAAAGAACATCAGTCGCTTGCCGGATATTTGCGTGCGCTTTGCGCGTTCCGGAACGGACAATACGCGGAATCGGCTGCGAGTCTTGAAAAAATGCGCAAAAGCAGCGGCGGTGATTTTTCTTCCGACGCGGACGGATTAAGACTTTCGCTGCTGTACGCGCAAAGCCTTTTTTGCTGCGCACGGACGGAAGACGCGCTTGCGGAATTCGAAAAACTCGCCGCGCGTTCATTTGCGCTATTGGAAAAAATTTCACCGCGTGCGACGGAAAATGACGATGATTCGCAAGCAGCTGCCGCTTCGGCGCAAACGGAACAAATCGCTTCTGTTTCTCTGATAAACAGCGCGCGGGCATTTCTCGCACAGAAACAATCCGCCGCAGCCGCAGGAATCGCATCGCGATCGGCAAATATTATTTCCGAAGAATTCCGTCCCGTTTCGCTGTATCTTGCGGAAGCGGCAGCAATTATGAATAAAGAATGGAAACTCGCGCTGCATTTGTTCGATGAATTATCACAATATGCCGCAGACAACGCGCGCTTTTCCTGGATGCAGTATGCGCAGTATTACGCTGCCTACGCGGCATATCGAATCGGTGCATACGATGACGCATACAATAGATTTGAAGCATGCGCCGATGATATGACGAACACTACCTTTGCCTGGAATGCTTTGTTTTTTTCCGCAAAATGCGCCGCACTCGAATACGAACAAACGAACCAAGCTTCTCCATGGCTTCCGCGCGCTGTGCAGGCTTCGGAACGGGCTCTGAAGTACGCCCCGTCGGACAAGCAGCGCATCGATGCCCTGCTGCTCGCGGCAGGCGTATACGCAAATACCGGCAGATACGACGATGCCGCAGCACTGCTGTCATCGTACACGAACCAAAACACGGAAGTCGGCATGATTTGCCTGTACCGGTGCGCGCAAATATACGCGGCACAAAAACGCTTCGACGATGCCGCATCCGCCTACATTCAGCTGGAAAAACGCTTTCCGTCATCGGCTTTTGCGGAAGAAGCTGCATACCGCTGCGGCGAATTGTATTACAACGCAGGCGAATGGCTGCAATCGGCGGAATATTTGGCACGCTATCGGCGGCAATATCCGTCGGGCCGATTTTCCGCGGCGGCGCTTTGTTTTAACGCAGATGCCTGCTTCCGCATGGGAAACGAAAGCCGCGCGCTGCTGCTTTCAAGAGAACTCACGAGCATGTATCCCGAAAGTCCGTACATGTATCAAACACAAAAAAATCTTGTGCTTCTATATAAAAAACGCGGCGAATATAAAAATGCCTACAGCACCGCCCGCAGCATGGTGCAGCGATTCGGGGAAACCGCGCGCAAAGACGGAATAGAAAGTCTGCTTTCGGAATTGTCGCTGCTTGTTTCAGGCGAAGACGAACGGACAGCGCAGCTGATATCGCGCTTTTCCGAACTCGGAAAAGAAAAAACGCCGAAAGGCAGAGAGGCGGGACTTGAACTTGCCGCCGTATACATCAGCATGCCGGAAAAAAGGAACGAAGGCATCCGCCTTGCGGAAACAATCAGGAAGCAATGTGGCTCGCTTCAGCCGGAAGATAAAATTTGCGCGGCGCACGCCGATTTTATGCTGGGAAACTGCTGCCGCGAAGACGGGGACTGCAAAAAAGCGGCGCCGCTTTTTCTTTCGGCGGCGGAATTATACGCGGCGTTTGACCGCGAAAACGCAGCGCAGGCATTGTACTGCGCACTGGAAGCATTTTCGTTTTCCGGACGTTTCGCGGACGCAGAGCAGATATACGAAACATTGCGGAATGAATTCGCGGATTCGGTTTGGACAAGGCGCGCCGACGCTGTTATAAAGGAATGACAAAAATGAAAAAATCACGCAAATATTTTGACGGACACGAAAATATAAAACGCGCCGCAGCAGCGATAATTGCCGCAGCCGCAATGCTGCCGCCGTTAAGCGCGCAGTCCGTAATCGAACTTCCCGAATTGACAACGGCAGTTTCAGGAGAATCGCTCACAGTTCCGGAAGAAGCTCTGCCGGATTTTACGCCGGTGCTTCCTCCCCAAAAATCGGACTTGCCTGTCCTGCCGGAAATTGCCGCGGAGCAGCATTCATCCGTACCGATCGGCGCGGAAAACAGCGGACAAAAACACGGCAGCACACATATAGAAGGATTTGCAGGATGCGGTTATCCGCTGTTTTTCCTGGGAGATTTTTCGATTTATCGGCACAACGGCGCGGATCCGTTTTCTCTGCATTTTTCGCATGAAACGGTAAACAGTTTTAATACGGCGGATGCTTCGGAAGGTTTTTTCGGTCATAAAACGAGCCTCGACGCCGCAAAAAGAATCGCCGTCAGTTCGATTGTTTCCGCAGATATCAACGCGCAGTACATGACGGCAACGACAGGGCTTCAGCAGCAAAGCCCGATTCTGCACGATATATCGACACAGCAGCTCGGCGCCAATTTCGCGCTCAACTGCATGTTTACAAACGCATTGACCATGAAAACGGATTTGCAGTTTGCTTACGGCAATTTATTCGGCGGACACATTCGGGACGAAAACCGAAGCGTCCCCGTCCCCGATGCGGCTGCCATAGACCGAATTCCATCTGTTGACAGAATTCTGTTTTCTCCGTGCTTCGAATTGAAATACGCCGAAAAAAAAATCGGTGCAGCTTTTGCCGCGCAGTACACGCTGCGGACTGTTTCCGCGGATGAACGTGCAGTAACGCACAGGGGATTTTTTTCGTTGTCCGGCAGCTATGATTTCACGTATTTCAAAGGCGCGGCTTCCGGCGGAATCGTGATCCGCGATCAAATCGTGTTCCCGTTTTCGCTCGATATTTCCACCGCGCTGGTAAGCGAGCTGTCCGACAAACCGTTCACCGTATCCGTTTCCGGCGGACTTCGCAGCAGTCAATTCGATCCGGCGGAATTTCAGCGGAAAAATCCGTACTGCTATTTTACGGATAAAAGCGAGGAACAAACAGACTGGTTTATTTGCGGAAAAACGGAAGTTCCGATAGGAGCGGCGTTTTCTTTCGGCGCGGATATAAATGTTTCGAAAACGGCATTCGGAAACGGCACCATAACAGCCGTATACTGCGATGCATCCGGCAGCTATATTCCGAATGAAACCAGCGGATTATTTTCTTCCGCACGCAAAGATATATTCCGCTTTGACACGGAATTTCGATGCGCATATTCGGCCAAAGTATTTTCCGCAGCCGCGGGGCTTGTTTCGCGCTGGCAGGACAAAAACGATCTTGACGCCGCAAATGCGCTGTTCGGGGAATTTTCCGCGGCGGCTGCCGACGGAAACACCGGATTCAGCTGCCGCATACAGTACGATATTAAAAAAGACGCCGTGCCGGAATGCTCCGCTTCGATGTGGCAGCGTTTTTCCGATGCATTCAGGCTTGCGGTTGACATACACGATATTGTAAAATTGGTTACATATTCCGACAGGATAATTTGCGGCAATTATATAACACGCGGAGGATATGTTTCCGTAACCGCAAAATTCAACTACTGAAAAATTGCGAAAAAGGATTTTATATGTTTGCAGTAATAAAAAGCGGCGGAATTTTTATGATTCCGATTGTAGTATGCGCAGTATCGGCGACATTCATTATCATAGAGCGGCTGCTGTTTTTCAAGGCGATGAAGAAATCAAATGCCGCGCTCATGCCTGAAATAGAAAGCAAACTCGCCGCAGGCAATTTCGACGGTGCCGCCGCGTACTGCAAAGCCGCGGGAACGCCGCTTGCTTTTGTTTTTGAAAAAGCGATTGCCTGCCGCGGCATGAAAGAAGATAATTTAAAAGAAGCCGCCGCAAATGAAATCGCGCGGCAGATTCCGATACTGGAACACTTGCTGACGCCGCTCGGCACCATAGCGAATATTTCAACGCTGCTGGGACTGCTCGGCACCGTTACCGGCAATATCCGCGCATTCGGCGTGCTCGGTGCGGGCAGCACAATGGGCAATCCGGCTTTGCTTGCCGGTTCCATTTCCGAAGCGCTGGTAACAACGGCGGCAGGATTGCTTATATCGATACCGTCCGTCATTTTTCACAATTATTTTGTGTCGCAAGCCGATCGATTTATTTCGCAAATAGAATCCGCTTCTTCCGATTTAATACTTCGGCTGAAAAAATAAACACAAGGAGGCTGCCGAATGAAACGCCTGCGGCGCGCAGCAGCGCGTGCACAAGTTGACTTGATTCCGATGATTGACGTCGTATTTCAGCTCATTTTGTTTTTTCTTGTTTCAACTACATTTGCGCTTCTGCCCGCAATTTCGGTCAAACTGCCGGAATCGGAAACGGCAGAAAACGCGGAAATCCGCAGCATAACGGTTACGGCACGATCCGACGGAACATTATATTTCAACGCGGAAACGGTTTCTATGGAGCAGTTGTCCGCGAAACTGGCGGCAGCCGATGTGCCGTTTGCCGAACGGAAAGATTTTCCCGTACAGTTTGAAGCAGACGAACTTGTAACAAACGGCGTAATTGTGCGCGTGTTTGATGTTCTGCGGGAAAACGGCTTTGCGGCGATACAGCTGCGAACGGAAAGCCGCAGCGCGCAAACCACACGGCAGAAAACAGGAAACGGCAGATGAAATATTTTTCCGCAGATTCGGAACGGAAAAGTCTTGCGGCAACAGCGGCATTATGGCTGCTGCTGTTTTTGTCTTTTGTATTTATACCGATAAAAACTTCGCAGAAACATTTTGAAAACATTTCGCTGCGCATCGATTCGCCCGCGCCGACGCAGAAATCGGAACATCAGTCCGAAAACAGCCGCGGCGGCTCGCAGCAGCAATTGAATCCGGCGGAGAACAAGCGCTTCTCGGAGGGAACGCCGCCGCAGAGCGCCGTTCCGCCGAACGTGCCGAAAAATAATCCCGCAGCAAAAAGTGCAGCCGCTTCTCCGATGACGGCGGAACAGAAAAATCCCGCAAAAACCTCGGCGCACGGCAAATCGGCGCAAAGTGTTCCCGAACCAAGCACTCCGCAAACAGCATCCGCGGAAACGCAAAAAAACGCCGGCAAAACATCCGCGCCGAGCTCCGTGCCGCGGACGGAAACGCTCGTCCCCAGCATCGAAGAACTCATGAACAGCCAAAAACGCCGCACGGCAGCCGAAAAACCCGTATGGGACGAATCCGTATTTGCGGGACGGCCAGAAATTGTCAGCAATTCGGAAAACGTTCCGCAAACAAACACGTATTCCGAGCAAACGTCGTCGGCGCTGGCAGGAAGCGCTGCGGAAGCCGCGGAAAATGCCGCGGCTTTGCCGCAAATACTTTCCGGCAAAAATACCGGAAGCGGAAACGCATCTTCGCCGCAAATATCCGGAGCGCTCGAAAAAATAACGGACGCGCTTCACGGAAATGCCGCGCCGGCAGGCATGGGAGATTCGGGCGGAACGGCAGGGAATACCGCGGCAAACGGAAGTGTAAATCCTGCCGGCAGTGCGTCCGCCGGCGGACAAACGCAGATCGTCATAGTTTCCGAGGGCGCCGCCGAGCGGCGTCTGGAAGAGCCCGAAAAACCGGAAATAATCATTCCGCGTGAAATACAGACACGGCTGACAGGCGTAAAAATCACCGCCGAATGCGATATACTTCCGCAGGGCATCATTCCGCTGGGTTCCGTGCAGATAAAACCTGCCGGAATTCTTCCGCCGGAAGCGGAACAGGCAATTGCATCGCAAATTATCCGCTGGAGGTTTTCCGCCGCGGAATTCAGCGATCATGCGCAAATCCTGATAAATATTATCAGTCCCTGAAACCACCGCACAAAGCCCCGAACGCGCCGCATCAAAGCATAATCCGCTTCCGAAAAACATTTCCGCATACGCATTTTGCTGCGGAAGCGAAATTCGGCAGCCGCAAGACTTATCGGTTTTATTCGCTGCGGCCGGTTCACTCCGAATCGGCAATGAAAAATAAGATAAACACTTTTATCAAAAATTGCTAAAGAGTTTCCTGCGATTTCCGATAGTTAAAATGTCAGGCATTTTTCTGACACAATGTAATTACATGGCAAACACGGACAAAACTGCACTTTCGGAAAAAATCCGGATCTGCAGAATATCAGCCCGCGCCGCAAATACGGCTTTTATAGGAGTATAGCATGATTATCAATCACAACATGAGCGCAATGTTTTCGAATCGCAGTTTAGGCGTTACAAACGGAGCAACCGGAAAAAACATGGAAAAACTTTCTTCCGGTTTGAGGATAAACCGCGCGGGAGATGACGCATCCGGTCTTGCTGTATCGGAAAAAATGCGGAGCCAGATACGCGGATTGAACATGGCTTCCACAAATGCGCAGAACGGCATTTCTTTTATCCAGACAACAGAAGGATATCTGCAGGAAACCACCGATATTATTCAGCGCATTCGTGAACTTGCAGTGCAGTCTTCAAACGGCATTTATACCGATGAGGATCGCATGCAGATTCAGGTCGAAGTTTCTCAGCTTGTAGCGGAAGTCGACCGCATCGCAAGCCATGCGCAGTTTAACGGCATGAATATGCTCACCGGACGCTTTGCGAAAGACACCGGCGAAAACACCGTAACGGCATCAATGTGGCTGCATATCGGCGCGAATATGGATCAGCGCATGGCTGTGTTCATCGGAACAATGACCGCTATGGCACTGAATCTCCGCGATCCGGCAGATCAAATTATGACATTGCAGTCGCCGGATGATGCAAACCGCGCAATCGGCACGCTTGACGAAGCGCTGAAAAAAATCAACAAACAGCGCGCGGATCTCGGCGCTTATCAGAATCGCCTTGAACATACGATTGTCGGCTTGGACGTCGGTGCGGAAAACATGCAGGCTTCCGAATCGAGAATCCGCGATACCGATATGGCAGAGCAGATGGTCGAATTCACGAAGAATCAGGTGCTTACACAAGCAGGCACGGCAATGCTGGCGCAGGCAAATCAGTCTACGCAAAGCGTTCTTTCTCTGCTTCAGTAGCCGCCGCATCAGTTAAGAAAAAACAGCGTCTGCGCCGTGCTGCGCGGACGCATATAAGAACCGGATACGCCGCTGCGTGTTTGACACGACAACGGCGTATTTGTTTCAGTTCGTAAGCACAATGTATGGCGCCGGCGGGCTCGTGTGCAGAATGCCCGTTCTGCAAGGACTGCTGTTCCCGCTTTGAGCTGCCGAGCCGCCGAAAGCAAGTTTCCGTCATTATCTTCGCCACAGGAACACGAATAAAAACAGATGAAAAATAAAACCTTTTTACAACATTTACCGAGCGCATTTCTGCTGTGCCTTGCCGCAGCAGGCATCGGCTATTACGCGGTACTGCAAATAAAAGCGCCGTCCGTTGTCGGTTTCAGTCTGGTGTGGCTTGCATCGGGCGTGTTTTTTTTGTATGCCGGATGCAGAAGATTGTTCGGAAAGCCGCTGTTCCGCAAAAAACTTCCGCGCACGGCTGTTCTTGCGCTTTCCGCGGCAGCGTTTATCTGCGCCTGCCTTTGCGTCGTCATGACACGCCGCATTTGCACGCCCGTTATTGCAGACGGCTCGGAACATCCGGCATATTTATTTGTACTCGGCGGCGGAATAACCCGCAAAGGAACACTCGGCCCTGTCCCCAAAGCCCGCATCGAAGCAGCCGCTTTGTATCTGAAAACACATGAAGAAACAAAAGCCGTCGTTTCCGGCGGAACAGGAAAGTTCACGCCCTGCGCGGAAGCTCCGGTGCTTGCCGCATACCTTGCGGAACTCGGCATTCCGCAGGAACGCATCATTCAGGAAGACAAAGCAAAAGACACAATCGAAAATTTCATATTCGGCGCAGCGTGCGCCGCCGCCGACAGCGGAATAAAAATCGAAACACTGCTCGAAAATCCGCTGGTAATCACAACAAGCTGGTATCATCTCGCACGTGCGGAATTGCTTGCGCGGCGGCTCGGCTTTGCCCGTGTCAGCGGGATTGCGGCAAAAACATCGCCGCTGTTCACGGTAAATGCATTTGCGCGGGAAATCTGCGCCTGGATTAAATTGTACATCAGAATTTTTCTTACCGGAAAACCTTCCCGTTCCGATTTGATTGAAAAACCGGAAAAATAACGGCAAAACAAGGACTTTGAAATGGAATCCGATAATTGCGGCGGCAAAAACACATCAGAAAATAATTTGGACTTAATGTCCTTTGATTTGGGAGAAGCGGGCGGCGGCAAGCAAACAATTTTTATGCATAAATCGATCAGCGAAACCGAACACTATGTTCTTGCCTTAGGCAGGCCGCCGCAGAAAGCGCAGGAAAAACCGGCACGGCAGGCGGCGGACGAAAAGCCAACCGACGATGCCGAAACTTCTGCCGATCGTCAGCTGCTTTCCGATTTCCGCAGCCGTTTATCCGATTTGAAAATCCCGGACAGCAAAAACGAAGACGCGGAACTCAATAAACAAAATTTGAAATTACGCTTTTTCAAACTGACGCGGACAACCGAAGGCAAAAATGCTTACTTGGTAGAAGAATATGTTACGCCGCAAAGCATTGCCGATGCAGCTCGAATTTTAATGAGTTCCTCGTAATGACCGTCATTACGGCTCCGAATATAATCGCAAGCGCACACATCGTTTTGCTTTCCGCTTCGATAAAAACGCTGCCGTTTTCGGGCAGGATTATCTGTTCCGCCGTTCATCGAGAGTTTTGCATTCAATGCACATAAGCGCGTAAGGAATTGCTTCCAGCCTGTCCTGCGGAATTTTTTTTCCGCATTTCATGCACAAACCGTATTTCCCCTGCTCCAGCCTTGTCAGCGCGGAATCTATCAGCTTCATGCGGTTTATATCTTTTGTGCCCATTGTATCAAGCATTTTTCTGTCAATCACATCCGAAGCAATATCTATATCGTCTTTTGCCTCTACGCCTTCGACTATTTGATGAAAATCCGCAGTGTTCGCCATCAATTGATCTATTATTTCTTTTTTCATAGCCAATAAGGCTTCTTTCATTTTTTGATTAAAATCTTTTTCCATTTTTTGCTCCTGTGTTGACAACATATTTATTTACTCATAAAATTATACGAATGAAATCTTAAAAAAGCAAATTATTTTTTCGTTTTTTTCGCTTTTTAAGATTTGACAATATGGAGGAATTGTGGCTAAAGAGGAAGCTATCGAGGTTGAAGGAATCGTAAAAGAGGCGCTGCCCAACACTATGTTCAGAGTGGAACTGCAAAACAAACATATCATTCTTGCGCATTTATCGGGGAAGATGCGGAAGCATTACATCAGAATTGTTCCCGGCGACAGTGTAAAAGTTGCGCTTTCGCCGTATGATTTAAATCGGGGACGGATTATTTTCAGAGAGCGCTAGTACACAGCGCCGAACGCGCAGCCGCCGCAGACAGCATAATCTGCGGATTGCTTTTTTTCTTCCGCAAAACAGCCGAACAAAGCGGCAAGCAGTTTTTTCCTGCCGGAACCAGCCGCGTCAGTTTTTATGAAACCACAAAGAAAATAAATAGATAATCGAACGGATTGTTCCCATGACGCTGTTTACCAGCAAAACGAACCACAAAATCAAGCCGAACGGAACGAATAATAAAAAGCGTCCGGCAAATAAAACAAATAAAATTCCGAGTATGCCGGTAAGCAGCTGCGAAAACGCGTTTTTGGTCGTCATGCCCCGCGGGGAGTTTTTGTCTGATGTACGGTACGTATACGTTCGATAGCTGTCCTGCCGAGAATCATGCATTTCCGTAAACCATTCCCAAAAATCATCTTCGGTTCCGTATCGGTTCCGCGCGGAAGAATTCCATGAATATTCCTGTGAAAACGGATCCGCGTATGCGTGCTGCCCCGCATGGTGTGATGCGCTTTGCCCGGCATTTCCGTATCTGTCATACTGTGCCCGCTTGGATTCATCGCCGAGAACGGAATACGCAGCATTTATGTTTTTAAATTTTTCTTCCGCAGCGGCATCGCCGGGATTTTTGTCGGGATGATATTTGATTGCGAGTTTTTTGTATGCTTTTTTTATCTCTTCAGCCGAAGCCGTTTTCGGCACGCCGAGTTCTTCATATAAATCGTTCATGTATTCCTCTTACAAAAAAATAATCAAATAGGCGGAATGTTACAAGTCTTTTTTCCGTATTATTACCCAAGTTGCGCCTTTGCCGCCGTCCGCATTGTCCGCAAAACCGAATTCCCCAAGGCGGGAATCTTGCTCGATAAATGTTCTGACCATGCCGCGCAGTACCGGCGTGTCGTTTGAATGATTTCCTTTTCCGTGAATGATAAGTACTTTGCAGAAACCTCGGCGGCAGCAGGCAGCGATAAACGAATCAAGTTTCTTCCATGCTTCGTCGCCGGTAAGTCCATGCAAATCAATTGTATCATCGTAAGGCATGGAATGAAGCAGCGCACGGCTGTTCAGCCTGTTTTTTTCTTCCGCATTTTCCATGGCGGCGTCTTTGTCCTCAATGCCGTAGCGGCGCAGCCAGAATTCCATAGGATTTATGCGCGGCTCCCGATGAATACGGGCTTTTCCGATTTGTCCGCTCTGTTTTTTTCCCGCTGACGGCATGGAATCAGGCTGCTTCTTTTTATTCCGCCAAGCCTGCCCGTTCTGCGGAATTTCCGAACGCGCATCCGCGCTGCGGCGGCCGTTTGCTTTTTCAGACTGCAAATTATCCCATTGAGAAAGAATATCGCCGAAATCCATATTATTGTCCGTAAAATATAAGGTTTTCCGCTTCCGTCCAGCCGCTGCCGCTTTGTCCGGAAGCAATACGCGCCCAGCCGCCGATTTCCGCAAGAACGCGCACGCACTGCCCCGGATACAAAGAACCTCTTGCCGCGCCGCTGTGTTCCGGTATCACGCGGATATTTCCGCCGAAAGCAACGGCGCGGCGCGGCGCACGCAGAACAGCTGCCGGAATGCCGAAAGACAACGCTGCCGCAAAAAAAACGCAGCAAAGTGCCGTCTGCAAAGCTCTCCGTTTTTTATGCCGCACAGCAGCAAAAACGGCAAGAACAGCAGCCGAAAGCAAAGCGGCTCCCGCGGCGGCAAACGGCCACAGCGGGCATTCGTTTTTCTGCGCGGCGGAAAGACCTGCTTTGCGTTCCTCGGCGATTCGCTTCTGCCTGAATTTACGCGGAAAAAAACTGTTCCGTTCCCGTTCCCTGAATGCGGCAATATTTTCCGCACAGCGCCGCTGTTCTTCGGAAAAAACTGCCTGCTCCGTATTCACGGCAGGCTGCCGATGCGCAGGATTTTCCGCATTCCGAAGACGATTCTCGGCAGCCGCCGCGGCTTCGGCAAAATCTTCCGCGGAACTTTTTTTCGGCGACGAAACAAATATGCGGGTTGCCTGCGCCGTGATGACGGATTTTGTACCGTTCCAGGCATCGCACGTCACATATACCGGCGGGATTTCCGCCTGCCCTGCCGCAGACGGAATCCAGTCAAATTCGGCTATTGTTTCAAAATCAGGCTGAAACGTATCCCGCTTATACGGCAGCGGCACCGGCTGTTCTTTTTGTATGAAAAGCATATCTTCCCGCAGTTCCGCCGAAATTTCGTGTATCTGCGCAAAATAGCGCGCGCGCAGTTCCATTCGCACAACGTCGCCCGCGCAGACACCGGTTTCCGAAATTCGCGGATTTTTCGGGACACAGACAGCCTGCGGCACCAGTGTCTGCGGATTTTCCGTAACGCGAATCGGCGCAAAAGCGATGCGCACGGCTTCAGACTGAATGCGCGCAGGCACGGACGGCAGCCGATACGTGCCGGGAACCGAAAACGCAAACACGAATTCTATGGACGTTCCGTGCATTCCGTCCGTGATTTTTTCCGATTTTCTGACCTCGTAAAACGCCGCTTCGGACTGCAGCGGCTGCACCTGTACCGCAACTTGCGCAGGAGGCACGTTCGGAACTGTCAGTTCGCAGACGCATTCGGCGCCGGCAAAAACATAATCGGAAAGCGGCGCGGCAGTCAGCTCGTTATGCGAAAACGGCGCGGCAGCGGACAAAGCATACGCATAAAAAAAACAGCAAATCAATAATCTATGTCTGAATCGTCCGAAATTGTCTGCGGCAGATGATTTTTCCATCGGTTTTGTTCTTCCTCTTTGATAACGGAAAACAGCGGCTGCTCCAGCATGCGCGCGTTTTCCTGCTCCGGCACCGAAACAAGATTCTGCATTCCGTTTTTCGACGCGTTTGCGATTTGCTTCAGCGATAATTCCAAATTTATTTTTGCCTGAAGATTCTGACTGTCATGTTTCAGCGATTGTTTGAATAAGTCCGCGGCAGCCTGATATTTTCCCGACATGTAGCGCGCAACACCGCCGTTATACGCCGCGGCGGCCAATACGGACTGCGGAGAGTCCTGCGGAATTTGCGACAGGCGCGCAATGGCGGCATCGTATTCACCCTGCATAATATAACAGGAAGCAAGCCCCAGCAGCGCGTAGCCGGCGGCAGGATTGGACGGATCTTCTTCGGCGCAGTTATTCAGGACGCGCAGAAACACGGCCGACGCATTTTGATATTCCTGTTTGCGCCAGCGGATTGTGCCTTCCAATACGGAAACCGTCTGTTTTACCGTTTCCGTGCAGGACACAAAAAACATTCCCGAAAAAAGCGCCAAAAACACACACATCAGCGGAGAAAACGGATGCTTTTTATTTCCGGCAGCACGATCGGCGCCGGCATCGTGTTTTTCCGCGGAATCGGGTTCGTCGCCGTCAATGCGCGGAAGACGGAATTCCCTGCATAAAATTCCGGCAGCAAAAAAAATCAATGCAAGAGCGGCGAACAAACGCGCGCGCGGTTTGCGGCGGATTTCAAACACCGTGCAGGCATCGGTGTGCAGCGGGATTTTTTCGGCAATTTCGGCGCATGCCGACGGAACAGCAGCGTCAATGCATAGTACCGGAACGCGCTCGTTTTCGGCAATGGGAAATTTTGCTTTTTTTTCGGCTGCGGCGTATTTTTCCGCAATTCGATGCAGTTTGTTTTTCTGCAATGATGTGTGTACTTCGGTTTCTCCGCCGCCGGCTGCCGCCGCAGCGCCGGCTTCCGTTCCCGTTTCCGCAATAATAACGGAAATGCCGCAGCGGACAGCTTCTTCTATCGCTTTTTCCAGAGAACCGGCGGTTTCTTCGCCGTCGGTAAACACAATAATGCTTGCTTTTTTTGCCGTTTGGGAAGGAAACGATCTAATTGCCGCCGCAACGCCGCTTCCTATATCGCTGCCGACAGAACTCATCATTGCCGGAGAAAGATTCCGCATTAACGACAGGACAGCATTTTTGTCTTCCGTCATAGGAACCGCGATAACGCCGGAACCTTTTGCAAGAACAACGGACACGGGGCAGTCCCCGATTTTTTCGAGTATGTTTTCCGCACATAAAGCCGCGGCGTCAAGTCTTGTTTTCGGAGGGCTGCCCGGCATATCCTGCGCAGTCATGCTGTATGAAACATCGAACACAAAAGAAATGGCGCCTCCCGATGTGCGCACCGGCACCGAAAACATTCCCCATTCGGGACCGCTCCAAGCAAAGACAAGGCAAATCCAGGCGGAAGCAGTGCACAGCATGCCGATAAAGCGGCGCAGACGGAAAATGAAAAATGCCGTGCCGCAGTCATCATCGGCAGAAGCCATAAACGGAAGCGCTTTTAAACGGCGGAAGCCGGCGCATCTGTATAACAGCGCAATCGCAAGAAGCAGCAGCGCAAACAGCGCATACGGACGCGAAAAATATATATTCACAAGATTTCCTTCATATACATCCGCCGAATCATCCAGGCAAAAACAGACAAAATTACCGCAGCGGCGAACAGCTGCCCCGACAACGATTTTTCGGACGTTTTATAATAAAATGTCTGCTCGACATGTTCCCTGCCGCAAATATCCAGCAGCGCGCTTTGCAGAGCATTTAAATCTTCGGTGCCGAAATATCTTCCGCCGCTTTCATGCGCAATTTCGTGAAGCGGCCGCTCGTCAAAGTCCGAATCAAGATAACCCGAATACAGTTTTCCCGATGCGGGATCGGAATATTCCAAAAGCACGCGGCCTTTTGTACCGATGCCGTTGACGTATACGGCGATATTATGGCTGCGGGCTATTTTTGCCGCCGACTGCGGATGAATTACTCCGGCATTATTTTCGCCGTCAGTCATAACCACAATGCATTTTTCCGGCGAAGTCGAAGCCGCGGCGTGATACACCGCCGTCGCAATGCCGGTTCCGATTGCAGTTCCGTCGCCGAGCGCGCCGATTTGCAGCGACTCAAGGCGCGAAAGAAACGTTTCGTGATCCATAGTCGCCGGCACAATTAAAGCCGCGTCGGAGCCCATCGCAATTAACGCAAACGAAACGCCTTTCATGCGGCAGACAGTTTCCGCGACTGCCAGTTTTGCCGCATCGAGCCGCGTGCCGCTGCCGATGTCAAGCGCCGCCATTGAAGGACTGATATCTATGACAAAGACAATATCCGCACCGCGCGAAGTATATACTTTTTCGCGGCGGACAAACATCGGATCCGATAACGCCGCAGTGCACGCAAAAAAAGCAGCGACACAGCATGCCGCCGACAGAACACGCGCGGCGCCGAGCGCACGGTATTTCCACTCGAAAGGCGTGCCGTTCCAATCCGCAAAAACCAGCGGAAATGCGGGCTTTTGCAAAATATTGTGCCTGCGCAATAAAAAAAACGCAGGAATGCACAGCAAAAACAGCAGAGATTCAGGATGCGCAAGCGTCAGCGTCATGACTGTCCTCCCGTTCGGGCATTTCGAAAAAGCGCAGACACGCCTTGATCTGCGCCATCATGTTCCGCCGTTCTTCCGCCGGAAAATCCGAATCCGGCAGTCCGCCGCTGAATCGGATAAAATCCAAGCGCACACAGAACGCCTGCACGGCGGCGACTTCTTCGGAGAGCGTGCCGTTTATTTCGGAAAAAAGGCGGACAAACAGCGGCTGTATTTCCTGTGCGGAAGCCGCGCAGAACGGGAAAGAAAAGCGTTCTTCGAAATAACGGCGGATAATACGGGACAATGACGCGGCGCACGCAGCATCATTGTACAGCGCCTGCTTTTTTTCAAGACGGCGCAGCTGACGCACCGCTTTCCGATATGCGCGGGAACATATACGGGCGCGGAAAAAGCCCGACACGGCGTTCTTTATGCGGCGGAAACGCGTAAATACAATGAACAGCAAAAACAAAACAACCGCAAACAGCGTAACGCACGCGTAAATAATATATGTCGTTCCGGGAACAACGAGCGGCGCATGCGGCGGCTGCAGCGAATCGGCGCCGGTTTTTTCAAGCGCGGAACAAATATGTATCGGCGGAATATCAATCGCAAATTCCGTCCCGCCGAAAATATCCGGCAGCAGGGAAGCGAAAACATCCGCAGGCAGAGGCGGAAAATCAATCATGCCCGCGCGCCAGGGGACAAAAACAACCGACACGGAACAGGCACCGTCAGAAAAACGCACGGAAACGGATTTTACCGTGCAAATCGTTTCCGCATATTCCCAGCCGGAAACAGGCACCGGAATTTTCAGCAGCGTTTCTTCGGAAATGCCGTATTCGGAAATTTTTTCCGGCAGCATGTACCGCAGTTCCGCTTCGTCGCCGACAAACACTTCCTGCGGCAAAAGCAGCACGTTTTCGGCGCCGACATTTTCCGCAGACAGACACGCCGCAGCGCACAGAAAAATTACCGCCGATGCGATGAAAACGCGCCGTTTTTCCGCATTCATTCCGCGCCGCCTTTTGCGGAAGCCGCATTTTTTATTCCGCCGGAAGATAAAAACGCAGAAAGTTCGCGGACAGGATCATCCGCCGCAGACAGCGCGATGGGAACGGCGCCGTGCCGCATGCAAATATGCCGCCATTCTTCAAGCGATTTTACGCCGTATTCTTTCCAGGCTTTGGAAAAACCGCGGCTGCCGGTCGGGAAAAATCGGCGGCATCCGCTTTCGGGGTCATAAAAAAGCGCGGAACCGACATCCGCTATGCAAAAATCCGCAGGCTCCGTAAAACGGAGCGCAAGAACATCATGTTTGACGGCAAGATGCGCAAGCGAATTTTCGTAGCCGGCGCAGCGGAAATCGGACAAAATCACAACAAGCGAACGATTTTTCAAAAGATGCTGCGCGCCTTGCAGCGCCTGTTTTAAAGCGGAACCGCCGTTTGTGCGCGGCGGGCGGAACGTTTCAAACGCATTGAAAACCATCATGCTGTGCTTGGCACCGTTCCTCGGCGCACTGGAAAAACGAATGCCGCCGTCAAAAAAAACTGCGCCGACGGGACTGTTCATCTGCTGCGCGGCAAGCGTGAATACTTCGCCGACTTCGGCAGCGCCGCGCAGTTTTGCCGAACCGCCGGCGGACATGGAAAGCGAATAATCGGCAATCAAAAAAAATGTTATTTCCCGTTCTTCTTCAAACAATTTGACAAACGGTTTTCCCATGCGGGATGTTACATTCCAGTCTATGGAACGCATGTCATCGCCGTAAAAATAATCCCGCACGCCGCAAAATTCCATGCCTTGGCCGCGGCGCAGAGAACTGAATGATCCGGCACGAAGCCCGCCGGCAACCGCCAGCGCGGAAAGCCGCAGACGCATCGCTTTTTCCGCCAGTGCGCTTCGATCCGATGTTCGAGAATAAGAAGAAGCCGAGCGAAAACCTGTCATGGTACCGGCATCAATTCCAAGATTTTTTCGATGACAGCGTCCGCGGAAGCATTATCCGCCGCAGCCTCGTAGGAAAGCACAAGACGGTGACGAAGCACAGACGGCGCCGCTTTTTTCACATCGTCCGGCAGCACAAACGAACGTCCGTCAAACAATGCCCGCACTTTTGCGCAGACAGCAAGCGCGATTCCGGCACGCGGAGATGCCCCGAACGAAATGTAGCGGAGAAAATCGGCACGAATGCCGCCGGACTGCCTTGTGCCGGACGTATTTTCCGGACGGGTAACAGTTACCAGCGACACAATGTAATTGACAATTTCGTCCTGCATCGAAATGCGGCCGAGCTGCGCCCTGCACATATTCAGTTTTTCCGCGGAAAAAACGGCGTTTATCGGAATATCGGGCACCTGAGCGCCGCTTTTTACGATTGCCGCTTCTTCCTGCGCAGACGGATACGGCACCAGCACTTTCAGCAGGAAACGGTCGAGTTCCGCTTCGGGCAGACTGTACGTGCCTTCCTGCTCAATCGGATTCTGCGTCGCGAGAACAAAAAAAGGATCCGGCAGCGGAAACGATTCGTCGCCTATCGTTACTTGATGTTCCGCCATTGCCTCCAAAAGCGCGGACTGCACTTTCGCCGGCGCACGGTTTATTTCGTCCGCAAGCAGCAAATTGGCAAACACGGGCCCCTTTCTGACGGAAAACGTGCCCGAAACCTGATTGTATATCAATGTGCCTGTTATATCGGCGGGCAGCAAATCGGGAGTAAACTGAACCCGCTTAAAATCGAGCGATGAAATTTCGGCAAACGTGCGCACGGCAAGCGTTTTCGCAAGACCGGGCACGCCTTCGAGCAGCAGATGCCCGCCTGCAATCATTGCGGTCAAAATACCGTCGGTAATTTCCGTTTGTCCTATGAGCCGTTTTGCCATTTCCGCGCGGCACGACGCAATAATTTCTTTGCATTCCGCGCCCGCATCGGCGGCGTTCTCTGCCTGAATCATCAGCAACCTCGAATATGTATTACTGCTTCAAAACATACCATTATTTGCCGTTTCAAGCAATGGCAGCAGCCGATGCGTTCTGACGAAGCGGAAGCGGAAACCGGCGCCGCACAGCGATTTCCGGCCGTTGCGGATTTTCCGCAAAAAAGGTATAGTTTCCGTGCGCTCTGTTATACCGCGCACATATTTGCGTTATCGAGGATATTATGTCTGTAAACTGCGGCATTGTCGGACTGCCCAACGTCGGAAAGTCAACCATTTTCTCAGCCCTTACGTCGGCTCCGGCGGAAGCGGCAAATTATCCGTTCTGCACCATAAACCCGAACATCGGCATTGTGGATCTGCCCGATTCACGGCTCGACTATCTTGCGCGGAAATTCGAAACAAAACGCAAAGTACCCGCATCCGTCGAATTCGTGGATATTGCGGGCTTGGTAAAAGGCGCGTCGAAAGGCGAAGGACTCGGCAACCAATTTCTCGGCCACATCAGAGAAGTCGGCGTTATCGCGCATGTTGTGCGCTGTTTCGAAAATCCCGACATCATGCATGTCCGCGACGACGCCAAAGTCAGCGTGCCGATCGATCCCGCAGGCGACATCGAAACCATCAATATGGAACTCGCCTTTGCCGACCTTGACACCGTGAACAAACGGATCGAAAAGGCGGAACGCGCCAGCCGCGTCATGGGCAAAGAAGAGCAGAAAAAAGCCGCCGTTGTGCTCGGCGCCGTTTCCAAAATCAAACCGCTTTTGGAAAACGGACAACCCGCGCGGCTTGCGGAACTTTCCGACGACGAAAAAAACGCGATATACGACTGTCATCTGATAACGATGAAGCCGCAGCTGTACGTCTGCAATACCGATGAAGACGGCGCAAAAAACGGCAGTCCGCATATCGACGCCGTCCGCGAAATTGCCGCGCGCGAACATACCGACGTTGTGGTGATTTGCGGCAAATTCGAAGCGGAACTTGCGGATATGGAAGATCCTGCCGAACGCGCCGAATTCCTGGCGGAACTAGGACTGAAAGAATCGGGACTTTGCGTGCTGGCAAAAGCCGCGTATCATTTGATGGGACTGCGCACGTTTTTGACCGCCGGCGCCGACGAATGCCGCGCCTGGACAATTCATGCCGGAGACACCGCGCCGAAAGCCGCCGGCGTTATCCATACGGATTTCGAAAAAGGATTCATCAAGGCGGAAGTGTACTCATTCGAGGATCTCGTGCAGTACGGCTCCGAGGCGGGCATCAAAGCCGCCGGCAAATACCGCATCGAAGGCAAAGAATACGTTGTGCAGGACGGCGACGTGATTTTTTTCAAGTTCAATACATAATCTGCACCGCGGCGCTTCAGCAGACCGCTCGATTATGCTTTAGCACATTGCTCGATTATGCTTTAGCGGCGGCGCACAGTATGCTGTGCAGGTATTACACAGCATACTGTGCGCCGCCGCAGGAGTATGTACCCGCACTCCCGCGGAATTACACTTCCGTAGTGCCGGACGACGTGTTCTCGCCGTTCTCCGTGTCATCGTCGGCGTCATTACCTTTGTATTCTACGTGCACTTTGGCGGAGAAAAGCCCTGCAAACGATGTCTTTTCCCACTGCTCTTGCGTACCGAGATACGTTATTGTCTTCAATGCGCTGCAATTAAGGAACGCATTGGAAGAAATGCTCTTTACACTTGCAGGTATCGTTACTTCGGTTAACGCGGTACAGTCACGGAATGCACTGCTGGAAATCGATATTACGCCTTCGGGAATCGTTACGGCGGGTAACTCAATACACTCGCGGAATGCATCGTTGGAAATTCTCGTTATGCCGTCGGGAATTGTTATCGCTTTCGTAGGCGCAGGTCTCCAGGCAAGCAGCGCTCCCGATATTGTTACCACCGCTCCGGTTTCATTATCAATAATGTATTCTTCATTGGTAAAACGGCGGTATTTATATTTAAAAGTTGAGTCTTTTACGGTATTCTTTAATTCCGCAGCAATCTTTCCGGCATCGATAAAATCTCCGATACTGAAAGAATTCCAGCTTTGACTCGACTGAAAGCGCCCCCAGGTTCCGTTTCCGGGTACTTGTATGTCCGTGAGGTTTTCGCATTCAAAAAACGCTTGTGGGCTGATTTTTCTTACCTTTTCGTGGATTGTAACGCCTGTCAGTTCCGTGCAGCCGCGGAACGCCTGACTGTCAATAACCTCTATGTAATCGGGTATCTCAACATTTCCTTTTGCCGACGGCCAGGCATACAGTCTTTCAACCTCTTCCTCCTTTGCAAGAAGCATTGCCCCGCCGCCGGCGGCTTCGGGAGCGTTTTTGACGATGTACAGCTCGTTGCTGTCATCCACTTCTATCGTTTTAAGGCTCACGCATCCGGGAAACATCGTATTATGTTTTTTCAGATTTTTGGAAAGACGGACTCTCTTCAAAGCGGTGCATTGCGAGAACGCTCCCCATTCGATTTCCGTTACACTGTCGGGAACGGTTACGTCTGTCAGTGCCGAGCAATAGACAAACGCTTGATTGCCGATTGTCTGCACGCCGCTGTCGATCGTCAGTGCTGCAAGTGCAGTGCACTGTTTGAACGCGTTTTTACCGATTGTTTTCACGCTGCCGGGGATTACTATGCTTTTCAGCCCCGTGCACTTTAAGAACGCCTCTTCGTCAATGCTCGTTACGCTGTCGGGAATGGTTACGGCACCGGTGCCGTACACAGCAGCCTTGGTCAGCACGCCGTTTTCGATTGTCAGCAGCGCGTTCTCCACCGTAACCGACGTGCTTCCGATGCGGGTAAACTCGTACTGTTTGTTTTCATTCTGGAATTTATCGATTTCGGGTACAATCTGTTTTCCTGTGGAGCCCATCAGCCATTTTCCGTTGATGCTTATCGTTGCAAGCTTTTCGCAGCCGGTAAATACCCAAGTTCCGATTGAGTTTACGGAATCGGGAATCGTAATGCTTTCGAGCTCGGTGCAATTGCGGAATGCCTGATTGCCGATTTTCGTTACCGAGGAAGCCATTTTTTCGGCAAGGTTGATATTGCCTGCCGCGGACGGATAGGCTATCAACTGCGTTTTGTTTTTATCGTACAGAATACCGCCCGCTGCGGAATACTTGGTATTATTTTCATCTACCGTGAAAACCGCAAGATTCAGGCAGCCGCGGAACGCTCCGCTGTTGATTGATGTTACGCTTGCGGGAATAACTATCTCGGTTAAACCGGTGCAGTTCAAGAATACATCGGAATCGATTTTCTTTACCGCCGAAGGAACCGTTCTCTTTCCGTTCGGCGATTCCGCCCAGCCGATCAGCGTTCCCTCGGCGTCGATTATCGCGCCGCTGCCGTCAAAATTTGCGCCGTCGGGAATGCGGATGAATGCGGCATCCATTCTGTCATCGGTTATATCGCTGACTGAAAGCGAATCGAATACTTTCCGCTCGCTGCCGTTGAGCAGCAGCCATTTTCCGTTTGCGGATATTTCCTTAAGATCGGCGCAGTTCTCGAATGCACTGCCGATAAATCTTGTTACACTGTCGGGAATTGTTACTTTTGTAAGTCCGCTGCATCCGGCAAATGCGCCGCTGCCGATCTCCGATATGTAATCGGGTATTGTAATCCCGCCCGCCGCGGACGGCCAGGCATACAGTTTTGTCGTGGCTGAGGTAGTCTTGTTGAGCAGCATTGTTTTATCATTGCTGTATGTGAACTTGTCATTAGCTGCGTCTACCGTAATGCTTGTAAGCTTTGTACAGCCGGCAAACGGATTGTAGTCACTGTAAACCACTGCGCTTGCGGGAATGAATACGCTTGTCATTTCCGTGCAGTTTTCAAAGGCACCTTTCCCGATGCTTATTATGCCGTCGGGAACTGTTACGGTACCGACTGCTTTTGCGGGATCCCAGGCGTAAAGTATGCCGTCTTTGGTTACCGCGCCGGTTTTCTTGTCGACTGTTGCACCGCTCGGTATATCCCTGTCATCATCCGGATCGGGGATGTAGATTTCATATCCGCCGTCCTCATCTCCGCCGCCGCTGCCAGGTGCGGGGTCGGGATCCGCGGCGTTACTGCATGAGGTTAAGAATATACCCCCCCCC
>JAMPCJ010000008.1 GCA_023666275.1 Treponema brennaborense | reverse complement strand
CCCGCTCGCTTCGCGTCCCCTTCCCTTCCTTTTTCAAAGATCATTTTCTTTCAGCTATATAAAAATGGGACTGAAAAGAGTTGAACTTTTGACCCCTTCCTTATCAGAGAAGTGCTCTAACCAACTGAGCTACAGTCCCAATTTATAAAAGAAACAACAGGGAGAAAGAAGAAATACACAAAGAAAGTTTTCAGCTCTATAACAGCGTTGATACACCTCAACGCATCGTTCCCTTTCTCTTAGAAAGGAGGTGATCCAGCCGCACCTTCCGGTACGGCTACCTTGTTACGACTTCACCCCAGTTACCGGACCTGCCTTCGGCAGCTCCCTCCTTTCGGTTGGGTCACTGACTTCGGGCATTTCCGACTCCCATGGTGTGACGGGCGGTGTGTACAAGACCCGGGAACGTATTCACCGCAGCATTCTGATCTGCGATTACTAGCGATTCCAGCTTCATGTAGTCGAGTTGCAGACTACAATCCGAACTGAGACGCATTTTCTGGGTTTTGCTTAACCTCGCGGTCTCGCTTCCCTTTGTTTACGCCATTGTAGCACGTGTGTAGCCCTGGTCATAAGGGGCATGATGATTTGACGTCGTCCCCACCTTCCTCCGGGTTATCCCCGGCAGTCTCCCTAGAGTTCCCATCTTACTGCTGGCTACTAAGGATAGGGGTTGCGCTCGTTGCGGGACTTAACCCAACATCTCACGACACGAGCTGACGACAACCATGCACCACCTGTCTCCCCTGCCCCGAAGGGCTATGGGCATTGCCCCATATCCAGGGGGATGTCAAGACCGGGTAAGGTTCTTCGCGTTGCTTCGAATTAAACCACATGCTCCACCGCTTGTGCGGGCCCCCGTCAATTCCTTTGAGTTTCACCCTTGCGGGCATACTCCCCAGGCGGTACACTTATCACGTTCGCTTCGGCACCCAGCCTCTTGACCGGACACCCAGTGTACATCGTTTACTGTGCGGACTACCAGGGTATCTAATCCTGTTTGATCCCCGCACCTTCGCACCTCAGCGTCAATCATCTGATAGAAGCCTGCCTTCGCCATCGGTGTTCTTCCAGATATCTACAGATTTCACCCCTACACCTGGAATTCCGGCTCCCCCTCAGTAATTCAAGCCTCGCAGTTCCCAACGCAATTCCGGAGTTAAGCCCCGGTATTTCACATCAGGCTTACCAAGCCGCCTACATGCCCTTTACGCCCAATAATTCCGAACAACGCTCGCAACTTACGTGTTACCGCGGCTGCTGGCACGTAATTAGCCGTTGCTTATTCAGACAATACCGTCACCGCCTTAGCATTCCCTCTAAGACTCCTTCTTCTTGTCCAAAAGAATTTTACAACCTTCCGGCCTTCTTCATTCACGCGGCGTCGCTCCGTCAGGGTTCCCCCCATTGCGGAATATTCTTAGCTGCTGCCTCCCGTAGGAGTCTGGGCCGTATCTCAGTCCCAATGTGTCCGTCCACCCTCTCAGGCCGGATACCCATCATAGCCTTGGTCAGCCGTTACCTCCCCAACTAGCTAATGGGCCGCGGGCCGTCCTTCCGGCGGAGCCTTAGCTCCCTTTCACCGCAGCAGGCTCCACCCCGCCGCGCTCGTATCCGGTATTACCCGGTATTTCTACCGGCTATCCCCGTCCGCAAGATGCGTTACCCACGTGTTACTCACCAGTCCGCCACTCTAGGAGAAAGTTGCCTCTCTCTTGCCGTTCGACTTGCATGCTTAAGACGCGCCGCCAGCGTTCGTTCTGAGCCAGGATCAAACTCTCCATGATTATTTCAACGACTCCCCTAAAGAAGTCGGTGATTTCATCTTTCGTTCGTCCCTGCCCTCTTTCTGACAGTTCCTTTTCGCTTCCTTTCCTTCCCTTGTGCTGCTCCCGAAAATATATTCCTATACCCTCGGTGCTTCTTCCTTCTTCCCTGTTCTTTTCAAATATCAATGCGCAAAAGTTCCCTCTAAAAAACTCCCGCGCCCCTCTTTCGAGGTGAAAAAGAGTTTATCACTCCTCTTCTTTCTTTGTCAATACCTTCTTCGCACTTTTTCTGCTTTTTTCCGCACTTTCTTACAGCGCAGCTTAAAGACGGTATCGTTTTTTATTTTATCCTTCCCCTACACCCCTTGTCAATACCCCCCCCGCTGGATAAAAATCACGATGAATACAGTACGCCTTGACGCGAGTGTTTTTATTTTTTATTATTTTTGCAATTATCGATTATGGATAAGAAATTTTATCCCGCATTATTCGTTTTTTGTTCACTTTTGTTTTTTCCTTTGAAAGCGAATGAATTTACGGAAATCCCGCAGCGCTCCCTCGAATTATTTCTTTCTTTTCAAGAACACGGATTAGCCCCGGAAATACAAGCGGGAAAAACTTCTCATTCCGCGAGAATTCCTTTTGATATTTTGTTTTCATATACAGGGAACAATTCCGCAGAGGAAGCAGCCGATGACACATTGCTTATATTGATTTCTCAGCGGGATGCAGAAAAATTATTCGAGCCGCTGTGCGCTTTTTTGTCGCAGTTCGCAGAAAATCCGCCGGCAGTCAATGTTTCTGTTGTATGCTGCGCCGAAGTTTCCGCAAATCCCGACGAGCCGGAAGCGGGCGGCAAAATGATTCCGCCGGAATCGGAAGAATATCTTGCAAGCACAGAACCTGCCGCCGCATTTGTAATTCAAAGCGCAGCGGCACAGTTTCTCGATATGGTTCATGTCATTCCCGGCGGAGCAAAAACCGTTGCTCCGCTTCCGTTGGTAAAGTACTGCTTTTCCGCAATGACAAAAGCGCGAATTCCGTTTACCGTTGCGGGAAAAAGCATGAGTTTGTACCGCCTCGGAATTATCGATTCCGACCCGAAACTGAATTTTCTGCTTGATTCGGATATTCCCGCCGTCGGTTTTTCACTTGTGCCCGAAAAAAACGGCGCCGCATTTTTCACGGTACTGTCGGATTTGCTCGGCAAAGAAAGCACCGCGGCAGACTTGCGGAATCTGAAAAAAACCGCAGAAGCCGGCTGGGACAGACAATACAGCATCGTTTCGTTTCCGTTTTTTCAATACCGCGTATATGTTTCCGAATATTTTTTTGTGGTTCTGCTGCTTGCTCTTTCCGGGCTGGCGTTGTTTTTTCTGTGCTTTTTTTCGTTTTCGACAGCGGATACTTCAAAAAAAATCGCGGATTTAAAGCGGACGTGGTTTCTTCCGCCGGCGCTCATTGTTTTGAATATGCTGCTTTTGTTCGCAGCGCAGAAAATAACGATAAAAACAGCCGGAGCATATACCGCTATGCCGGAAGCGTTATTGTTATTTAAATTGATGCTCGCGGCAGCGCTTTTGCAGCTTGTTTCTTTTTTTCAGTATTTATTCAAGCTGCCGGTATCTTCCTTTATATACGGATATTTGCTGCAAGTCATCGCGTTTGTAAACATATTTTTATTTGCCGCCATGGATATTTCACTGATTCCGTATTTTGCCGCGGAATACGTCATCATTTATCTGTCGCGGACATTCAGGCGGACAGGTTTTTTGTTCGCCGCCGTTGTTCTCATGGCAATTCCGTTTGTGCCTTTTATCAACACGGTAGCGCACAACTGCCCGCCGTCTGTGCTGCGGCTGCTGACGGACAGCAGCAATTCCGTCAATTTTCTGCTGACGATGCTGCTCGCTCCGTTTCAAACTATGTGGATACGAATTCTTATTCGGCTCGGCTTATTCGGCGGCGGCAAAATTTCCGGCAGGAATTTTATTTTGCCGCAACTGGTTCTTTCCGCGGCCGCAATCGGTGTGCTGGCGGGAGGCTTGCTTTTTCTGAAAAACACGGAAAACGTATCTCAAGCGAACGATTTTGTTCGGGAACAAAACGGGAACCATATAACGGTTTCCGCAAAATCCGTGAACACGTTTTTTCGGGATGAAATAACGTGCTCCATTCAGACAAGCCTGCCGGCAGTAAAATACCGTGTTGCCGTGATTTCGGATGAAACAATGCCGGTGTACAATGCGAATTATCCGTATTCATTGCAGGAATCGGTGCATTCCGCGGTATTTTACTGCAGCGGACTTGAAAGCCGCACAGATCAGCCGGAAATGCTTGAACTGATTTTTTCCGTACCGCCGCATTCCGATCCGGATATACTTGTTGCGGCTTGGCTGGACGCAGACGGCGCGGTTATAAAAGAACAGACGGCGGTATCTGTCAAAACCGAAGGCAGTCTGCCGGCAAAAAGATGAAACGGCAGGCAGCGGACAAGGCTTTGCAAACGGGAAACAAGCCCGCATTGTGCCTTGCGGAAAAAATGCCGAGTTCCGCGCGGCCGGTGATTTCGTTTCAGGGCTTTTGAAAATGCCGCGTGCGAGATTTTTGGGAAGAGGTGCGCCATGGAAAATACTTTCTTCTTCCATGTAGATATGGACGCGTTTTTTGCGTCGGTGGAACAGCTTGATCATCCCGAATACAGGGGAAAACCGGTAATTGTCGGCGGACTTCCGGGACAAAGGCGCAGCGTTGTTTCGACAGCGTCATACGAAGCGCGGAAATTCGGCGTACATTCGGCAATGCCGGTAGCGAGAGCCGTAAAGCTGTGTCCGAACGGAATTTTTCTGCCGGGAAGAATGAAACGGTACCATGAAAAATCGGAAGAAGTCATGTCGATTCTGTCGGATTTTTCGCCGGATATTCAGCAAATTTCAATTGATGAAGCATTTCTCGACATGTCGGGCACACAGCGGCTTTGGGGTTCGTATGAAAATGCCGCCGGAAAATTAAAATCCGAAATTCTGGAAAAAACAGGCCTCACCGTTTCCGTAGGAGCGGCGGCAGTCAAATACATTGCGAAAATAGCGTCCGGCATGAAAAAACCCGCAGGGCTTTACTGCGTAGAACGCGGATCGGAACAAGCATTTATGCTCGGCCTGCCGCTTTCGAAAATCTGGGGAATCGGCTCGAAAACGCTGGAACGGCTCAATCAAGCCGGATTCCGCACCTCCAAAGATGTATACAATGCGTCAAAGGAGCTTCTTGCAACCATATTCGGGCAGGCAGCCGGAAATTTTTTATACAACGCCGTCCGCGGAATAGAAACAGACACTTTTAACGGAGAAGCAAAAAGCAAATCCGTCAGCGCGGAACATACGTTTCCGTTTGATTTGACAGACGATTACGCAATCGAAACGCAATTGATGCTGCTTGCCGAAGAAGTGATGTTCCGGCTACTGCGCGAAAACTGGCAGAGCAAAACAGTATGCGTCAAAATACGATACGAAGATTTTACAACCGTAAGCATTCAGGAAACATTCGAACGGAATATTTCCACTGCCGACGATTTTTTTCTTCGCGCGCGGATTTTGTTTGCCAAAAAATACGAATCGGGCAGAGGCATCCGGCTGCTGGGGCTCGGCGCGCACAATCTCGAAAAAAACGACAGCCCGGAACAGGCGGAATTGTTCGATTTCGGCGATCGAAAAAAGCAGGCAGTCGAAAAAGCAATTCTCGGCATCAGAAAAAAAAATCCGGATGTAAAAATCAGAAAAGCCCGTTTTTTCATCAAACTGTTTGCGGCAGCCGTGCTTCCGTTTCTGCAATTTATTGGCGTTCCCGCTGTTTTCTGATACACTTTTGTGCTATGAATATGTTAACTTTCCGTCAATGGCATGATGAAGACTGCGTATTTCACCGCGAAACAAAACTCACATTCGGTCAATGCGGAGAAAATCACGCGCTGAGTTTACAGGAACTGCTGCTTCTTACATCGGATTCGGCGGTAGAAGATTATCATCAGCGCGGGCTCACCTGGCAGTTTCTCTGCGATCATGACACCGCAATTCTTGTATCGCGCGTGTCGCTGCACATACTGAAGATGCCGCATGCAAACGAACTTTTGACAATCCGCACTTGGGAAGAAACTCCGCAGAGCATTCAGCTTGCGCGCGCGTATGAAATACTGGACACGGAAACGAACGAAACGCTGATAACCGGACGCAGTACCTGGATTGTTGTCAATTTAAAAACGCGGCGCATTACTCCGGCAAAACAATTTACGCTGCGGAAAGCGCCGGAAAGAACGCTCCCGTTCGACGGCATTCCGTGCGGAAAAATCACGCTGCCGGAACAAGCCGCGCTTCTTGAAAAACGCGTTGTCCGCTATTCCGACATAGACGGCAACGGACACACAAATAATTCACGATACGCCGCATATATTATGGACTGCCTGCCCGAAAAATATCAGCAGCTGCCGCTTGCCGACATCAGAATCAATTATTCAAAAGAAGCCGTCAAAGGCGGAACAATCGAAATTTTCGGAGTATTCGACGACGCCGAGCGGAAAATCACTGTTGCCGGAAAACAGCAGAACGAAATATGTTTCGAATGCGAACTGTACTGGAAAAATTGAAAATATAATCGAAAAACAAAATATCCGCCGCGCATAACAACTTGTCATTCGGACAGGTAAACAGTACATTATACGTATGTTATTAGATTCCATTTTGAAAATATTTTTCGGTACAAAAAACGAACGCGACATTAAACAGCTGAAACCGCTTGTCGAAAAAGTAAATAAAGAAGAACCCTGGGCAGCGGCGCTCGCCCAGGAAGATTTTCCGAAACAGACAGAAACATTCAAGGAACAATTGAAAAACGGCGCTTCGCTCGACGATATTCTCCCGAAAGCATTTGCCCTCGCGCGCGAAGCCGCAAAGCGAGTCCTCGGCGAACGCGCATTTGACGTGCAGATTATAGGCTCGCTTGTTTTGAATCAAGGAAAAATCGTCGAAATGAAAACAGGCGAAGGCAAAACGCTTATGTGCGTTGCCGCCGCGTATTTGAACAGCCTTTCGGGCAAAGGCGTTCATATCGTTACCGTCAACGATTACCTTGCGGAACGCGACGCGGAATGGATGCGTCCGGTATACGCGTATCTCGGCGTTTCCACCGGCACAATACTTTCGAATATGGACAACGCAGCGCGCAGAGCAGCCTACAACTGCGACATCACCTACGGCACAAACAACGAATTCGGTTTCGATTATCTGCGGGACAACATGCAAATATCCGCGGAGCAAAAAGTTCAGCGCGGATTTGCATTCTGCATCGTCGACGAAATAGATTCCATCCTTATCGACGAAGCACGCACGCCGCTTATCATATCGGGACAAGGCGAAGACGATACGCATAAATTCCATGAAGTCGATAAATACGTCGGTCAGCTTGAAGAAGTGCGGAAAAAGCCAGGAACAAACGACTATCCCGACGAAACACAAGGCGAAGAAGTTATCGGCGACTACAAATTGGACGAAAAAAGCCGCCGCGTATCGTTTACCGATGCGGGAATGCTGAAAATCGAATCTATTCTGCAAAACCGGAATCTCATATCCGGCAGCCTGTTCGATGAAGAAAATTTCGAATATATTCATTATTTTACGCAGGCGGTGCGGGCGCATCAATTATACAAAACAGACGTGGATTATGTCGTAAAAGACGGACAGGTGCAGATCGTAGACGAATTCACCGGACGCATTCTCGAAGGGCGCCGCTACGGGGACGGTCTGCATCAGGCGATAGAAGCGAAAGAACATATAAAAATCGCACAGCGCAACAGAACGCTTGCGACTATCACTTTTCAGAATTTTTTCCGCATGTATGAAAAGCTGTCCGGAATGACCGGAACCGCGGAAACGGAAGCCGTCGAATTCGAAAAAATCTATCATCTGGACGTAACCGTCATTCCGACCAACAAACCGGTTGCCCGCACGGATGAATGCGACGAAGTATATTTAAATGAAACCGACAAATGGAACGCAATTTGCAGCGAAATAGAAGCGTGCCATAAAAAAGGGCAGCCTATTCTCGTGGGCACCGTTTCTATAGAAAAATCCGAACATCTTTCCGCGCTGCTTACCCGCCGCGGCGTGCGGCATGAAGTGCTCAACGCCAAAAATCATGCGCGGGAAGCACTTATTATCGCAGAAGCCGGCGCAAAAGGGGCGGTAACAATTGCCACGAATATGGCAGGCCGCGGTACGGATATAAAACTTGGCGGCAATCCGGAATTCCGCGCCCGCAAACGGGCAGGCACGGAAGCTTCGGAAGAACAATTTCAGGCGGCGCTGAAAACAGAACGGGAAAACTGGCTCAAAGATTACGAAGAAGTAAAAAACCTCGGCGGACTGTATGTAATCGGTTCCGAGCGCCACGAAAGCCGCCGCATCGACAATCAGCTGCGCGGACGTTCGGGACGGCAAGGCGATCCGGGACGCAGCAAGTTCTACATTTCAATGGACGACGATTTGATGCGTCTTTTCGGCGGCGAGCGCATGAAAGCGATTATGACGCGCATCGGCATGCAGCCCGGCGAACCGATTTTTCATCCGATGCTGAACCGCAGCATTGAGAAGGCGCAGAAAAAAGTCGAAGAACGCAACTTTGAAATTCGAAAGCATCTGCTTGATTACGACGACGTGCTGAACGAACAGCGCAATTTTATCTATGATCAGCGCAATGAAATACTCGTTGACGAACAGCTTTCGGAGCGCATCATAAACACCGCCGAGGACGCTGTTTCCGCCTGGCTCGACACGTACAAAACGGAATCCCGAAAAGACGGCGACGCTGCGTTCGGCAATCTGCTCGCGGAACTGAAGCATAATTTTGCGCTGACACTGGAAGCGGATGTTCCGAAAGAACAGCTGCACAGCGTGATTATGGAAAAGCTCCGCGCGGATATCGCCGAAAAAGAACAGCTCGCGGGCAAACAAAATTTGAATATGTTCATCAGATATCAATACGTGCAGGCGATCGACCGCAAATGGCTCGATCATCTTGAAACGCTGGAAGCACTCCGCGAAGCCGTGTATCTGCGTTCTTACGGTTCGAAAAATCCGCTGACGGAATACAAAATCGACGGCTTCAATATTTTTTACGATATGATTGATGCAATCCGCCTGGAAATCGCGGCGCGCGTATTCCGCGTAAAAATTCAAACAAACAGAGAAGATGCCGCCGTGCGGAATCGCAGCGCGCCGCGGCAGATAAATGCGCAGCATCAAGCGGCGGCATCATTCAGCGGCGTTTCGGCACAAAAACAAGCGGATTCGTCGCCCATGTCCGCACGAAGACAGGGGCAAAGCGTAACCGTAGTGCGCACGGCACCGAAAGTCGGACGGAATGAACCGTGCCCGTGCGGATCCGGGAAAAAATACAAACAATGCTGCGGACGATAACAGCTTTCAAAAGCACAGCGTCTGCGGATATCGGAAAAATAAAAACGATAATTATGCGGAAAAGCCTTTAAAACGCGCCGCATAATATATATGTAAAAATTCAGGGAGAGAGAATAATGAATTTTTCCAAGCTTGTAAAAAAAACGCGATCGTGCCGGCGCTTCCGCAATAACAGGAGCGTAACGGAAAAACAATTGCGCGCATTTGTCGATGCCGCGCGTTTAACGCCGAGCGGCGCGAATAAACAGCCGCTTGCGTACCGCATTGTATCTGCCGCAGAAGACGCCGGCAAATGCGACGAAGTTTTTCAGTGTCTCGGCTGGGCAGGATACCTCACAAAATGGAACGGACCGGAAAAAAACGAACGTCCGTCCGGATATATCATTGTTGTGCATGACACAACGGTCGTACCGGCGACGCTTCTTATCGATACAGGCATCGCGGTGCAGACAATTCTGCTTGCCGCCTGCAATGAAGGGCTCGGCGGGTGTTTTATCGGCAACATTAAAAAAGAAAAACTTGCGCAGGTTTTAGACCTTTCTGCGCAATACGAAATACTGCTTGTCATTGCAATAGGATATCCGAAAGAACGAATTGTTCTCGAAGCGCTTAAAGACAACTCGCCGGAAAGCCTCAAATATTACCGCGACGAGCACGAAATTCACCATGTGCCGAAGAGAAGTCTGCAGGACGTTTTAATTTAACAAAGCAGAAACTGCCGAATATATCTTTTTAACCGCATGCATCAAAACACATTGCCATGAAGCGCTCTTATTTTCCGCATCATCCGACAGTTATTGCCGTATGCCTGCTTATTACGGCATACTTCGCATTTCAGCTGCCTAAATTGTCATTTGATACCGGCATCAGATCATTTTTTCCGCACAATCATCCGTCTTATGAACGGTCGATCCGCATGGAAAAATTATTCGGTTCCGACAATCTGATTTGCATTATTTTGGAAACAAGCGCTTCGACGCTTTTGACAAAACAGCATATCCGAATGCTGCGGAACATCACCGCCAAGCTGGAAAAAATAAAATATGTCCGCGGCGTCATATCGCTTGCCGGCATGGATTTTATTTCCGTCGACGGCACAAACGGACCGATAACAAAACTTGTTCCGCCGGATTTTTCCGGAGAAAAAGAACAAATTGACGAGGTTCTTTCGCGTATCGGCAGCTGGCATGAATTATACGGACGCATGCTGCTGTCCGATGACGGCAGAAGCGCGCAGATTATTGCAGCGCCGATTTCGGGCTTGAGCGGCGGTCAGCTTCAGTCGCTTTTGAATGATATCCGCGAAACAGTAAATGCCCTGCTGCTGCCGGATACTTCCGCGCAATTCGCGGGAAATCCCGCAGCAGACGAAATGACGCAGCTGTGCATTCGGCACGACATTGCAGCAGTACTACCGGCTGCCGTGCTGACGGTACTGCTGTGTTTGTTTTTTTCGTTCAAAACATTTTGCGGAACGCTGCTGCCGTTCATAACAGTATTGATGAGTTCCTGCTGGACTGTCGGCATTATGACGCTGTGCAAAATTCCGTTTACGCCGGTGTCGACGTTGATTCCCGTTGCAATCATAGCAACAGGACAGGCTTACGGCATTCATATCATCAACCGTTTTTACGGCGAAATGCGCAGCAGAGAAACGGAAATAATTTCGGGAAGCGGAAAAACGGCGGACATAAAATGCACGGCAGTACTCCGCGCAGTGTCGCAGACACGAAACGCAATTATGCTTGCGGGATTCACGACAATGGCGGGATTTACTGCTTCTGTCATGAACACGCTGCCGGCGCTGCGGAATTTTGCGGCATTTACGGCAGTCGGCATTTTTTCGGCGATGATTATTTCCGTTACATTCATACCGGCATGCTTAAGTGTCATGCCGCTCGAAATCCGCAAAACGAACAAAAATATTCATCGCAAAAACGGCACAGATACGAAAAATGCCGCAGGCACCGTTTTTAATTCGATAAAAAGAGCGCTGTGCGGAATGCGCCGCTTTTGCTGCGGTACGCAAAAACGCACTGCGGCATTCTGCATAGCCGTCGGCATAATTTCTTTGTGCGGCATAAAATATCTCCGCATTGAAAATTCGTTTATCACGTATTTTCCGCGGAACAACAGTTTGCGGCAAACTATGGAAATTATGAACACCCGTTTTTGCGGCGCCGACAGCTTATACTTAATTGTGAGCAGCACGGAAAAAGGCGGCATGGCGGATCCCGCAATACTTACGGCGCTTGACGAACTTCGCTTATATCTTGACGAATCGAACGAAAGCATAGGAAAAATCATATCGCCGGCAACGTTTATCAAACGCATCAATGAATCGGTGCAGGTTTTCAGCGGCGCCGCGAAAAGCGCAAAAAATGCCGGCAAATCAAACGGAAGCGATTCTTTTTGCGAAATTCCGTCTGTTCCGGAAAAATACGGACTGACATCGATGAACGAATTGAAAAAACTGATAACGGATTATCTTTCGCTGTTCGGCGGCATTTCCGACGGTTTCACGGACAACAGCGAAGCTCCCTCATCGATGCGGATGCTCATTCAGCTGAAAACGTCCGGCGCCGCGGCGGTCGGGCGCATAATCAGCGGCGCGCAGCTGTTTGCGGAGCAGCATTTTCCCGACGGATATACGATTGAATACAGCGGCAATGCCGCTCTTGAATATGACATGACAGCCATGATTATTCCGAATCAGCTTATCAGTTTGTCTTTTTCATTATGCTGCATAACGTTTATTTTGGCAGCGGCATTCAAATCGATTCGGGCAGGAATCATAACATCCGTACCGATGCTGTTTTCGACTGCGCTTTGCTGCGCACTCATGGCAGCCGCAAATCTACGGCTTGACTTATTCACGAGCTTTATTCCGCCGCTTGCTGCCGGCGTCGGCATAGATTACGGCATTCATGTCATGGCAAGCCGGCGTTCGGAGAAGCGGCGGCAATGTATGCGGAACGCGGCAATACAAGAAACTTCGGAAACAAGCCGCAGCATTATGATAAATTCAATAACCGTCGGCGCAGGTTTTTTCGCGCTGTGTTTATCAGATTTGGCTGTACTTCAAAAAACAGGCGCGGTTATCGCCGTCATCATGCAGATTTGCGCGCTGCTCACGCTCACCTTGCTGCCGGAACTGCCGAAACGTCATCTTCCGCATTCATGAAATCGGCAGCCGCCGATACGCCCCGATAAGCGGCAAACTACGAGCACGCATCGCAGGCATCAGACAACGCCTTCATACACAAGCAATTCTTTTCCGTCTACGGTAACGGAAAGTCCGTTTTCCAATATTTTCATCGCGTCGGGAACATCGGCTATCCAGACAAGCCGAGGATTGATAAGCGGCAGCATTTCCGAAAAACTGCCGGATCGTTCGCAGATAACGCCGTCAACAAGGCGCAGCAGCGGCACGTAACTTTCGTCAAGCTGCGGACACAAAAGGATTTCGCCTTTTTTCCGGCGAAGCCCGCCGTAGGCTTCTTCCGCGGAAGAAGCTTTTACGATGCGTCCCGCCGCGCGGAAATTACCGCCGGAACCGCTGCCGATGCTGCCGCGGACAAGCACATTTCCGACGTGCAGAACGCGCACCGTATTTACCATAACGGGATTCGAAAGCGGAATTCCCGCGCACATAACGATTTTGTCGGAAATCCGCACCGCGCCCGTATCGAGCGCCGTTTTCACCGCATTTTGAAGCATTTCTTCGGAATCATCCGCAATTTTGCACAAAAACGGCACAACGCCCCAATTCAGCATCAGCTGCCGCTGAACAGAAGGATACGGCGTAACCGCAATAATCAGCTGCTGCGGACGGAAAGTGCTTATCATACGCGCCGTGTTGCCGCGCAAAGTCGGCGTAATAATCGACGCCGCATGGATTTGATCCGCCGTCATGTACGCCATGCGCGCCATTATCTGCCCGATATCGGCGCAGTCCGCCGCATCGGGACAGTCAGCCTTTATGCGGCGGCAGTACTCGGAAGATTCTTCGATTGCCGCAGCGATGCGCGCCATTGTTTTCACGGATTCGACAGGCCAGGCGCCGTTTGCCGTTTCTCCGGAAAGCATAACCGCATCCGTGCCGTCGAAAACGGCATTTGCCACATCCGTCAGTTCCGCACGCGTCGGACGCGGATTGACAATCATCGAATCAAGCATCTGCGTCGCGGTGATGACAGGTTTTCCTGCTTTGCGGCATTCGGCAATGATATATTTCTGCGCCAGCGGAATGCGTTCCGTCGGCAGCTGCACGCCGAGATCTCCGCGCGCAACCATAATGCCGTCTGCGGCGGCAATGATTTCCTTGATATTGTTCAAGCCTTCTTCGTTTTCGATTTTGGCAATAATCCGCATCTGCGAATTCAGCGACGCGATATACGATCTGATTTCATCGACTTCGGCGGCAAAACTGACAAAACTTGCGGCGACAAAATCGGCATTCATTTTCGCGGCAAAGGCGATGTCGGCTTTATCGATATCGCTCATAATGGGAAGCCCCGCATGGATTCCGATCAAATTGACATTTTTTTTGCTGCCGATAACCGCGGAATTGCGCGCCTCGCATACGACCGTTTCTCCGTCGGAAGACATAACTTCGAGTTCGAGAAGACCGTCGGCTATCAGAATTTTTACGCCGGCAGAAACGCGGCGCGGCAAATCTTTCCAGCTTACGGAAATGCGCGCGGGCGCGTTTTCCGTTTTGCCGGTTACCGGTTCGCCGCCGGCTGTTACCAAAACGCGCTCCCCTTCTTCCACGGAAACAGTTCCGTTTCCGGCAACAACGCCGCTTCTGATTTCGGGACCTTTTGTATCCATCATCAGCGCGACGGGGCAGCCCGTTTTTTCCGCCAGTCTGCGCACGCGTTCCATCCGCATGCCGTGTTCTTCATGACTGCCGTGCGAAAAATTGAAGCGCGCGACATTCATTCCCGCAAGAATCAATTCTTCCGTGATTTCGTCGCTGTCAACGGCAGGACCCATCGAACAAACAATTTTGGTTTTTCTTAAAAACATACTCGATCTCAAAATAATTATCCGCGCCCGAAAAATCGGTTTTCAGAAACACGTTTCAAGCAAAGCGGCAAGCCGCGGACGCCCGATGATTTTCATAAAGCCGGCAAGCCGCGGACCTTGATTTTTTCCGATTAAAACTTGATACATCGCGGTAAACAGCTGTTTCGGCTCGATGCCGCAGTCATTCGCGGCGGCGTACACCGCTTCCGAAAGCGGCTTTTCTTCGAGCGTGTCCATTGCCGGCAGAATTTCGTCGTAAATTTTGCGGATTGCCGCAAGGCAGCCGCCGGAAACTTCCGCTTTGACAAAATCCGGCGCAGCAGGATCTTTGAGCGCAAACCGAAAATCTTCCGGCGCGCATTCCGTAATCCAATGCCGGGCGCACTCGCAGCGGCGGCGCAGACAAGCTTCCTGTTCTTTTTTGACGTCCGGCAGCGAAGCGATAACCGCATCGATATTGCCGGAATTGGTTTGCAGCATATTGCAAAGATGGCGGAACGCAAGCTGATACGGCATCACGCTCGGCATTCCGTCATCGATTTGGCTCAATTCGTAAATGCGCCGCTCTTTCGCGTACACTTCGTCGTTTTTCGCTTTTTCCAGCCCCCAGACAATGCGTTCGGTTTTATCGTAATCCTCATAGGTTTTTATCACGTCGAGATCGAAGCTGATCGAAAATTCCGTATTCGGACGCGTGCCGGCGAACAAATAGCGGACAACTTCGGGCTGATAAACGCGGAGCACGTCCTGCAAACTTATCACCTGCCCGGAAGACGAAGACATTTTGCCGGGAACGCCTTTTGTGCCGATAAAATCGTAGCGGAAAGAAACCGGCGCCTGCCAATGATATATTTTGTCGGAAACAAGACGCGCCGTATCAAACGAGCCGCCTTGGCTGTGATGATCTTTGCCGGCAGGTTCGAATACCGTGTGTTCGTACTGCCAGCGCATCGGCCAGTCGACACGCCAGCCGAGTTTCAGTTCTTTTGCCGTGCGCAAATCCGCGGTTTCGGAATGCCCGCAGCTTTCGCAGTGATAGGAAACGCCGTACTCTCCGTCGTAGCCGTCAATAACGGTGGTGTCTTTGCTGCATTTCGCACAGAAAGCGGCAACCGGCCAGTATTCTTCATCCGCGGGAATTTTATGCGCGTCGTCCCGATAATGGTTCAGGCATTCTTTTATTACAGTGCGGTTCTGCAGCGCCTGCTTCATGCCTTCCGCGTACATATTGGCGCGGTAGCGTTCGGACTGATACAAAAATTCGGGATGAATGCCGACCGCAGGCAGCGTTTGTTCCACATCGACTTCGTGGTGCCGCGCATACGAAGCGTCCCGTCCGGTTGTATCCGGCACCATCGTAATGGGAAAGCGCAGATATTTTTCAAGGACTTCCGGCTGCGGCATATTTTTAGGCACTTTGCGGAACACATCGTAATCATCCCAGGAATAAATAAAGCGGACATGCTTGCCGCGGCGGCGAAGTGCGCGCACGACAAGATCCACGGAAATGATTTCCCGAAAGTTTCCTATATGAACAGTCCCCGACGGCGTAATTCCCGAAGCGCAGGTATACACATCGAGTTCGCCGCGCTCCCGTATAATTTTTTCGGCAGTTTGATCCGCCCAATGCACAAGCGCCGCATCGGGCGTGTTTGCTGTATTAGTATTCATAGGGCGCTATTATAGCCGATTCCGGAATCATTGTACAGATAACGGCGCAGGCAGTTATCGCAGTTCATAGGCGTTATGCGGCGCCGTTGGCTCGAAGCCGTGTGCACGTCTTCGATACAATTTGATGTCCGCTAACGGCGCCTCAACCGCATTCGCTCCAAGTGCCGACCGAGGCGCCGTCGGCTCGAACACTGCTTCCTTGTAACGCTCCGTAAAAGAGTTGTTCCGAAAATGAGCAAGAATTTGTCATGGAAAAAGCTCAGCAAAAAACGCAATTTTTTTTGAAGAGGAAGCAGAAGCAGCAAAACAGACTAATCTTTCCGCAAAAAACCGTTCGTTTCCGCGCTGACAAGAAGTTCATCAGCTACTAACAAATCACTTGTTAGTAACTGACAAGCCGCTTGTTAGCAGCTGACAAGATGTTTGTTAGTAACTAACAAGAGTCTTGTAGAAAAAAATTCCGCGGAATTTTTGTTTGCGGCGTCTGTTTATTTTTCAAAGCGGCAAACCACGGCGGCAGCCTCTTGACAAAATTTTCCGATTCAATAAACTGTTTATCTGTTCAAATACTTGAACAAACAAACTAATAAACTTTTTGCGAGGTTTGGTTTTATGTCTATGAGGAATTTTCTCAAACATCCAAAACTTATCGTTTTTGTCTGCGCCGCGATTACGGTCGCGCTTGCGCTTCCGCTCGCTTCGGTTTTTATCGAAAACAGCGTGCGCGTTTACATGCCGACAAAAAGCGATTCCTACAAAACTCTTCTCGAAACCGAAGAGCAGTTCGGCAGCATGCTTTCGCTCGGAATTTCTCTTGAGGCGCATGACAAATCCACGATTCTGACGCCGGAATACATCAGCGTAATTCAAAAAATTTCGGAACGCGTGGAAAATCTCGAAGGAATCGAATCGCTCGATTCCGTTTCGAACATCGATTTCGTGTATTCGCTGGACGGCGGACTTGCGGCGGGCAAAATCGTGGACGACGATTATGCGGGCACTGCGAACGACATCAAGTCGATAAAAGAAAAAATCGTCGACTGGCAGGATATGTACAACCGCGTCGTTATCGACGACACGTTCACTGCCGCGCAAGTTGCCGCGACGCTGGATCCTTCGCTGACGCCGAGGGAACAGGTTGCGCTTTTGAATGAAGTGCGCAAAATCACTGCGGAAGAAATCAAAGGGCACAATCTGGAAGCGCGGTTTTTCGGCGATCCGGTTTTGAGCGATAACGCCATGGAATTTATGATAAGCGATTTAATCAATTTGATTCCGCTTGTCGTGCTTGTGGTTTTGGTTTCGCTGTATCTTTCGTTCCACACGATTTCGGGCACGCTTCTGCCGCTCGCCACGGTTTTGATGTCCACAGTGTGGACGTGCGGCTTGATGGCGCTTTTCGGCGTGAAGTTCACGATTATCGCGAGCGTCATTCCCGTCGCGCTGATTGCCTGCGGAAGCGCATACGGCATTCACGTGATGACGCACTATTACGCGTTCCTCGAAAAAGCCGAAGGCGAAATGACCTACGAAAAACATTTGGACGCGGTCTGCGCCGGCTTGAGCGATGTATGGGTGGCGGTTCTGCTTGCCGGTGTTACGACGATTGCGGGATTCATTTCGCTTGTAACAAGCCCGATTATTCCGCTCAAAAGCTTTTCGATTTTCACGGCGCTCGGCATCGCGTTTGCGCTGCTGCTTTCGATTACGTTTGTTCCCGCGATGCTGCTGCTCACGCCGCTGAAATCCGTGGGAAAAAAGCGCGGCCAAAAACTTTCCGCGAAAGTCAAGACAAAGCTCGAACGCGAACTCAAGCGGCGCGGCGGAATTTCTTCCGACGAAGCGAACGGAAAAACGCTTTACAACATTTATCATTTTTTCACGGGAACAAAATCGCGCCTCGTGGTTTTCGCAGTCGTGATTGTCGCGTGTTCGGTGTGGGGCGTGAACAAACTGATAATCGACACTTCGATGGTAAATTATTTTCCCGCGAGCAGCGAATTCCGCAAAGACTTGAAATTCGTCGATGAAAATTTCGCCGGCTCCAATTCGCTTTACTTCGTGATTTCCGGACAGGAAAAAGGCGACATGACGAAACCCGAAATTCTCAAAGCCGTGGACGACATGCAGTTTTATCTCGACGGAAAATATTCCGAAATCGGCAAAATCGTTTCGTTCACCACGTTCGTAAAACGAATGAATCAAGTGATGCACGTGCCGATGAACGGCGCGGCGGAAATCGAAGCGGCGTCTTTCGGCGGCGATTTTGCGGAAGACGATTGGGACGACTGGGGCGATTCTTCCGACGAATGGGCGGATTCCGGCGACGACTGGGGAAGCGATGACTGGGGCGATTCCGCCGAAACTGCGGAAGATGCCGCGAACGAAAAAGTTTGGATCGATCCGAATATCGAATACGCGAAAACGCTGCAAAGCCAAATTACCGTGCAGGACGCGCTCAAGCTTTTTGCGGACGCGTACACGGCGGCGGGCGGAAAAAACGCAACCGTGCAGGGAATGACGACGGAACTGCAAAAGGCTTTGAACTACAACGGACTTGCGTATTACGAAGTGCCGTATGATTTGGAAAAATATCCCGCCAAGGATAATCAGGGCTTGGCAAATCTCGTGAGCCAATATCTGCTTTTGTATTCCGGTTCGCTCGACCGCTTCAGCGACGATCAGCTTGCGCCGAAATCAATCCGCATGCAGGTGCAGCTGCGAAGCCACAACACGGCGGAAACGAAAAAAATAATTTCCGACGCGCAGGAATTCGCGGAAACGCACTTCCCCGAAGGCTACACAATCACGCCGACGGGCACGGGCGAAATGGAACTTGCGATGACGGAAATGGTTATTTCGAATCAGTTTGTGAGCATCATTTTTTCAATCGCGATGGTTTTCGTGATTATCGCGCTTTCGTTCAAGTCGCCTGTGGCGGGAATCATCGGCGCAATTCCGCTTGCGTTCACAATCATTCTGAACTTTATGACGATGGGCTTTACGGGAATCCGCCTCGACTGGGTTACGAGCATCATCGCTTCGGTCGCAATCGGAATCGGCATCGACTACACGATTCACTTTATGGAAAGCTACAAGGCACAGCGCGGACAAAGCCGCGACGTGGAAGAAGTTACGCTCAAAACGTTTGCGGTGGCAGGGCACGGCATTCTGACAAACGCGCTCGCCGTGGGCTTGGGATTTTTGGTTCTGGTTCTTTCGAAGTTCGCGATTCTGCGCTGCATCGGAATTCTCGTGGCAATCGTAATGTTCTCAAGTTCGTTTTTGGCGATGACCGTAATTCCGGGAATCTTGAATGCGTTCGATCCGAAATTCATGCAGTCGAAAGAAGAGCGCGAAGAAGTACAGAAAGAGAGTCAGCAGTGAGAATGCGATGATGTCATTGCGAGCCGTTGCAAGACGGCGAAGCAATCTGTTTTTGGAATGGATCGCTTCGCCTGCGCTCGCGATGATAATATGAAAAAATTTAAGCGCGAATTTTTCGCGCGGGAAATATTTATTCGGAGGCAGAAAATGAAACTTACAAAAAAGCTTGCCGCGGCTGCTGCTGCGGTAATGGTTGGTTGTGCGGCGTTCGCTTTGGACGGACGTGAAGTCATGCAGAACGCGGACGATGTGGCAAAACCGAAATTCACGCGCGCGCAAGTGCAGATGATTTTGATTGAAAAAAGCGGCGCGAGCGAAACGCGCGTCATCGACGAATGGGGCAAAAACGAAAACGGACTTTCCACAATGGTGATGCAGTTCAACAGTCCCGCGAGCGTCAAAGGAACGAGATTCAGCCAGCAGGAAAACGGCGGCGGAAAAGCCGACACGAAATTCATTTTCCTGCCGGATGTGGGCACGGTGCGTCCCGTCGCCGCGAGCCAGGGCAGCAGTTCGTTTATGGGAAGCGACGCCACGTATGACGATATGTCCACTCGCGATGTTGACGAAGACACGCACGAACTTCTCGCCGAAACCGAAGAAAAAGCCGGCTTCAAAAACTGCGCCAAAGTCAAGTCCACGCCGAAAGACGCAAAGTCGAGCCAGTATTCCTACAGGATTTCCTGGGTAGACAAAGACACTTGGGTGCCCGTCTATGTGGAAATGTACAGCAAGAAAAACGGCAAAGTCTGCAAAACACTCGAAGTGAAAAACCTCAAAGTCATAAAGGGCTATCCCACGCCGCTTGAAAACGAAATGACAAATTTGGAAACGGGACACAAAACCCGCCTCGTGATGAGCGAAGAGCGCCTCAAGTTCGACGAGCCGATAAATCCCGCGTATTTCTCAAAAGGATTTTTGCAGAACGGAAAAGTGGCAAAATAAAAGACAAGGCGGCGAACGCGGTCATTGCGAGTTTGCCACTTTGCGAGCAGGCGAAGCAATTTTTTATGGGGATTGCTTCACGCCTTGCGGTGTTCGCAATTGACGGCGATGCATACAATATTTGGAGAACAAAATGAAAACTGCGAAAAAGATTTTTCTTGTTTCATTGCTCGCTTTTTTTTGTGCGGTGCAGATTTTCGCGCAGGAATGGGACGACGATTGGGGCGATGATGCTTCTTCCGCTTCCGGCGAAGAAAGCGCGCTCGGATTTTGGGACACGTTCAAAATTTCGGGCGACGCGAGTTTGGGCGGACGGATTTATTTCGACGGCGAAAGCATAGGCGAAACCGAAGCGCGCGCCATTCCCGAATTGGAACTCGGCTTGGACTACGAAGGTTCTTCCACGAATTTTTCGGCACGGATAAATCTTTCGGAGCGGACGCTGCTTCATAACCAAATCGACATTCTCGACGAATTCCGCGCGGACTTGTTTTTGGGCGGCTTCGTTTTGAGCGCGGGGAAAATGAAAACGGTTTGGGGCAAAGGCGACAAACTCCACGTGCTCGACAATTTCAACGCGAACGACTACACGGATTTTTTGATTCCCGACTACCTCGACCGGCGCGCGGGCGAATACATGTTCCGCGTGCAGTACAACGCGCCGTCGGTGTTCCGCCTGGAAGGAATCTACACGCCCGTCATGCGCGGCGAAGTGTATGCCGAAGACGGACGCTGGGTTCCGAACAAAGTGAACACAGTGACAGCGCAGGTTTTGAAAACGCTTGACGCGCAAATGAAATCACTCGGCGATAACATGAGTGCATCGCAGCTTTTGCAGATGACGAAAATTCAGGACGAAATGTATCCCGACACCAACCGCCTCAAATACGGACAGTTCGGCTTGTACGGCAATTTTTCAGTCGGCGCGGCGGACATCGGCGTTTCGTATTACAACGGACACTACAAGCAAGTGAGCGCGAATCTTTCTTCCGCACTCGCGAACGGCGGAATCGGAATGCCGTCTTTGGAATACGACAGACTCCAAGTGTTCGGCTTGGACGCGCAGGCGGCGGCGGGACCGTTTACGCTGCGCGCGGAACTTGCCTACAATCTCACCGAAGACACGGCGGGCGACGATCCCTGGATTCACAACAACAGCGTTTCGTATTTGGCGGGCTTCGACGTCGGCATTCCGCTGCACAACTTGAATTTGAATGTGCAGGGCACCGGAAATTTCGTTTTGCAAAAAGACAAAATTACCGACGCGCTCACAAAAACGCTTGACGCGGACTATGACCCGACCGGCTGCTACAGCAACAACAAACTTGTCGTGCAGCTCAAAGACACGTTCTATTACGAAAAAGTCGAAGCCGTCGTAAAAGCGATTTACGGCTTCGAGCGCAAAGATTTTGTCTTGATGCCGGAAGTCTCGTACAAAATCCGCGACGGCTGGAAAGCGCGGCTGTCGGGATTGTTCATCGATAATTTCGGCGACGACGATGACAGCGAATTCGCAGGCTGGCTCGACAACAGTTTTATTCAGCTGAGTATGCATTATTCGTTCTGAAATTTTCGCAAAATGAAATTCGGAATTCCGCCAAAGAAAACAGGAATGCCAAAAACGAAAAACGAAGGTAAAAAATTATGAATCAAGAAGATGCGATTTTGGAAATCTTCGAAAAAGCCAACGAATGCATTCCTGTTTTTCAGGCGATGTCCGATTCCGAGCGGCTTTTGATTTTGCTCAAGCTTTTTTACGCGGGTGCGCACGGAAAAAACGTTACCGAACTTTCCGGCAAAACGCGCCTTTCGCGCCCCGCAGTTTCGCATCACTTGAAAGTTTTGAAAGCGGCGAAAATAATCGAGTCGCGCAAAGAAGGAACGCAAATTTATTACACGCTGAATTCGGCGGAAAAACTTTCGGTGGTGGAAGACCTGCTCAAAAAACTTCAGGAACGATTGGAAGCAATCGGCGCGGATTTCGAAAAAACAAACGGCGACATGGTTACGCGGATTATTTCCCGCGCCCAGGCTTCGCTGAAATAGCGCCGCGGGCACGCACCGATAACGGCGCGTGTTCCGCAGCTTCGAAGCAAACGGCGCGCATTCACTTATTGCAATTCATAAGTTTTATGCGGCGCCGTTACGGATACCCAGCTGCATCGAAGAACGAGCGCATGCGAGTTCGAGCCAACGGCGCCCCAACCAGTACATGGACTGCAACAAGCGAACGCGCCGTTATCGGCATGCTTTTTTTTGCCGTTATTTACTTTTCAGCAGTATACTCTACATCACCGCCGGAGCAGGTTATTTTTTTACCTTCAGGGAAGATATTCTCTCCCTTTGTAATCGTGTTGTTCCATTGCTCCGTCGTACCCGCATACGAAATATTTTCAAGTGCAGTGCAGTACACAAATGCTCCCTCGCCGATATACGTTACACTAGCGGGAATCGTTAAGCTTATCATTGAGCCGCAGTCACTGAATGCATACGCCCCGATATATGTTACGCCATTAGGAATTGTTACGGACGTAATATCCCCGTCTACCTTATCGAACGCATTATCAGCGATTTTCGTTACACCGTTCGGAATTGTTACATCGGCAGGGGCATGAATGCAATATTGCACAACGCCGTCTGTAATTATCAGCGTGCGGAAGAATTTATACGTCAGATTGTCAGTTTTCAATTTGCTTGCCGTAAGTTCTTCGTCTTTGTCTTCAAATTCCCATATGCTGTTATTGTTCTTCGAAGCCCGCACCCAAGTTCCGCTTGCGTTCACACTTGCAAGATTATCGCAGCCGCCGAACGCCCAAGTTCCGATCTGTTCCACGATACCGGGGATTGTTATGCTTGTCAGTCCCGTGTTGTCGCGAATTGCATTGGAGGCGATCTCTGTTATATAGTACATGTGCTTGTCGACAGCCCCTGTTACGATATCGGGTATTACGGCAGCGCCCGATGCGGACGGATAGGCAGTTAACTCGCAGGCACCAGGTTCGTCATAGTAATCGGAAGCGGCATATATCACTCTGAGCAGCATTGATCCATCGGCACTTGCAAAATACTTTCCCTTATTGTCCGCAGCTACCGTAAAGTGTTTGAGATTGGGGCAGCTGCGGAACGAATGCCCTTTGATGCTCGTTGCGCTTGCGGGAATCGTTATGCTTTGCAGATTCGTACAGTTTCGGAATGCACCCTGCGCGATTTCCGCTACACCTTCGGGGATTATCACTTCCGTCAAGCCCGTGCAGCCTTTGAACGCTTCGTCGTTGATTTTGTATACGCCGGCGGGAATTGTGATGCTTCCCGTCGGTGCGGGCACCCAGCCGACCAGCACGCCGTTCTCGATCATCGCGCCGTTTTCTCCGATGTCAAGATCTTCCGTGGAAAGCCGCGTGAATTGATATGTGCCGTTTCTTTCCTTGATTATATCAAAAGTAAGCTCTTTGATTACTGTTTTATCCGGCGAATCTGCGCTGTTGTTGTCTTGCTGCCAGGTTCCCTCCAGTCCGTTTATTTCGGTAAGTTTATCGCAGTCGAAGAATGCATTCTTTTCGATCAATTTCACAGTAGGGGCAAGCGTTACGCTTGTCAGTTCCGTGCACTCGCGGAATGCGTTGCTGCCGATTTGTGTTATGGGAATATCTTTTATGCCCTCGGATATAGTAACAGCGCCTGCCGCAGTCGGCCAGCCGTACAGTTTTTTGCCGTCTTTTTGAAGAAGCATTTTTTTGTCATCGCTGTTGGTATATTTGGTATTGCCTGCGGCTACCGTTATGTCGGCAACGCTCGATCCCCAGAATGGATTGCCGTCATGGTTCACCGCAGTTGCGGGAATCGCGATGCTCTTCAATGCAGGGCAGTTTCTGAACACGCCTTGAGATACCTGTGTTACGCCTTCGGGGATTGTTACGCTCGCCAAAGCGGTGCACTCCAGGAACACAAATCTGTCTATGGTTTTTACGTTTGCGGAAATTATTGCGGAAGTCAGTTCGGTGCAGCCGCGGAACGCGTATCGCCCGATTGTTTTTACGCCGGAAGCTATGTCTGTATTGAAGTCGATTTCTCCTTTTGCGGAGGGATAGGCTATCAATTCCGTTTTGTCTTTATTGTACAGAATGCCGTTTTCGGAAGAATAGGCGGGATTATCCGCGGCTACTTTTATGTCGGTAAGATTCGTGCAGGCGCCGAACGGATTGTATTCCATTTCCGTTATGCCCGCGGGGATTGTTATGCTTGTCAGCGCGGTGCAGCCGTAGAATGCGCTCTGTCCAATGCTTTTTACGCTGGCGGGGATTGTTACGGATTGCAGTGCGCTGCAGCCGTTGAACGCATCTTTGCCGATTTCCGTTACGCTGTCGGGAATGACTACGCTTGTCATTCCCGTGCAGTTTTTGTATACGCCCTCTCCGAGGCTCGTTATGCCGTCGGGTACCGTTACGTCGCCGACCGCATCTGCGGGATCAACGGAACCGAGCACCTTTTCCCCGTCCTCTGGAATCGTAATGACGGGATCCGTTTTGACCGGCGGCTCGTCGTCCGGGTCATTGCTGCATGAGGTTAAGAATATACCCCCCCCCACGCGGTCAGCAATAAAGCGGCAAACACTGCCGACATTTTTCCGCATTTTTTCATGTTGTTTCTCCTAAAAATATATTTTTTGGAGGAAAGAAACCCCTCTACTTGCGAGGCGCGGTTTTCTTCCCTCCAACACTCCTGTTTTTAACGGCGCACACAAACCATATCGAATGCGCGCGGCGCGTGCATTCGAGCAAACGGCGCTGCAATCCGTATTGGGGACTGCGACAAGTGAACGCGCCGTTATCGGCACGCTTTTTTTGCTTTGCATGCTCCCCTGCCGACGCATGAAGTGCGGCAAGCGATTGCGCCGTTATCGGACGCTTCTGCCGGCGGGCAAGCCCGCGGCAGGATTGCGCGCCGTGCTCCGGTAACTTAAATCGGCGGCGCGTCCACTGCATTTGCTCCCAAGAGCCTGAGGCAGCTCTCCCGAAAATTATTTATTTGGAGCACAAGCAGTGAGTGCGTCATTACAGTATACGGCATTAGGCTGATTGCCGCAAGTCTGTTCATTATTTTGCCATTGTGCGGCAAATACTGCCGTTCTGCGGATTATTCTACCTGCCTCCTGCCTATCGGCAGACAGGACAGGCAGTGCACGGCGTGTTTTCAAAAAAACTCGGCGAATAATTTTTTTTTCTCGGCGTATATTTTCGCACGTTTTTTTGACTTTTTGCGGAATTGCATAAGTCCAGCCCGCGCCATAATTCCGAAATGGGACGGCTTTTTCTTCCGCCGTCAACATATTCGCGCATCTTTTATCAATTGCCTGAATTCCCGCTGCTCTTCAAGTGGAAAACAAAGCGAAAAATTCCGCGCCGCTCTTAACGAAAATCTTATTGATTGTGAACACAAAACAATGTACACTGCTATCAAAAGGAACCACGAATGACCTTTGAATGGGACGAGAACAAAAATCGAATAAACAAGAAAAAGCACGGCGTAACATTTGAAATGGCAGTGCGTGTATTTCTTGATGACAAGCGCATTGAAAAGTATGACGCTCTGAATTCAACGATTGAAGAGGAACGGACTAATGTCATCGGTCGCGTGTCAGATGTCCTTATTTTGTTCGTTGTTGCAACAGACCGCAATGGAAATAAAAGAATTATTTCAGCTCGCAAAGCTGAACCAGATGAGGAGGCAGAATACTATGAAAACTATGACGCTCGATGAATTGCGAAAACTTCCGCCGCTTACTGCGGAGGAAGTTGAAAGCGTGATGAAATTCAAAAATACTGATTTTTCCGACTGCCCGAAACAAACCGCAGAAGAACTGACCAAATTCCGTCCGTGGTACGAAGTTCACAATGACTTGTACAAGCCCACAAAAACGGAAATCCACATAAGAATTGACAGCGATGTTCTTGCCTGGTTCAAGGCGCAGGGCAAAGGTTACCAGACGAAAATAAATGCCGTTTTGCGTGATTATGCTTTTGCCCGATAAAAAGAGCTGCTGAGGCAAAAACCGCAGCAAAATAAAAACATAATTCAAAATTACCCGATTGGGCAGTTATTCGTCCGAGTGCGGCGCGCGGCGACTGACCGCACCGATGCTATGCGGCTTCGGGGTAATCCATCACGAAAATCTTGCTTTTGATTTCCGAAAGCTGTTCAAGCATTTCGTCGATTTTTCCATTCTTTCGAATTTGCAGGCAAGGCATTTCATTTTTCTTCCTCCTCGATTTTCCGCGCTCCAGAATCCGAATCCCATTTTTCAAGGCTCGGAATGTACGCGGCCGCTGCACCCGTCATTCTTCGCCGTTTTCGTAAAGTTCATTGCAGAACAACCCCGTTGTACCGTTACGGGCAAGGGATGCGGAGGGCAGCGAAGCTGTTCCGAAGCAAGCGGATGCGAGCGCAGGAATGAAGCGCGTTCGGCGCGCAACCCGCAGCAGCCCGGTTTTTTGCGCAGCAAAAAATGCCCCCGAAAAAAGAAAAATCGCGGCAAGCACTTGCGCCGTCAGTGCAGTTCCGCGGCTTTTTGTTTGAGTTTTTCGGCAATGTCCGTGCGGCTGCGGGATATATCCGCGGCATTGTAATGTGCGGCAATAATGCGGACGAAGACGGAACCGGCAACAACGGCGTATACGTGCGGCGCGAGCATGGCAACTTGCCCGCCGTTTTCGATGCCGAAGCCGCCGAGCACGCGCGTGCCGTCTGCGGATACGGTTTCCAAAAAGCGAATCATATCCGGCGTAACGACGGTTTTGTTTCCGGTAATGCCGGAACGCAGCGCGGCATAGATGTACCGAAATCCGCGCTTTTTCATGAGCGCAAGGCGTTCCGCCGTCATGGACGGCGCGGCGACCGGTATCATCGCGATTCCGTGTTTCGCGCAGGCTTCGTTCAGTCCTTCGTCGCAGTCGAACGGCAAATCGGGAATAATCAGCGCATCCGTTCCGTGTTCTTTTGCGGTGCGGACAAAGGTTTCTATTCCCTGCCGAAACGCCAAAGACGCATACGTCATGACGAAAACGGGAATTTCGGGGTGGCGGCGGCGCACTTCCGCGATAAAATCGAATCCCTGCGCCATGGTAACGCCGTCAGCAAGAACAGACGAGCAGGCAGTTTGTATTGCGCTGCCGTCGGCGCTCGGATCGCTGAACGCGAGCTGGATTTCCAATATGCCGGCTCCTCCCGCGACAAGCGCGTCAGCCGCGCAAAGAGAAGTTTCCCTATCGGGGTAGCAGGCTACAAGATGTGCCATAAGGCGTGTATCGTTCATAATTGTTTCCTCATAAATACATTAAAACATTTTCGCTTTTGCAGGCAAAAAGCGGCGCGCGGTATGCGGCGGACTGCTTCGCTTTGCCCGCAATGACGGGGCGGCAGACAGCATGCGGCGCGGCACGTTACGGCGCATCATGTATTTCGCTTCCGCTCCGCAGACGCGAAAGTTCTTCTTCCAGAAACGTTTCCCATTCGCGCGGGCGGAATACGGGGCTTGTGATAAAAATATCTTTGTCGCCGCGTCCCGACATGTTGACGACGACAGTATCTTCTTTTTTCAGCGATGCCGCCAAACGCAGCGCGGCGGCTCCCGCATGGGCGCTTTCAAGCGCAAACAGAACGCCTTCGTTTTTTGCGAACACTTGCAGCGCGTGCAGTGCTTTCTCATCGGTTACCGCCTGAAACTCGATGCGTCCTTTTTCGCCTAAATCCGCCAGCTGCGGTCCGATTCCCGCGTAATCGAGCCCCGCGGAAATCGAGCGCGTTTTCTGCACCTGCCCGTCCGCGTCCAGCAGGAAGCGGCTTTTAAAGCCCTGCACAATACCCTTTACCGCATCGCCGCCCATGCGCACGGCATTGCGTCCCGTGCCCGGTCCCACGCCGCCGGCTTCCGCCGCAATCAGTCTGACGCGCGTATCTTCTATGAACGGTTCGAAAAAGCCGATGGCATTCGAACCGCCGCCGACGCAGGCAACAAGCGCCGTTACGGAAATGTTTTTCGATTCGGTCTGCGCGCGGACTTCTTTTCCGATCACGGACTGAAAAGTGCGCACCATATCGGGAAACGGCGCAGGTCCGAGTGCGGAACCGATAAGGTAATGCGTTGTTTCGAAACTGGCTGCCCAGTCGCGCATGGCTTCGTTGATTGCGTCTTTGAGAATGCGTGCCCCTGTCGTAACCGGCACAACGGAAGCGCCGTACATTTCCATGGCGGCAACGTTCGGCTGCTGGCGGCGCACATCGACTTCTCCCATGTACACGGTGCATTCAAGTCCGAGCCGTGCACAGGCGGCGGCTGTCGCAAGTCCGTGCTGCCCCGCACCGGTTTCCGCGATGATGCGTGTTTTTCCCATTTTTTTTGCGAGAAGCGCCTGCGACAGCGCATTGTTGATTTTATGGGCGCCGGTATGGGCAAGCCCTTCCATTTTGATATAGATGCGCGCGCCGCCTGTCTGCTGCGTTGTCCGTTCCGCGTACAAAAGCGGCGTCGGACGGCCGATAAAATCACGGCGCAGCGTTTCCAGTTCGCCGCAGAATTCTGCGTCATTCACGGCATCATGAAACGCCGCTTCCAATTCATCCAGCGGACGGCGCAGAATTTCGGCGACATATTTTCCGCCGTATTGTCCGAAAAAACCGTTATCACTCATTTGCGCAGTATCTCCCGAAATAATTTGTGTATTTTTTCCGCGTCTTTTTTTCCCGGACGCGATTCAACGCCGCTCGCAGCGTCTATCAGTTCCGGCTGAAACGAATCGATAAGCGAGCGCACATTTTCCGCCGTAATGCCGCCGGCAAGCCACAGCGCGCATTCCCGCCGTGCAAGCCGCACAAGATTTTCCCGAATCCGCACGCCGGTGCCGCCGAGTGCTTCCGCGGTTTTCGCATCGATAAGCACGCGCGGAAATCCCGCTTCGCGCGCGGCGCGCACGTGCACGATGTCTTCTTCGCTGCCGATTCTGACTGCCGGATACATGCGCAGAACATCTTCCGTGAAAGAAGCGTCCGCAGCGCCGCAGGTTTCACCGTCAAAGCCGTGCAGCTGAACGGCGTCAAGCACATGTTCCGCCGCAAGCGCAAACGCATCGCGTGCCTGCGGCGAAGCAGTATCCGTAACCACGCCGACAAAAAGCGGAACGGCATGACGCGCGGAAGAACGCAGCGCACCGCAAATCGCGCGCACCGTATCGGCTTGAACGCAGCGCGGACTGTCTGCGAAAAAAACAAATCCCAGAATATCGGCGCCGGCTTCCGCGGCAATGCGCGCGTCTTCTTCGTTCGTGATGCCGCATATTTTTACAAGCGGCACGCCGCGGCGTTTTTTTTCGTGCGCACGGAGAGCGAGTGTTTCCCAAAACGGCGCGGCTTCGGCGGAACTTGCGGACGGCTTGTCTTTTTCGGCACGCACATCTGCCGATGATTGCGCCGCCGCGGCGTTTTTGCCGCCGAGTGTTTCGGCACGGCGTTCGGCCGCATCGTAAAATGATTTTACGAGAATCCCCGCATGCTGCGGATTTTTCGCCGCAGCTTCGCCGGCAAGAAATCCGTGGAAGTCCAAAAGCGCGGCGAACGCAGCCTGCCGCGGCGTCATAATGCCGGATTCCGTGATCACAGGCGGCAGCGGAAAATGCTTCTGCGCGCACGCATCTTTGAGCAGGCGGCGGATGCATATCGGCGCAAGGGAATCTATGGAAAAATCCGTAAGATCGCGCGAGTTTATTCCGACAACGATTTTTCCGCAGTACGGCAAAGCGCGCGCAGTGCTTTCCGCATGCGCATGCGCGTCCGCGGAGGCAGGTGTATTTTGCAGCGAAGTCTGCGCGTCATCGAGTACGCGCATGAGTTTTTCGATATCGTCTTCCGTTCTTATTTCAATCAGCGCGGCAAGTCCCGTGCGCAAAGCCGCCGATGCCATGCTGCGCAGTTTTTCTGCGTCAAGCAGCCGCGCGATAAGCAGCACGGCGTCGGCACCGCAGCGGAACGAAATATCGATTTCACGTTCGTCGAGCAGAAAATCCTTGCGCAGCAGTGCGGTATTCCGCGACGCCGTTTTTGCCGCCGCAATCAAATCGTCAAGCGAACCGTGAAAAAAACGCGATTCCGTCAGCACCGAAACTGCGCGCGCACCGGCACGCTCGTACTGGCGCACGGCGGATGCGACATCGATTTCTTCGGCGATAGCGCCTTTTGACGGGGAAGCGCGTTTTATTTCGAGAATCGCTCCTTTTTCCGGCAGAAAATTTACCGTTTCGCGGCAGCGTGTCTGCGGCACATCGCAGCCGAATGTCGGACCGAGTGTTTCCAAATCACGCTGCCGAAGTTCCGCAATCTGCGATAAAATGTGCGCATTATGCTGCATGGGAGCACGTCCTGATTTTCTCCAGTTCCGCGGCGGCGGTGCCGTCGGCAAGCGCGGCGAGCGCGGCTTTAAATCCGTCCCGTATCGACGAAGATTTGCCGCCGATATACAATGCCGCGCCGGCATTCAGCGCAACAGCGTATTTCAATGCATCGCTGCCTTTTCCGTCAAGCAGCGCGCGGGCAAGTTCCGCATTTTGAACATTTGTGCCGCCCGCAAGTTCTTCCGCTGCGCAATTCGCAATGCCGAAATCCTGCGGCGTTATGCGGTATTCTTTTTCATTCCCGTTTTCGTCTATTTCGAAAACATCTGTCGGCGCACACGGCGATATTTCGTCAAAGCCGTCTTCGCTTGCAACGACCATAACCCGCTTTGAGCCGAGCATTTTCGAAGCGCGCGCCACGGGCTTCAGCAGCGACGCGTCATACACGCCCAGCATTTGATAGGCGGCGCCCGCCGGATTCGACAGCGGACCGATAAGATTCATGATTGTCTTAATGCCCAGTGCTTTGCGGACGGGCCCCGCATAGCGCATGGCACTGTGATACAGCGGCGCATACAAAAAGCAGAAATTCGTCTGCCGCACAAGTTCCGCGGATTTTTCGGGCGAAAGCTCAATCTGCACGCCGAGCGCTTCGTAAAAATCTGCGGCGCCGCTTTTGCTCGAAACCGCACGGTTGCCGTGTTTTGCTACCGGAAGCCCGCATGACGCGGCTGTCAGCGCCGCAAGCGAACTGATATTAAAGCTGCCTTTGCCGTCGCCGCCCGTGCCGACAATATCGGTAAGCTCCGCGCCCGATACGGGAAGCGGTGTTTTTTTTCGGCACAGAACCGCCGCGCATCCGGCAATTTCTTCCGCGGCAGGCTTTTTCACCGCCAGCGCCGTAAGAATCGCCGCGGTATGCCGTTCGTCAAGGCAGCCGTCGGTCAAATCTTCCATAAATAATTCGGCTGTGGCACGATCGAGATTTTCGCCGCGGCACAAGCGGTTCAATGCCGCTGTTACCGCGAACGGTTCACGGCGGTAATTGAGAAATGCTGCGAAAAACTTTTCCGCGCTTTCGGAAGCGATTGATTCCGGATGAAACTGCACGCCTTCGATAATCATCGTTTTATGGCGGATGCCCATAATATCGCCGTCTTCCGCGCGCGCCGTTACTTCAAACTCCGGCGGAAGCGTCTGCTCGTCGACAACAAGGCTGTGATAGCGCGTAAATGTTCCGCTGTTGCCGACAGTGCGGAATAAACCGCGGCCGTCCAGCGCAATTTTTTCGGCGATGCCGTGCTTTATGTATTTTGCCTGCACAATGCGCGCACCGAACGCGCTGCCGATTGCCTGATGTCCGAGACATACGCCGAGAATCGGTATTTTTCCCGCAAAACAGCGGACGGCTTCGACGGAAACGCCGGCGTCTTCGGGGCGTCCGGGTCCCGGAGAAATAATCAGCCTCGTCGGATTCATTGCCTGCAATTCATCGATTGTGGTTTCGCGGCTGCGCACAACGCGAATTTCTTCCTGCGTGCTTTTTGCCAGCGACTGCACAACATTATACGTAAACGAATCGTAATTATCGATAACAAGAATCATATATCCTCCTGAAAAATGCGGTTTAAAACCAAGCGCAAAATGTGATGCCTGAATATCCGCGCATGTATCGGCATATCGGCGCAAAATGTTTCTTTTTGAAGAAACATCACTGAAAAGACTATACAATAGAAACAATAATTCTGTCAACAGAAACATGCGGATTTCCCGCCGCGGACAAAAAACGCCCGAAGAACGCGCAGAGGTTTCCGTTAATGAAGCTGACGGAACGCGCACCGACAGTATCCCCAACAAAGCCGCTCCGTTAAGCTCCTTAACAAAGCCGTTCCGTTAGGGAGGCTAACAGAACGCACCGTTAATGGTATTAACAGACATGCGCCGTTAATGATGCTAACGGGCGCACTCCGTTAGTATCCCTAACGGCCGCGATGAGATACCTTTAAACATCACGATGTTACGAACTCTCTCATCACGATGCTGCAAGCCCTTTCATCACGAAGACATGCGGCGAGCTTCGATTGCCGCCGGAACACGCGGCGCGCTTCGGGCACCGCCGAAAATGCGCAGGTTCGGACAAAAGGGCAAGCCGAACGGCGCGCATCAAGCGCGCCCGAAACGGGAACGGTTATAATTTTATGCCGACGGAAAGCCCCGAAAGCAGCACGCGGAACACCAAGAGTGCCGTGTCCGCGGAATTTCCGCTCGGCAGCGAAATATCGCCTGTTTTTTCGGAAAAAACCAGCGGAATATACACGGTTTTGCGGCAATAGATTTTTCCGCTGCCGCACAGCCGAATTCCGGCACCGAAACTCGGCAGAAGCAGTCCGTATTCGCAGCGGCTTTCGAATGAGCGAACGTAGGATTTTTTAACGGAAAGAAAAATAAGTCTGATATTTGCGGAAAGTTCCGCCGATGCGGAAATAAACGGCAGGAATAAGAAATTCGCGCCTGCGGAAAAGAAAAACCGTCTGCCGTCCTGTGCAAAACGCACGCCTGCGCCGAGCAGAAAAACCGTATCGCACGCGGCGGCGGCAACATCTTTTCGTTCTGTCTGCGCGGATATTCTGCCGTCCGCATACAATGCGCCTGCATGCCATAAAAACCGCCGCCTGCCGAACGCAATCTCGTTTCCGCAGGCAAGCAAAAAAATTGTCTGATGCCCGGACGACGTAATTTCGGATTCCGCTTCGGAACGCACGGCAGGAAACGCGGTTCCGGCTTGCAGCGCAATTTTTACGCCGGGCAGTTCCGCGGCAATTCCGAAAAGGCATAACGGTGCAATTTCCGGCACGGCTTTGAAACCGTATACATTTCCGCCGCTGCAATACAGGCTTCCCGCATGCACAAACGGAATAAAAGCGCAGCGCGCTCCCAGCGGAAAACGAACGGCAAGGCTCGAAACCGCCGCGTGCGCGCAATCGAACGAAATGTTTTCATATATGCCGATGTCATGAAACGAAGCGGCAAAAACGCCGCCCGCAATGCGCACATCATTTATCGGGAAGCAAAAACCGCAGGAAAATATATCGGAAGAAAACTGCGCCGCGGAATATGTCGAAGCAATGCCGAATGCGGAAACAAAGGCGGACGTTTTGCCGCCGCGAAAAGATGCGGACATTTCGCAGGCGCCGATATCGCCGCCGTCAAAGCGGAATATATCCGCAGCGCCGGCGCACACGGAAAATTGCTGCGCGGGCAGCGGCATGAATGCGGCGCCAATGAGCAGCACAGCATACAGCAGCCCCAAACAGCCCGCGGCACGTCCGCCCCGCGGAGTATGCCGCAAAACGGACGCATTCGTTATTTTCATTATGAAATAATTTATTATTGAATAAGTTCGCCTATGTTCCGTTCGATGTCTTCGCAAATATCTTCGATTTCGCCGATAACATTCTGACCGCTGCCCAGCGAGAATTTTTGGTTTCCGCTGAAATCGCTGACGGTCAGCTTCGTGCATGTTCCGCCGTCGATTTGTTTGATAATGTACAGATCGTCGCCAGCATCTAACAAGTAAAAATCTCGTATAAAAGTCTTGATATCGGCAGGTTTGTATGATTTTGCAAACGAAAGCGTGATGATGCCGCCGGGAACATTTCCGTCCGGAGCGGCAGCGACGGAAACGGCAAAGCCGAGTTCGGCGCTGCATTTTTCACCCGAAATATTCTTGACATCATTTTCCAGCCATGCATCCAGGGCGGCTACGTAGTCCTCTATCGTTTCATAATCATCTACCCAGTAATAAGGATAGTTTTGATTTCCCGTTTCGACACGATGGTAATCCCATCTGTAAGGAGGATCTTCTGTGTCCGCCCACTTTTGATACCGCGCCTGTGTTATGTCGGCATTCACACTGCACGTCAGCCCGACGGAAACGCTTTTTACCGGCAAATCGACTGAAGACGGAACCGTAACCTGATAGGACGTATTGCAGCGATTCCATTCCTCAAGCAAGTCTTTTATCAAATTGTCAATGTCATGTACTTCCGCATTCACATCACAGGCGATATCCAGCACCAGGTTTGAATCCGCAGGGGTTGTCTTATTCGCATTCCCCGTGAGGTTCGTTTTTAACGCCAGTTTGGGAAACGAAGCATAGTTGTCCGCAATCTTGATGACGCTCGACGCATTCTCTCCGAAGTAATTATTCAGCGTAGCATCCTTGTCATCATATTCTCTGATAAGGTCGATATACGCATCGGCGCCCGTTTGTATCGAAATATCGGTATAATCCATGCTGTGGCTGAAATCAAACGACTGCGGATTATCGGCGACAAAGAAATCGTATATCTTGTCTTCGTTATTCCGAAAAAAGTCGGTGATTTTTATGAAACCGTTTGCTATAGCCGATGCCGACGGTTTGCTCACGGAAGCGCGGCTTGCGGAAACGCTTCTCGAAGCAGAGAGGGACTCGGCGGCGACGTCATCGCTGCCCTCGCTGAAAAGTCCGGTGTCCCAGCAAAATGTATCATACTTTTTGATGATATTTTTGATGCATTTAACCAAGTCATCTTTCGAAGCTATGATGGTGCTGCCGGAAGCATCGCTGCCGGTCAGCGAGTCGGGAACAACAATTGTCATACTGCCGCCGCCGGCGGTCACGGACAGAGCCGTGCTGTTCTCAGGCGTGTTTGAGGGTTTTACGGCAGGGTTTACCGTCGAATTGCCGTTAGTGCCGCTGTCGCTCGGATCATCGCTGCATCCCGCAGTCAAAAGCATCAGGAACGCCGCAAAAAACAGCACAAAAAAACGTTTCTTCATCTTGTTTTCTCCTTAAAATCAACTGTACTGTTCCTGCCGGCAAACCGTATTGACGGCATAACGCAGAAACGACGGGCGCCGTGAACATTACGGACAAGAATACCCCCCCCCCCGACAATTTTGTCAAGCAGATAGCATAATAATTCAGGCACTGCGTCCTGCCGCAAAAAAAAAGCCGCGCAAGCGTGCATGCGGCGGCATCCGGCTGTTTTTCGGGGTTATTGTCAAAAGCGCGGCGCTGTATGCTAGCCGCAAAGTCGAAAAAAAATTACAATACATATCGTAAAAAATTTTACACACGGAGCGGATGTATGAAGCTGAAAGAAATGCCTGCAATGGAAGCCAATGACAATTACATTAAATGGGAGCCGAAGCTGGAGATAGGAATTCCCGTAATCGATGCTCAGCACAAAAAACTTGTGGAACTGTGCAATTCGTTTTATCAGACATTAACGCAGCGGAACGCCGTCGGAAACACGGCTTGGGAGCAGCCGCTCACGGATGCGCTGCGGGAATGCGCGGAATATGTGCAGACGCATTTCAAAGACGAAGAAACACTGATGAAAGCGTGCAATTATCCCGCATTTCTCGAACACAAAAAAGTCCATGATTCATTCATAAAAAAAATTATCGAAACATCGTCTTCGTTTCAAAATGCAACGACCGCGACGGCATTTAAGTTTGTCAAATTTCTGTACGAGTGGGTTCTTTCGCACATTGCGCACGAAGATAAATTGTACGTGAAATATGTTCTCGATTATTACAAACAGCGCAAACAGCTCTGAACAGCTAACGGCGCATTCACTTATTGCAGTTCAAAAGTTTTATGCGGCGCCATCGGCTCGAACTCGCGTGCGCTCGTTCGATGCGGATTGGCAACGGCGCCTGCATTGCCCGCAGTCCGAATGCTGATTGAGGCGCCGTTGGCTCGAAGCCGCCGCTGAGTACGGCTTCGATGTGTCGGCTGTCCACGCGGGCGCAATCGCTTCTTGCAGTCCGAGCACTGATTGCGGCGCCGTCGGCTATGGGCTGTCGGCGGACTTTATATATCGGGATGCCGCAGTACTGCCTGCGCCGCCGCAAGACGGGCAACGGGAATACGGAACGGCGAGCAGGACACGTAATTCAGTCCGGCGCGGTAGCAGAAATCTATCGTCTGCGGATCGCCGCCGTGTTCGCCGCAAATGCCGAGTTTCAGTTCCGGCCGAACGGAACGGCCTGCGCCCGACGCCAAACGAATCAGCTGTCCGACGCCGTCTTCGTCGAGTGTTTTAAACGGATCCTGTTTCAAGATTCCCTGCCGATAATACGACGGAATGAATTTGCCTGCGTCGTCGCGGCTGAATGCGAATGTCATTTGCGTAAGGTCGTTTGTTCCGAAGCTGAAAAAATCCGCGCAGGCGGCTATTTTGTCCGCAAGAAGCGCGGCGCGCGGCACTTCGATCATTGTCCCGACGCGGATATGAAAATCAACGCCCTCGCGCGCAAACACGGCTTTCATGATATTTTCGCAAATCAGGCGCACGCGCTTTAATTCTTCGGCATCGCATACAATCGGTATCATGATTTCCGGATGCACGGGGATTTTGCGCTTTATGCATTCCGCGGCGGCAAGCGAAATGGCTTCGACTTGCGTTTCGTAAATTTCCGGAAACGTTACGGCGAGCCGGCAGCCGCGGTGTCCGAGCATCGGATTCATTTCGCGCAGCTTATCCAGTTTTGCGGCAAGTTTTTCCGCATCGGTTCCCATATATGCCGCAAGTTCCGCGGTTTCTTCCGCCGTATGCGGAACGAATTCATGCAGCGGCGGATCCAGCAGGCGAATGGTAACCGCCTTGCCGTTCATGGCTTCGAAAATTCCCAGGAAATCCTGCTTTTGAAGCGGCAGGATTTTCGCGAGCGCTTCTTTGCGCTGTTCGGTTGTATCGGAAGCTATCATTGCCCGAAAGTGAATCAATTTTTCCGGATCGAAAAACATGTGTTCCGTGCGGCACAAGCCGATGCCTTCCGCACCGAATTCGAATGCATTTTTCGCATCGGCGGGCAAATCGGCATTGGCGCGCACTTTGAATCCGTGCACGCCGCATTTTCTCACGGAAGCCGCACGCACGTCGTCGCACCAGGATAAAAACGTTTTCAGTTCCGCGTTGAAATCCGGCGGGATAAGCGGAAGCGCGCCGGCAAATACTTCTCCTGTGGTGCCGTCGATCGTGATGACATCTCCCTTTTTCAATTCGACGCCGCCGATAACAACGTTTTCTCCTTTGAATGTCATGTCGCCGGCGCCGCACACACACGGCGCGCCCATGCCGCGCGCCACAACCGCAGCATGGCTTGTCATGCCGCCGGTCGAAGTAAGAATGCCTTCGGAAACAACCATGCCGGTAATGTCTTCGGGGCTTGTTTCTTTGCGCACAAGAACGACTTTTTTTCCTTCTTTGGTCCAGGCTTCCGCTTCTTCCGCGGAATACACAATCTGTCCGCAGGCAGCGCCGGGCGAAGCGTTCAAACCTTTTGTAAGCACAGATGCATTTTGTTTTGCCGCTGCGGAAATCATCGGATGCAGAAGCTGATCTATCTGCTCAGGCGCAACGCGCAGAATCGCTTCCTGCTTGGAAATCAGTTTTTCGTTTACCATATCGCACGCGCATTTTACGGCGGCAAGTCCGGTACGTTTTCCGCTGCGGGTTTGCAGAATAAATAATTTGCCGCTTTGCACGGTAAATTCCATATCCTGCATATCGCGGTAATGTTTTTCCAAGCGGTTTTTTATTTCCACAAGCTGAGTGTACACAGCGTTGTTTTCCTGCTGCAATTTTTCTATTTTTTCCGGCGTGCGGATGCCTGCCACAACGTCTTCACCCTGCGCATTCATCAAATATTCACCGTAGAATTCATTTGCGCCGCTGGAAGGATTTCTGCTGAAGCAAACGCCGGTTCCGGAATCTTCTCCGTAATTGCCGAATACCATTGCCTGAATATTTACCGCCGTGCCGGCAAGTCCGTGAATGTTGTTCAGCTGCCGGTATTTTATTGCGCGCTCATTCATCCAGGAACCGAAAACGGCGTCTATCGCACCCCACAGCTGATCGACGGGATTCTGCGGAAAATCGCTGCCGGTATGTTTTTTGTACACGGCTTTATATGTTTTCACCAGCGATTCGAGAGCGGCGGCATCGAGTTCCGTATCGAGCCGAACATTTTCCGTGCGCTTTAATTCCGCAAGCTTTTCTTCAAATGCTTCCGAGCTTACACCCATGGCAACATCGCCGAACATCTGAATAAAACGGCGGTAGGCATCCCAGGCAAAGCGCGCATTTCCTGTTTTTGCGGAAAGCGCGAGCACCGCTTTGTCATTCATGCCGAGATTGAGAATTGTATCCATCATGCCAGGCATTGACTGCGCCGCGCCGGAACGAACCGACACCAGCAGCGGATCTTCCGCATCGCCGAGTTTTTTTCCGGTTACTTCTTCGAGTCTGCGCAGATTTTCGGCGACTTCGGCTTTCAGCGTCTGCGGATATTTTTTTTCGTTATCGTAATATTGTTTGCATACGTGCGTAGAAATAGTAAACCCCGGCGGAACGGGAATGCCGAGATTTGTCATTTCCGCAAGATTTGCGCCTTTTCCGCCGAGCTCATTCCGCATTTCGGCATTGCCTTCGGCGGCTCCGTTTCCGAAAAAATATACAAGTTTTTCGTTTTCCACTTTTCGTGACTCCTTTGTTTTCTGTCTGTTCAAAGCAGCGTATAAAATTATGCGCAGAAACTGCGTGAACGATACGCCGCAAAAAATGCTTGGTTTTCTGCCGGTGACTGCTCAACGGATATCTTCCATTTCCGTTACAATTCCCGTCAGCGCAGCAAGCACATCGTCTTTTTTCATTCCGGCAATTTTGCAGGTGCAGCGGCGTTTCGACATATCTTCTGCTTCGCTTGTTACGAGCGACACAATGTTGCCGCCGCGCTGCGCGATTGCTCCTGCCAGCTGCGCAATTTGTCCGGTTTTTTCCTCAAGCAAAAATGTTGCGCGCACTCCCGAATAGCGCGTCCCGAACATGTCGATAAACGTGCGGAACAAATCGCTTTCCGTAATGATGCCGGTAAGCAGCGTATCTTTCATAACCGGCAGACAGTCCACTTCGTTATCGGCCATTATCCGCGCGGCTTCTTCCACAACATCATCTTCCGCAACGGTCAGAACATTCCGCTGCATCACTTTTTCGGCTTTTATCTTTGACAGCAAATAACCCAGTTCATACACATCAAGCGACGTTGCCAGCGACGGGCATGCTTTGCGCAAATCCGCTTCCGTCAGAATGCCGACCAAAATGCCGCTGCGGTCAACTACCGGCAGCTTTTTGATTTTTTCGCGCATCATCAGCGATTTCACATCTGTTATCAGCATATCGGGTCTGATAAAAACAGGATTTCGAGTCATAACTTTCGCAACAATCATATTTTCTCCTAATATATATTACGCGCCGAGATACGCTTCTTTTACGGCAGGATCATTCGCGAGTTCCTGCGCCGCGCCGTCTTTTACGATTGAACCGGTTTCCAATACGTAGGCGCGGTTTGCAATGGACAGCGCTTTATAGGCATTCTGTTCCACCAGCAAAATCGTAACGCCTTCTTTGTTTATTTCCTGTATAATCGAAAAAATCTCATCGACAAGAATCGGCGCAAGTCCCATAGACGGTTCGTCGAGCAAAAGAAGGCGCGGACGCGTCATAATGGCACGGCCGATTGCAAGCATCTGCTGCTCGCCGCCGGAAAGCGTTCCCGCAAGCTGGCGGAAACGTTCTTTCAAACGCGGAAACAATGCAAATACGCGCTCAAGGTCAGCCTTTACGCCGGAAGCATCTTTTCTGATAAACGCACCCATTTCGAGGTTTTCCCGAACTGTCAGATTTGCGAAAATGCGGCGCCCTTCGGGAACCTGCACCAATCCGGCTTTCACGATTTTTTCCGGCGAACTCTGCGTTATATCGGCACCTTCAAACAGCACCTGTCCGCTTGTTTTGCCGATGATATTCGACAGAGAATGCATTGTCGTCGTTTTTCCGGCACCGTTCGCGCCGATCAGCGTGATTATTTCGCCTTCGGTAACGGAAAACGAAATTCCGCGCAGTGCCTGAATGGCGCCGTAATGCACCGACAGATTTTTCACTTCGAGCATCATAAAATATCTCCTGCTTCCGATTCTCCGCCCAAATATGCTTTGATAACCGCCGGATTCATTCGGATTTCTTCCGGCGTGCCCGCAGCAATAATTTTTCCGTAATTCAGCACGATGAGCCGTTCGCACACGCCCATAACAAGGCGCATGTCATGCTCGATAAGAAGAATCGTTACGTTGAATTGCCTGCGGATAAACACAATAAGTTTCATGAGTTCGTCTGTTTCCTGCGGATTCATGCCGGCAGCAGGTTCGTCAAGCAAAAGCAAAGCCGGCTTTGATGCAAGCGCGCGCGCTATTTCAAGCTTCCGCTGTTCGCCGTACGAAAGATTTTTTGCAAGTTCGTCGATTTTGTTTTCGATTTTGAAAAGAGAAAGCAGTTCCCGCGCCGCATCCGTCATGCGCTGTTCGTCGGTGCGGAAACGCCGCGTCCGCAGCAGAACATCCGCAGGACATACTTTGCGCTGCGAATGCAATGCGATTCGTATATTGTCGCCGGCGGTTAAATTGCCGAAAAGACGGATATTCTGAAAAGTGCGGGCGATTCCGCGTTTATTAAGCCATGCGGGATTTTTCTTTCCGAGCTGATATAATTTGCCGTCGTTGTTCCAAAAAGCAATATGCCCGGAAGTCGGCCGATATACGCCGGAAAACATATTGAACAGCGTTGTTTTCCCCGCGCCGTTCGGTCCGATTAAACCTATCAATTCTCCTTTGCATATTTCGCAGGAAAAATCGCTTACAGCCCGCAGTCCGCCGAAAACAATCGAAATGTTATCCGCACGCAGCAAAGGCATTTTATCGTTATTCATCAGCAACCGTTCCTTTTCCGCCGGCATTTCTGCCGGCATTTTGATCCGATTTTTCCGCAGCAGCGGCCGGCGCGGCATTCCGCTTTTTTCCGCAATAAGCGGCAAAGCGTTCCCAGGTGCGCACAAACGAAAATTCTTTCATGCCCAGCAAGCCCTGCGGCCGGAACAGCATTATCAGAATAAGAATGAGCGGATAAATAAGCAGCCGGTAATCTTTTAAGAACCGCAGGAATTCCTGCAAATATGTAAGCACAAACGCCGCGAGCACGGAACCGGTAACGGAGCCCATGCCGCCGAGCACCACGTAAATTAAATAATCGATGCTTCGATTATACGAAGCAAGATCCGGTTTTATAAAGCCGATAAACGGAGCATATAACGCACCGCCCAATCCGGCAATAAATGCACTGACAACAAAGCCCGTCATCTTATAGCGGAACACATCTATGCCGTTTGAATTCGCGGCTATTTCATCTTCCCTGACGGCAAGAATCGCGCGCCCGTATGTCGAGCGGAGAAAATTCTGAAGCAGAATTATCACCGAAACAAGAACGCCGGCTATCACAAACCAGGCAAGATCGGGAAACGCAGCGAAAAACGTCGTGAACCGCTTGCCGTTCGCGCCTCCGGTAATTGCTTTTAAATTAACAAGCGCAACGCGGATTATTTCGCCGAATCCCAGCGTAACGATTGCCAAATAATCACCGGTCAGTTTTAATGTAGGAAATCCGATAAGATAGCCGGCAAAAGCGGTGATAAACGCGGCGCCCAGCATGCTGACGGGGAGCGGCAGATCGGCGTTTTGCGTTAAAATCGCGGAAGCATACGCACCGATTGCCATAAACCCTGCCTGGCCGAGAGAAAGCTGCCCCGTTATGCCGCACACAAGATTTACGCTGACTGCCATAACCGCATTTATTCCGCCAAGCGTTAAAATCTGCGCAGTGTATGCATCGATAATGCCGCATTTTATAAAAACACCGGGAAGCACAACAGCGGCCGCCGCGGCAATTCCGGGAATAAGCAAAGATTTTGTCAACGCTGACAATTGTTTCATATCCGCTCCTACACCTTTATCCGAAATTTTTCGCCCATAATGCCGGTCGGTTTCAACAGCAAAATCACAATCAAAATCGAAAAAGAAATTGCGTCCGCGAACTGAGAAGACAGAAAACCTTTTGTCATCGTTTCGGCAATTCCGAGAATATATCCGCCGATCATTGCGCCGGGAACAGAGCCGATTCCTCCCAAAACGGCGGCAACAAATGCTTTCAATCCCGGCATAGCACCCATTGTCGGATCTATCTGCGGATATGCACTCGCATACAGCACGCCGCCGGCTCCCGCCAGAACCGCACCGACTGCAAACGTAAACGATATAACGCGGTCAACGGAAATTCCCATTAAACTCGCAGCCTGCATATCGAATGACACTGCGCGCATTGCTTTTCCGGTTTTTGTATAATTGATGATGTAGGAAAGCACAATCATCAGAAGCGCAGACAGCAAAATAACTATCAATTGTATATTCGAAACAGAAATAAATCCGATATGCACAAATGAAGCATCCATGGTCGGATACTGGCGCGGATTAGGACCGATAAACGGCAAAACTCTTGCGCTGTTTTGTATAATCAGCGAAACGGCAATTGCCGTAATAAGCGAATTAAGCCGCGGCGCATTGCGGATCGGTCTGTATGCCAATCGTTCCATAAATACTGCCAGCACAGCGCAAACCGTCATTGAGCAGACAAACGCAAAACACAGCGCAGGCGGATTTATTCCGAAACGGTTAAGTACAAAATATCCGGTATACGCGCCGACCATAAGAATATCACCGTGCGCGAAATTGATAAGTTTTACAATTCCATAGACCATGGTGTATCCCAAGGCAATAAGAGCATATATGCTCCCCAATGAAATGCCATTGACAATTTGCTGAATCACTAAACTGTCAGCTTCCATAAAATATTCTCCTTAAAAACAATCATTGCAGAACTATTTGTTTTTGATGATTATTTTATAAGTCCTCAAAAGCGCGTATTAAAAATAACGATTATCGTTTTTACAAAAACGCCGACTGCATACTGTTTTTTCGTATACAGCCGGCGCGTTTATAAAACCTGCACAAACATCGGTATACTATGGATTAACTGTTGTTTTATATACCGGCACAAGTTTTTCGCCGTCCCTGACTATTTCCATCATTACTGCAGATTTTACCGGATTGCGATTTTCATCGAAAGTAAGATTTCCCGTTACATAAGAACCGTTCGTTTGTTCCAGCGCATCGCGTACTGCGGAAGCATCTTCCGATCCGGCGCGGACCATCGCATCGCGGAGCATATACATGCTGTCATATCCAAGCGCGGCGAACGAAACCGGCGTCGAATTATACATGCGCTTATATTCCTCGACAAATTTTACGACACGTTCATCCGTTGAATCCGCCGCATAGTGATCGGAATAAAATCCATTCAGGATTTCGTCGCCGGCATTTTCGACAATTCCGCCCCAGCCGTCAGCTCCGACAATCGGCGTGGATATGCCCTGCGTCCGAAGCTGCTTTGCAATCAATGCAACTGTTGCGTAATAATCGGGAAGATACACCACATCGGGCGCAGCGTTTTTAATTTTTGTCAGCTGCGCATTGAAATCTTTATCGCCGGTGCCGTAGGATTCCGCGGCAATAATTTCTCCGCCGGCTGCTTCAAAAGATTTTCTGAAATTTTCATATAAACCGACGGAATAATCGTTCCCGACATCATAAAGCACGGCAGCTCTTTTGCAGGCAAGATTTTCAGCCGCGAATTTTCCGCCGACCGTTCCCTGAAACGGATCGATGAAACAAGCCCGGAACACAAAATTGCCGGCATCCGTAGTGATGCTTTCCATAGTGGCGGCAGGTGCCATCAGCACAACTTTCTGAGCCTGCGCCAGCGAAGAAATAGCTGCCGTACAGCCGGAAGTCAGCGAACCTATCACCATTTTCACTTTGTCTTTTGTCGTCAATTTTTTGTACGCATTGACCGTTTTTTCGGGATTGCCCTCGTCATCTTCGGAAATGAGCACAACTTTTTTGCCGTTAATCCCGCCGGCCTCATTGATTTCTTTTATAGCCAATTCAACGCCGTTGCGGCATTCGACGCCGTAGACCGCAACATTTCCCGAAAGCGGAAAAACGCCGCCGATCGCAATAGTTTCCTCGGCACTTTTCGAACATCCCGAAATAATGCCGGCAATGCAGAAAAACACGGCAGCTTTCAATACCATAAAATTTTTTTTCATACCAGTCTCCTGACAATCTCACAAAGATTTTACGCAAATGCAGTATATAAAAAGCAGGCAATTATGTCTATAAAAAATAAAGCTGCACGAACTCCGGCACAACCGGATTCCGCACAGCTTGCATGTTTTCGGCAAATAAAATTCAATCAAACAGCTTTTCCGTTTTTGAGAGCAGCTTTGCAATATTTGCAGATTTTAACTTTATTTCCGTCAATTTCCTGCTCGTACAGCAGCTTTATGCTTTCCGCTTTGCAGCGCGGACATACTCCGCGTCCGTGAGCCGGCTGATCCAAAATTCCTTTTCCGCGATGAGCTTTTGACATACTTTACTCCTGTCCTGCCGCTGTATTTTCGGCAGTTTTTGATTCGGCGTTTTTCTTCGGAGCGGACTTTTCATCTTTTCCTTTTTCCGCGGCAGATTTTTTGCCCGCGGGTTTTTTTTCGGCGCCGGCATTCTTTTCTGCCGCATCAAACTGATAATCGACCAATTCAAGAATAACCATATCCGCCGAATCGCCCTGCCGGAATCCCGTCTTCAGGATGCGGGTATAACCGCCGCTGCGGTCTTTCATTCTGGAGCCGATTTCGTTAAAAAGCTTCGCGAGAATAATTTCATCCTGAACATACCGCGCAGCCTGACGGCGGTTGTGCACGCTGTCAATCTTGCTGCGAGTAATAAGTTTTTCAGCCGCACGGCGGACTTCAAGCGCTTTCGATTTCGTTGTCGTAATTCTTTCATATCTGAAAAGCGACGTTACCATATTGCGTAACATTGCACGGCGATGTGCCGTTGTACGCGAAAGCGGATTAAAACCATTTCTATGATTCATCTGTTTCTTCCTTCTGCTTTGTTACATTAACCGCATTTTTCAGATGACTGTAATCTGTCATGCCGAGACCAAGATTCCATTCCTGAAGTTTTTCCTTGATTTCAGTCAGACTTTTCTTTCCAAAATTTCTTGTTTTGGTAATGTCATCTTCCGTTTTTCTTGTTAATTCACCGATAGTATGAATGTTTGCATTTTTCAAACAGTTTGAAGACCTGACAGAAAGTTCAAGTTCTTCAACAGGTGTGTTGAGAATTTGGCGGATCCGCTCGTTGTCTTCATCCAGTTCTTCGCTGCGTCCTACATCGGTATCATTGAAATTCACAAAAATCGCAAAATGATCTTTCGCAATTTTTGCAGCCTCCGCAAGCGCATCTTCCGGCGAAATCGTTCCGTCAGTCCAAATTTCCATGATAAGCTTGTCATAATCATTGCGCTGTCCCACACGGCACGGCTCAATTGAATATTTGACTTTGGAAATCGGCGTAAAAATTGCGTCCATAGGAATTGTTCCGACAATCTCTATATAATGCTCATTTACTTCCGCAGGAACATAACCGCGGCCGAGGTCAACTTGAATTTCAAACTCAACACGGGCATTTTCCATCATCGTAAAAAGATGCACGCCTTTTGTGTGAATTTTCAGCTGATCGCCGCTTTCGAAGTCATCGCTCGAAACATTGCATGGTCCTTTGAATTCAAAAAGCAGCGTCCGCTGTTCGGCTTCATCGGGAAGACACAAACGAAGCTGCTTTATGCTGTTCAAAATTTCAAGCGTGTCTTCAACCACATTCGGAATAGTTTCAAATTCGCTCGAAATAACATGCGGAACACCGTCAGCATCATAAGACGTAATGCGCACAGAGCTGACAGCATAACCCTGAATTGATGACAATAAAATCCTGCGGAGTGTATTTCCCACTGTCGTACCGAAACCGGTTTCAAACGGATACGCGGTAAATTTACCGTAATTCGGACTGGTATCAAGATGCTCGAATGTAATTCCCTTGGGCTTTTTAAATCCTTTAAGCAGATTTTTGCGGGCCATCTGAACTCCTTATTATTTAGAGTAAAGCTCTACAATGAGCTGCTCTTTTACATCGGCGAGGTCTGTCACATCAGCGCGCGCCGGATAAGAAACATACTTCCCTTTCTGCGCGTCAACATCGAGTTCAAGCCATGGAGAAACACCGGACTTAGAAACTTCTTTCAAAGCCTCAAGTATAACAATAGATTTACGGCTTCCTTCTTTTACTTCAATTGTATCGCCGGGTTTTACGGAATAACTCGGAATATTCACGATTTTTCCGTTCACCAAAATATGCCGGTGCGAAACAAGCTGTCTCGCCTGAACGCGGCTGGCAGCAAAATGCATTCTATACACAATGTTGTCCAACCGGCTTTCAAGCAAACGAATCAGATTTTCGCCTGTAATTCCGGGCATGCGAACAGCTTTATCGAAAGTCAAGCTGAACTGTTTTTCAAGCATGGAATATATTCTCTTCAGCTTCTGTTTTTCCCGCAGCTGAAGTCCGTATTCACTTCGTTTTCCGGCTCTTGCTTTAGGATCTTTTCCCGGCGCTCCGCGTTTTTTGTTTATAGGACATTTATCGCTCTTGCAGCGTTCGCCTTTCAGGAATAATTTTTTCTGCTCTGCTCTGCAAAGCCTGCAGACAGGACCTGTATATCTAGCCATTCTTCCTGTTCTCCTTAGTTACATTCTGCGTGTTTTTCTGGGGCGGCAGCCGTTATGCGGAATAGGCGTAACATCACTGATTGATTTTACTTTCAATCCCAATGCGCCAAGCGATCGCACAGCCGATTCACGTCCGACTCCCGGACCTTTTACATAAACGTGAACTTCACGAAGTCCGTAGCTTGCAGCCCTTTGAACCGCAGTTTCCGCGACAGACTGCGCCGCGAAAGGAGTCGATTTTTTAGCGCCGCGGAAACCCAATCCGCCGGAAGAAGCCCATGACAGCGCATTGCCTCTCAAATCGGTAATCGTAACGATCGTATTATTAAATGTCGCCTGAATGTAAACATTACCTTCATATACGTTTTTCTTTTCTTTCCGTTTTTTTACGGTAGCCACGTCAGTTTTCCTCCACCTTATGCTTTCTTCTTGTTGGCAACGGTCATTCTTTTGCCGCTTCTGCGCGTCCGTGAATTTGTGCGGGTTCGCTGTCCGCGAACAGGCAGATGCTTCCGATGCCGCAAACCTCGGTAACAGCCGATATCCAAAAGACGCTTAATATTCAATCCGATTTCGGAACGCAAGCGCCCCTCAACCTTATATTCGGAATCGATAAGGTTGCGCAAAACCGTAAGCTCATCCATGGAAAGATCATTGATCATTCTGTTCGGATCGATTTTTGTCTTCCGGCAAATTTCGTCGGCAGAAGAACGTCCGATACCGTAAATATATGTCAACGCAATATTGACATGTTTGTTAGGGAGGTCAACTCCCGCAATTCGAGCCATTTGCTACTCCTCAGCCTTGTCTTTGCTTATGTTTTGGGTTGGAACAAATAATTCGAACAATTCCGAATCGTTTGATTACCTTACATTTGTCGCATATAGGCTTTACGCTGGTTCGTACTTTCATAAAAATCCCCCTCAGTGTCCGCAGAAAGCTGAATCATAGCAAACCGCAATGGTTACAATTCAGCATTCAACATTAAACACTATTTTTCAATCTTATTCTAGTTCTTGCTGTCAAGAATCATAGACTTCGTGAACGCAATCTGCCTTTTTTTACCAAGCCGTCATGATGATGCATTTTTAAAAGCGCCTCAACCTGACTCATTGTATCTATATCCACACCGACAAGAATCAAAAGCGACGTTCCGCCCATCAACATGGAAATTGACTGGGGGAAACCAAACAAATTTTGAATAACCGTCGGCAATACCGCAATGCCGGCAAGATAAATGGAACCGGGCAAAATCAATCGGTTCAAAACCTTCTGCAAATATTCTTCCGTGTTGTCCGTTCTGATTCCGGGAATCGAACCGCCGTTTTCCCGTATGTTTTTTGCAATTTCCGTAGGATTCAAACTCACCTGCGTATAGAAATAGGCAAAAAAGATAATCAGCAGAACAAGAAAGATATTGTACCACCAGCCGCTCGGCGATAAAAAAGCCGCCAAATGGCTGAGCCAGCGGACATTCGGTCCGAGACTTGATGCAATCTGCAGCGGGAACGTTAAAAACGAAGACGCAAATATTACCGGAATAACGCCGGACGGATTGATTTTGAATGGAATATACGTGTTCTGACCGCCGTACATTCTGCGGCCGACCACCCGCTTTGCGTAATGAACCGGAATTTTCCGTATTCCCTGCTGTTCGTAAACAACAAGCGCAACGATTCCCACAAACATAACAAGAACAACGATAACAAAGACAATATTTATATCGCCGTTTTTAACCATGCGGCCCAATTCCCAGACGGCAGACGGCAGACGGGCAACAATGCCGGCAAAAATAAGCATTGAAATGCCGTTGCCGATTCCGCGCGCGGTAACTTGTTCGCCGAGCCAAACCGTAATCATTGTTCCCGTCGTTACCGTAATCATCGCAATCAATTTAAATGCTATGGAGCTTGATAATACAATAGCGCCGGGAATACTGGAGGCATATACTGTAACGGCAAGTGATTGAATAAGGCAAACCAATACCGTACCGATACGTGTCCATGCCTGAACTTTTTTTCTGCCGCCGTCTTCCTGTGCAATTTTTTTCAGCGACGGGAAAATAATCAGCGCAAGCTGCATAATAATCTGTGTCGATATATACGGCATTACGCCGAGCATAAACACGGAAAAGTTGGAAAACGCGCCGCCGGCAAAAAAATCCATATAATCAACAAACGCATTACCTTTTGTAAGCGATTCGAAATAAGACGTAAGCGCCTGCGGATTGATACCAGGTATTGTCAGAATACTTCCAAGACGAAAAACAGCGAGGATAACAAAAGTAAAGAAAATCCGCTCACGCAATTCCCTTACTTTAAACATATTCACAATCGGATTGCTTGCCATGGTATATCTTCGCTCCGTTTATTCGGCAGAAACTGTAACTGTTCCGCCCGCTTTTTCAATCTTCTCTTTCGCAGAAGCTGAAACCTTATCGACAGAAACAGTCAATTTCTTTGAAATTTCACCATCTCCAAGAATCTTTACCGGTAATTTTGTTTTTCTGAGAAGCCCTTTCAGCACAAGCGATTCCATATTAACTGTTTCGCCGTCAGAATATTTAGATTCCAGATCCTTAAGATTAAAAACCGCGTATTCTTTTCGGAAAGGATAGTTTGAAAAACCGCGCTGTGCAATACGGCGGTACAGCGGCATCTGTCCGCCTTCAAAACCGATATATACTTTTCCGCCGGAACGGGACTGCTGTCCCTTGTTTCCGCGTCCCGCAGTTGTACCGCGTCCGGACGAAGAACCGCGTCCGACTATTCTTTTCTTTTTATTAGCGCCTTGCGGTGCTTTAAGCAAAAAGTCCGACATCAATTTATCTCCTCAACTTTCACAAGGTGCGAAACCGCAGCTATCATACCGAGAATTGATGACGAAGCATCATGTTCTGCCGTCGAATTGATTTTTCTTAAACCAAGGCTGCGAACAGTCGCACGTTTCGCAGGTTTTTGACCGATAGTACTTTTAATCAACGTAACTTTCACTCTTTTAGCCATATCATTAACCCCATAAGTCCTTCAGAGTTTTGCCTCTGTTCTTGGCTACAGTGCGGGCATCCATGAGCTGTTTGCAGGCAGTAAAAGTCGCGCGAACAACATTTACAGACGTATTAGAACCAAGCGATTTTGATAAAACATCAGTTGCGCCGGCAGCTTCAAGAATCGCACGAACCGGACCGCCGGCAATAATACCGGTACCGGAACATGCCGGCTTCAGCAAAACAGAAGAACTCTTGTATCCTGCCTGAATTTCATGCGGAATCGTCCCGTTTTTCAGCGGAATTGTAATAAGATTGCGTTTTGCTTTTTCGATGCTTTTTTTGATAGCTTCCGTAACGTCATTAGCCTTACCAAAACCAAAACCCACACGACCTTTTTTATCACCGACCACAGTCAATGCTGAAAAAGAAAATCTTCGTCCGCCTTTTACAACTTTAGCTGTCCGATTTAATTTCACTAATTTTTCAACAAATTCTTTCGGCTGATCTTTGTCAATATTTTTCTGGTGTTCCATAAAGTCTCCTAGAATACAATTCCGGCTTTGCGAGTACCTTCAGCCAAAGCCTTTACCACACCATGGTAAAGATAGCCGTTGCGGTCAAAAACCACAGTTGTAATTTTCCGTTCAAGCAGACGAGCGCCCATTGCTTCTCCCAATTTTTCAGCTCCCGCCTTATTCGGCTTTAAAGAAGAAAATTCCTTCTCCAAAGTCGAAATAGCAGCAAGCGTTTTTCCGGCAGTATCATCGATAACCTGCATATACAAATGGCTGTTGCTGCGGAAAACAGTCAAACGCGGACGGGAAGCAGTTCCGCTGAGTCTTTTTCGGATATGAATCTTTCTCTTAAGCCGTTTTCTGTCTTTATCGTTAAGTTTTTTTAACATATCGCTATACCTTATTTAACGCCGGATTTACCGACTTTCCGTTTGATAATTTCCGTTTCGTAGCGGATTCCTTTGCCTTTATAAGGTTCCGGTTTTCTCAAACTGCGAATTTCCGCTGCAAATTCACCGACCAATCTTTTATCGATGCCGGAAATTGTAATTTTTCCCTGAGCATCGGCAGCGACAGTCAATCCCTCCGGAATCATCGCGATAAAATCAGACGAATATCCGAGATTCATAACTATCATTTTTCCCTGCACTTCCGCACGGAAACCGACGCCGTTTATAATCAGATTTTTGGTGAATCCTTCCGTTACGCCGACAACCATATTATGTATCAAATTGCGGTACAAACCGTGAGCGGCATTTGCCTTTTTGGAATCCGACAAAGGAGTTACCAGCACGGCATTGTCTTTCAGCTCGATTTTTACCAAATTATTATATTCCTGCGTCAATGTACCTTTCGGTCCCTCAACAGTTACCGCGGTAGGAGCAATTGTTACTTTTACTCCGGTCGGAACAGTGACTGGAAGCTTACCTATTCTTGACATTCTTCCTCCCTATTACCAGACTGTGCAAAGCAATTCGCCGCCGACCATTTTTTCCGCAGCTTTTTTGCCGGTCGTAACACCGACAGACGTTGAAACAATAACGGTACCATAGCCGTTATATACACGCGGCAAATTTTTATAACCGGAATACACGCGCCGTCCCGGCGTTGAAATTCTTTTTATTCCATGAATTACCGGTATGTTTTCTTCATCGTATTTCAGAAAAATACGAATCAAGTTTTTGCCATCCTGAGTTATTTTTTTAAAGTTTTTAATATAACCTTCGGTTTTCAGAATTTTCACGATTTCCAACTTGAGTTTGGAAGTAGAAATATCTACTTTCTCGTGGCGGGCCATAGCCGCATTCCGTACCTTGGTAAGCATATCTGCTACGGGGTCTGAAACGCTCATATTTTTCTCCTACCTCTTGCTACCAGCTGGATTTTGTGACGCCTGGAATAAGACCTTCACTTGCCAATTTACGGAAACAGATACGGCACATCTTATATTTTCGTAAATATCCGCGGGGGCGACCGCAGCACAAACAACGGTTTACTTTCCGTGTGCTGTATTTCGGAGTGCGGTTCGCTTTTATAATCATTGATTTTTTAGCCATGAACTCCTCACTTATTTCCTGAAAGGCATTCCGAATTTGGTAAGAAGAACACGAGCATCGTTATCAGTTTTTGCACTGGTTACAATGTTGATATTCAATCCGGTTACACGTTCGATTTTATCAAAATCAATTTCCGGAAAAATAATCTGTTCTGTAATACCAAGCGAATAATTTCCATGCCCATCAAAGCCGGTCGCTTTGATACCGCGGAAATCCTTAACACGGGGCAGCGCAACATTTATCAAACGGTCAAAAAAATCATACATTTGAGAACCGCGCAGTGTTACCATTACACCGATTTCATTGCCTTCCCGCAATTTAAAGTTTGCGATAGATTTTTTCGCCTTGGTTTTTACAGCTTTCTGACCGGTAATAGCCGTTATGTCAGTAACTGCGGCATCAAGGAGTTTCTTATTCGCAAGCGCTTCGCCGACTCCCATACTTACAACAATCTTTTTGATTGCAGGAATCTGCATGACAGATTTGTATCCAAGCTCTTTAAAAAGCTCTGGGGCGATTTTGTCTTTATAGACTTTCTTAAGCCGAGGTACATAATTACTCATTACAGTGAGTCTCCACATTTACGGCAAACACGAACTTTTTTGTCGCCGTCAATTTTATAGCCGATCTTCGCGGGACCGCATTTTTTACAAACAAGCGCAATATTGGAAATATGCAGCGCAGCTTCCACTTCAACGATACCGCCGCGATCCTGCTGATTGCGTTTTTTCATTGCTTTTTTGACGAGATTTACGCCGGAAACAATTACTTTATCTTTATCGCTGATAATGCGGACAACATTTCCGCGCTTTCCCTTATCCTTGCCGGCAATAACTTCTACCGTATCATCTCTGCGGATTTTGAATTTCTTATTCATATTCAGATTCTCCTACAGAACTTCCGGTGCCAGTGATACGATTTTCATATAATCCATATCACGAAGCTCACGAGCTACAGGACCGAAAACGCGTTTTCCTTTCGGATTTTTATTCGCGTCAACCAGCACACAGGCATTATCATCAAAGCGAATATACGTACCGTCTGCTCTGCGATACTCTTTCGCAATACGGACGATTACGGCTTTTTCGATTGCTCCCTTTTTTATTGTTGATGTCGGAATGGCATCCTTTACAGCAACAACTATCTCATCTCCAATACTTGCGTACCGGCGATGAGAACCGCCAATAACTTTTATGCACTGAACAAGTTTTGCACCGGAGTTATCAGCAACAACTAAATTAGTTTGCATTTGAATCATAACAATCTTCCTCTGGTTACTTTGCCTGTTCAATAATTTCAGTGAGCCGCCAGCATTTTTCTTTACTAAGCGGACGACATTCAACAATACGAACGGTATCACCGATATGCGCCGCATTTTTTTCATCATGCGCCTTGCATTTTTTGACACGCGTTACATATTTTTTATAAAGGCGATGCAGTTTTTTTGTTGTAATGGACACAACAATTGTTTTATCCATTTTATCGCTTGTAACAATACCAACAAAAGAACGTTTCGCGCTTTTAGTTTGAACTGCTTGTTCTTCCACGACCAGCTCTCCTACTTATCCAATCCGGCAAGTTCTTTCTGCCGGATAAGCGTATTCAGCATCGCAATTTCACGACGCATAGTACGCTTTTGCATGGGATTATCAACATGTCCGATTACCATCTGAAACCGGAAATCCATATACTTTTTTTTCAGCTCATTGCGTTTTACTATGAGTTCAGAATAAGACAATTCTTTTTCGGCTTTTGCCATACAAAACTCCTTAGTCCACAGTATTGCGGTAAGCAACTTTTGTTTTTATCGGAAGCTTGCTTCCCGCAAGAACAACAGCAGCTTCGGCAATTTTCAAATCAACGCCGCCGATTTCAAAAATAATCTGACCGGGTTTTACAACAGCTGCCCAGAATTCCGGAGAACCTTTTCCCTTTCCTTGGCGTGTTTCTGCCGGTTTTTTGGTAATCGGTTTATCAGGGAAAATTCTGATCCAAACTTGACCTTTGCGTTCAAGTTTTCGATTCAGCGCAACACGGGCTGCTTCAATTTGTCTTGCACTTAACCAGACAGGCTCAAGCGCAACCAAGGCGATATCGCCAAAATCCAAATTATTGCCCCGAGTAGCATTTCCATGAATAATACCGCGCTGCACCTTGCGGTGAATAACTCTTTTAGGACTCAGCGCCATAATCAACTCCTTCCGGCTTTCGCGGAACGCCCTCTTTTGTCTTCGGAGCGCTCTGCGGAATCTGAATTATATTCCTGTTTCTCACGGCGTCTTCTCAAAAGCTGTCCGGCATCTTCATTTTGTTCGCGGCCATACATCATTCCGTTGTATACCCATACTTTTACGCCGATTTTACCGAATGTTGTATGAGCTTCGGCGAAACCATAATCGATATCGGCCCGCAAAGTATGAAGAGGCACACGCCCTTCCTTATGTTCTTCCGTGCGGGACATTTCCGCACCGCCGAGACGTCCGCTGATACGGATTTTTATACCCTGCGCGCCGGCTTTCATTGCATTGCCCGAAGCCTGTTTCAAAGCCTTGCGGAAAGAACCTCGGTTCACCAGCTGACGGGCAACATTCTGCGCAACAAGCGAGGCATTTATTTCCGCCCGTTTAATTTCTTTGATTTTTATTTGAACTTTCTTTGTCAGCTGATTCTGAATTTCAACGCTGATTTTTTCGATGTTGGTGCCTTTTACACCGATAATTACGCCCGGACGAGCCGTATGAATGACAATCGTTACCCGCTGAGGATGACGAATAATTTCAATTTCAGCGATATCAGCATTCTTGCACTCCGGCAAATCCTGGATCATCTTTCTGATTCTCAGATCTTCATGCAGCAAATCCGCATATTCGCGAGGATCCGCATACCAGCGAGACTGCCAGGTTTTGTTAATACCAAGACGCAATCCAATAGGATTTACTTTCTGACCCACGTTATTCCCCCGCCTTTTCTGCTACTACGACTGTAATATGGCACATACGTTTCAAAAGCATATCCGCCCGACCGCGGGCACGGAACCAAACTCTTTTCAGCCTCGGCCCTTCATCAATACGAATTTCTTTTACGTACAGCATATCTTCATCAAGCTTTTTATTTGTATACAGCGCATTTGAAATAGCAGACTTCATTGTTCCGCGAATAAGTCCTGCGCCTTTCTGCGGCATATTCTCAAGAATAGCCATAGCCTCTGAACAAGTTTTCCTTTTAATCACATTTGCCACAGGACGAACCTTTGTGGGAGATGCTATCAGGAATTTTGTAGTGGCAACATATCCGTGTTTTTCAGCCATCACACCACCTACCTGCTTGCTTTTTTATCAGAACCGGCATGACCACGGAAAATGCGGGTAGGAGCAAATTCGCCAAGTTTGTGCCCGACGATATTTTCCGTAACATACACAGGAACCCATGTTTTGCCGTTATACACTGAAATGGTATTGCCGACCATTTCAGGAATAATCGTAGAGCAGCGGGAATATGTTTTTATCATTTTCCGGTCTGCCGCCTTGTTCATTTCAACAACCTTTTTATAAAGGCTCTTCTCAATAAAAGGACCTTTTTTAACAGATCTTGACACGAATATCTCCTATTACTCTACTTTTTACGGCGTGAAACAATAAAATTGTTCGACACTTTCCGCTTATTTCGTGTTTTATACCCTCGGCAAGGCTGTCCCCAAGGCGTAACAGGATTACGTCCTTTACCGGCACCCTCGCCGCCGCCAAGCGGATGATCCACAGGGTTCATAGCCATACCGCGTACGGTAGGTCTTATTCCCCGCCATCTGCTGCGTCCAGCTTTTCCAAGCTGGGTATTCATCAAATCTTCGTTTCCGACAACGCCGATAGTCGCATAACATTTTTTATTAACACGGCGAAGCTCGCTGGAAGGAAGCCGGATTGTAACATATTCCCCTTCCTTGCCGGCAACCTGCGCACTTGCTCCCGCAGAACGTGCAAGCTGCCCTCCGCGTCCGAGCGTCAATTCGATATTATGAATCGTAAAACCAACCGGAATCGCCTCCAGCGGAAGCGCATTGCCGATTACAGGCGCGGCGTTTTCACCGGAAACAATTTTTTGACCAACCTGCAGTCCTTTCGGTGCAATGATATACCGCTTTTCACCGTCAGCGTAAAATATCAGCGCAATATTTGCAGTACGATTCGGATCATATTCAATAGAATGAACTGTTCCGGGCACACCGTGTTTATCACGCTTGAAATCTATCATGCGGTATTTCCGCTTATGACCGCCGCCTTGATGACGAACAGAAATACGTCCGCCGGCGCCGCGTCCGCCATGCGATTTCCGTCCGGATGTCAGACTTTTTTCAGGCTTATCGGCAGTCAGTTCATCTCTCCGCAGGTCGATACGCGTTCGAGTACCCGCAGTGATCGGCTTAAATACTTTAAGAGCCATTTAAGTTCCCCTTAAAATTGCACAGTCGAGAGGCTACACACCCTCGAACACTTTTATTGTTTCGCCGGGCGCAAGCCTGACGATCGCTTTTTTCCAACTGGAAGTTCTGCCGGGCCGATACCGAACCCGTTTCATTTTTCCATACACATTCATAACTGTACACTTTTCAACTTTTACGCCGAAAAGTTTGCCTACAGCTTCTTTTATTTCAAATTTATTTGCGTCCGGATGAACTTTAAAAACATACTTCCTTTCATCACGCAACAGCGTTGCTTTTTCCGACAGCACAGGCTCAATAAGGATATCTTCATATACCATTATTTTGCCTCCTTTTCTGTTTTATAAAAATCAGCAAGATTTTTGGCGGCTGTTTCAAGCATAATAACCTTGCGTCCATAAAACAAATCATGAGCCCGCAGTCTGTTATATGACAAAAACGAGAGATTAGGAATATTCCGGCCTGCACGCCGAATTAAACGATCATCATCTTTCAGCACGACAACCGTTCGTTCATCTTTGGAAAAACGATTAAGTATTGTTACAAGATCTTTTGTTTTCCCGCTCTCAACAGTAAAATCCTCGATTATCATCAAGCGATCGTCCTGAGCTTTTTGGCTTAAAATCGATTTCATCGCCAGCCGCTTCATTTTTTTCGGCAATGTATAACTGAAATCCCGCGGTTTCGGTCCGAAAACCGTGCCGCCGCCGACAAGAAGCGGAGATTTTTTATCACCGCGGCGAGCGTTGCCCGTTCCTTTTTGTTTATAAGGTTTGGCATTGCTGCCGTGCACTTCCGCCCGGCCTTTCGTACAAGCTGTGCCAACCCGTTTATTTGCTAATTCATTATTGATGGCATAATAGATAACATCTTCGTTCACAGGAAGTCCGAATACGTTGTCATCAAGAGTTATTGTCCTAAGTTCTTTACCATCGACTGAATAGACTTTCTTTTCCATTTGTCTTCTCCGTCGTTCAGAATTCTTTCTTTACCGCGGACTTGATAATCAGCGTACTATTTCTATTCCCGGGAACTGCACCGCGAACCATCACAACTTTCAATTCAGGATCTATTTTCACAATTTTCAAATTCTGAACCGTTACTTTCTCCCGCCCCATGTGTCCGGGCATTTTTACATTTTTAAAACAATGTCCCGGAGATGTACACTGACCGGTACCGCCGGCTTCACGATGAAATTTCGAGCCATGCGTAGCACGGCCGCCGTGAAACCCCCAGCGCTTCATTACACCCTGAAAACCTTTCCCCTTAGAAGTTGCGGTAATATCAAGATAACGGGTTTCATTAAACAACTCGACACCGATTTCATCACCAACAGCTACTTCATTTTCAAAATTACGAAATTCTTTCAAATGACGCGAAGGTGTAATATTTTCAGGAAACTGCCCCGCATACGATTTGGTAATTTTTGATTTTTTCAGCTCGTCAAGACCGAGAACCACCGCATCGTAACCGAACTTTTCCTTTGTTTTTTTGGCAACGACCTTATTAGGCTCAACGCGGATCACGGTAACCGGAGTAAGGCTCCCGTTTTCGTCAAAGACCTGAGTCATGCCCACTTTTTTTGCGATCAGACCTATCATTCTGACATCCTCCTGTTCCAGGAAATAATTTCCTGTTTTAGCCGCCATTCCTTGATCCTAGGAACCGTACTATATTAACCTACTGCTTTATTTCAACATCAACGCCGGCAGGCAGTTCAAGCTTCATCAGCGAATCCATAACATCCGACGAAGGCTCGATAATATCAATCAGCCGTTTATGCGTACGCATTTCAAACTGCTCACGTGACTTTTTATTAACGTGAGGAGAGCGCAACACCGTCACTTTGCTGATTTTCGTGGGAAGCGGAACAGGTCCCGAAACCTTTGCACCCGCACGCTGCACTGTCTGCACGATGGCTTTTGCACTTTGATCGATCAGTTCCACATCAAATGCGCGAAGCCTGACGCGAATCTTTTCAGCTGCCATTTTTCCTCCAAGAAAACGTTCCCGGATTCAGAAAAACCAAACCCGGAAACACTCCGACTCAAAACTATTCGATAACCTCTGTTACCTGACCGGAAGCGATTGTGCGTCCGCCCTCACGAATAGCAAATTTCAAACCTTTATCCATTGCAACAGGATGAATCAGCTCGCCGATAATTTTTGTGTTATCGCCGGGCTTCACCATATCTACGCCGGCAGGCAGTTCAATTGTTCCTGTAATATCGGTAGTTCTGAAATAGAACTGCGGCCGATATCCTGTAAAGAACGGGCTATGACGTCCGCCTTCTTCCTTCGAAAGAACATAAATCTGTCCTTCGAATTTTGTATGCGGATGGATAGAACCCGGTTTCGCAAGAACCTGTCCGCGTTCGACATCTTTTTTGTCAATACCGCGAAGCAGAACACCGACGTTATCGCCGGCGATTCCCTGATCCAAGGTTTTCTGGAACATTTCGATACCGGTAACAACAGATTTTGCAGTCGGTCTGATACCGACAATTTCCACTTCATCATTCATGCTGACAACGCCGCGTTCGACACGTCCTGTTACTACCGTTCCGCGTCCGGAAATAGTAAACACGTCTTCAATCGGCATAAGGAACGGAAGATCTTTGTCACGAACAGGATCATCAAAATAAGTATCCATCGTAGTGAGCAGTTCATCGATGCATTTTGTGTCTTCCGCTGTAGCACCATCTGCAAGTGCTTTGAAAGCAGAACCTTTGATAATCGGCGTATCACGCGGATAACCGTAAGATTCAAGAACATCACGAACTTCTTCTTCCACGAGTTCGAGAAGATCGGGATCGTCAAGAAGATCTATTTTATTCAAGAACACAATAATCTTCGGAACGCCGACCTGACGGGCAAGCAGAATGTGCTCACGTGTCTGAGGCATGACAGAATCAGGTGCAGAAACAACAAGAATTGCACCATCCATCTGAGCCGCACCGGTAATCATGTTTTTGATATAGTCAGCGTGTCCGGGGCAGTCAATATGTGCATAATGGCGTTTATCCGACTGATATTCAAGGTGGCGGGTATTGATTGTAATACCACGGGCTTTTTCTTCCGGAGCATTATCAATTTCATCATACTTAAGAGCTTTGTCACCGTACTTTTTGGCACAATGCATTGTAATAGCCGCTGAAAGTGTAGTTTTACCGTGGTCAACGTGACCAATGGTACCTACGTTCATGTGCGGTTTTGTTCTTTCGAACTTTTCCTTTGCCATTTGATCCTCCTTACCAGATTAAAGGCACAAAAAGAATACTTGTGTTGTATTTATATGAATGCAACAGATTCCAAGAAACAACGTTTCTACACTGAACATTCAACTACACACATTGCGAATAAATGAAGTTTGATTATCGAGAATAATAGACAGGAACAGACTTTTGCCGTTCATTTTAGCACAGATAAACCATAATTTTCGATTTATCCTGACCGAAACCACCTATCATCATCAAACCTGCATTTAATGATCGGTCTGGTTTCCAAGAGTCGACTTTTGCCGCAGCAAAATGTCAAGAACACCTGAAAACTGACTTAATGGAAATCTGCCGACGGCAAATTTCCGCATTTTTCAGGGCCGCAAAACCTGATTTGAACACTCAAACCTTTACGATTTTACCGGATTTCAAATCCGCCTGACTCTTAAAGAACCCTGATATCTCTCTTTTCAGAGAAATACTTCTGTACTTTCACAGAATTTATATACTTATACATTTTTTATTAAAAAGATGCAAGCACTTTTCATTTATTTGCATATAATTTATCTTGCATTTTCATCTATGCAGCAAAAACAACCGCAGCAGCCGCAATCCGGCATCATTGCCGGACAAAAATGCCGGCGCTAATTTCCGGCACATGAACAACCATCAATCCGTAAAAGTGCGGTAATTTTTGCAAAAACGCCCGAAAACACAAAACGGCGCAGAATAAAATTCCGCACCGTTTTGCAGACGTTTTTCACACCAGACAGATATTCGCTGATGTGAAAACCAAGATTCCGAAACTACCAGCGATAATGTGCAAAAGCCTTATTCGCTTCTGCCATTTTATGCGTATCTTCTTTCTTTTTGAAAGCGGCACCGGTGTTATTAAAAGCGTCCATCAACTCAGAAGCAAGACAATCACTCATACCGTGACCGCTTTTCGAACGCGCAGCACCGATAATCCAGCGCATAGCCAGCGCTTCGCGGCGGGTGTCACGAATTTCTATCGGTACCTGATACGTTGCACCGCCGACACGCCGAGATTTCACTTCAACGAGCGGCTTTACGTTGTCAAGCGCCTTCAAAAAAACTTCAAGCGGATCTTTGTCCATTTTTTCTTTCAGTTTATCCATCGCATCATAAACAATGCGCATGCAAGTAGCTTTTTTTCCGTCAAGCATCATACGGCAAACAAATTTCGATACAACAACACTGTTGTATTTTGAATCAGGCAGAACAGCACGGTTTACCGATTTATTTTTTCTTCCCATTTTCTGTCGCTCCCTTATGCTTTCGGCCGTTTTGCACCGTATTTAGAACGAGCACGCTTGCGATCTTCCACGCCAAGAGTATCTTTTGTTCCGCGAATGATATGATAGCGGACACCGGGAAGATCTTTTACACGACCGCCGCGAATAAGAACAACCGAGTGTTCCTGCAAATTATGTCCGATACCGGGTATATACGCAGTAACTTCGATTCCGCTGCTCAAGCGGACACGAGCAACTTTCCGCAGCGCCGAATTCGGCTTTTTGGGAGTAACTGTCATAACACGGGTGCAAACACCGCGTTTTTGCGGACAGGACTGAAGCGCGGGAGACTTCGTTCTGTTCGCCACTGTTTTGCGTCCCTGCCGTATCAATTGATTTATTGTAGGCATTAGCCTTTCTCCTATATTAACGTCACCGGTCAGCACCCCGGCTGAATTTAAAAACTACACAATGCCGTATGCACAGCAGAATGATTTTAGCAAAATCCGCCGCGCCATGTCAACCGGAAACAAACGCACAAAAGCGGAATAGATTTCAATTCCGCAGGCGAGCTGCTGCCGGTTTAACAGGCGGTGAATGCGAATCAGTCTTCCTCCACATCAAGCACGATTTCTTCCATCTGCGCCTCTATTTCTTTTTCAAGTTTGCGGCGCTCAAGAATTTCATTCATTTGTTCATCGAGATCCGAAGAATCTTTATCAAACAGCTTCACTTCCCGATATTGCCTGATACCGGAACCGGCGGGTATCATGTGCCCGATTATGACATTTTCTTTCAAGCCGCGCAGATTATCCGTCGCGCCGGCAATCGCTGCATTCGTGAGAACACGCGTTGTTTCCTGGAAAGACGCAGCGGAAATGAAAGAATCGATATTCAGAGAGGCCTTTGTAATGCCTTGGAACATCGGCCGTGCAATTGCCGGCTGTCCGCCTTCATTGATGACACGGTTGTTTTCTTCATGGAACTTATATTTATCAACCTGCTGCCCGAAAATGAAACGTGTATCGCCGACAGCGACTATTTCCACTTTGCGGAGCATCTGCCGGACAATAACGCCGATGTGCTTATCGTTGATATTTACGCCCTGCATGCGGTAAACCTGCTGGATTTCATCCATCAAGTAATTCTGCAGCGCCTGTTCGCCGGAAATAGCGAGAATATCATGCGGATTCAGCGCGCCGTCGCAAAGCTGTTCGCCGGCTTCAACGGTATCCCCGTCTCTGACAAGCAGCCGCCGCGTCATAGGAACCGGATGTTCGAATGTTTTTCCGTATTTGTCAACGACGACAACGATGCGCTTGCCTTTTGTAATGCCTTTGAACTGCACCGTACCGGAAATTTGCGCAAGAACCGCAGGGTTTTTCGGCTTTCGGGCCTCAAATAATTCAGAAACGCGCGGCAGACCGCCGGTTATATCATTCGTTTTTGAAGATTCCTTGAGCATCTTTGCAATTGTCGTTCCGGCAGAAACAGCGGAATTATCATCGACAAGCAGATAAGAACCGCCGGGCAAATAATAGCTGCCGAGCTCATTTCCGGCTTCATCGGTAATAAGGATACGCGGCTGTTTTGCATCAAGATGCAAATCCGTAATGTGCTTTTCAATATTTCCGGTTTCCTCGTCAAGTTCTTCGGCAAGCGTTGAACCGCTTATAATATCTTCATAATGAACATAGCCTGACACTTCGGCAATAATCGGTTCCGAGAACGGATCGAATGTCGCAATTGTTTGATTTTCCGCAACGATATCGCCGGCTTTTACTATTACGTTCGAACCGTTTTGTATTTCGATTTTTTGTTCGTGGCTTGTCAGATAAATCATATTGCCGCGAATAACAACGTGCGCTATTTCCGCGGCAGCAACCTGTTTTCCGGCAGCTTCATACAGCGGTACATTTTTTTGAACGCGGTCGCCGTCTTTGACAAAAAGCTTTGCGTCTGACGGAATTTCGAACGAATTGATGATGCGATTTACAACCATAAATCCTTTGCGGGTAAAAAGCCATGAACCGTCATCAAGTTCAACATGCGTGCCGGAAACGGACTGCAGAATAACCGGATATTTCAGAACTATTTTATTTTCTTCGCTCACTTTTGTAGCCGTACCGCCGACATGGAAAGTACGCATCGTGAGCTGCGTGCCGGGCTGCCCGATGGACTGCGCCGCGATAATACCGACAGCCTCTCCGATTTCCACAATTTTATTGCGGGCGAGATTGCGGCCGTAGCACTTGCAGCATACGCCGTGCCGGCTCTCACACGTAAGAACCGTGCGGAGCTTAACGCTCTCGACACCGGCAGCATCAATAGCAGCCGCAAGCTCATCCGTGATGTATTCGTTCACATCGCACAGCACTTCATGTGTAATAGGATGCAGAACGCGCTCTATTGTGTAGCGTCCGACAATGCGGTCTTTCAGCGCTTCGACAATATCATCGCCGTCTTTTATTGCTGTATAGTCAATGCCGTTTATAGTACCGCAATCTTCTTCATTGATGACAACATCCTGAGCGATATCGACAAGACGCCGCGTAAGGTAACCGGCATCTGCGGTTTTCAGCGCCGTGTCGGAAAGACCTTTGCGCGCACCGTTTGTGGAAATAAAAAATTCGATAACCGAAAGACCTTCTTTGAAATTAGCACGAATCGGAAGTTCAATGATGTCACCGTTAGGTTTCGCCATCAAACCGCGCATACCGGCAAGCTGACGTATCTGGTTGCGGCTTCCGCGTGCACCGGATGTTGCCATCATATAAATGGTATTAAATCCGTCTTTGTCTTTTTCAAGATTTTTCATCATGACATTCGTCAGCTCTTCGTTAGTCTTCGACCAAACTTCAACAACACGGTTATAGCGCTCATCCTGCGTAATATGCCCGTCATGATACTGCTTCATGATGCCTTCGACCTGCTTATTGGCTTTATCCATCATGTCCTTTTTCTCTTCGGGAATGATGATATCGTCCATTGAAAGCGTTGCGCCGAAGAAAGTAGCGTATTTGTATCCGACGGCTTTTATGGCATCAACCATCTGAACAGTAAGCCATGAACCTTTTTCTTTCAGAACCTTTTCAATCAGTTTCTTCAGCTCTTTGTCGCCGAGAAGTTCATTGACGTATTCAATTTCATCGGGCATTTCTTCGTTGAAAATAATCCGTCCCGCCGTGGTTGAAACAACCTGTCCGTTATACGGAGCTTTCTGAATAGGCACTTTGATTTCGGACTCATAATCAATGTTCTTTACTTCCGCAGCAAGCAGAACTTCGTCCGTGGAACTGAAACGTTTGCCGGTTCCTTTGCCGGACGGTTTGATTTTTGTCAGATAGAAAATGCCGAGAACCATATCCTGCGAGGGATATACAATTGTTTTTCCGTTTGCCGGGTCGAGCAGATTACGTGCAGACAGCATCAGCGTCCAGCATTCCATCTGCGCAGCCTGCGTCAGCGGTACGTGAACAGCCATTTGATCGCCGTCAAAGTCCGCGTTGAAAGCATGGCACACCAACGGGTGCAGCTTTATTGCTTTTCCTTCGACAAGCACCGGTTCGAACGCCTGAATACCGAGCCTGTGAAGCGTAGGCGCACGATTCAGCATAACCGGATGTTCCCGAACAACTTCGTCGAGAATGGCAAACACTTCGGAAGATTCCTGTTCAACAAGCATTTTTGCTTTTTTAATATTGAACACAACATCTTTATCGACGAGTTTTTTCATGATAAACGGCTTGAAAAGTTCCAGCGCCATTTTTGTAGGAAGACCGCACTGCCACAATTTCAGTTCCGGACCGACAACAATAACGGAACGTCCGGAATAATCGACGCGCTTGCCTAAAAGATTTTGACGGAAACGTCCCTGTTTTCCTTTCAGCATATCGGAAATGGATTTGAGCGGACGATTGGAAGCGCCTTTTACAACGCGTTTCCGCTTGGAGTTGTCAAACAACGCATCGACGGCTTCCTGCAGCATACGTTTTTCGTTGCGAATAATTATGTCAGGTGCCGCAAGCTGTTGAAGCCGCTTAAGACGGTTATTGCGGTTGATGACGCGGCGATACAAATCATTGAGATCACTCGTCGCAAACCGACCGCCGTCAAGCTGAACCATAGGACGCAATTCAGGCGGAATAACCGGAATAACATCAAGAATCATCCAGGAACATTTATTATCCGATGCGCGGAAATTTTCAACAATTTCTATTCGCTTTAAAAGCCGCTTATCGGTTTTTGAACCTTTTTCAATCATTTTTGCCCGCAGTTCCGCCGCAAGCTCATCAAGATTCAAGTTTTCAAGCAGCGTTTTTATCGCTTCCGCGCCCATGCCGGCAGAAAAGGACTCGCCGTAACGTTCCAGCGCTTCCATGTATTCATCTTCCGTGAGCAGCTGCATTTTCTTTAAGTCGGTATCGCCCGGATCGATGACGATATATTTTTCGTAATATAAAACGGAGCGCAATGATGCTACCTGCAAATCCAGCAGCAGCCCCATGCGGGACGGAACGGAACGATAATACCATATATGCGATACCGGAGCGGCAAGTTCAATATGCCCCATGCGTTCGCGGCGCACTTTGAAGTGCGTAACTTCCACGCCGCAGCGATCGCAAATAACGCCTTTATAGCGAATCGATTTAAACTTTCCGCAGTAGCATTCCCACTCTTTGGTTGTGCCGAAAATGCGTTCACAGAACAGCCCGTCTTTCTCAGGCCGAAGTGTCCGATAATTTATCGTTTCCGGTTTTTTTACTTCACCGTATGACCATGCACGGATCGTTTCCGGCGAAGCAAGTTTTATCATCAAGCTGTCAAAATCTTGAATATCGCGCATCTGAAATTCTCCTACTTTTCTGCCTAGAAATTTGAACCGGATTTTGCAATCAGTTCTTCATCACGTTCTGTCAGCGGAATTTGCTTGCCCTTTGCATCATAGATAGTAAAATCGAGCGCAAGACCTCTTAATTCCTGAACAAGAACATTGAACGCTTCGGGAACACCGGCAGCAGTGGATGGTTCGCCTTTTACGATCGACTCGTAAATTTTCGAACGTCCGGTCATATCATCCGATTTAATCGTAAGCAGTTCCTGCAATGTATTCGCGGCGCCGTATGCTTCAAGCGCCCACACTTCCATCTCGCCGAGACGCTGACCGCCGAACTGCGCCTTTCCGCCGAGCGGCTGCTGCGTAACAAGTGAATACGGTCCTGTTGAACGCGCATGCATTTTGTCATCAACAAGATGATGCAGTTTCAAAAAGTAAATTACCCCGACAAACACAGGATTTTGGAACGGCTCGCCTGTCCGCCCGTCCCGAAGGATTGCTTTTGAGTTAGCGGCAAAGCCTGCCTGCACCAATTTTTTTTCAATCTGATCATTTGACGGCGATTGGAAAACCGGCGCTTCATACCATTCATCAAGATACAAACCTGCGAGCCCCAATTCCGACTCCATTATCTGCCCGATATTCATGCGGGACGGAACACCGAGCGGATTCAAGCAAATATCGAGCGGTGTGCCGTCTTCCATATACGGCATATCTTCTACAGGCAGAATGCGCGCGACAATACCTTTATTGCCGTGGCGGCCTGCCATTTTATCGCCCTCGCGCAGTTTGCGTTTTGTAGCTATCAGCACTTTGACAACTTCATCAACGCCGGGATTAAGATCATCACCTTCCGTACGCCGCAGACGCTGCACATCGATAATCGTTCCCTCTACTCCGTGCGGCACACGCAATGACGAATCACGGACCTCTTTCGCTTTTTCACCGAAAATCGAATTAAGCAATTTAAATTCCGGCGTTGTTTCGGTTTCGCTTTTCGGCGTTACTTTTCCGACAAGAATATCGCCCGATCGGACTTTCGCACCGATGCGGACAATGCCTTCTTCATCCAGATTATCAAGCGTTTTTTCGCTGGTATTCGGTATATCCCGCGTGATTTTTTCCGGGCCGAGCTTTGTTTCGCGAATCTCGGTTGCAAATTCCTTGATATGTATCGACGTATACATATCGTCTTTCACGACACGCTGCGAAATAAGGATGGCATCTTCATAATTATATCCGTTCCAAGGCACGAATCCGACTAAAATATTGCGTCCCAAAGCAAGTTCGCCGTTGAATGTAGCAGGTCCGTCTGCAAGCACCGCGCCTTTTTCGATTTTATCACCGACAGAAACGACAGGGCGCTGATGATAACAGGTATCCTGATTTGTCCGCTGATATTTCAGGAGCGGATATTCATCGAATTCCGCCGGATTTTCGGCATTTTCCGGTTTTATTTTAATTGTTTCCGCCGTTACCCAAACGACTTCACCCGCCCGCTTTGCTTTCACAAGAACGCCGGAATCGTATGCACACTTTTGTTCCATGCCGGTTCCGACACGAGGCGGTTCCGGAAACAGCAAAGGCACTGCCTGCCGCTGCATGTTGCATCCCATAAGCGCACGGTTCGCGTCATCATGCTCCAAAAACGGAACAAGCGATGCCGAAACGGAAATAACCTGCTTCGGAGAAACGTCCATATACTGAACATCCGCCGGATTTCGGGAAGTATAATCACCGTATCGGCGGCACGCTATGGTTTCTGTCGTGAACGAACCGTCTTCTTTCATATCTACGGTTACCTGTCCGATATAATATTTATCTTCGTCCATCGCAGAAAGATATTCTATTGCATCGGTGGCTTTTCCGTTTTCGATTTTGCGGTACGGCGCTTCCAAAAAACCGTATTCATTCACCCGCGTATAAATCGCAAGCGAAACAATCAAACCGATATTCGGACCTTCGGGCGTTTCTATGGGGCACATGCGGCCGTAATGCGTATAGTGAACATCGCGCACTTCAAATCCGGCTCTGTCGCGGGACAAACCGCCCGGTCCGAGCGCATTCAGGCGGCGTTTGTGCGTCAGTTCCGCCAGCGGATTGACTTGATCCATAAACTGCGACAACTGGCTCGAACCGAAAAATTCTTTAATAGATGCAACGATTGGTTTTATGGAAATCAAATCCTGCGGCTTCATGGTTTCGGTTTCTTTCAGTCCCATGCGTTCTTTCGCGATACGCTCCATGCGGCTGAATGCGGTTTTCAGCTGATTCGTCATCAATTCGCCGACAGATCTGACTCGCCGATTTCCCAGATGATCGATATCGTCGATGCTTTCGTCGCCCACATACACTTTTATCAAAAATTTCATCGTCGCAATGATGTCTTGTTTGACAAGCGTATGCTCTTCAACCGGCGGCGTATAATCGAATTTCTTATTCAGCTTGTACCGTCCCACACGTCCCAAATCATAACGGCGCATAGAAAAGAACATCGTAGTAAGATCTTTTTCCGCCGCATCAATTGTAATCGGTTCACCGGGCATTAAAACGGAATACACCGCAGAAAGCGCGTCTTCTTTTGTCGGTTCATCGGAAGCGGAATTTTCTTTTGCAAAACGGATTTCTTCGCGTTCAAAACAATTGATAATCATCTGCGAATCAAGCGAAGATTTGCTGTCAAACTTAATTACGGTCAGCTTCTGCACGTTGTGAATAAACAATTCATCTATATCATGAGGATGCAGTTTTTCGCCGGCGCGGAAGATTTTTTTTGTTTCGCCGGAATCAGCGTCAGCGGCATAAACCGCATCCGCAAGAACTTTTCCGGCGAGCATATCACGGCATTCCCGATTGTCTTCGATCGAGATTTCTTCCGTATCATAAAATTCCCGAATAATTTCTTCGCGCGTGCTGTATCCCAACGCACGAAGAAAGATTGTGCCTAAAATCCTTTTTTTGCGATCGATTTTCGCATAAATAAGTTCTTTCTTTTGATCGATTTCAAATTCCAGCCAGGAACCGCGGTAAGGAATAATGCGGCTCGAATAAACGCCTTTTTCATGGCTGAAAATAACGCCCGGAGAACGATGTATTTGCGAAACAACGACACGCTCTGCGCCGTTGATGATAAATGTTCCCCGATCGGTCATGAGCGGAATATCGCCCATGTAAATATCTTTTTGGCGAATTTCGCCCGTTTGCTGAAAAATCAAATTGATGCGCGCTTTCAGCGGGATTGCATATGTCAAACCTTTTTGTTTGCATTCAATTTCTGAAAATTTAATATTCGAATCATCGAGTTCATAATATTCATATTCAAGGAGCATATCTCCATTAGGACTTTCAATCGGAAAAGTTGAAGTAAATACTTCTTGAAGTCCTTGTTCCGCAAGCGGTTCGCCAGCCTCCAGTTTTTTCTGCTGTAAAAAATTTTCATAAGACAAAAGCTGAATGTCTAGAAGATTAGGCAGCTCCATAAAATTCTGGATATTTTTTCCAATGTATTGACGATTGACCGTCCGGCTTTTTGCGAACATCAAATTCCCCCGTAAAACGTGCATTGCGGTACTCCTCTGCTACATACAAAGACCTTGTACAGCACAGAGGGCCGCTGTTCTTAAACTGCGTAAATAAAAGACAAAGCCGCCTGAAAAAAAAGCTTTCAAGCAGCAATATTACAAGACATGAGAATAACTTCTTTTCGAGAAAAGAAAGTCCCGGCATTCAAGACCGGAACTTTCTTTGCAAAGCACAAACATCACTTAGGCAATTTTTACCGTGCCGCCCGCTGCTTCCACTGTCGATTTAATTTTATCTGCATCTGCTTTGGAAACACCTTCTTTGAGCGTTTTGGGAGCACCTTCGACAAGGTCTTTTGCTTCTTTAAGACCGAGTCCGGTAACTTCGCGCACAGCTTTAATAACAGCAATTTTCTTTGCAGGATCCGCCGCTTCCAAAGAAACAGTAAATTCTGTCTGTTCTTCCGCAGCAGGAGCTGCGCCCGCAGCCGCACCCGCGACCATAACCGGAGCCGCGGCGGTAACACCGAATTTTTCTTCCATAGCTTTTACAAGTTCAGAAGCTTCAAGCACTGTCATTGAAGCAATTGCTTCAAGAATTTGATCTGTTGAGAGAGCTGCCATATTATCTTCTCCTTACTAAATAATAAATATTCCGCTGAACAGGACGACAGCTAAGAAGCCTGAGCAGCTTTCGTGCAAAGCTCCGTACAGATACGTCGATTTGCACATCTTAATTTAATAACAGCAATATTTTGCAATAAATACCGCTGCAATTTTACACAAACTATTCCGCCGCCGGCTGAGACTGAGCACCGCCGTCTTCCGCTGTTTTTTTGTCGATATATGCCTGCAATGTTGCAGCAACTTTTTGAACAGGCGCATTGATAGCAGACATTATCATTGCAATCAGCTGGTTCTTTCCGGGAAGCTTTGAAAATTCTTCCAGTTTTGCCGTATCATAAACTTCGCGGTCAATAAAACCGCCTTTTACCTGCAGCGCCGGCGTTTCTTTTGCAAAATCAAATAAAATCTTCGCAACTTCATTCGCATCTTCTTTGCCCAGCACAATCGCCGTAGGTCCCGAAAGATAAGAAGCCAAAGAATCTATTTTCATTTCTTCAAAAGCAATCCGCGCAAAATTATTTTTGATTACCTTATATTCACAATTTTTTGCACGCAGCTGCTTGCGAAGTTCTGTAATCTGTTCGACAGTCAGCCCGCGGTATTCCGTGAAAATATAGTCGTTATATTCCTCAAAAACAGTTTTCACCGCTGCTATTGCATCAGTTTTTGCAGGCTGGAGTTTTTTTGCTTTTATAGCCATCGTTACTCTCCTTCCTTCGAATCGATCCAAACGCCGGGACCCATTGTCGAATTGACGGATATTGATTTTATATACACGCCTTTCGCATCGGCAGGTTTTTTGCGCTCAATTTCAGCGAGAAGTTCGGAAATATTTTCCGCGATTTTGTCCGCGTCCATCGAAACTTTACCGACGGCAATATGAACAACGCCCGTTTTATCCGCGCGGTATTCCGTTCGGCCTTTTTTGAGTTCCGAAATAGCATTGACAATATCATTTGTTACCGTTCCCGTTTTAGGATTCGGCATAAGCCCTTTACGTCCCAAGACCATACCGAGGCGGCCGACATCTTTCATCATATCCGGCGTAGCAACCGCAACATCGAAATCCAGCCAGCCGTCTTTTATCTTGTCGATATATTCAGTCGATCCGGCAAAAGCGGCACCCGCATCAAGCGCTTCCGCAACTTTGTCATCTCTGCAGAAAACAAGCACCCGTTTTTCGCCTTTAAATTGATTCGGGAACACAACAGTGTCGCGCACTGTTTGATTTTTGCCTAAATTGATATTAACATGCAGTTCGACTGTTTCGTCAAATTTCGCATATTTAATATCACGGACAATTTTACACGCGTCTTTTACCGCATAAACCTTTGAAGAGTCGTATTTTTTCAGCGATTCAAGATATTTTTTTCCGTGCTTCATATTACCGCTCCACTTCTACACCCATACTGCGTGCAGTACCGGCGATAATTTTTTTCGCAGCATCAATATCATTTGCATTGATGTCAGGCATTTTGGTTTTTGCAATTTCTTCAAGCTGCTCTTTGGAAATCTTTCCAATCTTATTTTTCAAAGGATTTCCGGAACCCTTTTCAATTCCGGCTGCTTTTTTGATGAGAACGGCAGCCGGCGGAGTTTTCAGAATAAACGTAAACGATTTATCCTGATACACCGTAATAACAACCGGAAGTATCAGTCCCGGTTCCATGTTTTTTGTGCGATCATTAAACTGCTGCACAAACTGCGGCGCACTTACACCATGCGGACCAAGCGCCGGACCAATCGGCGGGGCGGGAGTTGCCTTTCCCGCAGGGCACTGCAGTTTAATAACAGCCGTAACCTTTTTTTTTGCCATATATTTCCCCTTATATTGGTATTACAGAATATCTGCCTTTTTCAAGGCAGCCTGCATAGCGGAAATCTCCGCATCCGACGGATCGCGGATTGTTCCTCCCAAAACAAGAACATAGAATTCCCCATCCAAAAACAGGTACATTCCACAATCTTTATTGTTCAAACTTTTTCGACCTGCAGAATATCCACTTCAACAGGCGTCGCGCGGCCGAAAATTTCAACAGTTATGCGCAGTTTGCTCTTTTCCAAATTCACTTCTTCTATCGTGCCTTTAAATGAAGCAAAAGGTCCCTCGATAATCTTTACTTGTTCGCCGGCAACAAAAGACTGCTTAAGCCTTGCTGTTTTTTCGCCTTTTATTTCCCCTGATTTTTGCAGCAGTTCTTTCGCTTCATCAGCAGAAATAGGACGCGGACGCTCATTGCTGTTAGTCCCGACAAAACCGGTAACCCCCTGAATCCGCCTGATAACGCCGCACGTGTTTTTCCAGCCTATATCCGGCAGATCAAGTTCCACCATGATATAACCGGGGAGAAATTTTTTCGTAATATATTTTTTCTTTCCGTCCTTCACTTCGACAACATCTTCGACAGGAACTTTTACATCAAGAACTATCTCGGACGACAAATCGCCGTTTTCGAGATAAGAACGGATAACTTTCTCTATTTTTCCTTCATACCCGGAATATGTATGAAGAATATACCAACCTTTTGCCATGGAATCGCCTAAAAAATCAAATTCATGCCGCTCACAAACACAAGGTCAAGAAGACCAAGTATTACAGCGACAACAATAGTAGAAATAAGAACTACCTTAACAGACGACAATACATCATCCCTGCCGGGCCATACCACTTTTTTCAACTCGGCGCCAGATTCTTTAAAGAACCGAAGTATTTTACCCATTACAGCTCCACTCTATTTTGGACTACAGGCCAAGAAGGACTCGAACCCTCAACACTCGGTTTTGGAGACCGACGCTCTACCATTAGAGCTATTGGCCTAAAAAAGACAGCGTTTGCACGCAGATCTTTTATAATATTAAAACTGCCGAAGCAGATTCAATAACTTATTTAGCTTTCGTTTCTTTATGCAAAATATGCTTGCGGTCGAAAGGACAATATTTCATCAATTCAAGTTTTCCCTGAATATTTTTGCGGTTTTTATATGTTGTATAATTTTTCCGTTTGCACTCACTGCACTGCAAGGCAATAATTTCAACAGCGGTTTTTTTACTCGCCATTTTTCACACCCCTTTTTTTAAGTTTCAATAATGAAGCCCCCGTGCGGGATCGAACCGCAGACCTCAACCTTACCATGGTTGCGCTCTGCCGACTGAGCTACAGAGGCATATTCTCCGTCATATCATACAAGGCAGATAAATATGTTTTATGCATTATAAAAATCAAGCGTTTAATTGTCAATACCTGCCGCGGCGCATATCGACAGGAAATCAATCATCGCGAAGCAGTTTGTTCCGGCATCCAGCCGCTGTCTGTCCGCAAAAATGCGCCGTTTATTTCCGCATGGGACAACAGAAAGAAAGCTGCTTCCGCAACGGTTTCGGCGCAAAGCAGATTTTCGCAGCGCATTTTAGTCTTAAGTTCATCAAGTTCCGATTGAGAAGCATTTTCCGGCTGAATTTGTCCGGGCATCACGGCATTTGCCGTTATCCCGCTGCGTGCATAGGCAAGCGCAACCGATTTTACAAGCGTTCCCGCGGCGGTTTTCGCGGCGCCGTAAGCGGCATTTGTACTGAAACCGCGGATGATATCCGTGGCGGTGCCGCCGAACAATAAAATGCGCCCCCATTTTTTTTCAATCATTTGCGGCAGCGCGGAACTGATAACGATTCCGGGAAGCGTGCAGTTCAGCCGAATTATTCGATCCCACTCTGCCGCCTGCGTAAGCGCGAACGGTTTTTGCAGAAACGGGCCGTAACATACGCATAAAATATCCGCAGAAGCGGCTTCCCTGAGGACAGCAGAACATGAAAGCTGTTCCGGAAAATCGGGGAATGCATCGGAAAAATCATAAACGAGCGGCGCGGCATCTGTCAGTTTTTTCAGTTTTTCGACAAGATCGGAAAAAGTTTTCGATGAATGTCCGCCGTGAACAATAAGCGACGCTCCCGCCTGCGCGAGTTTTTCGCAAAGATGCGCGCCGACAGCACCCGTACCGCCGATAACAACGGCTTTTTTTCCGGAAAATATCCGTTTCGATTGAGCCTGCATACAGCGCAGTATACCATAAACAAACAGAAGTGGTATACTTTGCGCATGAATCTTGATTGTATTCAAATCGTTTTATGCAATCCCGATGAAAGCCGAAATATCGGGTCTGTGTGCCGCGCCATGAAAACGATGGGACTGACGCATCTGCGGATAATAGGACGCAGGGAATCATACAATGACGTCAATGTCCGCATTTTGGCAGTCCATGCCGCAGCAATCTGGGAAAACGCTGTTTTTTTTCCGGACTTGCAGTCCGCAACGGCAGACTGTGTTATTGCGGCAGGCACAACTCGTCGGCGCGGAAAAAAAAGAAAAGACTGGCTTTTGCTTCCGGAAGAATTCGCGGAAAAAGCCGCGCAATTGCCTGACGGCAATATTGCCGTGGTTTTCGGCAACGAAAGAACGGGGCTGACCGACAGTGAATTGGCTCAATGCACGGTCGGAGTAACCATTCCGGCAAACGGCGCAGACGGTTCATTGAATTTGTCGCATGCGGTGCAAATTATTTGTTATGCGCTTTTCAGAAAATTCCGCATGCAGCCGCCGGGATATACGCCGGTGGATTTACAGCGGTTAGACAAGACAGTCGGCGTTATTGCGGATAAGCTTGAAGAAATCGGCTTTTTCAGCATCACAGGAAAAAACGACACGGCGCGTTTTTGGAGATCTGTTTTGTCGCGTGCCGCTTTATCCGAAAGCGAGGCACAATATATAGAAAAACTTTTCTGCAAAGCAGCCGGACTTGCTTCAAAACGCGGCATTCGGGGCGGGAACGGTTTATCAGATATTACCTGAAATATCACGGCGATAACATCTGCGGCAAATATTCCGCTCGTCATCGGCAAGAAGCGGCTGTTCAATTGCATTTGTAAAAACAACAGCATCTTCGTCTATGTATTCGCCTTTGCTCAGCACGGCGGCGCGCATTATGCAGCTTTTTAATTCCCGTAAATTGCCCGGCCATGAATGCGCAAGAAGCTTCCGCACAGCTTCGCCGGTAATTTTTTTCGAACGCGGCAGGAAAAAATCGATAAACAAAGGAATGTCTTCTTTTCGTTCACGAAGCGGAGGAATCCGCAGTATAAAATCGGAAATGCGGTAATATAAATCAACACGAAAGCGGCTCCGGCGAACCAAATCGGGCAAATCCGAATTGGTCGCAAACAAAAGACGGACATCGCATTTTTGTTCTACACCGGAACCTACGCGCAAAAAAGTGCCGTTTTCGATTATGCGCAGCAGTTTTGCCTGCACGGCACAAGAAAGTTCGCCTATTTCATCAAGAAATAAGGTTCCGCCGCTGCACTGTTCGAAATATCCGGGACGCGACACAGCTCCCGTAAAAGCACCGTGGTTTGTTCCGAACAATTCGCTTTCCGCAAGCGAATCGGGAATTGCGGCGCAATTTACGGAAAGAAACGCATTTTTGCGTCTGTCGGAAAATTCGTGAATGCACTGAGCCATGTGTGTTTTGCCGGTGCCGCTTTCACCGAGAAGCAGAATGGAACTGTCTGTGCGGGCGAAATTTTTAGCCATTGACCAAAGCATCAGCACATTTTCATTGCCGCTCGACACGAAAGGTTCCTGCGGCAGTTGTTTTTCCGATGCATCAGTATGTTTTATGTTTTTCGCGAAGTGTTTTACAGCCGCTGCTTCGATGCGCGAACGCAAATATGATGCAGAACACGGGAACGGTATAATATCAACGCTTTCCGCCTGAACAGCCTTCAAGGCAAAAAAAATGCTTTCCGCACGGGAAAGCACTATAAAATGGGCACTATTTGCATCATTCAGCAAAACATCGAAAGCGTCAAGCTGTCCGCCGTTTAGCGCAGCCACGTCAAACAGAATCAACTGCACTGCGTGTATCTTCAGCAATTTGATGCATTCCGCTACCGAACCGCATGTCAGCAAAACCGTATTTGCAGCAGCTGCTCGGCAGCAGGCGGCAACATCTTGCGAAGCGGTTATCAAAATGGCAAATTGAAACATATAAAAATATCAAAGAAAAATCTTTGTATTTTGTGTCTCCTTATTGTTCGTTTGAATTATCTGCTTTTTTGAAGCATTTATACCAGACGAGAACAATTATATACCAAATATACGGAAAAACAAGCAATATTTTCAGCGGATTCCGCAATATTTCTCCCCAAATTTCAAGCCCTTTTTCAAAGCGCTCCGGCGAAACACGTTTTTTATGTTTGGAAAAAATCGGAAAAATATCGCGATAATGAAGTATCAAGCCGGACGGAAGCTGATGTCTGCGGGAAAAAGACCAAAGCTGACCGCCGCGAATACCGTCGCTTACCAAAAGCAGCGAAGGAGCAGCCTTGTGAATAGCTTGAATGATATTTTTTTCGGCACTTTTGGGATAATAACCGACATATCTTCCCACAATTTGAATATTGGAAAAAGTTTCACGGACATTCCGCTCCGCAGTCATCAGGCAGTCTTTTCGGCTTCCGAACATATACAATGAACGGTGATGCTTATCTATCGTGCCGAGAATCGAAATTATCGCGGAAAACGGATTATATCTGACCGGTACCGAAAGACCGAGGAAAGACGCACCGCGCAAAATGCTTTTTGAAACGGGAATAACAAGCGATGCGTTGTTCAAACAGGACAGCAGCTCCGAAAACATACGCGCTTTCAAAATATCCCAGATTGTTACAAAACAAATTTGCGATAATTTGCCGCTTTGCAGCAGTTCCGCTATCTCATTTTCAAGTTCTCCGCGCGGAATTACATCAACGGGAACAGACAAAAATTTTATTCTTTCACGCGCCATGAATCAATCTCCGTAAGAGCGTTCTGAATAACAGCAATTCCGTACAGCGCCGCTGTTTCAGTACGCATGATATTTGTATTAAAATGAACAACGGAAAAACCGGACATAACAAGCATATCCAATTCAGCGGGGCCGATTCCGCCTTCCGCGCCGACTGCAAGCGCAACGATTTCCGGCACAGCACCGCGTGAAAAGTGCGCAAAAACAGAATCGGCGGATTTTTCGGGCGATTCATGCAGCACAAACGCCGCGGCGCGTCCGCTGCCGGATATTCCGGATGCGGATGCCGTTTTCGGTTTTTCGGAAATTTCCGTACAGTGCGTTTTCCATAAACGCACGGCGGTCTGCAAATCAACGGGGAATTCTATCCGCGTCGGAACAGCAGAGCCGCTTTGCTGCCGGGCTTCGCGGATTATCCGATTCCATCGTTCCATTTTATTGCCGGCACTGCCTGAAAACGCACCGCCGGCGTCAATCGGTACAATCACCGCAATACCGCATTCTGCGGCAGAACGAACGATTATATCCATTTTCTGCACGCGAGGCAAAAATTGGAAGAGCCACATTTCAGCCGGCGCAGACCGTCCCGAAACAAGACGGGCATGCTCCAGTTCGCCCGCGGATACGCCGGTTTCCGCAAGTTTGCTTTTTATGCCGGCATCGGCACACGTCGCCGCCGTTTCCAAAATCACCGCATCCGCGGCAATCGAACTGACAGTCATCGGCACAAGCGCGCCGGACGGCAGCCGTACTTCTATCACCGCGCCCGGTTTCAAACGAAGCACGCGGGAAAGATAATGACTGTCATGCCCGGAAACGGCAAGCCTTCCGCGTCCGTCCGGTTCCGACGCAGCGATGAACTGGCGCATATCGGCATCCGTTATCGTTTTTTGCCGGCAGAAGCGGCGGGAACATCGATATTTTCTTCGTTCAATTCCGAGGATGCTTTGTCCTGCAATTCCCGAAGCGTTTTTGTTGCGCGCACAAGATTGCGGAATTTTCCGCCTTGAATTATATCAATCGCTTTTACCAGCTGCAAATCAAAATCGAGATCATACAGCGGCTGTTCCCGCGTTTTATACACTTCCAATTTTATAAGCCGCCGCAAATACAGCGGATTCAGCGCATACGTTTTTCCGAGCTTCTGCGTATACGCGGAAATATCTTTTTCCGTCATCGCGTGATGCTCTTCTATGTACGAAGCAATTGTGCGGTCATTCATAAGCTGTATCCAGACTTTTTCTTCATCTTCGGATAATTCCGGCATAAGCAATTCAAGATCCGGCGGAATGCCGATTTTATCGATATTTGTATCGCTCGGCGTATAATACCGCGCCATTGTCAGCTTTATGCCGTCATGATTCGGCAGCGGAACAACTTGCTGAACGGATCCCTTGCCGTACGTCCGTTCGCCGACAAGGTAAGCCAGATGATTATCTTTCAGCGCGCCGGCAAGGATTTCCGAAGCGCTCGCGGAACCGCGGTTTATCAGCACAACAATCGGAATATCCGAAGGCATAGTTGTCGAACGGCTGCTCGCCGTATAAACGGAATTTTCGTACATGAGCCGGCTTTTTGTGGATACGATTGTTCCGGAATCGATAAATTTATCCGCCACATCGGCAACACTCGTAATAAGCCCGCCGGGATTATTGCGCAAATCGATTATAAGCCCGCCGAAATTCTGCGCTTTGAACGAATCGAGTGCCTGCTGTACCCGTTCCGGCGTCTGCGGCGTGAATTCTATGATACGCAAATAGCCGATATTATTTCCACGGCCGGCAATTATGCCGTATTTAACGCACGGAACTTCGATAAGCGCACGCACAAGCGACACAGTAAATTCATTTGATTTGCCGCGGCGGACAGTTACTTCGACAGCGGTGCCTATTTTGCCGCGCAGTTTTTCGAGCACTTCATCCATCGTTATATCGGCAGTGGAAACACCGTCAATGCCGATAAGCAAATCTCCGCTTTGAATTCCCGCTTTCCATCCGGGTGTATCTTCTATCGGAGAAACGACTTCCACATACGCAGGTTTATCGGGAGTAGAAACCGCCGCTTTCGTTATCGAAAGTCCGACGCCGCCGAAACTGCCGACAGTTGTATCGGACATGCTGCGCATTTGATTTTTGTCCATATATACGGTGTACGGATCGCCGAGCGATTCCATGATTCCTTTCATGGCGCCCGCGTACAAAATTTCGGGATCGACTTCGTCCACGTAATTCTGCTGGACAAAACTGAACACGCTGTTTATGAGTTCCAAATAACGCCTTGACAGCAGCGTTTTTTCGGAATCAGTGTCGGACTGCTGAGCAAAAACAGCGGGAGACAACAATGCAAAACAGGCAAACACGACGGCAAAAAAAGCCATGCCGGTTTGCAATGAACAAAATCTTGCTTGTTTTTTTTTCATGGATTTCATTGTATGTTCAATGCCAAAAAAGTCAATCAGTTTAATCTGTGCGCCGAGATGCGCGCAGTGTTTTCGCGCACTTCCGTTTGTCATCATACAATTTACTATATATATTGACAAGCTGGGCTTGCACGATGTACATATTTCCGGCGGGCTTTTCCGAAGCAGTTTTGCCTTGCAGCCGAAACAGCGGTGCTCAAACCGACTGCGCCGCACACGATTTGCCGCAATTACTTTGATATCACGGCAACTTGACGATACCGCCCATAAAACAGTACAGTTACAGCCATGTTTAATACAAAAGACGCTGATTTTTTTGAAATGGAACAGGACGATTTCGATACCGTTCTTGCCGATGACATAACTTTTGACGGAACAATTCGTTTTTCGCAGCCGTTTATGATAAAAGGATGCGTAACCGGCACCATAGACGCGACCAGCGATCTTGTAATCGATACAGATGCAGTTGTCAAAGCTCAGATAAAAGCCAGGCGCGTGCTGGTGAAAGGAAAAGTGGAGGGCGACATTTCCGCCGACGAAATTGTCTTTATCACTTCCCGCGGCAAAGTAGAAGGCGATATTACTGCCGAGCAGGTTGTGCTTGAACCGGGGAGCCGTTTTTCCGGAAAATGCAATATGCTGTCGCCATCCATGCATTCATAGAATTCCGCATCGGGAAACAATAAAATGCCGGCTGCCGTTTTAAAGGAGACGCAATGAATATCCGCTCGTTCTTTTCTCTGTTTCTGCTGGTTTTTGCCGTATGCGCTCAGCCCGCATCGGCGCAAAACCGTCCGGATGCACTCAAATTGTACCGTTCGGGAAACTATTCGCAGGCAATTTCCGTATGCGAACAGGAATTGCGGGAAAAACCGGAAAATCTCGATTCGTACGTCGTACTGTGCTGGAGCCTTGTGAAAAACCGGCAATATGCAGAAGCAGAACTTCAGGCAGAAAAAGCGCGGAATATATCGCGTTATGATCACCGCATTATAGAAATTCTGGCGGAAGCAAAGTATTTTTTAGGAAAAAATGACACGGCTCTCGCGCTGTTTCAGGAATATGTTTCGCTTGTTTCAATTAACGGAAGCCGCATCGGCGATTCATATTATTATATGGGAGAAATTTTCATCAAACTTAAACGCTATGAACATGCAGACATTGCGTTTTCTCAGGCGGTCCGCATAGAACCGCTCAATACGGCATGGTGGATTCGGCTCGGTTATGCACGCGAAATGGTAAAAAACTACCGCACAGCCGCGTCCGCGTATCAAAAAGCATTGGAACTGAACCCGCTGCATGAAGAAGCCCGCCGCGGAAACGAACGCGTTCTGCAGCTTATCAGATGACAGCCGCTGCGGAAAAAAATGACGAAAACCGAACACAGCCGCACCGGAGTCCACTTTGAAACACTCGGATGCAGACTCAATCAAATAGAAAGCGAAAGTGCCGCGCGCGGCTTCAGCGATGCGGGCTTTGAAACAGATATAACGCCGTATACCGCGGCAGAACCGCAAAAGCCGCATATTGTGCTGTGCGTAATAAACACATGCACAGTTACCGCAAAGGCAGACCAAAAAGCGCGGCGGCTCATCAGAATGCTGCTGAAAATATGCCCGAATGCGGCAATTTTGGCAACCGGCTGTTACGCGGAACTGGAAGAACACACTATCGGTGCAATGAATAAAAGAATTGCCGTGCTGAAAGGTTCGCGGAAAGATTTGCTTGCCGAACTGCCGAAACAGCTGCAAAACATTATCGATGACGGGAACAGCGCAAACTGCATACAGCCGGAAGAAACTGCCGCCGCCCTGCGCCGCTACATCAGCGATAAATCGGACAATACCGAACGTTTTGCGCTTTCGACAGATACATTCATGCGGCATTCCCGCGCTTCCCTGAAAATACAAGACGGCTGCGATAATTCCTGCGCATACTGCCGCATTCATCTTGCCAGAGGGAAATCAATATCGCTGCAGCCGGAAGAAATCGCACGCCGAGTACAGAAACTGGAACATCAGCACTACACGGAAGTAAGCCTGACCGGCGTTAATGTATCCCAATACGAAGGCACACTGCCGGACGGAACAGCGGCGGATTTTACCGAACTTATCGCGTATATTCTGCGTGCTACAAAAAACATAGCCGTGCGGCTTTCGAGTCTTCATCCCGATTATATCGACAGCAGATTCTGCGAACTCATTAAAAATCCGCGCATCAGACCGTATTTTCATCTTTCCGTGCAATCCGGCAGCAGCAGCGTACTTGCCGCCATGAACCGCCGCTACCGCGCAGAACAAGTACAGAACGCGGTTTCCAATCTCCGCACGGCAAAACCGGATTCATTTATTTCCTGCGATATTATCACCGGATTCCCCGGCGAAACGGAAGCTGATTTTTGCGCAACGGAAACGCTCTGCCGAAACTGCGGCTTTACCTGGATACACGTTTTTCCGTTTTCTCCGCGTCCGGGAACCGCAGCATTCGGCATGAACGCGCAAATTCCGCCGGAAACCGCGCGCAGGCGGGCAAAAAAACTTACGCAGCTCGCGAAACAGCAAAAACGGCAATTCATACAGCAGCATATCGGCAGTGCAGTTTCTGCAACTATCGAAAAACGCAGCTTGGACAGCAGGCGCAACTCAACCGAAATACACGGCGTTTGCGGCAACTTTCTGCACGTGCGCATCAGCTGCCGCAATTTTTCGCCGGAACAGCTGCGGCAGCTTGAAGGAACAGAGGTATCCGTTATTATCACCGAAATTGCGAATTCGCCGGATTACGACGCAGAAGCAAAGCTCGTGCGATAATAAAACAGCCTTTACGGATAGAAAATAATTCACGCGCCTCAAAAGGCACCGGCAGACAGCCGATGAATTCGCAGCCAATCTGCGGCGCGGCATTTTGCAGAAAATTTGCGCTGCGGCATTCCGCAGATTAAGTTTCTGTTGACAGCGCCGATAATAAATACGTGAAAGCACAATTCAAATTTTTTTCGGCGGCAATGATATTATGCAGCGTATTCCGTTCGGCATTTCTGCCTGCCGCAAATATTCCGGCACAGGAACAAGAAGAAGCATTGTATGCACGTTCATCGTTAGTTTCCGCTATACAAGAGCCGTGCGCGCCGTTTTTTTCCGAAGAATACATTATTTTCACCGCAGAAAGCACTCACCGTTATGCGGGAATTGCGTTTGATTTTGAAAATTTCAGTATTATCCATACGTACGAACGGCTGGTATCCTATGACGATCAAATGCAGCCGGAAGATTCAGTCCTGTTTTATATTCTGAAAGCGCCGGAAAATATTTCCCGAATTTCGTACCGAATCATAACAGACGGATTATGGTCAACAGATCCGCTTAATCCGAATAAATTTTTCAGCAGAGAACATAATTTGGAGCTTTCACTGATAAATGTTCCGCCGAAAGAAACGAACCGCACGGAAACAAAGGCGCGAAACACCGTTCGCTTTGTATACCAAGCGGAAAGCGGCAAACATATCAGGCTTGCCGGAACATTTACCAACTGGGATTCATTCATTTATGAACTGGAAGAAAAACAAGAAGGCATTTACGAGCTGGAACTTCCGCTCCCTGCGGGAACGTACTACTACACGTTTTTTGACGGCATAACAGAATTGATGGATCCCGCAAACGGCGAAAAAGCATACACGGCGGACGGACGGATTGCGTCGGTACTTACCGTTCATTAGTTTTTTGTTTTGCCGACTGCCGCGATGTCAATAAAAAATCCGCCGCGCCTCGAATGGCTGTTCATCGGCATGCTTTTATGTTTTCCCTTTCACTTGCGTTCGGCATTTTCACGTGATATGATTTCAAACAGACAAAATTTTTTCAGGAGAAACAAAATGGACGCACAAGTCATCGAAAATTACATCAACGAGCTGCTCGATAAATCGACGGTTGATATTCCCGCGTGGAATATCGAAAAAGCGCGCGCCGGCAAAAAATCGGAATGGGATTATATCGACGGATGCATGATTATGGCAGTTCTTGAAATGTATGCGTCTTCAAACGATAAAAAATACCTGGATTTCGCGGATATGTACGTAAATCACCGCGTAAACGAAGACGGCTCCGTAAACGGATATAATATAGATACTTGGAATCTCGATGAAATAAACGGCGCAAAGAATTTTTTTACGCTGTATTCTCTGACGGGAAAGGAAAAATACCGAAAAGCGCTCGATGTCTTTTATAAGCAAATACAATATCAGCCGCGGACAAAAGAAGGCAACTTTTGGCACAAATTGATTTATCCCAATCAGATATGGCTTGACGGATTGTATATGGCGCTGCCGTTTTATATGGAATACGAAGTAAAATACAACGAAAGCCGCAATCTGGATGACATTTACCGCCAGTTTTTCAATGTCGAAAAATTGATGAAAGATGCCGCAACGGGCTTATATTATCACGGATACGATTCATCGCGGAAAATATTCTGGGCAGATAAAACTTCCGGTCTTTCCCGCAACTTTTGGCTGCGTTCAATCGGCTGGTTTTCGATGGCGCTGCTCGACACCTTGCATATCGCGCAGGACAAAGCAGACGGCAGCTATAAAAAACTGCAGGAAATGTTCGTAAATCTTATGGAAGCAATGGTTCGATTTCAGGACGATTCCGGCATGTGGTATCAGCTTCCTGCGCTCGGCGGGAAAGACGGCAATTATCTCGAAACTTCGGGAACTTCGATTATGGCATACTGCATGCTGAAAGGGACGCGGCTCGGACTTCTTCCGGAAAAATTCCGCGAAAACGGAACGGCAGCGTTCAACGGCGTATGCAATAAATATCTGCATACCGAAAAAGGCAAAATGTCGTTGGGCGGAATTTGTCTTGTGGCGGGACTCGGACCGGAATCAAACACGCGCCGCGACGGATCATTCGAATATTACATTTCGGAGCCGATAGTTCAAGACGACGCAAAAGGCGTGGGACCGTTTCTTTTGGCTTTCACGGAATGGAAAAACCTCGACCGCCGATGAGAATGCGGAACGCTTCTTTATGCCGAAGTGCGGCGCAGCGCATCAACCGATTTTGTGCAAAACAGCAAAGCGGCATAAAGGGCATTCGGCGTTTCTGCGCAGTATCATTTCCAGGGGAATAAGAAACTTCTGAAATCGCGGGGACCGAGACTTTCACGGTCTTCCGCAGTCAATGCAGCCCAGGGAATATCTTTTTTCATTTGCTTCGGAGTGAGATTCGGATTTTCTTCAATCCAGTCATATTTATACAGCCGCAGCCGCAGCGCGTTGTTGCAGGCAAGAAAAATACCGGCAGCGCCGGGCAGCAAAAATACCAAAAAAATCGAAAAAACCGCCAGCACAATATTGTATGCGCACATTCCCAGCGTAAAATTAGTATTGTCGAAAAACAAAATAAAGCATTTTTTCAAGTTCTTAAGAAAACCGCCTTTCATCCGCGCATACAGCGGCATAAACCATTGCAGCGAAAGAAAGCAAACCGCGCCTGACCAAAACACAACGGCGCCGAGCAAAAGCGCAAACATGCTTCCGCCGCGCCATAAACGCAAATAAAACGGAAACGCGTTCATGAACAAAACAACAACCGCTCCGTAAAACGCCCCGAAACGCAGCGCCGTGCTCCAAACAGCAGGGAACGCCGAAAAAAAATCGCGCATTTTTACGCTTTTGAAATCGGCAATTTGATTCAGGCATTCATTCGCTGCGAACGGAACAATCGCACCAACAGCCATGAACACAACAACGGCGCACATGGCGGCAAAATTTTTTACTGCCGGCGTCATCCATGCGGCAGCCGACATATCCAATAAAGCACATATACCGGAGTAACCAAAAAACGCTGCGGCAGCCGACACATATATGCCGATATTGCAGAGAAACAATATCAGCGCATTTTCCCAGCCGTCCCAAAAATTCTTTTTCAGCCAAAAACCAACCATAGCCTTATTTGTATACGAATAAAAATGTCTAGTCAACCGATTATTTTGCATGGTACAATCGACGCTATGGACATCAAATATTCGCAGCTTACGTCGTTAATCAGCTCGATACATTCCGCGGCTGCGGAATTCCTGAAATTTCAGCTGGAAGCAGACGGTCTGCCGGAATTTACAACTTCGCACGGAAATATATTGTTTCAATTATCGCAGGCGGAAAAGCTCACGATGACAGAACTTGCAAAACGCGTGCACAGAGATAAATCGACTGCAACGGTATTGGTGCGGAAACTCGAAAAAGCGGGTTTTGTCATACGAAAAAAATCACAAACAGATAATCGAATAACATTTATTGCTTTATCGGAAAAAGGCCTTTCTTATACAAGAGCTACGGAAAAAATTTCCCGAAAACTGAATGAAACCGGATATGCCGGTTTTTCCGAACAAGAAAAAGAAATCCTGTACACGCTGCTTGAAAAAGTTGCGGGAAATTTTTCCGGAGCATGGCAGAACGGTGCCGCATCCGAAGCGGAAAATTCCGCGGCACAGGCAATCGCCGTTTCCGAACAAACCGCATCGTAATGCGGCATTGCTTCTGCAAATGGAAAACCGGCAGCTCACATGGCAATTTTTGGATTATTAAGGAAGTCTCGGCGCGGCATCAAGCGGCATCGCAAATAAGCAGACATTGTTTTCCGTTTTTCAAAAGCGCTTACTTCCATAAATTGACGGGATTTATTGCCCGGTTGTTTTTAAATACCGCAAAATGCAGATGAGGTCCCGTGCTCATGCCGGTGGAGCCGACCCTTCCGATAACGGTTTTTGTGCCGACAGTTCTTCCCGCTTTTGTTTCTATGGCGCTCATGTGCCCGTATAACGTTTTGTAGCCGGAATGATGCCCGATGATTACGTAATTTCCGTATAAATTATCCCAGCCGGTTTTCAGCACAGTGCCGCCGAGCGCAGGATACACCGCAGTTCCGAACGGAGATGCCATGTCGACGCCGTTATGAAACGTTTTGTTTCCGGTGAGCGGGCTTTTCCGATAGCCGAAAGGCGAAGAAAAATAATATGCCGATTTCAGCGGTTTAATAAATAAATCGCCGTTTATTTCCTGCCGCGTAACCCAGTCAAGTTCCGCATCGGGGACAAACAGCGTCGTTCCGGCAGGAAGAGGACCTAAAGCCAGCGAATTTACCGCGGCGCATTTTTCAGCCGATACATTGTACTTTTCGGCAATATTTTCGAGAAGCTCGCCGTCTTTTCTCACCGTATACAGAATTCCCGGCATCGTCGGCACGCGCAAATACGATCCTATTTGAATGGTGCGGGTATTTTTTATGCCGTTGACGCTGATAAGCGTATCCTGCGTTATGCCGAATTGTTCCGCAAGAACGCCGATCATATCGCCTTTCTGCACACGGTACACGGAATATGTAAGCACCGGCGGAACAGCGTCGTCTTCCGCAGCGGTTTCCGCATCAATCATTGCTTCATTTTCCGCCGCCAAACCGGACGGCGCATCTGTTTCCGCCGCATTACCCGCCACAGCATATTTTTCGGGATTTTTTCCGCAGGAAAAAACAACTGCGGCGCATATCAGCGCAGTTCCGGCAAAAAGCCGCGTTTTTTTAACATTCATACTGAACTGCCTTTTTTATTGATACCGATAAGATACGTTTCAAATGATTCTTTTCGGCATGCTTCCGGTTTAAATCCGCGCGCCGTTTGAAATATTCCGCGCATTTTTTTCAAAACGGACTGCAAATCGGCGCCCTGAAAAATTTTCACCGCAAAATTGCCGCCGTTCAAAAGCATTTCTTCCGCGTAAAAAACGGCAAGTTCCGCAAGCGCAGCCGAACGCGCCGCATCAACGGAACGGTTTCCGGTTGTAGGCGGCGCAGCATCGCAGATAACGGAATTGTACAATCCCAGATCGCGCGCTCGGTTTCGCACATCGCTGTCGAACAAGTCGCCTTGAATAAACGTTAAATTTGCTGCCTTCACATTTTTCGCAAGCGGATGCAAATCAATCGCCGTTACGTGGCCGCTGCCGTCAAGCGTTCTCAGCGCAAAAACAGTCCAGCTTCCGGGCGCCGCGCCGAGATCCAGCACGCGGAAATTCTTGCGGAGGATTCCGAACTTTCCGTCAATTTCTTTCAACTTGTATACAGATCTTGCGGGATATCCTTCGGAAAAGGCTTTCCGTGACCAAAAATCCGGTTTTTCATAGCTGTTCGCAGGCATAATATCCTTTCTATTGTTATTTTTTTTTGCTATGATTATATATCATGGAAGAATACTATACACAAAGACTGAAAAAAATAGAAGCGGTTCTGCGGCGGGGACTTCCGGAAAATTCAGATGCGGACTGGGAAAAAGATACATTCGGTGAAATTCCCGGCTGCATAACAGACACGCATGTGCAGAATCTGCTTGCTCCGTGCAGAAATTTGCTGCTGCTCGGCGGCAAGCGCTGGCGGCCGCTGTTTCTCGTTCTGTGCGCGGAACTCGCGGCAAAGACAGAAGATGTCGGCGATGCCTATGCAATAACGCCGCTCGTTGAATACATACACACCGCAAGTCTTATACATGACGATATAGAAGACAATGCCGATACGCGCAGGGGAAATCCCGCGGCGCATATCACATACGGAACAGATGCCGCGATAAACGCCGGCTCATGGCTGTACTTTAAGGCGTTGACAATTATCCGGACATTGCCCGCAGCGGATACACTGAAAAATAAATTGTACGCTTTGAGCGCACAGGAAATATCACGGCTGCATTTGGGGCAAGCAATGGATATTTCGTGGCATAAAAACGAACGGATACTTCCCTCGATCCAAGAATACAACGCCATGGTGCGCCTGAAAACCGGCACGCTGTCATCGCTGGCAGCCCGGGCAGGCATTTTGGCCGGCGGCGGAAGCGATCGGGAAAGCGCACAGATGGGAGCTGTCGCGGCAAATATCGGCGTGAGTTTTCAGATTATCGACGACGCAATCAATTTAACAACAGGAAACGCCGGAAAAAAACGCGGCGATGATATTGTCGAAGGCAAAAAAAGCCTGCCGCTGCTGCTGCATCTGCAAAACCGCCCGCAGGACATTGCGGCAATCACGGAATGCTTTGAAAAAGCGCGGAATGAAGGCATTGAATCGCCTGCCGTTGAAAAGTGCATCGAAATTATTGCCGGGGACGGAGCCGTCGAGCAGGCAAGGCGCCATGCGGAGCAGCTGCTGGATCGTTCCTGCGCGGAAATAGAAAAACTGTACGGAGAAGACGCGCACGCCGTGCCGCTTATTGCCGGCTTATTCCGCGGTATGGCACGCTCATGACAGAATCATCGGAAAATCTGAATATCCAAGCCATAGAGCTCGCTTCCCGCGGCGAATACACCGAAGCTATCGCGTGCTACAAACGCGCTATTACTATTGACAGGGAAAATTATTTGCTGTGGTATAATCTCGGCATTACATATCGCGACGCAGGAAATCTGAAACTTGCGCGGGAAGCACTTATTTATTCGCATTCGCTCGAAGACACAAATGAAGAAGTGCTTGAAACGCTTGCCGTCATTTGCCTCACAATGGAAGAATTCGAAGCGGCATTTTCTTACTGCGCGGAAGCACTGGAATTAAATCCCGACAACGCCCATGTATGGAACATAATCGGCGTCGTTTATTTTTCCAAAGGAGAATACGAACAAGCCGCAAGTGCATTCGAACAGGCGGTTTCTTTATATCCGCATTATCATGACGCACTGTTCAATTTGCGCGACACATATCAGGAACTGAAAAACAAAAAAGGCGTTCAGGAATGCGACATAAAACTAAAACAAATTTCAGGCAAAGGAATTACTCATGCGTGAACTTGCAAAAATTCTCGAAACATCGGGAAACCGGATTATTGTAGAACCGCTGATTTCCGATACATGCATCAACTGCACTCAAAGCTGCGCCAAAAGAGGCTCGCCGTTTCCGGTAAAAAATCCCGGCAGGCTGCCGATAGAAAAAGGATGCATCGTCCGAATAAAAGCTTCTGCCGCCAAACAAATCGTGCAGGGAATATTTTCGCTGTTGTTTCCGATAGTTTGCGCCGTCGGAGGTTATGCCATAGCGCGCCATTTCACCGGCGGCGCCGCGGACGCACATTCGGAAAACATTCAAGCGGCAGCCGTGCTTTTGTTTTTATTCACAGCGGCAATGATTGTGCTGTTTGTATCAAGGAAAAAAACGAATATAGCCACGGGCATCATAACGGAAATAATACACAGCAGCGAAGAAGAAAAATTATCCGGCACAACGTGCGGCTGATGACGGCGATTCCGTATTACTGACGCGACATTGCAAGCGATGAAATAGCATCTGCCATTTTTGACAGCGGCACTTGCTTTTGCACCGCACCTTGCTCAAATGCGACTTTCGGCATGCCGTATACGACAGAAGATTCTTCATCCTGCCCCAACGTATATGCTCCCTGCCGGCGCATTTCAATGAGTCCCGCGGTGCCGTCCCGCCCCATGCCGGTCATAATTACGCCGAGCGCCCTGTTTTGGTAAGATTTCGCAATTGATTCAAACAGCACATCGACAGACGGTCTGTGTCCGTTGCACGGCGCCGCATCAGACAAATGCACAATCGACGCAAGCGCTCTTTGCTCGACAACCAGATGATAATTGCCGGGCGCAATCAGAATGCGCCCCGATTTCAGCACATCGCCCTCGGCTGCTTCTTTCACTTCGAGCGGACAAATCGCATCCAGGCTGTTCGCGAATTCGGCGGTAAAGCCGGCAGGCATGTGCTGAACCACGACAATCGGCTGAGAAACGGACGGAGAAATTTCCGCAAAAACTTCCCGCAAGGCATTGGGACCGCCGGTCGAAATTCCGATTGCAATAAGTTCGATACGCCCGCCGTCGCGAATCGGCGTTACCGGCTGATTTTTTGCATTGGCGGACGGATGCAAAGACGAGCGTCTGTCCGAAAAAGACGGCGCCTGAAATGAGTGCGCATCATCGCGTCCGGCAAATCCGGACAGTCTTTGCGCCGCATCTCCGGCAGGCGGCAGCTTTGAAGATGCCGACGAAGCCGATGAATGCGAAAAAGACGGCATCTGGGACAAAGTTACGGGACTTTTATTGTGCCGCCGCGCGTACTGACCGCCGTAACTGACAAGAAGCTCCGAAAGCCTGTCCGCAACCGCATGAATGCCGTCGGAAACAGCACTCGAAGGTTTTGTAACAAAATCGCTTGCGCCGAGTTCAAGGCACTGCATCGTTACGGCGGCGCCTTCGACGGCAACGCTCGAAAGAATTATGACGGGAATATCTATGCCGCGTTTTTTCCGCTCTTTCAAGAATTCGATTCCGCCCATGACGGGCATTTCTATATCGCTGACAATAATATCGGGATGACAAACCGGTATTTTTTCCAGCGCGAATTCGCCGTTCATCGCTTTGCCGGCAACAGCAAGCCCCGGCGTATTTTCTATGATGCGCGAAATAATATTCCGCATTAAAGCGGAATCATCCACGACGAGCACATTTATATCATCCATATCCGAAAATTCCTCATTATAATTTTTCCGCTGACATAATTTATTCGGAAATCAACAAAACAAGCACTCAGGCATTTTTTTGGTACAAACACGCCCAGTCTGTTTTCAAAAATTCAAACTGCGTTTTCATTCCGAACAGCGATTCCGAATGCCCGATAAATAAATACGATTTCGGCGCCATGGCATCCCAAAAACGATTTACCACTTCCTGCTGCGCGGGTTCATCGAAATAAATCAGAACATTCCGGCAAAACACAATATCGAAATTCCGCGCACCGGAATCATGTTTCAAATTGTGATAGTCGAAGTGAATTGTTTTCATGACATCTTCGTTTACTTGATAGCCGTCTGCGCTGCGGGTGAAGTATTTTTCAAGATATTTATCCGGAACGCCGGCAATCCGCGATTCGGGATAAAAACCCTGTTTCCCGACAGACAAAGACTTCAGGGAAAGATCCGAAGCAGTAATCGAAAACGAAAAACCGGGCGGCAGAATTTCTTTCAAAACCATAGCGATAGTGTACGGTTCTTCTCCGGTAGAACAGCCCGCGCTCCATATTTTCAGCATGCTGTTTCCGCTTTTCCGTTTGTTTTCGACAATATGCGGAACGACATAATTTATCAGCGCGTCAAAGTGCGGCTGATTTCTGAAAAAACGCGTCAAATTGGTCGTAACGGAATCCAGCATTATTTTCATTTCTTCCTTGTCGGAAGTAATCAGCTGGTAATATTCCTGCACGCTTGCCAATTGCTTTTCGCGGAGCCGGTCTTTTAAACGACTGTCAAGAATTGAACGGTTTGTTTCCGAAAATGTTATTCCGCTTTCGTCGTAAATAACTTTCCTAAATAAATCGAATTCCGAATCTGTTAATAAATCTGTCATCTTCTACACCAGTAAAATCAGCACAAAATGTTTTATGCCGATAAATGCGTCAAAACATGTTCTGCGGACACATTTGCCGGCTGTCTTTTATACATTATAATGCAGAATATGCAAAAAGTAAATGTCCGCGGCAATTGTTCGGAAAAATGAGGAGCCGCATAAACGCCGTGCGGGCGGCGCTTATGATTTTTTTCGGGATTCTTTTTCCGCAAGGCGGCGCGCCGCATACACGAACGGCGTATCCGCAAGACTTGTCGCAATAAAAACCGCATAACTGGAAACTATAATCGAGAGCAGCGTCGCCGCGTCATACGTACCGCCGAATGCCGCAAAGGTAAACAGCACTGCATTGAGCAGCTGGGAAACCAATGTGGAACCGTTATTCCGCAGCCATAAAAAACGCCGCTTGTTTCCGGTTTTCCGCTCCGTAAACTGCCACCAGCGGTGATACAAAAAAACATCGAAGAACTGCACGACGGCGTACACGAGAATGCCCGCAATCATCATCCGCGGCGTATTGCTGAACACCGCGCGCATTGCCGGCATGATTCGATCATCTGCCGACGGCGTATACATCAGCCATAATTGGGAAAGCACGATAAAAGCAAGCGAGGCGGCAATTCCGGCATATACGCTGCGGCGGGCTTCTTTTTTGCCGTACAGCTCGCTTAAAATATCGGTTACGAGAAAAGTCGATGCAAAAAGCACATTGCCCAGCGTTTGTTCCAATCCGAAGGCGCGAATCAGTATCAGTACTTCGATATTTGCCGCAACAGTCGCAATGATTGTCCAAAAATACAGCCCGACTTCCTTGAATAATTTGAAAAACACCAAAACGCCGCCGTAGCTTATAAGCAGCGAACACACAAGCAGCATTTCATTTTTCAGCATGACAGTTTTCTCCTACACCGAAATCCGTATTGTCAAACAAAATATCAATCCGCTCATTTGCGGCGTACCGCGGATATACATCGCGGCGGAATGCGTTTATTGCAGCGGCATCCGGCTTCACGCTCGTGCTGTTTTCCGTCATGATGTTGACGCACACCCGCTCGAAATAACGCAGCCCCGTTTCTATATCCCGAATCATGCCGCGCGCCGTCTGTCCCGAAAGCCCGAACAGCAGGCAGACTTCATCCGCATAGCGCGCAATGTCGCTCGGAAGCGCGGAACCGAAGCCTTTTTGCAGATACGTTTCTCTGAAAGGTATATCGAATGTTTCGACGCCGGTTTTTATCTTTACGGCAACGCCTCGATTGCGGCCGCAGGACAAAACGGGAACAGACGCAAAGCGGCATCGCAATGCCGCGATTTTTTCGCGGTACATCCAGTGGCATTCGAAATGGATCTGCCGGATGGATTTTTCCGCGCAGACGCGTTCTATGCAATCCATTGTGCGCTCGTCCAATTCCGGAAAACTGCCGGAATTGATAACTTCCAGCGTGCCGTAAACGCCCGACACTTTTTCAAGCACGGCGCGGTTCAGCAGAAAATTGCCGTGCTCGTCCGTGCAGGCATCGAGATGATAATCGCAGAAAGTGCACTTGCGCCAGCGGCAGCCGCGTCCGCGCAGCAGCACGATTTCTCTGCGGTTTTTTTCATGGATGACAGAATACCGTTCCAAAACAGAACTCCTGTGTTCGGTGCATGCGGTACGCGGCGGCGTTCTGCACCGCCGGCCTTGTGCGCTTCAAGGACAGCGGTGCATGTATTATTTTTTGAATTTCGAATCGAATTCCGCAAGGATTTGTTCCGTAGCGGGACGCGCATCGATATCGGCAAGCAGTCCTTTAGCACGGTAAAAATCAATCAGCGGAGCGGTCTGCGAACGGTACACTTCGAGCCGATGAGAAATCGCTTCGATTTTGTCATCGTCGCGGGTATACAATTCTCCGCCGCAGTCATCGCACACGCCGTCTTTTTTCGGCGGCATAAAACTGACGTGATAATTGCGCGCGCACCGACGGCAGACACGGCGTCCCGACAGGCGCTCGATTACGCCCTCGTCGGAAATATCGAAGTTGACGACGGCATCGACTCCCATGATTTTTTCCAAGGCTTGCGCCTGCGGAATTGTGCGCGGAAAACCGTCGAGGATAAAACCGCCTGCCGCATCGCTTTGGGCAAGGCGATCTTTTACCAATTCAACCGTAATGTCGTCGCCGACAAGCGAGCCCGAATCGATAATCGCCTGCACTTTCAAGCCGAGCGGCGTTTTTGCCTTTATTGCCGCGCGGAATATTTCGCCGGTCGAAATATGCGGAATACCGAATGAAACAGCGACTTTCGCAGCCAGCGTACCTTTGCCGGCGCCGGGCGGTCCGAGAAAAATAAATTTCATAACAAAGCTCCTGAAAAAATATTGCCCGCACAGTGTAGCACTTTGCGCCGTGCAATTCAATTGCATCAAAGGGAGGGGCTTCCGCGAGAATCAATACATCGGGCATAAAAAACACACACGCACTATAACAGCGCAGGGCATGACAACATGTTGTTTAACACTCTTCACAAGTTTCTATCACAAAATAATTACTGCAATATTTGTTGACTAATTCTGCCAAAGCCCAAAGATAATTCCCTTGATGGTCGTATTCACAGTTGCGCCATTCTTTTGAAAGTCTGCACTGCCGCAAAACTTTTTGTTTAGATTGATTTAGAACAATCAAATCATACGGTTCTGAATAACACCTTTTACTGTTAGTATACAATTTGGAATCTTTAGCGACAAAGGGGTGTGTCAGTATATCTCCTCTATCATCTGTTTTCAAAGTGATGTTAGTTTTTGTTATTGAAAATAAATTGTTTGAACAAAAATCATTCAAGTCGGGTTTTCCTGTATCAAATGAATGTATAATTTCTATAATAATTTTTGCTGCTTCCTGAACACTCGTGATTTTATCGATATCTTCTTTTCCATTTCTGAATTTTATATGTAAATGAACAGTTTTTCGCCCTTTTGAAGCACGACCTTTGTGTATTCCAGACATAAAATTTTCCTCCTAAATATTATCAAAATCTTTCCCTAAGCGCGTCTTGCGCCAACTCAAGCCCTTGCGCAGCAGATTTTTCGTACCAATAGCGTGCTTGGGTTTTGTCTTGCTTTATACCTTTGCCGTTTTCGTAGTACAGAGCGAGGCTGTATTGCCCTAACTCATCCCCTTGCTTCGCGGACTTCTCAAACCAGATGAATGCCTGCGCGTAGTTTCGCTCCGTGCCTCTGCCGTAATAATAGCAGTCACCGAGACAGCATTGTGCAACTGCATTACCTTGCTCCGCGGACTTCTTAAACCACACGAATGCCTGCGTGTAATCTTGCGTTATACCAATACCTTCTATGTAACACAAGCCAAGTCCGCATTGCCCATCAGCAAACCCTTGCTCCGCAGATTTCTTATACCAAACGAATGCCGGTGCATCGTCCTGCTCCGTGCCTCTGCCGTAATAATAGCAGTCACCGAGACAGCATTGTGCAACTGCATTACCTTGCTCCGCGGACTTCTTAAACCACACGAATGCCTGCGTGTAATCTTGCGTTATACCAATACCTTCTATGTAACACAAGCCAAGTCCGCATTGCCCATCAGCAAACCCCTGCTCCGCAGACTTCTTGATCCATCCGAGTGCTTTTTTGTAGTTCTGTCCGGTTCCCCAGCCCTTAAAACAGCATACTCCGACAACATACTGCGCATGCGGAATGCCGAGTTTCGCGCTTTTTTCATACTGTTTGTAGAGTTCTTTTGCTTTTGTCGTATCGCCAGCCTCGTGCGCCGCTTTTATTTCTTCTACGGAATCGTCATAGTCCGATTTTGTAAAAAACGAAAAATGCGGTGCAGAAGCCTCCTGCGCAAAGGCGGCGGCGAATGCAAAAAGGCAGGCAAGCAGCGCCCCGATTTTTTTTCTATGTTTCATACTGTCCTCCTGAAATTTATCTTTTGGAGGAAAGACAACCCCTAATTGCGAGGCGGGGTTTTCTTTCCTCCAAACCTCTAACGGCGCATTCACCGCGTTCATTCCGTGTACTTGTCGGGGCGCCGTTGGCTCGAATGCGCACAGACGTGCCGCATTCGATACAAATCGATATCCGTCGATAGCGCCACAGCCAGCCCGCGGACTGCGGCAAGTGAACGCGCCGTTATCGGATCGCTTCGTTTCACTCGCGATGACAATGCTGCCCGCTTCGAAGCAAATGTTTTTCAGTCTTCGCCCTGCGGGCTTGCGGAAGCGCTTTTCGCACTGCGGTTTTTCATCGTTCGGTTCTGGCGGTCGATTATCACATTCAGTTCCGAAGCGAATTTCGCAAACGCATCTTCGCCCTGCACCACCGCCAGCGCTTCCGCCATTGTCACTACGGAAGAGTATGCCTCGTCCGCTTCCGCGCGGGCGGTTTTCACTTCGCCGAGCACCTTTGCCGCCGCATCGCTCACGTGCGTTTTTGCCGCTGTCTTGTACGCATCCTGCTTCGACTTCAAATCCGCAAGCCACTTGCCGAATCCCGCCGCTTCGATTGCATCGGTTCCCTGCGCTTCGACGCTTTCGATCAGGTTGTCCAAAACGGAAGTTTCTTCCGAGAGCGAAAGGTTCACGGGATTTTTGTATTTTTCAAACAGCACCGCGATTTTGTCCGCCGCCGCGCGTTCCGCCGCATCGGGAGAATATCCCGCAACTGCCTTTATGTACGCATTGCATCCGCGCCAGGCAGTATCCCGCGCCGCATCCGCATCGCGCGCCTCGCCCGCCGTGCTTTTTTCCGAACCGACATCAATCGCCGTTTTCAGCTTTGCAAACGCCGCCGTGTACACCGCGCACAGCGGCTTCAGCAGTTCGGAATCGACGGCGGCCGCCAGCGCGGATGCCCCCAAATGAAACGTGTACACCTCGTCGTTTCTGAGGCGGGATAACTGTATTGAATTGATTTTCATGCTCCCTCCAACTCCTTTTATAAAAAAATAAAATTCGGCGCTTCGCCGTTTGCGCGAAACACCGAATTTTTCAACAAATTGATTTTGTCTGACGGACAATGCCGCAAATTTCGGAATTTGCGCGTCTTGCATCACCGACAATGTGCAAAATTTTCGATTTTAGGCGTCTTGCATCGCTGACAATGCCGCAAATTTTCAAATTTACGCGCTTTGCCCGACAGCGGCGCGTCATTGCGAAATGCGTTAGCATTGAAGCAATCCATAAGAGATTGCTTCGCCGTCAAGCCGGCTCGCAATAACACGCGGCGCCTTATTCCTGTGCCGAAAGTTCGCCGAACATTTTCGGGTCGGAAAGTTCGTCGGCAAGAGAATCCGCCATTTCCGCAGCTTTTTTCATGTTCTCGCTTTTCGAGTTCACACCGAAGCTTTTTATGTAGGCAGCCACTTGGCTCTGCCACACATCTTTGTCGCAGGCATAAACCGCGATATACGAATATATATACTGCGAAGAATCGCTTTTGCTTTGGCGCAGAATCCAGCCGTCGCTTGCTTTGCTGAATCCCGCAAACTTGGCTTTGGCGGCGGTTGCGGTGAGTGTCTGCTGTGCGTCCTCGTCGTCGCCGAGTACGCCCGCAAATCTTGCGTCAACTGCCTGGTTCAGTCCGCGTGCGATTTCCGCGGCATATTGGGCTGTGACATTTTCCTGCAAAAGTTTCAGGGATGTGCTGTCCGTTGCGCTTTTCGCGGGGGCGTGTTCCGGAAACAATCACATAAAATCTGTTTTTCACTTTTTCGCCCGCGGAGGTGCTTTCAAACGCGGAGTAGTCGCGTTCTTCCGCATACTGCATCCAGTCGGCGGGAGCCGCCGAGCCGAACGCCGCGCCGTTCCAGTCGATTATCTCGAACCTGCCGGATTTCTGCGAAGCCGTTTTTGCATCGGAAGTTTTTTCCGCATTGCTCGTGGTAGCACAGCCTGCAAACACCGCGAGCACCGCCGCCAAGGCGAAGACACCATTGAATGATTTTTTCATAAAATCCTCCATAATAAAAAATTTATATTCAAAAACCTTGTCATCAGCCGCAGTTTGTCATTGCAGGACAGCCGCAGGCGGTCGGAACAATCCGCTTTAAAAAACGGATTGCCGCGCGCTCTGGACTCGATCGCGATGACAGGTTTGTGAACAGCTTTTTAAGTACCGCTTGCATAAGCAAACGGCTTTCAATGCAAAGCGAATTTTTGCGAAAACTCATCTTGAATTTGCTGTGATAATTTTGAAAATGCCGTTTGCAGCGCCCGCGATTTTGTCCAGGCAAAAGTCTTTTCCGAAACTTTCGCCGAAAAACTCGCGCTTTCTTTCGTGCCGCCCTGCGCAATAAAAACTTCTGCTTCGGGATAAAGTTCGAATCCTTCGCTTTCGTTTCCGCTCAGGTTTTGTTTCACCACCGCGCGCGCCGTGTAAAATCCGTTTTCCGCAACAGTAAAGCCCAAGTCTTCGAACGCTTTCAGCAAGGCGTTTTTTACCGCGCCCTCATAGTCGCCGGCGACGTTCAAACAAACGGTGCATGAAAGCCGCGCCTGTTTTGCAAGGAGCGGCACTTGGGCAACCGCCGCCCGATCTTCGCTGTATGCCGCATGGTCTTTGGGGCTTATGAGTACCGCCAGTTCCAATGCTTCCAAAAAGTCCGCGCCTTTTTCCGCCGCGCCGTCAAAAAAGACGAGGCTTTCCAGCGGAGGAGAATTTTTCGCTTTGTTCAAAAACTCGTAGAATTCCGATTTTGCCTGTTCCACTGCGGGCTTGTACGCGCTCCAGGCTTCGCTACGCTTTATGTACGCGGCGCAAATCCATTCCCTGTTTTTTTTTGTCATAGTACGGCGCAGTTGTCCGCAGCGCAAACAGCTTTACGTTTGAAGCAATGCGCGCAGTGTGGCTTATGCGCTCGTTTTTTACCGCAGAATTTCCGTCGGAAAAAACCGAAAGCGATGTTTCCAAATTCGATTCCACTTGCGTCGAAATGTAGCGGGAAAGTTCTTCCACTGCCGCCGCCTGTGCAGCTTTTGCCTTATCCGCCCGTGCCGTCTGTGCGATATAAAGCTTCGGAGGAAATTCTTGCTGCACGTCCAAAACCCAGACAGGAATTTCTTTCGGTTTTTTTGCGAAGGCAAATGCCGCCAGTGCAAGCAGAACGAACGCCGTAAAACGCCGCTTCATTTTGCGCCCCGCATGTCGGTAACAGGCGTGTACTGTATGAACGATGACGCGGACTTCGGCGCAATCTTTTTTATGCATGAAGAATTAAGCGAGTTCATGATGCGGTATTCAAGCGGCGTGTATTTGTACAAAGACGGATATTCCTGCGGCATTGCTTCCATTTTGTAGTCCACTTCAAGATATACGAATTGCGACGACATCGCGAACATCGAGTCGTACACTTCCACTGCATCGAGAAATTCCTCGTAGTCTTTTGCCGCGTAGCTTTTGGAAAATATTTTTTTGTCAATTGCCTTTGAAATATCGTCCAGATGAATTTGAATTTCTTCGCGAACGATTTCGTTTCCGCCGAGCTGCAGCAAAATGGACGCGCTCCAAAGATACTGCACGGAATTGTAGCTTCCTACGGAAAAAGCTCCCGCCGTCGTTACGGAAGAAGTCGTTCCTTTTTTTGCAATGAGCGCCTTGTCTTTTTCGATTTCCGCGAGCAGAACTGCAAGCTGTTTTTCCGAAGCCGAGTCAACTCCGAGCACTTCTTCCTGCGCCTCTTTTTCGAGGCGTTCGAGCAAAGCGGCGTTTTCCGCGCGCACACGCAGCTTTGCGTTTTCGGTCGGATTTCCGTTAAGGTCAAGTTCCGCCTTGCGGTAGAGCGACTTTTCGTTTTCGTCTTTTTTCTGCTCGTCGTACAGTTTCTTTATCTGGCCGAAAATCGCCTGCTTCTGTCCGCCGACATTCGACTTCAATTCCATGTAAATCGATTTCTTTTTTTCCAGCAGAACGATTTTTTCTTCGAGGGTCATATTGTCTTTTTGCTTGGAGCGCAGTTCGGCGGCTTTTTTGTCAACTTCGGAAGAAAGGTTTTCAAGCTTCTTCTGTGCTTCCATTGAACGTTCCGCCGCGCGCTGTTTTTCGCGCATTTCTTTTTGGCGGCGATCCTGCAAGTCGTTCATACGCTTCTGCGCGGCGGCGAGCTTTTGCTCCATTAAGTTTTTTTCCGCCTCGATTTTCATCGCCTGCGCGCGCTGTGCTTCGTCAGCCGCCGAGGAAGAAGTGCCGGATTTTTTAAGCCGTGTGTCCAAATCATTCAGAATAGCAGTAAGCGTGTTCACGTCCTGCTGCGCCAATGCGCTTTGCTCGGTGAACGACGAATCTTCGCTTGCTCCGCTCAGCGCGAATCTTCCGAGCGAAGTAAGTTCCACGCCCATTTGCGGCGCGAGGTTCTGCACCGCCTTTCCCAAAGCCTACCCGTATAAATCATTCACGCGGGCAACCTCGCTCACAGTCGCGCTCGCAACACGTTCTCCCGTCTGCAAATCCGTTACGGCGCACGAAAGCTGATATGTGTTTTTCGTTTTGGTGATTGTCGGAAACACGGCGAACTGCGCATTCAAAAGCCGCCCCGCTTCCACTGCGGTTTTTTGGTCAAATGCGCCGGATTCCTGCTTTCTCTGAATCTGCCTGACGCTTTCGGTGTTGGAAATGTCAATCAGCACAACGCCCATATAAAGCTTGAAATTTGTCCGCAGCGGCTCCGCCACGGCGGTAGGAAGCCAAGCCGCATCGCCGCTTTCCACTCCGCGCAGCGCCGGCTCAAACACGGCAAAGCGTTTCCCCGAAACGCTGCTTTTTGTGTAGTATTCGGCACAGAATGTCGGCAGGCAGAAAACGGCGGATAATGCGAAGGCAAAAAGCAAGGCAAGGCATATTTTCGCTGCGCGTGTTTTATTTGCAAAAGAAGATATTGTTTGTAAAAACGGATTTGTTTTTATGCCGAACGGAGATTCGGAAAAAGCGCGATTGGCTTTCCGCCGCCGATGAATCGGTGCGTCAGCGTGTGTGCGGCTGCCGAGGTTTTGGGAAGCCCCCCCCCCGCACTTTTCGCGGCAGCGGGCGATTTTTCTGCAAGTATATTGTTGTTTTCTGCTGTTCTCACGCGGCAAATATAGCAGTATCTCGGAGGAAAGACAACCCCTACTTGCGAAGCGATGACGGCGCATTCATTGCATCTGCTCCATACACCGTTCGGGGCGGATTGGTATCCGCTATCAGCATGTTTTTTATGCAGCGTGCTCCGCTAACCTAAATCGGCGGCGCGCATTCACTTTCTGCGCTTCAAGTACCGGTCGGGGCGACGGCGGCTCGAACTCGCATTCGCTCGTTCGATGTGGATTGATTGCTGCTATCAGCACGCTTTTTTTATGCAGCATACTCCGCTAACCTAAATCGGCGGCGCGCATTCAGTACTTGAACTGCAAGAATTGAATGTGCCGTTACCGGCACCCCAAACAACATCGAAGACGCGCACGCGGCTTCGAGCCAACGGCGCCGCATTCAGCACTTGAACTGCAAGAATTGAATGCGCCGTTATCGGCACTTAACGGCGAAAAACGCCTGCGTCCGGGACCAGGTGAATGTTCTGTCGGCGGCGCGTTCAAACAATGTCCGCACGCGCGCAAAATTATCTGCGCCGAGTTCGGCGGCAAGCGTTCTGCCGTAGGCAGAAGATTCGGTGTCGAACCAGCGCGCGCTTTCTTCGGCAGTGATTTTCCGCGATTCGGATATGGTTTTCCGTTCCGCAAAAACGCCGCCGTCTTCGGTTTCGGTTTCCGCCGTGCCGCCGCCGTCAATCGCAGATCGGAGCGCCTGCGCAAAATCGCGGGCGTCCCAGCGGAAAACCGCGCGCACGTCGTCTGTTTTTTCCGCTTCGGCGGCACAAACGGTGCCGGAAAAAAATGCGTCTTCCGCCTGCTTCATGCGCGCAAAAAGTTCGCGTTCTTCGGGATACAGGGGCGAAAGCAAATCGGCGAGGCGCTGCGTTCCCGAAGGAATCTTCTGGGTAATGATAATCATGCCGCCGTGCGAAAGAATGCGCGGCGCCTGCTCCGAAGCATCCTGCTCGGAAGAACGTGCGGAAGGCGCGCCTGCAAGTTCCGCGATAAACGCGGCGGCGTTTTCCAAGTCGTCCGCACGCAGAACGGGATCGCGCAGAAACACGCGGTCAAACAATACATCGCCGAATCCGCGCCGCACCGCACCGCAAAAATCGGCGGCGGAAAATGCATCGGGCGGCAGGCACTGCGGCGCACAGACAAGCGCGGGACGCTCCAACGCATCGAGTGTTCTGCCGTACTGTTCAAGCACGGCGCGTTTTTTTTCGGAACGGCACATTCCCGAGGTAAAGCCTTCCGGCGTTCGGCGCCATACTTCCCACAAAAAAAGTCCGTCGTCCGCGCCTGCCACAAGCGAACGGTCATGGCGGCACAGCGAAGCAAGCGAAACGGCGGCATCGCGGATAGTCCGCAGCGATTCCGCGCGGTGCACGTCGATGCGCTTTTGGAATGCATCGCGCGCACGCCCTCCGGGACTGAACGTCAGGTTTTCCGCAGTTTTCGCATCGCCGCGATGCAGATGCGAGGCATGTCCCCAGTCGGAATCGGGAATAGCATCGGCGATGCCGTCTGTTTCCGTCATGGCAGCAATCTGCATTTCCCGCCGCGAAAGCACGTCGTCCCTGATTTTTCTTTCATAGCCTTGATCGCTCGGCGTGTAAAAAACACGCCCCGCAAGCGCATCGGGCAGATACTGCTGCGCCACCCAGTGGTCCTTGTAGGCGTGCGGATACAAATATCCCGCCCCGTGCCCGAATCCTTCTCCGTCGCGGTTGGCGTCTTTGAGATGATTGGGAACCTCGGCGTCTTCTTTTTCGACGGCGGAAAGCGCATCGAAAAACGCCATGGAACTGTTCGACTTCGGCGCAGTCGCAAGATACAGCGCGGCATGCGCCAGGTGATAGCGTCCTTCCGGCAGCCCGACGCGGTCAAAGGCGGCGGCGCAGCTTTCCACGACGCAGACTGCATACGGATCCGCAAGCCCCGTATCTTCACAGGCAGAAATAATCATGCGGCGGAAAATAAAACTCGGATCTTCTCCCGCCGCAATCATGCGCGCAAGCCAGTACATTGCGGCATCGGGATCGCGTCCGCGCAGGCTTTTTATAAACGCGCTGATAATATCGTAGTGATAATCGCCGTCGCGGTCATACAGCACGACTTTGCGCTGAATGCTTTCTTCCGCAGTTTCGCGGCTGATATAGATAACGCTGCCTTCCGGCGGAATGCACGGATCGGCATCGGGCGCCCATTGGTCGGGCGTTGTTTCGACCGCGAGTTCGAGCGCATTCAGCAGGCTGCGGGCATCGCCGTTCGCCGTGTCGATAAGGTGTTCGAGCGCGCCTTGTTCGAATTGAACGCGGTAGCGTCCGTATCCGCGTTCTTTGTCGGAAAGCGCACTTGCCGCTACCGCACGCAAATCATCGGCGGCAAGCGGCTTGAGCTGAAACACGCGGCTGCGGCTGACAAGCGCTTTATTCACTTCGAAAAACGGATTTTCCGTTGTGGCGCCGACAAGGATAAATGTGCCGTTTTCGACCCAGGGCAAAAGCGCATCCTGCTGGCTTTTGTTCCAGCGGTGCACTTCGTCTACGAATAAAATGGTTTTTCTGCCGTATAAGCTGCGGAAGTCTTCCGCTTTCGCGATGGCATCACGGATATGCTGCACGCCGGTGAGCACCGCATTCAGTGTGATAAAATTGCTGCGGGTATGATTTGCGATAACGCGCGCCAAAGTTGTTTTGCCGGTTCCCGGCGGTCCGTAAAAAATGACGGACGACAACTGATCCGCCGCAATGGCTCGGCGCAGCAACCGTCCTTTGCCGACGATGTGATCCTGCCCGATATACTCATCAAGATTGCGCGGACGCATGCGCGCCGCCAGCGGTCCTTCGTTTTTCCGATCCTGCGCATTGAACAATTCCATTTTTTCACTGTACCCGCAACGGAAGCATTTTGCAATAAGCGGCGCGGGGTGCAATTCGGCGAAGCGGATTCCGTGCGAGCGGCAGTCGCGGCGGATTCAGACGCGACACAGCCGGCATGCGCAGTGCTTTCGGCACGGGCGGAAAGTTTTTGTGCGCGCGGTTTCGGTGCGATTCGGCGAAGCGGCGCGATGTCTTCCGTTTTCCGCCGAAGCTGCCGATCATTGATTCTATCGCCGTGATTTAGTATCATGCCCGCATGAAATCAGGCAGACATAAACTCGCCGTCAGACAATACGCCGCCGCAGTCGTTTTTTTTCTGCTCGCACACCGCGCGGCGGCTGCCGGCACGGAGAAAATCTATATTTGGGATGCCGTTGCGGGCATGGAAAACTGCGTAAAGGACAGCATTTTGTACGTGTACCCTGCGGAAAACGCGCACGGGAACACCGCGGCGGTCATCATCTGCCCCGGCGGCAGCTATCACCACCTCGGCATGGGAACGGAAGGGCGCAGAACCGCAGAATGGTTCAGCCGCGCCGGCATAACGGCATTTATTCTGCGCTATCGTGTAAGCGTGGATTGGTATCATCATCCGGCAATGATTGAAGACATACAGCGTTCGATACAAATTGTCAGGCAGAACGCGGCAGCGCGGAACATCGATGCGGAAAAAATCGGCTGCATCGGATTTTCCGCCGGCGGGCATCTTGTCGCCATGGCAGGCGCCTGCCCCGAAGGTAACGTTTTGGTCAGGCTCGGCTTGGAAGAAACAAATGTCCGCCCGAATTACGTTATCTCGGTGTATCCGGTTATATCCATGCAGGACGACATCGCGCATAAACGCTCGCGCAGAAGCCTGCTCGGCAGCCGCGGCACGGAAGAGCTCCGCGACTTGCTGTCGCTGGAACTGCACGTTCCCCGCGATATGCCGCCGGTATTTCTGCTTGCCTGCAAAGACGATCCGATCGTCGATTACCGCAACAGCGTCCGCTACGACGAAGCGCTCAGCGCAAGCGGCGTTCCCCACACATTCGCGCTGTACGAAACAGGCGGGCACGCGTTCGGCATGAAAAACGGAACATTCATGCGCAAAACAAACTGGGATGCCGTGCTCGAAAAATGGCTCGAAGAAATCGGCATGCTGCATTGAACGGCGGAAAACAGTGATGCAAAAACAATAATGCGCCGCCCGAAAGGAGTTGAATATGAAACGTGTTTTAACGGTGCAGGATATTTCCTGCATAGGAAAATGTTCCCTGACCGCGGCGCTTCCGATTATTTCCGCAATGGGAACAGAAACGGCGGTGCTGCCGACAGCCGTGCTTTCGACGCATACTGCGTTCAAAGGATTCACGTTCCGCGACTTGACAGACGATTTGGAAGCAATCACGAAACACTGGAAAGAGCAGGGCATTCGCTTTGATGCGCTGTACACAGGATATCTCGGTTCGTTCCGCCAGCTTGATATTGTGGCGGAATTATTCGATACATTCCGTTCCGAAAATACCGCCGTGATTGTCGATCCGGTTATGGCAGACAACGGCGCGCTTTACGCCGGATTTACGATGGAATTCGCAAAAGCAATGGCAAAGCTGTGCGCAAAAGCGGATTACATCATGCCGAATATCACGGAAGCGTCTTTCATGCTCGGCGTGCCGTATCAGGGAAACTCATATACGGAAGCATTTATTCACGATCTGCTCGAACAGCTGGGGAAGCTCGGCGCGAAAACAATTGTGCTCAAAGGAATAGAAACCCGTCCCGGACAAATCGGCATCATGGCATACACGCCGGAAACGGGCGCCGTCATCGAATATTTTCACGAAAAACTGCCGGCAAAATTCCACGGAACAGGCGACGTATTTGCGAGCTGCTTTGCCGGCGCCCTCGCCGCGGATTTTTCCGCGGAGCAGGCGATGCGCCTCGCGGCAGACTACACGGTCGAAAGCATCAGAATGACTATGCAGAACAAAAATCATAACTGGTACGGCGTTGATTTTGAAACTGCCATTCCGTACCTTGTGCATCGGCTTGAACAGCGGTGCGGCTGAAAAAGCATCGGCAAAAAGTATTCCCGCTTCGCTTCAAAGCAAAACGCCGATAAAAGCGCCGCGTGCGCATGCGGATTTCTTTTTCGTCCCAAGAACCGCCGCGTGTACATTCACGCAAAGCGCAACGCAGTTTGCGGCATTTTTTATGCTTCGGCTGTTCCGCGGCTGTTTTCGCCGGCATTTCTGATGCGGAACGGGCTGACTGCGGATATAAGCGCAGAAACATTGCTGTTTGTCGTATCCGCGACGCTTAAAATTTCCGCCGCACGCACGGTCAAATTTTCCGAATGCGAAACGCACTCGTGAAGTTCCTCGTTCACCGTACCGCTCAGCGAAGAAAGTTTTTCGCAGGAGCCGAACGCGGTTTCCGTATTTGCCGTGATGCTTTGCGCGTTCTGTTTTACGGCTTCCATAATGGCATTGATGTCGGCAATGGAGTGAATAACATTTTTCGCGCTGACGTCCTGCTCGGAAACAAGCAGCTTTAATTCCTCGACAATGCCGACGAATTCTTGTATGCGCGCAATGGTTTTGCAGTACGATTGTTCTATGGCGGCAGATGTGTCCGCGATTTCGCTTATTTCATTTAATATCGAATTCAAATACGATCCGGAGCTGCCTGAGTGGCGCGACGCGGTTTCCGCAAGCTTCTTGATTTCTCCGGCAACAACCGCGAAGCCTTTGCCCGCGCTTCCGGCATGAGCGGCTTCTATCGCGGCGTTCATTGCAAGCAAATTCGTTTGTTCCGCAACGTCGGCAATTACCGTATTTATTTCCATTAGCTTTGCGGATTTGCTGCGGATTTGCTGCACGTCTTTTCCGGCCTTTTCTATATGTTCTTTATCCTGCGCGGAAGACGCGACAAGCGCGGCTATATGTTCCGTCATATTGCCCGTGGCATTTGCAATTGTCAGCATATTTTTTGCCAGCTCTTCCATTGTCGAAGACGATGACGCTATGATGCGCGCCTGCGCGTTTATTTCTTCCGAAAAACGTTCCGTTTCGTCTTTTATCTGCCTGACATTCTGCCAAACGGTCCCGATGGATTCGTTTTCTTTTTCGACAGCGCACGTTATGTTTCCGATTGATTCATTCATATTGGTGATTGAGCCGTTTATTTCATGAACCGTGCACGCAAGGTTTTCCGAAGTTCCGGCAATGGCTGCCGAAGATTTTTTTATTTTCCGTACGAGCCGGCTCACGCTTTCGGAAAAAGCATCGAATCCGCGGGATAATCCGGACGCTTCGGATGTCAGATAGTCGCTGTACACGCCGGAAAAATCGCCGGAAGCAATATTTTCGCAGTCCGCGGAAAGCCTTTGAAACGCACGGCTTATGGTCCGCGCAACGATTTGGCTGGCAGCGGAAAACAGCAGCACCAGCACTGCAAGCGCTTGTATGATAATGCGGAGCACTTTGAAAAATTCCCCGTTTAAATCCGAAATAGGACCTTCCGCTACAAGAAACCAAGGCGTACCGCTTACCGGACGCGCCGCGTAATATGTGTCATGCAGAAAAAAAACTCGTATTTTGCCGTCAAGATATTTTTCCGCGGAAAATTTATCTGCGGGCAGCCGAGAGTCCTGAAAATAATTTTTTTGCAGAACGCGGCTTGCGTCTTCATGCACAATGTAGCGTCCGGTTTTATCCACAAGATACACGTTTCCGTTTGCGGACGGATCTTTCGGCAGCACGACATCGCTCAAAGCGCCGATAAAAATATCGGAACCGACAACGCCCCGCACCGTGCCTGTTTCGTGATCGAATACCGCTCTCGAAAGCGTAACGCATGTATTGCCGGTATGCGCATCGATATACGGTTCCGTGATAACCGTTTGATTCGGCTGCTGCACAGCCGCTGTGTACCACGGACGTTCCGCAGCACACCAGCCGATATCCGGAACCCAGCCAGCGCCGGAACACAAATATCCGCCGTATTCGCCGATTGCCTGCGGCGTGCCGAAATACACATCAAACACGTTTTCATTTGTTTTCAGCATGAGTTCAACCAATTTCTGCATCGAGTTTCTGTCTTCCGTATTTTCCGCAAAAACGGCGGTATAATTGCTCATCTGAATGCACGGCTGAAGAACATTTTCTATTTTGTTATCCAAATATTCGAGAATGCTGCTTGTGTAATTTATCAGATTATCTTTTCCGCTTCCGTTGATAATAACGGAAAAAACAATGCACAGCAGCAGCGATATAAAAAACTGCGGAACAACGGAAACCATTAAAATCAGTGCCGATAACGGAATATGTTTTTTATTTGCCATCATGCTTTCTCTCTTTTTTTGCATGATATAAAGTATTATTCATTCAGTTTTTTTTTCAGTTTTTTTTTCCGGAAAAACAGATATAACAGAGAAAAAGCTTTTTTTTACAGATGAAGCAAATGCGGAAAAATACCGCGGCGCGGAATTATGATTTTGCAAAACGGCAATTTTTTGCGAACTTTTTATTGATGCGGACTTTTTATTGAAGATGAGAATTTCCGTTCCGAAGCTGCGCTGTCCAGGCATGCATAAGAATACCGAAAGCAACGCCGACATTCAGCGACGCTTTGATGCCCGTCATGGGAATGCTTACTATTCCGTAATCGGCACGCCGCAGCGCCTGAGGACTGCATCCGAGTTCTTCCGAGCCGATAATAACTATTCCGCACGGCGGAAACACAAAATCTTCTATTGATGTTCCGCCCGTTTCGAGCGCGAACACCGGAACATCTTCCGGCAGTTCTTCAAGCGCAGTCCGCCGCCACGGCATATTGCCGATGCAGCCCATGGCAGAACGCAGCGCACGCGGATGCGAAGGATCGACGCAAAACGGCGACAAAAAAATTTGTTCCGCTCCCATCGCTTCTGCCGAACGGAATACCGAGCCCAGATTAAACGGCGAACGAAGATCTTCGGCATAGACGGCTGTTCCGGGAAAAAACGCGCGTTCCGCGGCAGAAGCTTCATCCGCTTCCGTTTTATGCGGCGCAATTATCAAATCCCATTCCGCGGGAAACGTACCGATAATCCGCAGCAGCTGGTTCCGCGCAAAATTGCATGCACGGCGTTCATCGAACGGTTCCGTTTCAAGCAGGCGCAATAAAACAGCACGCGCTTCCGCAGTAAGCTGCGGATCGTCGGCGGTTACGGCGACCAGTTTTTTTACATACTCCGCACGGGGCATCGAGGGGAACGAATATCCACAGCCGTTTTCCGCAACGCCGGCAATATCGCGTTCCAGCGCCCCGAAGCACAATGCCAGTTTCCGCCGTTTTTGTCCGCCCTGCAAATGGAACAGTTTATCAGGTGATATCATATCGTCGGCAGCATCAATATGCCTGCTTCAATAGTTCGAAAAGATCGTCAGATGTCATGGAACGGGGCATTCCGTTCATCAAGTCCAGCTGTCCCGCATTTTCCACCGCAAGCGCCAGCTGCTCAATGGAAACCGAAAGATCCTTAAGACGGGCGGGCAAATTTGCCAATGCGATTCGGTTTCGTATTGTATCGGCGAACGTTGACACAGCTTCCGCCGCCGGCACCGTGCTGTCGGCAATTTTCGTGATAGCCGCAACGCGCGCAAGTTTTTCGGATTTATATGAAGAAGCTTCTTCGATAAGATACGGAAACAAAATCGATGTAATAACAGCCCGCGGCAGCTTGAATTTCGCGCTTATCACCATTGCAAGCAGCGTCGCCGGTCCGACGGAACTCAATCCTGCGCCGAGAGAAGCCATGCATCCGCTTTGCGCAAGCAGAATTTCAGACGGACATGCCGGATTAAGCTGCTGCGCGCTTTCCGCAACACCGGAAATAAGTTCCATGGCTTTTTCCAATATAATGTCGGAAAAAAAATTAGACTTTTGCGACAAATACGCTTCCACGGCAATGCACAATATCTGCAAAGACAATCCGGCGGTCTGACTTGAAGTAAGCGAAACCGTGAGATTCGGATCGAATAAAGCAAGCTTGCATAATCCCGGCTGCACTTTCAGCAGTTTGAGCTGTCTGCCGCGATCATCGGGTATAAGCGCCCTGTCTGTAAACAAAAAGGCATCGCGCATTGTTGTGGGAACGCATATCATCGGCAGCGGCGAAGAAACAGGATTTGCTCCGTCCAGAAATTCATATATGTCATGCGATTCATTGAATAAAGCGCAGACGCCGCGCGCAACAATCGCCGCTTTTGTACCGCCGGCAGCAATGACGCCGTGAATGTGCGCATCTCTCGCGAGTTTCAGCGCGCGTTTTATTACCTCGCTTCCGGGGGCAGACGGAATATCGTCAAAAACAAAAAAATCGATTTTATGATCCGCCAGAGAATTCTGTATTTTCGCCGCTATATCGAAATCTTTCAGAACGGGATCCAGCACCAGCATGAAGCGGCTGCCCCACTCGCGCACAAACTGACCGAGCCGGGCAACAGTATATGACCCGAGAACGATGTTAGGTGAAATTTTGAATATAAAATCAGCCATTTCGCCGCCTCCCATTCATACAGAACGCGCATAAAACAGAAAAAGGGCGGAATTATATCCCGCCCTGCATTCCCAGCGTTATGCTGCTAAATTCCCAAGCTGTCAAGAAAACGATCGGCAACGGAATCTATAACTGCCGCGTTGATATAACCGGGATCCTGAATTTTATTCTTTATCCGCGCAATTACATCGCTCCTGACATCCGGAGTTTCATCAGCAATTTCTTTCAAGTAATATGCTTCCGCCAATTCACGGGCTTCATCAGACACGCTTACCGTATCTTCTCCCAGCGAAACAGGCATTTTGTTTGCGGTTTTGTGAGTATTCTGTACGTTTTTGAGAGGATCTATGCCTCCGATTTGATTGATCACCATTTTGACCTGCCTTATCCGGTTTAATTATCGGTATCCGGTTCCGTAGCTTGAGCGGTTTTATTTCCGGCAACAAACACAGCAAATTCTCCTAAAATCTTTGTTCGGCTGGAAAAATCCGCATATATCTGCCCAGCAGAGCCCTCCGCAATTTCTTCATGCAGTTTAGTCAGCTCACGGCCGACAACTACACGGCGCTCATATTCAATATCGGCAATATCAGCCAAAAGTTTAACTATTCTGAACGGAGATTCATACAAAACAAACGCAGTTCCTGCCGCAAGCAGTTCTTTCAGCCGCGTTTTCCGCCGTCCCGCACGCGGCGAAAGGAATCCCTCGAAAACAATTGTTTTGCCGCCTGTACCGGCAACGCTTGTCAAAGCCGTAAACGCAGAAACCCCCGGAATGGGAACAACGGTGTGTCCGGCACCGCGAACCAATTGCGCAAGAACAGCGCCCGGATCGCTGATGCCCGGCGTTCCCGCATCGCTTGCAAAGGCAACCTCTTTTCCTTCGTCAAGCATTCTGATTATTTTTTCCGCCGCCGACGCTTCATTTTGTGAACGGCAGGACACAAGCGGCTTGCGGATTTCAAAATGCGTAAGAAGCTGCAATGTATGTCTTGTGTCTTCACAGGCAATCACATCCGCAGCCTTGAATGTTTCCAGCGCGCGGAACGTAATATCGCCTAAATTTCCTATCGGCGTCCCTACAATATACAGTTTTGACACTTTTTATTATAGCCTGATTTACTTTTTAGCACAAGTCGGAGTAAAATAGCGCATGTCATTGTCAACGGTAAAAACATTCGGCATTCTGACATCCGGCGGCGACGCTCCCGGATTAAATGCCGCCATCCGCAGCGTTGTGCGTACGGCAATCCGCAAATACGGAATGACAGCCATCGGCATAGAACACGGATACCGCGGTCTTATAGAAGGCAATTGCAGAACGCTTTCCGCAGAAGATGTTTCGGGAATACTTACGCGCGGCGGCACGATTTTGGGAACATCAAGAGAAAAGCCGTTCAAATCAAGCATGATTGATTCCGAAACCGGCATGACAGAAGTAGAACGGATAAAAGCAAATTATCGCAAATGGAACCTCGACGCGCTTGTCGTACTCGGAGGAAACGGAACGCTGACAACCGCGGCAATGCTGGCACAAGAAGGATTAAATATTATCGGTTTGCCGAAAACAATCGACAATGACATTGCGGAAACAGATATGACGTTCGGTTTTCATACGGCGGTTTCCGTTGCGACAGAGGCAATCGACCGTCTTCATACGACGGCGCACAGTCATAACCGCATCATGGTTATCGAAGTTATGGGACACAAAGCCGGCTGGCTCGGATTGTACGCAGGAATCGCAGGCGGCGGCGATGTCATTCTGATTCCGGAAATACCCTACAATATCGATTCGATTGCCGCTCATCTGGAAAAACGCAAACAGGACGGCAAGGATTTTTCAATCGTTGTTGTTGCCGAAGGCGCGCTTTCGCAGCAGGAAGCGAATTTCGATAAAAAAACACTGAAAAGAATCCGCGCGGCAATGCAGTATTCGACGGGATACCGCATTGCGCATGAACTGGAAGAAGCAACCGGTCTTGAATCACGCGTAACCGTACTCGGCTATTTGCAGCGCGGGGGTATTCCCGTACCGTACGACCGCATGCTTGCCACGCAATTCGGCGTAGCTGCGGCGGAAATGCTCGCGCACAACGATTTCGGCATGATGGCGGCGATTAAAAACGGAAAAATACGCAGCGTTCCTTTGGACGAAATTGCAGGCAAAGTAAAACGCGTTCCGCAGGATCACTCATTGTTTTCCACCGCACGGGCAGTCGGAACATGTTTCGGAGATTAACCCGCTTTGGTTAAATATTTTGTCAAATGCCGCTTCAAAGATGCCGAACTGCATTGCCTGCGCCGATAAAACAGAAGAGAAACTGAATTTTATGAGTAAGAAAAGCTTCTCCTGCCGTTTTTGTGCGGAATGTTTGGGATGCGGCTGCATCGGAGAACTTCCCGGTATGGGCGGCGCGCAAAAAAACATAAACTTTCGGCTTAACTGTCTTGCTTGGGACAAATATGCCGCGGGAACTGCCGCTCCCCGAATTCGATTGGCACCGATAACAGGCGGCGTCGAAAATGTGGGATATAAATCGGAAAGGTCTTTTTATTTCGACATAATCGACGCGGCTTCCGACGCGGGAATGGCATTGAGCATAGGCGACGGCGTTCCGGACTGCAAATTGCTGAACGGAATCGGCGCGGTAAAAAAAGCACAAACGCAGCATCCGGAAAAACGCGCCGCTGTTTTTATAAAGCCGTATCAAAACGATCGAATTTTCGAACGAATTCTCCGAAGCATTCCCGTCGCCGAAATTATCGGCATAGATACGGATTCATGGAATATCATCACCATGCGGAAAAAAGCGCATTTGGAACAAAAATCGGCGGAACAGCTGCGGGAAATAAAACAGTTCTGCAAAGTGCCGTTTGCAATCAAAGGCGTTTTTACGGAAAACGATATCGAAATCGTAAAACAAGTGCGCCCCGATATTGCCGTTGTATCGAATCACGGCGGGCGCATCGAAACACGGACAGGAAGCACCGCCGATTTTCTTGCGGAACACGGCAGAACACTGGCGCGCTATTGCGGCGAATTATGGGTTGACGGCGGAATCAGAAAACCGCGGGATATTTTAGCAGCCGCCAAGCTCGGCGCAGCGGAAATATTAGTCGGGCGTCCGGTTGTTTCCGCACTGTGCCGCAGCGGAAAAACAGGCGTCATGGAATTTATGAACACGCTTTGCGGAAATGCATATACGCGTTCATAGTTCCATTGCATGCAAAAATATTCCTCTGCAAAGCTGAAAGCTTCCGCGGCGGATGCAACGGCGCATCCCCATAATTTTGCAGGTCATGCCGCACAGAGGATTTTTTGAAGCTTGCTTTCGCAAAAGCCCGCGTTATTTTTTCAAATATTCGTTGATGCTTGCAGCCGCGCGCCGGCCTTCTCCCATAGCAAGAATAACAGTCGCAGCGCCGAGCACAATGTCGCCGCCTGCCCATACACCGTCAAGGGACGTCTTTGCATGTTCGTCTGTAACGATATGCCCTTTTTCATCCGCTTTAAGACCGGGTGTTGTTTTGACAAGCAGCGGATTTGAACCGTTCCCCAGCGCAACGATGAGCGCATCGCAGGGGATGTCATGTTCGCTGCCGGGAATTTCCACAGGTCTGCGCCGTCCGGAGGCATCCGGCTCGCCCAACTGATACGAAAGAACCGTTACGCCCCGAACGTGCCCGTTTTCGTCGCCGAGAATTTTTACCGGATTTTCAAGAAAGCGGAAACGGACACCTTCTTCTTCGGCATGAGCGACTTCCTCGATACGGGCAGGCATTTCATTGCGCGTGCGGCGGTACACGATGTCAACCTGTTCCGCGCCGAGCCGAAACGCCATGCGCGCGGCATCCATCGCGACATTTCCGGCGCCGCACACAATAACGTGCTTTGCAGGATACAGCGGCGTATCGGCGTGATCCGCATCGTAGGCTTTCATCAAATTCGCACGCGTCAGATATTCGTTCGCACTGAAAACACCGATAAGGTTTTCACCTTCGATATGCATAAATTTCGGCAAACCCGCGCCGGTCCCGATAAAAACGGCATCGTATCCCTGCTCTTTCAAAAACTGCGGCAGCGTGCCGGTACGGCCGACGAGAAAACTTGTCTTGAATTCCACGCCCATTTTTTTGAGGTTATCGATTTCCGCCGCAACAATCGACTTCGGAAGACGGAATTCGGGAATTCCGTAAATCATCACGCCGCCGGTTTTGTGGAACGCCTCAAACACGGTAACGCTGTGTCCCGCACGGCAAGTATCGGCAGCAACGGTAAGACCTGCCGGACCGGAACCAATCACCGCGACTTTTTTTCCCGTTGACGGCGCAACAGCCGGCGCGGCGGAAAGATTCTGCTCCCGCTCATAGTCCGCCGCAAAACGTTCAAGCCGCCCGATAGACACAGCTTTTTCCACATCTTTATACATTTTCCCGACAGTGCAATGTCCCTGGCATTGTTTTTCCTGCGGACAAACCCGCCCGCATATCGCCGGCAGCAGATTCGCCGTTTTTATTATATCAACAGCCTTTTTGAATTCGCCTTTTGCCATTTCCGCAATGAAATCCGGAATCGGCACTTGAACCGGACAGCCTTCGACGCACGGACGGTTTTTGCACTGCAAACAGCGGTTCGCTTCGACAATTGCTTGTTCCCGCGTGTATCCCAGTGCAACTTCGCTCATTTGCCGCACCCGAATCGCAGGATCGGCAACAGGCATTTTCTGCGCGGGAATAGCCGCACGATCTTTCGGAGTCAGCTCTCCGTTTGTAATTTTTTTCTGAATTGCTTGGTACTCTTTTTCCGCTGCTTCGGCAAGCGATTCGGCACATATATGCTCCGCCATTTAGTTGTTCCCTCCGTTTGAAAGAGCTTCTGCCTGGATTTCCATTTTGCATTTATGAAATGCATCTTCTTCGCTGTTTTTGAAGGATTTCATACGCATCATCATATTTGTCCAGTCAACCTGATGCCCGTCGAATTCCGGTCCGTCGACGCAGACAAATTTCGTTTCCCCGCCGACCGTTACGCGGCAGCCGCCGCACATACCGGTTCCGTCAATCATTATCGTATTCAGGGAAACAGTCGTCGGCACATTGAACGGTTCCGTTGCCGCCGCGCAGAATTTCATCATCACCGGCGGACCTATCGCCACAACTTCCGCCGGCGCCGGTTTGCGGGCGCACAATTCTTTCAGCGGTTCGGTTACCAATCCTTTTGTGCCGGCGGATCCGTCATCCGTCATGATGATAAGTTCATCCGCAAGAGTGCGCATCTCTTCTTCAAAAATCAGCAAATCCTTATTGCGTGCGCCCATAATAACGATAACGGTATTGCCGGCGGCTTTATGCGCCTGCACAATCGGATGCAGCGGTGCAACGCCGATGCCGCCGCCGACGCACACAACGGTTCCTTTTTTTTCAATGTGAGTCGGATTTCCCAGCGGACCGAGGATAACAGGCAGCGCATCCCCCGTGTTTTTTCGGGACAATTTCAAGGTTGTAGCGCCGACGACCTGAAAAACCAAGGCAATCCATCCTTCTTCCGCAGACGCATCGGCTATCGTAAGCGGAATTCGTTCGCCGAAATCAGCATCTGTTTGAACAAGCACAAACTGTCCGGCATGCCGATTGCGGGCAATGTCGGGAGCATGAACCCTGAAATAAAAAACGTCGGCAGACAGCTGCCGTTTTTCCAATATATTGAACACTGTTCTTCCTCCGAAGAAAATTTTACTGTTATTTACTATAATAAATGCCGTGCCGGACACGCATCCGGCAGACAGCGGATTTTCGCCGAAAAGCAAATCGCCGAAATTTCCGCGCCAGTAAAGTGTAATGAAAAACAAAATGTCTGTAAAGGATTGCGGAAATTTGCCGGTAAACCGCGCGCGGCAGGCACTGTCTGCAAAAAACGCTTTTGCAGCGGCCAGTAAATCACGGCGCTGCGGAACGGGGATTTTTTCGGACAGCCGCAGTGCTTTTCGATGATGAAGCAAAATGAAGCACGCTGCCGGCAAAACCGCCTGCTGCCGACGGAATGCACGAAAACGTTCCACCGCTGACGGAACAGGCAATTTCTCTGCCGATAAACAGTATCAGCAGCAGCAAAAACGGCAGCTGAATGCATTTTTCAGATGATGCCGCAAAAACCGCGGCAAGAATACAAAGCATCCAGATTATGCATGACAATCCCGAAAGCGTATGCGGCAGAAAACAAACATTGACGACGCCGGCGGCAAGCGCGCAAAGCAATGTCATCAGCAAAAACAAAACAGAACCGTAACGCTGTTCGATTACCGGACCAAGCAGCAAAAGGAACGAAATATCCGCCAGACACAGTGCCGCATTATCATTTCCGATAACGTGCGTAAACAACCGCAAATAATCGACAGCCGATCGGTAATTGAACGGCGATGCACTGTATACAGCACCGGGAACGGAACAATATCGTTTTACCGATTCGGAAAATCCGCTGCAATCCAGCAATAAAACAATAACCGCAGCAACGGCAAAAATGCACACGACAGGAGCGCTGCATTCAAAAATAATTTTTACGGAACGTTTGGACGACATATATACAATTATGCTTTTTTCGCCGGAAAAGGCAACCGGAACAGCGCTTTTATTTTTTCCGAAATCCATGCGGATTTTTTACGAACAATCAATCACGGCGCTGCGAAGCACGGAAATAAAAACATGCATGCCTTTGCGAAGCGGCTCGGAAACATTCACCGAAGACGACGCAATATCCGCAACGATGCAGCAGCTGTCATTCGGCGGCGGAAATGCACAGCAGCGCTCGGAATCGGGCTGCCTCTCCGCGGCTGATACGGAGAACCATTCCGGACGGACAACAGCAGACGCCGCATTGTTTGGATCTGCCGCAAGCATTTCCGGCGGAACGGATATTTTGCAGCGGATAAATGCACCGAGGAAACTGACAGAAACAATTGTGCCCGGTATTTCAGCGGGAAATTTCTGCGCAAAATTCGGCGACAAAAAATTAGCGCTTCCGGCAAAATCCGCGGCGAACGGCGTAGCCGGATGAAAATATAACTGTTCCGGAGCGCTGTGCTGTTCGAGTTTTCCGTCGCGCATCACCGCGATATGATCGGAAAGCGACAGCGCTTCTTCTTTATCATGCGTTACGTAAACAGTCGTTACGCGCAGGCGGTTCTGCAAATCTTTCAATTCCTCGCGCACGCGGACACGGAGTTTTGCGTCAAGAGAGCTCAGCGGTTCGTCCATAAGCAGTACGCGCGGCTTTAGGATAAGCACCCTGCCGACTGCGGCGCGCTGCTGCTGCCCGCCGCTCAATTCATGCGGATAACGGCGCAAAAGAGCGTCGAGCCCCAGCACCGAAGACATATCACGCACAGCGTCCTTGACGGCATCGGCATTCCATTTACGCAGTTTCAAACCGTAAACAAGGTTTTCCTCGACAGTCATGTGCGGAAAGAGCGCGTAATCCTGAAAAACAATGCCTATATTCCGTTTATCGGGCGGAATATGATGCTGATTTTCTCCGCAAATTCTGATAATGCCTCTGTCCGGCTGAATAAATCCCGCAATCATCCGCAAAACAGTTGTTTTTCCGCAGCCGGAAGGTCCGAGCAGCGTCGTAAAACTTCCGTGCGGAACAGAAAGCGAAAAATTCCGCACAGCCGGAACATCGGAAAATGATTTAAAAAGACCTGTTATTTCAATGTCCGGCGGCATGACGCGTATTTGTTCCATTTTTCTTCCTTCGCATATTGCGGCAAAAACCATAACCGCGATGCAAGCGCATATATTCCCAGCACAAAAAACACCGAAAGCGTCAGCACAAATGCCAGCGCAGCCGCCATGCTCCAGTCGCCTTGTTCCGCAAGATTCAAAATAGAAACAGATGCGAGCGGCGTTTTAAAAGAAACAAGAAAAATCACCGTACTAAGCGTGCCTGCGGCCTGCACAAAACAAAAAACAAATGATGCGGCTGCACCGCGCGAAATAAGCGGCAGAATTATCCCCGAATAAACACGGAATAATCCCGCACCGAGAGAACGCGCGCTTTCATCAATTGTTTCCCGTATTTGAGATATCGACGAAATCATCATGCGGCAGGAAACGGGCAAATACGACACAATCATTGCCGCAATCACAATACTCCACGTTCCCGTCAATTTGAACGGCGGCGAATTGAATGCAAGCACAAATGCAAGTCCCATAAGCGGACCGGGAATCGCCGCGGGCAGCATAACAACAGTATCCATCATTTTGCGGAACGGGAAACGCGTGCGCACGATAAAATATGAAATAATCGACGCCAGAAGAACCGCGGCTGCGGAAGCACAAAATGCAAACGACAGACTGTTTTTCAACGCGGCGCCGTATTTTGCAATCGATTTTATATGTTCTGCCGTAAAAGTCGCATCCACGCCCCAAATTTTCGAAAACGCGCCGCCGGCAATTACCGCGTAATGCACAAGAATTACAAGCGAACACACAGAACAAAATACGGTGAACGCACATCTGACCGCAAACGGCGGCAGCAAAGCCGGAAGCGGCGCGCTCCGAGTACCAATGACAGCAAATTGCCGCGTTCTGCGCCAAAGCATATACCGCTGCAAAGCAAACAGCAGCAAAGCCGGAACAAGCAGCATCAGTGCAAGTGCCGCACTTTCTCCGACCTTCGCCCAGCCGCTCAGCTGCGTATAAATTTCTACCGCAAGCACACGGAATCGTCCGCCGGCAAGCATCGGATTTCCGAAATCGCTTAACACGGAAATGGCAATAAACAGCGCGGCGGAAATAATTCCGGGACACGACAGCGGCAAAGTAACGGAAATAAAAATTTTCCAGCATCCGGCGCCGAGCCCGCGGGCTGCCTGTTCAAGCGAAGAATTTATATTCGCAAGAGAATCCCGTATCACAAGAAACGCTACAGGGAAAAAACACAAAGTTTGAGCAATAAGCAGTCCGGGCAAACCATACAAAGAAACCTGCAAAGACAATAATTTGTCCGTAATAAGCCCGTTTCGGCCGAACAGCAAAATGAACGCCAAACCGCCGACAAAAGGAGGCGTTACCAAATGCAGCACAGGGAAAAAAGAAAAAAAACGCGCAAACGGCACGCCGCCGCGCGTTACCGCGTAGGCATAAATATATCCGACAACGACGGAAATCAGCGTTGATAAAGCGGTTGACAGCAGCGTATTGCACATTGCCGTCCTCCAGCGCGGAGAAGAAACACAAACAATCCAGTCAGCGGCAGAAGTTTCCTTGGCAGCAGAAAGAAGCGGAAACACAATAAAAGCAATACAGAGAGAACACAAAAGTCCCCAGATGAACAGCGGAAAATTCCGCCCGCGGATAAACGGCATAATTATTTTACCAGATTCTGCCACCGCTTAAGTACTTCATCCCGCTGTTTTCCGGCAAGCGCCGCGTTGTAATCGATAAGATCGATACCGGAAATATCAATTCCGGCAGACTGCGGCGCTGCATCGGGATTAACCGGAACGCTGCATGACATTTCGGCAAACAATTCCTGTGCGGGAACAGAAAGCATAAAATCCACGAATTTCCGCGCATTTTTTTCATGCGGGCAGCCCTTCAAAATAGACACGGCATCTATTTCTCCGGCAGACTGCGGCGGCGCGATTATCCGCACCGGAAATCCCTGCCGCTGGAATTTCGAAAGCGCATGAATATACGCTATGCAGACGGCATATTCTCCGGTTCCTGTCAGTTTCGGCGGCGCACCGCCGCTTGACGGAAATTGCCCCACCAGTTCCGACAGCTTTGATAAATATTCCCATCCGGAATCCCAGCCGAGCCGCTGAAGCTGATTTTGCACAAACAAATACGCGGTCGAAGATGCGGCAGGATCTGTCATGACGATTTCGTCGGCAAACGCAGGATTCAGCAAGTCGTCCCAGGTTGCGGGAATTTCCGCGGCGGCGCCCAACTTTTCGGAAAACCGTTTTTCATTAACGCCGATTCCCAATGCAAGCACGCAAATGCCGTGCCATGTTCCGTCGGAAGATTTTGCGAATTCGGGAAAATTCTCCGCCGCAGGAGAAAAATAGCTGGCAAGCGCGCCTTTTTCCGCAGCATCGATATGAAAACTGCTCGAACCGCCGAGCAAAATATCCGCCTGCGGCCGGCTGCTTTCCGCAATGACACGATTTACAAGTTCTCCGCTGGATGCGCGCAAAAAACGGACGGCGATTCCGGTATTTTCCGTGAACAAGTCGCACAAAGCCTGAGTTTCCTCATCATTGATTACGGAATACAGCAGAACTTCATCGGCGGAAGTCTTGCTGCATCCCGTCGGCATAAAAACAGCCAAACACGCCGCGGCAGCAAATTGAATCAAGCGCTTCATATTGCCTCCCCAAAATTACATGGCATACGTTTTCAGTGTATTTTCACGAAAAGCCTTTGTCAAGATTGATAAAAGTGCAGCGCAGCTTGACAAAACAGAAGTTTTCAGTCATCATAATGAAACCTTTTTTGGAGCGGTGTCCGAGCGGTTTAAGGAGGCGGTCTTGAAAACCGTTGAGCCGAAAGGTTCCGGGGGTTCGAATCCCCCCTGCTCCGGCTCTGCAGTCGGAACGCCGCGGTTCCGCACAGGACGGACACGCAAAAACAGGTGAATGGAGCGGTGACCGAGTGGCCGAAGGTGGCTCCCTGCTAAGGAGTTATACCCCAAAAGGGTATCGGGGGTTCAAATCCCCCCTGCTCCGTTTATGCACAGAAATACACTGCACAAAACAGCGCTGCATTTCTGCGTATTGTCGGCTTTCCGTAAAAGCGGACTCATGTTCATGAGACTATAGCTCAGCTGGATAGAGCGTCAGATTGCGGATCTGAAGGCCGGAGGTTCGAATCCTCTTAGTCTCGAAAGGGATGCTAAAGCAGCCTGCGTTTAGCCATCTCAAAACCTGTCCGGAGAGATGCGAGAGCGGTTGAATCGGGCGGTCTCGAAAACCGTTATACCGTAAGGTATCGGGGGTTCGAATCCCCCTCTCTCCGTTATGAAATACGGATTTCCGATGTCCCAAGCGGAGAATTTCCGAAAATCAGTACAGGATTATTTATCGTTTTAATTTGGAGAGATGTCCGAGCGGTTTAAGGTGCAATCTTGGAAAGGTTGTGTACCGAAAGGTACCGGGGGTTCGAATCCCCCTCTCTCCGTTCTGTTTTACGCTTTGTTTTGTACAGACTTTTTTGATGAGTCCAGGTTCTATGCAAGAGCAGCTTTCAAACCCCGCCAGATCCGGAAGGAAGCAACGGTAGATTGTCTGTTTCTGTGCCGTAGCAAACCTGGGCTCTTCAAAAGAGTTTTGCCGCGGCGCTTTATTCGGCAGGACCGAACGGAAACCGAAACATTATTCTATAATAAAGGTTCTGCCGTTATGAATAAAAATACTGTGGCTGAAATACCGTTTTAACCCTTCGACAAGAACATGCCTTTCGACATCCTGCCCCATCTGAACAAATTCATTGATTGATTTTGTGTCGTCCACGCGGACAACATCTTGATAAATAATGGGACCTTGATCCAAATCTTCGTTCGCAAAATGCGCCGTAGCGCCGATAATTTTCACGCCTTTATTCCAGGCTTGATGATAGGGCTTTGCGCCTTTGAACGCCGGCAAAAAACCATGATGAATGTTGATTATCCGGTTCTTCCATTTTCCGGTAAATTCCGGCGACAATATCTGCATATAACGGGCAAGACAAACGACATCGACATGGTAATCATCCAGCAGCGACTGCAAATCCGCTTCATAGGCAGCTTTGCCTTTTGCGGTATCGACAGTAAAAAACGGAATATGAAATTCCGTCGCAACAGAACACAAATCCGGATGATTCGAAATAATAAGCGGAATATCGCAGTGAAGCTGACCGTCTTGATGCTTCAAAAGCACTTCATACAAACAATGACTTGTTTTGGAAACAAGAACAGCCATTCTGCTCGCTTTTTCATAATGGAAAAGCTGCCACTCCATATCGAACTGCTTTGCCGTCTGCTCGAATCGGCTGCGGAAATCTGCTTCGGAAAAAGCGTTTTCTTCCGCCGGAGCAATATTTGCTTTGCAGAAAAACATGCCGATATCGACAGACGTGTGCTGCGCAAGGTTAAGAATATTTCCGCCGGATGCCGAAATACAGCTTGTAATAGCTGCAATCAAACCGCTTTGATCGCGGCAAGTTACCGTCAATGTATATTTATGCATACTGCCATACCTGTTTATTTTTATACGGGAAAAACTGCCGCTGTTTTACCCGATTATTACGGACTGATCGGAAGTAAATGATTTTTCCGGCGCAAGTTCAATCAGCGCAGGTTTGGTGTCCCATTCATGATTTGTAACGGAAGGATCCGGCGTGCCGAACCAGGGCTCAATGCAGACAAACTGCGGAACGCCCGCATTCTGCCATATCATCAGATACGGAAAACCGTCTGTGCGCACTTTGACAAGCGATCCGTCTTTTTTGTTGCGCAGCCCGACCCATGCGGATGAAAAAGCGGTAAAAAAATGACCGTTGCCGAAACCTGCGCCCGTAAGCGGAATAATGCCTGCTTCTTTTTCTCCGTACGGTTTTATAAACGGCGCACAGTCGTCTTCGCCAAACGCAAGGTATCCTTCCGGCGTACACACAACCGACCGGAGTGCTTCGCGCTTTTCAAATTCAATCTGGTAATCGGTTATTTCCGTGCCGGCGGCATCAGTGTTCCGCGGACAGCAGAACGCAGTATGACTGCCCAAAGAAAAACGTATCGGTTTATCATCGGTATTTGTTACCGTCGTTTTGAACGAAAGCCCTTCTTCCGTAATTTCATATTCTGTTTTCAGCGTAAAACGGAACGGATATTTTTCGAGCGTTTGTTCTGTTTCGGAAAGTTCGAATACGGCTTTTGTTTCGGATGAAAAAACAAGCGTATGATCGAGATCTCTTGCAAAACCGTTTACGCCGAATTCGCATTTTTTCCCGTCGATGAAAGCGTATCCGTCGAGAATTCTTCCGACATGCGGAAATAAAATCGGCGCATGATATTTCCAAACATCAGGAGATCCGTTCCAAATGTATGAAGCTCCGTCTTTTACGCGGCGAAGCGAATGAATTTCCGCGCCGTGATCGCAAAGCAGCGCTTCGTATTTTGCATTTTTTATTGTAACAATCATACGTGCATTATATCACGTATACGAATTGCCGTCCATTGCGCAGCGTGTTTCGTTTTTCCGCGTAAACAGTTTCATCAATTCCAGGCGGCTGCGCACGCCGGTTATTTTGTATATATGCATCACATGTGTTTTTACCGTCGGAACGGAAATAAATAATGCGTCTGCTATTTCCCGATTGCTTTTGCCGCGCAGCAGCAGATCAAGTACCTGCTTTTCACGGGCGGAAAAACAGGGCACGGAATTCCGCGGCAAGAAAGACAACGCTGTGCACACAAGCAGCTGCAGTACGCAGCAAAACGGAACAAAAATTTTTGCCATGCAGCGGGGAAATACAAATACCGCAGCAGCGGAAATAATGCATAAGCATTTTGCGCCGGTGCAGATTATGCTTCCGCATCGATCTTCGTCATATTGTTTCGAAAATAAAACTCCGCATGCTGCGGCAAGCAGACAGATACTTTGTATCTGAAAAAATTCACAGGTTTTCATTTTATGACAGGGATATATAATATACGCAAGAATGATATATGCCGCTGCACGCAGCAGAAAACATATTCGGAAGGCAGCATGCATATCATTCTGTTTCAAGCCGTGACGATCGGATACAACAAGCATTAAAAACTGCAAAATGAAAATCCGCATAAAATACAGGAACTGCATAAAACATGCAAATAAATTTTTAACGTCCGCGCAGAAACATTCATTCTCCGCAGACATACCGTGCACCGCCTTTTGCAGCGCATCACATTCCTGAAAATTATTATTCTGAACAAGAACTTCCGCAGACACCGAATGCAGGCAGAGAAAAAATACAACGAAAAATATAACGGACAGTCTGTTTATTTTTCTGCGAAAATTATTCGTCATCATTCATGCTCCTGAAATCGGCAAAAATTTTATATACAGATGACACTCCTGCTTTTTTCAAGCCGGAAGAAATATATTGTTTCACGGTGTTTGCGGAAATGCCGAGATGAGAAGCGGCTTCCTGATACGTATTGACTTCACTGAAAAACAGCGCGAAAACTTCTTTTTCACGCGCGGAAAAATCATATCGGGAAAGAAATAAATCGATATCACACTTCGTTTCGGCAAAATAATTTTTCGATGTTTCCGTTAATATCTGCCGAGAATCGAATAACATGCCGTGCGATATTTCCGCATATATCAAAATATACGCGCAGTGCATCAAAACAACCGATACACAGAAACAAAGAAATATAAAAACGGAAAATTCCGCAGGAAAAGCAATATCGAAAAACGGCAGACAAAATTGCCGCCGACTGACTGCACATATCATATAAAATACGCAAGTGCAGACAGTTTCCAGCGTGAAACAAAATACCGCAAAAATGTAAAACAAAAATAATTTTCGTTTCAAAAAATAAAAAAGTTCCGAACAGATACTGAAAACGGTCAAGCCCAAAACGGCACATGAGAAGAAGCGGATAATTTCGCTTTCACAGAGAGAAAGAACGGCATGGCTTTCGTGTTCTGTTCCGCCGCGCGCTTCATTATCCGCTGTCCGCAAAGCATCCCGATAATGAACCGGCAGTTCAGCCGCACAAATGTCTGTCTGATTCTTTTTTGCATCTATGCAGACGGCGAAAGATGCAACTATTTCAAATACAGTGAGAACAAGCAATGCATTGGTTAAACATTTTTTACATTTGATATCCACCACCGGCATTCATAAAACAAAGCGCTGTTTATTCTTGTTTATTCCACTGCTATGATTATAATATGAAATTCGCAGATTATGATACAATTGTTTTTATGAAATTTTTATTAGCCCCTATGGCAACGCTCAGCCACGAAGCAATGCGGAGAGCCGTACATTACTTTCAAGACTGCGATGAATATTACACAGAAATGATCCATGCCTCCTCGCTTATGGCAGGAGGCGCATTTGAATCGTATTATATTAAAAACGGACCTGTCCCGCAGCGCATCGTGTGGCAGCTTACGGACAGCAAACCGAACGCACTTGCCCAAGCTGCGCAAATTGTCCGATCGCTGGGCGGATTAGGCATAGACATCAATATGGGATGCAGCGCAAATGCTATATGCAGAACAGGAGCGGGTATCGCCTGGATGAGCAAACCGCTTGCGGAAACAGCGGCAATGCTCGCGAAAGTCAAACACGAACTGGATAAAGCGCCGCAATGCGGCATTCCCGACAGAAACTGCCGGCGGCTCAGCGTAAAAATACGGCTCGGCGGCGAACAATTTACGGAACAGTCACTATTTGCTTTCGCGGATATGCTCGTCAGCGAAGGCGTAACACAGATAACGCTGCATCCGCGGACAAAAAAAGAAAAATTCCGGCGGAATGCCCGCTGGGAATACGTCGAAAAACTCGCGCAGTATGTACACAATACATACGGAACGCATATACACATTATCGGGAACGGCGACATTGCAAGCGCGGAAAAGGCTGTGCGGTTTTCGCAGTTATGCCCCGCAGCGGACGGCATTATGATAGGACGCGCAGCCGTGCAGAAACCATGGATTTTCGCGCAAACGGCAGCACGTTTTAACGGCGGAACGGAAACACATATTACGGAAAGCCGCACAGTCGATTTGCTTGAAACTGCGCGGCGGTTTCTTTCCGATTTAAAAGAATGCCAGCCGCAGGAATTTTACAAAACACGCGCGCATCGTTTTTTTTCGTATTTCTGCGATAATGTTTCATTTGCCCATTACATCAAAACAAAAATACTGAATGCCGATACAATCGAACAAATGGACGCGGAATTCACGCAGTATTTTTCCATGCAGCCGCAAGAGCAAATGCTGCCGGTTTCTTTTTGAAAACCGCCGGTTATTTTTTATGCTGTTTCGCAGCGGCGCGTTCCGCTTTTTTCTGCAAACGGCGGCGGAGCATTTCCGAACGGATATACTCAAACTGGCCGGCATACTTTTTGCTCGACATCGTGGGAAATCTATGCATAAACGATTCCGAAGCGGGATGCCGCGCAGAAAAACTTTCAAGCCGCTCCAGCAGTTTTGCGCTGAACTGCGATTTGTCTGCTTCCGCACGCGCTTTCAGTTCCGCAAATATATCGGAAATTTTCTGCGCCTTGGGGAACCATTCTTTTGCTTCGTAGCGTTCTTTCAAAGATTCGCAGAACTCTTGGAATTTCGCCATTTGTTCGCCGAAGCTGAGCAGGCGCCGAATCGTAACCAATCCGTCGGCAGCAAACACACAGGCAATACACGACGCGATAATCGAAGCGGTTTTTTCGGGAAAAGACATGACGATTTTCATAATTTTCGGATGAACAAAATGAACGGCAAAAACTCCCATCAATCCGAACAAAACGGAATTCAGCAGGCAGACTCTGCCGTGCAAATTGAACTTCATATCGGAATAATCCCACCACTTTGTATTGAATATTTGTTCGAGAATCCAGCTTGTCGCATATTCAAGCAGCGATGTAACGACCATGCCGGCAAAAAAAAGCAGCACCCAGGTATCTTTCCAGGGCTCCAAAAGAAATATCACCAGCAGTCCGCCGAAGCCGTACACGGGGCACACCGGACCATGCAGAAAGCCGCGGTTTATAAAACGGCGTTCCAAACAGGAACAATATATAACTTCGCTTATCCAGCCGATTACGCTGTATGCCGTAAAAAGCAAAAATACATACGAAAAACTCATAATGCCTCCATGCTATTCTGCCGCGTCTTTTTTATCTGCGCCGAGAAGAATATCGGCAATTCTTTTTAAACCGCGCAGCGTCAATTCTTTATCAACTTCCGAAAAAATATCGGTTATCGGCTTCAAAACACTGTTCAGTCCGCCTGTGGCAAATACGCGGACATCTTCGGGAGCGGCACCCGTTTTCAAAAAAAGATCCTGTTTTATCCGCGCCGTTAAAAACTCGACAAGCCCTTTGTAGCCGAGCACAATACCCGCCTGAATCGAATGAACGGTATTCAGCCCCAAACTGTCCGGCGGAGCTTCAAGCGGAACGGAAGGCAGCTGCGCGGTATTCGCAAACAGCGACTGCACCGCCGTGCGCAGCCCCGGCACTATATCGACGCCTTGAATGCATCCGTGCTGGTCGACAATCGTAAACGTCAGCGCCGTCCCGAAATCAACAACGATGCAGGCGCCGCCGCATCGGCAGAATGCTTCAACCGCATTGCACACCAAGTCCGTACCGATTTGATACGCGGCAGGCTCCGGAATTGTTACGGGCAGGCGGCTGTATACGGCGGGTCCCACAATGCACGGTTTTTTTCCGATGAAATTTTCCGCAACGCGAATAAACGGCGAAAGCAATAACGGAACAACGGAACTTATTACCGCGTCCGTAATATCTTCTTTGCGCACGCCTGCTTCGCGGAACAGCATCAGCAAAACGGAACAATATTCATCCGCCGTCCGCTTTGTGTCAGTATGCAGACGCCAGATATGAGCGATTGTATCATTTTCATACAAGGCAACAACGATATTCGTATTCCCGATATCCACGGCAAACAGCAATTGCATTTTTCTCCTGTTGCCGATAGTATACCAAATATGGAAACTTTCATACAGCCCAAAGTGCTCAAAGGCTTTCGTGATTTTCTGCCGGCAGCGGAAATCCGCAGATCGATTCTTATCGAAAAACTGACATCGGTATTCCGCATGCACGGATTTGTTCCGATAGATACGCCTGTCCTCGAATATTCGGAAATACTGCTGCGCAAAAGCAGCGGAGAAACGGAAAAACAAGTTTTTCGTTTTCAAGACAACGGAAAACGCGACGTGGCGCTCCGTTTTGATTTGACAGTTCCGTTTGCGCGTTTTATCGCCGAACACAAAGAAGAAATTTATTTTCCTTTTAAACGCTATCACATCGCAAAAGTATGGCGCGGCGAAAAACCGCAGGCAGGAAGATATCGCGAATTTGTTCAGTGCGATTTCGACAGCATCGGTTCCGACAGCGCGGCGGCGGACTTTGAAATTCTCGATGTGATGAAGCATGCACTCGACGCCGCAGGCGCCGGAAAAACACACATCCGATTGAATCATCGGGGCATTTTCAACGCATTCCTCAAAAAAAACGGACTGGCGGAAAAAAGCGAAGACATTCTGCGGACCGTCGACAAATCGGCGAAAATCGGTGCGGAACAAGTAAAACTTCTGCTGTCCGAAATCTGCGCGCAGCATAACGGAACGGCGGCAGCCGATGACGGAACAGAAAAAGCGGAACTCATTCTGCGCTTTATCGACAGCCGCGGCAGTTTTTCGGAAATCCTCGAAAGAATCGGCACTCTTGCGGGAGAAGCTTCCGCACCGTATGTGCAGCGGCTCCGCGATATTCAAGCAATGGCATGCGCCGCAGGCAGCGCCGACACATTCGTTCTCGATCCGTCGATTACCCGCGGGCTTGATTATTACACCGGCATTGTATACGAAACATTTCTCGATGCGCTGCCGGGCATCGGCTCCGTGTGTTCGGGCGGCCGCTACGATAATCTGGCAGGGCTGTACATGAAAGAAAAAATAAGCGGAGTCGGCGCGTCCGTCGGGCTGGATCGGCTTATCGCCGCGCTCGAAACGCTGGAAGGAGAAAATACCGCCGTGCGCGGCAGTTTTCTCGATGCCGAAATTTTCTGCCAGGACGAACGGCTCTTTATTGCGTACCAAAGCGCGGCGCAGAAACTGCGCGAGGCGGGCATTGCCGCGGAAGTATTCCCCGAAGCGAAAAAAATGCCGCAGCAGTACGCCGTTGCCGAAAAGAAAAATATTCCTTTCGGAATTTTTATTACGGCAGAAGATGCGGAAAACCGGTGGCTGACGCTGAAAGACTTGCGCACACGCGAGCAGTACGAACACATAACGATTGAACAAGCCGCCGAAAAAATACGCGCGGCAAGATAATGCCGCGCGGCAGACAACAGAGTTGTTCCAAACCCCGATTTCAAATCGTCATTGCGAGCCCCGAAGAGGTTTCTGTCATTGCGAATCCCGCAGGGATGAAGCAATCCGGCGCGATAGATTGCCGCGCCGTCTGCGACGGCTTGCAATGACACGGCGCGCCTGCTGTGCGCCGCGCCGATGTTCGTTGTCAGTCTATCTGCGTGAATGTTTCACTGTCAAATTCGCATACGAACGAAGTGCCGTCCACTGTTACCGTTATGGTTCCTGCCGCGAGGTCTTCGGTGTATGAAGCATTGATAACAGACGCTGCCGTTTCGTCTTCTGCTTCTTCAAGCGTGAAGACTATTGTCTTTTTTTTCCGTGTTTGCTGTTCCGTAGTAGTACGCCGAAGAATTCTCATAGGATACCTGCGATGCATTATATATGTAAATATAAACATTATTTTCGCGATACGTGCACCGGCCCCTGCCCATGTTTTCTATGCCGGTGAATTTTTCGGTAAGCGTCATGCTGCCGCCGTTTGTTTTATAGCCGAACGTTGTCGCCGCACCGAATATCGCTTTTAAGTTTCCGGTTGCATCTTCCTTGTATTCAGCGAGATACTCATCGAACGAGTCGTAGCCCTCTTCAGCGGCAAGATGTTTTTTATAGTCTTCAAAAGTAGGATAGTTTGCCGCGAAATCCGCATCGTCTTTTTTTCTCTCGTTGTAGTAGGATTCTTCCTCAGCCAGCAGTATCTTTTCAAGGTTTTTTACTGCTTCGCTGTAGGTATACAAAGTGCCGTCAGCAGTTCCGATTTTTTCCACAGTCATGCAGATTTCGCAGAAAGCTATCCCACACTCGACAGCTATAAAGAATATCTTGCCGCAAAATACGGCTACAAGTCTTTCGATGAGTATCTCGCTGAATACAAAGAATCTGTAACCGGAAATCTGCAAGCTGTATTCGGTGCGGCGACAACTTTCGGCTACGAAATAAATGACGATAAAATGACGCTTGCCGCGAAATTCACCGGCATAGAAAACATGAACATAGGCTGGTGCCACTATTACAAAAATGATGTTTCTATTAACATATATAACGCATCGGACGTATACTATGAGTGTTATTCTTATAAGAATTCTTCTGGTTATACTTCTTCGGTGTACTACAACGGAGAAGCAAACACGGAAGACAAAACAATAGTCTTTACGATCGGGAATAAGTATGACGGCGATGACGAATTGGCAGAAAAAATAAAGACAGGCGAAATAAAGCCTGTTATCAATGCTTCATACACCGAAGATATCGAGAACGGAACCGTAACGATAACGTTTGAGGACGGCAGCTCGTTCGTGTGCGAGTTTGACAGTGAAACGGTCACACAGACAGACTGACGGCAAACAGCGGCCGCGCGGACTGCGGTTTGTGGGCGGCAATGGCATAGTGGCGGGGTATCGGCTTGACAATTGTGAAGTGATAGTATAGATTTGAAGCGGAAAAGGGGGCGTAGCGAAGCTGGTTATCGCGTCGGCCTGTCAAGCCGAAGATCGC
>JAMPCJ010000007.1 GCA_023666275.1 Treponema brennaborense | reverse complement strand
TTTCATGATTTTCTGCTTTTTTCAGTATACCACAGGTTCCCGAAAAAAACGTTCCTTTTTTTTCGAAAATTCGCAGAATTTTATTCGTGAACAGGGGCTCGTCATCTTCTGACAAGATTCTTGCTGCTTACTGACAAGCCATTCATTAGTAACTAACAAGCCTCTTGTTAGTAAGTAACAAAAAGCTTGCAAAGTGCAAAAACGCGTTTTTCGGCACTTACTACATACCGAAATCATAATCTTTTTGGTGCAAAAACATAATCATTTTGTACGTACCGACCGGCAGGAAATTTTTCGGGTACAGAGCACGTTTTCTTTCGGCAGGCGGTGCTGTTGCGGTATGGGCGGGCGCCGCGCGGCATGCATCTTGTTGCGGTGTATATTCAGTGTGTATAATGCATGCATGAAACGGTGAAGAGCAAATGCTTCGCTATACGGAAATCAGCGAATAGAAGAAAAATAAATCGCAGGCAGAAAAACCTTTATCGTGGATGCCAGCGACCTCATCTCATTGCTTGTTTCGGCAATGACGCAACCGATGAAGACGTTAAAACGATTGCGCTGTTAAGGCCGCTGAATCTGTCTGCGACAGCTTGCTTGCTTCCGATTTCGCCGCCGCAGACTTCGAGTAAATCTTTACTGCATTCGGTCCGAACACGATGTGCAAAGTGTTGTAAAGATAAAAGGAATTATAAAATGAATGAAATATATGACGAATATATAAAAAAATGTCTCAAAGCTTATAACAACTGTTCTTCTGTATATCCCTGTAGTGTACCTCCTTGTGGGAATTCATCTTGCAGAAAGGAATCTTGTGCAGAAAAGCTTCATTGCCAAAATTGCCTCGAGAAAATTTTTCGGCAAGATAAATATAGGCATTTGCGATATTCTTGTAAACCGATTACCTATTACTATGTATTGAGGTATTTAAATAGATACGCATCTGAAATGAATTATATATTTGATCATTTAAATTTTTGGGATGATAATTCCGGACGTAAAAATATTGTTTCGATTGGGAGCGGTCCGGCATGTGAATTTGTTGGATTCGAAGCTGCTTGCAAAGTACGAGCAACAAATATGGATACTTATTATTTTTATGGCTATGAAATGAATTCTATTTGGTCTGATGTTCAGGATTTTCTTTCTGATATAGCCGAAAGGCAATCTGATGTTGTCAAATTGTTTTTTAAAAACGAAAATTTCAATGAGAATAATTCTTTTGCAGAAGATATTGATATGCTTATTTTAAATTATATACTTTCAGATATATATAAACATTCTGAAAAAGAAAACAGGAATCTTGAAGTTGAGGAATATCTTAAATCTGAAATTCAACCGATTTTGGATAAAATGAAATCGGATTCGTATGTGATTATAAATGATACGAATTCATATAATATGGGACGAGATGCTATTGAAAGTTGGGTAGATGAATTGACAGGGTTTGAGTTTCATAAATTTGTTTTTGATTATTCTTCGCGATATTCAGAACAAAAATTCAATACTGATTGTAAAGTTATTCCCCAAAAGTCTTTGAAATTTCAATCATCAGACGATATAAGCATTTTTAATGATTCTATTTCTGAATGTCGAAGCGCATTTGTTATTATAAAAAAACTTTGAGGGAGATGTATTTTATGATTCTCAGTGTTTCAAGAAGAACAGATATTCCCGCTTTCTATTCGGAATGGTTTTATAATCGAATAAACGAAGGTGAGGTATATGTTCGTAATCCCATGAATATACATTCTGTTTCAAAAATAAAATTATCGCCGGATATAATAGAATGCATTGTTTTTTGGACAAAGAATCCGTCGCAGGAATTTATCGATAATTTGAAAATACTTGATGAAAAAGGATATACATATTATTTCCAATTTACGATTACATCGTATGACAAATCAATCGAAAAAAATGTTCCTGAAAAAAAAGTGATACTGCGGAAATTCAGAAATCTGTCGGAAAAAATCGGCAAAGAAAAAGTTATGTGGCGCTATGATCCGATTTTTGTAAACAATACATATTCAATAGATTATCATTGCAAGTATTTTGAATATATAGCGTCGAAACTTTCGGGATATACGAATAAATGTATCATAAGTTTTATAGACGAATATGCCAAAATAAAAAAAAGACTTGAGAGTGAAAATATAAGCGAACTTTCGCTTGAGCAGATGAAAATTATCGGTGAAAATTTTTCCGAAATCGGAAAAAAGCATAATATAGAAATTGAAACTTGTTGTGAAAAAATTGACTTGTCGAGTTACGGCATAAACAAGGGGCACTGCATTGACGGAGAATTGATAAAACATTTTACCGAAAAGCCATACATTTTCAAAAAAGATGCTGCTCAAAGAAAAGATTGCGGCTGTATTGCCAGTGTGGACATCGGCACTTATAATTCGTGCAGTCATAATTGTCTGTATTGTTATGCAAATTGGAAAGATGATGTAAAAGAAACGGCGGCATCATCTGATTTAAAAAGCCCGATTCTTTGTTCGGAATTGAAACACGATGATAAAATCTCCGAAAGAAAAATTACATCATGCCCTTTGGAGGAAGTCGGACTTTTTACTGATTGAAAAACTGTAAAATATTCGACCGAACGAAGTAGGCAGAGAAATCTATAGTGGCAAGACCATCCGCTTCACTGACTGCCGTCTTCTGCTTCCGTCCGCCGTTGAGCACGGAAAACAATGATGGACAGATTTTTCGTAAGGCTTGTCCGATTGCTGCCGTTCCGAGCGCGATGACGACAAGCGATACGTCGAAATATTCTGCGATGCATCGTGCACAAGTCGTCATCGGAAGAAGTTTTCGCCAAAGAGACCGAACGCTTTCCAGCAAAAACGGCATATTTGTTGACAAAATAAAGATGAGCTTTATAATAAAACTATTAAATTTTTATGAGGAGATTTTTTATGAAGAAATTATTGATTTTTTTCATAGTCGCCGCAATGCTGTTAGGATGCGAGAATGATTATGAAAAGGATTTTTCCTCTGAATCAGAACTGAAGTTGTATTCTATATTTGCCAAAATCGTATGCAAAGATTGGGGCAGAGCATAATGAAATTCTTTCCGATTTTTATTTTGGAGAGACAAAAACAAAAAGAACCGCTTTTGATTCTGGCATCAACTACAAGGAGCTTTCAGTTGAAGATTATTTCGGAGAGATTTCGGAAAGTTATTATTTTAAGTCGTTTTTGACAGGTAGTGCTAGGAGTATTTCTGAATCAGATTGCTTCATAACCCAGCAAATGCTGGAAGAAGGATTGGTTTCGGAGGAGGCTGGAAAATATATTTCACAAGTTGAAAAACTCCTTGACAATATGCCAGATTCTTTAGAGGAAACAAAGGAGGCGATTTCATCAATTGAACTTAATAGCCTTGAAGAGTCTAGCGAGACAATTTTGCCAGAATTCATCAGCTACGCAGAAACAGCAAAATCTTCATTGGAATTTTGGTCCGAGAATATTGAATTGCTGGAAGGTAATTACCAGAACAATTCAGAGGCTCGATGGATTTTGAAAAAGCTTTGGAACAAATACAAGCATAAGCTCAAAATGATGGCTGCTTCTGATGCCGCAGGAGCTGCTGCTGGAGCAGCGCTCGGAGCTGCAATCGGTGCTCCGATTGCAGGAGTTGGCGCAGGGTATGGAGCGGCAGTCGGAGCTGCACTCGCTGGTGCGGCATCTTCGGCAGAAGGATTCAAGAAAGATACAATTTGCATTATCATTCCGCTGGAAAGAATAAAGGAAAAATTGTAGGATATCGTTACCGAGTTAAACGAGTGACTTGAGAGCATTTGCTTTGACGATAGGTGTGGGATGTTTAAAATCCGCATTAAAATGTCATGCGGATTTTAAAAGGAAAATTATATGAAGCGAATTAGTGCAACATGCGCGTTACTCTTGCTTGCATACGCGATGGGATTTTCTGAAAGTAACTCCACTGCTGACGCTACGACAGAAACAGTAGTAGAAGATTCTGTTTTGAATTTGAAATTTTTGGTGCATGAGCCGAAATTTCTCAATTTTACAAAATATCAAAACCTTGCAGGGGAATCGCTTTCGTACAAAGAAACGAACGTACTGTTGGATTCTGTTCCGCAAAACGCTCAAGTCATGAAAAAATATCGTTCTTGGCGTACATCTGCTTTAGTGTTCGCGGGAATGCTTGCCGCCTGCGTTGTGACGGATGCGGTGTATTTATGCGGAGACGATATGCCGCACAGGGAGGCTGTTATCACCACGGCATCAGCAATGGGGTTGTGTTCCGGTTTTGCCGCGATACTGGCAGGAGAGGCTTCGGCGGCACACTACTTGATGGCTGTGGACAACTTTAACATGGGACTTTTTTCTTCTAAAAAATAAAATTCCAAACTCTCGCAAAATCCGAGAACGCGCAAGATTCATCTTTGTTTATCGATTTTATGTTTGATGAATTGAAAGCGTTTTTGGAAGAAAACATTGCGAATTTCAAAAAATCAATGAATGCCGATTTTATCGGCTGACAAAGTCGGAAATACATTTTGCGCAAATTGAATGAGGACATCGGCATCGAAAAATTTGCGGAACCTGCCTTGTTGCGGCGGACGCGCGTTTTTTGCTATACTGCGCGTCATGGCATACGTAAAAAACTTATTTGATAAAAATTTCATCGAATACGCGAGTTATGTTATCCGCGACCGCGCCATTCCCGATTTGGAAGACGGCTTAAAGCCTGTTCAGCGCAGAATTCTGCATACGCTGTTCGAGATTGACGACGGCAAATATCACAAAGTTGCCAACGTAGTCGGGCAGTGCATGAAATATCATCCGCACGGCGATGCCTCGATTTACGGCGCGCTTGTCGTGCTTGCGAACAAAGAATTATTCATCGATAAGCAGGGCAATTTCGGCAATATTTTTACCGGCGATCGGGCTTCCGCCGCGCGCTATATCGAATGCCGCATCCGCCAGTTTGCCAAAGACGTTTTGTACAATCCTGCAATTACGCGCTACGTTCCCAGTTACGACGGGCGCGGCAAAGAACCCGTCGCGTTCCGCGCAAAACTTCCGCTTGTGCTGCTGCTCGGTGCGGAAGGCATTGCCGTCGGCATGTCCACAAAAATTCTCAGCCATAATATCCGCGAAGTAATCGAAGCCGAAAAAAAATGCCTGCGCGGCGAATCGTTTCAGCTGTTTCCGGATTTTCCGACGGGCGCGCTTATGGATGTATCCGGCTATCAGGACGGACTCGGCAAAATTGTCATGCGCGCGAACATGGATCTTTCCGACCCCAAACGGATTATCATAACGGAACTGCCGTTCGGTTCCACAACGGAAACGCTGATTGCTTCTATCGAAAGCGCCGCAAAAGCGGGGCGCGTAAAAATCGCTTCTATCAGCGATTACACGACGGACAAAGTCGAAATCGAAATAAAATTGCAGCGGGGCGTGTATACGCAGGACGTTGTGGATGCGCTGTACGCGTTTACGGACTGCGAGCAAAGCATTTCCTGCAATCTGCTTGTCATAAAAGACAATATGCCGCAGGTCATGACGGCAACCGACGTAATAAAAACTCACGCGGCGCAGCTTACCGCAATTTTGAAAGACGAACTCGAACTTGAACGCGCGAATCTTGCGGAAAAGCTGCATTTGCGCACGCTCGAACGCATTTTTATCGAGGAACGCATTTATAAGCATATCGAGCAGATGAAAACGGCGGAAGCTGTCGAAAAAGCAGTCATCGCCGGTTTTGTTCCGTTCCGTGCGGAACTTGCCCGCGATGTTTCAAAGGACGATGTCGAACACCTTTTGAAAATACCGATCCGCCGCATTTCTTTGTACGACATCAATAAAAACCGTCAGGAAGTAAAAGAAATACTCGCGCGGCTCAAAGAAATCGCGAAACTGCTGAAGGATCTTACGGCGTACGCGATAAGCTATCTTGACGGAATTCTTGCGAACCTTGATGAAGAAACGACGCGCCGCCGCACGCGGATTGTCGGCATTGCCGCCGTAGATGCGCGCGAAGTGGTAAAACGCGATACGCCGCTGCGCTATGATGAAAAATCGGGCTATCTCGGCACGGCGGTTTCTTCCGGCACGGATATTCTGAAAGTTTCTCCGTATGACCGCGTGTTTATTTTGCGTAAAACCGGAACGTACAGCGTTGTCGACGTTCCCGATAAATTGTTTGTGGGCGGCGGTTTGTGGTTCTGCTGCCTTGCCGAAAAAGAAGAACTGTCCAAACACTTGTTCACCGTGCTGTACAAAGATCCCGCCACGGGATACGCATATATAAAGCGGTGCAGAGTTACTCAGTATATCATGAACAGAGATTATCTTATCGTGCCGGACGGCATGGAAGTGCTGCATATCGATACGCGCGAAAAATATTCGTTTGCGCTGATGTATGTCAAAAAGCCGCGGCAGAAGACGGAAAAAGAAATTTTCCGTGTGCAGGATTTCGAGGAAAAAGGACTGAAAACGCTCGGCGTGCGGCTTGCTGCGCGTGAAGTGGAAAAAATAGAACTTTGCGCATCCTCTGCTGCGGAAAACCGCACTCGGCGCCGCTCCGTACAGCCGCAGGAAGCTGCCGCTGCGGATGCCGAAAAAAACACGGCGGACAAAGCGGCGGCAGCAAAAAAAAGCAGCGCCACCGAAAAAAACGCAAAGTCTGCAAAGAGTGCCGCCTCGAAGCCGCGCAGCGCCGAAAAAAATGCCGCACCGAAACCCGATGCGGACAAAAAAAAGTAAGCGTTTTTGCGTTTCCGCCGCTGCGCCGAAAGCGGGCGGGCAGGTCAGAAGCGTTTATAAGCGGTTTTTTACCGCACCGATAAATTCCCATGAATTGAGAATTGCTTTCGGCGCGGGATCGCACAAGCTTGCAAGATCGCCGGTTATATAGCCGTCTTCGATGCACGACAATGTCGCGTGCTCCAATTTTTTTGCAAAGGCGCCGAGTTCCGCCGTGCCGTCCAGTTCCGCGCGTTTTGCAAGTGCGCCGGTCCAGGCAAAAATGAGCGCCACAGGATTGGTGGAAGGTTTTTCGCCTTTAAGGTAGCGGTAATAGTGCCGCTGCACGGTTCCGTGCGCCGCTTCGTATTCGAATGTTCCGTCCGGAGAAACAAGCACGCTTGTCATCATCGAAAGGCTGCCGAATGCCGACGCAACCATGTCGCTCATAACATCGCCGTCGTAGTTTTTGCATGCCCACAGCATTCCGCCGCTGCTTTTCATTATGCGCGCAACGGCATCGTCTATCAGCGTGTAAAAATACGTGAGGCCGAGTTTTTCGAAAGTATCTTTGAATTCGCTGTCGAAAACCTGCTGAAAAATTTCTTTGAAACGCCCGTCATAGGTTTTTGAAATGGTATCTTTGGCGGCAAACCATACGTCGATGCGTTCGTCCTGCGCGTACCGAAAGCAGCAGCGGGCAAAGCTTTGTATCGACGAATCCGTGTTATGAATGCCTTGCAGAATGCCCGCGCCTTTCATGTCCATAATGGTTTTCCGCGTTACCGTGCCGTCGTCTGCCGTAAAAACGAGTTCCGCTTTGCCGGCGCAGGGAACCGTGATTTCGCAGTTTTTGTATACGTCGCCGTAGGCATGGCGTCCCATTACGATGGGTTTTTTCCAGCCGGAAACAGCCGGATGCACGTTTTTCACGATAATCGGTTTCCTGAAAACGGTGCCGTCCAATTCCGCGCGGATAATGCCGTTCGGGCTCGGCGTGAGATGTTTCAGGCTGTATTCTTCCATGCGCGCCGCGTTTGATGTAATGGTGGCGCATTTTACGCCGACGCCAAGCCGTTTTATCGCGTTTGCCGCTTCATAGGTAACCGCGTCGTCCGAATCGTCGCGCGCTTTCAAACCGAGATCGTAATATTCCGTTTTGAGGTCGACAAAAGGTTCCAGCAGTTCTTCTTTTATGACTTTCCATAAAACGTGCGTCATTTCGTCGCCGTCAAGTTCGGCAACCGCGTTTTTCATTTGGATTTTCGACATATTATTCCGCCTTGCTGTGATTTTCAAAGCAAGTGTATCATTTTTGCGCGTGCATTTACAAGCGCCCGTCAATGCCGGCTGCAAAGAGTCCGAAAATCAAGCTGCGGATATTTTTAATTGTATGCGGCTTAATCGGCGGGCGCAAGTTCTTCTATGGTACTGCTTTGCGGGCGGCGTTTTGAAGTTTTCGGCGGCGTAAGCGAACAGCTGATAACAGGTTTCCCCGTTTGCGGATGTTTTTCTATTTTGTTCACTTTTTTTAATAACTCGAAAAAGCCGTCTTTCGGCAGCGGCTTCGAAAAATAAAATCCCTGCAAATAATCGCAGCCGAGTTCCGTCAGCCAGTCCGCCTGCTCTTTTGTTTCGACGCCTTCCGCAAGCACCGTCATGTCCAGCGCGTTTATCATGTTAATGGTAGATGTAAGCACGGTATTTGCTTTTTCGTCGAAAAATGCTTTCCAGACGATTTCTTTGTCAAGCTTTATCATTTTAAACGGAAAGTTAAGCAGATAATTGAGGTTTGAATATCCGGAACCGTAATCGTCGAGCGAAAGTTCTATGCCGGAATTCGCGAGCTGCTGCATGTTTTTTTTGAGAATGTCGTGGCTTGTCGCCGCCGCGGTTTCCGTTATTTCGAGATTGAGAATTTGCGCCGGCGCTTCGTATTCTTTCATGATCGAAAGTATCTGCTCCACAAGCTGCGGATGCAGGCATTGTATAACCGACAAATTGACGTCGATTTTTTTGATATTATACAACTGCAGATCCGTGGTTTTGAGAAACAGGCAGACTTGTTCGAAAATATATTCGCCGATGTGCAGAATGTATCCGTTTTCTTCCGCAATCGGAATGAATTCTTCGGGAGAAATAAAATTGCCGTCCGGATCTTTGAGCCGTATAAGCGCTTCCGCCCCGATTATCTGTTTTTCCTTTGTGGAAAAAATCGGCTGATAATAGACGGCGAGCCGATCGTTCTGCAAAGCGGTTTTGATGGCGTGTTCGATGTACTGCCTGCGCCGCTGAATGGAAATGTCGATATTTGCCGCCGAAATGCGCTTCATGTGCAGGTACCGCGGTTCCGTGGCGGCTATATCGAAAATATTGATGATGGATTCCGCATCGAACTTTTGGCGCTCCTCGGCGTCCGCATCGTTTACGGCGTCTTCGGGGCAGGCAATAAGGCATTGCCGCACAAACAGGCGCACTTTGCGTCCGTCGTCTATCGAAAATGCGGCGGAAAAACGCTGCTCTATGGAACGCATAATGCCGGCTATGTATTCGGAATCGTTTTTTTTGTTCGGGGAACGCCGTATTTCCATGCAGAATGTGCGCTGATTGATATGAAAAACAGTTCCGTCGGGTATTTGCAGCAGAAAATCCGCTACTTTGCGCAGAATTTTGTTGATGAATACATAGCCGTATGTCGTGTTCAAAAACGGCAGTTCGTCGAGAATGACGCCGAGTGCATAAAACGATTTTTTGGAAGAAAGCGCTCTGTCTATCTGCGTCATGAACGCGGTTTTATTGAATAAGCCGGTGTTTGTGTTTATCCGTTCTTCGGGCTTTTGGATAAATACCGCCGCAAGCAGCAGACTTATCGAAATGCCGAAATTCTGAACCAACTGTTCGCTGTAAAACATCTGAACCAAAATGCCCGCGGCGGCGGGAATGCAGAAAATAATCGGCGCGATTTGGTCGGCTTTCCGTTTTTTCCGGTTTATCAGCGTCAGCGACGCCAGCGCAAGCAGCAGAAAGTATCCGCCGATTCCGTACAGAATGTTCATTGCGCCAAGGCGTTCGTACAGATGCGTATCGGGCGCGATGCGGAACGCAAGCGGCGCCGCCGGCGAAAGAAGAATGAGCGCCGAACAAACGCAGTACGGAACAATAAGCGCGGCTTTTGCATAGATGCCGTATTTTGTGCCGAAAATCGGCTGTTCCTGATTCGGGAGCGACAAAATATATATGACTGTAAGCACCGGCAGAAAATTCACCGCCAGAAGATACACGATATGTACCGCGTACAGCAGCGTTCGGCTGCAAGCGGACACATTCATGACTGCGAGCGCGCAGGCAATATCCGCAAGTGCGGCAAAAACGGCAAGCCAGACAATGTATGAGAATATTTTATTTTGAAAAACAGGAGTAGGCTTCCTGAAATAGTGAAGACACAGCACAACTGCTAGCAGAATGACAGCGCAAATATCGTAACTGATGTTATAAGCCAAAATAACTCCTTTATGTACTGTAAATAAAATATCACATAAATTTCAGGCTTGCAACAAACATATTGATATCGGCGGCGGAAAAAGCCTGCGCGCTTGATTCTTTCTTTCGGGACAGGCGCGGCTTTCTTTCCGCATGCGCGCTATGGAATAAAACGCTTTTTTCTGGTACCATGTGCGCGCGGTGCCCGATCGTTCGGCATCGGTTTGAATATAACGATAACAGGAAATCTGATATGGTGACATTAAAATTCGGCGGAACTTCCATGGGAAACGCGCGGCGCATGCTCAATTCGGCCGCTATTATAGCATCGAGAGCGGAAAAGGAGCGCGTAAGCGTCGTGGTTTCCGCTATGGCGGGTATTTCGAATACCTTACAGGAAGGCATTGACAGCTGTGCGGCGGGCGGCGATCCGGAACAATATGCCGCGCGCATCCGCGATGCGCATCTTGCCGTGTGCGGCGATCTGAAAGCCGCGCTTCCCGCGTTTGACGAATCCGCCGCGTCGGAAAAGCTGGAGCCGGTGCTTGCCGAGTGTGCACGGCTTTTGTCTGCGGTGTCCGCTTTCGGAGAATGTCCCGCATCCGTACACTGCCGCATAATGGGAACCGGGGAATTGCTGAGCGCGCCCATTATGGAAGAAATTCTGCGCGCGCAGGGGCATTCCGTGGTGCTGATTGATTCCCGAAACGTAATTTTCACAACCGGACGGCAGACGGAAGGCGATCCCGATTTTTCGCGGACGCTGGATGCTTTCAAGCCGTACCGCGAAAAAACCTGCTGCGCCGACAAAAACATCCTGCTGTTTCCCGGTTTTATTTGTTCCTGGAGTGCCGCGCCGGCTGCACAGACGGTCATGGGGCTTATGGGGCGCAACGGCTCGGATTTTTCCGCGGCAGTCGTGGGCGCCGCACTGAATTCGTCCCGTGTCGAATTTTGGACGGATGTCGACGGCATTTACACCGCCGATCCGCGTATCGTAAAGGACGCCATTCTCGTCAATGATATGACGTATGAGGAAGCAATGGAACTTTCGTTTTTCGGATCGAAAATTCTGCATCCGAAAACGCTTGCGCCGCTTGCCGCGCGCGGAATCGAAGCCTGGAGTTTGAATACATTCAATCCGCACTCGCGCGGTACGCGGATTGCGTCGGGACCGTTTGCCGCTTCCGAAAAAGACGGCGGCGCGGTACGCGGAATTTCCTGCCTGAAAAACACCGCGATGATAAGCGTTTCCGGAGCCGGCATGAAAGGCAAATCCGGTTCCGCCGCGCGGATTTTCGCCGCGGTTTCCCGCGCAGGCATTTCGATGCTGCTCATTACGCAGTCAAGTTCGGAATATACAGTCAGTTTCTGCGTGAATCAATCCGACGCGCGCCGCGTTCATGATATTTTGAGCGCGGAATTCGAACTTGAGCTGCGGGAAAATATCATCAATTTAATAGAAGTTCAGGAAAACTGCGCCATTGTGTCGATTGTCGGGGACGGCATGAAGCGCCGCCGCGGCATAGCGGGAACGTTTTTCAACGCGCTGGCTTCGCAGGATATCAATATTCTGGCAATCGCGCAGGGCTCGTCCGAGCGTTCCATCAGCGTGGTCATCAACGGAAAAGACGGCGACACGGCTGTGCGGATAACGCACCGTTTCTGCTTTAACACGGCGCAGACGATTGAAGTATTCGCGTTCGGCGCGGGAACTATCGGCGGCTGCCTGCTGGATCAAATCCGCGATCAGCAAAGCGATCTCGCGAAGCAGGGAATCGATATCCGCGTGCTTGCAATCGCCAATGTAAGCGGCATGATTCTCGACCGCGCGGGGCTGGAGCTTGCAGACTGGCGTTCCGATATCGAAAAAAACGGCAGGCCGACGAATCTTGACGAAATACTCGCGTTTGTGCGGGAAATAAAGCCGCTGAATCCGGTGTTTGTGGACTGCACCGCTTCGTATGATTTGCCGAACCGCTATCTTGATATTCTGCATGCCGGCATGCATATTGCCACGCCGAACAAGCGGGCAAATTCCATGAGCATGGATTTTTACCGCAAACTGCGCGCCGCGGCAAACAGAATGCGCCGCAGGTTTTTGTACGAAACAAATGTCGGCGCGGGACTGCCGGTCATTGACACGCTGCAGAATTTATTCAAATCGGGAGATCGCCTGACGGGCTTTTACGGCATTATGTCCGGTTCTCTTTCGTATATTTTCGGCAGGCTCGACGAAGGCGCGGCGTTCAGCGAGGCGGTGCGCGAAGCACGCGGAAAACGCTTCACCGAACCGGATCCGCGCGATGATTTGGCGGGAACGGACGTTGCGCGCAAAGCGCTCATTATAGCCCGCGAGGCGGGAATGGAAATCGAGCTGGAAGACATAAAAATCGACCGAATCTTTCCCGATGATTTCGACGACAGCGGAACCGTCGAGCAGTTTATGGAAAAACTGCCGCTTTTGGATCCGTATTTTGCCGAAAAAACGGAGGCGCTGAAAAAAGCGGGAAAAGTGCTGCGCATGGGCGCGTCCATAGAAAACGGCGTGTGCACGGTCGGCATGATGGAAGTTGACAAAGAGCATCCTCTGTATTCCATCCGCGGCGGAGAAAACGCGTTTGTATTCCGCACCGAGCGCTATACGCCGATTCCGATGACAGTCAGAGGCTACGGCGCGGGCGCGGGCGTAACGGCAGCCGGCGTTTTCGGCGATATTCTGCGGACGGTTTCCTGGAATTTGGAATCAAATGAAAATAACGGATAAAAGGCGAAAATAAAATGGTTATAGTGCTTGAACAAAATATTTCCGAAGCTGACAAACAGCAGCTGCGTTCGTTTTTGGAACGGAATAAATTCCGCGTAAATGAAATTGCCGGCGAAGAATCAACGATATTCGGCGCCGTCGGCAGGCTGTCGATAGATCCGCGCGAAGTCGAGATTCTGCCCGGTGTCGAGCGCGTTATTCCTATATCGAAGCCGTATAAAATGGCGAGCCGTGAATTCAAAAAAGAAAATACGGTTGCGGAAATTCCCAATAACCGCGGTCAGATTATCCGCATCGGCGGAGCGCGCGTCATTGCCATTGCGGGGCCGTGCGCCGTGGAAAACCGCGATCAAATGATGAACGTTGCGCGCTGTGTTGCGGAAAGCGGCGCCGTTATGCTGCGTGGCGGTGCCTACAAACCGCGCACAAGTCCGTATTCGTTTCAGGGACTCGGCGAGGAAGGGCTCAAGCTGCTGAAAGAAGCCGGCGACGCCTTCGGACTGCCGGTTGTTACGGAATGCGTATCGGCGGAACATTTGCCGGCAATGGAAAAATATGTCGATGTGTATCAAATCGGCGCGCGCAACATGCAGAATTTCGAGCTGCTCAAAAAAGTCGGCGCGCTCGGAAAGCCGGTAATTCTCAAACGCGGACTTTCCGCCACGATAGAAGAATGGCTTATGGCAGCCGAGTATTTGCTTTCTTCCGGTACGGACGACGTTATTTTGTGCGAACGCGGCATCAGAACATACGAACGCGCAACGCGCAACACGCTGGATCTTTCCGCCATTCCGATTATCCGCGGGCTGACGCATCTGCCTGTTATTGTGGATCCAAGCCATGCCGTCGGTATTCGCGACAAAGTTCCGCCGATGGCGCTCGCCGCGATTGCGGCAGGATCCGACGGCATTATTGTCGAAGTGCACTGCAATCCCGACAAGGCGCTTTCCGACGGCGCGCAGTCGCTGTATCCGGAGCAGTTCGACAGACTGATGCGCGACATAGAAGTGCTTGCTCCCGTGGTCGGGCGCGAAGTAGCCCGTATACGTTCCGGCGGGAACGGCGCCGCTGTTTGCAGCGTTCCGGCGGACAGTGCGGAAAACAAAAAAGACGCCGCACGGAAAAAATGCGCGTATTCCGGCAGCCGCGGCGCTTATGCGGAAATCGCTGTTTCGCATTATTTCGACGGAGATGCAAACGCGCTTCCCTGCGCTAATTTCCGCGATGTTTTTCAGTCCGTTGTAAGCGGCAAAGCAGAATACGGCATGATTCCGGTGGAAAACAGCCTTGCCGGTTCGGTGTACGAAAATTATGACAATTTGCTGCGTTTTGAAGATATACGCATTGCGGGCGCGCTTAAACTGCGCATAGCACACGCGCTGCTCGGTGTTTCCGGAACATCGCTCGATTCCGTAAAAGCGGTGTATTCTCATCCGCAGGGACTTGCTCAGTGCTCTTCGTTTCTTTCGGGGCATCCCGAATGGGAACAAATCGAGTGCACGTCCACGTCCGCGGCGGCGGCAGCCGTTTTTCAAAAATCTTCCGCGGAAAATGTGGCGATAGCGTCGGAAAAGGCCGCCGCGGTTTCGGGGCTTTCCGTGCTGAAAACGGGAATAGAAGACGATCCGCGGAATTACACGCGTTTTATTGTAATTACGGCAACGAATACGGCGCCTTCCGCGGCGAAAAAAACTTCTTCGCATGATACGTGCCCTGCGGATGCAAATGCGAATATGGCTACGGTCGCTTTCGCGACAAAAAACAATCCCGGCGCGCTGTATGAATGCCTCGGTATTTTCCAGCATTTATCGCTGAATTTGACCCGCCTTGAATCGCGTCCCATTCACGGCCAGCCGTGGCGGTACATGTTTTATGCCGATGTCGAGCTTTCTTCCGCGTCGCGCGATATATACAAAGCAATATCTTTGCTGAAACAAATTGCGGACGATGTGCGGCTTCTCGGCGTGTACCGCGAAATAAATTGACGGTGCGCGGCGAAGACAGCTTGCGTTCCGTATGCGGAGGCGGATAAATGAACAGATATGTGCTTTCGGTTCTTGTGCAGAATCACGCGGGTGTGCTGAGCCGTGTTTCCGGACTATTCAGCCGCCGCGGATATAATATAGACAGTCTTACGGTCGGAGAAACCTGCAACGACGAACAGTCCCGCATGACGATTGTCGTGCGCGGCGACGATGCGATTCTCGAACAGATAAAAAAACAGCTTGCGAAATTGGAAGAAGTCATATCGATTCAGCACTGCAATCTCGATAATACTGTCGTGCGTGAAATCGCGCTGATAAAAGTGTCTGCGCCGGCGGAAAAACGCATAGGCGTTATAGAAACCGCAAGTATTTTCCGCGCACGCATTGTCGATGTGGGTATCGATTCCGTCATCATCGAAGTAACCGGCAGCGAAGACAAAGTTGCGAGCCTTATCCGGCTGCTGAAACCGTTCGGCATAAAAGAGCTGGTGCGCACGGGGCTTACTGCCATGGAACGCGGCGGCGGCGTTCTGTCCGAGTGAGGTGCGGCGGTGAAAGCGGTAACGATTGTCGATTCTACGCTTCGCGACGGCGCGCAAGGCGAGGGAATCAGTTTTTCTGTGCAGGATAAAATCCATATTGCGCGCGCGCTTGATGAATTGGGCATTCCGCTGATTGAAGCCGGCAACCCCGGTTCCAATCCCAAGGATTTGGAATTTTTCCGCGAAGCACAGAAGATTCCGCTGAAGCACGCGCGGCTGGCGGCGTTCGGGGCGACGCGCAGAAAAGACATAAGCTGCGCCGACGATGTGAATATTCAAGGTTTGCTTGCCGCCGCCACGGATACGGTGGTGATTTTCGGGAAGTCCTGGGATTTTCACGTTACAAAAATTCTCGGCGCAAAACTCGATGAAAATATTTCGATGATTTATGAAACCGTGCGCTATCTTTGCGGCGCCGGCCGGCGTGTCATATTCGATGCGGAGCATTTTTTTGACGGATTAAAAGCGAATCCGGAGTATGCGCTCAAAACAATAGAATGCGCTGTCCGCGGCGGCGCGTACGCTGTCTGTTTATGCGACACAAAAGGCGGTTCTCTCCCCGATGAAATTGCCGGCGGCGTGCGTGCGGCAAAACAAAAATTCGGCGAAATCGCCCTTGACGGCGGACAAGGTTCCGGCAGCGCCGCCGATATCGAAATCGGCATCCACACGCATAACGACTGCGGACTTGCCGTGGCAAATTCGCTTGCGGCGGTGCAGGCGGGTGCCGTTCACGTACAAGGCACGCTGCTCGGCATCGGCGAACGCACCGGCAATGCGAATCTTTCCGCAGTGATAGCGAATTTGGAATTGAAAATGAACCGCCGCTGCCTGCCCGAAGGACAGCTGCCGCATTTAACCCATATCTGCCGGCACGTCGCCGAAATTTGCAATATAAAAACGGGAAACGGAAAGCCGTACATCGGCGCAAACGCGTTTGCCCATAAAGCGGGAATGCACGGCGACGCGGTTTTGAAAGACCCTGCTTCATACGAACATATTTCGCCGGCTTCCGTGGGAAATGACCGCGTTTTTTTGCTGAGCGAAGTTTCCGGCCGCGCGATGCTTCTCGAAAAGATAAAAAAATTCGCGCCGGACATACGCAAAGATTCGGCGGAAATTACGCGCGTTCTTGACAGCTTGAAAAAAGCGGAATTCGCCGGATATCAGTACGAAGGCGCCGATGCGAGTTTTGAGCTGCTTGTCAGAAAATCTCTGGGACAGTACAAACCGTTTTTCCGTCTTCATTATTATAAAACAACCGGAGAACTGCCGCGGCTTGACGAATATATTTGTTCGTTCGCCCAGCTGAAAATAGAAGTCGACCGCAAAATAGAAGTAACTGCCGGCGAGGGCGACGGTCCCGTTCACGCGCTTGACACTGCGCTGCGCAAAGCTTTGGAGCGTTTTTATCCGATTGTAAAATCCGTCCGCCTGATTGATTTTAAAGTGCGCGTCATCGATTCGAAAAGCGCGTCGGCGGCAAAAGTCCGCGTACTTGTGGAAAGCACCGACGGAAACAGCGCCTGGACGACAGTCGGCGTTTCCAGCGATATAATAGAAGCTTCATGGCTCGCGCTTGTCGATTCTTTCGATTACAAACTGCTCGGCAGTGCCGCGGCATCCGCTGTCCGCGCCGAAAAATAAATTGCATTCCGCGGAATATTGCTGTTTGACCGCGCTTCGTGCGAAAGACGCTTTACATGTACGCGGCGGAAGTTGTACTATAGCATAATCTTTTTGTTTTTATGATTCGTTTATTGCAAATTTCGGCGGCAGACAAAACGACGCGCGCCGTAAAAGAAGGTGTATATGGCAAAAGACAAAGTTATTCTTGCGTATTCCGGCGGGCTTGACACTACCGTCATTATCCCCTGGCTCAAAGAAAATTATGATTATGACGTTATCGCGGTCTGCGTCGATGTAGGACAGAGCGACGACTGGCCGAAAATAAAGCAGCGCGCACTTGATACCGGCGCAGCAGCCTGCTACGTTGTAGACGCGCGCGAAGAATACATATCGGAATATATCTGGCCGGCGTTAAAAGGAAACTGCGTGTATGAAGATGCGTATTTTTTGGGAACATCTACCGCGCGTCCGCTTATCGGAAAAATTCTCGTGGAATACGCGCGGCAGGAAAATGCGGCGGCGATTTGCCACGGCGCAACCGGAAAAGGCAACGACCAAATCCGCTTCGAGCTGGCGATAAAAGCATTCGCGCCGGATCTCCGCGTGATTGCCGCCTGGCGCGATCCCAAATGGAATATGAACAGCCGCGATGAAGAAATCGCATTTCTTGAAAAACGCGGAATTCCCGTTCCGATGAAAAAAGATCAGTCTTACAGCCGCGACGAAAATATCTGGCATCTTTCCCATGAAGGTCTTGAACTTGAAGAAACCGAAAACGAACCGAACTGGAAGCACATGCTTCAGCTTACAACTGTTCCGGAAGAAGCGCCCGATTCGGGAGAATATGTAACAATCGAATTCGAAAAAGGCGTGCCCGTCGCGGTAAACGGCGCAAAGCTTTCGCCGCTTGATATTATGCTTGAACTGAACAAAATCGGCGGACGCAACGGCGTGGGACTTGCGGATATTTGCGAAAACCGCTGCGTCGGCATGAAAAGCCGCGGCGTATACGAAACGCCGGGCGGGGCAGTGCTGTATGCGGCGCATGAGATGCTCGATCATTTATGCCTTGACCGCGACACATACGCATTCAAACAGCATGTCAGCCTTAAAATGAGCGAACTGATTTACAACGGCAAGTGGTTTACGCCGCTCATGGATTCATGCATTGCATTCATGGACAAAGCCGAAGAAACCGTTACCGGCTGGGCAAAACTGAAATTATATAAGGGATCTATCCGCGGCGCCGGTTCTCATTCTCCGTATTCCCTGTATAACGAAAGCATTGCTTCTTTTACAACCGGCGATTTATACGATCACCATGACGCGCAGGGCTTTATTACGCTGTTCGGACTGCCATTGAAAGTGCGCGCGATGATGGAACAAAATGCCGGCAGCGGGCGCGCGGTTTGCGGCAGCGCCGAGCTGAAAAAGCGTCCGACGGAATAACGCCGAACGCCGGCTTCGCAAAAAATACGGCGCGCGCGTATTCCGCTATGCAGGAAATGCGCGCGTTTTTTATCAGTCCTATGTTCGGCTTTGTTTGTCCGGCAAAATTGCAAAATCCCGAATATGCCGCCGGATTTTTTCATAAAACTCATATATTGGCATCTGCATAAATACTTTAAATTTTTTAGTAAAAATGCAGATAATGAGCTGTTTTCCATTGTATAAAACACCGTATTTTAGTATACTCAATAGCGGCTGATATCGGAGGTATTGTCGTGGCAAAAGGTAAACCTATTATTGCGGTTGAAAAATGCAAGGGTTGCGGGCTTTGCGTCAGGTCATGTCCCAAAAAAATCCTTGTGATGTCAAAAAAAACAAACGGGCAGGGCGTTCACTACCCTGAATGCACAGACGAAACGCTGTGCATCGCTTGTACGTTCTGCGCCACAATGTGTCCGGACGTCGCAATTGAAATCGAATCGAATGAAAACTGAAGGCGTGAAATAAAAACTTTCCCCGGAAACGGCGGAAAGTTTTTATCCGCAAAGTTTGTACAGCGCCCTGCGTTGCATGACGCGCGCGAACTTTTATCAATTGTTTTTCCTGCTTTCGGGAAATAACTGAAAAGCCAAGCCGGAAATCGAAATTTTCCGCCGGCTTTTTGTAGGGAGCTTTGTATGGGCAATAAAATACTTATAAAAGGAAACGAAGCAATCGGCGAAGCAGCAATCCGTGCCGGCTGCCGATTCTATTTTGCGTATCCGATAACGCCGCAAAACGAAATACCGGCGTATCTCGCAAAACGGATGCCGCAGGTCGGCGGAACATTTCTTCAGGCAGAAAGCGAACTTGCCGCCATAAATATGGTAATGGGAGCTTCTGCCGCAGGTGCTCGCGCGATGACTTCGTCATCATCTCCGGGGATTTCTTTGAAGCAGGAAGGCATATCGTATCTTTCCGGTGCGCAGCTGCCTGCTGTCGTCGTGAATATGATGCGCGGCGGTCCGGGGCTCGGCAATATTGCCGGCGCACAGGGAGATTATTTTCAGGCGACGCGCGGCGGCGGCAACGGCGATTATCATGTTGTTGTCATTGCGCCCGGCACTGTGCAGGAACTTGCCGATTATACGATGAAAGCGTTTGACATTGCCGACCGATACCGCGTTGTGGTTATGCTTTTAGGCGACGGCTACCTCGGACAAATGGCGGAGCCGTGCGTGCTTCCGGAAGAAATTTCTTCGCTGCCGGAAAAGCCCTGGGCGCTTACCGGAAAAACCGCGGATCGTGAGGCCCGCATTATCGCTTCGCTCAAGCTCGGCAAAGACGACGCATATTTGAACCGCCATGTTAAGGCGCTCGCCGAAAATTATGCCGCCATCGCGAAAAACGAAGCAATGTATGAAGATTACTTGTGCTCCGATGCGGACGTTGTTTTGTGCGCTTACGGAACATCGGCACGCGTATGCAAAAAAGCGGTGAAAGTACTGCGCGAAAAAGGCGTGAAAGCCGGACTGTTCCGCCCCATTACGCTTTGGCCGTTCCCCGAAGACGCTATCGAAAAAGCCTGCGCAAATGCGAAAAAAACGCTTGTTGTCGAAATGAGCATGGGACAGCTGGTGCAGGATGTGCGGCTGTATTCCGGCATGAAAAAAGGCGCCGTTGATTTTTACGGCGAACCGGGCGGCGTCATTCCGAAACTTGATGTTATTGTAGAGAAGGTGCAAAGCTATGTCTAAAATATATTCATTCCCGCAGTCAATGAGAAATGTAAAAACGCATTATTGTGCAGGATGCGGTCACGGCATTGTGCACAAACTTATCGCGCAGGTGCTGGATGAACTGAATCTTCAGCAGGAAACATTGCTTGTAGCTCCTGTCGGCTGTGCCGTGTTTGCATACAATTACCTCGATGTCGATTCCGTGGAAGCGGCTCACGGACGTGCGCCGGCGGTTTCCACCGGCATGAAGCGCGTGCATTCCGATAAAACCGTTATCTGCTACCAAGGCGACGGCGATTTGCTGGCAATCGGTGCGGCGGAAACCGTTCATGCGGCGAACCGCGGCGAAAATATCACCGTTATATTTATCAATAATGCGATTTACGGCATGACGGGCGGTCAAATGGCGCCGACGTCGCTTGTCGGACAGGTAACAAAAACAACGCCGTACGGACGCAATGCCGACGATGTTGGCTATCCGATCCGCGCCGCGGAACTGCTTAATACGCTTGTCGAACCGAAATATATCGAACGCACTGCCGTTTATGACGTAAAGCATATCAATCAGACAAAAGCGGCGATCAAAAAAGCGCTTACCTATCAAAAAGAAGGGAAAGGCTATTCTTTTGTGGAAATTCTTTCTATGTGCCCGACGAATTGGGGCGTAGATCCGCTGGTCGCCGCAGACTGGGTGCGCGACGCAATGGAACCATATTATCCGCTCGGCGTGCTGCGCGATATTCCGGCGGGAATTATTCCCGAAGCGGCGCAGCCGAAAGGCGGCGTAATAAACAGGGAGGCTCGGTAATGACTACAGAAGTAATTTTTGCCGGATTCGGCGGGCAGGGCGTTATCCTTGCCGGAAAAATCCTCGCGCTTGCCGGCATGAGCGAAGACAAATATGTATCCCATATTCCGTCGTACGGTGCGGAAATGCGCGGCGGAACGGCGAACTGTTCCGTCATCGTTTCCGACGAGGAAGTCGCCTCGCCTGTCATCGAGCATCCCGACGTTGTGGTTGCGCTGAATAAGCCTTCCATGACAAAATTCGAACCGATGCTGAAAAAAGGCGGGCTTTTGATTTACAATTCGTCGCTGATCGATGAAAAACCGTCCCGAACCGATATTCGTTCCATCGCGCTCGATGCCAATGCGATAGCCGCGGAATGCAAAAACGAACGCGGCGTCAATATGGTCGCGCTCGGATGCCTTGCGAAAGCGGTGAACGGCATTGTGAGCGGCGTTAAGCCGTTCGAATTTGCGCTTGATGAAGCGATTTCCGCGCGCAACAAAAAATTCAATCCGATAAACATAGCAACCATCGAAGCTGCATTCAACCGTGTGTATGATATAGTCGGCTGAATGCGCTGTCTGGGAGGTAAAAAATATGAGCGATAAAAACAGAATCGGCAAAAAAATCCGCCTGATACGCGAAAGCCGAAAACTTTCTATTGAAGACGTTTCCGAACGCACGAATCTTGCCGCGGACGGCATTGCCCGCATCGAAAAAGGCGAATTGATTCCCGGCCTTACGCCGCTGATAAAAATAGCCCGTGTGCTCGGCGTGCGCTTCGGTACATTCATGGATGATCAGGAAAATTTGGGACCGGCGGTATTCCGCAGCGGCGAAAAAGACAAAAAAGCCGTCGCGCGGTTTTCCGAACGCGGAAACGCGGTTTCTTCCGATCTCGATTATTATTCGCTTGCACGCAATAAAGCGGATCGCCACATGGATCCGTTTATAATCGATGTGTATCCGACGTCGGAAGAAGAGGTGAAATTATCGTCACACGAGGGCGAGGAATTCATCTATATTCTTTCCGGAGAAATTGAGGTGCAGTACGGCAAAGACACGTATGTGCTGGGCGCCGGCGACAGTATTTATTACGATTCTATCGTTGCGCATCATTTGCACGGCCACGGTTCTTCTGCCGCGAAAATTCTTGCCGTCGTGTATACGCCCGCGTAAGGCGCCGTGCGGATACGATGCCGTGAATGCGAAAGATAAGAGGTAATCATGATTGAAGTAACGCTGAATCAGCTGCTGCGCGACAAAACAAAAAGCGATCCCGACCACGAATTTATGGTTTATGCCGACCGCGATCTGCGTTTTACGTATGCGGAATTCGACAGCCGCGTCGATGATCTCGCGCGCGGTTTGTATGCCATCGGTGTGAAAAAAGGCGATCATTTGGGAATATGGGCAACGAATGTGCCCGACTGGCTTACGTACATGTTTGCCTGCGCGCGCCTCGGTGCGGTTGCCGTAACGGTGAATACCAGTTATAAATCGCATGAACTGGAATATCTTGTAAAGCAGTCCGATCTGACAACGCTGTGTCTGACAGACGGCGTGAAAGACAGCAATTATGTTGCCATGATACGGGAACTTGTGCCCGAACTCGATGAATATGAGCGCGGCTGTCTTAAAAGCAAAAAATTCCCGTGTCTGCGGAACGTCGTATACATGGGACCGGAAAAATACCGCGGGCTGTATTCGACATCGGAACTGCTTTTGCTCGGCCAGCATGTCGATATCAGTGTTATTCACGATATAGAAAAATCGCTCGACTGCAATGACGTTGTGAACATGCAGTACACGTCCGGCACAACAGGATTTCCCAAAGGCGTCATGCTTACAAGCCGCAATATTATCAACAACGGTTTTTCGATCGGCGAATGTATGAAATACACGAGCGCGGAACGGGTATGTCTGCCGGTGCCGCTGTTCCATTGCTTCGGAATTGTTCTCGGCGTTATGGCGGTGCTCAGCCACGGCGCCACGCATGTTCTGCTGGAATCGTTTGATCCGCTTGTTGCGCTCGCATCAATCCACAAAGAAAAATGCACTGCCATTTACGGCGTTCCGACCATGTATATTGCGGAACTCAACCACCCGATGTTCAGCATGTTCGATATGTCAAGCCTGCGTACCGGCATCATGGCCGGTTCTCTGTGTCCTGTCGAATTGATGAAGCAGGTCATGGATAAAATGAACATGAAAGAAATTACCAGCGTGTACGGACTGACGGAAACATCGCCGGGCATGACGCAGAGCCGCACCGACGATCCGCCGGAAATCCGCGCAACGACTGTCGGCAAAGAGCTGCCTGATATCGAAGTGCGCGTCATCGATCCGGATACAGGTGAAGAATGCCCCGTCGGCGTTCAAGGTGAAATGTGCTGCCGCGGCTACAATATCATGAAAGGGTATTATAAAATGCCCGAAGCTACGGCGGAAATTATCGATAAAGACGGATTCCTGCATTCCGGCGATCTCGGCGTAAAAGACGAAAACGGCTATTACCGCATTACCGGCCGCATCAAAGACATGATTATCCGCGGCGGTGAAAATATTTATCCGCGCGAAATCGAAGAGTTCTTGTCGCAGATGCCCGAAATCAAAGACGTGCAGGTCGCGGCGGTGCACGATAAGCGTCTCGGCGAAATTACCGGCGCATTTATTATTCTGCATGAAGGCAAAACGCTTACCGAACAAGATGTCATCGAATTCTGCCGCGGGAAAATAGCCAAATATAAATTCCCGCAGCTGGTCATGTTCCTCGACGAATTCCCGATGACCGGTTCCGGAAAAATCCAGAAGTTCAAACTGACGGAAATCGGCGACAAGTATCGCAAAGAAGTGCTCGGCATAGAATAACGCTTTTGTCTGCGTTTGCGGCTCTGCTTGAAGCAAAGCCGCCTGCCGAAAAATATTTGTTCTCGTTCCGTAAACTGCGGACGGCGGGCATGCCGAATGCGGCGGCAGCGCGGCATCGGCTTCCGATAACTGCAGCATCGCCTGCTTCCGCTTGACGCTGTTTCCTAAAAATGTATAATTATTGCTTATTACCTGAACGGTTTGCATAAATATGCAAATCGGGGGAGAGTTTTGTGGCGGATTATGCCGAAAACACGTTTTTGAAAAAACTGTCATTGCTTGCGGAAAACAATGATCCCATTGATCCCTGCCTGTATCAGCGCTACGATGTCCGCCGCGGTTTGCGCTATGCGGACGGCAGGGGCGTTCTGATAGGCCTTACTCAGATAGGCGATGTAGTCGGCTATGAAATGGTTGACGGCGAAAAAAAAGCCGTCCCCGGAAAGCTGATTTACCGCGGCTACAATATAGAAGATATTATCCGTGATTCGGAAAAACATGAACAGTTCGGCTTCGAGCAAATCGTGTATCTGCTGCTGTTCGGAGAACTTCCCACGCAGGCGCAGCTGGAAGAATTTTCCGCTTTTCTTGGAAGCAAGCGGATGCTGCCCGAAAATTTCACCGAAGACATGATTATGAAAGCTCCGTCTTCCGATATTATGAACAAGCTTGCGCGCGGCGTGCTTGCCAGCTATTCTTACGACAGCAATCCCGAAGATACGAGTCCCGCAAATAATCTGCGGCAGTGCATAGAATTGATAGCGCGTTTCCCGACACTGACGGCGTATGCATATCAGGCAAAGCAGCGTTTTTACGAAAAGAAAAGCATGTACATTCATAATCCCAAGCCGGAACTGTCTACCGCCGAAAATATCCTGCGGCTTATCCGCTATGACAAAGCCTACACAAAGCTTGAAGCGGAAATCCTCGATTTGGCGCTTATTCTCCATGCCGAACACGGCGGCGGCAACAACTCGACGCTTTCCGTTCATGTTATTTCGTCGGCCGATACCGATACGTATTCCGCGATTGCCGCCGCAGTCGGTTCGCTGAAAGGCAAGCGGCACGGCGGGGCGAATATTCAAGTTATGGGCATGATGGACGATATAAAAGCGAATATCCGCGATTGGTCGAACGAGCGCGAAATCAAAGATTATCTGCGCAAAATTGTGCGCAAAGAAGCGTTTAACCGCACCGGACTGATTTACGGACAGGGACATGCCGTGTATACCGTATCGGATCCGCGCGCGGTTCTTCTGCGCGACAAAGCGGAAAAACTTGCTGCGGAAAAAGGCTGCCTCGAAGAATACGGCTTGTACCGCCTTGTGGAAAAAATTGCGCCGGATGTTATCCGCGAGGAAAAAGGCGATCAAAAGAAAATATGCACAAACGTGGATTTTTATTCGGGCTTGGTGTACTCCATGCTGAATATTCCGCGGGATTTGTTTACGCCCATTTTTGCGATTTCCAGAATTGCCGGCTGGTCGGCGCACCGCATCGAAGAAATTGTCGCGGGCGGAAGAATATATCGTCCCGCATACAAGAATGTGCAGCCGGAGCGGGCATTTGTCCCAATTGAGGAACGCGGCTAGCGATTGCCCTGCGTTTTGCGAACTGCACTGCCGAACGGATAATCGGGATTGAAAAACAGTCCGCGCCGAAAATATCCGCGGAATCGGTTTTTTCGCAGCGCCGCGCATCGAAACTTCCGCCGCCGTTCCGCACTTGCCCTGTACTTGACGGCGCCGTTTTACGCCCGCATCGTGTTTCGTGTCTGCGCGCTTTGCGGCCGGCAGACAGGCGGAAGATTCTTGTTTTCAAAAAATTTCTATGGTACGATATGAAGCGAATGCGCGTTCCGCACAGATTATAACGGCAGGTTAGGTTTACATGCTTTTCCCGACATACTCATTTTTGTTTTTTTTCGCCGCGGTTTTTATCGGATTTTGGTATGTGTTCCGCGGAAGCCGTGAACGGAAAAAATTCCTTATCGCCGCAAGTTTTGTTTTTTACGCCTGCTTCGATATCCGCTATGCCGTTCTGCTCGCTGTTTTCTGCGCGGCGAATTACTGCTTTTTGCTTTTGGTATATTCGAGCCGCAGCACGCCGGACGGGCGCCGCTTTACAGCCGTGGCGGTTGTTTTCAATTTGCTGCTGTTATGCTACTTCAAATATTATAATTTTTTCGCCGATTCCATGAACGGCATTATCCGTTATCTTGCCCGCTTCGGAACCGCCGCGAAAGAATCGTCTCCGCCGCAGATTTTTTATTTTCCGTATATTTCCGTTGCGCTTCCGGTCGGCATTTCGTTTTACATTTTCAAGACAATCAGCCTGCTGTGTGATGTTTCCTCCGGAAAACTGGCGGAAAAACCTTCGCTTGCCGACACGCTGCTGTATATTTCGTTTTTTCCGCAAATTGCGTCGGGACCGATCGAACATGCTTCCGTGTTCCTGCCGCAAATCGATAAAGCCGTCGGCGCCGGCGGCACGGCAGGAAGGCGCAGCATAGATTTCAGCACCGCTTCGATGCTGATTATGTCCGGTTTGCTGAAAAAAATGATTTTTGCCAATTTTCTTTCCGTTTTGTTTGTGGATGCGGTGTTTTCCGATCCCGCAAAATATTACGGCTGGGAAGTTTTTCTTGCGGGAATCGCTTACGCGGCGGTCATTTACTGCGATTTTTCCGGATACAGCGATATGGCAGCCGGCACGGCGCTGCTGCTCGGTTTTGAAACCTCGAAAAATTTCGACAGACCGTACAGTGCGTTTTCCGTGAGCGAATTCTGGCGCCGCTGGCACATAACACTGTCTTCCTGGCTGAAAAAATACGTGTACTTTGCTTTGGGCGGATCCCGTGCGGGCTTTGCGCGCGCTCTGACTGCGCTCATGATTACGATGCTTGTCAGCGGATTGTGGCACGGCGCGTCCTGGGTTTTTGTGCTGTGGGGCGCGATGCAGGGAGCGGCAATGATTTTCGAACGCTGTGCGGGACTTGCAAAAAGCAGACCCGCTTCCGTGCCTGCCGTTATTCTGCGCACCGGCGGAACGTTTTTGTTCACCGCCGCAGGCTGGGTGGTTTTCCGCTCGGAAACGCTTGCGGACGCACAAAAATGGTTCTGCTCGCTGACGAATACGGCAAAAGACGTGCTTGCGGCAGGCAGAACGGCGGAATCTCCGCTGACCTGGCTCGTCATCGTATTGCTTGCGGCAGGCTTGGGCATCCATTTTATTCCCGATTTTATCCGCTCGCACTGCATGACGGCGTGGCGGCGTGTGCCGCTTGTGCTGAAAAGCGTGTGCATCGCGTGTTTCTTTTTGGCTTTGTCTGCGGTGTCGATGTCCGGCGTGGCGCCGTTTATTTATTTCAGTTTTTAGGACGGCATGCATGAATAACCTGCGAATAACACTGCGCCGCCTTGCGGCTTTTATTGTCTGCCGCTTTACCAATAAACAGGAAAAACCGTACAGTCCGAATCAAATCTGCGCCTGCGTGCTGTGCTCCGCCGCCTTGTTTGTTTTGTTCGCGGGCTCCTCGCTGAAGGGAAACGCGGCGAAAATAACCGCGCCGCGAGCGCGCGGCGTCGTGACAGAAGCGGCGGATGCGCTCTCCGCAATCGGGACGGCGTGCGGAACGGATGCGATTCTGCCGAGTATCCGTGAAAAATTTATCCGCGCAGCAGGGCTGTCCGACAACGTATTATGGGACACGAGATTTTACGGCATACAGACTCGGAACGCCGCCGCGGAAAACCCGCTTTCGTCCGATGCACTCGATGCGCCGGCTGCCGAAGAATCCGCCGCGGATCGGATCGCGCCGTTGACGGACGCGGACGGCGCGCGCACTGCTTTGCCGCCGCGCTCAAAGCCGCATCTTGCCGCCGCTTCGTATATGCGCGTGCGTTTGCGGGACGGAACGGAAAAACTCGTGCGCTGCCTGTCCGAGAACAAAATCGAATTTTTTTCGCGCGATAATCCGCTGAAGCTGCTGATTTTCGGCGATTCGCAGATTACCGGCATCGGCGCAGGCTTCGAACGCATCGTCGGCGCGCACTCCGCAATCAGCGTTGCCGCGATAAGCGTTGTTTCGTCGGGCTTTATCAGGGACGATTATTACAACTGGCAGGCAAAACTTGCGGATTTGTTTTCGAAAGAACAATTCGACGCGGTAATTTTCATGCTCGGCATGAACGACAATATTCCGTTTGCCAAAAGCGGCCGCACCGTGCAGCGCCGCACGGAAGAATGGCGTTCCGTGTATGAACCGCGCTGCCGCGAACTGCTCGACATTGTCGCATCTGCCGTGCCGCGCGTGTACTGGCTGAAAATGCCCCTGCCGCGAAGCGAAGCTTATGACGAAAATCTGCTGTTCATAGACGGCATTCACGATGATGTCGCGCGGCTGTATCCCGAAGATGTTGTTGTCCGCGTGTCCGTCAGAGATATTTTCCCCGGCGCCGATGCTCCGTATACGGAAAAAATCACGCTGGAAGACGGACGATCGCTCCGCGTTATGGACAGCGACGGCCTGCATTATACTATCCCCGGCGCACAGTGGATAATGCTCCCGCTTTTTTCGCGCATTCTCGATGATTTTTACTTTCCCGAACCGCCGCAGCCGCATCTCCCGTAACGGTAACGGCGCGTTTATCGCTTGCAGTCCAAGTATTGGCTGTGGCGCCGTTTGCCCGAACTCGCATGCGCTCGTTCGGTGTGCTTAGGTTGCCGGTAACGGCGCATTCACTTGTCGCAATTCGCATGCTGTTCGCGGCGCCGTTTGCCCGAACTCGCATGCGCTCGTTCGGTGCGTTTGGGGTTTCCGTAACGGGCGCGTTCAGTTCTTGCACTCCGCGTACCGAATGAGGCGCCGTTGGCTCGAAGCCGCGCTGCATCGGCGTTTGCGGCTGGCTTACGCGCCGGTCGTGTGCCGTCCGTTGGAAAAAATGCGGGACTGTGATAAAATAAATTCAAGGAGGAGCGTATGAGTGCTGCTTTGACGAAAATGTATGATGCTTTGAGTGAAGACCAGCAAAAACAAGTCTATGATTTCATTCTCTCTTTTTATGAACAAAACGAAAAATCGTCTTGCGGCGAAAATGAAACCTACGGCTTTGGTTCTCTGAAAAAATACGCCAATCCCGATTTACGCGAAAAAGAAAAATCCGCTTGGCAGACGGCGGCAGAAGAAAAACATGGTTTACTTGGACGCTAACGTCATCCTTCGCTATATCCTGTGCGACAATGAAGAGCAAGCCGAATCCGCCCGCAAATTGATTTACGGCGGAAATTGCATTGCCAAAAACGAAGTGCTCGCGGAAGTCGTCTATGTCTTGAACAAGGTGTACGGAATTGAGCGCAGCGAAATCAAGACGGCGTTGGACGAGTGCCTGAAAAAACTTCTTGCGGAAAACAAAGCCGTCATGCAAAACGCCCTCGCGCTGTACGCCCTGCGCACGTTCGACTTTGTTGACTGCATTTTGGCATCTCAAGCCGTTGTCGCAGGCGACGATGTTCGCACGTTCGATAAAAAATTGCAAAATTATATCGAGAGAGCAAAAGCGCATGAATTGCAGTAAATGATTGCGCTGCCGGCGGACAGCAAATTGCATCGAAGCTGCGCAGCGGCTTCGAGCCGACGGCGCCCTGACCGGTACTTGAAGCGCAGAAACTGATTGCGCCGTTACGGGTACCCCAAACGCATCGAATGCACGCAAAGTGCGCATTCGAGCCGACGGCGCCCCGACCGGTACTTGAAGCGCAAAAAATGAATGCGCCGTCAACGCCTTGCAACAAGGGGTTGTCTTTCCTCCGAGATACTGCTATATTTGCCGCGTGAGAACAGCAGAAAACAATAATATGACGACAGTAAACCAGATCGCCGCCGCGAAAAGTGCGGGGGGGGGGCGCTTCCCGAACCTCGGCAGCCGCACACACGCTGACGCACCGCATTTTGTAGTTTTCGCAGCCGTATCACAGACAATCACAACAGGTATACACAGGACGTCCGACGGAACACAACCGTTCCGCAGACGTCCTTTTTTTATGCATAACGGCGCGTTCATTTCTTGCGGTACAAATATTGGTTGCGGCGCCGTTGGCTCGAATGCACATAAAGTGCGCATTCGATGCAAATCGATATCCGAGGGAACAGTACGTTCGCTTGCTGCGCCGTTAAAACATGAGATTCTGAGGAAAGAAACCGTGCCTCACAGGCAGGGGCTTTCCTCCGAAAAATATATTTTTTTAGGAGGCATTATGAAACAATGCGGAAAAATTTCGGCGGTACTTGCCGCCGTATGGCTGACTGCGTGGGGGGGGGTATATTCTTAACTTCATGCAGCGAAGTTGAAGCCGCCGATAAGCGGCTGACAATCGAGGACGGCGTGCTGGTATCGTGCGACTCTGATGCAACGGGGCATATTGATATTCCAAGCAGAGTAAAGACAATCGGCTATCGGGCATTCTTTAAACGCGGCGGAATTACAAGCGTAACGATACCCGACAGCGTAACGAAAATTGATACAGAAGCGTTCTCTAGGTGCAGCGGACTTACGAGCGTAACAATCCCGTCCGGTGTATGGTACATCGGGACTGGTGCGTTCGAATACTGCTCCGGACTTACATCCGTAACGATTCCTGCAAGCGTAACGACAATCGAACAGTATGCATTCTATGAATGCGGAAACTTGAAGACAGTCAAGTATCTCGGCACTAAGACACAGTGGAACGGTATTGCCAAGGAATCTTTGTCTTTTCCTAGTTGCACCATATATTACAACGCCGAATAGTGACATGCTAAACGCAGCCGACGGCGCAGCATAAAACTTATGAATTGCAATAAGTGAATGCGCCGTTGAAAACAGGAGATTTGGAGGGAAGAAAGCCGCGCCTCGCAAGAAGGGGTTTTCTTCCCTCCAATAAAATAAATTTTTGGGAGGGGATATATGCTGAAGTATTCGCTGAGAGAAAACCTGCTGACGGCGGAGCCGAACGACTATATGGCGCAGACACAGGACGTGCGCTCATATTCGCAGGACGAAATTATCGAACTGATGCTGAAACGCGGCAGTACGCTGACAAAGGCAGACGCGGCGGCGGTGCTGCAAGTGTACACGGAAGTCTGCGCGTCGCTGACGGCGGAAGGCTGCGCGCTTACTACGCCGCTTTTCAATACATCGTTCGGGATTTCGGGCGTGTTCGACGGCGCGGGCGACAGCTTTAACAAGGCGCGCCACACGGTAAACGTGAATGTCAGCGCGGGAGCACAGCTTCGGGAAGCGGCAAAATCGGTAAAGACGGAAAAAACCGAAGCCGCGAACACCGGCCCGTACATCGCGGAAGCGGCGGACATTGTTACAGGCGCGGTCAATTCGGCAGTGAGTGCGGGAGGAATCCTGCGGCTGACGGGAGCGCGGCTCAAGTTTGATGCGCAGGATAGCGCGCAGGGAGTGTTTCTGGTGCCGGAAGACGGCGGAGAAACGGTGCGCTGCGGCACAGCCGCGGAAAACAAACCCGCCCGCGTTATGGTAATGGTGCCCGCAGACATTGCGGCGGGAACCTATTACGCGGAAGTCCGCACCAAGCTGCTGGGAAATCGGCAGGCAGGAAAGACGCTGAAAACAGGACGGTTTTCCAAAGCGCTGGAGATTGCCGCTCAAGCATAATCGAGCGGACTGCTAAAGCATAATGGAGCAATGTGCTGCAGCGTAGTCGAGCAAACCGCTAAAGCATAATGGAGCAGTCTGCTCAAGCATAGTCGTGCAGACTGCTTAAAGCGTAATGAAGCGCTCGCGCAACACTGCCGCGCTCCATGCGCCGAATGCGCTGTCATCGCGAGAAATGGCGCAGGCACGACGAAGCGATCCGATAACGGCGCCGCAGAAAGCGTATGAATTGCGATAACTGAATGCGCCGCCGATTTAAGTTAACGGAGCATGCAAAGCAAAAAAAAGCGTGCCGGAAAGATAGGTGGCTTGGAGGGAAGAAAACCGCGCCTCGCAAGTAGGGGGGCTTCCCTCCAAAAGATAAATTTCAGGAGGATATTATGAAAAAATGCAAAAAACTTTCGGCGGTACTTGCCGCCTTATTGCTGACTTCGTGGGGGGGGATAGTCTTCACCTCATGCAGTAACGAGCCGGAAGAAGTAATTCCGGAAAAAGAACGCGCCGAGGTAACGATACCCGACGGCACAACGAGCATCGCAAGCGGGGCATACAAAGACCGCACGGAAATGACAAGCATTACGATTCCCGCGAGTGTAACGAAAATAGAATACAATCCGTTTATCGGCTGCACAAACCTCTCAAGCATCACGGTAGCCGAGGGCAATTCCCACTATTCCGCCGAAAACGGCATTTTGTACAATAAAGACAAAACGGAATTGATTGCCTATCCTTCCGCGTCGGGAAACATCAACCTCGGCGAAAAAATGGCTTCCACGGTAAAAACAATCGGCAAATACGCGTTCTGCGGCTGCACCGACTTGACCGCTGTAACAATCCCCGAGGGCGTAACGAAAATCGGTCAATATGCGTTCCAGAACTGTACTGCTTTGACAAGTATCGCGATTCCCGCAAGTGCGGTGAATCACGACGGCAATCCATTTCCCGGCTGCGTCAGTCTCACAAGATTTTCGGTGGCAGAGGGCAATACCAAATATGCCGTCAGCGATGACGGGAAAATATTTTTTGAAAAAGACAGGAATAAACTGTACGCGTGGCCGTCGGTATCGGGAGATATTACGATACCCGAATACATAAAGGGAATCGGCACCCTCGCGTTCCTCGACTGCGCCGAACTGACAAGTGTAACGATTCCCGATTCTGTGGAATTGATCGAAAGAAGTGTATTCAAAAACTGCGCCCAACTTACCAAGATAAACGGCTTGAGCGGAACTTGGTTGAAGTACAACGACACGGTAACTCCGCAAGTACAAGAAATAATCAGCTTGCTTACCCTCGATACAATCAAAAGTGTAACCGACTCATATAAATTCAAACGTACTTCCAAAGAGTATGACGAAGCTGTGGCAGCCGGCGCGGCAATCAGCAGCAACTGCGTGCTGACCGGCTGGAATAACAATTCCGCAGAAAGCATAATAATCCCCGTCGAAGTAACGAGCATCAACGCTGGCGTGTTCGGAAAATGCCGGAACCTGACAAGCGTAACGATACCTGCGAGTGTAACAACTATAGAATGGAATCCATTCGGGGGCTGTACGAAACTTACAAGTATTACGGTTGACCCTGCCAATCAAAACTTTTCCGCCGAAAACGGTATTCTGTACAATAAAGACAAAACGGAGTTGATTGCTTATCCGTCCGCAAAAGAAACTGTGGAGATACCCAATACCATAAACTCAATCTACAAGTTCGTGTTCCATAACTGTAGCGCTTTGACGAGCGTAACAATTCCCGATACGGTGGAAAAAATCAACTACGGCGTATTCAGTGGCTGCACGAATCTTTCAAACATCACGGTAGTAACGGGCAATTCCAAGTATTCTGCCGAAAACGGTATTTTGTACAATAAAGACAAAACAGAATTGATTGCGTATCCGTCTGCGAAAGAAACTGTGAAGATATCCGATACCATAAAATCAATCTATAGGTACGCGTTCCGTGATTGCCCCGCTTTGACAAGCGTAACGATTCCCGACGGCGTAACGGAAATCGGGAAAGGTGCGTTCTATGATTGCCGTAATTTGACGAGTGTAACAATCCCTGCGAGTGTAACGGAAATAGTTAAGGCTGCGTTCAAGAACTGCACCGCCGTAACGATACACTACGACGGCACGCAAGCACAGTGGAATGCGATTAACAAGGGAGATGAGATCTTGCCCGCCGGTACGCAAATAATCTGCACCGACGGTACGATAACGTATTCCAACTAACCGCATACGTCGTCATCGCGAGCGACCGGCGGGAGCGCGGCAATCCAATTGCAAGTGGATTGCCGCATCGCGAGAGCGATGATGTTAAATAAATTTCCTTGCGCAAAACGGCGGCAGCCGTATTGCTTCGACCGCAAGCGGTCTCGCAAAGACGGTTTGTTCGTCAAAACCGCGCCGCCTGCCGGCAGGACGGATTTTTTCCGCTTCCTGCCGCGGCGGCATCTTCCGCTATGCGTTGAATAAACGCAGAAAATCCGCTAGTATACTTTCATTATGAGCACTCAGATGAAAAAAATAGATGAGCAGACGCTTGACGCGCTCCTGTATTTGTCGCGGCTTTCGCCGGAAGCTGCCGATATCGAAACGCTCCGCGCGCAGGTCGAGCAGATTGTCGGCTATTTCGATATTCTTTCGGAATACGATGACAGCGAAAATCCCTATGACGCGTATCCGACAACCGAAGTGGAACAGCTTCGCGGCGATACGGTGGTAAAAGGGCTCGAAATTCCCGACTTGAAAAAGATGACGAGCGAATTCCTCGACGGATATTTCCGCGTGCCGAAAGTGCTCGGCGAGGGAGCGTAATATGGATTCAGAGCTGTTTTCCATTGCAGACATCAAAAACGCGTTCCGCAGCGGTTCCTGTTCCGCCGAGCAGCTTGTCCGCTTCGCCGCCGAAACCTTTGCCGCCGATCAATCAAGCGGCGTTCCGCTTAACGCGTTTTTGGAAATATATGACGATGCGCTTGCCGCCGCGCAGGCTGCCGACGAAGAAATTACCGCGGCATTGCGCGCGGGAACGCTTGACAGCCTGTTTGCGCAGAAGCCGCTTATCGGCATTCCGTTTGCGGTCAAGGATAATATTTCCGTAAAAGGAAAGCGCGCAACCTGTTCCAGCAAAATACTCGAAGGATATACCGCTCCTTACGACGCAACGGTTATTGCGCGGCTGAAAGCTGCCGGTGCGATACCGATCGGCCGCTGCAATCAGGATGAGTTTGCCATGGGTTCTTCTACCGAATATTCGATTTACGGTCCGACGCGCAATCCGATAGACCGCGCGTATGTTTCCGGCGGGTCTTCGGGGGGCAGTGCCGCCGCGGTCGCTTCCAACCAGGCGCTGTTCGCGCTCGGCACGGAAACAGGCGGTTCGGTGCGGCTTCCGGCGTCGTACTGCGGCGTGTACGGATTGAAGCCCACTTACGGCGTTTTGAGCCGCTGGGGCGTCGTTGCCTACGGCAGTTCGCTCGATCAAGTGGGCATTATCGGACATACGCCTGCGGATATTGCGCTGCCGCTGTCTGTCATGGCGGGCGCCGATTTTTACGACGATACGTCGGCAGATCTTCCCGGCGCCGAGACAATCCGCGGCGAATACGGCGCTTTTGCTCCTGCAAGTGCCGATTCTTTGGCACAGCTGAAAATAGCTGTTCCGAAACAGTTTCTCGAATCCGAAGGGCTGGACGCGGAAGTTGCCGCCGTTTTTGAATATACGAAAAACTGGTTTACCGAAAAAGGCGCGTCCGTCGAAGTCGTGGATATTCCGGTACTGAATGCGGCAATCGCGAGTTATTACGTTATTGCGCTCAGCGAAGCCGCGAGCAATTTATCCCGCTTTGACGGAATCCGCTACGGAAAACGCCTGGACACGGGCGAGGGCTATGACGAATTATATATACAAACGCGCAGTTCCGGCTTCGGGCCGGAAGTAAAGCGGCGCATCGTTATCGGAAATTATGTGCTTTCCGAACAATTTTCCGGCGACTGCTACAAAAAAGGCATGGCAGTCCGCGCCCGCATTCAGCGGGAAATATCGCAGCTTTTCGATTCGTTCGATTTGATTCTCTGTCCCACGTGCCCGACGGCGGCGTTCCGCCTCGGACAAAAAGTCGATGATCCGCTGGAAATGTATCTTTCCGATTTGTTCACTACGTTTGTCAATTTGGCGCGCATTCCGTCGCTTTCGGTGCCTGCCGGATATACGTCGCCCGACGAAAACGGCGTGCGGCTTCCTATCGGCGTGCAGTTTGCGGGCGCTATGTTCGGCGAAGAAAAAATTCTTCGCATCGCGCAGGCGTGGGAATGCGATCATCCCGGATGCGGTGTTCCCGTTGCCGGATCGGATGCTTTTTCCGCGGCGCAGCGCATCAAACAAATAAACAGCAAAGGCGGCGCAAAATGAGTATCGAAAATATCCGCGTTGTTATCGGCTGTGAAATACACTGTCAGCTTACAACGAAAACAAAAGCCTTTTGTGCGTGCGAAAACCGCTACGGCGGCATGCCCGATACGCGCGTGTGTCCCGTCTGCCTTGGGCTTCCGGGCGCGCTGCCGCGCATCAGCAAAGGCTATGTCGAAATGGGCGTTACTGCCGGCACTGCGCTGAACTGCGCCATTTCCCGCTTTGCGAAATTCGACCGCAAGCATTATTTTTATCCCGATCTTGCAAAGGGTTTCCAAATTACGCAGTACGATATTCCGCTGTGCAGCAGCGGATATGTCGATTTGCCGTATATAAAACTGCCGGAAACTGTCCGTCCGGGCGGAGAAAAGCATTATGCGCTTTCTTTCGACGGCGAAAACAATGATATTGACGGCGCATACAAGCGGATACGCGTCGAGCGCATTCATCTCGAAGAAGATGTCGGGAAAAGCCTGCATCTTGAGGGGCGTTACAGCTATATCGATTACAACCGCTGCGGTACGCCGCTGATAGAAATCGTTACGAAGCCGGATATGAACAGCCCCGAAGAGGCGGCGCTTTTCATGGAAACGGTGCAGGAAATACTGCGCTATGTGGGCGTTACCAACGGCAATCTCGAAGAAGGCAATATGCGCTGCGATGCCAATATCAATTTGAGCATCACGGAAAACGGCACGGAATACCATACGCCGATTTCCGAAATAAAAAACCTTAATTCATTCCGTTCGATAAAAGAAGCTTGCGCGTATGAAACGCAGCGCCAGCTTGAGGAATTCAAAACGAATCGACAGCCGTTTGACCCCGGATTTAAAAATACCATGGGCTGGGACGAAGCCGTGGGAAAAACCGTTATTCAGCGCACGAAAAATTCGTTTGTCGATTACCGTTTCGTTGTCGAGCCGGATATAAAACCGTTTTCGCTCAGCGAGAAATTCATTGCCGACGCGGCATCGAAAGTCGGCGAACTTCCCGAAGCAAAGCGGCAGCGCTTCAAAAAGCAGTACGGTTTATCCGATTTCGATGCGGAAACGCTTACGTCGAGCAGGGAGCTTGCGTTATGGTTTGAAAAGGCCGCCGCCGCTTCCAAGGATGTGAAAAAAACGGCGAACTGGATTCTTGCGGAAGTTCTTGCCGTTGTAAACGAAAAAGAAATTTCCGTCGGCGAGCTGCCTGTTGCGCCGGAACATATTTCCGCGCTGGTAAATGCCGTTGTCGACGGAAAAATAACCGGAAAACAGGCGAAAGACGTTTTTGCGGAAATGATTGCGAGCGGAAAAACGCCGGAATCCATTATCAGCGAAAAAGGAATGGAAGTCGTTTCCGATGAAGACATGATAAGCTCGTATATAACGCAGGTTATCGCCGAAAACGCCGCCGCCGTTGCCGATTACAAAAAGGGCAAAACGAATGTGCTCGGCTGGCTTATGGGGCAGGTCATGAAAAAATCCGGCGGCAAAGCAAACCCGAAGTCCGCATCGCAGCTGCTGAAAAACGCGCTTGACCTGGAAACACAATGAACGGCAGCGCTGCATTGCTTGTGTCCGAAATACGCAGCCGCTGCGGCTTTGTTCGCCGTGCGCGCGGATGCTACCTGTACACGGAAAAAGGCGTCCGTCTTACGGATTTGTATCTCGACGGCGGTCGCGCGATTCTCGGCTGGGATGCAGGCAAAGCGAGGACTGTTTTCAAAAACACGCTTGAGCGCGGCATTACCGGCTGTTATGACAGCGGCATGTCTAAACGGCTGGAATCCGCCGTCAGGCAGCTGCTTCCGGCAGAATATTCGCTTGTCCGCTGGTGGTCAAAAGCCTCCGCGGATGACATGGCGGAACAATGTAATTTGACGCGTGCTGTGCACTGGCGTCCCTGGCTGGAAATTACCGCCGCGCGGAATGCCGAAGCACAGGACAGCGCCGCCGGTGCGGCAAAAGCGGAATTGCCGCCGCAGCGGAACGGACAGAACCGCGTACCGGCGCTATCGCTTCCCGAAACCGATTTCCCGCCCGTAATCCGCCTGACGCCGCCTTTCCCCTGGACGGGAGCTCCCGACATTTATGCGTTTCTGCGCCCTTCCGAAAATGATGCGGCGCGCATTCCTCACTCGGATACGCTGCCTGCTCCGCTTGCTGCGGGAATGGCAAGGGCTTTTGCGGATTTGCGCCATGCCGTTTTGAACAGGGAAGAATCTTCGTTTGCGCTTTTCGATTCGGTACTGACTTCGTTTTTTCACAGAAAAGGCTGCTGGCTGTTTCCTTCCGTTCCGAAAGAATCGTACCGTTCTTTTTTTCTGCATTGTCTTGACAACGGCATTGTTATATCGCCGGATTATGATGTTCCGTCTGTTGTTCCGTTCGGCGCAAACCACGGCGATTTAAAACGGATGAAAAAATATGAGCCGCTTTGAAACAGCTTTGTTCATAATAAAACTCATTCTCAGCGGCGGCGCCGCATTTTTTTCGATTCTGGTGTGGTCGAAACTCCGCGAAGCCGCCTGGGCGCTGCTTGCCTGCGGCATCATGCTCTCGTATGCAGGCAGGGTATACGAATTATTGGAAAAAATGGGTTTCGTGCTGCTTTCTGCACTGAAAATCGGCGGATTCGCTGTTATCCCTTTGCTGTTTTCTGTCGTTCCGCCCCTGTTATGCATAGCGGCATGCATCTGCATGCTTTTTAAAAATTGACATCGGTTTTCGGAAAAGGTGTGCGCATGGAAAATGACGATTTCAGAACAAACTTATATAAGAAAATTGCGGCGTTTGCTCCGCGGCATATAGATACGCAGGCTTCTGCGCCTGCCGCCTCCGATGAAAAAATGCAGCCGGATAATTTATCGGAACAGGAAACGCAGTTTTCTTTTAAGCCGCAAACTCTTGCCGATATTGCGCTCACGCCGAAGCTTTCGAAGAAAGCCGTGAACCCGCCGAAGCCGCAGCTGCATTCCGCTTTTGATGCCGCCGAAAACGGCGGTGCCGGCGTCGATCCGCGGCGGAAAAACGGCGGCAAGAATGCTTTTGCACAGGAGCGCTCCGAATTTCCGCATTCCGAAAGCAGCTTTGCGGAACCGTCCGCTCCGCCGCCGAATCCCGCCCCTCCGATCGGCGAGCTTATGGAACGGCACGGCATGATAAAGGTAACCTCTTCGGACGCATCTCCCAAAGATTCGGTTTACCGGCGCGTCGCGAAATTCCTGCTGATTATCGGCGTTGACGAAGCCGCGAAAATCCTGCCGCATCTTACGCAGGAGCAGACGGAACGCATTATTCCCGAAATCGCGTCTATACGGAGCGTCGATGCGGACGAAGCGGCGGTTATTTTGGCGCAGTTTCAAAATCTTGCGGAAAAAGCGCGTTCTTCCGGCGGCGTTGATACTGCCCGCGAAATTTTGGAAAAAGCATTCGGCGCGGATCGTGCCGGCGAAATGCTCCGAAAATCCGTGCCCTTTCCGGACGGCAAACCGTTCGAATATATGAAAGAAATGGACGGCGAGCGCGTTTTTCAGCTTTTGAAAGATGAAAATACGCCGGTCCGTGCGCTTGTTTTGTCCTATCTGCCGCCGAAAACGGCTGCCGGCGTTATAAATAATTTCACTGCGGAAGAAAAAAGCGCCGTTGTCCGCCGTCTTGCCCGCCTCGAAAAAATGCCTGCCGATATTATCCGCAGGATTGACCATGCCATGTACGAAAAAACGCAGGCCGTCCGCGCGCAGGCTGCCGATTCAATCGACGGACGCGGCGCGCTTGCCGAAATTCTGCGCCGCATGACGCCGGATGCCGAAAAAAATATCCTTTCTTCCCTTGCCGGATCGGATCCGGACTTGGAACATGAGCTGCGCGAAAGATTGTTTACGGCTGAAGATATTCTGAAAGCCGACGATTTATTTATCCAGAAAAAACTGCGGACGATGACCGATGCCGATATTGTTTTGCTGATTGCGGATCAGAACGATGACTTCCGCCGGAAAATTATTTCCAATATATCCAAAAGCCGCGGCGCGGCGGTGCTTGAAGAAGAACAGCTGAAAAAACCATTCCCCCGAAAAGACTGCGATGCCGCCGCAGCCGCTTTTTTCGGCGACCTGCGCCGCGCTTGGGAATCCGGTACGCTCCGCTTATCGGATGACAGCGATGTTTATGTCTGATTTATCCGATAAAGACTCGTTTGCCTGCGGAAAATCGAGATTATCGCGCTGTTCTTTCGTAATATATTGACTTTTTGCCTGAAAAAAATATATACTTGCGCATTGTGTTCGGTATTCTGTTTTGTGCCGGACGACGCAAATATCGTAACAGAGGTAATATATGTACGCACTGATAGAATTCAAAGGCAAACAGTATAAAGCTGAAAAAGATGCTCTCATCCGCGTCGATAAAATCGATCTTGAAAAAGGACAGACTGTTGATATTGATACAGTTCTTTTGGTTAGCGACAACGGCAATGTCAGTGTCGGCGCTCCGTATGTAAAAGGTGCGGTTGTAAAAGCTGTCGTTGAAGATTCTGTCAAAGACAAAAAAGTTATTGTATTTAAATATAAAAGCAAGAAAGATTATCATCGGACAATCGGTCATCGTCAGCAGTATACGAATATTCGTGTATCGGAGATTGTTGTAGCATAGGTGCGTCATGGTTCATGTGCGTCTTATGCGCGGAACAGACGGAAAGCTGCGTGCCTGCACTGCTTCTGGACATGCCGGATATTCAGTCCGCGGGTCCGATGTTGTGTGTGCCGGCGTAAGTACGCTGATGCGGACAACACTTGCGGTGCTTGAAAAACAGCCGGGCATCGTTCTTGAATTCGGCGGACAATCCGAACGCGGAAAACTCGAATTTCATGTAACGGAATCCGGGCTCTGCAAGTGCGGCGGTGTTTTGAAATATGCAGCGGATTTTCTTGCCGCGGGTTTTTCGGCGCTGCAGGAAGAGTATCCTGAATTTGTAAATTTAGCGGAGGCATAAAATGGGACGGAAAAAGGGCGGAAGCGGCGCAAAAAACGGCCGCGATTCGAATCCTAAATATTTGGGAGTTAAAGCGTACGGCGGAGAATTGGTTACGGCAGGTTCGATAATTGTCCGCCAGCGCGGAACAAAAATTCATCCCGGCGCAAACGTCGGCAGAGGAAGAGATGACACGTTGTTCGCCTTAACAACGGGCAATGTGGTGTTTCACGAGCGCAAAGGCAGAAAACTTGCTTCGGTTACGCCTGTCCAGGCATAATCGGAATGTGTTTTCTGCAAGACCCGAAGCAGTATGCCGTACCGGTATATCGGCTTCGGGTTTTTTTATATAAAAGGGCTGGTGTGCCGGCGTTTGTTCGGGCAGGAAATTATCATGATACATTTTGCGGATGAAGCGCTGATAAAAGTTTGTTCGGGAAAAGGCGGAAACGGCTGTATCGCGTTCCGCCGTGAAAAATACATTCCGAAAGGCGGACCTGCCGGCGGCGACGGCGGGCGCGGCGGCGATGTGGTTTTTTGCGTGCGGAAAAACATGCGAACGCTTGCGCATCTTCGGCATAAACAAGTTTTCCGTGCGAAAAACGGCGGGGACGGCGAGGGGCATAACAGATACGGCAGGGACGGTGAAGACGTTGTAATTCCGCTGCCGCCGGGAACTGCCGTGCGCGACGCGCAAAGCGGAGAACTCATTTGCGAATTTACTACGGAAGCGGAAGATGAAACGTTTGTTTTTTTGACCGGCGGCAAAGGCGGCTGGGGAAACGTTCATTTTAAATCGCCGTCAAATCAGGCACCCCGCTATGCGCATGAAGGAAAGCCCGGCGAAGAGCGCATGCTTAAAATCGAACTCAGCATTATGGCGGATATCGGGCTTGTCGGCTTTCCGAATGCGGGCAAATCTTCGCTGCTTGATTTTTTTACCAATGCACGGCCTAAAATTGCGCCGTATCCGTTCACGACAAAAATCCCGAATCTCGGCGTGCTGCGCTGCGGCGACGAATCCGATATTATCATTGCCGATATACCGGGAATTATCGAAGGCGCGTCCGGCGGCGCCGGTTTAGGCATTCGCTTTTTGAAGCACATTTCGCGGACGGCGGGACTGGTGTTTATCATCGATTGTTCGGACAGCGCATTCGATCAGGCTTTTGAAAAACTGCTGTGTGAACTTCGTAATTTCAACCGTGCACTTTCCGAAAAACCGCGGATTGTTTTGTGCAATAAAATCGATGCCGACGGCGCGGCGGAAAATGCGGCATATCTTGCAAAACTGCTGCCTGACGAAACAGTGATACCTATGTCGCTGTATTCCGGAGAAGGACTCGACAATGTCCGCGCTGAAATAATTTCGCTTGCCGGCCGCTTGGAAAAATCCGGCGGAAACGGTTCTTCCGCGCGGAAAACCAAGAGCGCATTTATGGAAAGCCGTGCCGTCTGTTCCGACGAAAATGTTCAGTATCCGGGAAGCGAGCGGCTGCATCCGGCAGATCTGTATTACGGCGCCCGAATACGGAAATGAACAGGCATCCCGATGAAAATAGCGATGTTTGGAGGCAGTTTTAATCCTGTGCACAACGGGCATCTGATGCTGGCGTCCGCCGCATTGGATAAAACCGGCTGCGATTCCGTTTTGTTTGTTCCGACGTATCAGTCGCCTTTTAAAAACCGCCGGCAGTGCGCCGCGGACAGCGACAGAACGAACATGATTCGGCTTGCAATCGAAAAATATCCGCGTTTTCGGCTTGAAATTTGCGAATTGGAGCGCGGCGGTGTATCATACACGATAGATACGGTGCGGTATTTGGAACAAAAATACGGCAGCCGAATATCATTGATTGTGGGCGATGATTTGCTGCATGATTTTCTTTTATGGAAAGATGCGGAAAAAATCCTTGAACTTGCCGATATAATCGTCGGCAGCCGAATACGCGGAAAATCACCGCAAAGCGGCGAACGGACAAATTATCGCTTTCGATATACCGAATTAGGCAACGAGGTTTTTCCGGTGTCTTCATCGGAAATCAGAAAACTAATCGCGCTTGGCGATTCTTCTGTAGATTTATGGAAAAATCTTGTTCCGCCTGATGTATTTCGGTATATCATAGAAAGGAATTTATATGGATTTAAGCATTGCTGAACTGACGGAAAGAATCCGCATCGTGCTCAAAGCTTTGGTTTCTTCCGAGCGCTATGAGCATTCTGTCCGCGTTGCGGAAACAGCGGATTTCTTGTGCGCCGCATACGGCGAAAATCGGGAACTCGGCTATTTTGCGGGATTATCGCACGATATGTGCAAAAATTTATCCGACGACGAGATTTTAGTGCTCGCAAAATTAGACGGGCTTTGTATTTCGGAAGAGGAACAAAGCAAAGGCCGCTTTTTGCACGGGAGGGCTGCCGCCGTGTTCCTGAATAAACGTTTCGGTGTGCAGGATGCGGCTGTTCTTGAAGCTGTCAGATGGCATCAGTCCGGCTTCCCCGGCATGGGGAGCCTTGCAAAAATTATATTTATCGCCGACAAAACCGAGCCCGGCAGGGCGCATTCCACCGCAGCGTACCGAAAAAAAATATTTTCCCTGCCGCTTGACGCTGCGGCATTGACAGTCCTGTCGGAAAATATCGAATATTCCCGAAAAAAAGGATTAAAACCGTTCGCCAATTCGCTGGCTCTTCAGTCGGAACTTTTAAAAGGAGTGCATAATTGAAATTTTTCGAGAAAGAAAAAAAAGGTGTCTTATTCCTTGTTTTAATTGTCCTCATTATGACTGCAACATCCGTCTTTCTTTTTTTTGCGCTGCGGACAGATTCTGTGGAGCAGATTATAAAAAATAATCAAATACTGCAGGTGCTTATCGTTCTGGAAAATGAAGGCAAAGCGCAGGCAACAAATGTGCTGCTGTATTATCCGCCGTTCCGCCGCGCGGCAATATTTGACATTCCGGGAAATACCGGCGCTATTTACACAAGCCTCAACCGCGTTGACAGAATTGATGAAATATATGAAGAAAATGGTTTGAATGCGTACCGAACGGAAATCGAGAAAATACTCGGCATAAATATTCCGTTTTCATTGGTTTTTACAATGGAACAATTTTCTGTTTTGACGGATTTGCTCGGCGGCCTGCGGGTACTGATACCTGCGCCGGTCGATTATTCCGATAACGGCAGGTATTTTCTGCTGCCGTCCGGATCCATTCTGCTTGACGGCGATAAAATACGGACGTATTTGGAATATTCTTTGCCGGATGAAACGGATGCAAATATCCATGAGCGCACTCAGAATGCACTTCTTGCGTTATTTACTGCATTGAGCGAAAATACGGCGCAAGTGCTGTCCAAAAAACACTATCCACGATACGCGGCGCAGTTCCGAACAGAACTTGACAGCAAAGGGCTGCGTCATTTGATTTCGGAAATTTCGGCGATAGACGCGGAACGCCTTGTGCCGCAGCGCATTACCGGTTCTTTGCGCGAAGTAGACGGAGAAATGCTGTTGTTTCCGTATTTTGACGGCCAGCTTATAAAAGATATTTGCAAGCAGACGATAAATTCGATAATCTCTTCGTCGGAAGTTGCATTCGGCCGCACGTATGTCCTGGAGATTCAAAACGGTACCAATGTGCAGGGACTTGCCCGAAATACCGGCATTCTTTTGCAGGGTGCCGGATACGATGTTCTGAACATGGTAAACGCCGATACGCAGGATATTGAAAATACGGTAATCATAGACCATTTGGGAAATGCCGAACAGGCAAAAAATTTAGGCGATTTTATTCACTGCACAAACATCGCTGCAAGCAGTGAAATTATTTCCATGGATGATGACTTGAGAAATGATGTTCTTATCGATTTTACTGTCATTCTCGGCAAAGATTTTGACGGGCGCTATGTCCGAAAGTGAGAGGTTATATGAAGTCAAATAAAGAAAAAGCTCTTGAAATTGCGGATATACTGGAAAATTACAAAGGAGAAAGCACCGCTGTTTTGGATGTATCGCAGCTGAACAGCTGGACGGATTACTTTGTCATTACAACAGTGAATAGTTCCGCGCATTGGAAAGGTTTGTACAAACATGTAAAAGACTATGTCCGTGAAAACGATATGGAAATCCATGTTGCCAACCGCAAACAGCCGGACGGAGACGACTGGAATTTAATAGATATCGGTCCCGTCGTCGTGCATCTTATGTCGAAAGAAGCCCGCGAATTTTACGATCTTGAAAAACTATGGCATAACGGCGAAAAACTTCGGTGAATCGTCCATAAAAAACGGAACCCGCTGCCGAGTTCCGTTTTTTATGGGGTATGCATATTAGTCTTCGAATGCGTCGTCGTAATTAAAACTGTCGTCGTCGTCATCGCCGTAGTCGAATTCGTCGTCGTCGTAATCCGCTAAATCATCTTCAAAATCATCATCCAGAAATTCATCGTCCTCGAAATCGTCCATAGCATCGTCTTCATCGAAATCGTCATCATAATCGTCGTTGTATGCATTGGTGATATTCAGACCGCCGGTTAATGATTCATCTAACAATTCTATTTCACTGAACATAAGAGTTTACTTCCTTAATCAGGTCAATATATAAAAACATAGATGAGAGAGTATCTGTGTGTCAACTAGGTAATATATAAAAAACAGTTCTTTTTGTAAAAAATATGCGAAATTTTAGCATAGAACACAAAAACATGCACGATAGCGCAAATTATTCTATTTATTTCATAAATAAACAAAATATAGCATAAAAATATTATTTTTATCAGTTATTACATGGAATGCGCAGAGGTATTTGACAAACTTTCTGTTTTTATGTATAAAATATACTGCTTATGCTCGAAAGTGTACATGTTGAGGCGCCTGCGAAAATAAATCTTTCTTTGAAAGTTGGGGCGAAACGCTCGGACGGCTATCATGACATTGAGAGCATTTTTCAGCAGGTGTCGCTGTATGATTCTCTTGATGTGTCTGCGGCGGAGACAAAAGGCTGTACTGTTTCATGCGAAGGGATGGTTTTGCCGCCGCGCAATACGCTTTCTATGGCATACGACGGCTATGCTGCCGAAACGGGAATCGACTGCGGGGTGCATGTCCGGCTTGTAAAGCGGATTCCGTCCGGCGCAGGGCTCGGCGGCGGATCTTCCGATGCCGCTGCGTTTATTTGCGCGCTTGATGCATTGTTCGGTACAAATTTGTCGCCGAGCCGGCGCAAAGCGATTGCGCTTTCTGTCGGGAGCGATGTTGCGTTTTTTCTTGCGGGGACCTGCGCGCTTGTATCCGGGCGCGGCGATGAAGTGCTTCCCTTGGCGGCGCGGCATGATTTGTATTGCCTGCTTGTGTGTCCGGATGTGCATAGCTCTACAGCGGAAGCTTATGCGCTTTTTGATGCGGAATGGAATACTGAAGATGTCTTTCTGCCGTTTGCGGAACTTGAACGAATGTATCGATATCCGGTTAAGGACTGGCGCTTTATCAATTCGTTTACTGTGCCTGTAACAAAACGGTATCCGGTAATTGCGCAGGCAATTGCGGATGTGGAACAAAGCGGAGCGTCATTTGTTCAAATGACGGGCAGCGGTTCTGCGGTATTCGGTATTTTTGAATTGGAAGAGAATGTAAAAATGGCTTATACACGGCTGGGACAAAAATGGGAGCATTGTTATGTCGTTGACGTGCTTTGATTGTCCGAATGCTGTTACATATTTTTCGCATGTGCTATAGTTATGGAGGATAATCTATGCAAATTACGGAAATTCGTATTCGCAAAGTGGCAGCAGAAGGTAAGCTGAAAGCGTATGTAACAGTTACATTTGATAATTGTTTTGTCGTGCATAATGTGAAAATTATCGAAGGCAAAACGGGATTGTTTATTGCAATGCCGAGCCGAAAAACAAGTACCGGAGATTATAAGGATGTCGCGCATCCGATAAGTCCGGAGTTCAGGGCAAGCCTTCAGGAGCGGATTCTCGCCGAATTTGAGGCGGGGCACGCGGAAGAAAGCGACGGACAGGATGATGACGAATAGTCTGCCTTGTCCGCGGCTGTATTGAATGAAATGCCGATATTGATTCCGCAGTTGAATGCATAGTGCGGAGCGGGTATCGGTATTCATATATTTGGGACGTCGGCAAGTGGTAAGCCACCGGTTTTTGGTGCCGGTATTCCGCTGGTTCGAATCCAGCCGTCCCAGCGATATTTTAACAGAGTTTGTGTTTTCAGACAGACTTTTGCGCTTAAAAGGAGTTTTCCGAAATGGATCAGTTGGTTATCAATGCTAATACACGGACTGTCACGGGTAAAGTAGCTGCAAAAAAACTTCGTCAGAACGGACGTTTGCCGGCGGTGATGTATAATTCAAAAGGCGAATCGGTAATGCTCGATATTGATGAGGCGGAATTTTCGAAAATAAGAAAAGTTGCAACCGCAACTACTTTAGTGCAGCTTATTGTTGACGGCACATCAAAGAATATGTCTTTCATCAAAGATGTTGAGTACGATATTATCAGCAATAAGGATCTGCATGCCGATTTTCATGTCGTTGACGAAAACAAACCGATGAAAGTGACTATGAAAATGCAGGTTTCCGGTACTCCCGTCGGGGTTCGCGAAGGCGGCACTTTCGTAAAAGGTGTTCAGAATATCACAATCCGCAGTTTGCCTGCCGACTTGCCTGTTCGGATTGTTGCGGATGTAAGCGGATTGGCAATCGGAGCTGCTTTGAAAGTAAAAGATATTCCGATGGCAAAAGGGGTCGAAATATTAAGCGATTCGGAAGCGATTGTTGCCGCTGTACGCTGATTGCGGAAATTATCGTTTAGTGTTTTTTTGTTTTTGAATAGTAAATAAAATCTTTGCGAAAAGCTGATACGAACCGCGGAAAGTACGTTTGTTCGGATCAGCTTTATTTTTTTATCAGTGCTTGTTAAAAAAATCCGCCGCTTTGACATAAAATTTTAATGGATTTGATTTTTTCTTTCGAAAAAAAATTGGAAAAAGCTTTCTCGGAAGTATCCGGCTTGGTGCGGGGGCAGACTGTTCTTGCCGCTGTGTCCGGAGGTGCCGATTCCATGGCAATGCTGACAGCGCTTGTGCGCATCAGCGGAAAACTCGGCTGTTCCGTGCGTGTGATTACCGTAAATCATAACATTCGTCCGGAGCAGGAGAGTGCGGCGGACGCTCTGTATGTCGCGGAATACTGCAAAGGCATCGAAAATATTCCGTGTACGGCGGAAACGCTTCCGTGCGGCTTCATTGCGCGCTTGGCTCGGCAGCGAAAGCGGGGAATAGAAGAAGCTGCGCGGTTTGCCAGATACAAATTGTTTGCCGCCGAAGCCGAAAAAACGAATGCCGCACTGGTTTGTTTGGCGCATACCCGCAATGATATGCTGGAAACAATATTGCAGCATTTTTTTCAGGGCGGAAATTTCGGGCTTTCTCAGGGAATTCCGAAAAGGCGCGGCATTTTTTTTCGGCCGATGCTTTCTTTTTCCCGAAGCGAGATTACCGCGTATTTGGCGGCGCTGAATGTTTCTTTTCGCACCGATAAAACGAATTTCGATGACAAATATTTCCGCAACAGAATCCGCAGTAAAATCATTCCCGTATTGGATGAATATGTTCCCGGCTGGCAGACGGCTGTTCTTCACGGTATGGAAAAATCCGCAGATGCCGCCGCGGTTGTCGATGCTGCCGCCGATGCTGCCGAATGGCAGCGCTGCCGGCTTGATGCGCCGAAAAAAGGCGCAGCCTGCGCGGATTCCGGCGGTATTTATATGGACAGGAAAAAGTTTTTTGAGCAGCCTGCGGCGGTTCGGCTGCGGCTTTTGTGCCGGGGACTGCTTGAGTGCGGCTGCAATGAACGAATTCCGTATGCCGTAATGAAAAAAGTGATGCATGCGAAAGGAAATCTGACCATTTGTTCCTGCGGGTTTACTTTTACGGCGGATAAAAACCGAATTTTCATAAACAATGCAAGCAAAAACAGGACTAATAACAAGTATTTTGGTATAATCGAAAAATGCGGAATGTATAAATTGCCGGACGGGGAACTTTCCGTTCGGTTATGCAGCCGTGCGCCTGATGCATTATGGGAAGGACCGATCAAACTGCCTGCTGCGGTTTGTGTTGCAAACGGATCGGTAAAAACGTATCAGATCGGACAGAATACCGAAGAATGCGTTACGGCATGGGTTCGTTTTATTGACGCGACAAATTGCGGCGGATATTAAATTCGGTGCGGATACCGGACGAAAATAAATGGAGATGTTTTTTTTGCGGAGCTGTTGTTTTCCGCATAGATTTTCGTTTTTGAGCAGGAAATGATATTCCGAAAACAGAAGAGCCTGCGCTTTGTCGGCTGAGGCGGTGCCGCTTAAAGGAAACTGAAATGGCAGCGAGGAAATTTTTACTCATACAGACTTATCTGACGCTTATTTTTATTCAGGCCGTTTATCCTGATGCAGCTGGTTTCGGCACGGAAAAACAGTGGCGTATTTCTGCGGAAAAATATGCCGAAGCAGCTGTTGCGCATTTCGCGGCGGGGCGGTACAGCGATGCTTTTTTTTCGGCGAAAACGGGGCTTTCCTACAGCGATGATATTTCCGATTTGTGGTATGTCAAAAGTGCTGCCGGCGCATTTACGGGGATTCCGAAAGCTCGGCAGCGGATTTTTCTGGAAAAAGCATTTGCACTTGACAGCTGGGTAAACAATATTGAAGAAAACGCGAAATTGTTTTACGCGGATTTGCTCTCTGAAATCTGCCTGGAACAGCAGGCGCTTGAAGTCCTTGCGGAAATTTCCGGCGCAGATACCGCCGAAATATTATTTATCAAGATAAAATCTTTGTACCGAATACACGATATCAGTGCCGCGAGAAAATTCACGGCAGAAGCCGTGAAGCGTTTTCCGGAAGATTCGCGCTTCAGAAAGATTTTTTTTGCGTATGAAAATCCCGATGCAGTGAATATGTCTGCGGACGGTGATGAAGAGTTTGCTTCGCTCGCAGAAAAAATTCTTGCGGATATATCCGTCTTTGCGCAGACAGATCCGGAGTGCATTTTGGCAGCCGTGCCGTTTTCCGATAACGGACGGATATTGCTTGATATGTACGCGGAAAATACGGAGCCGCGGCAGCGCAGCATTTATTACCCGCTTGAAGCATACAGAACGGGACTTGCCGACGCCATGACGGCTGCCGGATTGTTTGCAGACTGTGCGGCTTCATACGGAACAATTCCGTTCCGAGCGCTTGAAAATTTGCTGCATGCGTATTCCGGCAGCGGCGAAGATGAAGCTGTTTCCGCGATAGAAGATTTCCTGCTGAATTTTTCGGGCTCAATATGGTTTGATACAAACGGTAGCGGTTTGAAAAATTTGAACGCGGAATATGCTGCCGGAAAATTAACGGCTGTCAGCTACAGCCGTCTGCAGGATGATGTCGATACCTGGAAACTTATCTGTGCCGACGGCATGCCGCAGGCAATTGAATTAGCCGGCGGTGCCGATATGCGCTACGGCGTTTTTCCGGCAGTGCGCTCATGTTTTTTCAGGGATATCGATACAGCTGCGTTTTTTTTCCCTGATACGGTGTTTTGGACGCCCGTATTATTTTCGAGCCCGGATTTCTTGCCGGACAGTGCATTTCAAATCCCTCGGCTGCCGGCGGACGCCGCCGCATTCCCTCGGGAAAATTTTTGGCAAGTTGTTTCCGAACTGGATCAGCCCGTTTCCGGAACAAAGCAATGCAGAAATACAATGTCTTTTTCCGATGCGGTTCCGCTGTACGCCGAATTTTCGGAAAACGGCAAAATATACGCAAAAATGCAGTATGAAGCAGGTTTGCCTTCGGTTTGTTCTGTCGATGCGGACAAAGACGGTTTTTTCGAACTGAATGAGCGCTATGCATTCGATCCGGAATTTCGGTATTCCCCGCATGATGCAAATGAAAAATCCGCGCTGTATGCACGGATTTTCGGTATTTTTCCCGCGAAAGACGGCATATATTGCCGCAAAATTTCCGGAGATTTAAACCGCGATTCAAAAACGGATTATGAAATCGAATATCATTCCGGCGGAATTTGTGTTCAGCGCTGGGATTCCGCTTATTCCGGCGTTTTTGACTGCGGCTGTGAAACGATGCCGTCTGCCGCTGCCGATGCGTCCGAGTATATTTCGGTTTGGTTTACCAATCATGTTACGGGAAAGAAAGTCTCGGTTCATTTTCGCGGCGGACATCCTTTTTCGGTCGAAACGGACGGCGTGTCGCTTCCGGTAATAAAAGAACCGTCCGCAGATATATATTGGATAGGAAGCGCTTGCTCTTCAAAAGCGGCGGAAACTGTACTGCGGGAAATTAACCGCGCCGATGCTTCCGGTGTTTATATTGATATCGAAGAATCTTCCGAACCGAAAAAAATATACGCGGTAAAGTTCGATCGTTTTTGTTTTGCCGAAATTTTTGATATGGAGAAAACAGACTATGATTTATAGCGGGAACGGAATTCGCCGGCATTATATGCTTTTTGCTCCGTTTATTTTATGCTTCATATTTTTCTGCGGAAGCTGCGCATCCGAAAAACAAGCGGTTTTGTCTCCGGATGAGTACGGCAGCCGCCAGAGCTTGGAATCGGAAATAAAAGAAATAGAAAAAATCGTTCCGAATAACCCCGTGTATGCGCTGTTCCGTGCAATGCTGCTTCGGGAAAATGTGCCGAACGATAACGCGGCGCAGGAAATCACGGATTTTTGTGCGCAGGCGGTAAAAAAATGCCTTGCCGAATCTTTGTCTGCGGAACAGGAAAATATTTTCCGCGCATGGCAGCTGTATGAATCTTTGTCATTTGCCGGAACTCAATATGTGCAGGATGCTGCTTATTCCGCGGAAGATTTGTATGCGCGGGCAATGCTGCCGCTTCTTTCCGAATTGAAGCAGCCTGAAAACGAAACATCGGGAAAGATTTTTCAATACATTGCGGGAACCGTTACCGTTTGGGTCGATTTAGGGCTGAAGGTGGAAAAAGGCATGGGATACCCCGAACGTGTTATCGGTTCCGGCTTTTTCATCGATCCGCGCGGATACATTGTAACAAATCATCATGTGATTCAGCATTTAGTTGATCCGACATACAAAGGCTTTTCGCGGCTGTATATCAAGCTGGCAGAAGATTCCGATACCAGAATTCCCGCAAAGGTAATCGGCTGGGATCCGACGCTTGATCTTGCACTGATAAAAACGGAAATTGACGCGCCCTATGTGTTTGCGTTGGGTTCTTCAAATTCGCTGAACATAGGAGAGCGGATATACGCGATAGGATCCCCTGCTGGTTTGGAACGAACGCTGACATCGGGAATTGTTTCCGCAATCGACAGAAAACTGCTTTCCGTGGCGTCCGTCATGCAAATAGATGCCGCAATAAATGCCGGCAATTCCGGCGGTCCGATTATCGATCAGATGGGAAATGTCCAGGCAGTTGTTTTTGCGGGAATGCTTCGCGCGGACGGGCTGAATTTTGCAATTCCCGTGGAATACTTGAAAAGAAATCTTGCCGCTTTGTACCGCGGCGGCAAAGTCGAACACTCTTGGATCGGAGCTTACGGACGGACGAAAAAAGGCGATGCGGATCAATCAGGACAAAGAGAAGATGCCGGCGTTGAAATTCTGTATACCATGACAAGCGGTTCTGCCTGGTATGCCGGCATTATGCCCGGCGATACAATAGTTTCTATTGCAAATACGCAAATAAAAACACTGGAGCAAATGCAGAATGCTTTGCTGTCTGTCAGTCCGGGAATGCTTGTTCCGATTGAATGTGTCGGCGCATCCGGAGAAAAAACTACGCGCATTGTATATCTGGATGCCCGTCCCGATGCGCCCGGCAAAACATTTTACCGCCATGAAACAGCTGCAAACGCATGTTTGCCGTTATTCGGCATGAAGTTGAATTCCGTTTCGGAAAACCGCAAAAAATTCGCCGTTGCCGCTGTCGTAAACGGAAGCATCGCGGATGAATCCGGCTTTTCGGAAAACGACCCTGTTACGCTCGGACGGACAAAAATTCTCGAAGATGAAAACCTGTTTTACGCCGAATTATATACAAAGAAACGCAAAAGCGGGTATCTCGATATCAATGTCGCGATGATTGCTCCTCTGGACAGTCCGTACTTTTTTTAATAGAATGGCACATCATGGCAGAATTATCCCGCATCAGAAATTTTTGTATTGTCGCCCATATTGATCACGGAAAATCGACGCTGGCGGACAGGCTTATCCAGAAAGCGAAAATCATCGATGACAGGCAGTTCCAGAATCAAATTCTCGACAATATGGATATAGAGCGGGAACGCGGCATTACAATTAAAAGTCAGGCGGTTACTATTCCGTATACTGCGCCGGACGGTGTTCAATACGAATTGAATTTTGTCGATACTCCCGGCCATGTTGATTTTTCCTACGAAGTTTCAAGAGCTATTGCTTCCTGCGAAGGCGCGCTTTTGCTTATCGATGCCGCGCAGGGTGTGGAATCCCAAACGCTTTCCAACATGTATCTTGCAATGGAACATGACCTTGAAATAATTCCCGTCATAAATAAAATCGATTTGCCGTCTGCGGATATTCCTGCCGCAAAAAAACAAATCGCGCATGATTTAGGACTTGATCCCGATGATGCGGTGCTTGTTTCCGCAAAACAAGGTACCGGCATCGATGAATTGTTCGAAGCGATTGTGGCAAAAATTCCTTCTCCCGTGCATGATGAAACGGGAAAAACCCGCGCGCTTGTTTTCGATTGTCATTACGATGTGTACCGCGGCGTGATTGTTCATGTGCGCATGTTCGGCGGAAAAATTGAGCCAGGACAAACGATCCGCTTTATGGCAGGCAATGCCGATTACAAAGTGGAGCAAGTCGGTATTTTCCGCATAAAGCTTGAAGAAAAATCCGCGCTCACCGAAGGCGATGTCGGATATATTATCGCCGGAATAAAAACCGTTTCGGACATTTCTGTCGGAGATACCGTAACTCTCGCCGACGATCCTGCCGCCGAAGCGCTGCCCGGATTCAAAGATGTCAAGCCTGTTGTTTTTTCTTCCATCTATCCTGTCGATTCGAATGATTACGAAGAATTAAAAGACAGCATGGAAAAATTGAAACTGAATGACGCAAGTCTTGTGTATGAAAACGATTCTTCTCTTGCACTGGGACACGGCTTTCGCTGCGGATTTCTGGGACTTTTGCATCTCGAAGTCGTTCAGGAACGTTTGGAGCGCGATTTTAATCAGGCAGTTATTTTTACGGCGCCGTCGGTTCGTTACCGGATAACGCTTCCTTCGGGAGAAGAAAAATATATTGATAATCCTGCCGATTATCCCGAACAAAACTGCATAAAAGCCGCGTATGAACCGTACATAAAAGCTTCGATTATTACGCTGGCAGCATATTTAGGCAATATAATGTCTTTGTGTACCGAAAAACGCGGCGTGCAGACTAATATGCAGTACCTTGATGAAAAGCGTGTCGAAATTACGTACGAAATGCCGCTGGCTGAGGTGCTTTTTGATTTTTATGACCGCTTAAAAAGCTACAGCCGCGGATACGCGTCTTTTGATTATGAAGTTATCGGCTACAGAGAAACCGAATTGGTAAAAATCGATATTTTGATAAACGGCAAAAACGTTGACGCGCTTTCGCAGCTTTCATTTAAAGGAAATGCGGTTGAAAAAGCGCGGCATGTCTGCGAAATGCTCAAAGATGAAATAAGCCGCCACCAATTCAAAATTGCCATACAAGGTGCTATCGGCAGCCAGATTATTGCCAGAGAAACGGTTAATCCTGTCAGAAAAGATGTTCTCGCAAAATGTTACGGCGGCGATATAACGCGGAAACGAAAACTTCTGGAAAAACAAAAAGAAGGCAAGAAGCGCATGAAAATGGTGGGAGATGTCGAGCTTCCCCAGTCGGCATTTCTTGCTGTGCTGAAAACAAAAGAGGCGTAATAGTTTATCCGCGCAAAGCCGATATCCCGACATTTATGTCTTTGATGAAAAAATCTATTTCCGCCCTGATCCGTTTAAAAAAACTTGTTTCCGTTTTTAAACCTGCGGCGGCATCCGGAAAATGCAGATAAAGATATTCCCGTTCCGAAAGAAGCTTCTCCAATTCGTTTTTTGTATCGATGAAAGAGCCGTCTGCTTTTGCAGCGCCGCTGAGAATCAAGCGGATTCTTTGCAGTGCAGATAATTCCTGTTCATAAAAAGAAATGATTTTATCCGTTAATTTTTTTTGTTCCGTTAAAGCAGCGTCGGTGTTTTTGCGCGGCTGAATTTCCGTGCGGCGAAAAGCTTCCGCAAATTGCAGCATGTTTTGCGGAGAGCAGCGGCGCAAATGCAAATCGGTGCCGGCTTCGGCAATATCGAAAATATTATGTTGTGATGAATAGCGGGCGGAAAACAGTGCCGCATAATTGGCGAGTGCATTATCCGTGAACTGCACGGTGCCGTTTTTGCATACTATTTTCGCCGCACCGGTTTTGAATGCCGAATCCGGCTGTCCTGCCGGAGCTATTCGTGTTGCAGTATTAAGAGCATATTTCGAAGCGGGAGCTTCTTTGCAGTGCGTGCTTCCCGCAGGAAAACAAAAATCAAGTCCCGCAAAAAAAACAGGAATATCCGGCATCCGCAAATAAAGAGCAATTTCCATGGCAGCCAATCCCACGGAACCCAACGGAGGAAATACCGGCTGTATCAATTTTTCAGCCTGCAGCCGATCGAGAAAAAACGAACGGGCGTATTCCGACATAAAAAAATAGGTATTGCCTTCGGATAGTCTTGTGATGTTCGGTCTTGAAGTAATATCTGCTATCAGCGGAATTTTATTTTTTTTTGTGCCGATAAATGCTTTTTCATTTGCAAGCTGGCATTCGACGGCGACCGCCGCATCCGGATGTATTCCGCTGCATAACAGCGCGTTAAGCGCGCTGTCCACCGCCAGAATAAAAAATTCGGAAGCGTGGTTTTTCAGCATCGGCAGAATTGCGTCAATCGAACAGCCGGCGCCTAAAACGATGATTGGTTTTGATATGCTTTGCGGCTGCAATATTTTTGCGAACGGAACCGATGCGAGATTGCGGAATAAATTCCTTGCGTATAATCTGCCCATTTTTATGAGCGTCAGTCTGTTTTTCCAAAATTGCGAAATAAAATCGTTTGCGTATGTTACGATTCTGTTGTACAAATCTTTGTGCAGCCGAATTCCGGCGGAAAAATCGATGGAAATGCAGCGTTTGAAAATGCCTGTCGGCGGCAGCGGATTATCCTGTTTATCGGACAAAAACAACGAACAGAAAAAATGTTCGTCGGGAATATATATCGATGCAAAATCCGTTCTTGCGGAATATTTTTTCAAATACTGTGCGGAAAAATCGTACAAGGCACGTTCGTGTTCAACGGCAAGTACGAAGCAATGTTCCGGCAGCCGCTCGAAGAGTTCCTGCAATCCGTAGCCGAACGCCGGCGAAATGCAGAGGAACAATGTTCCCTGCTGCATTTCTAAAGCGGAAATATAATTCCGTATTGTTTTTGCGGGATCATGCCGTGAATATAAATATTGATTTTTATATAAGACAGAAAAACCCTGCGGTGTTTCAACAAGGCAGGGCTTTTCCGTTCCGTTCATACAGGCAATCAGTTCATGAAATTCGAAAAATACACGGAAATAAAATTATTTTCCAGTTTTTTGCTTGTCATGAAAAACTGCTGCACGGCGGACTGATCAAACTGCGATACATAGTAGGGAAAAATATACGCAAAAGAGTCTGCATCATCTGCTTTTTCGGTTTCCTCGGAAAGCTGCAGCACAATGACATTCGATCCGAGAACAAGCGGCTCGGATATTTCCCGCTCCTTTAATGAAAATGCGGTTTTAAGAAAGTGTTCGTTCGTTTCGGCGTTCTGCAATGCCGGAGCCGCCGCCGTGTCGATAAAACTGAGCAGCGGATTGTTGCCGTAATTCATTGAAAACGGCGGCACGCTGACAACTTCTATGCCGAATTTTTTTCCGGCATCCGCAAAACCGCTGTTTACCGCAGCCGCCGCAAAATCTTTTGCCTGCGCGATAATAAAATCTTCTATGCGTCCTGCTTCATACAATTTCATATATGAATCAACGGCACTCTGCATTTCGGCGTTTGAAAAATCCGCGTCTTCCGGAGCGGCAAAACAGCGGAACAGCGAATATCCCTCTTTTGTTTGAATAACATCGCTTGTTTCATTTTCCGCGAGCGCACAAAGCCGGTTAAGATCATTTTCGCCGGTAAGAATATTTTTAATTTGATACGCAAAATTTTCGGTCAGCACGCCGTCTTCATCGCTGTGTGCTTTGTTCGAAAATTCTTTTGCGGCATCGTCAAACGTAATTTCATTCCGTTTCAGCTGCGCGGATATTTTTTTTGCTTCGCTTTCCGTTTCGACGGTTACAACGGAAAGATTCAGTTTTTGAAACAATTCCGGATGTTCCCGCCCGAACGCAGCTGCCTCGGATGCGGGAAATGCGTCTTTGGAAAAAACCGCCATACGGAATGCGCGTTCTTTTCTCTGCATGCTGCGGATAAACGCTTGTTCCGCTTCGGACGATTTTATGCCGTAGGCGGGCTCATTGCTTTGTGCGCCGCCGCTTCCGAATATATCGCGGGCATATTTTTGCGTTATCAGGCTCTGCGTAATTTGCTGCCGCAATTCGATCTTTTTTGCGTCGGGGGTATCTCTGTAAATGCGCGCGGAAAATTTATTTTCGGAATCATAAAAATACGGCAGCATCGTTCTGTCGATTAGTTTGTCGGACGGAATGTAGCCGCTTTTTTTTACTTCGTCGGCAAAAGCCATATTGATTGCGGTTGTCGAGAATGCATTGCTGAATATCTGAAAATACGCGCTTTCGTCGAGCTGTCTGCCTCTGTTTTTTTCCTGCTGTTCGTAATATTCGACCATTTGCGCGAATTCCGAACCGCTCTCGTATTTAATCGGTTTTCCGTTATATTTCCCGAACGGCGGCAGCTGTTTTTTCAGCGAATCCGTCATTGCCGGAATAAAAATAAATGTAATTGCCGAAAAAATAAGAATTATAATAGAACCGGCTGTCAGTATTTTATTTTTTTTTGCAGAAGTTTTTTGCTTTTGCTGCTCGATGCGGGGATTTTTTCTGTCTTTCATTATTTCCGTAAATCCTTGTTTGATTGTTCCATATAATGGTATGATATAATAAAATCTTATCATTGCCGATTGTCTGTGTCAATGGCAGATGTCCGGCGTTTATTTCATAATGTGCTTCGGAGATAACGGTATGTACGATGTGATTGTTGCGGGTGCGGGACCTGCGGGCTGCACGGCGGCAAAAATATTATCGGAAAGAGGCTTCCGTGTTTTTTTGGCTGAAAAAATGAAGCTGCCCCGCCGTAAATCCTGTTCCGGCATATTGATAAAAAAAACGCTGGATCTTGCCGAGCAATATTTCGGAAAACCGGTTCCGAGCAGCTGTTCCTGCGCGCCGGCGGAAAATAACGGGATGATTTTTACCGATGCCCGCGGCACCGCGCATGCGTTCTGCCAGCGCGGACTCAATGTATGGCGCAGCGTTTTCGACAATTGGCTTGCGGAACAGGCGGCGGCATGCGGAACCGAAATTGCGGACGGCACGGCTGCTGTTTCATGCACGGAAAGCGAAGAGTGCGTAACGGTCGGCTTTAAGGGCGAAAAATGCTTTTCGGAATCCGCGCGCTATTTGATTGACTGCGAAGGCGTTATCGGTTCTTTGAAACGGAAAATAACGGGTGCAGCGCCGCCGCTTGTTACAACGTTCCAGACATTTAATACAGGCAGCATCGATCTCGATCCGCATTATTTTTATGCGTACTTGCAGCCGGAGCTTTCCGAGTATGATGCCTGGTTTAATGTGAAAGACGGGTATTTGATTTTCGGGGTGGCGGTGAAAAATCCGCGCAATGTCCGGCTTTTTTACGAACGTTTTATTTCTTACATGAAAACTTCGTGCGGACTGCGCATCGCAAAACAATTGGAAGCGGAAAAATGGCTTATGCCTCATATTCGCCCCGGCTGCACTGTCGAATTGGGCACGGGCAGAGTGCTGTTTGCCGGCGAAACGGCGCTCTTTCTCAATCCTATGGGTGAGGGAATTTCCGCCGCAATGGAAAGCGGTTTTGCGGCGGCGTGCGCGGTGTCGGAGCAGTTTGCGGATAAAAATAAAACGCACGCCGCGTATGCGGATAAAACCGCGGCAGCCGTGAATCACATGAAGCGTCAGTGGAACCTTGTCGCGGAATTATCGGAAACTTTCGCGGAAATGAAATTGCCGTAATTTGCCGTGCGGTTATGCCCCGTACAAATGTTCGAATTCGTGCATTTTTGCCATTGCGCGCTCTTTGCATGTTCCGCAGGAAGTGCCTATTTTGGTCCGCGCCTGAATATCATCCCAGGTGCGGTCGCCTGCTTTGTAGGCTTCTTCGAGATCTTTGTCCGTAACGTTCAGGCAATGACAAATAACTTCTGTTTGTTCCTGCCCTGCAAGCGACGCGCGCCCTTGTTTTGCAAGATAATCGTCGATTGCGGCGCGGAGCGCTTTATCGCCCAAAACGGAACAGTGTATTTTATTGGAAGGCAGACCGCCCAGTTTTGCAACGATGTCATCGGGGCGGAGTTTATACGCGTCTTCGATTTTCATGCCTTTTACCGCTTCCGATAAAATGGATGTGGAAGCAATGGCGCTTGCGCAGCCGTATGTTTTCCAGCGGATATCGGTTATCACGTCGTCCGTTATGCGCAGCAGAATAAGCATCTGATCGCCGCATTTGATATTTCCGACAATTCCGCGTCCGTCGCACGGCCATGCCGATTCATCGTCCATAAGAACGTTTTTAGGATTCATGAAGTGGTCTTTTACCACATCGGAATATAACCAGTCTCCCATAATAGTACCTCTCTTGTGCGGACGCCGAAAAAATGAATCCTGCCTAGGCAGCCGCGCTCAAAGACCGATGCATTCAACAGCAGCCGCGTTTTTTTGTCCCCGGTCAGCGCACGGTGGACATTTTTCGTAAATCCGCAATTACCTGCGGAAAAACGGAAAGTATATATGCTACGTCTTCTTCCGTATTATATTTGCCGAAGCTGAATCTGATTGAGCCGTGCGCGAGTTCTGGTCCCATGCCCGTCGCCGTCAGGACATGCGAGGGTTCAAGGCTGCCCGATGCGCATGCCGAACCGGTGGAAACATCGATGCCCAATAAGTCAAGGTGCAGAAGGATTGCTTCCCCTTCCGCGCCTGGAAACGATACGTCAAGCGTATTCGGCAGCACGTTTTCCGGATGACCGTTTATCCGTATGTCCGGAATATTTTCAAGCAGTCCGTCTTTGAGCATATTCCGCAGTTTCCGCATGCGCAGTCCGTATTCGCTTGTTTCGTTTTTCGCCAGCTCCGCCGCAAGACCGAATGCGGCAATTGCGGGACCGTTGTATGTTCCGGCGCGCATTCCGTGTTCCTGATGTCCGCCGCGGACAAACGATTCGAGCGGGGCGCCTTTTTTCACAAACAGCGCGCCGACGCCTTTCGGACCGTAAATTTTATGCGCGGAAAACGTGGCGTAATCGACATTCCAGTCGTGAACATTGACGGGAATTTTTCCCGCAGCCTGCACCGCGTCGGTATGGAACAAGCTTCCGGCTTCATGCGCTGCCTTTGCAAGAAGCGGAATATCCTGAATTGTGCCGATTTCATTGTTCGCCGTCATGACGGAAACAAGCAGCGGTTTTTTTTCGAGCACCGCCTGATATGCATCAGTCTTTACCGTGCCGAATTCGTCAACCGGAAGATAAATAACTTCAAGACCGAATGAAGACAGCCGCTTCGAGGCTTCCAGTACGCACGGATGTTCGACTGCCGTCGTAACGATGACGCTGCGTCCGCGGATTTTCGATTCGTTGATCATGGTATTCATGACGGTGTTATTCGATTCCGAACCGCCTGAATTGAAAATAATTTCTTCGGAATCCGCACCGGCAAGCAAAGCAACTTGTCTGCGGGCGCATTCAATGGATTTTGCGACAGTTCTGCCTTCTTCATGCAGGCTGGAACCGTTCGCGTATTTTTCAAGCGCGGCAATGTAAAATTGTTTGACTTCTTCGCTGAGCGGCGTTGTCGCGTTGTAATCAAGGTATATACGTTTCATTTTATTGCACGGGAAATTATCCCGCCTCCTGCTTGTATTCCTTTCAAATATACTACCGCGGACTGTCCGGGGGCAACTGCCCGCTGCGGCGTGTCGAATGTCATGCTGCATGAACCGTCAGGTTTCGGCGAAATAAGTGCCGGCACGGGTTTTGCGGCAAGGCGGATTTTTACTTCCGCGCGGAATGCTCTTTCGGGCGTATAATTGCCCGCCCAAACGCATTGTTCCGCATCCAGCCCGCGGCACAGCAGATCGTCGTCGCGGGCGAGTATAACGGTGTTGTGTTCGGCATCTATCCCGTATACATACAGCGGATACGGCGCGCTGACGCCGAGACCGCGGCGCTGTCCGATTGTATAATGCTCGATGCCGCGGTGTCTGCCGATAACGTGTCCGTCCAAATCGACAATGTCGCCGGGCACCGACGGTTTATCCGCGAAAAGAGCATCGAAAAAATCACTCGGTATAAAATCCTGGCTTTCGGGGCGTTCCGCCGCAGTCAAACCGCGGCTGCGTGCCATGGAAAAAACATCTTCTTTGCGCAGCATTCCCAGCGGGAAGCGGACTTTTTCAAGCACATCGGAAGGAATCCGGTATAAAAAATACGTCTGGTCTTTTGCCTTGTCTTCCGCAGGAGCAATCAAAAGCGGTTTTGAGTCCGCGCCGTCTGCGGAAAAAGGACCGTCATAATACACCGCTGCTATGCCTGACGACGGGCGGACTAAACGGGCGTAATGTCCGGTGCAGAAAAAATCGAAGTCGATGTTTTTTTCTCTTACGCCTTTTAAAAGCGCGCCGAATTTTACCGACGGATTGCATTTGATGCAGGGATTCGGCGTGCGTCCGGCTCGGTATTCCGCCTTGAAATAATCCAAGACTTCTGTCTTGTATGCTTCGCGGACGTCAATTACCTGATATTCAATGGAATTTTCCGCGCAGAAATCGGCGCAGGCGTCAATGTCCTTTTGTTCGTGGGGATCGTAACAGGAATTCCGCATAGCATTTGCGGAAGCCGGCAGCGGCAAATCGTTATTCCAGACGGACATTGTCGCGCCGATAACGCGGCATCCTCGGTCTTTCAGCAGCAAAGCGGTCAATGTCGAATCCACGCCGCCTGACATTCCCACGACGACCGTCTGACCGGGCGCCGGCAGTTCCGCATCAGAAAAAAACATCATAATCGAAAGTATGCCGATTTTGCGGAAAAATGTAAATGTCATTTCTGCGGGCTGCGTGCGGCTGAAGCGGAGAAAGCGTGTGAAGCGCGCCTGTTCAGCCGGGAGAACGCGCTCCCGCTGCGGAGAATGCTTCACCTCCGTGATGTTTAAAGGCCTTTCATCGTGATGAGAGTCCTTCGTCATCGTGATGTTTAAAGGTCTCTCATCACAGCCGTTAGTGTCCTTAACGGCTGCGTTCTGTTAGTACCGCTAACGGAATGTTTCCGTTAGTGTCCTTAACGGTGGCATTCCGTTAGTCCTATTAACGGACGCGTTTCCGTTAGCCTCATTAACAGCGCATTCTGTCAGCTCCCGTAACGGCGGCATTCCGTTAACGGAGCTGACAAAGCATCCGAGTGCTGTTTTTCGGCTGATTTCGCATTGTGCGGAAATGCAGCTGCCGGCTTGTTTTTTTTATTTTTCTTTCATATAATTGCAATATTATGTTTTTTTCCAGACGTATTGTTGTGCGTTTTTGTTTTTTTTGCGCCGCTTTGTTTTTTTCATCATGCGCGGCAACGAAAAATGCCGTGATGAATTCGCTGTCTACACAGCTTGCGGGCATAGATAAAAAAGGCGTTCCCGTTGCTGCGGGAGAATCGGCGGACGACATGATGATTCCGCTTACCGGCGAGTCGGATCCGGTACTGATGGCGGATTTTTTCCCCACTGCCTTGAAATTATATGAAATACTGTCGGCGAAAAATCCCGCCCATCAGGGATTGGCTGCGATGACGGCGTCTTTGTATGTCATGTATGCAAATGTGTTTGTTCAGCAGCCCGCGGATCAGCTGCCGCTGGAACAGTTCGAGCTTCAGCAGCAGGAAATAGTGCGTGCGAAAATGCATTATCTGCGCGGACGGGATTATGCGCTGCAGGCTTTTGAACTGCGCTATCACGGTTTTTCCGCCGACATACAAAGCGGAGATTCCGGCAGAATCGAAAAAGCACTCGCGAATTTAAAACTGTCCGATGTTTCAAATGCGTATTGGTGCGGGGCAGGCTGGCTCGGTGCGTTCAGTGTGGATCCGCTGGACGTAAAGATACTTTCTACCGTTTCCGGCGCCGTCGCCTTGCTCGAAAAAGCCGCCGCTTTGCAGAGTGATTTCAATAACGGCGCTATTTGGGAAATATTATGTGCGTTTTATGCCGCAGCTCCGGCTGATTTCGGCGGGAACAGCGAGCGTGCCCGCTATGCGTATGAACAGTGTTTGGAAATATCCGGCGGAAAAACGCCGGGACCGTACATCACGTATGCGCAGTCTTTCTGCATACCGGCGCAGGATGCAGCCGGTTTCGATGCCGCACTGGACAGCGCCCTGGCAATCGATCCGAATGCGGATCCGGCGAATCGTCTTGCGGTTATTCTTGCACAGAAAAAAGCGCAGTATCTGAAAGCGCATCGGGATGATTTTTTCCTTGTATGGGACTGACGATTAACTTTTTTTGATAAACCGCCGAACGCCGTGCGTTCAATATTTTTATAGAAGATATGTGTAGGAGTTCAATGTGATAATTAAAAAATTCGGAAAAGCTGTTTGTTTTTTTCTTTTTTTCGGCGCTGTGCAGATGATTTTTGCGCAGAAAATAACGGTAAAAATAGCATCGATTGCGCCGGCGCGTTCTCCCTGGGATATAGAGCAAAAAAACATGGCGCTTGAATGGACGAAAATTACCGGCGGACAGGTAACGCTTCAGTTTTATGACATGAATGCCCAAGGCGGCGAAAGCGGCGTTATCCGCAAGATGCGTTCCGTGCGTCCCGGCAGTGCGAGTCCTATCGACGGCGCGGTTTTTACGAATATCGGCGCGTATGAGCTTGCTCCGAAATCGAATATCCTGACATTGTGCGTGCCGTTTTTGTTCCGTTCGCAGGATGAAGTTTCGCATATTCTTTCGTTCTGCGATGCGGATATCGGCGCCGCGATAAAAGAACAGGGATTTGTGCTGCTCGGCTGGTTCATTGTCGGCTGGGCGAATTTTATGACGAAAGAAGAAGTCCGCTCGCCGGAACATTTGAAATCCATAAAACTCAGTGTCGGCGGATTCACCAGTCCTGCGCTCGGCCGCGCGTTCAAGCTTGCCGGATATACGACGGAAGATATTCCCTCCGAAAAATTGATGACAAGCGCACGGAGCGCGAACGGCATAAAAGGACTGTATTCCATTCCGATGTATGCGTATGCCGCGCAGTATCACAAAGCGCTGCCGTATATCATCGAAACTCCGCTGTGCCCTGTTATGGCGGCGTTTGTTATTTCCGAAAAAACCTGGAATGCGATTCCCGCGCAGTTTAAGCCGGAACTGCTTGCCGCCGTAAAACGCACCGAAGATAAATTCGTCGGCGTTCAAATGGAAAACGACGAAAAATACATGAAAATGATGGAAAGCGAAAACGCAGTTCGCGTTGAACTGACGGCGGACGAAAAAAAACGCTGGGAAGACGTTCTTACACAGGATGTCCGAGCCATGGCGGCGGATCCGTCAGTTTCCTGCATTGATTTTGATTTTTTCAAAAAAATATCTTCGGAATTGAATAGAATCAGAGCAGCTCAGTGATGAATCAGCTACAAAAACATTCCTGTCCGGTGCGTTTTTCCGTTATCGAAGATATTGCGGGCTGCGTCTGCATTTTTCTGCTGGCGCTGCTGCCGCTTGTATTGAAGCTGCTCTCGGCATTGCATATACCTGTAATAAATTCCGACGGCGCGCAAATGAATTTGGTGTTTGTATTTGCCTGCATCGCCGGCGCGGTAACCTGGAGAAGCGATCAGCATATCAGTCTTGCTTCGCTCACGGATAAGCTGAATGAAAAATCGCGTCTGCCGGTTCTGCGGATTCGTGCGGCTGCCGTACCCGCAATTCTTACGGCATTGTTTTTTGCCGCGTTTTCCGAATCATTTTCCGCTTTTATGCCGGATCAAAAAATATGGGGAATCCCTCTGCGGTTCGTGTTTGCATGTCTTCCGCTCGCTTATTTTTCGATGCTTTTCCGCGCCGTAAAACATTCCGAACATATTATTGCTTCCTGCGTCGGCCTTGCTGCGGGACTTTTTATTTCCGCCGGTCCCATTATCGGCGTGCTGTTTTACAGCGCCGGCTGGGAAAATATTCCATGGTTGAATGCCGTAAATAACTGCTGGCTGTCGCTTTCCGAAGCTGCCTTTGTTCCGCTTATCGTTCTGCTGATTTTTTTGGCTCTGCTCGGTGTTCCTTTGTTTATTGCAATCGGCGGCATTGCGTATGCCGCGTTTTCTCAGGGCGGCGGATATGTCGAAATGGTGCCTTTGGAATCATACACAATCCTCACCGACAAGAGTATTGCCGCCATACCGCTGTTTACCGTCGCCGGATTTATTTTATCGCGGGGAAGCGCCGGAGAGCGGCTTGTCGCCGTGTTCCGTTCGCTGTTCGGATGGTTCCGCGGCGGTACCGTCATTGCCGCTGTTGTTGTCGTAACTTTTTTCACGACATTTACCGGCGTTTCCGGCGTAACGATTCTTGCGCTGGGAACATTGCTGACGGCGGCATTGAGCGGATCGGGATACAAGCAGGAAAATGCGGAGTCCCTTATTACCGCCTCCGGTGCGCTCGGCTTGCTGTTCCCTCCGAGTGTTGCGATAATAATGTTCGGAACAACGAATTATTTTTCCGTTGATATATTCGATGTTTTCAAAGGAGCCGTTATCCCCGGCACGCTTCTTGCGCTTTCAATGATTATACTCGGCGTTGTTCGGGACAAGCTTTCCGAGCGTCCGTCTTTTTCGCCGAAGCAAATTGCCTTGTCGGTGCGGGGCGGTTTTTTTGAATTGCTGATGCCGGCTCTGATTATGCTGTTTTATTTTAACGGCGCATTTTCGCTTATGGAAACGGCGGCATTTGCTTTTGTGTATGCGTATATTCTCGAAACATTTGTTCGCCGCGATTTTTCCGTAAAGCAGGCATTTAAAGTGATTGCGGAAGCAGTGCCTGTTACCGGCGGAGTTTTGTTTATCCTTGCGTCTGCCAGAGGGCTTTCGTCTTATCTTGTCGATGCAAATGTGCCGCAGTATTTTACGGATTTTGTCAGCACGTTTATTCATTCAAAATATTTGTTTCTTTTGTTAATGAATATTTTTCTCATAGCTGCCGGCTGTGTTATGGATATTTATTCTGCGATTTTGATAATATCCCCGCTGCTTATGCCTGTCGCGGAATCGTTCGGAATTCATCCGGTACATACGGCTGTGGTATTTTTGATGAATATGCAGCTTGGTTTTTTAACGCCGCCTGTCGGCATGGATTTATTCATTGCTTCATACACATTCGGCACGCCCGTCATGAAAATTGTCAAAAACATCGTGCCGTTTCTGCTTGTGCAGGCAGCCGTGCTTTTGCTTGTAACGTATATTCCTTGGTTTACGGAAGTGCTGCTGTAGGATGACTGCGCGTAAATTGCTGCTGATTTTTGCGGCACTGTTTGCTGTTTCGAACAATGCCGCTTTTTCAAATGCCGCCGAAAATCATAAATATAATTTCGATTTATCCCGCACAGCCGGAAAATCAGGCGAACAGTTCCGAAAAAACATCGCCGCGTCGGTGCGCGAGTCGTACTGTGCACGGCTTGCGCGCCTGTATGCGGAATCTTTGCCGCTGGAACAGAAAATATCGCAGATGCTTTTGGTATCTGCGGACGGCACCCGCAAATTCATGCCTGCTCCCGATTTTAAAAAAGGGTATTTTCCGGGCGGATTCATTTTGTTTTCGCGGAATATCGCGGATTCGCCGCAGGAAATAATCGGCTACACGGATTCCATACTGAAAGCTTTTGAAACGGGGCCGCTGCCGCTGCTTGCGGTGGATCACGAAGGCGGTTTTGTAAATCGGCTGCGCGGCGTAACATCGCCTTTGCCGTCTGCGGAGCAAATTCCGCAGCTTTTTTCTCCGGCGGATGCGTATGCGTTGTATTTTTGCACAGGGATGCAGCTGAAAGCGCTTGGTTTTTCCGTAAATCTTGCGCCGATTGCCGAAGTGAAAACAGCGGATAATGCGGATTTCCTCGCTTCACGCAGTTACGGTACAATGGATGCCGTGCTTTCGTACGGTGCGCAGGCAGTCCGCGCGTATGCAAATGCCGGAATTCTTCCCGTGCTGAAACATTTTCCGGGCAACACAAACGATGATCCTCATGCGGGGCTTCCTCGGCTCAATGTTTCGGAAAATGAATTGCATGAATTATTTGTGCGTCCGTTTAAGGAATTGTTCGCCGCAGGGAATTCCGCTGTTTTGCTTTCGCATGTTGTCGTTCCCTGCATCGATGATGTTTCTTCGTGCCTTTCCGAAAAGATGATTGCTTCTGTGCTGCGGAAAAGCGCCTGCTTTGAAGGTCTTGTATTTTCTGACGATATTTGCATGAGTGCGCTTTCCGCCGGCGAAGACAGCCCGAAAAAGCTTTTTGTAAAAGCGATCCTTGCGGGTGTTGATATTATCATGTCTTCCGATCCGTATTATGCGGATATTGTGCGTTATGCGGCAGATATTGCATCGGAAATGCCTGAATTGAAAAACCGCATCGATAATGCGGTTTTCCGTATTTGTTACCAAAAAGCGCTTTTGGGGTTATTGCCGGAAACCGCGCCGAACGAAAGTACTGCGGAGCGGCTTGCTGTTTTTGCGGATGCCTGCGAAAAAGCGTCGGCTGTGCAGCTGCGTTCGAATAACTACACGGAATAAAGTCATGGCGGATACAGAACCGATTCCGGCAGCGGATAGAATATTGTATGCGGACAACGATATTTGCATCGTAAATAAACTCCCCGGCGAAATATGTCAGTCTTTTTGTTCTTCCGATGCGGATAAACCCTTTCTGCTGCCGAACATATTTTATGCGGAAATTTGCCGAATGCTTCGGTGCAGAACCGCCGAAATATTTTGTCCCCATAGAATCGACCGTCCTGTATCGGGTATTGCCGTTCTGGCTTTGAACGCTGCCGCCGCGGGAAAGCTTTCCGCGATTTTTTCTTCCCGCCTTGCGTCAAAAACGTATCTTGCTGTTGCGGAAGGGATACAGGCTGTTTCCGATTCATGGAAGCAGGAAAACGTTTTTCTGTGCTTTGACACGAAGCATCAAAAAGCCCGTATCTTTGATACGAAAAAGACGGGAACAAAACACGCGGAACTTTTATGGCGATGCATCGGCACGGGCAAACGGTACAGTTATATTATGGTGCAGCCGCAAACCGGACGCACGCATCAAATCCGCGCCCAGCTTGCGGCAATCGGAATGCACATAAAAGGCGATGTAAAATACGGAGCGAAACGAACCGACACAATCCCCGGAATCAGGCTTCACGCCGTATCTGCCGCGTTCGAGCATCCTGTTTCCGGAAAACCGCTGAAAATTACCGCGCCGATTATGCATGCCGATGCACTTTGGAATGATTGTTTTTCGGCGTATAAAAATATAACGGCTGAAAAAGGGAACTGATATACCTGATGTCTTTGAAAAACCAAAAACACGGCGCCGAAGCGTTTGAAAATTATTATTCTGCCTTGTACGGCCGGCGCTGGCAGGAACTTCGCCGAGCGCTGCTTTCGGAAAAGGAGAATTCGAGCCTTGCGTTTTTTTCTGCGGACAGCACTGCCGATCCGTATTTTTTGGATGCCGGAAGCGTGCTTGCCGCATCTGTGCTGCCGCTGGAACATGCCGAAAACATTCTCGATATGTGCGCTGCTCCCGGCGGGAAAAGTTTGATTCTTGCTTCCCGAATGCCGCCGTCTGCGCTGTTGTGCTGCAACGATCGTTCCGCACCGCGAAGCGCCCGTCTGTCGGCAGTGCTGAATACTCGGCTCCCTCCGAATATTCGTTCTCGTGTTTCCGTTACATCGCGCGACGCTTCGCTTTTATGCCGGAAAAACCAATGCTGCTACGATGCTGTCTTGCTGGATGCGCCCTGTTCATCCGAACGGCATATTATTTGCTCGGAAGAACATCTTGCCCGCTGGACTCCGGCACGTATAAAGAACCTGACGTTTGCACAGTGGGCACTTTTGTCTTCTGCTTTTTTGATGACGAAAGCCGGCGGATATATTTTGTACAGCACCTGTGCGCTCACCGACGACGAAAACGATAAAATCATTGCAAAGCTGATTAAAAAATACCGGAATGCGCAGATTGTTTTTCCGGATATTTCTTCTGTCATTGAAGCTTCGCCGTATAAACCGCTTCCTGTTCCGGAAAAAACAAAATTCGGCTTTCATGTTATGCCTGATGTATGCGGCGGGGCGGGACCTTTATATTTTTCCTTGATACGAAAAATGCCGGCATCTGGAGAAAACGGCGAATAGCCGCCGCGGATACGCACTTCTATGGACTAATGCACGTATTTGATATAAAATTACATTTATTAGAGGAAGAATTTCTTTATGAATGCAGCCGTTTCCAAAGAGCGAAAACTACAGCGGATAATCGAAATGGAAAGTATTCTGAACGGAATACGCGATGTCGATGTTTTGCTGGAACGTATTCTGACAGAATCAAGAGATATAGTTCATGCGGATGCCGGATCGATTTATGTTTTAATTGACGGCGACAAAGCCGGCGAACAGAAATTGCAGATAAAATATGCGCAGAATGATACTCAGCAGAAAAAACTTGCGCCCGGTCAAAAGATGCCGTTTACGTCTTTTTCCGTTCCCGTCGACGAATCTTCTATATCGGGATATACGTTGTTGTCGGGAAAAATGCTGAATGTTCCCGATGCGTATAACATTCCCGCCGACAAGCCGTATAAATTCAACCGCAAAACAGATGAGCTTACCGGCTACAAAACAACCTCGATGCTTACCGTTCCGTTGAAAAATTCCGCGCGCAATTTCGGCGTGCTGCAAATAATAAATGCTCATGATGCCAATGGAAACGTAATTCCGTTTGACGACGACGCGGAACTGTATCTGGAACATTTTGCGGGCAGTGCGACACAGGCGCTCGAACGCACGTATTTGACCCGCGCGCTGGTCATGCGCATGATTCACATGGCTGAATTCAGAGATCCGAAAGAAACCGGCACCCATGTTGCCCGTGTCGCGCGCTATTCTGTTGAAATCTATGATCGCTGGGCATATAAACACAGCGTCCCCGAAAAGGAAGCCCACAAATTCCGCGATGCGCTCAGTATTGCCGCTATGCTGCATGATGTGGGAAAAGTCGGCATCTCGGATGTGATTCTCAAAAAAACAGGGCGCTTTACTCCGGAAGAATACGATATAATAAAAGCGCATACGTATATCGGTGCTGTGCTTTTCAGTAATATCGAATCCGAAATTGATCAAATGTCGCTTGATGTAGCGCTCCGTCATCATGAAAGATGGGACGGAACCGGATATCCGGGATATGTAAGCATGGAGCGCGTTTCCGTCGGCAGCGATGTTTCCTGCTGTACCGTTCCGGGACTAGCAGGGGAGGAGATTCCGCTTTCTGCACGGATTGTTGCGCTTGCGGATGTGTTTGACGCGCTTTCTTCCGTACGCGTATACAAGCCTGCCTGGAAACCGGATGATGTCATAAATGAAATCGGATCTCAGTCGGGAAAACAGTTCGATCCGGAGGTCGTCGAGGCGTTTATGGATGTGCTGCCGCGTATCAGAGATATTCAAATGTCTCTGCCGGATCATATATAAATTACGGGGAACCGTTTGTATGTTTTTTGATTCGTTTCTGCAATTCTCTGTCGAGACAGTTCGCAAATGCGTTGATTTCTTTTTTGCTTAAAGTTGATGTTTTTTGCGGCGTAATTCCCTGTTCAATAAGCATTAAGCTGAAATTTCTCATAGACAAACGTTCTTTGATATTTTCAGGCGTAAAAATAATGCCTCTGTCGTTTAATACGGTTATTTGTTTTTCGACAAGCCGTGCGGCGAGCGGAATATCGCGTGTTACGACAATATCTTTTTTTTCGGCGTGTTCTGCTATATAGTCATCCGCGGAATCTTTTGCGCTGCTTGTTATAACCATTTGCGCAAGCGCATTTTTTTTCAAGGGAATCAATCTGTTTGCGACAAAAACAGTTTGCACCTGAAGACGGTTTGAAAACCGGATAATCAAATCTCTTACTTGCACCGGACATGAATCCGCGTCAACCCATAAAAGAAACGGATAACTCAAGAAAGCGCCCTGTCGATATTGTCAATCATTTTTAAAGTGATTTTTTCCGCTTCCGCAAGATCTGTTTCCGATTTATTCTGTGAAATTTCGATATTTTTTGTTTTTTCCGTGTATAATTCATCGCAAAGCAAAATGCCTGCGATAATCGACAGCCGCAGAGAATCCTGTATTCCGCTGTTTTCAACTTTTGCTATAATGCGCTTATAATAATCAAGCAGCGATTCAAGATACTGAGAATCTTCTTTTGCCTGAATAGTGAATGACGTGCCGAGCACATCTATCTGCAGCATTCCCATAAATTAAAAAATATCGTGCTGTCCGATTTGCTGCTGCGGTTTTTCTTCGGGAATCGGCGTATCGCTTGCAGATTCCATATCAAAATCAAATACGGACGCATCATTTTCTTCTGCCGCCTGATGCAGGAAGCTGTCCGGTGCCGCCGTAGTGTTTGGTTCTGTATTTGCGGCAATTTCATTGCGTTGATTGTTTTGTTCTTCGGGATTTTTGATCGGTTCATTAGCCGCGGCATTCGAACCGGCTGACAGAACAGTGTTTTCCATGTCATTCAGCCGATCCAATGCACGGAGAATCCCTTGCTCAATTCTTTCCTGGTCAGATTCGAGAGAAGAATAACGTTTTGTAAGTTCTTCGTTCGTTTTTTCAAGCAGTCCGCATTTTGCCGACAATTGTTCGTTTTCCTGCTCAAGTGCCGCAATTTTTTTTACTGCGCTTTCTACTTTTTGTTCCAAGAGACGAATTTGATCAAGAGTTATCATCGGTTATGCTCCGGCTGCTTTTTTTGCTTCTGCTACAACAACTTTGAAAGCTGCCGGATCTTCGATTGCCATATTTGACAATGCTTTTCTGTTAATAATAATGCCGGCTTTTGCAAGACCGTTAATAAATACCGAATACGACAATCCTTCCGTTCGCACGGCAGCATTCAAACGGCTGATCCACAAGGAACGCATATCGCCTTTTTTATCCCTGCGCGCAACATAAGCATCCGATAAAGCCTGCACGACGGCATCTTTCGCCGCTTTATAGTTTGTGCCGCGTCTTCCGCGGAAACCTTTTGCCAGTTTCAGAATTTTTTTTCGGCGGTTTTTCCGTTTTGTCCCGTCAATTGCTCTTGACATTTTATTTCTCCTCTATCAGCCGTACGGCAGAAGTTGTTTTCGAATTTTCGCTGCGTCCGATTCACTCAGTATTCCGCTTTTGCGGAGCTGTCTTTTTCGTTTTGCGGCTTTTTTCGTCAAGATATGCCGAAGATTCATCTTCTTATACTTGACTTTTCCGCTGCCTGTCAGTGAAAAACGTTTCGCTGCGGCACGTTTGGTTTTTAATTTTGGCATTTCTGTTACCTCGTCATTTTTTGACTTTCGGACTAAGCGTCATCGACATAAATCTTCCTTCCATTGCGGCAGGTTTATCGATAACGTATTCATCTCCAAGCCGTTGTAATACTGCATTGAGAACATCAAGACCCAGTTCTGTATGGGCAAGTTCGCGCCCCCTGAAACGAACCGTTACCTTGACTTTGCTTCCTTCGTCAAGAAATTCTTTTATATGCTTTGATTTAAAATCAAGATCGCCCGATCCGATTTTAGGCTGCATTCGGATTTCTTTTAATTTCAGCTGTTTTTGATTTTTTTTGGAATCACGGAGTCTTTTCTCCTGTTCAAATCGATATTTGCCGTAATCAAGTATTTTACATACAGGCGGGTTCGCTTGCGGTGCAACCTCGACAAGGTCGAGTTCCCGTTCTCTGGCGAGTCTGAGCGCGTCGATAGTTAAAATTTTCTGCTGTCCTTCGCCGTCTATAAGCCTGACTTCCCGTGCGCGGATTTGTTCATTTATCCGCAACCCTTTATTGTCCGCCAACGATCCTCCTTCGTATTTTTGAATCCTGTGTAGATAAAATACCTTTCAAGTAAAGCATTTTTCTTATAATATCAAATTCAATCATAAAATGTCTAGTGGTTTGAATCGATACTTGTAAATCTTCCGCATTTTGTGGTATTTTGCTGTTATGGTGTTGTTTACGATTGTATCGCTGCCGATTGCTTGGTTTTTTCAGACGTACGGCATGGAAAATAAATTCCGCTTGTCCGGATCTTCATTGTTTGCGTTTTTTTTCGGACTTGCAGCCGCTGTCTTGTTTTTATCGGTGCTGAGCTTCTCGACGTTTATTTATCATTCCGCGCCGTTTTCTTTTTGGAAAAATTGGCTTTATTTTTTTGTTTCCGATTCGCTGATTCCTATATGCGGATGCGCTTTTGTATTTTTTCTTTTATTCAGAGGAAGCATTGATTTAAAACTTGAACAGCTGCCGTCTGTTTTATACGGTTTTTATGCAGTTTACGTACCGTTTGCCGCGGTAAGCCGCAATTTTTTTCCGGCGAATTTTTATCTGTTCTGCAAACCGCTGCTTATTGTGTCGATGATACAATATATACGAGGTTTGTTTCCTGCGGTTTTCCGAGCGCGCGGCAAAGCTGTTGTTTTTTATGTTTTGGCGGGAATTGCCGCACTTGTGATGCCGGCTGTTGCCGAGACGCTCTGGTTTATCGGCTGTGCCGGCTGGATATGGACTGCGCTGTTTTTATTGTACGCCGCCGGATTCTTTTTTATTCCGTAAAATGAAAATGTTCTGCCGCGCAGAGAATTCCGTCATCTTCGAAAATCGACAGTGCCTGCGCCGCTGCGCTTTCGGCGTTTAGAAAGCGCGTTTTTGCCGGCGGAAAACGGTTTGCTTCAGCTTGTGTCATGTAAGCCGATTTTATATACTTGATGCCATGAGCTTTTTTCGCAGCAAAAAAATACATGATCTTATGGAATTATTCTGGGCGTTTTTTAAAATCGGCGCAGTAACATTCGGCGGCGGACTTGCTATGCTTCCGATTTTGGAACGGGATTTGGTCGAAAAGCGTGCTTGGACCACAAAAGAAAATCTGCTTGATTATTTTGCAATCGGACAGGCAACGCCCGGCATTATTGCCGTGAATGTCGCTACGTTTCTCGGCTATAACCATGCCGGAATTTTGGGCGGCTGCGTTGCGACATGCGGCGTTGTTGCACCGTCTGTGATTGTCATTTCTTTTATTGCGTTGTTTTTGTCGGGATTCAATGACATCGTACTGGTTGAAAAAGCGCTCTGCGGAATAAACGTTGCCGTCAGCGCGCTTTTATGCAAAATATTGTGGGGATTCCGCAAGAATATTTTAGAATCGGCAATTTCCGTACTTTTATGTATCGCGGCTTTCTGCGCCATTGTTGTATTCCATGTTAATACTGTCATCGTCATCTGCGCAGCTATGCTGATCGGATGCTGCTTATATGTTTTCGAAAAACGGAAATCAATATCGCAGCAGAATGAAAACACCGACGAGGAGAATTCTCGATGACGCTTTTGCAGCTTTCCTGGACTTTCTTTTATATCGGGCTGTTCACGATTGGCGGCGGACAAGTTGCGATAACGCTCATGTATCAGCCGATTGTAGAGGGCGGACTTTTGTCCGCGGACCAATTTTATAATATGGTGGCTGTTTCCGAATCAACGCCCGGTCCGATAGGCATCAATATGGCAACGTATGTCGGATGCGAACTATACGGTGTATTCGGCGGAATTGCCGCTACGGCTGCCACAGTGCTGCCGTCGCTGATTATTATTATGATTATCGCAAAATATTTTAATCGGTATCATGATACGCCGCTGGTAAAAACTGTTTTTTCCTGCATCCGTCCGGTTTCTTCCGGATTGATTGCTGTCGCCGCCTGGCAGGTTTTCAGGATTTCGGTTATTGATTTTGCGGCGGGGCAGGGAACTGTCGGCCGGCTTGAAGCTGCAATAAACGGATTGGATGTTTCCCGTCTGCTGTTTTTTTGCGCCGCGTTATTTTTGCTTATACGGACAAAAATGCCTCCTCTTGCGCTGATCGTGCTGGGAGGCATTTTCGGTATGATATTTCTCTGAACGGAATTAACGTTCGGTTAGTTCCGTGAAAGCAGATACGATTCCCGCCAAATTTTGAATATCTGCGGGAATAATGATTTTTGTCGCTTTTCCGTCTGCGGCTTTTTCAAATGCTTCAAGGCTTCTGAGTTTTATAACGCTGCTGTCGGCGCCGGCTTCTTTTATCAAAGCCAGTCCTTCTGCCGTAGCTTTCTGCACTTCGCGGATTGCTTCGGCTTCTCCCTCTGCTTTGCGGATAGCAGCTTCCTTTGCGGCTTCCGCTTCGAGAATCAGCGCGGCTTTCTTTCCCTCTGCTTCGAGAATGGCAGATTGTTTGTGTCCTTCCGCGATAAGAATCGATTCGCGCCGTTCGCGTTCAGCCCGCATTTGTTTTTCCATTGCTTCCTGAATCGAAGCCGGCGGAATAATGTTTTTTACTTCGACGCGGTTTACTTTGATGCCCCAAGGATCGGTCGCTTCGTCGAGGATAGAGCGCATCCGTGTGTTGATGACATCTCTGCTGGTGAGCGTTCCGTCCAATTCCAATTCACCGATTATATTGCGCAGCGTTGTAGCGGAAAGATTTTCAATCGCGTTTATCGGATTTTCTACGCCGTACGTGAAAAGTTTGGGATCCGTTATTTGAAAGTAAATTACCGTGTCAATCATCATGGTTACGTTGTCTTTGGTGATAACCGGCTGCGGTTTGAAATCAATTACGCGTTCCTTGATGGACACTTTATTCACGATTCTGTCAATGACCGGCATTTTTACATGCAGTCCGACCTGCCAGGTACAAAGATAGCCGCCTAAACGTTCGATAATAAATGTCTGGGACTGCGGAACTATCCGTATGTTTGCGGAAATAAGAATCAGCAAAACAAAAGCCAATATAATTATCGGCAGCATAATAAACTCCTCCTGTTTGTTACAGATAAAATACAAAAAAAATCTCAAAATGCAAAGGGACTTTATTTCAGCGGCTCCACAATCAGTGTCGCGCCTTCTATCCGCGCAATCACCGCTTCTTGTCCGGCAGGGAGTGCTGCGCCGTCATCGGTACGGGCGGACCAGGCAACATCGTTTATTATTACCGTTCCTTTTTGGGTTTCGGAAACAGGAGCGGCAAGCCGTACTTTTTGACCGATGAGGCGTTCGCTGTTTGTTTTTTCGCGGCCGGATTTTAATTTTTTCAGCGCAGACGGACGCACACACAGCAGGAGCGATGAAGAGATAATTACGTATATCAGCAGCTGCCACAGAAACGGAATGCCGGAAAAAGAGATAAACATCATGACTGCCGCGCCCGCCGCGAACCAGATAGTTGTCAGTTCTGCGGTTGCCAGTTCGATTATGAGAAGAATTATGCATAAACACAACCAGAACCATTGAAGATGTGCTATAATAATGTCCATGTTATTATAAAGTATACTTAAAAACCGGCAGATATGCTATATTATAAATTGAAATTACGGAAAACATAACTGTCAATATTAGGAGAAAAAATGAGTATTCATATTGCCGCAAAATCCGGCGACATTGCGGAAACCGTGCTGCTGCCGGGAGATCCGCTTCGCGCTAAATATATAGCCGAATCGTTTTTGGAAAATCCAGTGATGTATACCGAAATCAGGAATATGTTCGGTTTTACCGGAACTTATAAGGGAAAGAAAGTGTCGGTGCAGGGAACCGGCATGGGAATGCCGTCTTTGTCTATATATGTGAACGAATTGTTTTCGGAATATGATGTGCGCCGCGCTATCAGAATCGGGACATGCGGCGCTATTCATCCGTCAACGAAAATTCGGGATATTATTCTTGCTTCAAGTGCGTGTTCGGATTCCGCATGCCAGAATCAGCGCTTCGGAGCACTGCATTTTGCGCCGACAGCTGATTTCGGTCTGCTGAGTGCGGCAAAAATGCAGGCAGAAGCATTGAATGTCCGCCATATTGTCGGTTCGGTGGCATCTACCGATATGTTTTATGATGAAAATGAAAACTGGCGGCTGTGGGCGCAGTTCGGCGTGCTCGGCATGGAAATGGAAACTGCCGAATTATACACACTCGCGGCAAAATACGGCCGTCCGGCGCTTGCGATTCTGACTGTTTCCGATCACATGGTTACCGGCGAAGCGACGTCCGCGGAAGAACGCCGCAAAACATTCAACGCGATGATAGAAATTGCGCTTGAAACAGCTGTGCAGCAAGGTGCGGATTAGCGGATTGCACTGTTCGGGCAGCTGTTTCCCGTTTCTGCCGGACATAATTTCTGCGGCAGCTTCCCGAAAGACATGGCACTAAACGCGGCTTTTGGCAATCCGCGTTTATGCGCGTCAATACGTTACTTTTCCGGCTGCGGTCGGTGCCGCCGGATATTTTTATCGGAGTTTATATGAAACCAACACTTCTTGTTCTCGCCGCAGGCATGGGCAGCCGTTACGGCGGCGTAAAGCAAATCGATGCTGTCGGACGGCACAATGAATGTCTGCTGGATTATGCTGCTTTTGACGCAAAAAAAAGCGGATTCGGAAAAGCGGTATATGTAATCAGAAAAGATATCGAAAAGGATTTTCGGGAACGTTTTTTTGACCGTGTTGCACGGAATTTCGATGCGGAATATGTATTTCAGTCGCGCGAATCCCTGCTGACGCAGGAACAGTGCGCCGCATCGGCAAAACGGACGAAACCTTGGGGAACAATCCATGCGGTGCTGTGTGCGGAAAACGTTCTGAAAACTCCGTTTGCCGTTATCAATGCGGATGATTATTACGGATGCAGCGCATTTAAAACACTGGGAAATTATTTGTCATCGCTTTCTGCGGCAGAAACGCAGCATGCAATGGTCGGCTATGTTTTGGGAAACACGATGAGCAAAGCCGGTTCTGTTTCCCGCGGAATTTGCGAGGTTAACGGCGGCTATCTTTCTGCCGTAAAAGAGCACACGAAAATCGCGTATCAAAACGGAAATATCATCAGTTCGCTTGAAACAGGCGATGTTGCGCTTCGCGGCGATGAATGGGTTTCCATGAATTTTTTCGGTTTTGCGCCTTCGGTTTTTTCTTCTTTTCATGAATACTGGGACGATTTTCTTTCGAAAAATGTTTCTTCGGAAAAAACCGAAGCGCTGCTTCCCGAAGCTGTCGGCGGCATGATAAAAAGCGGTTCCGGAACGGTTAAGTTTTTCACTTCCGAGGAAAAATGGTTCGGCATGACATATCCGGAAGACAGAGAATCCGTAAAAACGGAAATTGCCGCAAAAATCAGCAGCGGATATTATCCCGAAATTCTGTGGGAAAAATGACGCATGAAAAAATTACTGCCGTTTTTTTCCAAAAAAATGTGGGGAAGCGAAAGCTGGATTGTTTCGACGCATGAAGACGGGCAATGCGCCGCGGAATCCGGAGAGCTGCTGTCGGATATAATAGACGGCACTTATCCGCTTTTGATAAAAACAATAACGGCTGAAAAATCGCTTTCCATTCAGGTTCATCCCGACGATATTTTTGCACGAAAATACGGATATGATTACGGAAAATCTGAGTGCTGGTATATTCTTCAGGCAGAAGCAGGCGCAAAGCTGGTTTGCGGTTTGGCGGAAAATTATTCTGTCGGCGCAATTCGCGATGCGCTTCAAACCGGCGGCTTTGAAAAAATGCTGCGCTTCATTCCTGTTTCCGCCGGAGATCTTGTGTACATTCCCGCGGGCACGGTGCATGCCATTTTGGGCGGAATGCAGCTGCTTGAAGTTCAGCAGTCGAGCAATATAACGTACCGTTTATATGACTGGGGCAGAAAACGGGAAACGCATGTCGAAAAAGCGCTTGAAGCACTGAAATATTTTGCGCCCGAACCGATTCCGCATTTCAGCGGCACGTTTTCCTGTCCGTATTTTATGATAAAGCATATTTCCTGCGGCTGCACGGAACACAGCCGGAAAATCACCGAAGCCGTCTGCGGAAACGAAAACGGTTCTGTGCTGTACGTTATTAACGGAAGCGCCTTGCTGGAGGATTCCAACCCCGAAAGCGGAAAAAAATCGTGCAGCCTTCATGCCGGAGAAGTTTTATTTATCGAACGCGAAGAACTTTTGAATATGAGCGGCATTTATTCCGCAATGTACATGTCGCCGCTGTTTCCCGATGATATTCAAACGGAAAACAAACCGCTTGCCTAGCCGCAGAAGTTTTTCGCATAAAAATTATATTTCCGCGCGGAAATATTGCGGTCCGTCGAATTCCGTAATGCCTTTTTCTCCTGTGCGGAATTTTTTTTCGGCAAGGAAAAAAAGCTGTTCGCAGCAGCTTTTCGGAACCGGTGCAAACGTAATCAGCTGCTGATGCGGACGCGCCTGTTCTGCGCATTCCGCAAAATAAGCAGCATCTGCGCCGACCGCAAGCGCGCGTTCTTCCGGATCTATCATTGCAAGTATTTGTTCTGCTGCCGCATCTTGCGGCGCGGCAATTTCTGTTCCGCTGCGGTATACGGCTGCATAAAAACGGTGTTTCCGTGCGTCTATGACAGGAATAACAGCGCCCTGCCAGGCGGAATAGGGCAGGGCGTATGCTTCCAGCGTTCCGATTCCGTATACGGGGATGGGGTTTGGACACGCAGCCGCAAGTCCCTTCAGTGCGGCAAAGCCGAGCCGCAGTCCCGTAAAAGAGCCGGGGCCTGCACATAATGCGGCAAAGTTTAATTCTTCTGCGTGCAAATCGGCAAGCGAAAGCACTTGTTCGATGCAGGGAATTATGTGTTCCGACTGATGTCTGCCTGCTTCGATACTCAGCTGTGCATGTTTTTCGTTGTTTCGCGCTGCTATTGAAATGCACGGCGTTGCGCTGTCTATGACTAACGCTTTCATACGTTCTCCGTAATAAAGTCTGCTGAAAAAGGATTGATGTTCCAGTTTGAAATATCAATCAGCCGGGAATCTGTTCCGGTTGATTTTATTGAAATAGTGATGGCTGAATCCGGCAGCGTTTCTTTTATTTTTTCACTCCATTCGATAATGCAAACGCCGCTGCCGTACAGCAGTTCTTCGCCGCCGATTTCGATAAAATCTTCCGCGGAATTAAGTCTGTACACATCCATGTGATACAACGGCAGCCGTCCGGTATATTCGGAAATAAGCGTGAATGTCGGGCTGGTTATGGTTTCTTTTATGCCGAGAGCTTCGGCAATGCCTTTTGTCAGTGTTGTTTTTCCGGCGGCAAGCGATCCTTCAAATGCTATAATATCTCCCGCCTGCAAACGCTGTCCTATTTCGCGCCCCAGCGCTATTGTTTCTTCCGGGGAATCGGTTGTGAATTTCATAACGGCAAAGTTCCCTCTGTATCCGCGCTCAAAATGAATTCTTTCAAACTTTTTATAACCGGTACAAGAGGATAATCCGGCGTTTTGCCGAATTCTATTTCTATTTCTTTGTTCCCTGTCGGACCCATTTCTATGCTGAAAGAAATAGGCGTTTCGATTGTTTTGATTGGCACTTCAATTACAGCATCTGCGGTAAAATTACGTCTGTAGTAAATATATCCTTCTTCTCTTTGCAGATTACGTAATTCTAAGATTTTCATAGCACCCTCAACTTTAGTATAAATCTGACAGAATCGTCAAGATATTTTATTTGTGCGAAAGGTTTGATATCCCGCCGCTTGCGCCGTAATGCGGATATTAAATCCCGACTGCAATACTTCATGAGAATGAACAATGCTTCGTGCGTTTTGCGGCGAGCATTGTTCATTTTTCGAGCAAACTCCTTCAATCCAGATATCCGTATATTTTTGCCAGCAGCAGATTTCTTGCCTGCCGTTCCATTTGTATCAGTTTTATGCGCAAAATGAATTCGCAGGAATCTGCGACAAATGTGTTTGATGTAATAATTCCTATAATTTCAAAAAAAGTATCTTTGAGAATTTGTATTTTCAGATAAATATATTGTTTCTCTCGGATATTGAGATTTGTTCTGAGACTGCACCCGCTCACGGAAATATCGTCAAGAATGCCGTTGTACTTTTTGGGCTGCGGAAGATATTCTTTTTTTCCCTTTTTTTCATTGCCGGCATTGACAACTTTTACTGCGGAAAAAATACATGTAGTTGAAGATAAAATATCTTTGCAGCTGTATTGGCGCGTAATAGCAATATCCGCGGTATGAGAAATTATTATTTCATTATCGCCTGTCCGCTGATAGCGCAATACGCGGCAGTGCATCGTATATATGTCTGAAATTCCCGCTTCAAATGTAAGTTTTATTTTTGAAAGCGGCTCCGGCTTTATGTCCGGCGCAAGCAAAGCCTGGGGAATTTTTAATGTCATCGCATCTTTTGTATTCGATGTCAGCGTCAGCTGATGCCGAGTACCGTCGCAAGCAGTATATTGCATGATTTTTCCGGAAGGTATTTGCATGCTGGAAAAAATCTGCAGCTTTTTCAAGCGGAACTGCTCGAATTTTTCCCGTATCGAAAAAAGCAAAGCTATTTGCATCTGCGCCGCTGCTTTATTTTTTTGTGCCGAAAGCTCATGATATGCCGTTTTGAATAATGAATCTATTTGCTGTGTATCCTTTATATTTTGCAAAGTAACGGCAATTTTGTATTGCTTGCATAGATTTTTCAGAAATCTTTTTTCGGCGTCGGTGAGTTTCAGCAGTTGTGCCGTTTCCTTCAGCGCGTACAGCAGGTTTCGTTCCGAGGAATTACGGTTGTTTTTCGGCCGCAGCAAAATCAGCAGGGCGTTCACAATGACAAGCAGTGCGGCTGCTGCAAGTGCTGCAATGATTACCGTGTATATAAATGGATTTTGACGGATTCCCGGCGGCGGCAAAAGAAAATATTTCATTGCGGATCCAGTATTTCTATTTTAGCGGCAGTATTTGCCATGCAGCTTATATCTGCAAGCCGCGGCGCGAATTCGTATTCTGCAAGATCTCCTGTCATCACGGAATCTTTTTGTTCCATTGCGTTTTGCAAATCGATCAGCAGCGGCGCGCAAATATCGAGAAATCGGTACACGGTTTCGTTTCCCACTTTTAAATTCGAAAAAATTGCCGGGAATAAAGCAGAAAGCGTAACGGTTCTGCAAAAACAATCGAAAAAATCGGCGAACTCGGAAAGTGTTTTTGCAGCTTCTGAATCTTTTCCACTTTGCAGTTCCATCGGCACGCTGCGCATTTTTTCCGCAAGGACATTGCTTTGTTCCGCAATTTCCTTAAATGCCAGCTGCAAATCTTTTGCCGCGACAGTGGAAACTTCTATTTTTTCCGTAACTTCAAGAGAGGTCTTGAATTGTTCGTCGAGCAAATCTGCCGGAATTTTTTTATCGTTGATAGAAACGCCGATGATTGTCGCGTTGTTTTTTTCACATTCCACTTCAAAAGCATTAAGCACATCGCCGACTGTTTTTTCGGTTTCCAGCGTTATATTTGTCTGCATGCCGTTTACGAAAAAAATCATGTCATGTCCTCCTGTCATTTTTCATACTGCCTATTAAAATTCGAAATACTGTTTGACTGCGATTCAAGACTATTCAATGTACCCTGCATCTGTCCGTATTTTCGTTTTAATTCCTGTTCTTTCGCTGCAACTTGAGTTTCCAGTTTTTGTATTTGTTTTTCGCTTGTCTGTATTTTTGAATTTAATCCGTTCGTTTTTGTCGAGAGAATGCCGCCTGTTTGAACATACGCCTGCAGATTTTTGTCAAGCAGGTACGCAATTCCGTTATCGACTATTTTGTCATCATCCGCGTCAAAACCGAATAAAAGCCGTACTGCGTCGATATTGTCTTGCAGCGCGGCATCAAGTTTTTTTTCGTCGATTTCAAGATAGCCCCTCAGCTGCGATGAAGAAATCGTCGTTCCGCTTGAAACGCTTTGTGTCGATATGCCGGCTTGCTGCAAAACTTTGATTTGTGCGTCTGCTGCCGGCTGATATGAGGCTGACAGAATCCGCTGCAGTGCGCTGCGTTCGTTTTTCAGCGAAAAATCACTTTGCAGCGCTCCAAGCCGTTTGCGCGCTGCTTCTGCTTCTTCATCCGTAAGATACGATAATTCGGTAATTATTTCGGGCTTGTTCTGCGTCAGAATGTTCAGTTCCGCTATCAGCTGATTGTATTTGCCGGTAAATGTTATCAATGCCTCTTTTGCCGACTCTATATCCGGCTTTACGGAAATGACTGCGGGTTTTTCCGTAACGTCGGAAAGGTTCAGCGTAACGCCGGGCACAATATCGTCAATAGTGTTGTCGGGCCGTGAAAGCGGAATACCTTCGTATTTCAGCTGCGCGTCATCGGCGGTCGAAATAGGCTGCACCGGTTCAAAACCGAGTGCGGCATTTGCGTTGAACGACTTAATCGAGGAAACAGTCAGTTCTTTTCCGGTATTTCTGTTCCTGACGGCTATTGCGGCAGCATCCGGATATTCCGCGATTGAAACCGAATATGTTTTTTCGCCGCCGGCAGCCGCAATGTTTTCAAGTTTTTGCTCTTTGCCGTTCGATAAAATAACAAATACCGCTGCGTCATCTTCCACCGGCTGCCGCGGTTCTCTCGGCGGTGCGGGCGGCAGCGTCGTTTCCGAATCTTCATTTGAAATGTGAATTCCGCGGAATTGTATTTCCGGCGGCGACGGCAATACCGGTTCCAAAAGACTGCTGTTTTCCTGCTCGGTAATGTCCGCTGTTTGTGCCGTCTTAACCGAAAATTCCAATTTTTGGGAAACATCGCCCTTCACGGAAGAGGGAAGCGCCCATTGAAAACCGGATTCGGGCGGAAGCAGCGCCGATTCCCGTGTGGAAATTATTTTTTCTGCGGAAAGATTTCCGGCCGCTGTTTTTATCATGCTGTCCGGGAAAAATTCATCCGATTTGGACTGCACCTTTCGAATCATTCCGATATCGATGCCGTATTTTTCCGCGTCATCGGAAAAAATAAGCGCGTTCTTTTTTCCCGTTTTCAGACCTTCAATCAGCAATGCGCGGGTGTCTGCCGTCAGTCCGATAATCGAGGCTTTTACCGTTTGTCCGCCGCGTCTGTTCAGTCCCGACACGAAGTCTTCCAGCCTGCCGCCTTTCCATTTGAATTGAACGGATGAATCCCCTGCTGTGTATGTGTATGTGCCTGCCGGAACAGATGCGTCTTTTTTCAGCGGGTCCGATAAAAATCTGTCCGCCGACGCTGTTTTTTTTACTTCTATTTTAAACGATTCTATCGCTGCATCCCTGGCAGGAATGGCGGATACTGCCTGTTCGTCTGTCGAAGACGCGATTTTATTGTTGAACGGATTGTCGTATGAATAAAGAGAACGGGCGGATTCTCTGAGCGAAGTCATGTGCTGATTTACCCGCCGCCAATTTTCCTGTTCGACTTTAAACGTTTCAAGGCGTTCTTTTTCCCTGTTCAGCGGAATTTTTTCCACTTCCACAAGGCTTTTTACGAGATCATTTGTTTTGTATTTGTCGCTGACGCCGGGAATATTGATTTCGGGCATGTGTAATCTACATGCGTCCGCTGAGCGTTAAATTTTTTCGTCGATCAGAAGCCCCAAAGTTTCTTTGATTCGTATTTGGAGTTTTTGAATGTCTGCGGACGGAATCTCCTTAATAACCTTATCGGTTTCTGGATCAACGATCTTGACAACAACTTTTCCCAAATCTTTATTTACATTGAAAACAAGCTTTCGTCCTAAAATATTCGAAATATCCTGCAGTTTTGCGACTTGCTTATTTATGTTTTCGAGTTCCCGCGATACATCCGCCGCGGTTTGCGTTATGTCGGCTTTTTGTTCCGCTTGCTGCTGAGCAGCAGGCGGCGATATATTTATATGAATAGTCCGGCCATCCGTTGCCGAATTGTGCCCAATGTTGTTTACAGCAATACTCATAGGGCATCCTCCTTGAAATAAGTAAGAAACATGTTTTTCTGTTTCGGAAAACCTTTTTTCCTGCAAAAAACACAGAAGAGGGGCGCACCTCTTCTGTGTTTCCGTTGCAGATCATTAAAAAGATGACATCCAGAAATCTCTTCAATGATTCTTTTGTACACCTACGACAGCAGTCTCAATACATTTTGTGATTGAGCGTTTGCCTGTGCAAGCATAGCTGTTCCGGATTGTGTGAGAATCTGGTTTTTGGTGTACTCTACCATCTGCTGCGCCATGTCTGTGTCGCGGATACGAGATTCGGCAGCCTGTGTGTTTTCAGCTGCGACCGCGATTCCTTTTGCGGCAGTTTCAAAACGATTCTGATAGGCACCCAGATCCGCGCGCTGTCTGCTTACGGATTTCAATGCCTCATCGACCTTCGCGATAGCCATATTTGCGGCATCCGGAGAAGCGATGGAAAGATTTTCATCAGTCGCTCCCTGCGCGCCGGCCAAACCAAGCGCCTGAGCAGTCATTGTTCCAATAAAGATACGCTCGTTTTGGTCAACGTTTGCGCCGATATGCAGCTGCATGATCCGTCCCGATGCGGAATCGGTAGCGAAACCGCCCGTCAGCATGTTCATGCCGTTAAACTGCGCTTGACTTGCGATGCGGTCGACTTCCGCAACCAGCTGTGAAACTTCAACCTGAATCTGCATTCGGTCTTCATCGGAATAAATACCGTTTGCCGACTGCACTGAAAGTTCACGGATGCGCTGCAGAATATCAGTCGTTTCCTGCAAATAGCCTTCTGTTGTCTGAATGAATGATACGCCGTTCTGAATATTCTTTTCAGCCTGGTTCAATCCGCGGATTTGAGACCGCATTTTTTCGGAAACAGCTAAGCCCGATGCGTCATCGCCAGCTTTGTTTATGCGCTGACCAGAACTGAGTTTTTCTATGTTGCCCATAACCTGCGAATTGGAAATCCCCAAATTACGGTTGGCATACATGGAACTCATGTTGTGATTGATAATCATAGTTACCCTCCATGTGTTATACTTTTGGCATTCCATGCCTTAAGCCCTGTATGTACGGCAATACTGCTGTTTTGCGCCTCGGCAGTATCGTTTAGCTCCATACAGCAGGAACTGTTATCGAAGCGGAGTTGCTGCTGCCGCTTGCGGTAACCGTCCATACTGTTACATACAGCACAGGAAAGTTTTTCAAAGATCAATTGCGTGGCTAAAACACGCAAAAATAATTCGGTTTAAAACGGGAAAACATCAAATAGTACGCGCCAAGCCCGCAGGACAAAGCAGCTTGTTTTCAATCACTGAAAAAACGCAGCTGCTTTCCCTGCCAGCTATTATAGTACACTACCGGAGCAATGACAAGACATTTTGCGACTGTGCATTTGCCTGCGCAAGCATTGCCGTTCCTGCCTGTGTCAATACCTGGTTTTTAGTGAACTCTACCATCTGTTTTGCCATATCGGTATCGCGGATACGAGATTCCGAAGCCTGCAAGTTTTCTGCAGCAATATCGATGCCTTTTACAGCGGTATCAAGGCGGTTCTGGTAAGCACCGAGATCGGCTCTCTGTTTGTTGATTTTCAGAATAGCTTCATCGAGTGTACCGATTGAACGGTTGGCATCATCCGGAGCAGCCAGTGACATAATGTTTTCAGATCCGATTTCCCGCAGACCGAGCGCTTCGGCTGTCATCGTTCCGATGAATACACTCATGCGCTGATCCATATTCGAGCCGATGTGAAACCACATGGACGCGGTAACAGCGTTTTCTCCCGTTTGACGGGCAAAACGACCTGTCAGCATGTTCATGCCATTAAACTGTGCCTGACTTGCAATGCGGTCAACTTCCGCAACCAGCTGAGAAACTTCAACCTGAATCTGCATGCGATCTTCATCAGAATAAATACCGTTTGAAGCCTGAACTGCGAGTTCGCGGATACGCTGGATAATATCAGTTGTTTCCTGCAAATAGCCTTCTGTTGTCTGAATAAAACTGATACCGTTTGAAGCGTTCTGAGAAGCCATGTTCAAACCGCGGATTTGACTGCGCATTTTTTCGGAAACGGCAAGTCCTGATGCATCATCGCCAGCCCGGTTGATTCTCATGCCGGAAGAGAGTTTTTCCATATCTTTCTGCGTACTCAAAACAGAAATACCCAGACTGCGATTGGAATACATTGCTGACATGTTGTGGTTGATGACCATAATTTTCCTCCATGGAAATATATTCAGAACAACGTCCGTGCTGTTCTGTGTGTGTAAAAGTTACACGCGTGCAATATTTAGGCTACATACGTGCAACTTTACACGGGTGATAAATCCCTGCTTTGAACTTCAACGAAGTTATTATCCGGGATTTTCTCATACATATTGTCGGCAAAGACATAAAAAATCTTGAATTTTTTTTTCGCACAAAGCATACTTTTTTCATGAATTGTGTGTTTTGTAATTCTTTTCATGCCGAAGCGAAAAAAATCGGGAAGCGGCACTACAATTTTTGCGCCGACTGCGGCGGAATTTCCGTTTTGCCGGAAGATTTTATGCCGGCGGCACTGCAAAAGCAGCGCTATTTGCTGCATAACAACACTTTTGAAAATGAAGGCTATTTGCTGTTCCTTAAAAAATTCATCGATCCGATTCTCGAAAAAATAAGCCGCATCGATTTTATAGTGGATTACGGCTGCGGACCGGCTCCGTGCCTGCTGCAGCTGCTTGAGCGCTACCGCGCTTCCGGAAAAATTCCGCAGTCTGTGCGGTTGTTCGGCTGGGATCCGTTTTTTCAGCCGGAGCTGCCGCCTGACGCCGCCGATTTGGTAACGTGCTTGGAAGTCGCGGAACATTTCGAGAATCCTGCCGCCGATTTTGAAAAATTGGCGAAAGTTTGCTGTTCCGGCGCTTTTGTCGCTGTGGGTACTAAAATATGGCGGCAGCCGGCGGAACATTTTGAAACTTGGTGGTACAAAGAAGATTTGACGCACGTATCGTTTTATTCCGAAGACTCGCTGCGTCTTTGCGCACAGCGGGTTTCGCTGCATCTTGCCGAAAAAATATCCGATGATATATTTCTGTTTGAAAAACAATAAGCTGCGGCAGGCAGGGCAGGCGGAAAAAATGTGCCGGCGGTTTCAGCCGGCATTTTTAATCGGTATATTGTTTTTGCATGATCGAAAACTGCCGTATAAGCGGCATTAAAATTCCGCATGCTTTTCCGCGGTGCGATATGAGATTTTTTTCGGCATCCGTCAATTCCGCAACAGTTTTTTTCAGTTCCGGAATAAAGACGATGGGATCGTACCCGAATCCGCCCGTGCCGCCGGCTTGCGATATGTTTTCTACAAGCAGTCCCTCCATGGTTTCCTGCACCGAAAAAAAACGATTGTCGCCGTAGTAAAATACCATGGCGCAGACATACATACATCGGCGATCCGCACAGCCGGACATTTCTTCCAGCAGCAGTCTGTTTTGCTCCGATTGCGGCAGCTTGGTCCCGTCCGCTGTTCCCTGCGGCATATTTTTTCCGGCATATCTGGAAGAATAAATTCCCGGTCTTCCGTTCAGCGCGTGTACGCAGATACCCGAATCATCCGCAAGTACCGGTTTTTTTATCAGCTGCCACAAAGAGCGCGCTTTTATCAAGCTGTTTTCAACGAATGTAGCGCCTGTTTCTTGGGGATTAAACGGTATGTTCTCATCCGACGGGACTCGTATTTCGTCAGATGGGAACAATTGTGCCATTTCCTGCTTTTTGTGCAGGTTTCCTGATGCAAGGTAAAATATCATGTGCTAACTATAATGCAAAATATGCGGAAACGTCTATTCATCTTTTATCGGAAAATCATGTTTGTTTTGCAGTTTCATAAATGCGGACTGCACTTTGTAAGTGGAAGTATGCAGAACTTCCGCTATTTTGCTGCATGATGGCGTTATGGTATATTCCGAAGCGATTTTCCGCTGTTTTTTCCACATTTTGTCATGAAATAAAAATCGATTTTTGTATTTTTCGGATAAATACGGATCTGCACCTGCATTATTCAGCGCTTGTTTGCTGTTAAACCTGCGCATGTACGAAATATTTGCGGATTCAAGTTTCTTCTGCCGTTTTTGCAGTTTTCCGGCAACGGAATTATCCAGCTGATTTTTTATGTCCCATAATTCTTTTTGGGATTTCGAAGTCAGTTTCGATAATTTTTCGATGTGCTGTTCGGTTAAATAAACCGACGATTTGCAGGCGAGAATCAGTATGTCAAGATGTTTTTTCTGCATTTGTTTATCGAGTGCCGGAGCACTTTGCTGTTTCAGTGCAGCTGTGTGATTGAAATATGACGCCTCCGTTTCGGAAGCAATGGATTGGTCGAAATCATTTTCCAGATGCAGCTGATAACAAAATTCATTTTTCATGGATTTTTCCTGCTGCCGTTTTTTCCAGCTTTTCATGTTGCGCCGGATGATAGCCTGCACATATCCGAGAAAAGTACCGGATTCCGGATTGAAAATGTCTGTTATCCTCAGCAAAAGCGGATATAAATGCAGGATATATTCACTCCGTTCGTCCTGCGTCAGCGTATTTATTCCGAAAAAAGCGGGATGCGTGTACAGCTGTTCCATTATAAAATGTGCAGTGTCTTCTTTTGACAGCAAACCTTCCGCCGTCTGCTCATACAGTTTTTCAAAACGCATTTTGTCCATACAAAACTCCTGTGTAAAAGTTGTTGTACGGAGATAAATGCAATATCAGTGCCAAAATTAAAGAAAATGCGCGGCAATCTTATTTTTCCGATATTTCATTATAATATAATAAAATACACGATTTGCGCTTTGAAAATATTTAAAATAAATGGAGATATTGGATAAAATATTTTTCGGTGCAAATTAAAAAAACGAAAAAAAAGTACTGCCGGCTGTATAAATTTAAAAGATTTTTGAAAATTCTTGGAGAATCAGCGGGAGCAGAGTACTGATTTTGCCTTCGGTACTCAGTCCCGCCGCGTTTTTATGCCCGCCGCCGCCGAAAACCGCCGCAATCGCGCTGACATCGACGGCATCTTTGGAACGAAATCCCGCTGTACAGGAATGTTCTGTATCCTGCCGGATAAACAGCACTGCTTCCGTATTGTCTGCGGACAGCAGCAATTGGTATAAACTGTCGGAATCTCTTCCGGCATGACCGTATTTATGTGTGTCTTCAAGCGTTTCGTAGGTAACGATAAGCTTGCCGTCGAATTTTTGTTCCGCCCGTTCCAGCAGAACGCCGAGCAGCTTTCTTGTGCTGAACGGCTTGCCGCTGGTCATGTCCGTGTATGTCGCGCGGGGATTCGCGCCGCTTTCCACCAGTCTTGCGGCCGCTTTGAAAAATTCCGTACTGCCGCAGTCCAGAAAGCGGAAAAAACCGGTGTCTGTGCACATGCCGAAAAACAAAATATCCGCCGTTTCTTTATCCGGTTTGCCGATTATTTTTTCGTAAAGCAGCTGGATGAGATATGCCGTTGCCGGCGCCGAGGGATGTATAATACCGCTGCTTGAAGCGCATTCGGATGTTTTATGGTGATCTATGATAAAAATATCAAGACCGTCAAACTGTTCTTTTGTGATTATATCGCCGAGCCGTTCTTTTTCGGAACAGTCAAGCATGAATAAACCTATCGAAGCGGAAGAATCTTCCGGGGGAGAAAATTTTTTGCTGAATAAATTTTCGAATTTTTTTATTTCGATCCGTTTAAACGGTCCCGCGGAGAGCAGCTGAGTTTGTTTTTTGCGTTTTTCCAACAGCTTAGCCAGCACAATTGCACTTGAAATACTGTCGCCGTCAGGTTCTTTATGTCCGCTTACGATAAAACTGTCATGGCTGTCGATAAAACGAACAAATGCTGCGAGCTGTTCTGCTGTAATTTCCATAATTTCAACTACAATTCTATATCGAGCGTATCTCTGTTTTCGATTTTTGAAGCAACGTCAACGTTTGCCGGATAAACGCCCCAGGCGCTGTCATGTCTGCTGACAGGCATATTCAAAATAACGCGGAAAAATTCACCGTCTTTGTATACGATTGTCATGTATTGGCTGATATTTTTTGCGAGCGCCCGCACAGAACCTTTTTTATGTCCGGACTGCTGGAACCATTCTTTAGGCAGATATGTCTGACCGACATTCGAACCTTTTGCGTACATCACAACGTATGCGTCTTTATGGTCAAATACCTTGTATACGGGAACATTGACATATGTGGCAGACGATTTTTCTTCGGATTGTTCCTGCGCCGCGGCGGAATACATCATGCAGACGCAAATTATTACGGCAATAAATAATTTTTTCATAAAAACTCCTGTTATAATGTCGCCAGCATTATGGCTTTAATAGTGTGCTTCCTGTTTTCCGCTTGATCCCACACGCGGCTTTGCGAACCTTCCATAACGGATTCCGTTACTTCTTCGCCCTTTATGGCAGGCAGGCAGTGCAGAAATATGCAGCCGGGATTTTCCGCTGCCTGCATCAGGTTTTCGTTGACTTGATACGGTGCAAGCAGCGCAGTCCGTTCATTTTTCAGCTTTTCTTCGCCCATGGATACCCACACATCAGTATAAATCGAATCGGAGCCTTTTACAAGCGAAATATTATCGGAAACGGTTATTTGCGCGCCGGATTGTTCCGCAAACGGTGCACAAAGCGCCCGAATTTCTTTGTCGGGAAACAAAGCGGTCGGAGCGATGATATTGCAGTTGACTCCCAATTTTGCGCAGATAAGCATCAGCGAGCGCGCCATATTGTTTCTGCCGTCCCCGCAAAACGAAAGCGTAAGCCCTTTCAGTCTGCCGAAATGTTCCTTGAGCGTAAGCATATCCGCCAAAACCTGCGTCGGGTGGAAAGAATCGGTCAGCCCGTTATATACGGGAATGCCGGAATATTCCGCCAGTATTTCCGCATGTTTCTGCGAAAAACCGCGGAACATAACAGCGGAAAACATTCTGCCGAGAACACGGGCGGTATCTTCCACGGTTTCTTTTTCGCCGAGCTGTATATCCTGCGTGGATAAAAATACCGGATAGCCGCCTTCTTCTCCGAGAGCTGTTTCAAATGCACAGCGGGTTCTTGTGGAACGTTTTTCGAAAATAAGCGCGACGGTTTTGCCGAGAAAGCGCCGATGTGTTTCGCCGCGTTTCGATTCGGCTTTCACTTGTTCCGCGATTTCCAGAAACCGCAGAATTTCTTCAGGCGTGTACGGAAGCCAATTTAAAAGAGATTTGCCTTTGAATGGCGCATCGAAAAATTCCCGCTGCAAAATGCCGTCCCCCTTGGTTTTCATGGCAATTAAAAAAGGATATGAAAAACCGGAAAGTTCTCCATATCCTTTTCTCTAAAGCAAATAGCGGCAATGGGACTTGAACCTATGACCGAACGGATATGAGCCGTTTGCTCTACCGACTGAGCTATGCCGCCGTAATGAAAATATCCTATCAATTCGCATGAAAAAAGTCAATACGGCGGCAGCCTTTATTTTTCGTATTCAAAACAGGCACATGCACTGCCTGTTTTGAACGCCGCCGCTGCGGTGTGGAGAGCCGCTTACAATTTTACGCGAAGACTGAGCCCGCCTGCCCAAATATTGTTCACTACATCATACGAAGCGTTTGCGGTAATCTGTCCGATAAACAAAACATCAAGCCCGACGCCGGCGTATAACTGCGCGGTGTAGTTATCCCAGCTCCAGTCGCCGTCGCTGCGTTCTTCTTTCTCTTTTTTGCTAAAAGTGGCAACGTCGTAACTGTATTCGACCTTGTAATTTTGTTTTGCGCCGGTTATTGTTCCGCGCACGCCGACAAACGGAGTTATAAACAGGAATTCTTTTGAAAGCTGGAGCGATGCCTGAAAAATGCACGCTTTGTAGCCGGCTTCGATTTCCGCGCCGTAATTGCTGTTTTTTTCTGTTACGGAAATATTGCCGGCGCTGTATGCGAATCCTGCACCGATCGAAAGATTCGGAAGTATTACGTTTTGTTTGAGAATGGGGAACCGTATATCGCCGCCGAATGTGCGGTAATTGACGCTGAATTTATCGAATGAAACATCCGACGGAATTATCATGCCGTGCAGTCCGATGTCAAACGGAATCAATATGCCGCCCAGCCGGAAATCGGCTGTCAGCGTCGGGAGAAACAATGTTTCCGGCAGTGCCGAACCGAGATCTCCGCCTATGGCGTCGAGCGCGTCCTTCATTCCCGAAAAATCCAGCGCCGCCGCTCCCGCCGACACGCCGCCGCCCAGATGCGGCGGTACGGAAAGCAGCTGCCCGATATAGGCATCCGCCCACATATTCTGGTGCGAAACCGTGTTCGGTGCTGTTTTAATGAGTTCCGAGGTAAAATTGTCGAGACCTGCCGCTATTTTTTTTGTATCAACTTGGGAAAAAACTGCCGCATGACAGCATACGCATAAAATCATAATAAAAGCAGGTGTGTTTTTTTTCATGAAAATCCTCCTGTAATTCCGCGGCAGAAGCTGCCGGCACAGAAATTGCATAATCGATTATAATTCTAGCATGAAAATAAATAAAGTCATATAGAAAACAGTCAAAAAATCATTTTTTTTGACTGCCGGCGCGCAAAAAAAACAAACTACGGCTTGACTTTTTTTTTATCGGGATATATGATAGTTATCGTTCATGCCGCTGTAGCTCAGTCGGTAGAGCAAAGGACTGAAAATCCTTGTGTCAACAGTTCGATTCTGTTCGGCGGCAAACCTGTTTTTCTTTTGCGGGAAAACAGGTTTTTTTTTGTTTTATGCGCAGAATACCGGTATTTCGCTTTTTCTTCAATATAATATATGTATGTGTGCTTTGTTTTTGTTCAATGCGGATATCGATTTCAGCTTCCGATAACTGCCGCATATCTTTTGTGTTCTTGTAAACCGGCTGCGTTTTTCGTATAATAATTTATTATGAACTGGCTTGTCATATATAAAACTGAAGATTTACCGCGTATGGAAACAGTGCGCAAAATGTTCGATGAATTGGAAACAGACTATGAGCTGTTTGAATTTTCTGCCGAATTGGAGCAATGGAATTTTGCTGCCGAAAAATCGGAAACACTGAATTGCTTGTGCAAATCGGCGGATGAAGACACGCACTGCATTGTAATCAATATTGCCGGCTTTGCCGCATCGCCGGCAATGGCATATCTTTTGGGAAAACTTTCGGGGAAAAAAACACCGGTGTTTGCGACAATGCCCTCGGATGCGGAACGCGAAAACTGCATGCTTGCCAACTGTCATTTCTTTGCGGATGAACGGCAGCTGCTGTCCCATATCAAAGATAACTTTGATCAATTTATTTCCGATGAAATAAAGCGGACGGCAAAGCAGAAGCTTTTTGACACGGGAGTTCCGTTTACCGCCGATTCTTTTGCGCATCTTGTGGCTGCGAACAATAAAAAATCCTGCCGGCTTTTTTTCGACGGAGGCTTTGACGTAAACAGCAGGGATTCCGACGGTACGCCGATGCTGAATATAGCTGTCCGCTGCGAAAATATCGAATTTGTGGAATGGTTTCTTGAACTCGGCGCCGATATAGACGCGGTGTCGGAGGACCGCGGATATTCCGCCGTTATGGACGCTGTTTGGAAAAACAAGCAGAAAATAGTGGAGCTGCTGCTTCAGCATAATCCGCGGCTTGATTTTATCAGCCGTGACGGTCAGCCGATCCTTGTGCTTGCGTCGAATAATGCGGCTGTTTCCGCTATGCTGGCGGAGCACGGCGCGGATCCGTATATAAAAGACAAAATGGGAATGTCGGCATACGATTACGCGGTGCTGTTCAGCAATAAGCCGTTGGTAGATGTATTCAACGGCTTGAAAAAATGACGCGCATTGCATGCGTCGGCGGAGGAACCGGAGGACATATTTATCCCGGATTGGCTGTTGCTGCCGAACTGCGCTCTCTTTTTTTGGAAAAGAACGGCAGCGCCGCCGCACATGAGCTTGAAATTATATGGATCGGCGCCTGCGGGGGAAGCGATCGTGAGCTTGTGGAAAAAAGCGGCTGCGCGGATCGTTTTATCGGCGTGCCTTCCGGAAAGCTGCGCCGGTATTTTTCGCTCAAAAACATTTCGGATATATGCAAAGTTGCTGCAGGTTTTGCTGCCTCTTTTTTCATTCTTTTGAAATTAAAGCCTGCGCTGCTTTTTTCAAAAGGCGGCTTTGTCAGTGTTCCGCCGTGTCTTGCGGCGCGTCTTTTGCGCATCCCCGTATATACCCATGAATGCGATGTTTCTCCGGGACTTGCCACGAGAATAAATGCCCGCGCCGCGGAAAAGATATTGGTTTCTTTTCCCGATACGGTTCGCTTTTTTCCGCAGACATTGCAGCGTAAAGTTATTGTTGCCGGAAACCCCGTCCGTCCGGTTTTTTATGCCGCGGACAAAAACAACGGCAAAGCGTTTTTGAATTTGCCCGAATGCGCCGCAAAAAAGCCGCTTTTGCTTGTGCTCGGCGGCAGTTCGGGCGCGCGGCAAATCAACGAACTGACGGAACGATATATTTCCTGGCTGTGCGATCGTTTTTTTGTGGTGCATCAAACCGGCAAAGCCAATAATCCTGTTTGTGTTTCCGCGGAGCAGTCGAATTTTTACAGAGCGTACCCGTTTATTTACGGAGAAATGCCGGATGTTATGGCTGCGGCGGATATTATACTGTCGAGAGCCGGCGCAGGCTTTTTGTGGGAATGCGCCGCAGTCGGAAAACCCGCCGTATTGCTTCCGCTTGCCGGTTCCGGTTCGCGCGGCGATCAAGTGGAAAACGCAGCTTGGTTTGCGCGGCACGGCGCAGCTGTTGTGCTCGACGGCAGCAAAGAAGACGGATTCGGACTGAAAGCTGCGCTGGAAAAAATGCTTGAAATTGATGTGCGGGAATCTTATGCGCAGAACGCGCGGAGCCTTGCCTGCGGGAAAAAACCTGCGCGCGTTATTGCCGAAATGCTGTATGACGCGGTATATTCGGGAGAAACTCCATGACCGTCGCGGTAATAGATATTGTTTTTTTTGCGCTGATGTTTTTGTCGGGAATTCACGGTTCGCGGAAAGGCTTTATAGCAGAAATATTTTCAAAAGCGGCTTTCGTGCTGGGCGTTATCAGCGCTGTTTCTTTGTACAGCGTTGCAGCCTCCGCGCTGGTAAAAAACGGCGCGAACCTTTTTGTCGCGAATATATCCGGTTTTTTTCTGATATTCATCGCCGTCTTTTTGATTGTGAAAGTTGCCGAAAAACTGCTTGCGGGGTTGTTCAGCGGCAGCATACTCGGCGGGCTGAATCACGCGCTCGGCTTTTTTTTGGGAATGTTTGAAGGATTGCTTATTGCAGCCGTCATCCTTGTGATATTGTATATTCAGCCGGTATTTGATGCTTCGGCGATTCTGGAAAACAGCGTGTTTCATAAGCTGCTGCACGGCGTACTTTCGGCTCCGGTGCGCTATGTTTCGCAAATTACGGTTGCCGCTTTGAATTGTCAGCCGTCGGCGCCGCGCGCTGCGGGAACGGAAATTCCGCCGTGCATCCGCTGTTTTTTTCGGAATTTTGTGTTTCCGCAGAGGATGCTGCATGTTTGAAAATGTATTGCATCAGCCTGCCGCTGCTTTGCTGGAACAAAATATACTGAAAAACGTGCTGCCGAATTCGCTGCTGTTTTCCGGCCCTGCCGCTTCCGGAAAATTAACCGCCGCGCTGGAACTTGCCCGCGTTCTCGGCTGCAGAAATTCTCCGAAAGGCAGCTGGACCTGCGAATGCCCGTCGTGTGCGCGGCACAAAGTGCTTGCCGCTGCCGATGTACTGATAACGGGCAGCCGGAATTGTTCTTTGGAAATCGCCGCGGCAAAAAAATCGCTGATTGCCGCTGTTTCCGCAAATGCTTCATATCATTTCGCCGCCCGTTATTTTTTTATCCGCAGCGTGCGGAAACTGACCGCGCGTTTTAATCCTGTTTTGTGGGAAGATGACGATAAAGCAGGCAAAGCGGTGCCGTTTGTTTCCGCGATTGATGAACTGCTGGAAGAACTTGATGTGTCCCGTCCGCTCCCGCAGGCGGCGGCGCTCGAAAAATTGTGCACGTCGATTATGACGCAGTGCGGAAAACTGGAAAGCGCCTGCATGTACGACGCGCTTCCGGTTTCGCAAATCCGCAGGGCTTCGATGTGGGCGCATTATTCCGCCGCCGACGGAAAAAAAGTTCTGATTATCGAGAACGCCGACAGGATGCAGGACAGCGCCCGCAATGCGCTTTTGAAAATTCTCGAAGAACCGCCGGACGATGCTGTGTTCGTTTTAACCACGGCGCGGCGGAGTGCTATTATATCCACGATTCTTTCCCGTGTCCGCACGTATGCATTTTATGAGCGTACCGCTGCCGAACAGCGCGAAGTTGTGGAGCGCGTTTTTCATGAAAGCGGGGATTCCGTGGAAGCGTGTCTGCTCGGTAGTCTTCCCGTCGATCCCGAATCGGTCAAAAAAAACGCCGCTTTGTTTTGGAGAGAAATTTCCGCCGGACACCCTGTCGATGCTGCCGCAATCGTAAAAGCATTGAACAATTTCGAGCCGCGGATGCTTTTGCCGCTGTTTTTCAAAATGCTGCTGGAGAACTCCCGCGCGCTGCTGAGAAACGGGGCGCCTGCTTCTGCTGTTCCGCGGCTGCACGAGCAATTGTCCGCTGCCGCAAAAGAAATACAAAACGCGTATGACGCCGTTTTTGTGTTCAATATAACGCCGCTTTCCGCATTGGAACGTCTGGCGGCACGGCTTTTCCGAATAATGCACGGATAACGCGTCCGCATTTTGCGGCGGCTGTTCTTTGCGCGCGGAGACATTTCATAAAACCGCAAGGAGGAATTCGGTGGGAAGTTTTGCAAAACGCGTATCCCCTAAATTGTCAAAACTGACATCCGCTCAAGCTGAAAAACTCATTGACGACATCACAACGAAAAACGAAACATTTTCCGCCGTGATGCAGTCGCTGAATACGGGACTTGTAATCTGCGATAAGAATTGGCGCCCCGTGCTGAAAAACAAAGCTGCGGAACGGCATATTCCGTTTATTCAGCATGTCGCGGAAATGCATATTTCCGACATGTCCGCGCTGCCGATATGGGAAAGCATCAGCGATGCGGAAATCGCTTCGTATCTGCACAGAACAGCGCAGGGGAAAAAAAATACGACAAGCGAAGAATTTTCTCTGCCCGATGCCGGCGACGCGGTAAAATTTATTTCCGTGAGCACGCAGTCTTTGGTGAAAGACGGAAAATTCGCGGGGACCATTGTCAAGATAGATGATATTACCGAGAAACGCCGGCAGGAAACATTGCTGCGGCGCATGGAAAATCTCGCGAGCCTCACGAACCTTGCGGCGAGCGTTGCCCATGAAATAAAAAATCCGCTCGGAAGCATCAGCATTCACATTCAGCTGATTCAGAAGGCTTTTGAAAAAGCGCAGAAAGAAGAAAATGCCCAGGCGGATGCGCAGTTTGTCGAAAAACATCTGGACATCGTAACCGAAGAAATAAACCGCCTGAATCAAATTATTACGGATTTTCTGACGGCGGTGCGCCCCGTTCATGCCGAACTTGAATTTGCGGATACGACAGAACTGCTGAATTCTTTTATTCCGTTTTTCGAGCCGGATTTCGAAGCAAAAGGAATTACGCTGAAAATCAATTTAATGGATAAGCCGCCGCACTGCATGATTGATGCAAAATTATTCAAGCAGGCAATGATAAACCTGATACAAAACGCGATTGCCGCTATGCCTTCCGGCGGCGTGCTGTGCATTTCATCGGAAATGAAAGAGGACCGCCTTGCGATTATTGTGGCGGACAACGGAATCGGCATGGACGAACAAACGATGCACCGCATATTCGAGCCGTATTTCACGACGAAAGCGTCGGGTACGGGGCTCGGCCTTACAATGGTATACAAAATCATCAAGGAATTTTCGGGCGATATTCAGGTAAAGTCGCGTCTCGGCGGCGGAACGATGTTTGTCGTAACGCTGCCGGTTCCGCAAAAGGAACTGCGCCTGCTCGAATACACCGGCGGCGCGGAAAACGCTGCCGGCGTTACATTTGAAATAGACGATTGCCGTGCGGAAGAATTGCATGATACGCTGCAATAGCGTCTGCCGCGCCGTTTTTCTGCCTGCACGGCAGCACGTGAAGCGCGTGCCGCTGTATCCGAAAATTTTTTGCGGCAGTATGTTTTAAGAAATAATTTTAAGGAATAAAACGATGCGTTTTAAAATTCTTATTATTGATGATGAAAAAAACATCAGAGAAGGGCTGTCCGATTTTCTGCAAATGGACGGCTATGAAACCGTGCTTGCGGAAAACGGCAGGGAAGGGCTCGCGTTCATTGCGAAAGGCGACATCGATTTGGTTATAACCGACCTGCGCATGCCGGAAGTCAGCGGCGCCGAAATCCTTTCGAAAGTAACCGCGGAAACGCCCGGCGTTCCGGTAATTATTTTAACCGGACACGGAAGCATCGACAGCGCGGTTGACGCTATGCGGAACGGCGCCTACGACTTTTTGACAAAGCCGCTCAATCTCGATCAGCTCGGACTGATAGTCCGCCGCGCACTGCAGGGACGCGAGCTTGCCATGCATCACCGCCGCCTGCTTGAGGAACTCGAACACAAAAAAACATTTGAATCGATAATCGGCAAAAGCGCGGAAATGCAGAAAATATTCGGCATGATTCGCCGCGTCGCCGATTCAAAAGCGTCTGTTCTCATTACCGGAGAGAGCGGCGTGGGAAAAGAACTGATAGCAAACGCAATCCATAATCTTTCGTCGCGGAAAGACAAACCGCTTGTCAAAGTGCACTGCGCCGCGCTTTCCGAAAATCTTTTGGAGAGCGAACTGTTCGGGCACGAAAAAGGCGCGTTTACCGGAGCCGTTGCGCGAAAACGGGGACGCTTCGAACTTGCTCACGGCGGCACTATTTTTCTCGATGAAATCGGCGAAATAGACCAGAATGTGCAGATAAAAATTCTGCGGGTGCTGCAGGATAAGCGCTTTGAACGCGTCGGCGGCGAAGAAACGCTGGAAGTAGATGCGCGCGTTATAGCCGCCACAAATCGGGACTTGGAAAAAGAAATCAGCAGCGGGCGCTTCCGCGAAGATTTATATTACCGTCTTAACGTGGTGCATATTCATGTGCCGCCGCTTCGGGAACGGAAAGACGACATTCCGCTTATGGTAACGGCGTTTTTGCAGGAATTCGCGCAGGAAAACGGCAAACAGATAACGGGAATCGACGCCCGCGCACGCAGCGCGCTGTATAAATACGACTGGCCGGGAAACATCCGTCAGCTGCGCAACTGCATTGAAAGCGCCGTCGTTATGTGCGGCGGCAGCGTTATTTCGATGTGCGATTTGCCGCCGTCTATCAGCGGTTCGGAAGAAGACGACGTAATCCGTGTTCCCGCCGGCATAACGCTTGATGAAGCGGAACAAATTATCATTCGGCAGAATCTGGCGATTCAAAAAGGAAATAAATCAAAAACCGCGGAAGTGCTCGGCATCGGCAGAAAAACGCTGCACCGCAAACTCGGCGAGGAGTAAGCCGCATGAAATCTTTTCCGCTGAATTTTTTTGCGTTTTTTCTGTGTGCGTTTTCGGTTTTGATTTTTTCCTGCAAAGAAAATGCAAGTTTGAAAAAGATTGCCGAAACAAATGACGCGTACGAACTTTTTTCTTTGGGCGCGGATTTTTTGGAAAACGGCGAGTACGCCGCGGCGGTAAAGGCAAGCAAAAAAGCCGCTTCGTTTTTCGAAAATTTCGGCGCCTACGAAAACGGCGAAGATTTCTATTATGATTCTCTTGTTCAAATCGGGGAGGCGAATCTGCGCGCGGGAAAAACAAAAAAAGCACGCGCGCAGTTTCACAAAACGCTGGCGCTTGCTCCGCAGAACGAAAATCTTATTTTGGCAATCGCCGCGGTTTATTTTCGGCTGAACGAAATTTCCGAGGCGCGGAATTTTTTTGAGGCGGAAATAAAAACCTATTCGGAAAATCCCGAAATCATCGCGGAACTTTATTATTACTATGCGCTTTGCCTTTCTGCACGGAATAATTTTCAAGACGCGTTTTACGCCGCGCAGGTTTCGCAGGAAAATTTTTTGAAAAGCAAAAAAGCAGTCCCCTCAAAACTCGAAAAATTGCTGCATGACGTTTCGGAAAAATTGCGGAACAATCCGCCGCCGCTGCCGTCAGAAAAATTATGAATCGGTTTTCCGCCGTTATTTATGCGATAAAAATTTCGTCAATGCAAGAAAAGCCGCGGCTTTTCGGCTCTGATTTTTAATTCCAAACTGAAAAATTCTCAAATCTCAAAAAAAACTTGACGGGGGGGGTATCATGATAATGTTTTTATGGAAAAATTTGACTGTATAAGTACAAATGCGGAAAATTCGGAGAAAAAATGAAAACTCGAATAGCAGTATATTTTGATTTGGAGAAAAGTATGAAAACAAAGAAAATTATTTTTTCGTTCATCGCGCTCACAATGATTTTTGCAGATGCGTTTGCCGCAAAACCGAAATTGTCTTCCGAGAAAAATTCCGCTTCCGAAAAAAGCAATGCTGCGGAAATTTCTTCGTCCGATTCTGTGCGTTCTCCCGAAAAAAAGCGCGAAAAAGCACAAATGATTTTCGACGCGGTGCACGTGAATGCCGCACTTGAAGCAGGGGACTGCGCTTATTTGTATGCGTTTGCACAATCCGAAAATCCCGATTCCGCACTGCTGGCAAAGGCGAACGCCGTGCTGAAATTTTACACGGGAAAATCCGCGTCGCTTTCGCAGTTCCACACGGACAAAATGGACGCCAAAGTTCGCCGCGTTCCAAAGGAAATCAGCGAGGGCGTTTTTCAGAATCCGAAAGAATTCCTTCCGCAGCTTGCCGCGTTTTTGGCGAACGGCGTGCAAAGCGATTTTGCGAAAGTGAAAATTTTTCACGACTGGATTTGCGACAACATCGCCTATGATGCGCAAATGTATTTTTCGGGAAGAGTTTCTTCACAGGATTACGCGAGCGTCATCAAAAAGCGGAAAGCGGTCTGCGCAGGCTACGCTTCGTGCATAAACGCAATGTGTTCACTTGCGGGAATCGAATCGAAAACGATTTCGGGCTTTTCCAAAGGCGCGGGATTTTCCGGCAAAACGGGAACGCAGCCCGATCACGATTGGAACGCCGTGAAAATCAACGGCCGCTGGTATCTGCTCGACGCGACTTGGGACGCGGGCTATTTGGATTACAAAACTTTCATCAAGCGATATTCCACGCAATATTTGTTTTGGGACGCGCGGACATTTTTGTATTCGCATTTGGCGCAGGATGATCCCGAACAATTTTACGCGCCTGTGCTTTCGAAAGAACAATTTGAAAAAGAACCGAAAATCGAAGGAAAGTTTTTTCAAAAAGGACTTTCGCTTGCCGACGACAAACTGCATTTTTCAAACGAAACGTCAGGCGAATTCCAAGTGCAGATAAAGATGAACGGAAATCTTTTCGTCACGAACGAATTGTTCGATGACCGCGGATTTGTGGAAGGCGCATCTTGGACAAAACGCAAAGGCGGCACAGTTACGTTCTGCTACGATGTTCCCGACGGCGCAGATTATCAAGGCGGAATTTACGTTCGGGAAACTTCGCCTTATCAGTTTGTGATTTCGATTCCCGAATTCGAAGGCAAATGGATTCCCGCCGCCGAAAAACTTTTTGCGGAAAAGAAAATCACGCAAAAGGAAAAAGAATATTTCGAAGGCGCGTATTTTAAAATCGGAGAAAACCGCCGCTATTATCTGGCGGACGATCAATTTGCATCCGCAAGAAACGCCGCGCTTGCGAAAATCGCGAAACTTGTCGAACCTGATGTGGTGCATTCGGAACCGGTTTTGACATTCAACCTGAAAGCTGCCGCGAATTATCCGGGCTTCGGCGCGGGGAACTTGAAATATCCGTACCGCTACATGACGTACAACAATGCCGCGAACACGGAACTTATTGCGCCGCTTGCAGGCAAGTTAAAATCCGGCACAAAGCAGAAGTTTGAAATTCGTTCGGGCAATTTCACGAAGTTCGCGTTCATCATAAACGGCGAATGGCACTTTTTCGAAAAGAACGCTGCAAGCGGAAATTTCGAATTGGAATTCGAAATTCCGAGCGGCGAAAAACAGCTGCAGCTTTTCGCGTCTGCAAACGGAAAAAATTTCGGCAGTTTGATTGCCTGGAATTTGGAAAAATAAAATTGCGAAAATGCCGCCGCGGAAAACTTGATGCGTAATAATAAATGCTGTGAGTTTTTCGCTCGTATTTTTTTCAAGGAGAAAATAATTATGAAGCAAGCTGCACTGTCTTTGGCACTGTTTTGTTTGATTTGCTGCTCGCGGGCAGCGGCAGAAATAAAGTATATAGAAATAAAAGATGTTGCGAATATTTCGGAAATCGAATTTTCGAATTTGAGCGACTTTGAGAAATTCGCGACGGGTGATATTTTCTTTTGCAAAAAAACTTCGAAATCTTATGTGCTTGTCGGCAGCACTTATTATTCGTACAATCTGCAAGGCTATAGAACTGTGGCGGATTTTAAAGCCGGAAGCGAATACAAAAACGCAGGCGATTATTATGAATCTGCCGAGCAGAAAATTCCGGATGCGGAGCGTTTCTATTTTTACAAGTCGAATCATTTTGCGAACGGTGCGGACGCCTTGGATGCTTGGGCAAACGGCTGGGCAGAAAAATTCGAGCGTGCGAATTATGCCAAATTCGAAGAAGAAGAAATTTATCTCGGCGGCTCAATTTCCGAATCGTATTACTCGGCAAAAGAAAAGGGGATTAACACATTGCCGAAATATATCGAATTTCTTTTTCTGCAAAAGCACGGATTTTCTTCGATGGAAGTTTATAAAACTGCAAAATCGAAAGGATTCAATGAAAATTCTGATTATCAAAATGCTGCGGCAAAAGGTTTTGAAACAAAAGAAGTTTGGGACACTGCACGGAAATTGAATCTTGCGGATTCCGCCGAATATCGAAATTACATTGCGTTCACTGCGGAAATCGAAAAAAGAGCCGGCGAAAAAAATGTTTCGAAAAAAGAAGCCGTAGTTTATCATTATCTTTTGAAAGTTCCGAAAGACAGCTATTCGCTTGAAAAATTGATTGAAAATCTTAAGACTCAAATCAAGGCTGAAAACATCAATGTAAAACGCGCGATAGAAGAATATGTCGGAGAGCGCTACAGGAACAATTACGGAAACAATTTTACGGAAATGGAAAATTATTTGAGCAGCTCGCTTGTTTTGGAAATCATAGGAAATTCAAAAGAACTCGGAAAATACAACGAAAAAACCGATGTCTTCAACAAAAAATAATTTTGCGATATAATGCGGGTGCAATGCACAGCAGCCGGCTTTTCAAATCCGGTCGTTTAAGAAAGTGTTTTTCCGTTTCTGCCGTTGGAATTCCTTTGCAAATCTGATAGAATCGGCGGAATGACGGAAGATAAACGGCGCGGACAAAAATTGTTTTTTGCAACGGCTTTGGAAAAGGAACTGCTTTTCCGCGTACAAAATGCGGACGGGATTTCCGAAGATGCGCTTTTGTCGGCGTTCCCGAACCGAATCGCCGCGCACAAGGCACTCGAAGGCTGCCTTGCCAAGCGCTTTCTCGCGCACGATGAGCAAGGGAGGTTTTTTCTCACCAAAGACGGCGAAAAGCAGCTGTAGAGCCCGCCGTGCCTTTGCGCGCGCTCAGTAAAGCGCGTTGTACTGCCGCGCGATTTTCTCCCACGAATAAAGCCGTTTTCCCGTTTCCGCCATGTCATGAGCGATGCGCGGAAATTCGTTTTGCATTTCACGCATAAGCAAAACAATGTCTTGTGCCGACTTCCAGTAAAGCGCTTTTTCTTCCGTCGTCGCGCGGTTGTACACGCAGTCGAATGCGAGAATCGGCAAGCCCAGATTCATTGCCTCGACGAGCGACGGATTCGTGCCGCCTGCGGAATGCCCGTGAATGTACACGGCGGAGGACGAGCGGAGCCAATTCACGGTGTGCGGTTCGTAAATGGGATCGAGCAGATGAATGTTCGCGAACGCGGAATATTTTTCTTTCAGTTTTTTCCCGTACTCCGAATTTTCCCAGTTGCCCACGGCGATAAAATTGCATTCGTTCATTTGCGCGAACGCTTCCAAAATGACATGAATGTTGTTCTCAGGTTCGATGCGGCAGACGGTAACGGCATACGCTTCGCGGCAGAACGGATAGCGTTCGTACAGCGAATCGTCCGAAACTGCGCGCGCATGGTCGCCGCCGTAGGCAATCAATTCCACGCGCTTTTTTGCCGCACATTTTTTGTATGCCGTTTTTATGTAGTCCGTAATCCCCTTGTTGTCGCCAACCACAATGTCGGAATATTTTACCGCCTGTCGCTCGCTGAAGTGCAGCAAAAGGCGGGCGCACCACTTCCATTTATCGCGCCGCCATTCAAGACCGTCGATGTTCGTGATGATTTTGCCTTTGAACTTCCGCCGAATGTACGGAAGAAACGCGCAGCCCGAAACGCCGAGAATCAGCATCACGTCCGCATCGAGCGATTTTTTCATGCATTCGAAATCGTACAAAATGCTCTGCGCGCCGTTCGCATTGCGCTCAAGGTACACGAGATGCGCGCCCTTGTATGTTTCAAGGCGTTCCGCATATTTTTTCGCGGAGCAGAACACCGTGTATTCCACATCCAGCGGCGTGTAGTCCAAAAGGTTGTCGGCGAGCGATTCGAAACCGCCGTAGCATGCGGGCACTCCCGCCGTCCCGATGACTGCGACTTGCTTTTTCCGCACGGGGATTTTGTCATTCATGCGGCCCTCCTTTTCCGGGCAGTCTTTGTTGATTTTCCCGGATTTTGTATGTATACTGAATAACAGAAGTTTTTATTCGGGAGATGTCTATGCCGCAGGAATTGATTGAAATGTATAATTCTCTTTCGGAAGCCAAGCGGCAATCCGCCTCTGACTATATAACGTTCCTTTATCTTCGTGAAACCAAACGAAACGCCGACGAAGTTGATGCGCTTTTGAAAGAAGCGAATGATTTTGCCGAAAAGTCCGGACTTCAGGACTGGACGCTGGATGAAATCAACGATGAAATCGCGCTTTGCAGGGCGGGAAAATAAAGGCACGTGAAAAAGATTTATGCCGTTCTTGACACGAACGTAATTGTTTCTGCGCTTATAAAGAAAGATTCCAATCCCGGAAAAGTTTTGAAAATGGCGCTGACCGGAAAGATAATTCCCGTCATGCACCAAAAGATTCAGAGCGAGTATTGGGAAGTGTGCAGAAGAGAAAAGTTTGATTTTCCTTATGACATTGTTTCCCGCCTTATGAAACGTCTCGCAAACAGAGCAATTTTCCTTGACGAAACAAAATCCGCAGATACAATCGCTGACGAAAAAGACATTGTTTTCTATGAAATCACGTTGACTGCCAAAGATAGATTCGATGATGCATACCTTGTTACCGGCAACGCCAAACATTTCCCTATAAAGCCGTTCGTCGTAAGTCCTGCGGAAATGATGCGGATTATCGAAGAAGGCGGGGCAAACGGGATACTCTAAAGTCATATTCATCCTGTGGAAAGCCGAAAAAGCCGTCGTGTTGTTGACAAACAACTTATATTTACATACATTTAAACTATAAAAATGCAACAAACACATACAAAGGGGCAGGAAATGGCAAGCACATTGGTTCAGATTCGCGTGGACGAGGATTTGAAGAACGAAGCCGCCGGCATTTTCGAACGGCTCGGTTTGGATCTTCCGACGGCGTTCCGCATTTTCCTCAAAAAGTCCGTGGAAGAGCGCGGCATTCCGTTTGATATGAAAGTGGATTCGGAAAAAGTTTCTCTCGAAGAAGGCAGGAAAGCTTTTCTTCAACTCAGAAAAGAGGCGAAGGAAAAAGGGCTTCAGGGAATGAGCCTTGACGAAATCAACGAGGAAATCCGTGCGTATCGGGCGGGAAAGTAGGCGATGAAGTATTACGCGGTCATCGACACGAATGTAATAGTTTCTGCGCTGATGAAAACGCACGACGATTCTGCCACAGTCAAAATAATTTTGAAAATATACGACGGCGTGATTGTTCCTGTTTACAGCAGGAAAATTATCGCGGAGTACGCGGAAGTTCTTGGACGAAAAAAATTCAAAGACAAGTTCACGCAAGAAGCAAAGCGGAAAATGATTCAGGCGATTATCGGCAATGGCATCGAGCTTGCCGGCATTCAAAGCGGGGAAACGCCGACTGATTCCGACGATGTTGTTTTCTACGAAGTGACGATGGACGCGCGGCAGGAGCACGAGGCATACCTTGTAACGGGCAACATAAAGGATTTTCCGATAAAGCCGTTCGTCGTAAGTCCTGCGGAAATGATGAAGATAATCGAAGAGGGCAGGGAGAGCTGAAAACATATTCATCGCGCGCTCAATTCTCTTGCGTCCGCTGTTTTATGACCCGACAGGGAACTCCCGCGCAAACAGCATTCGGCGGCAAATCTGTGGTCACGACCGCCCCCCCCGATAATTGTATTGTCCCCGACGCAAACGGGTTTTGTGAAAAGCGTGTTCATTCCGACAAAGCAGTGTGCGCCTATCCTCACTTCGCACACATCAAATCCGCCTGTGACTGAATTCTTGAAATGAGTGATGATTTTTGTTCCCGCGGTAATCGTCGTGCCGTCGCCGATAAAAATATTCTGCGGATACAAATCGTCGAACAGCACGAACTGCCCGATGAAGCATTTTTTTCCGATGTGCACGCCGCATAATCTGAGCAGCCGTATACGCATCGCGCTCGGCAGAAAGAACGACTTATAGCACCATGCGAAAATAAAACGGCGTAAGAGACGAAGCGCGTTGTACTGTTTATTTGCTGTCATTTTGCTTTCTCCATTTCTCCGAGCTTTTGATTTGCACCGTCGCAAAATGCTTTCAAACAAAGTTTCATTGCCGAAAAATTGTGCTTGAGTAAAAAAACTCCTATGCAGAATTTCACGCTTCGCAGAAAAAGCCGTGTCTTTTCTGCGAAGTTCAAATATTCGCAATGAAACGAAAGATAAAATCCGTTTCGGATTATGTAGTAGTATCTTGCATCGCTTCGAATTGTAACTTGCCAGACGAAGATTTTTTTTACATTGTCTCCGAGCTGATGGCGAATGATTATCGAAGGAATTTGAAGAATTTTGATTCCTTTTGAAACTGCGCGCCAGCACCATTCAGAATCGACATAGTCGATGAAAAGCTTTTCGTCCATACCGCCGATTTTTTCGAAAATGCCTTTATGAAAAATTGTTCCGGATGAAATTGCATGTTGAACGAAAACAGGTTCTGAAACTTTTTTTGCCGCCTTGAATTTTTTTATCATGACGGGCGAATATTGTTTTTTTGTCACGCCGAAAAAAAGAGGGCAAAAAACATCTGCCTCTTTTTCGATCATAAATGGCAAAAAAGAATCGATATAGTCGCACGGAAAATTCGTGTCTTGATCGGAAAGCAAAATCCATTCTGCCCCCAATTTTATCGCCCGCTCGATTCCGCGATTTTGTGCGTAGGCGATACCGTAGTTTTTATCAAGTTGGATTTGTTCGATTTTTTTATTCCGAAAATCATCACCAAGCAATTCTGCGCTGTTTTTTACGATGATGATTTTTTCAACTTGCGGCAAAAGCGAATCAACACACGCTTTTAATTGAGGAATATTTGGATTATATGTTACGATGACGGAAAAAAGATTCATTACTTAGCTCACTTAAACAGACAGACCTAGAGAAGTTTTCGCCGAGGCATAGCCGTAAAACAAAATTACTGTGACAGGAATTGCAATTATGATTTTCTTTTCTTTGAACGGAAGATATTTGCTTGTGTTCACAAAAAAAAGGACAAATACAGATGTAAAATATTCGGCAAGGCGCACGGAAATGACAGGTAAATGAATAGGATTAAGATAGTAATAAAAACACAAACCAAAAGCCATAGACTTTGCCAAAAGCATATTCTTTTTGTCAGTCGGCGGAATAAAATACAGATAAAGCAAGAAAGCTGTCAAAAGCACAAGGTACTTTAAGTTAAACGGAGACATAAAATCCGAAACATTGCCCGATTTATTAAATCCCAAAACATCTTGAATTAAATAAATAAAATTTACGATTGCTTTTGCAGATGAAGTAAAAACCGCAAAGAAAAAACCAAAAACAACAAGCACTGCAAGGCTTCCCTTTGATTTGAACACCTTTATGAAAACCAAAAAGAACAAAATAAAAATAGCGGAATAATGAAAACAAAATGCAATGCAGAATTCAAGCAAAATCAGAACTTTTCTTTCTCTTATAATATCGTAGAGCATAAACAAAAAAATACTTATGGAGCACGCTACTCGTATTTGATTGTACTCGTGTAACGTGAAAGTACTAAAAAGATAAAGTATAAAAACGAAAAGAGCATTTCCGTCCGCAAGTTTTTTGACGGCGCATTTTTTTATCGAAAGCGAAATAAACGCAGAAACAAAATAAATAGATGTCAGCTCGGAATCAAAAAGCACATCATTTATGCTTCGCAAAAAGGTGAAAAAAGGTTCTGTAGGCTCTCTGTGCATAAATTTGAGCGAAAATATTTTTTGATAACCGTAAAAATCTGCGCTCATTCCGAGCAATTGAATGGCGCTTACAATTGCAAAAAAAAGACATAGATAAAAAGGAATGATGCGCTTTTCAAAAAATTTTTTCATGTTATACATTCCTCAATATTTTCCATATTTTTATTAACAACAATGCCGCAAAATCAAAATGAAAATAGGTGAAGAAAAACAAGACGGAAAACTTTGTTTTGTCATGTAAGACAATTTTATTTATTTCTGGAAAAAGCGAACGGCACAAATCAAAGTCTGGCTTTTTCATATACAAAATGGAATGCTGCTTGCAAATGCATTTCTGTTCATAAATTATTTTTTCGTAATTCTTGAAATTTTTTTGCTGAGCCCATGCTTCCATTGATTGTACCGTATCCCTTTCATCAAGAACCATTTCCTTTGAAATAGTACGACTTATAGAATTTCCTCTATAATCATAGTGATAAAAAATTTTCTCAATTTGATAACAAATGCCAGCTAATAAATAGCACCGAAAGGATACAGCTTTATCTTCTGATAACCGTGTTCTCGGAAATCTAATATTGTTGTCGTAAATTAGCTTTCTTGAAACTAGTTTGTGACACACACTTGGCTCAAAGTATGTGACGTCTTTTAAAACTGAGAAGATGCCTTCCTTTTGTTTCGTTGTATGTATTTTCTTTCCTGCCCGTTCCATAACGATATTCCACTGAACTAAATCGGCAGAGTTCTCAATGGCCGCTTTGTATGCAACTTCATACGTTTCTGCTTCAATCCAGTCGTCGGAATCCACGAATCCTATCCATTCTCCGCGCGCCGCATCAAGCCCCGCGTTTCTCGCCGCGCTTAGGCCTTTGTTTTCCTGATGAATTACGCGCACGCGGGCATCCTTTTTTGCATACTCATCGCAAATCGCAGGGCAGCCGTCGGGACTTCCGTCGTCTACCAGAATGCATTCAAAGTCCGTAAATGTCTGCGCGAGAATCGAATCAATGCAGCGGCGCAGATATTTTTCCACGTTGTACACGGGAACGATGATTGAGATTTTGGGAAGTTGTTTCATAAATATCCGCCAAAGTCATATTCAACGATTCCATGGTTTTTCTGTTTTTCGACTGGCGGAAGCGTCATGTAGTCGCCATAATACTGTTTCAACACAACATCATACTTTTGGGGAATATAAAATTGGGCATCTTCAAAATCATGAAGCACAAGGGATGTGAAATGCTCAATTTTATTCACATCTTTTTCAGTTTCACCGCGCCGAGCGAATACTTGATATCGGGCAACAAGGAACGAAGAAGAAAGCGTCTCATACTTCATACACAACTTCTTTCGCTTGCTCACAAAGCATTTTAGCGGAATCAGAGTTCCTAACAGCTTTTTTAGGCAATAATACGATTTGTGAAAAATTCCATGTACACTATCTATGTTATAGTAACCTGTCTTTATTTTGATAATAGAATCCAGCAATCTGAATCGGCATTGAAGCTGCCGCCATTTCTTTCTGTCTTCAGGAATTTTGTCAAATGGAAAAATATCAATATAAATACCTGAAACAGACCTATTCGTATCTGAAGCGTCTGATTCTAGCCAGTGTGTATTTTTCAACATTACTTTTACAAAATACAGTCCATATCCTGGATCTGTATCGCCGGTTTGAAGAATATATTCTTCACCAAGTTTTTCGCTGGCTATCTTACAGAATGTTTCATAGTCGCTTCGAAGCATACTGATGTCAATATCGTCATCCCATGGAATAAAACCATTATGGCGAATTGCTCCGATAAGCGTTCCGTCCGAAAGAAAATAATGAATTCCGTTTTCTTCGCAGATGCGGTGGACTTCCTTTAGTATTTTGAGCATTAAAAACTGAGCCTTGCGTAATTCATTAGGCGGAAGCGGCACAAGATTTTCTGTTTTTCTTACTTTCATCTATTCGCACTCCTTGCTATAACAAAAATCCGTATTCCAAGTTCCAAGAATTGCGTGCAGCATGTCAGCGCAATAATTTGAATAAATCCGACTTGTCCCGCTGCTGCCAAGATGACAAGCCCTGCGACATGGAATGATGCGGAAATCACAACGCTCAGATTCGCCCACTTTATTTGCCCCATCGCACCCAATATCGGATATCCGCATAGGTACGCCGGAAGCGTTATCGCGATAATCGGAATCATCGCGCGCAGCATCGGAATTGCGGCATCGTAGTCATTCCCGCAGGCAATCTGTACCGCCCGCGGAGCTGCAATCCACAGCAGCACACAACAGGCTATGACAATCGGCTCAAGCACAAAGAGGATTTTTCTCACCAAAGCAAAATTCTTTTGTTTCACCATATACGGGTAGATGCTGTCCGAAACAGGGGACATCAGGCTGCGGCATGTGTTTGCAATCGTGTTTGCTGCGCCGTACTGTCCGACACTTGCTTCCGGAAAATTGAATCCAAGAATAACTGTGTTCAATGATGTGTAAAATGTTGTTGCAATCCGAGATAGAAAAAATAACGAGGATTCCTTAAGGCGAACAAACATATCCTTTGCCGGCACAAAAAAAAATGTAATCATCTTTTTTCTGATAATCTCAATCCATGTCAAAACGACTGCAAACAGGTTTGCACCGATTGTCGCAATCGGAATGATAAAGTAATCGTCTTCTTTTCGGACGAAAAGAAAAATCGCCGCCGTGTAGACTGCCTTTGAAACAATGACGCGGTATGTGATAACGCCCATTTTTTCAATTCCACGGAACAGAAAATCGGGAAGAAAAGCAGTCAGGAAAATTCCAAAGAACGAGAGAGCAAAGAACAATGAATCCTGCCTCATCTTTTGTACAAACAAACATCCGGCAACAAGAATTGCCGCCGCAGGAAGAGCCAGAAAGCATTTCGCCTGAATGATTCCAAATGTTATGCGCCCCAATTGCTCCTTGTCATCTGCCGCAAGAGAACAGCTGTTTGTGCCGGACAGGAGAAAACCGAATTCGATGAACAACATGAAATATGTCATGATTGAATTCGCGAACACAACAACTCCATACTTTTCCGCTCCAAGAATGCGCGTCAGATAGGGAAACGACAGCAGGGGAAACACATAGCCGCTTATCTGCATCACATAAAGCATAACCGTATTCTTTGCAAGCGTTTGTTCGTTTGTTCCCACGCCACACTTTCTCCATAAAATCAAAGCCCTGTCATCATATTGACAGACACTCATTTCTCAGCAGAGAAGATGAAATCCCATCCGTCCGGCTCAGCCTGACAACTTCCCTGCCGTTTTCTTTGCACCATTTCACCGCACGCTGGAAGCCCGGATGAACCTGATCTCCGCCGACAACAAATACATCAAAGGTAATTTCTTTTACCGCTTCATCAATATTGCTGTACGCAACAACATGGTCTACATATCGAAGCGCTCGAATCATTTCTGCACGTGTCTTCCAGTCATAGACAAGCTTTGCCGATGGCTTGTACTTTGCCACCGAAGCGTCATTCTGAACAGCCACTGTCAGTGTTCCTCCGCTCCCTGCAAGAGCTTTTGCCCGCCGGAATAACTCGAAATGTCCAAAGTGGAGCAGATCGAACACGCCGACAGTCAGAACTGACTTCTCTGCCATGTTTATGCTGCCCTCAAAACGGACAAAAGGGCAGAAGAAGTTATATTATTCCCCCCCCCGCAATTCCTGCTTAATCTGCGTTGTCGAAATTCCCTGGGTATACGGGAAATATTCTATGCATGCGCCAAGATGCGAAAACTGCTCCTCTGTCTTTTTGTAGCGTTCTGTACCTTTCCAGTCATCGCCGGAAAACAGTACATCAAACGGATGGTTCTTCAACAGCAGCAGTTTATCCTCTGTTTCTTCTATGGAAACGGGAACAACTTCGTCAACACATTTGAGCGCGGCGAGAATCCGCATCCTGTCGTGTGCGCAATACACCGGGACTTTATGCTTCACCTGAGTTACATAGTCATCCTGACAGACGGCGACGATAAGCCATTCACACATTGCCTTGCATCGTTCCAGCAGGTTCAAGTGTCCTGCATGAAACAAATCGAACACTCCTACCGTGATGCCAGTCTTATATTTCTTTGCCATTACATTTTTCCTAATCCTATGTGTACGCTATTTACCATAATGTGCGGTGCCCCAATTTACTGCAAAATAAACATACGGACTGCAATTGTTATCAACTCCCGTGCCACACCGCGGTTTCTCCGCTTAAAAAACTCAGTGAGTTTTTTCAAAAAGCCACTGAGTTTTTTTTTTAAGTCAGTGAGTTTTTTTAAAAATTCACTGACTTTTCCGCCGTTTCCTTTTCACCTCTCACGCCCTTTACGCCCGCCGTGTCGCCGCGGATTCCGCCGCCGCGTGCTCGTAGCCCAGTTCTTCCGCGCCGACCACTTCGTCGCACACATCGCCGATGAACACGCCGTGCCCGCCTTCCGTCAAACCGCGCAGCTTTTCGCCGAAATCCGCTTCGGCAAAGTTTGCCGCTTCCCCGCCGGCATGCGTTTCCGCATTTCCGTCGAAGCCGCGCGTTCCGTCCGCATCATGCGGGGCGTTCTTTGAAAATCCGCAGCAGTACACGAGCACAAAATCGTATTCGCGCAGTCTTGCCTGCAAAAGCTGCGCGAACTGCCAGGAAAGCGGTCCCGTAATCATGATTTCGTCTTCGCGCCAGGCACCGCCCGCTTCGCTTGTGAGAAAATCCTTGAATCGAACGAGGCTTTTCTGCATTCCGTTTTCGGGCTCAAGCGCACCGATCAAAACCGCGTAACGCGTCAAAATGGCTGATTCTTCCTTTGCTGTATTTTAACTGTATAGACATAAACTGCCCATATAGTTTATTAAGTTGTATCATATCTGTCTATATAATTCAAGTAGATGAACTGTGTAGGCGATGAACTGGACTACGCCGCTATCGGCCGGCGGATAAAAAAATATCGGTGGGAGAGCAATATGTCGCAGGAAGCGCTTGCCGAAGCCGCGGGCGTTTCGACGACGCACATGAGCCACATCGAAACAGGCGCAACAAAGCTGAGCCTCGGCGTTTTTGTGAAAATCGCGGCGGCGCTGAATGTGTCTGCGGATTTGCTTTTGAACGGCGGCAATGCCGCGGCGAATCCGCAGGAAATAGACGCGCTTTTTTCCGCGGGCAGCGAACGGCAGGCGCGGATTCTGTTGGAAATCGCCCGCGCCGCAAAAAACGCGCTCGATGCGGAGCGGATTTGATAAAGAAAGATTTTCCGCCGCAAGCCGCAGCCGCGAACGTTTATATGTTTGTCTGCCGCTTGCGTTTTTTGCACTGTCCCGATAGCTTTATATATAGAAGAAAATAGAAGAAATACGGCATTTCCGCGTCCACGGTGTCTGCTCGACGGCACGGAATGCGTTTTGCGCGCATCTGCCGCTCGTTAGCAGAGTTACTCACGAGCCGTTAGCAGAGTTACTCACGAGCCGTTAGCAGAGTTACTCACGACCTGTCAGCAGCATAATAAGGCGAGTTCGGCAGCGAAGCGGAAAACTCGCAAGTCCGCTGACAGCGGACGACGCATCAATTGAACAACAATGAAAAAAATGCTAAAATAATGCGAACCTGAAAAAAATTCTGTTTTCATGCTGTTCGTAGAAATAAAACTATGTGCAGGTTTGCGGTGTACTTTGACTATTGCGGATAATCTTATCTGCATATATTTTATTCCGCACACGAAAGAGTATTATGAAAAACGCAAAAAACAAACGGGGCAGAACGTCTTCTGCGTCCGTAAAAGTGATATTTCCTATCGGTGTAAAACTCGCGATTATCATCGGGGGCGTGGTGCTTATTTCACTCGGTTCCGTAACGTTTTTGTCCAGTTATTTAATGGGGCAGGACGTGCGGATTACGGCGGAAAACGCGAATCTTTCCGTAAACGAAAAAGCGGCGGGCACCGTGTATGATAAATTCTCGTCGGTGCGGGAAAACGTGTTTCAGCTGCTTGATTTTGCCGGCGTTGTTTCCGGCGAAAACGGCGAGGAAGCTTCGATGCAGGCGGTATCGCTGTTTCTCAAGCGCAATGCGGATATCGCGGTGATTTATGTGCTTTCCGCAGACAGCGTTTCAAACCCCAATCCGTCCGACAGCAAAATCATCAATCGGCAGTTTTTTGCGCGCAATGAAATAAGCGAAACGGCTGCCGACGATTTTTTGTATACACGGCAGGACGAACTCGCGCGTTCCTGCGGCGGCGAAACAATCGCGCTGAATGCTTCGCCGTTTTTCAGCATGCCTGCGTGCGCGCTGCTGTTTCCGTATCGGGAAAACGGCAGGGAGCAGAGCTGCGTTATTGTTTTTTCCATTGAAAATCTTTCCGATATTCTCGGTTCGGGCTCCGTAAATACGACATTTCTGATAAACGATTCCGACGAGCTGCTTTTTCATCCCGATATCGAACGGACAATAACGGGCGAAAGTTTCGGCAATTTTCCGCTCGTAAAGACAATGCGCGAAAACAACCAGAATAACGATACCAGCAGGCAGATTCCGTTTGTTGTCAGAGAAGCCGCCGCCGAAAATCAATTTGCCGCGGGCATTCTCGAAACCAAAGTGATGCAGGCGGGATCGTATATAAAACATAAGACAGCCGCCGGCGCGGTTTTTGTTTTGGACAGGATGGACAAAATCGAAAAATTAAGCGGAAACGCGGCGAAAATCAGGGAATTTTTGTTTGCCGGCAGAGGAACCGCAGGCGAAAACAGCGGCGCCGCGGATAGCGCAGACGCAGACGGAGAAATCGAAAAAGATACGGTCTATTTCGGTGCGTATCAGAAAACGAATATTGCGGATATTGTCGTTTTGACGACGGTTTCGCAGGATCTCGTGCTCGAAGGCGTCCGCAAAACGCTGCGCAACAATATTTATTTGACGCTTGCCATATTTTTTCTTTCGATTATATTGATTCTTTTCTTTGCGCGCTACGGCATTTCCGTGCATCTGCGCCGTCTTACCGTGGCGGCAGTGGAAATCCAGCAGGGCAATTTCGGCACGGAAATAATCGGTATGCTCAACGCGAAACGGCACGATGAAATAGGCGTGCTCAATGAATCGGTAAAAAACGAGCAGGAATTCCTGGAAACGTTCGCACGTTTTACCAACAAGGGCGTTGCCAAGGCAATTGCGCGCAAGGAAATAGATTTCGATCCGCATCTTAAAGACGTTACGGTTTTTTTCAGCGATATCCGCGGATTTACGTCGATTTCCGACGGCTTCAAAAATAAATTCGGCAACGATTCTCCGCGTGAAATCATCGAGTTTTTGAACGATTACATGGGACGCATGGTCGAATGCATTACGCTCAGCGGCGGCACCGTGGACAAGTTCGAAGGCGACGCGATTATGGCGGTGTGGGGAATCCTGCGCGACGAAGACTTGAGCTTCGAACAGCTGCCCGACTTCAATCCGGAAAAGGAGCGGCGGCAGGCGCTTCACGAACAGCACGTCAAAGAAGACGCACTCAATGCAATCCGCGGAACAATTGCCATGCGGTACGCGCTGATGAAATACAACAAGGACGCGGCGGCTTTCACGCAGGCGCACAAAGACGACAGAAAGTCCGCAAAGTACAAGCCGCATATTCAGATCGGCTGCGGACTGAACACGGGACGCGCCACTGCCGGCATTTTGGGCGGAAAAGATAAAATGGAATACACCGCAATCGGCGATGCCGTCAATTTCGCTTCGCGCACGGAAAGTTCCAACAAGCCCTGCGGCACCGACATTTTGATTACGGAAGACACCGTTGCCGTGCTGCGGGAAGAAATCGATTCCGGAAGAATAATCGTGGAGCAAATCCCCGTGGCGTTTGAAGTAAAAGGCAAGGGCACGCAGCATTTTTACGGCGTGGTCAATATGCCCGATTTCGACATTGCCGCGTTTTTCAGGGCAGGGGATCCCGCCTTTGTTCCGGACAAAGACTGCATGAGAGCCTGCGGCAAATACGGACCGCGTACATTAAACGAAGTACGGCGGCTGCTCGGCATTCCGATTCCTGATTTTGAAAAGGTGAATCTCAATGAGGAAGAAAACAAAATCCAAATTAAGCAATAACACCGCCGGATTCCTCATTGCGGTTATTCTCTGTTTGATCGGCGCGGGCTTTTGTTCGTATTTGTTTTATGAAAATCTGACGCGGACATTTTCAAAGCTGGGCGAAACGCCGGTTGCGGTGATTTCTTTCAAACGCAAAGCGGCGCAGCGCAAATTTCTCGGCCGTGTGCTGTGGGATCGTCTGCGCAACGAAAGTCCGCTGTACAACGGCGACACCGTGCATACCGCGCCGTCGGGCGAAGCGACAATCGTGTTTGCGGACGGAAACACCCTGACGCTTTTGGAAAGCACGATGGCGCAGATTTTTGCGGACGAAGAAAACGGTTCGGGCGCTCAATTGTCGTCCGGCGGCGCGCTTATCGATGCGTCATCTTCTTCCGGCGGCTTTACGTTTGCTTCGGGCGGCGTTTCGGTGAATGTCGGTTCCGGCGCCCGCCTGAGCGTGAGTTCCGCAGCTGCCGATTCCGCCGTTGCGCTGCAAGTGCTTGCCGGCAATGCGTCCGTGCACGGCATCGACGGCGCGGAGCACGCGGTGAGTGCCGGAGAAGAAATCGAAATTTCCGAGAGCGGCGCTGTTTCCGTACCGGAATTTTCCGTACTGTTCCCGTCCCGCGACGAAAAAATCCTGTATCATACCGAAGAAGACAGCGTGTCCGTCGGCTTTTCGGTTCGTGCGCGGAATATCGCCGAAGATTCCGAACTTGTTTTCGAAGTTTCCGATACGAAAAAATTCGCCGATATCAGCCGCAGTGCCGCCGTTCAACGCGAAAAAGAAACGCCGCTGCCGTTTGCACCCGGAACGCATTACTGGCGTGTCCGCGATGCCTCCGCCGAAAAAGACGCGGTGCTTGCTTCCGGAAAACTGCAGGTTATTCAGTCGCCTGCGCCGCAGCTTGTCGTGCCCGCAGAAAGCTTCTGCTATCAATACCGAACCAAAACGCCCGCCGTCCGCTTTGTGTGGAGCCCTTCGGAAAAAGCTTCCGCGTACCGCCTGGTGGTTGCCGACAACCGCGAACTGCAAAATCCCGTTGTGGACGAACGTGTTTTTTCCGAATCGGCGTCTGTTTCGACGCTTGCAGGCGGCGTGTATTATTGGCAGGTAACGCCGTATTACGCGGTAAACCGCATCGGCTATGCTGCGCCCTCCGAAATTCGTTCGTTTGAAATACAGCGCGGCGGCGAACTGCCGGCTCCGCAGCCGCTTCTGCCTGCCCACGGAGAAACGCTCGACCTCGAAAAGCGCGGCAGGTTTTCCTGGAAAGGCGACCGCGAGGCGTCTTCGTTTTTGCTGACGCTTTCGCAGAACGAAGATTTATCTTCGCCTGCGCTCACGATCGAAACCGCCGATAATTTTTACGCGGCTGCGGACGACAGCCGCCTGCGTGAAGTTTCGTACTGGTGGTCGGTGCAGGCAGTCGACGGCGAGGGAAATACTTCGCCCGCGTCTGCGCCGCGCGTGTGCCATGTCGTGCGCGGAAAAATCGAACAGCGGACGGTGGAACCTGCGGACGGCTATCAAATAGAAGAAAATCTCGTGCGCGATATGCTGTTCACCTGGAAGAAAAATCTTCCCGCGGATTTCGAAAGCGTTATCGAAGTATCGCAGGATTCGGCATTTGAAAGCATTGCGGCGCAGTTTGCGGCAAACGGGTACAGCTACAAGGGACTTTCGCTGCCTGCGGGCACGTACTATTACCGCATGAAATCCGCCGCCGCGGACGGTTCGCGCGTTTTGCTGACGGAACCGAAATCGTTTTCCGTAGTCAGGCAGCTCGGCAGAACCGAAGTGCTCTCTCCGCAGCGGATCGCCGTTTCCTGGGAAGCGCATCCGTTTTTGTTCCGCTGGACGGCTGTCGACGGTGCGGAATTTTACAAAGTTACGCTGTACCGCGCGGACGACAACAGCGTTGTTTTCAGCGAAAACGTAAAAACAACGGAAACCGCCGTCAATTTATTCGGCGGCAGGGAATTTGCCGACCGCGGCATGTATCGGCTGGAGATACAGCCGCGCACTTCCGCGGTTTCCGGCGTAAGCAACCAGCGCACGGGAGTAACGGCGGAATCGGAATTCATGCTGCGCAAAGCACGCCCTGTTTCGCTGCTGCTTCCCAAAAAAGACGCCAAAATCGACGAATTCGCGGCGTACCTTAACGGCATCGACATACGATGGAATTCCGCGGAAAAAACGAGCGGCACGCGGGTGGAAATTTACAAAGACAGCGCAGACCGCGGAGCCCCGATTTATACGTATCCCCCGAATTCACGGCGCGGACAAAGCATGAATGCCGGCGTGCAGACGATTTCCGCGCTGCCGTCTGCTCCGCTGACGAGCGGGCGCTATGAAATCGTTGTCCGTGCGGCTGCCGCGGAAGACGGAATAGATTTATCGAATACGGAATACGCGCTGCGCGGGCGCTTTACGATTACGCCGTACAAAAAGTTTGCCGTGCCGCGGCGGCTTTCGGCATCTCCCGAATGCGTGAATGCCGCATATCTTTCCGGCCTGAAAGCAAACGAAACGCCTGCCGTCGTTTTAAGCTGGAACGATGTTCCTTCCGCGAAAGAATACCGCGTTACGATTGCCGCGCAGTCGGGCGGCGCTGCAAACCGCTTTGAAACGACGACAAGCGCAACAAGTCTTGTCATCGATTTGACAAAAGATGCCTGGCAGTTTCTGCTGAAAGAAAATAAGGCGGATTTTGTGTGGACGGTCGAAGCGCGCGCGGCGGAACGCAGCCGTTCCGGCAGAACCCGCGTCCGCGACGGAAATATTGCTTCTTCGACGTTCGGCATCGATATTCCCGCGGTGAATTCTGCCGATATTGAATTGGAAGCAGTTAAAGAAATATGGTAGGAATAAAAAAACACCCGTGAAGACGAACAGCACCGCACACAACATCAAGCATCTCTGTTTTCTGCTCGCCTGCTGCACGCTGCTGTCTGCCGCGCCGATAGGGGCGCAGTCCGCGGAAAATGCCGCGAAAATCGAAAACGATGCGTCCGTTTCCGGAAAGCAGATACTCAGGTGGAACGACAGCCGTCCCGAATTCACCAAGTGCTACGCCGTGGAAATCCAGCGCTTCGATCCGCAGACGCAGCGTTTTGCCGAAGTGCTGCTCGACGACGGAACGGGTGCGCGCGTGCCGATTGTCCGCACCGACGGACGCGAGAACGAAATCGTTGTTTCTCCGCAGCTTGCACCCGGAAAATACCGCTATCGCATCACGAAATTCGATTTGCTCGGCCGTGCCGCCGCGCCGTCGGCTTGGAGCGATTTTGAAATCGAAGAAGTATTTTTTGTGCCCGAAATAACAGGCGTTTTTCCGCCTGTCGTGTACATCGACGAATTCACCGACGGCTTTGTGGCGCTGAGCGGAAAAAATTTATTTCTGCCCGGCAAAGAAAGCAATCCGCGGCGGAAATTCGTCTATACAATCGAAGACGAAAACGGCGTCGCAAAGCAGCTTGTGCCTGATGAAGACAAAACGCTTGCGGGCGCGGAAGAAAACGGCTCGCAGATTGTGTTTTTTGTCGATCCGTCCGTGTTTGCTTTGGGAACGTTTTATTTTTCGGCGGAAGATTTCCGCGGACTGAAAACGCCGAAAACCGATGATGCCAAAATCGAATTCCGCTATAAAAAACGCATCGATTTCAACGTATCGCTCGGATATGCGCCGCCGTATATTGTGTACGACGATACATTTGACGAATATGTGGGAGGGCGGCTGTATCCGCTCGGCGCGGCGGCGCGGTTTACGCTTATTCCCGTAAAACGCCGGCACGCCAACTTCGGCGTAAGTTTTGCCGCATCATATACGCGCATGAACGCGGAGCGCGATACGTATTCCGTCGAGGGCAATGTGATTTGCGCGCACGTGCAGGCGGTGTATCAGCTGCCGTTCCGCAGAACAGTTGCCGCCGCCGATGCCGACGGAACGGCAAAAACGCGCTTCAGGCAGTTTTTTGTGCTGGAATTCCGCGCGGGCGCCGGCATGACGTTTTTCTGCAATTATCTGCTGCGTTTCCCGCACGACATACAGACCGAGCCGTTCGGCAGCCTGAATATCAGCGCCGCGGCGGGCGTTTCCGCACAGCTGTATCTGACGAATCGGCTGTACGCGGAAATCGGCGCCGATTTTATACACGCGTTTGTTTCCGATATGCAGTTCGGCACGATTATTCCGTCCGTGAGCATCGGCTGGCAGTTTTAGCGCGCGTATTTTTCGCGCCGCATTTTAAGGAGGAAGAGAACATGATCCGTTTTTTCAAACGCAGACACACCATGCGCGGACGAAAAAATTTTTCTGCGGCAGCAGGCGGCGCATTTGTCTTGGGTGCACTTTTGCCGCTTGCATGCTTTTGTTCATGTTCTCAGGATGAAGACATATTCAACGCCTCGGTGCGCGGATTTTTCGAGCGCAGCACGCACAGCGTCGCTGTCGTAAAGCACGAATTGTGCGCGGAATCTTACGGCGGCCCCGAAGCGGGCATTGATTATATCTCCGGCGATGCCGACGCGCTCGTAAAACTGTATCTGCGCAATCCGCAGCGTTTGCAGTTTACGGCGCAGGAAAACATGAATTTTTCGTTTGCCGTCGAAAGCGCTGCGGATGCGGCTGTGTCTGTCGTGCAGGACGAAACCGATTTCTCCGTTCTTCTGCTTACGTATCCGCGCGCATTTCTTGTTTCCCGCGAATCGCAGGATAAAAAAGACATATCCGTCGACATAACGCTGCAGTATGAAGATTCCGCCGTGCCGATTGAACCGTATCGGATTGATTTGCGCTGCGATACAAAGCCGCCGCAGGTGTATGCCGTCGGCTGTGCGGACCGCGGCAGCGATGCCGTTGCCGCGGCGCTGCTGTTTGCCCTGCCGCCGAAAAGCGACCTTGCGTCTGTTCATCGCGATATTGCATCGCTGTCGATCGGCGGCACGCAGTATGAGGTTGCGATTGCCGCCGACGGAACGCCGTCATTCACGCCGAGCGATGAAACGGCGCCCGCTGTACAGCCGTACAATGCCGACAGCCTGCCGTCGGCATTCGCTTCGATAAAATCGCAGTTCAAGCCGAGCGCAGGCTGGCAGCCGTTCTGCCTCATAACGGAAAACGCTTCCGCTGCGGATGCGGCGTCCTGCGTTATTGCGCTGACGGATGCAGCGGGCTTTTCTTCGGAAACAACGGTGCGGTTTGAAGACGCGGTAAAATATACCGTCGAAATTGCAGGATTTTCGAACTTCACATTCACGGCGAATGCCGGCGGCGGCACGTTTACCGTGAATGCAGCAGCGGCGGACGGCACGGCGGCAACGGATAAGTTTGACTGGATGCTGCGCGTATTCCTTGACGGCGCCGATATTTCCGACAGGATAACGGACGCGGGCGGCAGCATAAACGGCAATACGATACAATTTCCGAGCAGCTGGAAAGGCGATGAAATTTACCGAAGTTTGACGTATCGAATTGCCGTTACGGCAGACTACGACGGCTTTGCCGACGGCGTTACGCTGGAATATACCGGCGCGGAACTCGGTTTGTAAGGGCGCCGGATCGCTTCGCTTGCGCTCGCGATGACAGCCCGCGCCCGCGCCGTGCGGACGACTCATTGCCTAACGCGGGCAGGCAGGCTATAATAAAGCATATCTCGGCAGAAAGAGCAGGGGCAGTATAATGAACGCATATTCGAAACAGACTTCACCGCATTCCCCCCCCCATGGGAGCACTATGATGAAAACATATTTGCAGCGGACGCAGGCGCTTGCGGCCGCACTGTGTGCCGCGCTGATGCTGTGTGCATGTTCTTTTGAAGAAAACGCCGCGCAGTCCGCGCAAGCTGCCGCCGAAATCGTGTCGGTGCGCGGGGACATTGCGCTTTCGGGCGCGGTGCCGCAAAGCCTTGCCCGCGCCGCATCGTCCGCACAAAACGCCGCCCGATCCGCGGTGCCGAGCCTGGCGCTCGATTCGTTCGCATATCAAGTTGTGTTTACGCCCGCCGCGGAAAACGCCGCGGGAGCGCAGCCCGCCGTTACCATACCCGATGCCGAGATTACGCGCGATACAGGCGGCGCCGCTACGGTTCTCGGCTTTGGTGCGGATATTCCGGCGGGAACATACACCGTCGGTGCCGAAGCCCGCGATGACGCGGGGAACAAAGTGCTGGCGGGCGAAAAAACCGTAACCGTAACCGCCGAACAAAACGCCGGCATAACGATTGTGCTCAAGCCCGTAAGCACGAACGGCGGCACGGGCAGTTTTGCATTCTCGTGCAAAGCAGAAAGCGGCAGCGGCATAGCATCCGTAAAAATTGAGGCAAAGCCCGTAAGCGCGGGAAACGGCGCCGCCGACAAAACATTCGCTTTTGCTGTTTCGGCTGCCGACGCGGCGCAGCTAAGCGGCGATCTGCCCTGCGGCGCCTATCAGTTTGACTTTCGCTTTTGCAATGCCGCAGGCGATCTCCTGTACTCGTTTACGGAAACGGTGAACATTTTCGAAAACCTGACAACCGACACCTGGCTCGGCGGCACGTGCCCCGCGATTGCCGCAGACGGAACAATTGCCGTAACGGCGGAGCTGGTACAAGCCTTTGCGCAGACGACGTTTTTTGTGGACGGCGGCACGGGCAGCGATACGGGGAACGGCAGCGTATTTGCGCCGTTTAAAACCTTGTATGCGGCAGTGAACGTCTGTTCCCAATCGAACACCGAATACACCGTTTACGTGAGCGGCACAACCGAAGAAAAAAATCAGATTACAATTTCAGACAAAAAGACAATTCGTGTAAAAAGCTTGGGAGCAGACACGGTAATCAAATCCTCATACAGCGGTTACTTATTTGAGGTGGCGAGCATTCTTGAACTGGACGACATCAATCTTGAGGGCAATTCGACAAACTGCATCATCTTCAATGTAACCAACACGGGCAAAATTTCAATTACGGGCGGCAGCATCAAGAATTTCAAGGCCTCGAGCAGTGATGTTTTATTGATAAAAGCCGGATCCATTGCCATTGCCGACTGTGAAATAAGCGGCAATACCGGTAAGGTGCAGATAAAGAGCATGACTATATCCGGCAGCACGGTTATTGACTCTCAGTTGAGTCTTTCCACTGGCGGCTCCATCTGCGTGGCAGGCGAATTGACTGCCGCCGATGCCTCTATTGTTGCTACTATCGCGCTGGGGAGCGATTTCTCCGAAGGAGATACTATCCTCACCGCGGCAGACGGCGTTTCCGTGCAAGCCGAAAGATTCGCGCTTGCAGACAAAGACGATTATTATATTGACAGCGAGGGCAAACTCTGCAAAAAGTCCGATGCCGCAAGCGTTATACAAGACGCTTTGAAGGACGCTGCTGTTGCCGATGGCGTGAAGATTGAGGTTTCCGGCGACGGCAAAATAAGTATCGCGGTTCCCGCAGGTTTGAACGGCACGCCCGCAATTACGGTTCCCGCAGGCAAAACACTGACGCTGGAAGCGCCCGAAAATTCGCAGAAGACAATTTCCGTTTCCGCCGACGATCCTTCGGCGGTCGTATTTTCGGTAGCGAGCGGCGGCACTCTCGTCCTGAAAAACATTTCGCTTTCCCGCGGCAGCGGGGCGAGCGGCGTTGTGCAGAACGTGGTAAAAGTCGATGCGGGCGGCTCGTTCTGGCTGGAAGGCAAGTCTGAAATCTGCGGCTTTACGTCGAAAACCGCCGCCGTGCTGGTAAGCGGCAGCAACAACGGATGGCCTGCGTCGTTTGTCATGAAAGACGGCAGCACCATAAAAGACTGCCTGAACGAATTGGGCGATGGCGGCGCGGTTGTCATTGACAGCAACGCAATGTTTATCATGAACGGCGGGTATATACAAAACAATACCGCCGGTTCCGCGAGTGCTTCTTCCGACGGCACCGCTCATGACGGTTTCGGCGGCGGCGTGTATGTAAAAAGCGGCAGTTTTCTTATGAACGGCGGCACCATAGAAAACAACAAAGCGGTAGGTTCCACCGCAAAAGGCGGCGGCATATATATAAGCAGTGGCGGTATTTGTTCGATTTGCGGCGGCACTGTCAGCAATAATCAAGCGCCGCAGGGCACGAGCAATAATGTGTATAACGACGGCAGCAAATACTACAACAGCACCGTTGAAATAACGGACGTTGTGCTGAATCCGTAAAACCCGCCGCAAGCGCGGAATGTGTCCGCAGGCGGCGCGGGCACATTCCGCAAAAGACGGGCATTGTACGTTTGACAGAACGCCCGCACCGCGTGAAGCACTCCGGCGAGTTTTCGGCAGTGCTTTGTACTGACGAAAACTCGTAAGTCCGCTGAAAGCGGACAACTCATTGCGAAGCGCGTTAGCGCTGAAGCAATCTATCGAGCGTATTGCCGCGTTGCGAAAGCAACGATGTAAAATAAACTTCCTTGCGCAAAACGACACGAAGCGGTGGATTGCTTCGTCGAACGCTGCGCGTTCTCCTCGCAATGACACGGCGCGCCCGCATCACGTGAAGACGGGCTTTGTCATTCATGCAAAGCCCGCAAATTCGCAGAAGTCGCGCATTGTCATTCATGCAAAGTCCGCAAATTCGCAAAAGACGGGCTTTGTCATTCCGACAAACACCGCAGATTCAAAAAAGACGCGCTTTGTACGGCTGACAAAGCGTCCGCTCCGCGTGAAGACGCGCTTTGCCGCTTGTGCAGAACGCCCGCACCGCGTGAAGACGGGCATTGTCATTCCGACAAAGTCCGCAAATTCGCAAAAGTCGGGCTTTGTCATTCATGCAAAGCCCGCAGATTCAAAAAAGACGGGCTTTGTACGGCTGACAAAGCGCCCGCACCGCGCTGTCTGCTATTTTCTTTCGGCGCCGATAATTTCCCGCGCGCGCTCCAGCGCATCGTGAATATTCGCGCAGATATTTTCGCGTCCTATTTTGTCCGCCATGCCCGTTTTTTCGCACAGCAGAAACGGCTGCGTGTGAATGCCGCTGAGAATAATATGCATGCCTTTGCGCGCTGCGGAATCGAGCGCCTGTTCGAGCGCTTTTAATCCGCCTGCGTCCAGATATATGGTGTTCCGCATGCGCAGAATCAGCGCTTTGCAGCGCACGCCCGCTTTTTCCACGGCAATTTCGAATTTGCGCACCGTGCCGAAAAAAAGCGGTCCGTCTATTTCGTACACCAGCACGCCGTCGGGAATATCGGGCGAGGGTTCCGCCGCATCGCCGGCAGCGTTCGAGGGCGCAATGCCGCCCGTGAGTACTTCGCGCTTGTTCTGCACTTCCGAAAGATCGATCATTTTTTTGATAAAAAAGAACGCCGCAAAGCCGAGCCCCGTTTCGATCGCAGCGGTCAAATCGATAAAAACGGTAATCAAAAAGGTAACGAGAAACACGGTCGTGTCCGATTTCTGCCCTTTGACAAGCGAGCGGATTGCGGGAAATCCCGCCATGTTCCATGCCACGTGAATGAGCACCGCCGCCAGCGCCGCCATGGGAATATAGGCGGCGTATTTTCCGAGAAACAATAAAATCAAAAGCAATGTCAGCGCGTGGATTATGCCGGCGACGGGCGTTTTGCCGCCGTTTTTGATGTTTGTCGCCGTCCGCGCGATAGCTCCTGTTGCGGGAATGCCGCCGAACAGCGGCGAGGCGATATTGGCAATGCCCTGCGCAATCAGTTCCGTGTCGGAATTGTGTTTCTGCCCCGTCATGCCGTCCGCCACCACGGCGCTCAAAAGCGATTCTATGGCGGCGAGCACCGCAATCGACACCGCCGACGGAAACACGGCGCGGATTGTATCGAGGCTGAAGTCGGGAAGCTGCGCCGCGGGCAGGGCGCTGGGAATGGAAAAATGCGGTCTGCCGTCCGCGAAAAATCCGATCGTATCGGTTTTCAGTCCGAGCGTTTTTTCGAGAACAACGGAAACAATCGTGGCGCCGAGGATTGCGATAAACGCGCCGGGGATTTTTTTGACGAATTTGGACCAGATAAAAATAAACGCCAGACAGCAGGACGCCATAATAACCGAATACGGGTTTGCCGTGCCGATGAATCGTGCGTACACGATGATTTTCGGCAGAAAATCGCCCGGCATTTTGGAGTATGTTTTTCCGAGCACGGCAATCGGCACGCTAAAATCGGGCGCCAGTCCCAAAAAGTCGCCGATCTGCCCGCCCGCAATGGTAACGGCAATGCCGGCGGTAAAGCCGGTAACGATTGTATACGGAATGAATTTGACAAGACCGCCCATTTTGAAAATGCCGAGCAAAATAAGAATGACGCCTGCAATCAGCGTTGCCGCCGCCAGTCCCGAAAGCCCGAACTGCGCGGTAATGCTGTACACAATCACGGCAAATGCGCCTGTTGGGCCGCCTATCTGCACGGTCGAGCCGCCGAATGCGGAAATGCAGAAGCCGCCGATAATCGCGGTGAACAATCCCGCCGCCGGATTTACGTCCGATGCAATGGCAAACGCGATTGCCAGCGGCAGCGCCACAATGCCGACTATTACGCCTGCGGTGCAGTCCGCGGCAAATGTTTTTGCATCGTACTGTTTTAAACTGGAAATAAGCTGCGGTTTAAACATAGCCACTCCGTATATATGATTTTTTTTGTTTTTCGATTTTTGTTTTCGAATGCATGAAAGTATCGTTTCTCTGTTTTCTTCTTTGTTGTTCGCTGTTCGCTGCGGATTTTCGCGGATTTCCGAAGCTGCCGCGGCAGTGCGAAGCGCGGCATTATGCGTTATGCGGGTTCGTGTTCTCCGTGTTCGTCTGCTTCCGCTTCGCCGCTGTTTTGTTCGGCATGCGGCGGCGTCTGCGTTTCCGCCTGATGCGGCGGCGGACTGCTTCCCATCAAAACGGAAACGGGGCGCAGGAAAGAAACGTTTTCGCAGATTATTTTCAGTATAACCGTCATCGGCACGGCGATTACCATTCCCGCAAAGCCGCACAGCCAGCCCCATACAGACAGCGAGGCAATGATAAAAAACGGCGAAAGTCCGAGGTTTGCGCCCTGTATGCGCGGTTCGAGAAAATTGCCGATGACCATATTGACGCCCAGCATCAGTATGCCGGTAAGAACAATTTGCAGGGATTCCGGCCAGAACTGGAGCAGCGCAAACAGCACCGTGATAACGCCGGAAAATATCGATCCGAATGTCGGTATGAAATTCGCTATGAACGCCAAAAAGCCCCAGACAATCGGAAAATCCAAGCCGATTGCAAGCGTGCCGAAATATACGAGAATTCCCGTTGCCAGCGATGTGTAAAATTTTATCGAAATATAATGCGAAACCTGCTTGATAATATCGGAAATAATGTTGACTATTCTGTCCTGCATGGCGGTTTCAAACGCATAGCGCAGCTTTACGCGGAAAAGCTGCAATTCCATTAAAAAGAAAATGCTGAAAAGGCAGATCATCAAAAAATTGCGGATAAGGCTTACGATATTGTTGGAAAACGTCAGCGCAAAGTTTTGTATGAAATTTCTGATGCCGAGCTGTTCCCATAAGTTTTGAAACAGAGAAGCGCTTTCGTTGTACGAAAGGTTATACAAGTTCGCGATGATTTGATAAATCGTAATAAAGCGTTCTTCGTACTTCGGGTACTGCAATAATATCGCTTTCAGGCTTGTAAACAAAATGCTGCCGATAATCGTTATTGCCGTTGCGACAATGCCGAGTATTATGATAATGCCGAGCAGCCATGGAATATGAAACCGTTTGTTCATCGCCGTAACAATCGGTTCGAAAACGAGTGATACCAAAACGGCAATAACAATCGGCAGAATAACGGTCGAGGTTACTTTCAGCACGGTCGCGGCAAGAATGCAGGTTATAAAGAGCAGTAAAAGAAAAATAGGGCGCGCGTAATTTGCTGTTTTTTTCATGCAGGTTTGTCCGTTCCCGTGGCGGCGTGCGGCTGTTTTATCCGCGGCTTGCTATGCGGTCGAACCCGCAGTAGGGGACAAGCGCCTGCGGAACCGTAACGGAACCGTCTGCGTTCTGAAAGTTTTCGAGAATCGCCACCAGCGCCCGCGATACGGCAACGGCGGTTCCGTTGAGCATGTGGACGTATTTGTTCTTTCCGTCGTCGTCTTTGTAGCGGACATTCAGCCGCCGCGCCTGGAAATCTGTGCAGTTGGATGTCGAAGTTACTTCGCCCCAGTCCCCGCGGCCGGGCATCCAGGCTTCCAAATCCCATTTTCTGTAGGCAGGCGCACCGAGATCTCCGGTGCACGTATCGACCACGCGGAACGGAATTCCCAGTCCGCCGAATATTTCTTCTTCAATCAGGCGCAGTTTTTCGTGCAGTTTGTCGGACTGCTCCGGCAGGCAGTACACAAACATTTCCAGTTTCGTAAACTGATGCACGCGGTACAATCCTTTGGAAAACTGCCCCGCGGCGCCGGCTTCTTTGCGGAAGCAGTGCGAAAGTCCGCAGTACATGCGCGGAAGGCTTGCTTTTTCGAGAATCTCGCCGGCATGATAGCCGCCGAGCGTTATCTCCGCCGTTGCCACGAGGCAGGCGTGTTCGTCTTCGATTGCGTACACATTCGATTCGTTCCCGCGCGGATTAAAACCGATTCCCTGCAATATTTCTTCCCGCGCGATATCCGGCGTGATAAACGGAGTAAAGCCGTGTTTGCGGAGAATGTTCAGTGCGTACAAAACCAGCGCCTGTTCCAAAAATACGGCTTCGTTTTTCAGATAATAAAATTTGTTGCCGGACACTTTTGTCGCTTCGTCGAAATCGATGAGATCGAGATCCTTTCCGATTTGGACATGGTCTTTGGGCGGAAACGCAAACACCGTCGGCGTGCCGACGCGTTTTACTTCGAGATTTTCGCTGTCCACAAAACCGACAGGCGACTGCGGATGCGCCATATTGGGGATTTTCGCGGCTTCTGCGTTAAGCTGCGCTTCTGTTTCCGCAAGGGTTTTTTCGCATGCGCCGATTTGTTCCTTGAGCGTTTTTCCTTCTTCTATCAGCTGCTGCCGTTCTTCCGCGGAAAGTTTGCCTTTCATTTTGGCGGCGTTTTCGTTGCGCTGCTGCTGAAGCGTTTGGAGCCGCGTTACGAGTGCCGTTCTTTCTTCAAACAGCCGTACAACGAGATCCGCGTCGGCGTTCATGTTCCTGTTTGCAATATTCTTTTTTACTGCTTCGAGATTATCCCTGATAAATTTTAAATCGAGCATCCGAAAATCCTTCTTCCGATATAAATATAAAGTTATTTCAGTTCGTATATGCAGCGCACGGAAACCGTTATGTCGCTTTTGCCTGCCGAAACCGGCGTGCCTGCTCCCGTATCGGTAGCCATGAGCCGCACATTGCTTTGATAAAGCGGCTGCGTGTAGTTTTCTTCGGAAATCGTAACAATCCTGCCGAGTTTTGCGCCGGCGTTTTCCGCAAGTTGCCGCGCGTTTTCTTCCGCCTGTTTGACTGCCAAAATCCGCGCTTCCTGTGCGGCACTCTGCGCATCGAGCACGCTGAAATCCAAAGACGAAAGTTCGTTTGCGCCCGCCGCAATCGCGGTATCAATGACTGCGCCCGTTTTTGCTATGTCTTTCAAAATAATGGTAAGCATATTCGATACGCGGTACGGTTCCGAAGTATTTTTTGCGGAAGAGTAAGCGTTTTCCTGATATATGCGGTAATTCGAGGTGGAAAAAGACTCCGGCGCTATTCCGGCAGCCTGAATTGCCTGCTGAACCTGCGTCATAAGCCGTGTGTTTTCGGCGGAAGCTTCCTTTACCGAAACATTTCTTGTAATGACCGACAGTTTTATTACCGCGACATCCGGAAGCACCGATACCGAACCGCTTCCCGCCGCCGTTACCGTCCGCGCGCCGCTTCCTGCCGTGCAGGAAAGAGCCGAAAACGCTGATATGACTGCCGCAGATAAAAAAAACGCCGAAAAAAGTTTTTTGTTCTTCATGGGGGAAAAGCCTCCGAATTTTCTGGGAAATCGCAAAAGTCCGCCCGCGCCGGAGACTGCCGTCCTCGGAAAAAATATCCGCAGACCGGCGGCATTCCGCGTTTTCGCTTCGGCGGAATAAGAATAACCATGGGCAATACTGGATTCGAACCAGTGACTTCTACCGTGTGAAGGTAGCACTCTACCACTGAGTTAATTGCCCGCTGCCGTGCACCGTGCGGAACGGCACGCGCATCGTTATCATACGAAATCGGCGTATTTTGGTCAATAGTTGTTGACCTGTGAATATATCCGCGTTATACTGAAAACATAAAATAAATCTTTGGGAGGCTTTGCTTACATGGCAAAAGTTGAATTAAAGGGAATCGGTAAAGTCTATGACGGCAATGTGCGCGCTGTTAACAACGCGAATATTGTCATAGACGACGAAGAATTTGTTGTTTTCGTCGGTCCTTCCGGATGCGGAAAATCAACAACATTGAGAATGATTGCCGGACTGGAAGACATTACGGAAGGCGATTTATTCATAGACGGCGAGCGGATGAACGATACGCCGCCGAAAGACAGAAACATCGCGATGGTTTTCCAGAACTACGCGCTGTATCCGCACATGTCGGTATTCGACAACATGGCATTCGGTCTTAAAATCAGAAAAGTCGACAAAGCCGAAATAGAACGCCGCGTTACCGACGCCGCAAAAATCCTTGATATCGAAAAGCTGCTCGACCGCAAACCGAAAGCGCTTTCCGGCGGTCAGCGCCAGCGTGTTGCCGTCGGACGTGCCATTGTCCGCAGCCCGAAAGTATTCTTGTTTGACGAACCGCTTTCGAACCTCGATGCCAAGCTCCGCGTTCAGATGCGCGCGGAAATTTCGGATCTGCACTACCGCCTGAAAGCGACGATGATTTATGTTACGCATGATCAGATTGAAGCCATGACCATGTCCGACAAGATTGTCGTTATGAAAGACGGCGTGATCCAGCAGATCGGTTCGCCGCTGTATCTGTACAATCACCCGATCAATAAATTTGTCGCAGGCTTTATCGGTTCGCCGCCGATGAATTTCCTTGCCGTTAAAATCGTCGAGAAAAACGGTCAGCTGCTTGCGGACGAGGGAACTTTTGAAGTTGCGCCTACTGCGGAACAGGCAAAATTCCTGAAAGCGTATATCGGCAAAGAAGTTTCTTTGGGAATTCGTCCGGAGGATTTGGAATACGTAAAAACTCCCGCCGCGTCGAATAATATGCAGATGAGCATATCCGTTATCGAGCCGCTCGGTGCGGAAACGCATTTGTATTTGAACACAAAAACGCAGACAATTATTGCCCGCACACCGCCTGAGAATAAATATCAGATCGGCGATACGGCTAATTTTGTTCCTGCTATGGAAAAAGCGAAATTCTTTGATATGGAAACGGAAGAAAATATCTGTGAATCCATAGAAAAGACCTGGTAAGCTTTTGCCGAAAAGGTATTTCATGAAAATACCTTTTCGCAGCGGTTTTGAAGAGCTGTTCTCTGTCGGGAACAGCTCTTTTTTTTCGGCAGTTATTTTTCTGTGCCGACTTGTCTGAATGTTACGGTTAATTCCGCAAGATTGATACTGCCTGCTTGTACGGTTATGCTTTCATTCAGTGCAATTGCGCCGTTCGGCACGAGGCTGGTTTCCAGTGCAAGCTGCGGAATAAAAAACACGGTTTGTTTGTTCCGTATTTCGACGGCGACGGCATTTCCTGTCCACTGCGGATGCCGGAGCAAATACACGAGAATCCAGTGAAGATTGCTTTTGCGTTCGGCTTTCACTGCCGCGCCTGCCGCTGCATCTCCTGCGCTGATATGTTCGAGCAGCGTATCTTTATCCATGGGTTCCTTTCCCGTTATAAACGCACGCAGCTGCTGATGTGCGGCAAGATCGCCGTAGCGGCGCAGCGGACTTGTTGTCTGGCTGTACATGGCAAGTCCCAGTCCCGCATGGGCTGACGGTGTTACGCTTACGGTTCTGCTTCTCATGCAGCGCCGCAGTTTGTACTGCCCTGCAAGTCCCTGCGGAAGCGTGTCGGGAATGTCCGGCGCGTCCTGGCTGATATACGGGAACGGAATATTGCGGCTGAATGCGAATTTCGCAGCGGCTTCGCCGGCCAAAAGCATCAGTTCGCGCACGACGTCGGCTGATTCGTAATGAGGAATATCCGTTATTTCAACGTGTTTTTCATATTCATCCTGCCGTACCGATATGTGTATTTCCGGCATTTTAATGAACACGGCGCCGGCTTTTTCCCGTCTGGCGATATTGCGCTGCGCTATGGAAAAAAGCGGTGCCAAAGCTTCCGTATGTTTCTGCTCATCCGCCTGCTTGTAGGTAATCCGTTTTACGAAAACCAGTGTGCGCAGGACATCCGTGCCGATAATATTGCCGAATTCATCAAGCTGAATTTTGAATGACAGCGCGCGGGATTTTTGCTCCGTGGGAATGCCGTTATCGAATTCGCGCAGACCGAGCGCGTAATCTTCGAGAGATTCTTCGGAAAGCATTCTTGCGGCGCCTTCGGGAATATACAGCGTTGCGCCGCGTTCCCGTGCGGAAAGATCGATGGATGTGTCCGGCAGCACAGTCGAAGCCGGATCCGCGATATGCACCCACAAATATGTTCCGTCAAACGCGACGGCGTCGTCAGGATCGGTGCTCCATTCGTTGTCGATTGCGTATGCGGTATGCGAAACGGAAAAGCGTTCTTCTTCCGGCGGCGGCGGAAGCACTTCCGCTGCGGAGTGCGTGGAAAGATCAAAACGCGGCGGATGCGGATTGCGCGTAATGTCCCATATTCCTGTGTCAAGCAGCAGTTTATGCGCTTTTTCAGGCGTTTCCGAAAATCCGGCATCTTTCATGATTTTTGATTTGCCGGTTTTCCCAAGCGCGAGCGCTTCTATTTCCTGCATAAACTGCCTGTCCGCCGGCAGATCGAGCTGCTTTTTTTTGAGCCGCAGCAGAAAATTATTGCGGATTTCCGTTTCGTGTTCTTTCGCATCCGCTTTTTGGCGGATTTGACTGACGGCTTCCTGCGTTCTGGGAATAAAAAAAATGCCGTCGTCCGCCGCATTTTCCGTATCCGGCGCGAAAAACGGCGTTTCCGTCAGCAGCGAATAAAGCGCCCAGGCGGTGTCTGCGGAAAAATCGCCGAGTGCTAATTCCGCTAATTCCTTGACGGAAATCGGAGCAGCGGATGTTTGAGCGTCGGAAAGAAGCAGTTCATGCGCTTCCTGCACGGCGCGCGTAAGCTGTTCCGCAAGCATTTTGTCCGATGCATTGAGCAGAATCGTTTCAATCGAAGATACGCTGCCGGCATGCAGCAGCCGAATATCTTTGTTCCTGACTTTCTGCGTGGCGTATTGAGCAGGTTTTCCGCCGGCAGACGGCAGCTGCGTGCAAAAGCGAATGGTATATTTTTCGCCTGCTTCAAGGACAATTGCCGGCTGATTTTTGTAAATGACAAGCGCGTTTTTCGGTATCATTGCTTTACTATAGAATAAACAATGACGGTATGCAAGAACACGGCTTTGTGATATTATTACACGTATGATAGTCATGAAATTCGGCGGATCGTCGGTTGCCGACGCGGAAAGAATCCGTCATGTTGCGAAAATTATCGAGCATTACATTCCCGAAAAACCTGTCGTTGTGCTTTCCGCAATGGGAGATACGACTGATTACTTGCTTGAAGCCGCGGAAAACGCACTGGCAGGCAGCGCCGATATATCGAAAATCGAAACGCTGCATCAGAATACCGCGGCGCAGCTCGGAATCGGCACCGAAGCAATAAACAGCCTTTTTGCGGAACTGAAAACATTGCTTGCGGGAATTTCCATGCTCCGCGAATTGACCAAGCGGACGCGCGATTATCTTGTGTCGTTCGGCGAACGTCTTTCTGTCCGCATTATGGCTGCCTATCTTTCCGAAAATGTGCATCCCGCGCGTTTTTATGACGCCTGGGACGCGGGATTTATTTCCGATTCCAATTTCATGGCGGCGGACTTGCTTGACGATGTATGGCAGACAATTCCGCAGGCGTTTTTGCCGTATGTTTCCGGCAGCGAAAAATCCGTGCCGGTTGTTACGGGATTTATCGCGAAAGATGCAAATGGATACATAACAACGCTCGGCCGCGGCGGCAGCGATTTAACCGCAACGATGATCGGCGCGGCACTGAAGGCGGATGAAATTCAAACCTGGAAAGATGTCGACGGTATTTTGTCCGCGGATCCGCGGATTGTTCCCGACGCGCAGCTTGTGCCGGAAGCAACGTATGAAGAAGCGGCGGAGCTTGCGTATTTCGGTGCGCAGGTGCTGCATCCGCGTTCAATGCTGCCGTGCCGAAAAACAAATACGCCGGTGCGCGTAAAAAATTCGTACAATATACAATCGCCGGGTTCTATTATTGTCGAGAAACATTCCGCTCCGGTGCCTCCGGTTCGCGCGGTTACGTTTGTAAGCGGCGTAACGCTTTTGGACATTGTTTCGTCGAGAATGCTCGGTGCGTCGGGCTTCCTTGCCCATGTTTTCAATCAGTTTTTGAAATGGGACATCAGCATCGATGTAATCGCTACCAGCGAAGTGTCTGTTTCGCTGACGGTAAAGACCGGAAAAAAACTCGACGGGCTTCTTGCCGATTTGAAAAAAGCCGGTGATATAGAATGCCGGACGGGAAAATCGATTGTCACGATAATCTGCGATGTCGGATATTCAAGCATGATTCTTGCGGCATGTTTTTCGGCTTTGAACGAAGCGGGGATAAACGTACAGATGATCAGTCAGGGCGCTTCGAAAGTGAATATCAGCATGATTGTCGATGATGACGAAGCGGAAAGAGCTGTCCGCGTGCTGCATGACGCGTTTTTCGGCGCGCATTCGAAATTGAATATGTCTGCGCGTTAAGCAAAACAAAGCGGAGATTTTATCAAGTCCGCACTGAAAATTCTGCGCAGCGGCGCTTTTATTTTACTGCGGAAAGACTTATGGGGGAAAATATGAAAATAGCTCTTGTCGGATACGGAAAAATGGGGCACATGATAGAATCTGTCGCGGTAAAAAGAGGAAATGTCATTGCCGCGACAATCGATACTTACGCCGCCGATGCCTCTGTGCGCGCTTCTTCTGCGGAAGAAATGGCGGAAGCAGTTAAAAACTGCGGCGCGGAAGGCGTGATTGAATTTACAAATCCCGATACCGTCATGGGAAACATCAGCGCGCTGCTTCCGCTCGGCATTCCTATCGTTGTGGGCACTACCGGATGGTCGAATCATATCGATGCGGTTGCTTCTCTTGCGGAAACATGCGGCGGAACTCTTTTTTATGCGGCTAATTTTTCGATAGGCGTTAATTTGTTTTACCGGATAGTTTCGGCGGCGGCAGCGCTTATGAAAAATTTCGATGAATACGACACCGCTGTCTGGGAAGCGCACCATAACCAAAAAGCGGACAGCCCCTCCGGAACTGCGCTTGAAATAGCCGCAAAAATTATGGCTGCGAATTCCGCAAAAACGGAAATTGTTACAGACGCATTCCATTCAAAGCCGAAACCGAACCAGCTGCATGTTTCGAGTACGCGTATCGGATCGGTGCCGGGAACGCATTCCGTGTTTTTTGATTCGCCGTCGGACACCATTGAACTGACGCATATGGCGCGTTCGAGAGAGGGATTCGCTGTCGGCGCGGTACGGGCTATGGCATGGCTTCATGCGGGGCTTTCAAACGGAAGTCTCCTTTCCGGAAAATTGTACACCATGAGCGATTTGCTGCCGTAAATAACGCGTTTTTTTGCGCGGCTACACAAAAAGTTTTTCTATTTGTTTCTTGTATTTTGCTGCGATTTTAGGACGCATGAGTTCTTGTTTGCCGGAAAGTTCCGAGCCGACGGCAAAACTGTCCGGCAGCAGTTCAAAACGGAAAATTTTTTCGCAAAGTCTGAATCCGTTTTCCGCCGAAACACGCGTATAAATTTCATGGTTTATCAATTCGCGAATTTCGTTCGATTCGAGAAGCTGATCGTATGCCATGGTTTCGATTCCGTTTTCTTCGGCGTAAGAAACGCAGGCTTCTTTCGACGGAACGATAAGCGCGCCGAGATATTTTTGATCCTGACCTAATACAACTGCGGTTTCTATATACTGGCTTTCGCGCAGCGCACTTTCTATTATTCCCGGTTCCACGTTTTCTCCTCCGAGCAGCACGATTGTGTCTTTTGCGCGTCCGGTGATTTTAATTTCATTATCATACGTCAGCATGCCGAGATCGCCGGTATTGAGCCAGCCGTCTTTATCGATGATTTGCGCCGTCAAGTCCGGGCGCTTGTAATATCCTTTCATAATTTGCGGACCGCGGGCAAAGATAAGTCCGCGCTTTCCCGGCGGCAGCGGTTCGGAAGATGACGGAACGCCGTTTTGTTCGGCAACGATTTTTATTTCCACGCACGGCAGCACAGCTCCGACGCAGCCCGGCCGCGGTTTTTTGTAATACCGCAGGGAAAGCACCGGCGCAGTTTCCGTCAGTCCGTATCCTTCGAGCAGTTTGAATCCGATAGCTCTGTAAAATGCATCGGTATCTTTTTGCAGCGAACCGCCTCCGGAAATAGCCGCGGTCATTCTGCCGCCGAGTTTTGCCCGTATGCCGCGGTACACAAGAATTTCGCCTAAGCCGTGGATCGGCAGCAGCAGTATATAGGACAGCACGCCCGTCAAAAAGTCTGCAATGCGGGAACGTTTATGCAGCCGGCAAATGCAGCCGGTAACCATATCCCGTGCCAGCGCATAGCGTTTTCCCGCGCGGATAAAAAATTTGAACAGCATAAACTGTATGCCGCCTTTTTTGCGGGCGGAACGCATGATTCCCTGCGCAACAGAATCCCATAAACGCGGCACGCCGCACATCCAATGCGGACGAACGGCGGCTAAATCCGCAAGCAGTATCGGCGCTGCCGGTTTTGAATACGCAATTCCGCATTTCAGCAGGAATGCGATATATTGAAATGCCCGTTCAAAACTATGCCACACCGGAAGTACGCTCATCCACCAGTCGCCGGGTTTGCACGGCAGAAAATTATGCATAACCGAAAGCTGTGTAAGATAATTGCGGTGCGTCAGCATAACGCCTTTCGGCGTTCCTGTCGTACCGGACGTAAAAATTATTGTCGCAACATCATCTGCGGAAGTTTTTTCCATTTCCGCTTCGATTGCGGCGCGCAATGCTTTTCCCGACGGACTGCCGTTTTTCACCATCAGCTTTTTTTGTCCGGAATCGAGCATTTCGGCGAAATACCGCACGGTTATTCCCGCTGCTGCGGCTTTCGCGCTTTGTTCCTCGGTCAGCTGTTCATACAGTACCGCGGTTTTCAGCAGCGGAACGTCTTCCGCCTTTTCGAGCACTTTTGCAAGCTGCTTTCCGTTTTCGAAAAAACCGACCGAACAATTTGTATATGCGATAATAAAACGAATTTCCGCTCCCATGGAATCGCATCCGCGCGGCACGTCCGCGGCGCCGAGAGAAAGCAGCGCCATATCTGTTATAAACCATTCCCGTCGGTTGTCCGAAATAATTGCGACTGCCTCCGAACGCGAAACGCCGAGCGCACGAAGTTCTGCGGCAAGTGCAATTACATTGTCATAAACAGAGGCGTATGTGTAATATTGATATGTGCCGGAAGCATCTTTTGCCGCTTGAAAATATATATTGGAACACTGTTCGGTTCTCATTTTGAAAAGAAGCGGCAGGTTTTCCGGCAGGTCTTTATTAAATGTGAATTTTTTCATATAAACCTCTATTGTTTTTTGTTAAAATCGACATTATCACGTTTTTTGTCATTTTGCAATAGGAAGAATGAAGATTCGCTGCATCAGAATAACAAGCTTGTCTGATTTGAAAAAATACCGGAAATATTTAATTTTTTATCCAGCGGGGGTATTGACAAGTGGTGTAGGGGAAGGATAAAATAAAAAACGATACCGTCTTTAAGCTGCGCTGCAAGAAGGCGCGGAAAAAAGCAGAAAAAGTGCGAAGAAGGTATTGACAAAGAAAGAAGAGGAGT
>JAMPCJ010000006.1 GCA_023666275.1 Treponema brennaborense | reverse complement strand
TAACTCAAAGTATTGAATTTGTCCTAAAAATATCATAAAATATTGGAAATATCCCATTTTTTACGATACCGAATTGCAATTATCCATATCAAACACGGTTTGGAAAAAAGGAAACGAGTTATGAGTAAGTCGAAAAAGCCCGGACTGTTTTTTTATGTTTCTGCGCTGGCGTTTTTCTGTCTTGAATTCGCGGCGTACCGGAATTTGGCAGCGATTCCGTTCGCGCTCGCCGCGCTTTTTTTCGTGTGCGGAAAAATCGACTTTGCGGAAGTTTTGCGCTGCTCGAAGAAAATGCGCGTATTCTGCCTTTTGAATGCGGCGGGCGTGTGTATTTGCGGTGCAAAAACTTTTTATTTTCTGACGCTGCTTGAAGCCCCGATGTCAAGGATACGGGCATTTGTCATTTCGCACGGCATTCTGCGCGAGTACACGGCGGCATGTTATTGCGCGGCGGTTTTGGGCGCACTTGTCGGGTTTTATTTTGTCTTTGTGCTGAACGCTGCCGTGTGCAAACGGCTGTACGCGCTTGTTTCGGAACTCGGATTGCTCGAATTTTCCCGCGCGCAAAAGATAACATACGCCGCGCTGTTCGCGGCATGCGCCGTTTTGATCGGCGCGGTGTACGTGCAAAGCGATGCGTTTTTTCCGCAATACCCCGAAAAGGCGAACGACGTCGTTTTTTCAGCCGACGGTCAGCTGCATATCGTGCAGGACAATGCATTCTTGAAATTGCAGCATTGCGAGAACGACATTCGCCAGCCGCTTTTTTCCGTGTTTGCAACTCCGTTCTGCGCCGTTCCCTATCTTGTTTCCTGCGCGCTTCCGTTCCGATGGGCGCTTCCGCTTTTTACGGCATTGGCAAATCTCGCGCTGCTTTTGTTTTCCGTGCGTGTGCTTGCACGCCTCCTGCATCTTCGTCCGCTTGAAGAAATCTTGTTCGCGCTCGCATCAAGCTGTATGTATTCGCACGTTGTGTTCAGCCTTTTGATTGAACAGTACATCATTGCGACGATGTATTTGTTTTTGCTTTTGTACGCATTCTGCGAACGCAGGCGGCTTGACACGTTCGCGCTGTATGCTGCTGCGGGAACACTTTCCACCAGCTGCGCCGCGGCAATCGTTATGTGCAAAAAAGAAACTCTCAGCGAGCGGGTAAAGCGGCTTTTCCTGCTCGCGCTCGGCTTTGTCTTCGTGTGCATCGTACTCGACCGCGGCGATATTTTCTTTAATTTGATACAAAAAGGAACTGACTTGTCGCGTTTCACGGGCGTAAAAGCAGGCGTTCCTTTTTGCGAGCGGTTCTTGCAGTTTTTGCACTCCGTTCCGTATTATTTCGTTTCTCCCGACGCGGCGGTGAGTTTTGTGCAGGAAGCGATTGACGAATACGGCAACGTCACGCCGGCGCATTTTCAGTATGCCGAAACACTCGCAGCGTCCGTTTCGTTTGCAGGCATTGTGCTGCTTGTCCTATGCGCTTTGAGCATGTTGCTGAACCGCAAAGATTCACTTGCGCGTTTTTCGGCATTTTGGATTGTGTTCAATTTTTTGCTGACGTGCGTCGTCGGCTGGGGATACGGAGAGAACAGCTATTCGCTGTTCTTGTATGTACTGTATTTCGGCTGGCCGTATCCGGTGCTGCTTGTCCTCCTCGTGCAAAAAATCGCGCAAGCGCTGAAAGCGCATTGGATCGTACCTGCGGCGCTTTCGCTTTCATGCGCGGCGCTGCTTTGGTTCAACATTCCGAGCGTAAAGCAGCTGATTGACTTTGCGCTTGCGTACTATCCGCTGTAAAAAAAATGAAAACGATGACCGCCGGTTTCCGCTTTTGCGCGCTTGTCCGCCTTTTGCGCGTCAAGCATTACATAAAAAATCTGCTCGTGTTTTTGCCGCTTGTGTTCGGCTCGGTGAATTTTTGCGCGGAACTTTTTGCAAAAAGCGCGGCAGGATTTTTTGTATTCTGTTTTGTTTCTTCCGCCGTCTACATCGTGAATGACATTCGCGATGCGGAACTCGACCGAAACCACCCCGTAAAATGCCGTCGTCCCATCGCCAGCGGCGCCGTTCCAGTTCCGCTGGCGCGGGCGGTTTGTGCGCTTCTGATTCTGCTTTCGGTTTTCTGCGGTGTCTTTTTTCTGCCGCGGAAATTGATGATTTTTTTGATTCCCGCATCATATCTTTTCATCAATCTTTTGTACAGCATCGGGCATTTGAAAGACGCTCCCATTGCCGACATCGCGATTTTGTCGGCCGGTTTTCTGCTCCGCCTTTTCTACGGCTCCGCCCTCACCGGCATTCCGGTTTCGTCATGGTTCTATCTGACCGTGCTTGCTTCATCGTTTTTTTTCGCGCTTGGAAAAAGGCGCAACGAGATTTCGCTTGAAAAGAACACGCGCGCGGTTCTGAAAGGATACTCAAAGCAGTTTCTGGATAAGAATATGTACTTGTGCGCAGCTTTGGCGATTGCGTTCTATTCACTTTGGTGCGCCGATCCCGCGACATCCGAGCACTACGGAAAACAGCTTCTGCTTTCCGTAGTGCTCGTGCTGCTGATTTTCCTGCGCTACAGTATGATTGTCGAGGGAGAAAGCGACGGCGACCCCGTGGAAGTCCTCACAAGCGACGCGCCGCTCGTCGTCCTGTGCGCACTCTACGCCGCCTTTTTATGCGGGATATTTTTGATACAAATGAAGTGAGAAGTTTTATGAAAAACATTTTTCTAATTTTGTCGAGCGTGCTGCTGAACTGCTCGGCGCAGCTTTTGATTCGCAAAGGTATGATGAACATCGGCGACGTTACGAGCGCGGCGAACCTCTTGCGTTCCATTCCCGCGATGATTTCCAACGCGTTTTTGTGGGCGGCGATAGCGTGCTACGCTTTTTCACTCTTGCTTTGGATGGCAGTGCTTTCCAAAGTGGAAGTCAGTTACGCGTATCCGTTCAATGCCGCAGGCTATGTCATCACGTGCCTTGCGGGATTTTTCTTGTTCTCCGAAAACATAAATCCGCTTCGCATTGCAGGAACGGCGGTCGTCTTTGCGGGCGTGATTTTGATTGCGAGGAGTTGAAGATGCGCGACGAACTTTTGGACAGCCTGCGCGGCCTTGTGATGATCTACATCGTCTGCTTCATTCACGTTTTGTATTGGCTCGGCTTCGGGAATTCCGTCGCAAAATCCTTTTTCCTGATTGAGATGCCGATTGTTTTTTTCATCAGCGGCGCGGCGTACAAACTTTCCGCACGAAAATCCTTTACGGCGTTCATATGGTCGAGAATCCGCCGCGTCGTCATTCCATACTTTCTGTGGATCGCGCTATCACTTTCTGCGGCGTTCGTCCTCGCGAAGCTGACGGGAAGCGCCGCTCCGCAGAAATCCGATGCCGTAAATCTCCTGCTCCTGCGCGGCGGAAGCGGAAAGATTCCGTTTAACTGGCATACATGGTTCATAAAGCCGTATCTCGTGATTATGCTTTTTGCCCCGCTTTTGCAGAGAATCTTAAACAGCAATCCGCGCAGAATGGTATGGGGGGGGGTAATGCTGGCTGGCGTTTTCCTGCTCGACGTTTTCCGTGCAAAAGGAATGTTTGTCCGCGCTGCGCAGAGTGTGCCGCAATATCTTGTGTACACGCTTTTTTTCGTCTGCGGATTTTTATATAAGGAAGTCCGCGTGAACAAAAGGATGCTCGCATTCGGATCGGTTTCGCTCGCGCTTTGTCTTGCGCTGATTTTCTCTCCCTATTACACTGCGAATATGCAGACGAACAAGTTCCCGCCGAACATCGTTTTTACGCTGTACAACATTGCCGTCTTGATCTTCGGAGCGGCTTTGCTCGGAAAAATCAAAATCCCCAAAGGCACGTTCGTTTCCATTTACAACAAGCGCGGCTACACGATATATCTGTACCAGAATTGGGCGTATTTTTTGTGTTCGTTCGCGCTCGCGCAATTCACGTTGGAGACACTGCCTGCCAAAATCGCGGCGTTCGCGTTCTGCGTTGTGTTTTTGTTTTTCCTTCATTTGCTGATTTCGAAAATCGTCGAAAAAATCGAGGGGATTTTGTATGACAGTGTACGACTTTGACGGGACGCTTTACGAGGGAGATTCGAGCGTGGATTTCTTTCTGTTCGAGTTTCGCAGGGGAAACGTGGGCGCATCGCAGCTTTGCAAAATCGCGTTCGCCTTTGCCCTGCATTTTTTCAAAATCGTCGGCACGAAAGAATGCAAGGAAACGTTCTTTTCGTTCGTCAAAAAAATCGACGCGCAAACAGAAGCGGAAATCTTCTGGCGCGAAGCGGGAGCGCGAAAACTGAAAACGGATTTTTTTGCAAGGACGTGCGCGAACGAGGCTTTCGCAGAAAGCGCCGTCATTTCGGCATCACCTGAGTTTTTGGTGGAAGGCGGTGCGCAAATCTTGGGAATAAAAAATGTCATCGCAACAGAGGTGGACACACGCACGGCAAAAATCGCAGGCGAAAACTGCAAAGGATCCGAAAAAGTCGCGCGTTTCTTTGCCCTTTTCCCGAACGCAAACATCGAATTTTTCTATTCGGATTCCAAGAGCGATGCTCCGCTTGCGAAGTTGGCGAAAAAAGCGTTCCTCGTGCACGGCAGCAGCGTGCGGACATGGAAGCGTAAAAAAGGGCTGCCGCAAAAGCGGCAGCCCTGAACTGAACCACACATTTTCTTTATTCCTTTGGTCAATCAATTCATTTTTATCTTATGTGCGTTCGGCGTTTCGGTGCGACGCAGCATGATTCGTTGATTTTCTAATCTGATTGTTGAACGTCAAAGTTTCAAGATTGTGTCTTGAAATAAGACTCGCCTCGCCTAACGCTCCTCGTACGCGATTTCTTCAAGCCGTGTCTTCAGCGCGGGACTCGGAACAAAAATAATCCGAGATTTCTTAATGTCGTTCGGACTCACGTCGTCTTTCTTGTCCTGTCCTTTGCTCGAAAACGAAAGCCTGAATCGTCCGAATTCGCCCATTTTAATCGAGTGTCCTTCTTCCAGATAATCCGGAAGCTTGTCAAGGAAACTTTCCAAAACGGCGGCGATGTCGGCAGGAGTAAGTGTGCAGTTTTTTGAAATATCCTGCGCAACCTTACGAAGATTTACGTCATTCACATACGACGGCGCGGCGTAAAACTTCTTTTGAGAGCGATCCAGAGGATTCTCCCGAACCAAAATTTTGTACAGCATTTGTACCTCCATAAAATGCGTTCAAGGCGATAGGCTGCCTCCTTGTTCCGAGGCGACTACACCCCGAACCGTCAATAAATTTTCGCGGAAATCTTTCCGCTCTCCGCAGGAAACAGCTTGCACGATTCCTGCGGAAGTTCGGACGCTCCGACGGAACGCCCGAAAATTTCCTTTTAGCTCAACGAGTTTCGAGGAAACTTCCGATTCGGAATATAATAAATTTATATGCACACCGTCAAGAAAAAAATTAAAATTATTGACAATCGGCAAGGAAAAAAGAAGTTTTTTCGATTTTCCGAAATACTCGAATTTCTCACTGAGAAAATTTCGATACGCAGTGAGAAAAAATCGGTACGCACTGGATATCACTCCGATACTCACAGAGAACGCACCCGTTTTGCAGTGAGAAGCCGATCGCTCCTCACTGCAAAACGCCACCTCGCTCACAGAAGACGGTTCGGTTTCTCACGTGAGAAACCGCTGTTTTTTCGGGCAAAAAGTGCCGTTTCTCACGTGCGGAGCAAATGCGTCCTCACAGAGAAAATCGCGCGGCCGGTTTCAATATGTAAAGAAGCTTGCTGATATTATTTGCAATTACGCTTCTTTTTTAGGAAAACTCTTCCATTATAATATTCAGTTGAAGAAAGTATATTTTTATGCTAATACATCATAATATGGAAGTGTTCAACATCCTCCGCCGCGAGGCGATTTATCTTTGGTATTACTTTGACATTCAGCTGCGGCAGATTTTCCGCTATTGGCTGCTGGGAATTCTGCTCGGTTCGGCGGTTTCCGTTTTCGCGAAAAACCGGATTCACAAAGCGGCGGAATTGCTCGGCGGAAAAATTCCCGGAATCGTCGGCTTGATTTTTGCAAGCGCGCTCGGCATCGCTTCGCCTTTGTGCATGTACGGTACGATTCCCATTTGCGCGGCGTTTTCGAAAAAAGGCGTGAAAGACGATTTTTTGGCGGCGTTCATGATGAGTTCGATTCTGCTCAATCCGCAGCTTATCGTTTACAGCGCCGCGCTCGGTCCTGAAATCCTCGCGGTGCGAATCGCAAGCTGTTTTTTGTGCGGAATCCTTGCGGGCGTGCTCGTAAAAATGTATTGCGGCAAAAAAAATTCGTATTTCGATTTCGGCGGCTTCGAGAATCCGCGCGACAACGACACGGACAAAAATATGTTCCTGCGGTATTTGAAAAATGTTTTACGGAACATCCGTGCCACGGGCGGATGGTTTTTGCTGGGAATATTTTTGAGCGCGGTTTTTCAGCGGTACATTCCCGAAGATTTGATAACGCGGATTTTCGGCGGAAGCAATGCCTGGGGCGTTTTGATGGCGGCGACCGTCGGCGTGCCGATATACGTCTGCGGCGGCGGCACGATTCCGCTCTTGCTCGACTGGCTTGCAAACGGAATGAGCGCGGGAAGCGCGGCGGCGTTTATGATAACCGGTCCCGCCACGAAAATCACGAACCTCGGCGCGCTCAAGATTGCGCTCGGCGTGAAAAATTTCGCGCTCTATGTTTTGTTCGTGATGGCGTTTTCGTTTGCCACGGGAATTCTGGTGAACGCACTGCTGTAAAGCGGGCATCGAAAACCGCACGGACAAAAGGCATGGTAAAGCCTGCGCGAGCAGTCCCGCCTGCGCAGTTTTCCTGCAATGCCGGCGACCGTTCAAAGCTGCGAGTCGAGCCAGTCAATCCGCTTTGAAAGCCAGTCCTTCAAGTAGTCCACTTCACTTTGGTATGTGGTGCGGCTTTCATATCCTGCGGCGTTCGGCCAAACATAACTTCCGAGAATCGGCCATCTTGTAAAATTGGCTTCTGCGCTTTTTTCCAGTTTTCCTGCCTTTTCGTCGATGACCTCCGAAGCCGCCTGCACAACATCCGCGCGCACTTCCTGCCAGCGCGCCTTGAGTTTCGCTTGAAAATTTTCGTCTTCGAAAAGCTGCGCGTACCAAGCCGCATTTTTTATCCAGAAACCTTCGGGTTCGTCGCAGCCGTTGTAATTGATGTTTCCGCATGAAATATCGAAGTCCCAGTCGGGACCCATGAAAAGTTTTTTTGCGTCGGGGTCGTAATAAAAATACACGGAAGAAAAGAAAATCGCATCGTTGTTTTTTGTGAGTTCGTTTACAAGATACCAGTCGATGAAAGATGAAACGTCAATATATTTCGCGTATCCTTCTTCTTCGTCGGCAAAGTTTTCCGAAAAAATCGCGTCTTCCGCCGCCTGTACGGTTTCCCGAACGAAGTTCTGAATTTCCTCCGAAACTTCGTCGGGATCTTTCAAGCTTATGCACACGCCATGAGTTGTCTCGAAATTGAACGCTTCGTCCATTTGCTGATTCACTTCGCAGATGAAACCGCCGTTTTCAATTTTCTTTCCCGAAAATTCCGAAATGTCGGGAATGTCGACGCGGTTTTTGTCGATTTTTATCTGCTCGCCAATAAGGTAGCTTCCCTTGTATTCTCCGTTCAGCACGACTTCGACGGCTTCGAAGCTCGGATTCCATTTCATGCCGGTAAAAATTTCGTTCCCGATATAGGAAGCCCAGTCGTTGCGCAAAAGCGTTTTGTCGGAATAGTTTGCGACGAGCACCCAGCGCTTGTGTTTTTTCATGCCGAGCACCTTTTCTCTGCTGTCGAGCTTGATTGAATACGGCTTTTTCGGCTGACCCCACGACGAATTTCCGCGTCCTTTCATTTGCGCGGCATAGGTTTGTGTTTTTTCGCCGTCTTGAATCGAAATCGCAACACTCACCCAATTTTCTTTTGAAGTGATGTCTTCTCCGTCCTGCGTTTCGATGAAGACAATGGGAAGCCCCGTCGATTCAAGGTTGTAATGCCGGTAATCGTGCACTTTTTCTTCCACGACAGGATCAGGTTCAATATCATTTTCGCTTCCCGTCGGAATTTCCGGCGCATATTCCGTTTCGTTCCCGCAGGAAACGAGCAGTATCGCCGCCACTGCTGCATACATGCATTTTTTCGCCGCAAGCATTATTGTGTTCTTTTTCGCAAAGTGGCGATTTACATTATTTCTGACATAACTACCAATTGACATATTTAGGATTTTAGTACTTTTTGTCATTTTATGCAAGACATAAATGACAATTGTCCGTAGAATTTTACAATGAATTTTTGGGAAGTTGTCGACGACGAGCTCAAATACTTGGGGAAATCACGGAAAGAACTTGCCGCGGAAGCGGATTTTGATCCGTCCTATATTCCGAAAGGAATCGCCCGAAACGGAATTCCCGCAGCGGATCTTGCGGTGCGCATTGCCCGCGCGCTCGGCGTAACTGCGGAATACCTTGTGGGAGCATCGGAATCTTCCGCCGCGGAAAAGAATTCCACTGCAAGCCGCGAAACGCATCTTTACAGAAAATACGCGGCTTTTATCCGAAAACTCGAACAAATGGAAGAAGCCCAGCGGGAGGCGCTTTTGCGCCTGCTCGAAACTCTGGTAAAATAGCGGGAATCCGAAGTGCCCCGCCGCAAAATTTATCTTCGGCTGTACAACACGTCCGCGGCATGCTATACTTTTTTACCGTATGAATCACGCGGAAAGAAAAAAAACAAACTATCACACGCACACAACATTCAGCGACGGCGAAAATACAATAGAAGAAATCATACAGACTGCCGTCAATAAGCATTTTTCCGAAATCGGTTTTTCCGACCATGCGATGTTTCCGCTTTCCGCTGCGGGATATATCGCCGAAGAAAGTTACGATGCCTGCTGCGCGGAAATCCGCAGAGCTGCCGAATTATACGCGGATCGTATTTCCGTCAAGCTTGGATTTGAAGCCGATTTTCTTTCGGCATATACGTCGCCCGATAAAAAACGCTACAGCCGCTTTGCGCCGGATTATTTAATCGGTTCTCTGCACTTTCTCTGGGATCCGGAAAAATCCGCCGCAGCCTCAGCAGCACCGGATGCGAATAACATTCCCCGCGGATTTTTCGCAGTCGACAATACCGCAGAAGAGCTTGCCGGCGGCATTGCGTCTGTTTTCGGCGGCGACGGCAAAAAAGCGGTGCAGACATATTTTGCACTCGAAAGGGAGATGATCAAAAATTACGATTTTGATATTATCGGTCATATCGACCTTATAAAAAAATTAAACTCCCGTGTGCGTTTTTTCGACAAGACGGAAGCATGGTATACGCGGGAGCTGGAAGCTACGGCGGCGGCTATTGCCGGTACGGGAAAAATCGTCGAAATAAATACCGGCGGCATGGCACGCGGCACAGTGCGGGAAACCTACCCTTCTGCGGATTTTCTGCGGATACTGCGGAAAAAAAATATCCCGCTCATAATAAACGCCGATGCGCATCAGGCGGAAAAAATCGATTTTGCCTTTGACATTGCACTGCAAACTGCGCTGGAAGCGGGCTACCGAACAGAAGAAATCAGAGAATCGCTGTAAAAAATTCCGCGCATCCGCCTTTTTTCGAATAACAACGATTGAGTGTACTGCGTGTAAAAATCCCGCAGTACACTCAATCGTCAAAGCATATCGGTATAAAATCTTTACGTGAATAAAACAGCTAAAAACGGTTAATCAGCTTTTGTCCGTAATCCGTCCAGTAATCGCTTGCAATGCTGTATTTTCCGTCCAAGCCTGCCTTAAAGGCGGAAAAAGTACTGTCCGCGCCTACCGTAAACACGTACTGACCGTCGTTATTTTCTCCGAGTACGCGGGACGGTTTTTCGGCATACGGCGATACGCTCCAGCCGGCGGTTTTTATTTTCTGCGCAATAAGACCTGCAATGATAAAACCGCCGAGTTTGTTGTTATGCGTACTGTCGCCCGCTGCCATAAGCAGTCCCGGATATTTTTTTCCGGCGGCATAGCTTTCTTCATACAATGCGCATGTCAGTTCAAATCCGTCTATCAGTGCGACATGCTGTTCCTCTGCCAGCTGGCGGACAACTTCCACATACGCGTTGCCGCTTGTCGTAAGCGTGCCGGTTTTTGTATCGGTAGAATCATGATGCGGACGGATTTTTCCGTTGCCGTCGAAATACTGACGCGCAACCGGCGTTACAAGTACCGGTATCGCGCCTGCTTTCCGCGCAGCATCGATGTACTGCATCAAATACCATTTCTGCGTGCCGCCGCAGTCATACGAATAAAATTCGCTGCCGTATTTATCGGCAAACGAAGAAGGCGTCGGCACTTTTTTCCCCGCCTGAACAGGATATACGCCGGCCTTGTTCGGTTTTCCGAGCGGAACATAGCGGTCGTCGAGATAGCCCGCACCGTTGGAACTGTCATTATGTCCGAATTGAATGAACAAGTAATCCCCTGCTTTGATCTCGGCGGCGATTTTTTCAAGCGTTCCTTCGTTTATAAAATTGCGCGTACTGCGTCCGCCGTTTGCGTAATTGTGCACGGCGACGGCATCTTTTGCAAAGAAATCCTGCAAATATTCTCCCCAGGCGCCCTCGTTCCGTGCAACGCCGCCGTTGTACATGCCGGCAGCCGAATAATCTTTCACCGTGGAATCGCCAGCAAGAAAAATATTGATTTTATTTTCGGCGCGGGAAACCGCTTTTCCTTTGGAAGCAACCGCCGTTCCCTCGCGCACGGTGGCTTCGGTTGATGCCGCAAGCGACTCGCCTTTGTACCCGCCGGAAATTTCGCTGTCGACAATCACTTTTATGATGCAGCCGGCATCCGCGGAAGAAATCGTATACGTGCGGTCGGAAGAAACGCCCGATTCCGTTTTTACCGGCGTTTCCGTTCCGTCTTTGCCGACACGGTACCAGCGGATAAGCGAAGTATCGAACGGCGCCGCTTGTTTGTCAAGTTCGTAATGCAGCGTAAGAACATGTCCCGCATACGGCAAATTGATGTCGTCATTCGATGTCAAAGACGGCCTTTTTGAAAACGACGGCGCACGCTGCAAAGACGGCTCGTAAAACATCGGCTTCCATTCGCCGAAATAGGATTCTTTGGAGAATTCTTCCGCAGACGCGGCAATCGTTCCCGAAACACGCTGTGCCGTATCGACAGGCGCCGCGTTGTATGTCGTGCCGATTTCTTTGTACGCGGCTTTTTCGGGCACATTGCCGCTCATGCTTGTCCAGCCCTGCGGCGCGATTGAATCCGCGCGGTCGAGTTTTGTGCCGACAAAAGCAATGCGGGCGTTCTGTCCCCAGGGGCGTCCGAAATATCCGGGAGCATGCTTCATGCCGTCTTTTGATGACACAAAGCAGTCGATGAACAAATATCCTTTGGAAGCGCAGTCTTTCGACACCGCAATATAACCTCCCGACGCGGTATCGCTGTATCCGCACCAGGCAATTTCGCACGAATCGAATACAATATCGGTGTCAACGTCGCCGAAAATAAAATCCGTATTCCCCTCGATGTAACAGTTCCGATAATACTGCCGCGTATTTTTTCCGATATACAGCGTATCTTGAGTTCCGATAAAGCGGCAGTTTTTGAATTCCGCAAGGTCGGCTTCGGATGCCATTGCCGCGGAACGTTCCGTTGCGGCGCGGGACGCAGGATCCGAAGTCAGCTTGCGTACAAACGGCATGGAACCGTCGGATTCGACGCCGTCCGCAATTTCTTCATCGGTAATATATTTGCCGAACGACGTTTCGAATGTGATGTTTTCCGCTCTGAAGCCGACTGCGGCCGGCAGTATCTGCGCCGCGGCGCCCCAGCGGCTGACAGTGCGTTTTTCGTATAAATCAAACGCGCAGTCTTCGTCGTAAAATCCGTCGGTGCCGGCGCTGAAATATTTGTAGCCGATGCCGTAATACCAGGTCAGTTTTACTTCTTTCGAAGGATCCGTGTTTGCAAGCGTAATATACGGAGAACGGACACGGATTTGTTCGCGGTATACTCCCGGCGCTATATAAACGGTAACGCGCTGCTTTTCCGAAGCGATTTCCATGGCGTCGGCCGCGGCAAGCGCTTCCGAAACGGTTTTGAATTTGCCTTTTTTTCCGCCTACATATAATTTTTTTGCGTATTTGACTTTTTCCGCGGCGGCGGTTTTATTGACTTTGATGTTTTTGGAAACCGCCGCATCGTTTACAACAATATGCGTTTTTGTTTCATAGCCGCTCAGATCGAGGCGGACCGTATATGCACCGCGCCGCAGCGAAGCGGTATATCCGTTTCCGTTAATAACGCCTTGGTACCGGTATTCGTCTTCGATATTGATAAACGTAATTCCCGACGGAAGCGCGCCTTTTTCAAGCCCTGCAAACGTGCCGGAAACATTCTGCAGCGGTTTTTTCTCTGCCGGAATGTCTTTTACGGTGTCTTCCGTTTCATTGAAAACAAAATCCGCCGGCGTTTGGTAATCATTCACGCCGCCCAAAATTACCGAATACGCGACATTCGGTTCCAGTACCGCCGAATACGAAGCGCCGTCTTTTATTTCCGCAGAAACCGGCTGTGCAGTTGTTCCCGACGGCGGCACAAAATCAACCGATAATTTCGATATATCGTAATCCGCCGCAAAGCCCGCAATATTTCCCGACGCCGCATAGATTTTCTGTTCCACGACGGAAAGCGGCGCATTGATTTTTCCGGAAGCAAATGCGGAATCGGGCACTTCAATCGTCTTCGTGCTGCCGCTCACGCCGTAGCCTTTCGCGCCTGAGAGAACAGCCGTGTATGTGTAGCCGGGTGCAAGCACCGCCGTATAGGATTTTCCCGATATAACGGCGTCCGTTTCGGCATTCGTTGTTTGATTCACAAAGCGGATGCGGAAGTTCGAAGCGCCCGCGGCAACCGAAAGCGCGCCGACGACGGCAATGCCCGGAGTGCGCACGACGCGGTAATACACGGGCTTTCCGGATTCCGTGCCGGAATATATTTTATACGAACCGTCATGCGCGGCGGCATATTCGTATTTTGCGGACACGGCTTCGAGCTTGGCGGATTCCGACTGTCTGCCGCTTGCCGCGCCGTCCGCTCCCAAATGGACAAAGTGCACAGACGCTTCCGCGGAATTGCTGGTGCGTCCGTAAAACGTAATTTTGTCGCCGGCTTTTACATTATTGATGATAATATAGCGGCGTCCCTCGCCGCCGCTGCCGTTGCAGTAATAAATTCCGTTGGAAACATAGCCGTCATTGAAATCGAAACTCATGTAGCCCTGCTGTCCGGCGCTGTTTTTTCCCTGCGAACCGTCCGCTTTGTTGTAATACAGGCGGTCGTTGTTTATAACGCCGAGCACAAGATCCCCGAATTCGATGCTGCGCGTTTTCTGCGCTTCCGCAATGAATTTTCCGCCCTGCATATCGCCGAGCGATTCGAGATCGGCGCCGGTAATATTGTTGCGGTACACAGCACCGCCGGTTTCCACTCCTCCGAAATCCCATATATCGATTTTCCGCGTCTGCGCCGACAGCACCGACACGCATAACAGCGCGGCGCCGCAAAGCAGTGCGCGAAGTTTCAGCTGTTTCACCATACCCCTCCTGATACAAAATAACAAGGAACAGTATACCAGATATATATGTGATTTTTCAGTCAAAAAATGCGAAAAAAAAGCGCGGAAACCATGCGGAAACGTGCGGGGAAAATAATGCCGAACACAGAATAGGTGCGTCTTGGGGAACCGCGCCGCCGGCAAAAAAAATCCCCGCCCGATATCGGGCGGGGAAAGTACGGGGTTTTACGCTAGTTTGTATAAGTTACCGTTATGCTACCTTTAATTCGAGAATCTTTCTCTGCGTGAGCTGATGTAAAATAATAATTTCCAGCAGGAAGTTTTACAGAAACATTTGTCGATTGTGCAACCTCAGATGCTGTTCCCGTTGAACTTACTATTTTGCCAGGCTTATTACCAATCGTTTCAAAAGTTAATGTCGCTTCTTTATCCAAATGGAACGCAAGATAAGCACCAGGGAAAACATTAACTTGTGTCTTGCTTGCAATACTTGAAGAAGTGCTGTTAGCAATGAGTGTCCAATTTATATCAGTCGCCGTAAAATCAGAAATCGTTCCCGCTTTCAACGTTGCAGTCGGGTAAGTTATAGTCGCAGGCGTTTCAGTTGTCGTCGTGCTGCTTCCGTCACCTGTTGTGCCACTACCACTTGTGCCTGTGCTTCCGCTTCCGCCGGTGCTTGACGAAGAATCAGCGGTTACGTTCGTGCTGACAAGTTTTGATTTGTACGACTTTAAGAATGTGACAAAACCAGGAATCAATTCGTGGTTTGTGTCTTCACTTTCTGCCGTCAAATCATACATATCGGTTTTTCGCAAAATGTCGCCACCGTTCATTCGTCCGGCAAAGTTTTCAACATTCGTTTTTGCGTCGTCGGGCGTATCAACTTTGTATGTGTACATAATCGAAGAATCTGTGTCGAAGTTTGAATAATAATGCGCTGTTCCTTTTACAGGGTGAAGTGTGTTTGGAACTTTGTCCGTCCGATTTGCAACTTCGTAAGCGTCAAAGTGCGTTTTCGTGTCAAAATAGCCACTTGCATCGACGGGTGAGCCTTTTATTATTATTGATGTTGCAGCATAAGCAGCATAACTCATCGTGTTGCCCGTCATATAGTTGTTGTACGCCTTAATTGTTCCGCCGTCCTCGCTTGAGAATGTGCCGTTGTCTTCTTTGTAAGTTTTTGTTCCCGCGTAAACATCGTTTCCTTGCATTGATGTGAGCATGGGGAACTTGCAGTTTCTAAAGTAGTTGTTTTCGACAAACACTGACGAACCATTAGTTGACCCAACGCCGTATTTTGAGTTTCCGTCGTAGTAGTTGTTGTACACATGAACATTGTCGTAGCGAACACGAGGATGCCTTGAATCTGAATGGTCGTACCAGTTGTGATGATATGTCAAGTAATTGGAACCACTCGCATAACTGTAAGGTTGTGAGCCATTTTCGAGCAAATTACATTTTCCTGAATCCCAAAAGTGATTATAAGAATATGTTGACATCGTTGCGTTTTTAGAGTCGAGTGATCCGTCGCCTTTTGCGTGATCGCCTGAACCTTGCGGTCCGTAGAATAAATCAAGGTTATGCACCCAAAGTCTGCTGTCGCCCGTGTCGATAGAAACACAATCGTCCATACAGTAAATGACGGCGAAATTTCTTAATTCGACGCTTGATGAGTTTCTAACAAGAATTCCAAATCCCGTTATTACCGCATCTTCGCCAACGCCTTCAACCGTTATGTTCATTTCCGAATTGGCATTTTTGCCTTTTATCTGCAAACCTTCTTCTGAAGAACCCAAAGCGTCCATATCGTCTTTTGAAACAACACCGATAATTCGGAACGTTATAGGCGTGGTATCAGCTCCCTTTTGATATGCGTTAATAATTGCCTGCATTCCCTTAAATTCTTCACTCTTGTTGCTGCCAGTTTTTACTGTGGCAGTAACGGTTTTTGCATTGTCCTTTGTGACATAAACGACTTTCGCACCCGTCTTCAATGTTCCGTCGTCATTGTATGCTCCAATTCCTTTTGTATACCCAAAATGGGCGAATCCGCTCCTGTCGTGCGCAAGAACGGTTATGCCCGAAACTTCGGCGGTTTGCATCGTGTCGTCCGCAAGTTCGACCTTCATATCGTAAGTTCCCGCCTTCAAGCCCAGAGCGTCCGCCCTGAAATAAGTCACCGTCGTGGAGCCGGCGGTCTCGTTGTAGCCGCGGATAAGCTCATTGTCGATTTTCGTCCAGCTGGCGAGATTTTCGCCTTTCACGTAAACGTTGTAAGCCGCGTCGACGTCCGCAGAAACGGGCTTCCATTCGATCCACGCGCTTTCAAGCCAACCGCCAGCCTTCGCGTCTAAACTTCCCGAAGCGACGATTTCGATCGGCTTTTGAAGCACTCCTCCGGGAACACTCGGATCGCTGCCGGTATTATCGCTATCGCTGCCGTTTCCGGAGGGATCGGTTATATCCCCCCCCGTGCCGTTATAGTCGTCATCGCCTGATTTGCAGCCGGCAACAAGCAGCAGCAATGCCGCCGTGCCGCAAAACAGCCGGTTCAAAATAGTTTTTTTCATACCGTCCCCTTTTTCGCAGATGTGTCTGTATGCAGTCTTTGTTTTCGAGCCGCGCCGCGCATTGTTTTATCAGCGTATGTGCGAAAAACGCATGAAACAATCATTTTCGGAAAGCATTGATTTTCGCGGTGATTGTTTTCGGAAACGCCTGAATGCAGCGCGGCATTCTATTTTTGTTTCTTATATTAAGCGTACTAGCAGATTATTGGTTTTTTCAGCCGAAAATTAGGATAATACAGGACAAAACGCTCCGTTTTGCAATGGCGAAAATGCACTCACGCAATAAAACAGGGCGGCATTTATATTTATTTTCTTTGCCGAGTGTGCTATATTCGTTTGCATGAATTTCAAAAAAGCGTTTCCCGTCCGAATTACCGCGATTGCCGCCGCGTGCCTCGCGTTTTCGGCACTGTTCACTGCACTGCGCGTTCGTGCATTTGTAAACGCGCCGGCGTCGTTTCATCCGCAAGAAAATCCCGCAGACGCGGACATACGGCAATTATATCCGCAGCCGCTTGTTTCGCCGCTGCCGTATTCGCTTGTGCCGCCCGATCTTTTCATACATGCGCATTCCGCCGTTTTGATCGACGCCGCGAACGGCTGCATTTTGTATGAAAAAAACGCCGATGAAATAATTCCGCCTGCTTCCATGACAAAATTGTTCGTCATGTACATCGCGATGCAGGAAATAGAAGCGGGACGCGCGGCATTTTCGGACGTTGTGCCGCTGCCGCCGGAATGCTGGGCTGTCAATATGCCGCCGGATTCTTCGCTGATGTTTCTCGCGGAAGGACAAATCGTTACGCTCGAAGAACTGCTGACGGGGCTTGCCGTCGCGTCGGGCAACGATGCGGCTGCTGCCGTTGCGCACTATTTCGGCGGAACGGTATCCGCATTCGTCGAACGCATGAATGAAGAAGCGCGGAAACTCGGACTGCAAAAAACGCATTTTGAAGAACCTTCGGGATACAGCGAAAAAAACGTTACCACCGCACGGGAATTTTCCGCATTTGCGCGCGTGTATATCAGCCGCTTTCCTTACGCGCTTGAAAAATTTCATGCGCGGAAAATGATTGCTTTTCCGCAGGAACATAATCTGCCGCAGCATCTTCGCGGAAACGGCGCGCAGCCGATTGTTCAATATAATACCAATAAGCTGCTCGGAAAGCTTGCGGGCGCCGACGGCTTGAAAACGGGATTTATTTACGAATCGAAATACAATCTCGCGCTGACAGCCGAACGGAACGGAACGCGCTACATTTCGATTACCATGCTCGGTCCCGGAGAAAACAGCGCCGAGGGCAACGCATTCCGTTTGCAGGACGGAACCGCGCTCATGGAATGGGCTTTTGCCGGTTTTCATTCCGCACAAAAACCCGATGCCGCGTCCGTGCTGCCGGTTTTCGGCGCAAAAGGAAAAACGCGCGCAGTTCGGCTTGTTCCGGCGAACGGCGCTCCCCTTACCGTTCCGCATATTGCCGGCACCGATGCGGAAACGCCGCTTGCCGTGCATGTTTCGCTGCCGTCTTTTTTGAACGCGCCTGTCGCCGCCGGCACGGAATACGGCACGGCAACCTACATGCTCGGTTCGGTGCCGCTTGAAACGGTGCCGCTTGTTGCCGAACGTTCCGCAGCGGAGGGCAATCCGTTAAAAAAAGCCGCAGATGCCGCCGCACGATTGTTTTTTCGTCTGCGGTTCAAGTAAAACGGACTGCCGCGGTTTCGGCTGCCGCAGTACTCCGCCGCCGAATTTACGCTGCGCGATTGCGTCGATTGCGCCGCTGCATAAATTGCTGCGCAATACGGGCTGCTTACTTCCATAAAAAGCCCGAAAATGATATAGTGTTTTCGTATTTTTCAATTCGCAGTGTATGAGGGGCAGCCCGTTTTCACGGCACCGCGGAACAGCAGTACGCGTCCCCTAATTTATATATACGAAAACAAGGATTCCTATGGATTTTACCGAATTCAATCTTAACAGCGATCTTATGAAAGGTCTTGAAAAAGCAGGATATACCGCCTGCACGCCTGTTCAGGAACAGGTGCTGAAAAACGCCCTTAACGGAACGGATTTGTATGTACAGTCGCAGACGGGAACAGGAAAAACCGCGGCGTATCTTGTGCCGATTATTCAGGAATTGACGGCAGCAGCGGAAAACAAGGGCAAAAAAGCGCTGATTCTTGTTCCGACACGGGAACTCGCGGCGCAAGTGGAGCAGGAAGCGGATTTGCTGCTTTCCTGCACGGCGCTGAAAGCCGCGAGTTTTTACGGCGGCGTCGGATATTCGCGCCAAACCGCGGCGATAAAACAAAATATCGATATTATCGTCGGAACGCCGGGGCGCGTCATCGATTTGCAGAAATCGGGCACGCTGGATTTAAGCGAAGTTTCGTTTCTTGTTATTGACGAAGCCGACCGCATGTTTGATATGGGCTTTTATCCCGATTTGCGCACGCTCATAAAAGTGCTTCCCCAGCCCGAAAAACGCCAGACGATGCTTTTCAGCGCGACATTGAATACGTACGTGAAAAACCTTGCCTGGGAATACACGCTTGAGGCAAAAGAAATAACGATAGAAGCCGACAACGTAACTGTCGATGAAATCGATCAAACATTGCTGCATGTTTCAAGCGACAATAAAATGAAGCTGCTTGTCGGCATCATGCAAAACGAAAAACCCGAAAGCGTGATTATATTCTGCAACACAAAACGTTCCTGCGAGGTTGTTTCCAAGCGGCTTGTAATAAACGGCATAAAAAGCGAATTCATTATCGGAGATCTGCCGCAGTCGAAACGCCTGCAAGTGCTTAATTCTTTCAAACGCGGAGAACTTGCCTGTCTTGTCGCAACAGATGTCGCCGCGCGCGGCATAGACGTCAGCGATTTGGCAATGGTGATAAATTACGATCTCCCGAATGAACCCGAAAATTACGTGCACAGAATAGGACGCACCGCCCGCGCAGGGAAAACCGGAAAAGCATACACGTTCTGCAGCGAACAAGACGTCTACAATCTGCCGCCGATAGAACGCTATATCGGCGGCTCCATTCCGTCCGAAATGGCGGAAGAATCTCTGTTCGCGGACGATAAAAGCGACGGCATGTACATACACACGGAAGTGTTTTCGGACCGCCGAGAAGACAGAACACACAGGGAACGATCGGGGAACCGCGAAAGAACGGCGCGCGGAAACGGCAAAGAACGCCGTTTTTCAAAGCAGAACCGCATAGACGGAACAAAAACCAGGGACAGCATCAGAGCTGCCACCGGAGCCGGAGAATTTGCGCGTAGTGATAAAGATACAAAACGTCAGCCGCGCCGAAACGCAAAAGAAGATAAACGCAGGCAGAAAAATCCGTCTGCCGCAATAGGAATAAACGCGGCGGAACTTTCGGCGCTTTCTTTTGAGGAACGCATGAAACTGTACAAAGAAAAGTACGCGTCGGCGGCTTCATCCGCTTCGGCGCCGAACACGGAAACGGCAAAACGCGCTGCAAACACCGCAGCGCATTCCGATTCCGGCGGAAAAAACAGAAAATCCGCCGCCGCAAAAAATGCGCGGAATACGCCGCGGAACGGCAAAAACGCGGCTAAAAGCGTCCGGCATGACGGCGAACGGCAAAAAGCGGCGGCCGGCAGCCGGCAGCGCAGACCGCAGGAACAAAAAGGCGTGCAGTCATTCGGACTGCTCGGAAAAATCCGTTCGTTATTCAAGCGCAATTCCTGAACTGCGCCGCCTTGATCGCACGGATTCAAATACAATGAGGAATAACAGATGATAACAGTAAGCGATGTAAGCCTGAAATTCGGCGAGCAGCTTTTATTCAAAGACGTTAATTTGAAATTTACCGAAGGGAACTGCTACGGCATCATCGGCGCAAACGGCGCCGGAAAATCGACATTTCTGAAAGTTCTTTCCGGAGAAATAGAACACGACGGCGGCCAAATTTCCGTTTCCAGCGATCAGCGCCTTGCCGTACTGAAGCAGGACCATTTCGCGTTTGATCGGTATTCCGTCAAAGACACGGTTATGATGGGGCATCCCGCTTTGTACCGATGCTTCAAAGAACGCGAAGCCGTTTACGAAAAAGAAGATTTCAGCGAAGCCGACGGAATCCGCGCGTCCGAACTGGAAGCCGAGTTTTCGGAACTCGGCGGCTGGGAGGCAGAAAACCAAATAGAACAGATGCTTTCGGGGCTCGGCTTGGAAGAAGAATATCATGACCGCATGATGGATGAGCTTTCCGAAGCGCAGAAAGTGCGCGTGCTGCTTGCGCAGGCAATTTACGGAGAACCGGATATCCTGCTCCTTGACGAACCGACAAACGGTCTCGATCTCGAATCGATTTCCTGGCTGGAAGATTTTCTGCTGGATTTTCCGAATATCGTTATTGTCGTAAGCCATGACCGGCATTTTCTCAATACAATATGTACCTGCATCTGCGACATTGATTACGGAAAAATCAGTATGTTCAGCGGAAATTATGATTTTTGGTATCAAATGAGCCAGATTATGCAGCGCCAGGCAAAGGATCAGGCAAAAAAGCGCGAAGAAAAAATGAAGGATCTGAAAGAATTCATTCTCAGATTCGCGTCAAACGCGGCGAAATCCCGCCAGGCGACAAGCCGCAAGAAAATCTATGACAAACTTGTGCTTGAAGAACTGCCGGTAACAAGCAGGAAATTTCCTTATGTTAACTTCAAACCGAACCGCGAAATCGGGAACAATGTGCTGCGTATAGAAAAACTCAATTACGCCGCGGACGGAATTCCGCTGCTCCGCGATTTTTCCATGACCGTAAACAGAACGGACAAAATAGCATTTGTCGGATTGGAACATAAATCAAAATCCGCGCTGTTTGATATTATTTCCGGCGTTATTCAAAGCGATTCCGGCGAATATTACTGGGGGCAGACCGTAACTCACGCTTACCTCGGCAGGGACAGCGCGCCGTATTTTAATAACGATCTTTCCATAACGGATTGGCTGCGCCAGTATTCGCCGGAACAGGATGATGCCTACGTGAGAAGCTTTTTGGGACGTATGCTGTTTACCGGCGACGAATCGATGAAGCCGGTAAAAGTTCTTTCCGGCGGAGAAAAAGTCCGCTGCATGCTGTCCAAACTGATGCTTACGGGCGCAAACGTGCTTATTCTGGATGAACCGACAAACCATCTCGATTTGGAAGCCATTACCAGCTTGAATGATGCGCTGACGCAGTTTCCCGGCGTTGTTCTGTTCAACAGTCATGACCATGAATTCATCAGTTCCATCGCAAACCGCATCATTGAAATAACGCCGGAAGGCGTCATCGACCGCATGATGAATTTCGACGATTACCTGAAAGACGAAAGCATACGGGATTTGCGCCGCCGGTACTACCGAAACGACAATAAAAAAATAAAGTATTCCATTTAGTACATTGACGGCGGCGCTTAAAACCGGCGCTTTGCAAAACAAAAACGCGGCAAAACAAATGCGGCGGAATCAGGCAAACGCAAGATCTCCGTCCGGTGATTTTTTCACCACAATGGTAGTGTCTTCGCTGTATTTGCCGGCAATCAATTCCTTTGAAAGCGGATTTTCAAGGTATGTCTGCACTGCCCGTTTCACGGGACGGGCGCCGAACAGCGGATCGTATCCCGCATCGGCGAGGAAGCGCACGGCGTCGTCGGTTACGGAAAGTTTCAGCCGCCGGCTTTCGAGTCTGAGCGCGACGCGCGCAAGCTGATTGCGCACAATGGATTCTATGCACGAATGATCGAGCCGGCTGAACGTTATAACTTCGTCAATGCGGTTGATAAATTCCGGCCGGAACGATGAATTGAGCATATCATGGATTTTCGGCGCAAGTTCCTTGAGTTTTTCATTTGTATCCGCCTGCAAAATAAGATCGCTTCCGAGATTGCTCGTCATAATAATGATCGTATTTTTGAAATCGATAAGGCGTCCCTGCGAATCTGTGAGGCGGCCGTCGTCAAGCACTTGCAGAAGCACGTTGAAAACATCGGGGTGCGCTTTTTCGATTTCATCGAACAGCACGACACTGTACGGACGGCGGCGGACGGCTTCGGTAAGCTGACCGCCTTCATCGTAGCCCACATAGCCGGGCGGCGCTCCGATCAGCCTGCTGACGGCGAATTTTTCCATATATTCACTCATATCGATGCGGGTGAGCGCTTTTTCGTCGTTGAACAAAAAATCGGCAAGCGTTTTGGCGAGTTCCGTTTTTCCGACGCCGGTAGGACCGATGAACAAAAAACTGCCGAGCGGCTTATTTTCGTCGGAAAGCCCTGCCCTGTTGCGCCTGATAGCATCCGCAACTTTTACGACAGCTTCGTTTTGTCCTACCACGCGCTTGTGCAGCACGCTTTCAAGTTCGAGATATTTCTGCTGTTCGCTTGCCATCATTTTGCTTACCGGTATGCCTGTCCAGCTGGAAACGACGCGCGCAATGTCTTCTTCGGAAACTTCTTCCCGCAGCAAGCTGTTTTCCTTACCGGAATCATCTGCATCCGTCATGGCGGCAAGCTTGCGTTCGATATCGGGAATAAGTCCGTATTTTATTTCCGCGGCTTTATTCAGATTTCCTTCGCGCGTATAGCGTATTTCATCGTTATGCAGCTGTTCCAATTTCTCTTTCAGCTGACGTCCTTCGTCGATGCGTTTTTTTTCGTTTTCCCAGCATAAGCGCATCGCCTGCTGTTTTGACGAAAGCTCCGCGAGCTCTTTTTCGAGTTTTTCAAGCCGTTCGACAGATGCCTGATCCGTTTCTTTGGAAAGCGCCTGCTTTTCGATATTCAGCTGAAGAATGCGCCGCTCCACTTGATCGAGTTCCGTCGGCTGACTTTCTATTTCCATTTTCAGCCGGCTTGCCGCTTCATCCACCAAGTCAATCGCTTTATCCGGCAGAAAACGGCTGGTGATATACCGATTGGACAGCACCGCAGCGGCGACAAGCGCTTCGTCTTTGATGCGAACGCCGTGATGCACTTCGTACTTTTCCTTTAATCCGCGCAAAATCGCAATCGAATCTTCGACCGACGGTTCCGCACAATACACCTGCTGAAAACGGCGTTCCAGCGCGGAATCTTTTTCGATGTATTTGCGGTATTCGTCGAGCGTCGTCGCACCGATTACGTGAAGCTCGCCGCGGGCAAGCGCCGGCTTAAGCATATTGGAAGCGTCCATTGAACCTTCTGCTGCGCCCGCACCGACAAGCGTATGCAGTTCGTCGATAAACAGGATTATTCTGCCTTCGGATTTCTGCACGTCTTGAATGACGCTTTTCAATCGCTCTTCGAATTCTCCGCGGAATTTCGCGCCGGCAACGAGCGCTCCGAGGTCAAGCGACAAAAGCTGCTTATCTTTCAGGCTGTCGGGAACATCGCCGGAAACGATACGGCGCGCGAGTCCTTCCGCAATGGCTGTTTTTCCGACGCCAGGTTCGCCGATGAGCACCGGATTGTTTTTCGTGCGGCGCGAAAGCACCTGCATAACGCGGCGGATTTCTTCGTCCCTGCCGATAACCGGATCTATTTTTTCCTGCCGCGCCAGCGCGGTAAGGTCGCGGCAGTATTTTTCAAGCGCCTGCATCGTAGCTTCGGGGTCTTGGTTTGTTACGCGCTGGTTGCCGCGGACGGCTTTCAGCGCTTCGAGAATCGTATTCCGCGTAATGCCGTTCCGCTTCAGCAATTCGCCGCAGCGGCCGTCCGACTGCGCGGCGGCAAGAAAAAAATGCTCCGTGGAAAGATATTCGTCCTTCAGCGCGGAAACTTCTTTTTCCGCATTGGCAAGAATTTTCTGCGCTTCAGGCGAAAAAGATATTTGCGCATTGCTTCCCGTAATGCGCGGACAGCGGGAAAGCAAATCATCTATTTCCGTCAGCAAAAGCCGCGGATTTACGCCGATGCGTTCCACAAGCGGCGGAACAACACCGCCTTCCTGTTCGAGCAGCGCTTTCAGCATGTGCTCTGTTCCTATTTCGCTATGATCGGACTGCTGTGCCAAAGAATTCGCCGTCTGCACCGCATCCTGCATTTTCAATGTAAATTGATCGTATTTCATACTGTAAATGTACGAATAAAGAACAAAGAAATCAAGAAAAACATAAAAACTGCGGCTGCTGAAATACTGTCTTTCTGATATAGTAGAGGTATGATATTCCACGGAAAAAAAACAATTATTTTCTGCGCGGCATGCTGTCTGCTGTCTTTCGCGCGCATTTTTGCGGATGAGGATACTGCCGAATCGGATGCGGACTTTTTTTATCATGATACGCTTTCAAACGGTCTGGAAATTTTCACTGCCGAAAATTCCGCAGTCCCGCTGGCATACATCGAGATTGCGGTCCGCACCGGAGGGATTTCGCAGACGCCGGAAACAGCCGGCTTGTTTCATTTGTATGAGCACATGATGTTTAAAGGGAACAGCAAATACCGAACAGCCGCCGCCGTGCAAAAAGCGCTCTCCGACCTGGGCGTATCCGATTGGAACGGTTCGACAGCGGACGAATATGTCAATTATTATTTTACCGTGCCGTCCGCGCTTTTAAAGCAAGGCATGGAATTTTGGTCTTACGCGGTCAGAACGCCGCTGCTCAACGAAACGGAACTTGAAAACGAAAAAGCGGTTGTCTTATCCGAAATAACGGGAACGGCGGCTTCTCCCTCGAATATCCGCAGCTCATTTATACTGCGCAATTTATTTCCGGATTATCCATGGAAGACGGATCCCGCAGGAAATCCCGAAAACGTAAAAAACGCTACGGTCGAACAGCTGCGGGATATTCAAAAAAATTGGTACGTGCCGGAAAACACCGCGCTTTTTATCGGCGGAGACGTCAGCCGCGAGCAGGTGGTGAAACTTGCAGAAAAAATATTCGGCGGCTGGAAACGGAATTCGCAAAATTCCGCGGCAGCCGATTATCCGCAGCAGACGATGCGTCCGTTTCAGAAAGCGGCGTACTTTGTGCAGACGGATCCGGGGATTTCCGAACAGAGCTTTTACGTAACCGCGTATTACCGCGGTCCGGATGCGGGCATTGTTCCGCAAGACACCTATCCCGCCGACATTTGGACGGAACTTATCAATAATCCTTCATCGAAGTTTGTGCAAAATATGACAGCAGACAATCGGCTTTCCATTCCGTCGGAAAACTGCCTCAGCTGCAGCTACGCAACAAAACGGTATTCCGGCAGGATTGCTTTTTCCGCAATGCTTTCCGGCACGGAACACGCGGCGGAGCGGGCACTGCTGTTTTGGGAAAAAGCCGCAAAAACGGAAATTCCCGCGATGATTCTCGATCACGATTACTTTCCGGTGCAGGAATACAATTCCGTAAAACAGCGGCTGCTTGACGATACGCTGCTTTCAGCCGAAACCGCCGCCAATTATCTGCAAACGCTGCGTTTTTGGTGGGCGTCTTCATCCGTTTCGTATTACCGCACATACATCGCGCAAATGGAAAAAACTTCGCCGGAAGATATTTCGCAGTTTCTGAAAAACTATATCGCGGACGCCGAGCCGATGATTATTGTTCTGCTGAATCCCGACGTCTATGAACAGCAAAAGCAGCAATTCCGCAGCGCAGGCTTTACGGAAATAACGGCAGAAAATGCCCGCTGGTACTCATATCAAGGAAACGAAAAATGAATCAATATGCAAATATAAAAAAAACAACTATTCCGCGTGCGCATGCAGTGTTTGCAATTCCGCTATGGCTGCTGCTGTGCGCAATGATTACGACGGCATCCTGCGCATCGAAAAACACTGCGGAAGCGGAACATTTTCGGCAGCACGCGGTACGGGATTTTGAAATTCTCAGCCTTGAAAACGGCATCAAGCTTGTCGTAAAAAAAACAGATGCTTCGCATATCCGTCATATCCGCATAATTGCCGAAGGCGGCACAGCATTTATTCCGCAGGAAAAAGCCGGACTGGAAGACGCAGTTTTTTCCATGATGACAAAAGGCTCGCAAAAATATTCGGCAGAAAAAATCAGAGAAACCCTTTTTCAAAAGCAAGCGTCGTTTTCGGGCAGCGCATACAACGATTCGTCGGTTTTGTCGTTGACATGTCTTGACTATTATTTTGACGATCTGCTTGATATGCTTCTTGACTGCTTTTTGCATCCGTCATTTCCGCAAAAAGAATTCGATGAACTGATTCTTTTTTATAAAGATGCCGTGCAAAAAAAAGAGCATGATCCGTTTTCGCTGCTTTTGCAAACCGCATGGAAAACAGCGGCGGAAAATCATCCGTACCGATCCGGTATTATGACCAATGATTCGATAAACAACATACATATCAGCGACCTTGTGAAACATCACGCAGTTCTTTTGAACAAAGAGCGCATAACCGTCGTCGCAGTGGGCAATTTTGACAGTGCACATTTAAAGAGTACGCTTGATTTTTATCTGGGAGCGCTTCCCTCTCTTTCGTACAGCAAACCGAAAATTCCGCTGTGCGCAGTAAACGCGGAAGCGCCGGTACATTTGCATTCTCCCGCAGCAAAAGGAACCGCATTTTCCGCGCAGATGTTTTCGTTCCCGCGCCCAAGCGATCCGGATTATTACGCGGCGTGCATTGCGGCGGATTTATACGATACCGTATTGTTCAACGTTGTCCGCGAACAATACGGCGCATGCTATAGTATCGGCAACAGCGTTTTCTCGTCAGGCGGCGGACTCGGCGTGCTTACCGCATATCGGATAAGCGACATCGCCAATATCGAAGCATATATCGGGGAAGCAAAAAATATTTTCCGCGCAGGGAAAGTTATTACCGAAAAAGACGGAAAAACAGGAACGTTCAAAACAGAATCCGCAGAGAATATGCTCGAAGGCGCAAAAAACAGCCGCATAACATCATTGTATTCATCGGTTGATTCTTGTTCCGGCACAGCGGCGCAAATAAGTGCAAGCCTTATTACCTACGGGAATCCCTATGAATATTTAAACGCCGCAGAAAAAATCCGGAATGTTTCCATGCAGGACGTAATAAACGCGTTTGAAACATATTGGATCAATAAGCCGTCACGTTTATTCGTCGTTACGGAATGAATAATCTGTTTTGAAATAAAAACAGCAATTCCCGAAAAACAATTCGCACAAGCGCTTCGTTTTTCGGGAATTGCTGCTCCGCATGCTGCGCTTAGGAAACGTTGACAACAAATGTTCCCTCGCCAGTCGCGGATGGTTTTTCTTTTGTCGCAGCCGGAACAGTATTGGTTATTTCGCAGGTATATGTATAGGCGCCCGTTTTTTCCGCACTGACAGTGTATTCTTTTCCCTGAGCGTTAGGTATTTTTGTTTTTTTATTTTCGGAATTTGTTACGTACCATTGATAAGAAAGTACGCCCGTACATCCGTTTTTCTCTTCGGCGGATAAAACGGCAGAACCGCCGGCTTCAAGCGAAAGTTCGGAGTTGGTTGAAGATCCGGCATTATTCCCGTCTGTTTTTTTTGAAATAACAACGCGCGGCGTCAGCGCAATCATTCTGAATTCCAGCTCGACAGCTTCATGTTTCAAATCTTCATCGCGTTCATCTCCCACACCCGCAAGGAAACGCACGGTTCCTTTTTCCGGAGAAAACGCGGAATCCGAATCATCGAAGCATTCAATCAATGCCTGGCCGTTTGCATCGGTTCTGACTGAAAAAAAACCACGCCGTGCTTCCACATAAAAAATATTTTCTTCCGTGCCGGCTTGCAAAAGATCCGATTTTTGCAGCAGCGGTTTTTCCTGCCACGGATTTGCATCGTCATCGGCGTGATAGTACGAAATATCCGTTCCCTGAACTTTGCCTGCGTAATAGTTTTTGTTGCCGTCAATGCAGAAAAAATAATACTGCACGCTGGGTTTTTCCGTGCAGCAAAACGCGAAACCCCGCCCCCAATCCAGAGAACCGGATATTTTTTTTATTCCCAAAGCGAATTTTCTGGAAGACTTTTCATAAGAATCAATCCGTGCGTTTTCGGAAAAAGTTTTTCCGCTCCAGCTTTCTTCATCGCAGTAAAACACGCGTTTTGTTCCTGCCGCATTGTCTTGAAAACCGTTTTTATAATCCGTTGTTTTTTCTGCGTCTTCCGCGCCGGCTGAAATCATGCGGAACGAAACGGCCTGACGTTCTTTTGCTTCAGACGGCACCAGCGCTCTGAAATATAATCTTCCGAAAGAACTGCCGAAGTCACGAGGCGGCGCAAGTTTTTCTCCGCTTGCGGAATAATTAAGTTCGAAAAGTTCTTCATCGCCGGCTTCCGAACTTTCGGGACAATTTGCGTATATGTGCAGAAAACCGCCGCTTGCCGTCATTTTTATCACATTTTCCGTGCCGCGGCCTTTTTTCAGCGCGTGTTCGTTTGTTCCGCTGCCGATTGTATTTACAGTCCCGTCAGTGCACTGCGTAACGGAAAACGAACAGTCCGTGTCAATGTCCAGCGCGTAATAATTATTCCAATCGACAAACCAAAAAACAACGCCGAAAGCTCCGTCTTTTCCTTCCGTGCCGACGGTCTTTGAAACGCCGAATTCTATTTCCGTTCCGGTTTTTCCGGCATATAATCTTCTGGCGAAGTATTTGCCGGAAGCATCCCGCAGACAGCGCGAAATGCCGGATTCGGAAATAACTGTTTTCCACACGGAATCATTATTTTCCGATACGCTTTCAAATAAACACGAACAAACAAACACCGAAAAAATAATTATCAAGATATATATGTATTGCTTCATTGCGAAATACCTTTGTATTTGTTTCATATAATATGTTACAATAAGAGCGGAAAGATTTCTGTATAAATTTCGACTAAAATCTTTCGAAAGAATAGCGTATATTTTTCAAAATCACTACAATTGGCTTATGGAAACTTTTTTATCAACGGATTATTACTTTGACTGGGCAGCAACTGCCCCCGCCGATTCCGAAATTCTCAAACAAGCCGCCGAAACAGCTTGTCGGGTATTCGGCAATCCGTCAAGCGTTCACGAAGCAGGCCGCTGCGCCAGACAAATGCTGTCAGAAGCGCGGCAGCGCTGTGCAAAGGTGCTGCAAGTTCCGGCAGACACGCTGTACTTTACTTCCGGCGGAACAGAAAGCAATTATTTGCCGATGCTTTCGCTTCTTTGCCGTCCGAACAAAGGTTCGATACTTGTCAGCGCAATAGAACATCCCTCGATAAGAGAGCAAGCCGCTATGATGAAGCACTGCGGCTGGGATATTATTTTCGTGCAGCCGGATACGCACGGAATTATCACGCCGGAAGCTGTTCTGCAGAAAATGCGCGGCGATACGGCGATGCTCTGCGTAATGGCTGTCAACAACGAAACCGGAGCGATTCAGCCGATATATGATATAGCAGATGCCGTTTCGACGCATTGCGCAGGAAAAAAACGTCCATGGTTCCATACGGACTGCGTACAGGCGCTTGGAAAAATACCGCTTTGCCTTTCGCATCGGGGAATCGACAGCGCATCGATGAGTGCGCACAAAATTCGCGGTCCGCGCGGAGTCGGGCTTTTGTATCTCGCGCACGGAATGGATTCATTTATTAAAGGCGGCGGACAGGAAAACGGCATCAGAAGCGGAACGGAAAACACGTCAGGCGCATTTGCGTTTTCCTTGTGCATTGAAAAATACGCCGGAAAGCAGAATTCTTCCGCAAATCAGGAAAAATCGGCATTGTCATTTATTTCGGAATTGAAAAATATTTCCGGCTGCAAAATACTGCCGGAATCCCGCCAGTCATCATCCTGCAATATATACGACAAGCGTTTTTCGCCGTGGATTGTGCAGGCGTCCTTTAAAAACATTCCCGGAGAAGTGCTCGTGCGTGCACTCAGCGAAAAAAACATATACATTTCCACCGGCTCCGCGTGTTCCGCACGCAAATTATCGCGTCCCGTGCTTGAAGCGATGCATGTAGCAAAAGAAGACGCATCTTCTGCCGTGCGTTTTTCATTCGGATCTGAAACAACGGAAAACGCCGCAATGCATCTTGTGCAGGTTTTACGCGAAATAGCTGCAACATACTAATCCGATTGCCGAGCGGAACAGTCAAGCATTGCAAATACATCCCGTTCAATGCGGCGCAGATATTCCGGCGGATTGATATACGCTTCGGACACAGAAACAGTGCGCGGCTCCAATTGCCTGTCAAGCGCTATGTGCACCGGACGGCCGTCAAGCACAATAATCCGATCCGCAAGACACAATGCCTCCCGTATATCATGCGTTACAAGAATTGTCGTTCGGCGGTTTTCGGCTTCTTCTGCGCGCAAAAACAAAAAAGTATCCATCAGCTTAATTTTAAGCGCTGTATCCTGCGATTGAAATGCTTCATCCATCAGCAGCACCGAAGCAGGATACGCAAAGGCTCGTGCAAGCGCCGCCCGCTGACGTTCGCCGCCGGAAATATCGGCAGGAAAAGCATTCAGGCGGTCTGCCAAACCTACGCGGGAAAGCATTTTTGCGGCAGTTTTATCCGCGCAATTTTTGTCCATTTTCGCAGCAAGCGCCAGCATAATGTTTTTTTTCAGTGTACGCCAGGGCAGAAGCCGCGGTTCCTGAAAAAGATACGAAGTTTCCTCCGCCGAAGCGATGATGTTCAATAATGTGGTTTTTCCGCATCCGGATTTTCCGGCTATTGCCGTAATCGTTCCTGCAGCGAAAGAAACGGAAAAATTCCGATAAATCGGGGAATCTTCGATATACGAAAATGTAAGATTTTTAATTTCTACGTTCTGCATGTTTTTTTACAAATAAAAAGAAACGGCACATAAGCACTGCAGTTTTTTCGCAAAAAAAGCTCAAAAGTATCAGCGCAATGCTGACAGCAAAAACATCCGCTGTTTCAAGATGCGTTTTTGCCGAATGAAGCAAAGTGCCGGCAGCATGTCGCGGCAGTCCCAGCACTTCCGCTGCGACAACAACTTTCCAGCTCTGGGAAAAAGTACTTCCCATACTTCCGGAAAGATACGGCAGCACAGACGGCACATATATATTCATTATTTTCGACAGCCATGAAAAATGATAGGCATCTGCCATTTCAAGAAGTTTTTTGTCGGTATTCCGCAAGCCGCTGCAAACCGCAGAAGTCATTATCGGAAATGTCATCAATACGGAAACAAACATGGGAACCGTATTTGTTGAAAACCAAAAAGCCGCCAATAATATAAAAGAAACAACCGGCGTTGTTTTTATTATGCTTATCGGAAACTGCAGAAAATAAAACGCAAAAATGTTCATGCCGGCGCAGAATCCCAGCACCAGAGAAATCATAAACGACACAGCGAAAGCAAGGGCGCTTCGATACAATGTCATCAGCAATGCGCTGCGGAAATCCGATAAAGCACACAATCGAATAAACGCACGGCATGTTTCTGCCGGATACGGCAAAATCAGCGGCGAATCGATTTTCTGCGCCGCCAGCTGCCAAACGGCAAATAAACATGCCGCAGATAAAACAACAACGGAAATCGAAAAAATCGATGATCCCGCACGGAATATTGTTTTATTTGAAGTAAAATGCGTCATCGGGCAGTTTTCCGCCGATTGATTCCGGCGCAAAATCAAGAAACACCGACAGCAGCTTTTCGACATCAGCGCGCGCAGCACCCGCATCCTTATATACAAAAGCCGCATTCGGAATTGATTTTTCCGCAACAGCTGCTTTTAATCCCAGACTATGTTTTTCGGCAAGCAGCGCGGCTTCGGACGGATTGCCGTTCGTTAAAGCGACAGACTGTGCGCAGGACTGCAAAAACAAACGCACGGTCTGAGCATATCGTTCCGCAAATTCCTTACGGACGACGACCAGCGTCATAGGATACTCGGCAGTGTCTTCTTCGCTCCCGGACAATTCCGCAAAAACTTTTTGAATATCCAGCGCCCGTTTTACATCGGAAGATTTCATCTGCGCCACTGTCGCAAACGGTTCCGGCAGCAGTGCGTACGAAATTTTTCCGGCGGCAAGAGCAGCGGCAATTTCGGCAGGCGGAAGCGAAAAATCAATGGAAACGCCGTCGGCACCGCCGTTTTCGGCAATTCCGCTTTTCGCAAGCAAATAGCGGAACACATATTCCGGAGTAGCTCCCTGCCCGGCAGTATATACGGTTTTTCCGCGCAAAGCAGCCAAAGACGGCACATCCGAATTTTTCGCAAGCAAGTGCAGCATACCGTTTCCGACGACAGCGCCCATAACAACGGCGCCGGTTGTATTGTACACTTTTGCCGCGGCATTCGGCGGCAGAATTCCTATATCAAGCTCCCCTTTCAAGAGTTTAGGCAGCATTACATCCGGAGAAGCATCAACTTCCATCTGCACATCGCAGCCGAATGCCGCCGGTTTGAATTCAAACAAATAGGATAATCCTATCCCGCTCGGTCCGTTAAGCACCGCCGCACGAATAACATGCGGTTTGATTTCCTTTTCTGTCCCGACAGCTTTCTGCGGTTCGGAATCCCGCGCGCCGGCAGCAAAAATTCCGCAGCAGACAGCCGCATAAATGACAGCAATCAGTACCGGCTTTTTTTTCAAAAAGTAACACATATTACATTCCTCCTGCTTTTTATTTATATTTTGTCATTTGCAATTTCGTTCCAGGCATACTTTGCCGCCGCCTGCTCTGCGGATTTTTTATTTTTCCCCTGCGCGGGACCATAGGATACGCCGCGGATTACCACAGTCATCCAAAACGTTCTGTCATGATCCGGACCGGACATGCGCGCCAATTCATATTTCGGGCATTCTTTATATTTTTTCTGCACAAATTCCTGAAGTATGGTTTTGTAGTCATATATATAATTATTGTCGATAACATCCGTAATCCGCGGAAGCATAAAAGAAAGCACAAACCGTTCCGCTTCTTTATAGCCGGAATCGAGATAATATGCACCGATAACAGCCTCTACGGCATCCGCAAGAATTGCTTTTTTCGAACGGCCGCCGGAAAGCTCTTCGCCTTTTCCCAGCAAGAGATATTTGTCTATTTCCATAGCATCCGCAGCATCTGCCAGCGAGTGCTCCGAAACGACAATGGATTTTATTCTGGCAAGATCCCCTTCCGCATGATTCGGCGCCAGCATTTGATAGAGCTTTGCAGCAACAATCATGCCGAGAACAGCATCTCCGAGGAATTCCAGGCGCTCATTATTCGCAAGCAGCGCCGCACTTTCATTCGCGAACGAACGGTGACTAAACGCAAGATTCAGCAAATTCAAATCTTTGAAATGAATTTTATTCTTTTTCTGAAAACAATTCAGCTGCTTTTTTCGTTCCGAAAGCAAATATATTTGCTGATTTTGTGCCGGCATATCTCATAATAATTTAAAAAAATAACACAGGAATTTTCTGTCCGTAAACAGTTTTTCCTGTGTTTTATTTTTAACAAAAAAATAAAAATTATTTTCCCTGAGATTTGATAAAATCATAAGCGTCGCGAACGGTTTCAAATTCGTTTGCTTTTTCATCGGGAACGCTTACGCCTAATTCTTCTTCAATTGCGTACACAAGCTCATACGTATCGAGACTGTCCGCGCCGAGATCCTGGCGGAAAGATGAATCAAGCGTGATTTTTTCTTCTTCGATTTCCAGCTTGTCCGCAATAAGTTTCTGCATTTTTTTGAACAATTCGTCCATTGTTGTTCTCCTGTTAACCGTTGCTTTCAGGCGCCATAACTTGGCGTCCGCGATAATATCCGCATTTCGGGCATACGCGGTGCAACATAATTAAGTTTCCGCAATTCCCGCACTCTGCCAAACTGGGAGCAGATAATCTCATATTTATCCCTCTGCGCCGCTTTGTGCGAGCTTTTGACGTTTTCGCTCTTGGTACTGCCATATATTAACCTCGCTAAATAATTTGTTGTTTACGTAACTTGTCCAACATACAACATGTACCTGAACATGTCAATCCATTATAACAAAATAACGTTTTTTGTCAAATATAATTGCGCAATTTGATTCCGCTGCCGTTTAATTTTTACCGATTATATTTTTTTTTCAATTCTTTTTCCACAAGCGGCGGCACCATTTTGGAAACATCTCCGCCGAAAGAAGCAAGCTCTTTTATCGCACTCGATTTTAAAATAAAATACTGATGATCGGTCGGAAAAAAAACAGTTTCAATGTGCGGATCCAGACCTTTGTTCAGCAGAGATAAATCCAGTTCATAGGAAAAATCGGCAGTATTTCTGACTCCCCTCAGCAAAACAGACGCATTCAATTCTTTCGCATATTCGACAATCAGTTTATCGCACAAATGAACTTTCACATTGTCCCAAGACTCGACAAGGCGGCTCATCATATCGAAACGTTCTTTATCGGAAAACAAATACTGTTTTGCATTGTTGACAGCAACAACAACATGAATTTCACTGAAAATAGCACGTGCCCGTTCGACTATATTCAAATGTCCGTATGTCGGCGGATCAAAAGATCCCGCAAAAACAGCACTCATCATAAATCTATCCTAAAATCAGTTTTTTAAACACGGCATCACAGCAAAATTTTCTATTTTATAGTTCAGTCCCGAATCTGCCGCTGCATCTTCGGCAAACGATTTTAAACGTTGTCATTCATTCAGTCAAGACATGAGTGCAGTCACACACATCCTTCAAAGGCATGGAAACAGCAATTCATATTTGACGAAAACGCATACGCATAGTACAATGACGGTATGAAGAAAATTTATTTATTCGTATTAACGGGAACGGTACTCTCATTTTTGTTTTCATGCGCGTCCTCAAAAAACATAAAAGCGGACGAGCCTGAAGCGCTGCAGACAGAAGAAATTCGGCAGGTACCGGCGGAAGCAAAACAAGAAAAAACACCGGAAATACAGCCGGCCGCTCCGGAACCGATCGTTGAGGAAACAGAATACTCGCGTTCTGTCGGTTCGCTGCAGCAAGTTTCCGTAGACACATTCAAAATCGACAAAAACAATATACTCAATATTATACAAGAGCTCGGGTCTATTATGGAACGGAAAGATTTCAAAAGCTGGCAGCAGCACGTATGCGCCGAATCACGCGCATATTGGAGCAACACGCAAAATCTTGCCGCCGTGTCCAACAGGCTGCCCGTTAAAGGAATTCGTCTGCGTTCGCTTGAAGACTATTTCAATTGGGTTTTTATACCGTCCCGCAAAAACAGGAACAACGATATGTATGAAATTCGGTATATCGGCGAAAACCAGCTGAAAGCTGTGCAGATGCAAAACGACGAAGATATTATTTTTTACACATTTATAAAACAAAATGACAAATGGCTTTTGTATTTGGATACACTGTAATAAATGATTGAATAAACAAAATTATTGCTTTTTCAATATTTATACTATATAATCCAATACCAAAATTAGGAGGACGTATGAAATTCGGGAAAAAAGCAGCCGTTGTAATTTTTATTGCCGGATGCGTTGGATTTATGCCGGCGCAGGAACAACGTACGCAGCGGCAGGAACAATCCGCGGAAGAAAAATACCTTCAGGAATATCAAGATATCGTCATAAAAGAACTTGCTTATGCGCCTGATAAGGACAGTAAATTGGTCGCCTTGAATTATCTGAAAGATGCCGTTGAAAGCGGCAACGATTCGCAGGCAGTTGTAAATGCACTCGATTCGCTCGCGGGCGAAGGAACTTTCACAAAATCGCGTACGGGCGGGCATGTTGAAAATGATTATCCCGATATTCGGGCAGAAGCGTGCAAACTGCTCGGCAAAGTACAGGCAGAGGATAAAAAACAGCAGGCAAAAGACATTCTGACAAAAGTTGCGCTTGCAGAGAACGAACCCTGGGTTGCCACGAATGCAATCAGAGCGCTCGGTGAAATCGGCATAAACAACGGCGACGAAACAGTATCGACCATAGCATGGACTCACAGAAAATATTCCATGCTCAATCCGACGAGCAGTCTGGCGCTTGAAACACTTAATGCATACGAAAAACTTCTGCCGACGATCGCAAACAAAGGACCTGTTATTCAGTCGATTTCATCTATATCGACAAATTACAGATATGTTCCGGCTGTACGGGAAAAGGCTCAGGAACTCCTTGAAAAAATGACCGGAAAAGGCAGCCGCAAGTAATAAAAAAACCGGCAGTGATGCCGGTTTCCGCAAATACGATGAGAGATACAGGATTCGAACCTGCCGCCTTCACCTCCGGAGGGTGACGCTCTATCCAAATGAGCTAATCTCTCATGCTTCCAGCATATAGTTTATACTTTTTTTTGTCAAGGAATATTATGGAGCCTATTATTTTAGCCTCATCATCGCCGAGAAGACAGGCGATACTGAAAGACTTGGGAGTTCCTTTTAAAGTTGTTTTGCCGGAAACGGACGAAACTCTGCCTGCCGGCACATCCCCGGAAGAAGCGGCGGAATTATTGGCGATAAAAAAAGTAAATGCCGTTACACGGAATACATCCGCAGAACAAGCTATTCCGTGGATTCTCGGTGCCGATACGCTCGTCGCACTTGAGGGTACGATATACGGAAAACCGAAAGATACCGAACAAGCCGCGCATTTTCTGCGGCAGCTTTCAGGCAAAACGCATACGGTAATAACTTCCATCGCACTTTTTAACGGGAAATTAAATTATTTGTCGACACGAACAAACAAAACATCCGTTACTTTTGCGCAAATGAGTGCGGAAGAAATAGAATGGTATATCGGAACCGGCGAATGGCACGGCGCCGCCGGCGGATACCGCATACAGGAAATGGGTTCCTGCTTCATAACGCATATCAGCGGCAGTTATTCATCGGTAATCGGCTTGCCAATATTCGAATTTTATGACATACTGAAAGAGCATGGCTATTCTTTTTTAGACTGACTGTGCCGGAATAAAAGCGCCTGTTTGCTGCTTTATTCTGAAATCTTCCGCGGATGCTTTGATTTATGTCCGTGAGAAACAGAGTTAGATGGAAAATGCAATCGGATATAGTTGCGTTTTCCGGTGAAGGAGTTTATATGGCAGTTGTAACCATGAAAAGTCTGCTTGAAGCCGGTGTGCACTTTGGTCATCAAGTCAAACGCTGGGATCCCCGCATGAAAAAGTACATTTTTGCGCAGCGCAACGGAATTCATATTATTGATTTGCAGAAAACAATTGCTTCAATTAAAGATGCCTATGAAGCAGTCCGCAAAGTAACAACGGCGGGAAAATCCGTTTTATTTGTCGGTACAAAAAAACAAGCACAGCAAGCCGTTGCAAAAGAAGCAGAACGCTGCGGACAGTTTTATGTCAACAATCGATGGCTCGGCGGAATGCTGACCAATTTTTCCACAATAAAAAAATCATTGCTCCGTCTGAAGAAACTCGAAAAAATGGAAATTGACGGAACATTTGAAAATCTGACAAAAAAAGAAATCGCTTCTATACAGAAAGAAAAAGCAAAACTTGAAAAAAACCTCGGCGGCATAAAAGAAATGAAAGAACTGCCGGGAATTGTTTTTATCATCGATACGCATAAAGAACAAATTGCCGTTACGGAAGCACGCCGCATGGGCATTCCGATTGTCGCCGTTGTCGATACAAACTGCAATCCGGAAGGCATAGATTACCCTATTCCGGGAAACGACGACGCAATTCGCGCAATCACTTTATTCACGCAAATTATCGCAAATGCGGTTATCGAAGCGGACAATGAAACCGGATTGAAAATCATCGAAAATCTTCAAGAAGAAGATGACGATGCGCAATTCGGACTCGGTCTGAATTCTTCAAAAACCGATGATGAAGAAATCGTCGACTACAGCAATTATACTCCCACAGAACCGAAAGAAGAAGACATGGAAACAGAAGAAAGCGATGCCGATTCGCTTGTTGACGAAGATAAAATGTATGAATAAAAGCATAAAGCTGTTCGAGTTTGATTTTTAGGAGAAATAGTTATGGATATAAAAGCATCTGAAGTAAAAGCTCTCAGAGACAAAACCGGCGCCGGCATGATGGAATGCAAAAAAGCGCTTGTTGAATGCAGCGGAGACGCCGAAGCCGCGGCAAAACTGCTGAAAGAAAAAGGACTCGCCGCCGTTGAAAAACGGGCCGGACGAACGACAAGCGAGGGACGCATTTTTATTGCCGCAGAAAACAAAAAAGCCGCTATATGCGAATTAACTTGCGAAACGGATTTTGTCGCAAAGAATGCGGATTTCATCGCGATCGGTGAAAAAATCACACGCACGGCGCTGGAAAAAAATATTACGGAAGTAACAAAAGAACTTTCGGATATGCTTCTTGATCTCGCGACAAAAATCCGGGAAAACATGACAGTCCGCCGTTTGCAAATCGTGGAAATCCCCGACGGAGCGCTTTTTGCAAAATATATTCACAGCGACGGAAAAACCGGCGTCATCACGGTTATCACAGCAGACAGCGCAAGTGCGCTTGAAAACGAAAAACTCAAAGAATTTGCGTATGACTGCTGCCTGCATATTGCCGCTTTCACGCCTGCATATATTACCCGTGCCGATGTCGACGAAAAATACATCGCGGAGCAGAAAGAAATTTTCACCGCACAGGTTGCAGATCTGAACAAACCGGAAAATGTAAAAGCCGGAATTATTCAGGGAAAACTGAACAAACATTTGGCGGAAATCTGTTTCATGGATCAGCCGTTTGTCAAAGACGATAAAGTTTCTGTTTCAGAGAAAATGAAGCAGCTTGGCAAAGAAATGGGCACTGCGCTTGCTCTGAATAAAGTTGTTTTATATCAGTTAGGTGCGTAACGGCGCTGAATGATGCTGCGCAAATATATAAAAATTCAGCGGGCATCATTCGGTATAAAACAGCACAGGGCTTTATAAAACCGCAAAACAACAAAAGAAACATTTCGCTGTTTTGTGCGGCTTTGTATTTTAAATAGCTTGTAAAAATTCTCAGGAGTATTTTCATGGCAGAAATACAGGATCTTTGCGTTGAAAAAATGAATAAAACAATTGCCGCATTGAAAGACGAACTCGGTGCGATACGCACAGGACGGGCATCCGCGGCAATTTTCGATAAAGTAAAGGTTGATTATTACGGTAATAAAACTCCGCTCAATCAAGTTTCAAACATTTCTATTCCGGACGCGCGCTCTATTATCATTCAGCCATGGGATAAAGGAATTATTTCGGACATCGAAAAAGCTATTCAAATGGCAGATTTAGGATTGAATCCCTCTAATGACGGAAAAATTATCCGCATTGCCATTCCGCCGCTGACTGCCGACCGCAGAAAAGAATTAGTGAAGCAGGCAAAAAATATTGCTGAACAAAGCCGCATTGCTGTCCGAAATATCAGACGCGACGGAAATGATGCCCTGAAAAAACAGCAAAAAGACGGACTTTTGACGGAAGACGGTTTAAAAGCCGCAGAAGATGCTTTGCAGAAATCAACAGATTCGTATATTCAAGATATAAATAAAATATTCGAAACGAAAGAAAAAGAAATAATGGAAAATTGATGTCTGCTGCAAACTCTTTACAAACGGCGCCGGTGCCGAACCATGTAGGCATCATCATGGACGGAAACGGACGCTGGGCAAAACAGAGAAATCTTCCGAGGACACAGGGACACAAAGAAGGTCTGAAAACCGCAAAAAAAATAATCGGCGCCGCCCGTGATGCAGGCATAAAATATATTACGCTGTATGCTTTTTCCACAGAGAATTGGAAACGGACACAGGAAGAAGTCGGTTTTTTAATGAATTTAATTGCAACGCATTTGCGCAATGAATTTGAATTCTACAAAAAAAACGAAGTAAAGCTCCTGCATATCGGGGACAGAAACAGTCTGCCGCCGGAAGTTCTCCGCGAAATTGATTTGGCAGTACAAGACTGCAAAGATTTTTCGGGAATTACGGTTGCACTCGCAATAAATTACGGCAGCAGAAATGAAATTTTGCGGGCAGTAAAAAAATACCAAGACACTCAGATAAAAAACAATAATGCTTCACAGGCTGTACTGACAGAGCGGGATTTCTCCGAGTATCTTGACACAAGGGAAATGCCCGATATTGATTTGCTGATACGTACCGGCGGCGAAAAACGGCTCAGTAATTTTCTGCTTTGGCAGGCAGCGTACGCGGAATTGGAATTTTCTCCGGTATTATGGCCTGATTATACAGCCGACAATTTTTTCGAAAGCATTAAGGATTATCAAAAAAGAAACAGACGGTTCGGCGGTTTGTAATTCAGGAAGATTTAAAAGAAACCGCCGAAACAGGCGCGTTTCTTTTCAGCGATAGTTTGCGCAAAACTATCTTAATTTGTTTGCATATTAGTTGCGCGGAAAAAACAATCGTTTTCGGAAATCGATATTTCAGACGCCGATTGTTTTTAAGGAATCTTGTTTATGGAAAAACTGATAAAACGGCTTTTAATATTTTTTATTGGTTTGCCGCTTCTGCTGGCACTCGTGCATTTTGACACATTAAACCATATTTTACTGCATGCTGCGATTATCATTGTTGTTTTCATCGCAGCAAATGAAATATACGGACTGAATACCGCAGGATCAAAGCAGCCCAAAAAATTTGTTATTTTGCTGACAGTGTTGATATCCGTCATTGCCGCGCTTTGCTGCATTTTTGACTTGGCAAAAGAACTGATCACATTCGGCTTGATATTTGCAGTTATTCTTTCCATGCTTTATGAAGTTTTTTTCCCCTGCAAAGCGGATGCCGAAATTTTCAGCGAGTCAAATCAGCGGATAAGCGCAGCCGTTTTTGATTTTGTTTACAGCGGCTATCTGATAACGTTTCTTTCCCGCATGACGACCTGGGAAAACTCAAAGGAATGTTTGTATATATTTTTTCTCATGGTTTACGGCTGCGATTCTTTGGCTTGGTTTTTCGGAATGCTGTTCGGAAAAAACAACCGCGGATACATTGCCGCAAGTCCGAATAAAAGCATTATCGGATTTATCGGCGGAACAGCAGGTTCTATATGTGCAGGAATCGCAGCGCATTATGTGTTTCCCGATATTTTTTACGGCAGTCCCGTAAAAGTTATTTTGCTTGGATTATTAACCGCCCTTGCGGCTATTCTCGGCGACCTTGCCGAATCCGTATTCAAACGTTCCGCAAAACAGAAGGATTCCGGAAATGTGATTCCGGGCAGAGGCGGCATTCTCGATTCGATCGATTCGGTATTGATTGCTGCTCCGGTGTATTATATCGCCACAACAATACTATTCGGCATGTAAGATAATGAAAAAGAAAATTCTCGTTTTAGGATGCACGGGTTCGATAGGTGAAAGCACTATTGCAATACTGAAAGAATTTCCTCATCTATTTGAATTGGCGGGTTTGTCGGCAAATAAAAACAAACAAAAATTATTGGAAACTGCCGCCTGTTTCGGCTGCAAAAACGTATGCCTTGCTTCAGGTAGCAGAGAAGATTCCGTTCCCTACGCGGGAAAAGAAGATTTAATTCGTTTTATCCAAGAAACAGAAGCGGATATCGTTGTAAACGGAATAGCCGGTTCTGCCGGACTGCTGCCGTCCGCAGCAGCACTGACAAGCGGAAAAAATCTCGCACTCGCAAATAAAGAAACAATTGTCATGGCAGGCAGTTTGATAAAAAAAATGGCGCAGGATAATAATTGCTCCATTTTGCCGGTAGATTCCGAACATTCCGCTATTTTCAATCTCCTTCAAAAATTCAAGATCGAATCGATTGAATCTCTTGTCATCACTGCTTCCGGCGGTCCGTTCAGAACCATGTCATCCGACAAACTTTCTTCTGTCGCAGCGGAAGACGCACTGAAACATCCGACCTGGAACATGGGGAAAAAAATAACGATAGATTCCGCAACGCTCGCAAACAAAGGACTCGAAGTAATAGAAGCGAGCATTTTGTTTGACATGCCGCCGGAAAAAATTCAAGTTGCCGTTCATCCGCAGAGCATTGTTCATTCCCTGATACGAACAAAAGACGGTGTTCTGTATGCACAGCTGTCGAAACCGGACATGCGTCATCCGATTCTTTCCGCATTGACATGGCCGCACTTTGTGGAAAATTCTTTTGAAAAACTTGATTTATTTTCAGGTTCTTCGGCGCAGGACTTTACACTGACATTTTCGCTTCCGCGATTCAAAGATTTTCCGATGCTTGATTTGGCATACACGGCGCTGCGTTCGGGCGGCTCATACGCAATCGCATATAATGCGGCAAATGAAATTGCAGCAGATGCTTTTTTGCATCATCAAATATCATTTACAAAAATCGCAGAAATAACGGAACAAATCCTTAATAAGGATTGGACGCGTCAAGCACATTGTCTGGAAGAAGTTTTTTCAATAGACGCAGAAGCACGGTCGGCAGCGGCACAGGAGCTTCAATGACTGTTTTATACGGATTGTTTTGTCTGGGCATTGTTGTTTTTGTACACGAACTCGGACACTTTCTTTCGGCAAAATTATGCGGAGTTGCCGTAGAAAGTTTTTCCATAGGAATGGGACCGATATTGCTGCACAAAACAATCGGAAAAACCGATTATCGTTTGTCACTTATTCCGCTTGGAGGTTACTGCGGCTTAAAAGGACAAAAAGATATTCAGTTTGAATATTCGGCAGCAAATGAGGCAGAACACGGCTGCGCGATTCCGCCTCCGCCGGATTCTTTTTTTGCAGTCTGTCCGCTGAAAAGGGCAGCAATTGCCTTTGCCGGTCCTTTTTTCAATTTTTTATTTGCTGCCGCTGCATTTTCAATAACGGCCGGCATCGGATATACATATTATACCGCCGATAACAGAATAATTATTGCGAAAGAAATATATCCCGACATGCAGTCTGCTGCAGCTGATGCAGGATTGCAGACAGGCGACAGAATCACCGCAATAAACGGAAAAGAAATTAAGTATTTTTCCGATATATCAAATTTTATTTCAATTCATCCGGAAGAAAATATTTCTGTCACAGTCGACAGAAACAGCAGTTACTTTTCATTCACCGTAAAACCCGCATTAGACAAAGAAACCGGCGCGGGCAAAATAGGCATTATAAGCTGGATCGAACCGGTTATCGCAGAAGTAATCTCCGGCAGTCCCGCAGATAAAGCCGGACTGCGCGCCGGCGATCGTATTTCCGCCGTAAACGGCGAATCTGTCCGCAACACAATCGACATTCAAAAACAGCTCGCAAATCAAACAGCCGTTTCTGTTTCGTATATCAGAGATTCGTCCATGCAAAACACGAATGTGATGCTGGTTCCCGAAAAGGACAGCGCCGAAGCCGCAGACAAGCCGGCGGAAATAGGTCTTTTATTCGAAGCATTGAAAATCCATTCGGCAGCTTATAATTTTCCCGCTGCAATTCTGGAAGGAATAAAAGAAACCGCAAATATGTTTTTTATATCATTAAAAAGCATGACATTGCTTTTTCGCGGCATCAATATAACAAAAGCAGTGTCAGGTCCTGTCAGAATAACGTTTATGCTCGGCACCACGGCAAAAGCGGGCTTTTCGGAAGATTTTCTGACGGGCTTGACGGCAATTCTGCGCTTCCTTGCAATGATAAGCATTTCTTTATTTATCATGAATCTGCTGCCGATTCCGATTTTAGACGGCGGTTTGATTCTTTTTTCTGCAATTGAAGCAATTTTGAAAAAGCCTATTCCGGGAAAAGTACAGTATTATATTCAATTTATCGGCATCGCCGTTCTGCTGCTGCTGTTTGCAGCCGCGCTTGCCGGCGACATCAGTTATATAACGAAAGGCAGCCTTTAAATATACAAGACGCTTCGTTTTTGAAAAATAAGGAATCAATATTATGAAAAAAAACTTTTTTGCTTTTATATTATTGGCAGCTGTTTCCGCAGCAGTATATTCGCAAACACATCTTTCTACGCAGCCGCATGCAGCACAAATAAATACATTTGCTTCCAAAAAAGGATCGGTGTTCACCGCAGGAAACGACGGCTTTGTCGTAAAGTGGGCGGAAGACGGCAGGGGCGAACACGCACAGCTTAGCGATCTGCAAATCAAAATGATTGCGCTCAACAAAAACAATGACGATATTGCATTATATGAAACCGATAATTTATCTATATACAGAATATCCGTCTGGGATTGGAAAACAAAAAAGCGGAAATTTGCACAGCGTTTTTCCGATTCGGTACTTTCGTTGTCATATTCCGGCAACAGCACATATTTGCTTGTCGGCACTGCATCCACAAACGGATTTATATTTTTGAATGCGGCAACCGGCACTCCCCTTGCATCGAAAATCTCCGAAAAAATCAGCCTTGTTTCATACGCCATGACAAATGCCGCGGAAACGACATTGCTCGTATATTCGCAGACAGGATATTTGACATACTACGATCTTCGAACGGGAAAAACCAAAGCAAAATTTTCCTGCGAACAAGGATTGCAGCAGCCTGTTTTGTTCAATAAAAATTTAATTCTCGCCGGAACAAAGAATGACAAAATATATTTTATTGATGCAATCTCCGGCAAACCAAAAGCGGAGGAAATTGCGTCATCGGCGCCGCTGCTCGTACCGGAAGCTGCCGCCGACGCACAATTTATTTACTGCATAGAAAAAACAATTCCGCCGCAGCAATATGCATTAAAAAAAATATCTGCCGATACTCTTAAAACAGAAGAGGCTGCGGAAAAAATAACGGATTTTTGTTTACAGGATTCATATACGGTTTCTTCTTGTATTGCGGAAAACGAAACAATATATATCGGATCAAACGAAGGAAATTTATTTGCACTCATACCGCCGGCGAATGCACAAGCCGTAAAAAATTCCAAAACCATTACGCTTGAATCGATTACAAAATCCGAATATGACATAATTCTGGACGCAGCGTTTTCTCCGGAAAAAAATGCCTATTATTTTCTTGCGAACAGCGGGATTTACGAAACAGCGGATTCGGCCGAGAATATAACAAAAATTATGGATGCCATGCCGCAGCAGAATATTCTTGACTGCGCAAACGGATTCATATTATGGAAAAAAGATTCCTCGCTGCCGGTTCTGTTTTATTCATTTGAAACAAAAGAAACGAAACAATTATTTGTTCCGTCAAAACCGATACATACGATAAAACTGCATGAACAAAATTTATTGTTTATAGAAAGTACTGCATCTGTGTCATTATTTGATTTTCAATCGAATAAAAAAACAACGCTTTTTACCGGCAGCGGAATTCAAGACGCGATACTGTATTCCGATACGGAATTATTAGTGGCAAAAACTTCTGCATCGGAACCTAAAGCATCGCTGCTGAAAGTTGACATCACAAACGGAGAAACAGTTCCTTTGAAAATATCCGGCGATATTGTTCTGTCATTGTCTTCAAACGCATCATCAGTATACGGCATCAGTATAAATATAAACGGTTCGAAAAAAACAACGGAAATATTTTATATTACAAAACAAACCAATAAATACGCACCGCTTGTGAAATGGGATGATGAAGATATCAACGCATTTCTCACACTATCAGGCACGTCGCTGTATACAAATATCGGAAAAACCGCAGTCAGATCCATAAACCTTTCAACAAGAAAACAAATTTTATTAAAACGTGCTTCTTCATTGCCGATAAAACTTCTGCATGGCGGAGAAAAAATATTGATTCTCAATTCGGACGGCGGCATTTCCTGGTTCAATTCAAAAACGAATGTAAAAACAGCAGACTGGTATTTAACTGTCGGCGGGCAATGGTTTGAATTATAACAAAAAAATGCGGATTTTATTTACCGTGATTTTTCGACAAATTTTGTATAAATGGGCAAAAACAAAATATCAATAACGCCGGTCGGTCCGTTGCGCTGTTTTGACAAAATAAGCTGAGTTTCGACAGGCTGAAGTTTATCTTCCTCGCTTTGCGACGAAGTCTGCCGGTCCCTGTGCAAAAAGAGCACAACATCTGCGTCCTGCTCAATAGAACCCGAATCGCGCAAATCCGCCAAAGTCGGCTGTTTGCCTTCGGAATCGCGTCTTACCTGGCATAACGCAACGACAGGAATATTCAGTTCCCGTGCAAGACTTTTCAATGAACGGGATATCTCCGACACTTGTTCAAAACGCTGCAATGATTTATTTTCATGGTCAATAAGACCTATATAATCAATAAAAATAATTTCGATTTTTTCCTGAGAACGCAGACGGCGTGCCATAGCGCGCAAATCCAGCAGTTTCATATTCGGAGAATCGACAATAAACAAAGGTGCGTCATACATGCGTCCGGCAGCCTCTTGAATCCGTGTAAAATCATCAACAGTCAAGCGGCCTTTTCTGAGTTTCTGCGAAGATATTTTTGCTTCCTGTGCAATCAATCGCTGCATAATCTGCATATCGGACATTTCAAGCGAAAAAAACGCCGTCGGAATTCTTTTTTCTATCGCAGTATGCTGAGCCATTGACAGCGCCAAAGCTGTTTTTCCCATAGAAGGACGTGCTCCGATAATGATCATTTCGGAAGACTGAAAACCGCTGGTCATTGTATCGAGTTCCTCAAACCCTGTCGGAACACCGGAAAAAGCGCCCTTGTTTTTATAAATTTTCTCTATCATATCGATAGATTTCGTAACAAGTTCCTGCGCTGTTTTGAAATTCGCCATTTGTTCAGCATCTGTCAGTTCAAAAATATATTTTTGCGCATCTTCCAAGACACGGTAACTTTCCGCAGTTTCGTCGTGCGCATCCAAAATAATTTTAGAAGAAATACGTATCAGCTCGCGCCTTATCGATTGATCAAGCACTATGCGGGCATAATACTCGACATTCGCGCTGGTAGGCACCGTATCCGTCAGCGCCGTAATATACGCCGAACCGCCGGCAGCTTCCAGTTCGCCTGATGTGCGAAGCTCCTCAATAAGGGTCATAATATCGCCGCGAATACCTCTGTTGTACAGAGCCAGCATGGCTGAAAATATTTTTTGATTTTGAAGAGAATAAAAACGTTCTGCCCGCAGAAAACGGACAACGGTACCGAACGCTTCCCAGTCAAGGAGCAAAGCGCCGAGCGTTGCTTGTTCCGCCTCCAGATTATGAGGCGGAACCTTGTCCCTGAGGGAAGCAGCGGACATTATTCCGCCTTTTCTGCGGTATTTTCAGAAACAGAGCTTTCCGCTGCCGCAGATTTTTGCCCGTCGGAAGCTGTTTCCGCAGCTTCTTTATCTGCCTGTTCCTGACTGATAACAGAAACAGAAACGTCCGCAGATGCGGATTCATACAAACGAACGGTTACCGTATATTTACCGGTATTCTTAATTGTCGCACCCGGAATATCGATACGTTTGCGTTCAATTTCATAGCCCTCTTTTTTCAGAGCATCCGCAATCGTTTGATTTGTAACAGCACCGTACAATTTTCCGTTTTGCCCTGCCGGCATAGGAATAATCACCGAAAGCGCAGCCAATTTTTCCTTTAAGCTGGCTGCATCGGCACGCTTTGCTGCCTTACGGGCTTCGATTTCTTCTTTTTTGCTTTCGAAAAAAGCGATAGTAGCATTATTATACGGCACAGCCAAATTGCGCGGAAACAAATAATTGCGGGCATAGCCGTTGGCAACGACTTTTACATCGCCTTCTTCACCGAGATACTTTACATCGGCATTTAAAATTACTTTCATTTCAAGCTCCTCTAAAACCAGTAAAAAACCGTTACCAGGAGTGGGATCGGTTTTTTCATTGATAAACAAGTTTAGACACGAAATGTTCAAGCTGTCGTATTTTCATAAAATCGGCAGACAGGAACATTTATTTTTCGCTGTCAAAAATCGGAACCGCCGTTCCGCATAAATCAAAACTAATCGGTTACGAACGGCAGCAGACAAATAGCTCTCGCCCGTTTGATTTCGAGAGAAAGACGTCTTTGATGCTTGGCGCATGTTCCTGTAATACGGCGCGGCAAAATTTTGCCGCGTTCTGTCGTAAAGCGGCGCAAACCGTCCGCATCTTTATAATCGATTTTCGCTTTTTGAGCGCAGAATTTGCATACTTTTCTGCGGAAAAATTTCGGTTTTGAACGCAGCACCGAACGATCATCAGCATCTTTTACGGCGTCCTGCATTTGCATTTCAGATGCAGCACCGGTATTTTTCATTTCGTCTGACATATAAATTGCTCCTTGTTTTTAGAACGGAATATCTTCCGGAAAGCCGTCTCCGGAACTATAGGCGGAGGAATCGGAATCATAAGAATCGGCTGAAGGCGCATCATAACGCTGCTGAAAAGTATTTTTTCCGGCAAAGTTATTCTGACCTGCGTATGCTCCGGCACCCCTTCCCTCTTGAGCATATCCGCCGCCGTTTCCCGATCCGGAATTGCCGCCTAACAGCTGAATATTAGACGCCGTAATGACAACTTTACTGCGCGGCTGACCGTCTTGTTCCCAACGATCCTGCCGCAATTCGCCTTCGACAGCAATCTGCTTGCCTTTTACCAGATACGGCTTAAGGCTTTCAGCGGACTTTCCGTACAAATTTATTTCAAAAAAATTAGCTTCTTCTATCCATTGATCTCCGCTTTTTCGTCTTCGGTTCACAGCTATGGAAAAATTGGAAATACCCATTCCCGCAGACGTATACTTCAGTTCCGCATCGCGAGTCAGTCTTCCGATAATTGTTACATGATTTACATCAGCCATATCTGTCCTCCGAAGAAACGGTTATTCGTCAATTTTTACAAACAAATATTTCAATAGATCCGCCGTCAATTTGAACTGCCGGTCGATTTCGGTGATTTTCGCAGGATTTACTTTGATAATAAAAAGCTGAAAACGACCGTGTTTCTGTTTTTTTATTTCGTAACACAATTCTCTATCCCCGTATGATTCTTCGCTTTCAATTTCCGCGCCGAACTGGGATAAAACACCGCGAACTGCTTCGGAAGCAGTTTTGAACTTCTCTTCCTCGACAGGGAAGATAGTCATCAATTCATATTTTCTCATTATAGCTCCTTATGGACATAAAGGAAGCGCCGTACAGCGCTCCAAGGGGTTTTCATATATTAGCTGATTGCGTATTTTTAGTCAATTGCATAAAACTGTTGTGCGGGTATCAGTAACGGCGCCGGATGCACGATATGTACGGCGTCAGCACGGTCTGCAACAGCGCACTGACAGTGTGTGCAATACCGTACTAATAAGGTACGTGTTATAGCAGTAATAAGGTTTGTGTTAGTGCGCTAACAAGGAGCGGCATCTGTACGGATTTACGGCACGCATCTGTACAGATGCGTGTTCCTCATTTGCTCTGATGTTCGATTGTCATTACGGCAGATGTCAGAGCCGCTGCAAGGGAGAACGTTCCGCGCTGTCATGCAAATGCTGCGGTGCTGCAACAGCCTGCCTAGCGGAAGGAATAGATGCTCCGACGTTCGTATTCAACCGCAATATCTATTCCATCTTTGTACTCGTCCAGTGTGAACAAAACGCCGTTTTGGCAGAGGAACTTTTTATCTTTCGGAAGATAAATATAGGGCTGTCCGATGTTCTTTGAAATCTTTTCAGTCAGCATAACAATAATTATTTTCCAAACTCAGAAATAATGTGAAACACGTTGAAGGAAATCAACAAGCCAAATGAGCACAGGGAGCAACGTGATTAGAAGTAAATAAACTGCAAATCTTTGCATATCATTCTCCTAGTCATAATCCGCATCGGAAAGAGAAGGACTCATTGACAGTGTTCCGCTGTCAACGGCGCACGATATTTTCCAAGTCCCATATCAAAGAGTAAGCCGAAGTATTCTTTGTCCTTGTATTTCTCCACTGCCCTTTTCTGGTGTTCCCAGAGCTCTTTCATAAGATTCCTTCTTGGTATTTAACAATTACTTCTTCATATAAGACACGACCGCTTTTATCTTTAACCACTCTTCTCCTCTCTTTTTGTTTTCCTCTTGTGTTTCTTTTGTGATTCAGCTCCGATTGCTGTACATTTGAGCAAAGAAAATCACGTACTTCACTCATTGCTGCGGCATGACGAGATTCTGCCCTGCTGTCTATTTCATACATACTTTCATTTAGTGTATTAGCTGAATGATAAATAGCATCGCGTGTCAAATATCCTTGAAACTCACTTTCTGATACTAACCCTACCGCGTATAAAATAAACATAATAATGAATAAAATTACACCAAACATTTCGTACCCCCTTATGTATAATACTATACATAATATAATTTATTGTGTATAGATTGCTTCGTCGAACGCTGCGCGTTCTTCTCGCAATGACAAATGCCGCGCGCAATGGGTCGAAAACCTACGGTTTGCTTAACGAGTTTTCGCAAGAAAATTTCTCGTTCGCAATGACAAGTAAGTTCGGCGGCAGTTTATATCGGCAGCGCGGCAAAATTCATGTTTTTTCGCCTTTGCTGTAAAAATCAACAATGGAACGCCCGAAAACCCGCCGATCGGTACGCACCAGCCCCGATATTTCCTGCGGCAGCGGACGTTCCGCAGGATAATGAATCAGCAATTGTCCTTTATCATCGAGCACCGGATATTGTGCGCAGGAAGCAACAAGTTCCCGATGAAAATTATAGGGAAACGGCGGATCGCAGAAGATTATATCAAAGCGTTTTTTGTTCCGCTTGATAAACAGTTCCGCCGGCATAAATTTGCATTCGATTTTTCTGTCTGCAATCGAAACGTTTTTCAGTATAGTCGGAATCTTTCCTCGGTCTTTTTCAACCAGCGTTACAAAATCCGCACCGCGGGACAATGCCTCCAGCGCAATGCTGCCGGATCCGGAAAACAAATCCAAAAAAGAAACTCCCGAAAGATCGCCCAAAACAGAAAAAACGGTTTCTTTCATTTTGTCCATCGCAGGTCTGATAATTCCCTGAGGACATTCTATTGTCCGCCCTTTTAAAGTTCCGCCGATAATTCTCACAGCAAACCTGCTTTTTTCAAAGCGCCCTCCGCCGCACGAATCCCGGAAGCCCAGGCTCCGGTAATACCGCGGGAAGTTCCGGCGCCGTCGCCTACCAAATAAATATCTTCGGCTGCCATAAAATATTCATTTTTGAATACCGGTTTATTTGCATACAATTTTATTTCGGGATAATACATAATCGTACACGGATGCATGACACCGGGCACGATTGTATCAAGCTGTTTTAAAGCGCGCCAGATTGAGTCAAGAAATTTCGACGGAACTGCCAGCGAAATATCGCCGGGAGTCGCGGATTTCAATGTCGGCTCGAAATCATACAAATCGGAATTCAAACCGGCAGCAGTTGTCCGTGTCCGCATTCTGAAATCACCGATACGCTGCATAATCGGATGCCCTCCGCCGGTAAGCATGGCAAGCGCGCCTAAATATTCCGCATAATCCTGCCCTGAAGCAATAGGTTCCGTAAATGAAACCGTCCGCAGCACCGCAAAATTTACAAGCCCGTTGCTTTTTAATTTCTCGGAATACGCATGACCGTTTACAGTGTAATAGATGTTTCCGCCTGATGTTTCGTAGCGTTCCTGTACTACCTGCGCACAGCCGGAATTGGTACAAAAAGTTCGGGTTTTTTCCGGAAAAAAAAATTTGGGATCATAGTAATCACGCACAATGGGATAATGCTCAAGCTTTGTTTCTATGCGGACGCCGACATCTATGCTGTTGTCTTGATAGCAGATTCCCGTTTTCTTCATAAAAGTCCGCAGGAAGTCAAAACCGTGCCGGCCGGGAGCAACTATCAATGAACCGTATGAATATTCGCCTGCCGAAGTTGCGGCAGCATGAGCACATTCATCTGCCGAAAGGAATGTTTCTCCGAACGAAATATCCACGCCGCGGTTTCGAAGCTCATCGGTCAGCCGGCGGATTAACTTTATTCCGCCGTCGGTTCCGAGATGCGACTGGCGGATTCTCAGCAAATCAACGCCGATGCGGGCTGCGCGGCGTTCATATATATCCAGATTCTTTTTTTCCAGAATATCGGGATGCAGGAATTCTTCTATTTTCAGAAGATACTTCTCCGCCTGCTCTTTTTTCCAGTATTCGGCGGGAAATCCGACCGGAAACGTGAAATTCATTTTGCAGTCATTCCGCAAACCGCCGGAAGAAATTTCAGCTTGCTCCAGCATTAAGACAGACGCCTCGCGATGATTGTCTGTCAGCGTAAATGCCGCGCCGAGCCCTGCCGGTCCGGAACCGACAATGATGTAATCGTAATATTTCATTGCTTCTATAATACTTTAAAACAGACAGAACTATCAACCGAAAAATAATTTCCGCGTATGTTTTTCAGGTTTTGAATTTTATGAAAAATAAATCCGACTTGACATTTTAGATTATTCAAGTATCATATATTATTCATAAGAGAATTTCAGATGAAAAACGCTGAAAATATATTTGCCAATCAAAACGAAACAGACGGTTTTATCAAAACAACAGATACACCTCTGAAAAACTTAACAGCTGAACAAAAAGTCATATTAAACCGCAGAGGAAATATGCTGCTGAATCAGCGAAATATACTTCAGGCGAAACGTCTTTTTCTCACAACCGGATATTCGGACGGACTGACAAGAATAGGCGACATTTTGGAAGAAGAAGGCAGCGATTTATCCGCTTTAAAACTGTATTGGCTGGCACATAACAAAAAAAAATGCGGACCGATAATTGAAAAAATAGCAAAAATAATATCAGCATTGATAAAATAAAGGGAAAAAAATGGAAGATTCATTTTCGATTATTCCGGATAACTTTAATAAAACAGATACACAAAGCATCGATACGAAAACAGATGAAATATCGGGGCTTTCCCAAAAAGGCTACCAGCTGCTGAAAGAGAACCGCATAGAAGAAGCAAAAAACGCTTTTATGCAGATTCTCACGATTGAGAACAACAATAATTATGCACTTGTCGGTCTCGGCGATTCCGAACGGAAACGAAATCATTTTAACGAAGCTATCGATTATTATTCGCGCTGTCTTTCGGTTCATCCGGGAAATAATTATGCGCTTTTCGGACTTGCGGACTGTTATAAAGCTCTGAACCAATACACAAAAGCCATAGAAATATGGGAACAGTATCTTATTCATGATGACCGCAATATCACCGTATTGACAAGAGTTGCCGATGCGTATCGGAAAATCCGCGATTTTAAAAAATCCAAGCAATTGTATTTGCAGGTGCTTGATATGGAAAGCAATAATGCGTATGCATTGATCGGGCTCGGTCATCTGCATTATGATTTCAAAGAATATCGGGATGCATTGTACTATTGGTCAAGAATGCTGGAGCTGAATGAATCGGCGGTAGATATCCGCGTGCTCACTTCTATCGGAAATTGCCATAGAAAACTGAAAACATTTGACAAAGGAATCGTCTATTTCGAACGGGCGCTTGCCATAGACAGCAAAAATTTTTACGCGCTGTTCGGTTTGGCAGACTGCTACAGAGGCATGAATCAGCAATATCGATCAATCGAATATTGGAATAAAATTCTTGAAATAGATCCGAGAAATAAAGTTATTTTGACACGGGCAGGCGACGCATACAGAAACACAGGCGACTATGACACAGCCGTTCAATATTACGAAAAAGCATTGGATATCGAATTTGATTTATATGCGGTTTTGGGTCTTGCTTTAATCAGCAAGGGACAGGGCAAATACGAAGACGCCATACAAAGCCTTACCAGACTGATTCAGGCAGATCCGAAAAATTACCGGCTTTATATGGATCTTGCGGACTGCTATGTAAAACTGAATCAGCCGCGAAAAGCTGTCGATACGCTGCAAAGTTTCCAAAAATTAGGAATAAGAAGCCAAGCCATATCCGAAATGCTTGAAAAGCTGCAATTAAGCTGACAATCCGCCATGGATAAAAACGCCGGCTCTTATATTTTTTTATCAGGTTTGCTGCCTCAGGAAATCACAAATGAACTGCATCTAAAAGAAACGTACAGAGGCAGACAGATATTTAAATGGATTGCGGATGGTGCCGTATCGTTCTCGCAAATGACAAACCTTTCATGCTCATTGCGCACGCAGCTCGCGGAAACGGCTTTGATTCGTTCCGCATCAGTTTCGCAGACACTGAAAGATCCGGACGGAACGATAAAGTTGCAAATAAAACTGCATGACGGGCTTTGCGTAGAAACGGTTTTGCTGATTGACGGAACGGGCAGAAAAACAGCATGCGTTTCCTGCCAAGTCGGCTGCGCAATGAAGTGCGCATTTTGCATGACGGGAACATTAGGCTTTGCACGGAATCTTTCTGCGGGCGAAATAGTAGAACAATTCCTGTATCTGGAACATGCCGCCGGAAAACTGGATAATATTGTATTCATGGGAATGGGCGAACCGCTGCTGAATCTTGCCGAAATACGGAAAGCCGTAACAATTCTTACGCATCCGGACGGAAGAGCCCTTTCAAGCAGACGCATAACCATATCGACGGCAGGCATTATCGAAGGAATATATGACCTTGCAGATAACGGTCCGTCAGTCAGACTTGCTGTTTCTTTGACGGCAGCTGAGCAAAAACTGCGCGAACAGCTGATGCCCAGCGCAAAAGCAAATCCGCTGCCGGAATTGAAAAAAGCGATTAAGTATTTCATTCAAAAAACAAGGAAACGATGCACGCTGGAAGCCGCATTGCTGGGAAACATAAATACGGACAAAACCAGTATGGATGCAATGTATTCCTTTGCAAAAGATACGGCAGCGCACATAAATATCATTCCATGGAATCCGGTAAAACAGCTCCCTTTCACGGAACCGTCTGCATCGGAATGCGCGGCGTACATCGAAAATTTGCGCTCGCGCGGAATCAATATAACGATGCGTACCAAAAGGGGCAGAAAAATCGGCGGTGCATGCGGACAGCTTGGCAGCACAAAAACATAATACTTTTTTTCGGGAAACAAAAGTATTCCGCATGTTGATAAAATTCATAAAATCTGTATACTTTAATATTATCTGAGGTAGTGGCATGGAAAAAAAATTATACGTTGCAGGAATGAGCTGTGAAAATTGCGAAAACAAAGTGAACGCCGCAGTTTCTGCCGTTTCGGGAGTTTTAAGCTGCAAAGCAAACGCTATCAAAGCACAAGTACTTGTAGATTACGACGAAACAATAGCTGGCATTGACGACGCTATAACAGCTGCGATTACCGGCTGCGGTTTCGAAGTGAGGTAGTGGCATGGAAAAGAAATTATATGTTGCAGGAATGAGCTGCGAAAATTGCGAAAACAAAGTGAACACCGCAGTTTCTGCCGTTTCTGGAGTTTTAAGCTGCAAAGCAAACGCTATCAAAGCACAAGTACTTGTAGATTACGACGAAACAATAGCGGGTATTGACGACGCTATAACGTCTGCGATTACCGGCTGCGGTTTCGAAGTTTTGTGCTGAAATTTCGGCGATTTTGACAGGCTATATATTGGAATTCAAAACCGCCGTTTTGATCGTTAACACATTACTATTACATAATTGCTTCTATTTTAGAAATTCGGCAACCAACTGATCGATTTTAAAACAAAAACTTTTTGACAAACTTCCCGATACTAATTTAATTTTTGCGCTGCCGTCTTCGTTTTTCTTTATTGTGCAGTCCGTATCTTTAGCGGAAAAAATTCGGAAAATATCTTCCAGCATAAGTTTATCCAGTTCGATTGTCATAATATTTTTTTTTGCCAGAGCTTGCCGCAATTCAACCGAAAAAGACAATGCCACAACGGCCGTGCAGGAAAAATCTTCACTGCATAAAACTTCGCCCAATTCAGCGCCGCAATTTTTTTGAGAAAAGACAATTTTATTCACCGTGTTTTTTAAATCCGCATTTTTCAGCTGCTGAAAATAAAGTGCTTTGCCGACAAATTGTTCCATACTGAAATTCTCCTAATACACTTTATTATAACATCTGTTTTTAATTTTTAGGCGGAAAAAACTATTTTTTTGCACAAAAGCGGCGCATATTTTATAAAATTCGATATATTCCGTTTTCCTGATATACAATTTTCTCGGCACACAAGCAGTCGGCAGCATCTTTTACCCGTTCAAAGGGAAGATGCTCTTCCTCCGCAATATATGCCGCAGATGCGCCGACGCGGGCATTTGCGGAAGTCAGACATCTGATAACCGCACCGCGCGCCTGCCGAAAAGAGCCGTCGAATTTCGACTGCTTGGCATAATGACGGCTTTGCCTGTTTGGATTTTTCACATGACGCTTTAAAACGGCGCCGTAATCCATAAGAGCATAATACCATATCCGAGGATTTTCATAATCGACAACTTGTTCTATAAGCGGCAGCAATTCCGCATCGGATACATTTTTCTCGTCCGCAAAAAAGAAAAAAATAAAAACCGAGCGGATATTTGTTTCAATAAAGATTTCCGGACGGTTAAACGAAAATGTCGCGACGGCTTTTGCCGTATAACTGCCGATTCCCGGAAAAGAAACAAGCACGGCAGGATCTTCCGGAAATTTACCGTTATACTCCGAATCGATTATTTTGCATGTTTCCTGCAGAAAGCGGGCGCGCCTGTTATATCCGAGTCCATTCCAGGCTGCCAGCACATCGCAAAGAGAAGCCGAAGCAAGCTCGCGGACAGACGGAAATTTTTGCAGCCAGGCAATGTATTTCGGCACGACACGCTCTGTCTGCGTTTGCTGAAGCATTATCTCAGACACAAGAATTTCGTAAGGATTTTTTGTATTTCTCCAAGGAAAATCCCGCCCGTGCAGTTCATAATGCGACAGTATCGTGTTCCGAAATTCGCGGCGCTCTTCTGCCGTCAAAATTTTCATGCGTAAATCCGTTTTATTCCGAACAGCTGCTCGCAAGCAGGTTTCTTTTCAAAAGTTCATCGATAATTATCTGCGCAATTTGCTCCGGCACATGCAGTGCCGTATCGATGACCAAATCAGCACAGGAATAATCTTCGTTATTGATATTATACAGCCGAGCATAGCGTTCAGTATCCTGTGCGTCGCGCATTTTAGTAAACGCCGTAATTTCCGAAAGAACCCCGCCTTCCCTATTCTGAATGCGTTTTGCGCGAATCGCGTCATCGGCAAGCAGATATATTTTCAAATCGGCTTCTTTCAGCATCCAAATGGCAAGGCGGGAACCGAGCACACATGAAGTTTTCCGCGCCATTTCAACCTGATGCGTATCAACTTGTATATCAAAGCTGTCATCTGTTTTTGCTTTTTCAAGTATCTGCGCAAGAGAAATGCCGAGTTCCGCTGCGAGAGAGCGGAATGTATAATTTATAACAGGCACGCCGATTCTTTCTGCCAGCAGCGTACTGACAGTAGTATTGCCGCAGCCGCTTTTTCCGGAAATTGCCACACGAACAGCCGAACTGTCGGGAATAAAATATTTCATATAATTTACCTCATATCACAACGCGGCGCGAACAATACGCCAGCACCGATGAATTTTTGCGTTTCTGAAATCTTCCGGTATTGTTTCCGCGGAAATATCAGACACGGAAACTCCGATATCCTTTATCAGCGATTCATCAAACACAAGCCGCCTGCTGTTTGTCGAAAAATACAGCACGCCTGAACGAGAAAGCAGGCGGACACAGCTGCGCACAAGATCGATCCAATCTCGGTTCAGGTCAAGTATATTTTCGGATCGCTTTGAATTGGAAAAAGTCGGCGGATCCAAAATTATTATATCCCATTTTATGTTTTTCGGCACCGCGCGGCGCAAAAAAACGCTGCAATCCTGCTGAAAAAATCCGTATTTTTGATTTTCCTTTGCTTCGGAAACAGGAAAACCGTTCAAAGCAAAATTGCGCTTAGCCCACTCAAGATAAGTTTTTGACATATCCACAGAATCGACACGCGCGGCATTTCCCAAAGCTGCATACACCGAAAACGCACCGGTGTAGCAATACAAATTCAGTACGCGTTTTCCGGCACACTCCGATCGAATTCTATTCCGCAGTACTCTGTGATCAAAAAAAATCCCCGTATCAAGATATGAAAAAAGATTGACTTCAAACAACGCATCTTGTTCCCGAATAACAAACGGCAGCATTTGCTGTTTTTCCGTCATTTTTTCATATTGCGAAAGTCCGTGCTGTTTTTTCCGTATTTTTAATGCAATCCGTTCCGGATCCGCCGACAATACGGCAGAAACAGCCTGCTTCATCATCAAAAGCCAGGCATCTTCTTCCGCTTCGTTTTTATAATAGGGACGTTCATATAAAGAAAGCTGTGCATATATTTTTTCATCAGGGAAAGACTTATAAATATCAAGCACCAACGGAATTTCGGGAATATCTTTGTCATAAAGTCTGAAGCAAGTAATGCCCGTTCTCGCTGCCCATTTTTTCAAATGCGCATACCGCTTTTTTAATCGATTTTCAAACAGCAATTTCTGGCGCGCTGTTTTTTCCGTTTCAGGAGCAGTCATTTTTCGCAGCTACACCGACAGCCGTGCGCCCATCATGACAGACAGCACCGCGTATCCGGAAGTAAGATCTTCCCGCTGAGAAACAACCGTATCGGGCACTTTTATTTTCACGTTTGTGAAATTCCATATCGCTTTTATGCCGGCTGCAACAACCAAATCGGCTGTTTCCTGCGCAGAATTCGACGGAACGGTAAGCACTGCTATAGATGCCTGCAATTTTTTTACTTGACCGGAAATTTGTTCCAAAGGGAAAACAGGCACGCCGTGAATATTCGAACCGGCTTTTTTTTCATCGGAATCAAATGCCGCAACAAAATTTAAGCCGTGATGGCAAAATTCGGAATAACCGGTAAGCGCCGTTGCCAAATTTCCCGCACCGATGATTACCGCATTTTTCGAGCGGTCCCAGCCGAGAAAGCGTTCTATCGCGCCGATAAGCGGAACGACCGGATACCCGCGTTTCGGCGTACCGGCAATTCCGGTGATAGCAAGATCTTTTCTCACCTGAATCGGCTCCAGATGCAGTTCCTGAGCTATAAACGTACCTGATATAAATTGATATCCCTCATTTTCTGCCTGCCGAATTACATGCAGATATGACGGAAGCCTTCGGATAGACGGAACCGCCGGTATTTTATTTTTATCGAGCATATTTGCTCCAACATCGGCAAGAAGCATTGCCGAAAGAAACAAATTCAGTCAAAAACAGTGTGCACCGTCTTTAACGTTTTAACGAACAAACCGCAGCACATTCGCCGCGGTATAAATCTCCGCACTAATAAAAAACGCAGGCCGAAAAAACGCCTGCGCTGTAAAACAAACAACCCGCTATTTTTTTATATTATAGCGCTTATTGAAGCGGTCGATACGTCCGGCAGTATCAACAAGTTTCTGCTTGCCGGTAAAAAACGGATGACATGCAGAACAAATTTCAACATTGATGTCTTTTACTGTTGAACGCGTTTCAATAACATTGCCGCATACGCATGTTATTTTTGTCAATTCATACTTAGGATGAATATTCTCTTTCATTTTATCCTCCAAATATTCGATAAGGGTTGCATTGCCGCAAAGCAAAGGCAAATTGCAGCAGCAAACCTTTCTTTTTCACAAGAACGCAGACTGCAAAAAACAAAACATCTGCCGGAAAATTGCAGTATCCGCGATAACCATTCTGCTTTATAAATCGCGTTTTCCTTAAAACAGAAAAAGTATACAGGAAACGGCAAAAATAATCTAGCCTATATCGCCGCTTGTATTCATAGAACGGAGAAAAGCTTCGTTATTTTTGCTTTTGCGCATTTTTTCCTGAATCAGTTCAAGTATTTCGGCGTCATCCATAGGATTTATGACTTTGCGCAATATCCAAATTTTCTGCAGTTCTTCTTCCGAAAGAAGCAATTCTTCTTTTCGGGTTCCGGAACGCTTGATATTGATTGCCGGAAAAAGACGGCGGTCGGCAAGTTTTCTGTCCAAATTGATTTCCATGTTTCCCGTGCCCTTGAATTCCTCAAAGATAACTTCATCCATGCGGCTGCCGGTTTCAATCAAGGCAGTCGATATAATCGTCAGGCTGCCACCTTCTTCGACATTCCGCGCCGCACCGAAAAAACGTTTCGGTTTATGCAGCGCGTTTGAATCGACGCCGCCGGAAAGCACTTTGCCGGAAGTAGGCACTGTCTGATTATAGGCACGGGCAAGGCGGGTAATCGAATCGAGAAAAATAACCACATCGCGTTTATGTTCAACCAAGCGCTTCGCCTTCTCCAAAACCATTTCGGCAACCTGGACATGCCGTGCAGCCTGTTCGTCAAATGTCGAAGAAATAACTTCCGCTTTTATGGAACGCTCCATTTCCGTTACTTCTTCCGGACGTTCGTCTATTAAAAGCACAATTAAATACACTTCCGGATGATTTGCCGTTATTGCGTTGGCTATTTTCTGCATAAGAATAGTTTTTCCGGCTTTCGGCGGAGCAACAATCAGCGCGCGCTGCCCTTTTCCGATAGGACAAAAGAGATTGATAATTCTTGTCGAAAGTTCTTCGGTTTTTGTTTCAAGGTTCAGTTTTTCATTCGGATACAGCGGCGTAAGATTCTCAAACGGAATGCGGGACTGCGCAACGCGGGCGTCGTCGAAATTGACTGTTTCTACTCGCAGCAAGGCAAAAAAACGTTCGCTGTCTTTGGGAGAACGAATTTGTCCGTAAACGGTATCTCCGGTTTTCAGATTGAACAGCCGTATCTGGCTTGGAGAAATATAAATATCGTCGGCACCGTAAAGATAGCTGTTCTGCGGCGAACGCAGAAAACCGTATCCGTCAGGCAGTATTTCCAGCGCGCCGGAAGCAAAAATGATGCCGCCGCGATCCGTGTGTGCTTTCAAAATCGAAAAAATAAGATCCTGTTTTTTCATCTGCACAAGATCATCGCGATGAATTCCGTATTCGGTTTCCGCGACTTGCCGCAAATCGTGCATTCCCATGATGGTCAAATCGTTTATCAAAAGCCGGCGGTTTGCATCGGTGTTTTCGTCATCGCAGATTCCGGCATGAGCGGCATTTTGTTCCGCCGCAGTATTTGCTGCGGAAATATCCGGAAGCGGACGGCTGTTTTTCTGATCGCGGACAGCATTTTCCGTTTTCGAGGGAATCCTGCGGCGGACTCGCGGGCGGACTACTATTTTTTCTTTCTGCAAGTCATGATTTTCGTTCTGAGCAGCCGTAGGCTGTGCGGAGGAATTATCTTCGTTTTGGAGATCCGATTGTTTGTCATCAAGACTTAATTGCTGCTGTCCGTCATTATTCGAAATTTGTTCACCAGACGGCTCGGCAAAATGCCGTTTTCTAATCGGTGCCATCAAAAAACTCCATACTGTACGTGATTAAAATAAAAGAAAGTAGAAAAATCTTTCTAAAAAGATATAGTTTTTCGGGGACTTTGTCAACAAGGCAAAGCACATCGGTGCAGTTATCGGAAGCCGAAATCGCTTTCGGTGCAAAACGCTGCGGAACCGAGCGATTTTCCGCACACGGCACGCATATCGGATACAGATTGTACAAATTATTCCAGATAAAAAATATCGCACGAAACCTCGCATGTTTTTTCATTGACATGAACAGCGGCAAAACCGCCGTCGCTCAAATATGCGGGAATATTATATTCCGTAAATGTTCCGAGATCGCTGATATGTTTTCGGTGCGTATGACCGGTAAGCGCAAGCTTTACGCCGTTTTTCGCCATTGCGGCAATCAGGGAGTTCCGCTCTTCGGTGTCGGCGAGACATTCGGTATCTCCCTGCGCATAAAGCGGAAAATGCGAACAAACGATTTTCGCTTTGGAATCGGAGCGGAGCGCGCTCTTAAACAAAGCAAGCTGCTGCCTGCCCGCAGTTCCGTCAGCCGTATCCAAAAAATAAAAAGCGAATTCCGGCGTTTCGAATTTATAAAACGAGGCATACGGATAACAGAGTGTTTTATAATTTTCCCAGCCTGAATTAAACAAATCGTGGTTTCCGGCAATAGTATACGTGCGAATGCCGTATTCGTCTTCCAGCCGCTTCACAAACGATGCAAAGCGTTCATATTCGCTGCGGAGCCCAGAATCCGCCGAATCGCCCAAATTGATGCAGAACAGCGGCTTTTTTTCGGAAGCAAGCCTGCCGCCGTCAAGCTCCGCGAAAATCTTTTCGTATTTTTCTTCATCTCCGGAATCATGAAAGTGAAGATCGGACATCACAAGAACCGAATACTCCTGCGAAGCGGGAATCTCCGGCACATCCGCATCATCCGCAAGCACTTTGCAATACGCCGAGCGGGCATAGACGTTGTTCCTGCTGTACAGCAATTCGTTTCGGTTAATATCATCGCCGCAGGAAAAACAAAAGAACAGCAGCGCCGCAAAGCTTATGCACGCTGCGCCGCGGGCGGCACCGTTGTGATTGTGTGTCTGTTTGCAAAAATTCATTTTCGGCATCCTTTTATCGGCCGGCTTTACTGCGGCGCGGAATTCCGATTTGTATAAACGTGCGCATTCTGATTTCCGCCGGATTGCCGGCATCGGAATAACCGAAAAAATCCAAATAACGCACGCCGATTTCCATGCCGCATGATACGCCGTTTGAAAAATCATAGGCGGCGGCAATTTTGAAGTGAGGATTTCCCGCCAAATAGTAATCAAAAAAAGAATACGTTGAAAATCCGGCGGATAACAGCAGACGGCTGCACGGGAGGAAGAACAATTCGACAGCCGCCTGCGGTCTCTTTTTATTATTCAGGCGGACGGTTTTTTCTCCCGTAAAAACAAAAGCGGATCTATACAAATACGAATAATTGCAGGAAAAGCGGAAATAGTGACCCAAAATGCCACGCGCATACAAACCGCATAAAGCATCGGTTTCGAGGAAATCTTTAAATCCGTGCTTAATATGAAAAACGCCGCCTATGCCGACATTGATTCTGTCAAACAGCGTCGGGTGATAAACTGCGCGTGCCGTAAAATCAAATGACGAAGAAGCAAAACTTATTCCTGCATCAAAAACGAGTTCGGACATATCGCACACGGCGATAAATTCCGAAGCGGCGGCGTCAGCGGAAATATCCGACGGGGGGGGGGTAAACGAATGAACCGACGCGAACGAAACATTAAAATCCGCGTGCGGGGTAAAAAAATTGATTTCCGCCGCAAAAGAAAGCGCCGCACACATAACGAACAAAAACGGCAGCGCAATAATCTTTTTTGTCAATTTTATACGTTCCATTGACAAAATTATACGACAGCTGCAATAAATTTGCAATAACCGAAGCGGAAAGGGAGAAAATGCGGCTGCTCAGTCGCCGTTATATTTCGGAATCGGAAACATGTCTTCTCGAATCGAGCAATGTTTGTTTGAAATCGGCAGCGGATTTTTCAAACAAATCTATTTTTTCCGCGTCGTTTATCATAGCAACTTGACCCTGAAAATCGACATCCTGTTCTATGCGCAGCCGGGAAGACGTTACATCTCCGATAATTCTGCTGCCGCTCTTCATTTCTATGAAATCAACTGCCGTCATATTTCCGGTAACTTGTCCGCATATCACGGCAGATTCCACGGACAATGTATCCACATTGCACACAGCGTCTTTTGCAACATACAGAGAACCTGTCGCACGGATCGTGCCGTCGAACTTTCCGGTAATTACAAGATTATCCGTAAACGAAAGAACCCCGCTGAACTGAGTTTCTGCGCCTAAAGTCGTTTTGTTTTTAGGTTTTTGCTGGTTAACATGCGCCATATTTTTCTCCGATAATATCCGAATTCCGCGTTTCAACGCGTTTTTTGTTTTTTCGGCAAAGTTATATATAAGCGGCGGACTGCGCCGGCGGCAAGCAATACACAGGACATAATTAAAAAAAAGTATCCCGCATAATCGCCGAATTTCGTATACACGGTTTCGGCAGCCGCAGTGCAAACGGGAATTTCTCCTGTAATATAGGTTTCGCAGAACGGCTCCGCCATTTTTTCGATGCCGCCGCCGGCAGAAATAATACAGGTTTGTCCGGATGCGGTCGCCCGCACAGACGGTATTCTGTTTTCTATGGAACGAAATACCGCCATCGATACATGCTGATACTGGCAGGCAAGGCTTTTCGACCAGGCATCGTTCGATATATTGACAAAAAAACGCGCGCCGTTCTTTACAAAACGCCTGCCGATACTGCCGAATGTATCTTCAAAGCAAATCGGCGTGCCGAAATCAACACCGTCAATTGATAAAACACGCGGATCCTGCCCTTTTTCCCACAAATGGGTGTCGCCGTTCAGCAGCATTCGATATATCCGCGGAAAAAGTTTTTCAAACGGAAAATATTCCGTAAACGGCACAAGATGCGTTTTGAAATATTTTTCGGGAACAGGCGGCAGCGTGTTTTGACGCGGTTCAAAAAGCAGCGCGGCATTGTAATCGAGCAGGCGGTATTCGCCGTCATGGGCAAAACCGAATTCCGCATGATCGTTGCCGATTACAAACGCCGCCTGTTTCGAATCGATATATTCCAGCAAAGTGCGCACAAGCAGAAAAAGCTCCGAATCTTTCCGCGTCTGATAATGATGCTCGATCCGCGGAATAAATGCGGTTTCCGGCCAGACAATTAAATCCGTGTCGGGATTTTCCGCAAGAGCAGCGTCGGTAAGCCGCATAAGAACTTTCAAATTTTCCCGATATGCCGCTTTGCCGCCGCGCCAGGGATCGCTGTTCTGCTGAATAAGCGCAACCGATACGGTTTTATCCGCCGGCGCCGCATTGCCGTGCGGCACGAGCCCGTATACGAGCGCGGAAAAAAACACTATGCACCAGATCGCGCCGCTCGGAAGATGAGCGGAAAAAACAGCACGTGCCGGCACAGCCGCATTTTTTCTGCGCAGTTCAGAAATGCATACCGACAGCCAAGCTGCCGGAAACGTTATCAGCGCGGAAATGCCCCAGACGCCGGCTATGTCCGCGCACTGAATCAGCGGAAGCACGCGGTAATGCGTATACGCGGTTACGCCGTAGTGAAAGCCAGCAAATCCCAGCGTTTTTACAAATTCATATCCGCACCACACGCACCACTGCGCCAGCCAGCCGCGCTTCGGAAAAAACACCCAGGCGGCTTTCATCAAGGGGAAAGCCGCGGCAAGATATACCCCGTACAAACAGGATATAACGGTAATTCCCATCGGATGAAACGCCGAAAGCCAATATGCAAAAAAGCAGTACGAACCGATTCCGTACAGCATGCCGTAAACGGAAACACTCTTCCAAGAAGCATTGCGGACAAGAAAAAAAACAGGAAGAACATAAAAATACGAAAAAAAAGCACAGCCTTTATAAAACACCGCTCCCGGATGCATCAAAGCAAACAAAACAATCGAAACGGCAAGCAGCAAAAGGTTTTGATATTTTTTTGCGGAAAAAAAAGATTTCACAGCTGCGCGTACCATATACCGCCGTTAACGCACAGGCAGTTTCCATAAATCATTTTTCAATTCCTGCCCGGCACGGAACGCCGCAATATAATGAGGCGCAACAGTAACTTTTTCGCCGGTTTTCGGATTTCTGGCAACCTGTTTGCCTTTGCGCAGACGCAGTTCGAATGTTCCGAAACCGCGCAGCTCGATCGTAGCAGATGATTTTAATGAATCTTTGATATGTTCCAGCAATGAATTAAGCACAGCCTGAACAGTTTTTTTTTCATATTTTGTGTCAGAATAAACGGATTCCACAAGGTCATATTTGGTGATTTTTTTTCCGGCCATACATACCCCTCTTTCTGCCTAAAGTATGAAAAAATCAGTTGACGGCACTGCCGAAAAGCAGTCCATCAACTTTATTTGCCGGATTATTTTGCCGCCGGAACACCGAACGATGCATTATAAAATTTCATCATGCGGGATTTTTTTCTTGCGGCGGCATTCTTTTTCAAAATACCTTTTCCTGCCGCAGTATCAAGTCCTTTTACAAGAAGTTTGAGATTTTCTTCGGCGAGGGCTGCATCTTTTTTATGCACAGCCGCGATAAACTTTTTTGCGCTTGTGCGAACCGAGCTTTTTACCGCTTTATTGCGCATGCGGCGCACTTCGCTTTGCTTATGTCTTTTTTCTGCAGATGTTCTTTTTACTGCCAACGGGAAGCCTCCAAACAAAAACTTGCAATATGTTATCAAACAAGCAATTATTAGTCAAGTACCGGCAACGGCGCCTGCATTGCTTGCAGTTCAAAAGCTTCCTGCGGCGCCGTCGGCTCGAACTCGCCTGCACTCGTTCGATACAGATTAGTTTGCCGGCTGTCAAGCGGAGAGGTACGCGGACTGCCTAGCGGTGAGGTACGGCATCCTGCGGATATAAAAAAAAACACGCCGCAAGTACGGCGTGTTTTTTTTATTCGGTTAACCTATTCGATTAGAACCACCATCTGATGCCGAGATTGACAGGAACGCCCCAGCCCAAACCGAAAGAACCGTCGTCGATGTCTATACCGATTTGTCCCGCTGCCTGAAGATAAATTTCAAGCGGCTGAATCGGGAATACATTCAAACCGACGACAAAGCGTGCGCCCGCAAATATGTCCAAATAGTCATCATAAATCGCAAAAGCGGCTGCAAGACCGGGTCCGTAATACCAATACAGCGGACCGGTAATGTTCGGGTTTGCAAGCCAGTAATCGCCGGTTGCTCCGACGGAAAAATAGTCGCTGTTGAATCCGAGGTCGGCGGCAAAAACCAGCGGCGCTTTCGGAACTTTAAAAGTAACAGACAAGCCGGCAGCTCCGTTAACAACATAGCCCCCCTGAAGTCCCAACGCCCAGGATCCGTGAGAAGCGGTGATGTCTTTCGCGAATGCGGTTCCGAATGAAAAACAAACAAGAGCAGACAGTACAACGAAGAATTTCTTCATTTCAGTTCTCCTATTAAGATAAAGTTATGCAATAAAAGCTATCTAAAAGAAACAGAAAATTCAAGTAATTTTTGCAAAAACATAGGATATTTTTGCAGAATTGCCTGATAAACAGCGGATTTTATTTCGGCAGCCTTTATTTTCGATAAAACCGCATAACTTTTTGGCAAATTTCGTCTGCGGAATCTGCCGAAATTCGCTCGGCACAGCGCACGCTGCGGAAAAACACCGTCTGCCTTTTTGCATAATGCCTGCTGTCAAGCTTGATGCGCTCTTTTATCAGCCGAAGTTCGCCGTCAGACCAATGCGGCGGCGCCCCGCAGGCGAAAAATTCCCGATACCCGATTGCCTGCATGCCCGGACTGTCCGCGGAATATCCCGATTCAATAAGAGCGCGGACTTCCTGCGCCAAGCCGTCCGCAAACATTTGTTCCGCCCGCAAGTCAATGCGGCGGTACAATTCGTCGCGCGGACGCGTCAGTTCCAGAATGAGCCAGTCGTATTGTCCGCGCGGCGTTTCCTGCAGCGGAAAATCGCTCAAAGGGCGCCCGGACGCATAAAAAACTTCAAGCGCACGGGCAATTCTGTATGCATCATTGGCATGAATGCGCGCGGCACTTGCGGGATCCGCTTTCTGCAGTTCGTTATGCAGCGCGGCGGCGCCGTACTGCGATAAACGCCGCTGTATTTCCGATCGGATTTCGGCATCTGCCTGCGGCGTAACGGGAAGCCCCATTATAAAATTTTTGATGTAGAAAGCCGTGCCGCCGCAAACAACGGGAAATTTTCCGCGGGAAACTATATCATTGCATGATTCGTCTGCCATGCGGACAAATTCGGAAACGGAAAACTGTCTGGAAGGCGGACAGACATCGATTACATGATGCGGCAGATGGCGCAGAAAATCGGAAGACGGCTTTGCGGTACCGATATTCATATCGGTGTACACTTGCATGGAATCCGCGCTGATAATTTCCGCACAGCCGGCAAGCGGAGAATCGGCGAGATCGGAAAAGATATTCCAGAGCAGTTCTGTTTTTCCGGAAGCCGTCGGTGCGAAAACAACAAGAACCGGAATCTTTCGGTCGGCAGGCCGTCCGGACACGCAGTTCACTCAGCGTTTATTGTTCCAGGCGATAGTGCACCTGCTCGGTAAAAAGCTGCCGTGCAGCCAAAGAAACAACTTTTCCGTCATTTTCTTCGATGACAGGATCGCGCACCATAGACAGCTGGTACGCGCGGCGGCTGGCGGCACAGGTTATTTCATACACATTGCCTTTGAATTTTACCAACTCTTCCAGTGGAAATATCATTTTTCGAGCTCCGTATCGTTTGTATTTTATAGATTCTGCAGTATATAATGTTTATAAGACCATGTCTATAAAAAGATCGTCTTTTGCTGCCGATTTGCGGCAGCATTCCGTCTCATTCCGCACCCGCGTATTGTTCGATTACCGCAAGCGTCTGTGCGGCGGTTTTTTCCCAGGAAAACTGCTTGACCCATTCGAGAGCGCCTTCCGTAAGTTTTTTCCGCAGCTGCTGATCGGAAACGATTCGTTCCATTACCGATGCCGTTTCTTCTATATCGTCGGAATTAAAATACAGCGCGTTGTTTCCGGTAATTTCGGGCAGCACGCCTGCGTCGGAACACGCCACCGGAAGCCCCGACGCCATGGCTTCGAGAACCGGCAGCCCTACCCCTTCCGACACAGACGGGAACAAACACGCATCCGCACAGGCATACAAATCGGGCAGACTCGTATGCGGAAAATATCCGGTCAAAAAAATATCAGATGCATACGGAGAGGCGGACGCTTCTTCGTATACGGCTTGCGCAAAGCGGCTGTCGCTTCCCGCAAGCACCAGCCGATGCGGGGCGCCGGTCTTTTTTTTGAAGAGCGAAAACGCGCGTATCAATTCCGGATGTTTTTTCTTCAAGCCGTCAATCCGTGAGGCATAAATAAAATACGGACGCTTGACCGAAAACGGCTGAATAATCACCGTGTCGTTTTCTATTTCGTTATGCTGATAAAACAAACTGTGATCGATGCCGTTGGGCACCACCGTTATGCGGTTTTCGTTTATGCCGAGGCGGATTAAATCATTGCGGACAAACATGCTCGCCGCGATAATATGCGTGGCTCGGCGCAGACTCGCGCAAATACGCGAACGGAACCAAAAATCCGAGGAAGAAACGAATTCCGAAACAATATCGTTTACAACGGCTATGCCGGGAATCTTAAATGAAGCCGGCAGGATTCTGGAACCTGCGGGAAAAAGCATTGCGTCATAATTCTGCTTCGCCGCGAATTTTTTCAGCCGGAATATATGCCATAAACGTTCGGAAACTACGGAATCGGGAAGAGAAAGCCCCGCATACGATGTTTTTGCGGAACTGCTGTCATACGTATATCTGTCGATTTCGGAACCGAACAGTTCGAATTCATGCCTGGAATCAGCCGGAAGATTTTTTATAAGCGACACGACATATAAACCGATTCCCGATCTGCCGTGATCGCAGCAAAATGTATCAATTCCGATTTTCATAGGCAGTAATTATAGCACAGCGCAATAAAATATGCTATAGTTTTTCCGGCATGACAACATTTCAGCAAATCGGTCTTACAGACAAAACAATCAAGCTTCTCGGCGAACGGGGAATCACGGTGCCGACCGCGGTTCAGCAGGCCGTAATTCCGGCGATTCTCAGCCGCGCGCATACGGCTTTTCAGTCGGAAACGGGAACCGGAAAAACGCTTGCCTATCTGCTGCCGCTCGAACAAATGCGGGACAAAAGCACCGCGCTGCCGACAGTCATCATTGCGGCGCCGACAAACGAGCTTGCTTCTCAAATAAAAACGGAAACGCAGAATTTCACCGAGGCAAAAGCTGTTTTGTGCATCGGCGGCGTTTTGCTGAAGCGGCAGACGGAGCAGCTCAAAGAAAAGCCGGCAGTTATCATCGGAAGTCCGGCACGCATTCTGGAATTGATTTATTTGAAAAAACTGAAAACGGCGGCTGTTTCGGCAGTCGTGCTTGACGAAGCCGACAGACTTTTATCGAAAGAACTGCGCGATGAAACAATGGCGCTTCTGAAGGAAGCCGCAAAAGGCAGACAGAATTCCGAGCGTGTCCAAATCATCGCCTGTTCCGCAACCTTGAAAGATTCGTGCATTTCAATGCTGGAAAAACATCTGCCGCAGACACGGCAGCCGGCAGATTCCGCAGCGGAAAACACGGCGGCGGAACAAAGCAAAAACGGCAGGAACGAATGCAGCGGCGCAGCGTTTGCGAAAATTATTCTGCCGCCGGAAAATATTCTGCGGGAAAATATTTCGCATTGGGCGCTTTTTTCGGAACAAAGGGATAAAATCGAAACATTGCGGAAATTTATCGCCGCCGAAAAGCCGGAAAAAATGCTTGTCTTTACCGCCCGTCCGGAGCAGGCGGAACTGATTGTTTCCCATCTGCGCAGAAAAAAAATCGACTGTCTGGCACTGCATTCAAAAAGCCGCGCACAGGAACGGAAGCAGACTTTGAACCGCTTTCGTTCGGGAACATGCAGAATACTTGTTACAAGCGATCTCGCCTCCCGCGGGCTCGATATTCCGCGCATATCGCATGTGGTTCAAATGGATATGCCGCAAAACGAGGATTTTTTTATTCACAGGGCCGGAAGAACGGCAAGAGCCGGCGCGCGGGGCGTGAATCTTGTCATCGGAACCGCATACGAACTGCGAAAGCTTGCGGCATTTGAAAAAAATCTTCATTTAATCGTGTATCCGAAAGCGCTGCGGGGCGGACAAGTCATAACGCCGAGCGCCGACTGACGCCGTGAGCGGCTCCGCTTTGCCCGCAATGCCCCTCATCGTCATTGCGAATCCCGCAAGAATCCGGGCTGTAGTTCACCGATAGCCTATAGCGAGGTTTGCCGATAGCCTATAGCGAGGTTTGCCGATAGCCTATAGCGAGGTTTGCCGCCGGCGCCGGCATCGCCTTGCAGTTCACAAGCTTACTGCGGCGCCGGCGGCTGCTCAAAGCCGCGCGAATGCTTTTATCGGTTATTCAGCCGATTTCATAAAATCAACGGAAATATCTTCGAATTTCATCGCAGCGAGCAGATGCGAAACAAGCAGCCGGCAGTGATTCTGCGCTTCAAGCAGCAAGCCCGACGACGCAATCGAATCGAGCGCATTTAAACGCGATTTATCGATTTCGGCAAAGATTTCGCGCGCAGCTATCGGCATAAAAATATTGTTCATTTCGTCGAACACTTCAAAGTGCGTAATATCGTTGCCGAGGACTGCAACGGGAGGCAGCACAACATGCACGGATTTGCAGTCCTGACTGACGGAAAATGCCGCAGCGGATAAATCGGCGATTCCCGCGCGGACAACTCCCGAATATCGGATTATCGAATAGCTTTTTGCGATGCCGAATACCGCGGACTTTTTCAGCGTAACAATATCGCTGTAATTGTTTTTGACAACAGTCAATTCCGCGCATTTTGCGAGTTCCGCCGAAACAAGCGCCGATACCGATTCGTATCGGATTTTTGCGAACTGCTTGAAGCCGTACCAGATCGCGCCGGCGCACAGCGCAAACAGAATAATTCTGCATGCCGCGTTAAAAATCAGCCGCTTCAAACGCAGCGGCGTGCGTTTTTCCTGCGCATCTGTTTTTTTTCCCCTCATACGATTATAATACAGCAGAGAAAAGAAAAAACCAATAAAAACTTGTTTCTTTTTCGATAAATAGTTATCTTCATAGCTATAGCTGACGGAAGCTGCATTTTCCGCATATCGTGCCGAAAACAGCTTGCCGCTTTGGGAGGTTCTGCATCATGGATGAAATAAAAAGTACAAAAAAATTTCATATAACGCCGTATACGGTCATATTGGCAGCGGCAGCCTGCGTTGCATGTGCGATATTTGCGACAACATGTTTTTCCGTCGACGAAACCGAACAAGCGGTTATTACGCGTTTCGGGAAATATTATAAAACTCAGGGCGCAGGACTGCATGTAAAACTTCCGTTCGGAATAGACAAAAGCTACAATGTGCCGACAAAAGTGGTTCAGACAGAACAATTCGGATTTAAAACAATAAAAGCCGGCACAACGAATCAATACAAAAACGGCATTACAAAAGAGTCCACCATGCTTACCGGCGACTTGAACATTGTGGACGTAGAATGGATCATTCAATACCGCATAGTGGATCCGGCGGCGTGGCTTTTCAATGTCAAAGACAGAACAAAAACAATCAGGGATATTTCGCAGTCGGTTGTCAACACGCTTGTAGGCGACCGCGCCATACTGGATGTCATGGGTTCCGAACGTTCCAATATCGAAACAGCGGCGCTTGAACTGATGAACGACAATTTCAAGCAGCTGGGAATCGGAATACATGTCATCGGCGTAAAACTGCAGAATATCGTTCCGCCCGCAGGCGTTCAGGATGCGTTCGAGGATGTCAACAAAGCGATTCAGGACATGAACCGTTTCATAAACGAAGGCAAAGAAGTATACAATTCCGAAATTCCGCGGGCGCAGGGAGAAGCCGACCAGCAGGTGCTCATTGCGCAGGGCTATGCTTCCGAACGCATCAATAAAGCGAAAGGAGATATTGCCCGCTTCAATTCCGTGTATGAAGAATACAGAAAATCGCCGCGGGTAACGCGCGACCGATTGTATATAGAAACGCTCGAAGAAATTTTTTCGCAAAACCAAAATACGGTTCTTGTCGACAAAAATCTCGAAAATGTGCTGCCGATAAAAGATCTTTCCGCAGCGCAGAAAGCGGAAATACTGCGCACAGGAGATAAGCAATGAAAAAAAATCATATAATTCCCTTGGCGGGAGCGATTATAGTGCTTGCGGTTCTGTTTTTGATGATGGGACCTTTTTATATCGTGAATGAAGGAACGCAAAGCGTCGTAACACGCTTCGGGGAAATCATAAGCGTCCGCACCAATGCGGGACTGTACATCCGCATTCCCGTTATAGATATTGTAACCACATATCCGAAGCTGATTCTTTCGCTGGACGGGGACGCGCAGCGCATTCCGACAAAAGAAAATCAGTTCATCATTGTCGATACGACAAGCCGCTGGCGGATTTCCGATCCGAAGCTTTTTTATCAGTCATTTAAAACATTGGATGCCGCGTACAACAGACTGAGCGACATTATCGATTCCGCGACGCGGACGGTCATCACGCAAAACAGATTAAGCGAAATCGTGCGTTCTTCCAATATAATAAACGAGCATCAAAGCGAAAAAAACGGCAGCGCGGCGGAAGATGAAGAAACCGCGCAAATCGAATCGCTGATAAATGTCGCGTCTGTTTCCGAGCCGGTAACAAAAGGACGGCGGCAGCTGACAATCGAAATGGCGGAAGAAGCGCGCAAAATGGTGCCGGAATACGGCATAGAATTGATCGACATCGTACCTCGGCAGATAAAATATTCCGACGAAATGACGGAAAGCGTGTACAGCCGCATGATAAAAGAACGCAATCAAGTTGCGCAGGCGTATCGTTCGCTCGGCGAAGGGAAAAAAGCGGAATGGAAAGGAAAACTGGAAAACGAAAAACGCTCCATTTTGTCCGAAGCGTACAAAGAATCCGAAGAAATAAAAGGAACGGCGGACGCAGAAGCCGCTTCCATTTATGCGTCGGCATACGCGAAAGATCCGGATTTTTATAATTTTTGGCGAAGTCTTGAATCATATAAAACCACCGTGCCGAAATTCGACGCGCTTTTCAGCACGGATATGAATTATTTCAATTATTTATATTCAAGCAGATAAATCGGACGATGCAATCGATGATGACCGCGCTGCAAAACATTCTTCGGATAGAACAGGATGCTGTCAGTTTGAACATGCCCATGTCCGGCGCGGAATTCGCAAAAATGCGGCTTATGCAGCATCTTTCGGACAAAGGATACATCGCATCCTGTGCCGGCGGTAATGAATATTCGTTTGTTCCATGGAATTTTTCGCATATAACGGAACAGGAAAACACGCTGCTCATCAAGGGAAATGCTACCGGCGGCGGAAAAACGGCATACGAAATTTTAGCGGCAAAAAACGCCGATTCGCGGAAAATCGCGGACACTGTAAACAAAATCGCAGAGTCGGCGTTCCGGCAGAATATTGCTTTGCCGTTATGCGGTCCCGCCGGCATCATCTGCCGCGAAGACGGTTCGCTGCTTTTTCTGCCGGAAGTCTATCACAAGCGGGCTTTTGCCGCACACGGACAGGAAACATACGCGCAGTACACGGGCTTTTGGCTCAATGCTTCCCTTTCCGGCGAAAAAGCATGGCGTTTCTGCATCGCATGCATGGCATATTTCTGCATTACGGGAACCGTACCGTTCCCCGAAATCGACGAAGCAAAACGCGCCGAAGACCTTTATGACAGCAGCGTCATGCCGCTGGAAATGCATCCGCTGCCGATGAATGCGCAGGCAGCATCGTCGGTTACCGCTGCGTTATGCGCAAAACGGGAAACGCCGCCGTCAGTCCCCGTCGCACTGACGGCGGAAATTTCCGACGGAACAGATATATTTCAGGCTGAAAAATACGCGCAGGCTGCGAAAAAAAAACGCCGCGGCATACTGATAAAACGCTTTTTCAGGCATAACGCGGCGGCACTATTTACAGCGGCGGCTGCGGTGCTGATTGCGGCGGGAATACTGTTCGCAGTCCGCGTGAATATCGGCAGCCGTCCGACAACGCGCGGACTGACGGCAAAAGAAGTTGCCGATACGTTTTACACGGCAATGAATACGCAGAATGCTCCGTTGATGAAAGCGTGCTTAAAAGGTTCCGCCGGAAAATACTATCTCGACATGATATCCGGCTTTTACGTTACAAACACCATGCGCAGAGCGTATGAAAGCAATACCGGCAGCATTCCGCCGGCGCAGTGGCTGCATCTGCGGGGCAGGACAAATTATTGGTTTTTCGGCCTTACGCACGTTTTTGCGGACAGCGAACAGTGCAATACAAACATGCCCTGGCGCACCGTCAAAGCTGCGGCATCGATACCGAATCCGAATGACGGCATACAAAAAGGCGAAGAAGTTTCTTTCGATTGTTCATATTACATAGTGCGGCACGAGGGACTGCAAAAAATCATAGTTACCAAGCACACCGATGCAATGACGCTTTGCTACACGGGAAAATGCTGGCTCATCGCATCGCTGGAAGGAACATTTGTTCCGGTTGAAACAGACACGGCGGCATTCAATAAATCGTATATCCGTCTGCTGAAAGAAAATCTCGGCATTCCGGAAATAGCGGAAAAAATGCAGGCCGATTATCCCTGGCTGCCGGACGCGGATGAAGTCGAAGCGGCAAAAACACTGCTGGACAAACATATTACCGAATTGTTTACCAGCAAACCGCTTTCCGACTGAAAAACGCCGCATTTACGCGGCAGCGCATTTATGCCGCGCTGTCCTTGCATCTTGTGCGGCGCCGCTGCATGACACAAAAACGCAAAAAAAAACCGCCTCAAAAAAGGCGGTTTTCGAATGCCCGGAACAAGACTTGAACTTGCACACCCTTGCGGGCTCTAGTACCTGAAACTAGCGTGTCTACCAATTCCACCATCCGGGCGGCTGTTTTTGACTTACACGACTATATTACCAAATATATATTTTTTGTTCAAGGCTGTCTGCGCATTTTTGTCGTTATCAGCAGCCGAAATCAAGATAATTTCCGCGTATTTCTTCTTTCGCGATAAAATTACATTGACAAAATAATTGCTCCATAATTACAATATAATTACGAAGTAATCAGAATAATTTCCGCAAGAAAGGCAACCGCAAAAGAAAGCGGGGAATACAAAAAAACGGAGGCACTGTATGAGAGAAGAATATGATTTTTCAAAGGCGGCAAAAAATCCTTATGCGAAAAAATTAAAAAAGCAAATAACCATACGAATCGACGACTGCGCGATAGATTATTTTAAAACGCTCGCAGAAAAAACGGGCATTTCCTACCAGAATTTAATCAATTTGTATTTGGTCGACTGCGCCGAAAAAAAATTACAGCCGAAAATCGCATTTGTATAAAACGTTGTTATTCGGCGGAAAATATTGACAAAACCGATAAAATCTCATAGCATAAAAACATGACAGCATACAATATATATACGGAATTACCCCCCCCCCGCGAAATTTAACACACAAAAATACTAACACCAGCAAAATCAAAAATATTTTCAAAAAAGGCGTGCAAATTGGCATGTTGGGCGCGGCGTTAACCACGGGCGTGATGATGGCGGGCTGCGCACAACCGACGGGCAGCAGCGTTGACGACAGTTACAACGATAACAATGTGAACAAAGACAATTTGCCGTACGACGTGACGATTGGTAATTATACGTTGCACAATTTTATGGGCGAAAATCCGAAATTTACCGGCAGCACCGTCAATGAAGGCGAAGGCTCGGCTTATGCAGTTAATAACGTTAATTATTATTTGAACAAAGCCGAAACCTATATTAAAGGTTTAGCAAACAATTTGGAACAATCTTTGAATGGTCGCCCAAACGCACAAAATTATTTTAGCAATGTTATCAACACGTTGAAAAGCAATAGATACTATCATATATATGAAGTTAGACCCGGTGGACAAGAATTTGACAAATTGCTTAACGTAAACCCACTTCCTTTCGATAAAATTTTTACCGACATTATTAAAAATCTTGACAACGCCGATGAACGCGAAGCTTTTGAACTTTGTTACCGTGTTTTGGCGGGCGAATCTTATAAAGAAGGCTTGGGTTATTATCGTAACTACTCCAATCCACAAATGAGCGATTACAACACCGAAAAAGAAGATTTAATTTACTATGTTTCAAATAACAAATACTTAAATGACCTTGATCTTACCAACATTTATGCACAAAATGACCGTCAAGCGTTCACCCCAATTACTACCCGTACTGACTTTTTCCTAAATAAAGCCGTATCCAAAATGAATAGCCAACAAAATTTGGACTTGCAAGTTAGTGATTTACAACAATGCATGAATTTAGCGTTAACCTGTAATTCCTTAGGTGCGATGCACGATTATACGAAAGGTGCTTTGACTCATAAAACTGGTTGTGTCGCTCCAAACAGTCTAAGTTATTTCGTTCAAACCATGCAAAATGCAACCCGAGAAATATGGGAAGCCGAACGACAAAACCAAAGTTCTTTGTCCCTTTAACCACTACCCCACAAACAACAAAAAAGCGGTGGCAACCGCTTTTTTTGTTATGAGTTCTTTTTCCAATCGCCATTGGCTTGATAACCATTACCGGTGCCGTCCACGGGCAATTTGGTACCGTCGTAATTGTTCCAAAAATTGGTCACCAAGTAAGTGTATTTGACCAAGGTTTTATCACTATAGCCGCCCGCGTATTCTTCGGTGTTACAAATCCAATCGGGGTTACCGTTTTTCGCCCAGTATTTCATATAATTATGGTAGCCGGCGTAATCATTGGATTTGGAGTACACCGATTTAATCATTTTGCAGGCTTTGTTTTTCTGCCGCGCATAAACGCGCAGAAAATCACAAAACACTAAACATGTTTTTTTATTTTCCGAAAATATATTAGTGTTACTTCAGACAAAATATATGCCGCGGGAAAAACGCGCGGCACATATTTTTTATCAACCGCAGGAGGCAGAAAATGGAATGTTATTCTTTGAAAAGCATTGCGAATACTTCCGATTATATGATGATCATGCAGGAAACCGACGACGGATACGTTATACGCATTATCCGCGACAAAGACGGATATGAAGATGTTACGACAGATTTCATCAGCAAAGAATTATTCGAAACGTGCGTGCGTACCGGATATCTCAAAAAAATAGATGCCGCAAAGCGCTTGGCAGTTACCGCATAAATTATGCGCAGATGATTTTCTTGAAAAACGGTTTACAATCGTTTTTCAAGAAAATGCGCAAGCCTGATAATTTTCAGCCCGTCAAACCAGCAGTGAAAGGCATTTTCAAGACGGCGCGGATTTTTTCTGTTGGCGCAGGCTGTCTGCCGCCATGTCTGCGGAAAGCGTTCCGCGCATAAAAATTCGTACACTGCCGGCAATTCACAGGAAATTTTCGATATAAACAGTTCCGTGCGCGCGTCGGAATCGGCGGCGGAAGACTTTCTGCCGTTGTGCGGGGAAGCCGAGCATACGGCGCGTTTCTGCTTCGCGGTGCGCGCGATACCGTATGTTTCCTCAAACAGCGAAATAAAGCGCGCAACGGCGGCGTAAATTTCTTCGGGAAACAACAGCGGATTGCGGAGCGGATCATCCGCGGCAGGCCGCTGCTGCACTTCCGCTTTATTTTCGGCGCCGCCATTTAAAACAAGCTGCTTCAGCCGCGTTCCCGTTCCGAACAGCACACGGTTCGACAGCCGCGCGGACGGATACACGGTGCACTCAAGCATTTGCATGCCGTCCGTATTCAATGTGATTTTTACCAATTGCTGGAGAAAATAAAAATCTTCGCCCGCCGTGCGCAAATTCATGCCGCCCGCCGCCGCATACGCTTCCGCAGTGCAGACAATCACCGGACCGAGCGCGGTATGCCAGTACGGCGTTCCGCACTGCTTCAGTTTTTCCGCGTGTTCCGACAAATACGATTCGTACAGCCGCGCGGCATTCTGCACGGAAGTATTTTCCGCCCGCTGATGATGAAAGCGGGTTACCGCCGCCGCAGTTTTTCCGCGGTTTTTCTGCGCAAACGCGCATAAATGCGAAAACCAATTTCTTCCCGCAAGCGTATCGCCGTCAAGGCAGGCAATGACCGAAGCGCCGCACAAAAGCGCGTAATCCATGCCGAGTTTGCGCGCGTATCCCGCGCCCTGATTTTCGGGCATTTCGTGTCTTTCGGAAGCGGAATCTATCAATGAAATAATCGGAGATAAAGGCGGATAAGCGGCGCACGGCGCATCGAATCTTTTATCGCGGACAAGATCGGAACAGAAGAGCGCGGCGCGGGCGGCGGCATAAGTACGTACCGAAGAGTGCATCCGCAGTTTCAGCGCCGCGATTAACTGCCTGTTGTTTTCTTTTACGGACTGCGGCGAAGATTTTCTGTTGTTCACGACGCATACGATATGCAATCGCGGCGCGCTGTTCGCCGCCGGTAAATCGTTTGCCGCAGCGCGTATATACGAATAATACGATTTTTCGGCGGAATAAAGCGTTTTGAAAAATCCGGGATATTCGTCAAATAAAGGAATTACGACGGCAATTTGAATGCAGCGGGCAAAGTTCGGCGGAAAAATCTGTCCGCCGGCAGCTTTCCGAAAAAACGCGGTTATATTTTCCGGTTTTTCGTTTTTAAACAGCGAACGTTTTCCGTTATATATCGAAACAGCATCTTTCATCGGCAATCATTTTCAAAGCGGCTTGCGCGCGGCAGTCGGCAGTACAGTCTTCTTCGTTTTCGCCGAACGGAAGCCAGTGAATACAAACGCCTTTGCGCTCCATGCCGCGGAACCAAGTTTCCTGCCGTTTTATAAACCGGCAAATGGCAGCCGCAAGCGTTTCGAATAATTCGTCTTCGGATTGTATCTGCCCGCGCAGAAACGAAGCCGCAAAGCGGTATTCCAGTCCCAGGCGGTCGAGTCGTTCCCAGTCCGCGCCGTTTTCATGCAGGCGGCGGACTTCATCGAGCAAGCCGTCTTTCATGCGGGCACGCAGGCGTTCGCGAGCCCTGCGGCGGACAGCGGCACGTGAAAATTTCGTACCGATAATAAACGGACGAATATCGGGGCGTTTCGGCGCAGCATCTTTTTTGAGTTTATCGTCCTGTTTGTCAAACACCGCTATTTCTATGGCGCGGATTACACGGTGCCGTTCGTCCGTATCGGTGCTGTTGTGCAGTTCCGTTCCCGCATCATGCTTCAATTCACGCAGCATTGCGGCAAGTTCTTCAAGACTTTTTTCCGCAAGACGGGCGCGCAGTTCGGCATTTTCCGGCACGTGCGAGAATCGATATCCGCGGATAACGGAATCAAGATACATGCCGGTGCCGCCGCAAACGACGGGAAGCTTGTGCCGCGCAGTAATTTCCGGAAAAACCCGATAAAAATCACGCTGATAATTATACACGGAATATTCCGCCGATACATCCGCAATATCAATCAAATGATACGGAATCACGCGGCCGGACGGAAGTTTATACTCGCATAAATCTTTGCCCGAACCGATGTCAAGTCCGCGGTACACCTGCCGCGAATCGGCGGAAATTATTTCGCCGTTAAACGCATCGGCAAGCCGCACGGCGAGCGCCGTTTTTCCGACAGCCGTGGGACCGAGAACAACAAGGCATGTATAGCGTTCGGGTGATTCCATATTCATTGCGGACAGCTGCTATAAAACTCGGATAACCGCGCATTTGAGATAATCGGAGCGCGGATAGCCTGCAAGAAACGGATGATCGGGAGCAGCGCCTCGTTTTTCGAGGATTTGAATCGTGCGGCGCGCGTCGGACGCAGCATGACCGAGCATACCGTAAAACATCGCTTCGCTGAAATAATAGGAGCAGGAACACGTAATCAATATGCCGCCCGTCTCAAGCAGCTTCAGCGCACGCAAATTGATTTCTTTGTATCCGCTGTACGCTTTGTCTATCGATTTTGCGCTTTTTGTAAATGCCGGCGGATCGAGAATTATCATGCCGAAACGTTTTTGTTCCTGTTCATATCGGCGAAGCACATCGAAAATATCGGCACAGACGACATGCATTACCTTGCCGGCGTTGTTAAGCGCAATATTTTTTTCGGCAATTTCGGCGGCAGCCGCAGAACTGTCAACCGAGGTAACTTCCGCAGCGCCGCCCGAAACAGCGTGCAGCCCGAAGGCGCCGGTATGACAGCAAGCGTCAAGCACGCACTTCCCTTTTGCCAAATTCGCGGCAGCGGCATGATTGAATTTTTGATCGAGAAAATAACCGGTTTTCTGTCCGTTTTCGATATCGACAAGCATCAGCACGCCGTTTTCTTTTATCGTGATGCACGGCTGCCGTTTTCCGTATATCCATTCCGTTTTTCCGGCAAGTCCTTCTTTTTCGCGCACCGAAGCTTCGCTGTGCTCGAATATTCCCGCAGGACGGCAGACTTCGCACAATGCCGCGATAATTTCCGTGCGGAAAATTTCCGAAGCAAGCGCATGAAACTGCACAACAAGAAAAACCTGTCCCGACACATCGCAAAAGCGCTCGGCAATCAATCCCGGAAGCAAATCCGCTTCCGCAAAAATCAAACGGTACGAATCATGCTTGCGGAAAAACAAGTGCCGCGCCGCCATCGCAGCTTTTACGCGGCAAAGAAAAAAATCTTTGTTGAAACAGACATTCCGTTCACGGGACAATATGCGGACGGCGATTTTCGACTTTTTATTCAAAACGCCGGTTCCCAGATACAATCCCTGCTTCGAATAGACTTCGGCTATGGAACCGTCCGCCGCTTCGCAGTCCGCAAAGGGCATTTGACGCACACGCTGTTCCGTGTCCGGCGTTTTTACGAATGCAATTTCATTGTCAAACACCCAGGGGAAACCCTGCCGTATTTCTTTTTCTTCTCCGGCTTTCAGAAAGACCCGTATAGCGCTCATGATGCGTTTCAGTATACCGAAAACCGCTGCCGCCGTCCACCGCAGACAGCGCCGCGCGCTGTCCGATTATTGACACAATATCCGCTTTTCTCTATACTGTTTCAATAAAAAGATTATTCGGAGGCTTATCTATGGCAGGAGCCAGTAAAAACTCTCGTACCGCTGTCGCGACGCATAAGTTTTTTTGCAATTGCGGCGGCGAAGTAGTAATGAAAACGCTGTTTGAAAGCGGAAAGCTTAAAAATGTCGCGGAATGCGTCAAGTGCAAACGGGTAGAACGCCGTCCGAAAGACTTCAAATAGCCGCACAGCCGGCTTTGACAGCCGGATATTCACCGATATAAGCCTGCTTTTACAGCGGGCTTTTTTATTGCCGAAATTTACCGCAGGAACCTCTCCGCAGCCTCGGCGCATTCGTCAAGCGGCGCGATTTTCCGCTTTGTTTCGGGCAGACTTGACAAAAATATCCGCCCGTATCGTTTTTCGATGATGCGCCGATCCAGCACGCAGACAACGCCCCTGTCTTCGGAATGGCGGATCAATCTGCCGAATCCCTGACGGAATTTTATGACGGCTTCGGGCACGCTTAATTCCATAAACGCGCTGCCGCCTCTTTTTTCGATGCTTTCCGCGCGGGCGGCAAAAACGGGATCGCTCGGAACGCTGAACGGAAGTTTGGCGATAATAACCTGCGACAGCGATTCGCCGGGAACATCGACGCCTTCCCAAAACGAATCGGTTGCAAACAAAACGCTGGCGGTATCTTCGGCAAAGCGCGCAAGGAGCCGGCTGCGGTCGTCTTCCCCCTGCATCAATACGGGAATTCCCAGCTCGGAAAGCGCCGTCCGCGCCGAACGGCAGGTACGCCGCAATGATTCATAGGAAGTAAATAAAACAAGCGTCCTTCCGCCGGCTGCCGCAATAAGCGATGATGATGCTTTTTCGAGAAATTCCTGAAACGACGGCTGATCGGGCATGGGCGCGTCGGACGGGACAAGCAGCAGCGCGTTTTTTTCGTATAAAAACGACGAAGGATATTCTCTTTCGCACACGCGGGAGCGTTCCGTAAACACAACGCCGCTGCGTTTCATCCAAAACGAAAAATTCCCGCCGGTTTTTATCGTAGCCGACGTGCACACAATGGTGCTTATCGGTTCGAAAATCCCTTCGTTCATGCGGAACGATATATCAAGCGGCGTCTGCACAAAGCGCGGATACCAAGCCGCTGTCGATTTTTTGTCTTCCGATTCGGCAATTAAGCGCCTTTTTTCAATCCAAAAAACCATATCGGGATGTTCTTCCCAGGCGGTAAAATTTCCGCAGACCTGCGCCGCAGCTTCGATTCTCCGCAGAATCTGTTTTGTTTCCCAGACAGACGGCGTTTCACGGTCTTCTTCCGCGATGCCGTCGATGATGTTTCGTATTTTTGCGCAGAAAACAAGCGCGGATGCGTGCAGCTCATTCATCGCGCCGAGCACGGCGGCGGCATCTTTTTGCGACTGTCCGCACAAACGCCATGAAGAATCGTGTTCTGTCAGCGTAGAAGAAGCATCTTCAAGGCGCTGGATGTCGGTTTTTATCCGTTCGATAATCGGCGGAATTTCGGAAAGCACATCGCCGCCTGAAGACAATGCCTCAAGCGTAAAAAGATAGCCCGCCGCCGCGCCGCGCCGCTGACGGTAGAGCAAATTGAGCTGTTTTAAAAAACTGAAGCGCGTAACGGATTCCGAAAAAAAACTCGTGGCGGCGCTTTCCATGCCGTGTGCTTCGTCGAAAATCAAGCGGCGGTACGGCGGCAGCAGCGCGGCGTCATCATAACCGGCGCCCTGCAATCTCGATTCGATATCGGCAAACAAAATATGATGATTCACGACAATAATATTCGCGGCGACGGCTTCTTTCCGCACGCGCATAACAAAACAGTCTTCCTTGAACGGGCAGCGCATTCCTTTGCAGGCGTCGGCTTCGGAATTGATGCGCTGCCAAATATTCGCCGACGGCACAAACGGCAAATCCGAGCGGCTGCCGTCGGAGGTTTTTTTTACCCATTCGGCAATGTGCGCAATTTCTTCTGTTTCTTCGTCAAATAAATCCGGTTCCGAGCGCATATCCGAAAAACGGCGCAGACATACATAATTCTGCCGCCCTTTTACCAGCACCGCGCTGATATTTTTTCCCGTAATATTTTTTGCGGCGGGAATATCTTTGTCCATGAGCTGCTGCTGCAAATTTATCGTGCCGGTGGAAACGACGACACGTTCTTTGTTTTCCGCCGCCCAAAGCATAGCCGGAATCAAATAGGCAAACGATTTTCCGACTCCCGTGCCGGCTTCGAACACGCCGATGCCGTTGTCGTTAAACACGCCGCAAATGTCTTTCATCAGCGCAAGCTGCGACGGGCGCTCCTCGAACTTGCCGGACATTGCGGCAAAACGTCCGCCGGAAGAAAGATAACGGCATACGTTATCGGGATCCAATCGGCATATTTTTTTTTCCGCAGTTTTCTCACTGTCTGAATCTGAAGCGGAAGCAGCGGCATAACCGGCAGAATTCGCGGAATATTTTTGCATACCGAAAGTATAGCACAAACGCGCATCATAAAAAAGCATGCGCTTCCGCATTGTTTAACCTATTGACATAGTAGGTTAAACAATATATGCTCGTACTTGCCGCCTGAAAATCGGCATTTTCTGCAACAATTTTTATAAGGGAGAATAAAGCATGCCGCGGATTTTTACCTCAGCAGATCAGTTAATCGGACACACGCCGTTATTGGAATTAACGCATATCGAACAAGCGTTCAATGTAAAGGCGCGCCTTCTTGCCAAGCTGGAATATCTCAATCCGGCAGGTTCCGTAAAAGACAGAATCGCAAAAGCGATGATTGACGACGCGGAAAAAACGGGAAAGCTCAAAGCGGGCGCAACGATTATCGAACCGACAAGCGGAAACACCGGCATCGGGCTTGCATCCGTTGCCGCCGCGCGCGGATACAAAATTATTCTCGTAATGCCCGAAACGATGAGTGTGGAACGGCGGCAGCTGATAAAAGCTTACGGCGCGCAGATTGTGCTCACGGAAGGCGCGAAAGGAATGAAAGGCGCAATTGCGAAAGCGGAAGAACTCGCGCGCGAAACGCCGGGCAGTTTTATTCCGGGACAGTTTGAAAATCCCGCGAACCCGAAAGCGCATGAAGAAACAACCGGTCCCGAATTATATGAAGACACCGACGGCAATATCGATTATTTTGTTGCCGGCGTCGGCACGGGCGGCACGATCACCGGTGCAGGGAACTATTTGAAATCGAAAATTCCCGGCATAAAAATCGCCGCGGTAGAACCCGCTTCATCCGCGGTTCTGTCGACGGGAATTGCCGGAAGCCACAAGATTCAGGGCATCGGTGCGGGCTTTGTTCCGCGCGTGCTCGACACATCCGTCTATGATGAAATTATCACCGTAGAAAATGAGGACGCATTCAGTACGGGACGGCTTGTCGGGCAAAAAGAAGGCATTCTCATCGGGATTTCCGGCGGCGCCGCGCTTTGGGCAGCACTCGAAATCGCAAAACGGCCGGAAAGCAGCGGCAAAACCATCGCCGTTTTGCTGCCTGACACCGGCGACAGATATTTAAGCACGCCCTTATTCAATTGAAACAGTGCGCCGCGCAAAATTGCCGCGCGGCGTTTTCTGCGGAGAATCAAACGATGATAATTTCCACAAAAGGCAGATATGCGCTCAGAGTGATGATTGATTTGGCGGAACAAAAATCCGGCAGCTTTATTCCGCTCAAAGACATTGCCGCACGCCAAAATATTTCACACAAATATTTGGAATTGATAATGGCGCTGCTTTCGAAAAGCGGTTTGGTGCACGGAGTTTCGAAAAAAGGCGGCGGATACCGCTTAACAAAAGCTCCCGCCGAGTATACAGCCGGCGACATTCTGCGCGTTACGGAAGGAACCGCCCTTGCGCCGGTCGCCTGCCTTGCAAGCGGAAGCGAAGACTGCGCAAATGCCGAGCACTGCCGAACGCTGCCGCTGTGGCGCGGACTTGACAAACAGGTCAACGCCTACCTCGACAGCGTTACGATTGCCGATTTGGCAAAATAAGGGGGATATTTTCGGCGCAGCTTTACCGCATTGCCCATCCGTTCCACACAACCCAGCTTCGTCATCGCGAACGAATGTGAAGCGATCCGGTCGTCCGCCGCTGCATAAAAGGAAAGCGTCCCCCCCCAATCGCACGGCGAGCTTTTCGAATAGCCGAAAACACCGACATAACGCGAAAGCGGGCTTTTCGAAAATGCGAAAACGCCGTCATAACACGAAAACAGGCTTTTCGAAAGCCGGAAAGCCCACCATAACGCAAAAGCAGGCTTTTTGAAAAGCCGAAAACGCCGTCATAACACGAAAGCAGACTTTTCGAAAACCGAAACGCCGTCATAACGCAAAAGCAGGCTTTTCGAAAACCGGAAAGCCCGACATAACGCGAAAGCGGCGAAGCAATCCATAGCCTGTGAATTCCTCACTCCGTCCGAAAGGACAAAAAAGTCCAATCCCCTGCCGCCGCACCCTCCCCGACCGGCGGGCGCCGCGCTTTGCAGATCGCCGCAGGGAGAACGCTCGCGCATCGCATAACCGCCGCGATGTTTAAAGCTCTCACCCCGCGAGTGTCAGCGGCATTAACGGTGTGTGTGCGTTCGTTACTTACCTTAACGGAATCACTTTGCGGCACTTTTGCGCGGATTATTTTCAATTTTATTTAAATTATTATCCGTCAGAAACTGCATAAATGTTTCGATTATTTCATCATTCCGCCTGATAATGTCAGCTTCAACAAAATCGCTTTGCTGTGCTAATTTTTTCAAAGATACAATTGCGGTAGAATCTTTAACTTTGCCTTTTTGGGTGGTAAAACCTTCGTAATATTTTTTCTTGTCTTCAAATCTGTAATCCGAAGCACGAATATTTATGCGCTTTTCAAGCAATGATTTGTTTCCGAGTTTGTCCATATATTTGATATTGCTCAAACCGCCCTCTTTATCATTACGATTTTTTGCGTATATATGTTCTATGTCAAAAGCCGTTCCGATAGACAATAGCGGCTGCTCAACGTCTTGATATGCCCACCAAGCAAGCATTGCTTTTGTTATGGGACGGTTGTTATTGAAGTCATAGTTTTCAAACATACTTTTTAATTGAATTAAATCGAATTTTCTATCTGCAAATTCGACAGGACGATTATTGACGATATTTACCATTTCCGTATAAATAGGTGCTCTCAAAGCAATTACGCCCGGCATATAGACGGCGTACGCCCATATAAATGCTGTCATTTTTTGCAGGAAACCATTAAATAAATCATTGTTTACTTCGCCTTTATCGTTGCGGTTATGCAAATAATATACCGACACAAAGGACATCCATATAGCATTAGGCGCGAACTCAAGGACAAATAACTTTTTTAATACATCTTCTGAAAATCTTTCGTTATCTTGAACATCAACATCATGCCAAAAATTCGCCAAGTCAATAAGATTTTCCAATGTTTCGTCTTTTCGCAATAATTCATATTTGTTCTTTTCATAAAACTTTCTTAAACCTTCGGTTGTGGAGTCTGTGATTCCCATTTTTGCCCGTTCATAGTACATGTATTGATAAAACAAGAAGTCAAGATTGGAATGTTTTTCTAAGTTTTTCCATTTTTCAATAAAATCATTCTTTTGCCCTTTGCTTGAATAATATTTATAAAACTGCGCCTTGAAAATATCTGTATCCGACAAAGGCATTCCTCTGTCATTAAGTGTTGAAAAAATACGCAAGGCTGTATTTTGGTCATCAGCTTCAATCGGAAGCAGAATGCAGTTATTCAATATTCTTGCAGGCAGGTATAAAAAACATGACGGATAGTTGTTCGAGAAATCATCTATTTTCCTTTGGAAAAATCTGTAATTTTCGGCATAACGGCTTTTCATATCGCTTGCGTCGCCCGTCTTGAGAATTTTTAACAATTCTTCCTTATCGTCATCCGCGGCGACTTCCGAATTGATTTTCAATGCGCTTTTATCAGGGTTGCCGACTTCATCAGTTTTCCATATACACTTTTCGATATTTTCACGCATTTTTTTGGAATTATCGTCCTGCACTTCTCCGAATTTGACATAGAAAGCACGCAGCAAAAGCATTAAAGTCGAAAGTCTCTGCTGACCGTCGATTATTTCCTTTTTGCCGGCATCATTTCGAAATGTAACGATTGAACCTAAGTAATATTCTTCTTCAGTATTAAAATTGTCTGCGTTATTGTTTGGAAAGGCGAATTCAAATATATCTTCCCACAGTTCTTCACATTCGTACACACTCCAGCGATACGGCCTTTGATAATCGGGAATAAGGAAATCGGACTTTTTGTCCTCAAATAAATCTTTAATGCTTTTTTGGTCGATATTGAGTTTTGCCATTATATAAATCCTTTGAAAACGGGAAAAATTTATTCGCATAAAAAACATAGATTTATCCGCTAATAGCGAATAATAACAACAGTCTACTAGATTATTGCGAAAACATCAAGCCAATAGTGTAATAAAATAATACTCTATTGGAATAACTTACACTATGGACGAAAAAGAAGTAAGACAAACTTTGGCGGAAAATTTGAAGAAATTTCGAAAACAAAGAGGTCTTTCACAGATGAAACTCGCAAACAGCCTGCAAATGGCGTTTACGTTCATCAATGATATTGAAAACTGCAAGAAATGGGTTTCGCCTGAAACGCTTGCGCGCTTTGCAACATTTTTTGGAGTGCCGATATCAGCCTTTTTCGCGCTTCCGAGCGAAGATACGGCGCAAAGCGACATTGCTTTTTTCGTACAGACGCTTTCTGCCGAACTCACGCAAAAAATTCAAGAAGTGGAAGAGCGATTCACGCATAAAAATATCTTGTGAATTTGCGGACTGCCCGCATTGTTCGCGGAATTTTTGCGGACTGCCACGCCGCGCGGGGGAACGCACATTTTTTCAAAAATCCGCATTTTCAGAATGTATTTCCGCAAAAACGTAAACGTATTTGCGGTAAAACGTTTACATATTTCGGGAAAAACGCATACGTATTTGCGGTAATACATTTACGTTTTTCCGCAAATAAATTCGAAAAAGCACAATTTACAAAGGCGGACATCTCTGACGGCTCGCGTCGTCCGCCGCGGTCAATCTTCGCGCTTTTCCGCGGCAGCGGCATCCGGTGCTTTAAGGTCGCTCCATTTCTGCCGCGCCCTTATTCGTCCGCCGAGGCCGACGGGGGGGGGTAAGAACACGGCGCATTTCCTGGAACAATTTGTCCATATCCACGGGCTTCGGCACGTGGCCGTCCATGCCCGCAGCAAGACAGGCGGCAATGTCTTCGGCGAAGGCGTCGGCGGTCATCGCGATTATCGGAATGTTCTTCACATAACCGCGCGGCGATTTTCGGAGTTCCGCGGTCGCTTCCCTGCCGTTCATAAGAGGCATCTGCACGTCCATCAAGATAAGACTGTACTTGCCGTCTTCCGCGTTTTCCATTGCGGAAAGCGCTTCTTTTCCGTTTTCGGCGTGATCGGCGGTGATTCCCTGCATTTCAAGCAGCTCGCTGATGATTTCCCAGTTGATGTCGTTGTCTTCGGCGACAAGCACATGCAGTCCCTTGAGATCGCCGTTTTTGTCTTCCGGCATTGCGGTTTTTGCTTCGCCTTTGCTGATTACAAGTTCGATTTTTTCCGCCAAATACGATTTGAAAAGCGGCTTTGAAATAAATCCGTCGGCGCCACTTGTCTTCGCGTCTTCTTCGATGTCCGACCAGTCGTAGGCGCTCACGAGAATTATCGAAGTGTCCTCGCCCGCAATTTCACGTATGGCGCGCACGGTTTCGGCGCCGCTCATTCCGGGAAGCCTCCAGTCGACTATCGCGATGCTGTAATCCCTGCCCTCTTCGTGCCGTTTTTTCACAAGTTCGAGGGCTTTTTCGCCTGTCGCGGCGGTTTCCACGTTCGCGCCCATTTCTTCCACGGTGTCCTCGGTAATCGTGAGGAAAACTTCGTCGTCGTCCACGAAGAGAATGTCAATCGGCGGAAGCGTGTAAACTTTGCGCTTCTCCTCGCCGACGGGAAGTTCGAGTTTTACCGTGAACGTCGTGCCTTTGTCCACTTCGCTTTCGCATTCGATTGTGCCGTCCATCAGCATGACCATTTGGCGCACTATCGCAAGTCCGAGCCCCGTGCCCTGCACTTTGTTGATGCGGCTGTCGTTTGCGCGGGTGAAAGTGTCGTACATTTTTTCCATATATTCGCGGCTCATGCCGATGCCGTTGTCCTTGACGATATATGTAAGGCGCACGGTCTGCTCGTCGACGAATTCTTCGTGCAGGTCGAGAATGATTTTTCCGCCGTCGGGCGTGTACTTTACGGCATTGGAAAGAATGTTTATGAAAATCTGGCTCACGCGAAGTTCGTCGCCGTACAGCGTTTCGCAGTTCACATTGTGGATGCGCACTTCGAATTCCTGCCGCTTGGATTTTATCATCGGGCGCACGATATTCACGAGATTGTCCGTAGTGCTGCGCAGCGAAAAATTGATCGGATTGAGCGTGAGGCGGCCGCTTTCGATTTTGGAAATGTCGAGCACGTCGTTGATGAGCGTCAAAAGGTGGTGGCTCGAAAGCGTAATTTTGTCGAGGCAGTCTTCGAGCTTTTCTTTGTCGTCCGTGTGCTTTTTGGCGATGTCCGTCATCCCGACAATCGCGTTCATCGGCGTGCGGATGTCGTGGCTCATGCTCGAAAGAAACTGCGTCTTCGCCTTGTTCGCCGCGTCCGCCATTTCGAGCGCCTTTTTCAGCGAAGACTGCATTTCTTCCTGTTCCCGTGCGTACGCGCGCGACTTTCTGATGTACATTGCGAACGCCGCTGCAATACACGAAACGAAAACGACAAGCACAATTACAAAAAGATGCGCGTAGCGCTTGAAAAAATCCAAAAGCGTCGGATCGTCCTTTTTCATGCTCGCATGGCGCAAAAGCGCGGCCATTATCACTTCACGGTTGATTTGATTTATCATCTTGTCGAGTATCACTGCCAAAACGGCATTATGCTGACAAACCAGCATGCAAAGCTCTTCGGTTTTGTCGAGATAGCTCACCTTAAGCTCATTGGCTTTGTCATAGCCGGTCAGCTGACGCTGGATTATGCTTGAATAAGCGATAAAAGCGCCGACCTTGCCGTAATACACAGCATCGAACGTATCCTTAAAATTATCATATTCCGTTACAGCCGAATTCGGATAATTGGTCGGAAGATAGTCGCGCAGTCCGAGCGACATTTTGGGCATAGCAAGGCTTGAAGTGGTGTCTCTTGTGTATTCGCCGCGGTAAACCATCATCATTCTGTCGGTAACGACGGTTTCCGTCTGAATCAAGCCTTTGCGCTCGGCAATCCAGCTGTCAGAATACATCGGAAAGCCAATATCGATAGTATGGTCTTTCAGCGCGTTTTCCATATCCCACACATAATCGAAGCACACCGGAACAACTTTTATGTCCGCAAATTCTTCGAGCTGCCGTATAAGCTCGCCCGCAAGTCCTGCGGGATTTCCCTCGTCGTCCTGTCCCGAAAACGGCAAATGATGGCGCGTATATCCGAATGTCAGCGTGTTTTTTTGCAGCAGCCACTGTTCCTCGCGCTCGGTCAAACCCGAAAAAGACGACTTATTGAAATGCTTTTGATACAGCTTGAACGTGAACGTCGGAAAAACTTCGGCGATTTGCGCCATCGCATAATTCAATTCGCCGAGCAGTCCGGCATTTGCCTTGCTTACGGCAAAATATCTGCCGTCGTTCAAGCCCATGTCCATTGCCGAAAAATCGACTTTGTCCGCAAAGAGGCCGTTCGTTTTATACGCGCCCGCCATTATGTCGATTTCGCCCGCGGCGAGTTTTTCGCGGATTTCTTCTCTGCTTCCGTAAACATATTCGTATTTCCAGCCGGCAAAGCGCGCGAGCATTTGGTAATAGTCGTAGGCGTACCCCGATTTCCGCACATCGTCGGAAAAGCCGCTCTGAAAGTCCGGCTCGCCCGAATCGTAGTAGCCCACGCGCACCGCAGCGGCGGCGGTTTGAATTTGCTCTTGCGCAAAAGCCTGCTGCGGCACGCAGCACACACACATCACCGCAGTAAAACAGCAAAGACGAAAAACCGACGGCAACTTTTTCATTTTTCTTCCTCACTTGAATTTTTATGCTCAATATAAATTGCTTTTGCCGAAACAGTTTGCGCGGACACAGGAACAAACATGTTTCCGACCAAAACTGCACCAGCACTTGTTTGCCCCGTGCTTTCAATAACGATGCCGTTCGCGCCGATTTTTGCGGCCTGATTTTTCAGTTCTTTGATTGCATAATTCAAACTTCCTTGTTCCGTCCAGCCGGCATCGCTCGAAGCCGATACAATTCCGATAACTTCATACGTTTCGGGAAATTCCGTAAAAATTTTGACTTCTTCAACGCCGATTGCTTCCCGCTGCGTTCCCGTAACAATGTGCGAACCGCTCGCGCAGCTTGCTGCAAAAAATGCCGCCATCGCACAGAAAACAAACATGAATTTCGTCAATTTTTTCATATCACCGAACCTCGTGCGTTTACTTGAATATTTCGAATTTTTCAAGCAAAACAGATACGATATTGTACCGCAAAGCACGGATTTGTTTCAAGAAATCTCTTCTGTCATTCTCACAATTCGGCGGCGGCGCGGAATTTGCACTGCGATTTTTGGTCCGCGGCAGACAAAACTTGCATAAAATTCACCTTTGTGCTAAAATCTTTCTATGACAAAAAAGCAGAATCTCTTCATCGGCGCTTTTTATCTGCTCGTGCCGATTGCCGCCAACTTTCTGGTGCTGAGCGTTACGCTTATGATAGATTTTCCCCTGCCGAAAAGCAACGAATACGAGATTTGGCTTGCTTTTTTGGAGAGACATGAAATTCTCACCAATGTTCCGACCGTGCTTTCGTTCCTGGTCGCGATTTTTCTTGCGGCGGTTTTCATAGCCCCGATTTTCAGGGGAAGCGGGCGCGCAAAAATAAACGCGGCCAATTCTCCGATCGCGCTTGCCTCGCTCGGAATAGTCGGCTGGATTTTGATGCTCGCTTTTCAGTCGCTTTTTGTCGCCTGCATTTATTTTTCTTCGGGCGAAAAAATCTTCGGCGTGCTCAAAAATTCCGCGATGTTCACGCTGCTCGCGGCGTCGCTCGCGTTCGTCGTGACGTTTCTGATTTTGGAGACGGCGAACCGCACGAAAATCCTGAAGCTGTATTTTCCGGACGGAAACATTTCCGCGACAAAAGGTTTGATCCGCCCTTCGCTTCGGCTGACTTTTCTGATGTACTATGTCGGCGTCGGAGTGTTCCCTGTAGTCGTGCTTTTGTTCGCGCTCGTCACGAAAGAAAAAAATCTCGGAATCGAAATAAGCTTCAACTTGATCGCGGTGATGTCGATTTTTCTGCCTGCGGGATTTTTCATCACGCTGCTTTTGACAGACATCCTGCGAAAGCCCTTGAAGCAGCTTGCCGCCGCCGCGCGGAAGATTTCCGAAGGCGACTTGAAAAGCCGAGTCGATGTTTCTTCCGGCGACGAAATCGGCATGCTCGGCGACAGCTTCAACGAGATGTCGCGCTCGCTTTCGGAAAAGGAATTCATGAAAGACGTGTTCGGAAAAATCGTCACTCCCGACGTGCGCGACCATCTGCTCGGCGGCGGAATGGAAGGAATCTCGCTCGGCGGAGAAAACATGCGCGTTACGATTTTGTTCTGCGACATCCGCGGCTTTACGAGTCTTTCGGAAAAAATGGAATGCGAAAAAGTCGTGCGGCTTTTGAACGAATATTTTTCCGCGATGAGCGAATGCATAATCCGGCACAACGGCATCATCAACAAGTACATCGGCGACGCAATCATGGCGATTTTCGGCGCGCCCGTGAAAACCGCAACGCACGCGAGGGACGCGTATCTTTCTGCGCTGGAAATGCGGCGCGCACTCGTTCGGGTGAATGCGGGCTTTGAAAAAATCGGCTTTCCGCAAATCCGTTTCGGAATCGGGATTCACACGGGCGCAGTGCTCGCGGGAAACATCGGCTCCCCCGCGCGCATGGAATATACGGTCATCGGCGACAGCGTGAACATCGCGAGCAGAATCGAAGGGCTTTGCAAGGAATACAAGCGCGACCTTTTGATTTCCGAAAGCACGGTAACCGAGATTGAGGGCGAACGGGATTTTTCGGACAATGAAAACGTTCCGTGCCCGCAGTTTTTGTGCGAGTCGGACATTCGCGGCAAAGAAGAAAAAATCCGTTTGTACGGGAGCGTTGAAAATTCATAATTGCTTCGATTTTTATTAAAAATTTATCGTTTTTCATTAAAATTTTATTGACAAACAGCCGCTTATTATGCTTGAATGAAAGCGCGGGGCAATTGTGCTGTCCTGCGAATCATTCTACATCAAAAGAGGTTTTTATGAAAACGAACAAAAAAATCATCGCGCTTGCGATTTTCTGCGCCGCGCTTTCCGCCGCTGCCTTTGCCGAAAGCAGCTGGAACAAAATTCTTTTCGCCGGCGTGAGCGCGCCGATTGCGCACCAAAAGACCGACGGCGACGCGATGAACTATGCGGGAGTCGGCGGCAATGTTGATTTTCTTGCCGTGAACAAAGACAACGGCCTTTCGTTTCTGGGAAATTTCACGGGCGCGGCGATTTTCAGCGACGACTTGACCAAAGAAAACGAAACGGGCGGCTTGGTGAATTTATTCGGCGGGGTCGGATACGCGCCACTGCGCACAGAAACGCTTACGCTCGCGCTGACAGGCGGAATCGGGTTTGACTATTACCGCTATCAGCTTTCCGCAAACAGCGTTGATTCTGCGGTTTCTGGTTTGAATCTTTTGGCGGGCATAGACGTCGGTCTTGCAGTGCAGCTTTCGAAGCGCGTCGGCATAGGATTCAATGTTCTCGGAACGGTTGCGCTTGTGGGATGCCATTCGGTTGACAGGGATTTGGACGACGGCGTTCGCAACGACGACTACGAAGATACGGAAAACAAACTTGTAAAAGCCGGATCGCTGGCGGTAACGCCTTCGGTCTGTGTTACGATACACTTTTAAGCAGCCGCAAGACTTGAAGCGTGCTAAGCGGTTCAAGTCTTGCCGCGCTTTTTGCGGGGCAGCGGCGTTCGGAAAAACGGAGGGAATATGAAAACGAAACTGGCAAAGGCGACTTGCATCGCGGCGAAAATTCTGGAAGCAGTTTGCGCGCTCGCGGCGCTCGGCTATGCCGCAGCCTTTGTACTGAGCATTGCGCGTGCGGATGCCGCCGCGAATTTCGCAAAAACGCTCGCGCTCCGCAACCACGGCGAACTGAGCGTTCAGGGTTTCGACATAAACATCTTAAACGGAGATGCAGTCATCGCAGGAAGCGTGGCGTTTTTTGCCTTGGCGGGAATTCTTTCGTTTGCAGTCAGAACAATGATGTTCCGCAATGTCGCGCTTATTCTCAAAACCGCCGCCGGAAAAACTTCGTTTTCCAAAGGCGAAACGCCGTTCCAAAAAGACATCGTGCGAATGGTCCGCGAAATCGGCGTTTTTTACATTTTGATTCCGGCGTTTCAAATTTTCGTATGCGCGACTTGCCGCGCGGTCCTCGGCAAAATCGAGCTTGCCGTGCACGCGGAATGCGCAATCGCGGGATTCGTCATTCTCGCGCTGAGCCAGATTTTTTCTTACGGCGAAAAGCTTGAATCGGAAGTCGAGGGATTGATATGATAGTCTTGCGCCTTGACCGCATGATGGCGGACAGAAAAATTTCCCTCGGAGAACTTGCGGAAAAAGTCGGCATCACGAATGTCAACCTTTCGAAAATAAAGACGGGCAAAATAAGCGCAATTCGTTTTTCCACACTCAAAGCGATTTGCAAAGCGCTGGACTGCCAGCCGGGCGACATTTTGGAATTCAGGGAATAGAGCTTTTTCAACAGACGCCTTGCCGGAAACAGCCTGCGCGAGTGCGGGAACAAACACATTCCCGCAAAAAACGGTGTCTTCGCTTTTTTCGCCTGTGTTTTCGATGCCAACGCCGTTCACGCCGATTTTTGCGGCTTGCTTTTTCAGTTCCTCAATCGTATATTCAAACTGCCCTGCTCCGGCAAGCCCGCACCGCTCGCGGCGATTTCGGCGGCTAACAGAACCCTGCCGCGGGCGGCAGGGTTCTGTTAGCCGTTACTGTTTACTCCTTCCCCCCCCAAGAATTTTTTCAGCACGGAAATGAAAATGTCGATGTCGAGCGGCTTGGCGATATGGGCATTCATGCCGTTTTTGAGGGCGGTTTCTTTGTCCTCTTCCATCGCGTTCGCGGTCATCGCGATAATCGGCATTGTCTTCACGTCGCCTCGCGGCATATCGCGGATGGTGCGCGTCGCCTCGTAGCCGTCCATAATCGGCATCTGCACGTCCATCAAAATCGCGTCATAATAATTTTCGCTAGATTTTTCCACCATCACCACGGCGTCGGTGCCGTCGGGCGCGGTCTCCACGGCGAATCCCGCCTCCTCGAGGATGACCTGCGCAATCTCGCGGTTCATTTCCACGTCGTCAACCAGGAGCACCCGCTTTCCGCCGAAATCTTCGAGCGCCCAGGACGCGCTTTTCTCCTCCTCGTCTTTGGCGGAAGAAGAATTGTTCGCGGCAAGCAGCGCGGCCTTGAGGTCGGAAAGGAAAAGCGGCTTCGCGCAGAACGCCGTCACACCCACGGAGCGCGCCTCCTCTTCGATGTCCGTCCAGTCGTAGGCGGTGAGAATGATGATCGGCGCTTCGCTGCCCACGGCGGCGCGGATCCGGCGCGCGGTCTCCACGCCGTTCATTTCGGGCATCTGCCAGTCGATGATGTACGTATGGTACGAGTCGCCTTCTTCGTGCGCCGTTTTCGCACGGTATGCGGCCTCGCACCCGGAAGTCGTCCATTCGGCGCGCATTCCCAGCTGCTTGAGCATTTTGTTCACGCTGTCGCACACGTTCAGATCGTCGTCCACCACGAGCGCGCGCAGCCCGTCGAGTTCCTTAAGCTGCTCGGCGTTCTTTTCCACATCCTGAAGCTTCAGCGAAAGTTCCACCGTGAACGTGCTGCCTTTGCCCTGCTCGCTTTCCACGGAAATCGTGCCGCCCATCATTTCCACGATGTTTTTCGTGATCGCCATGCCGAGCCCCGTCCCCTGAATGCCCGACTGCGTGACGGTGGACTCGCGCTCGAACGGCTCGAAAATGTGCGTGACGAAATCCGGCGACATTCCGATGCCGTTGTCTTTTACGATGAACGTGTAGTCGCCCCAGCCGTGCCGGAACGTTGTCTTCTGCATTATCCTGAACGAAACGCTTCCGCCCGCCGGCGTGTATTTCACCGCGTTGCTCAAAAGATTGATGAAAACCTGATTCATTTTAAGCGCGTCCGCGATGACGTCCTCGTTCACCACTTCGAACGTGTCGATGAAAAGTTCGAGCTGCTTTGCCTTCACCTGCGGCTGAATGATGTTCACGAGGCTGTGCATCATTTCGGAAATGTTGCATTCCTGCTCTTTGATTTGCACCTTGCCGCTCTCGATGCGGCTCATGTCGAGAATGTCGTTGATGAGGCTCAGAAGATGGTTGCTCGACGAAAGCACCTTCTGCAGGCAGTCCCTGACTTGCTCCTTGTTGTCGATGTGGCTCGCCGCAATCGTCGTGAATCCGATGATCGCGTTCATCGGCGTGCGGATGTCGTGGCTCATGTTCGAAAGGAACGTCGTCTTCGCGTTGTTCGCGTGCTGCGCCTGCAAAAGCGCGTCCTGCAAGGCCTGCGTCTGTTCGTACTGCTTTTTCACCTGCTCCGTGATGTCGCGCGAAATGACCATCGCGATGATATCGCCCTTGTCGTCGCGCGTCATGATGAACGACTGACGCACGCACATTTTCCTGCCCTGACCTGCCGAAGCCCAGTAGTCGACGGACACTTCCTTTTCGCCTTTTTCGTATTTCTGCCGCAGACTCTCCGGATTTACCGTCGCCCTGAAGTCTTCGAGCGAGTCGCTTGAAACGAATTTTTCCCAGGCAAGGAAGCATTCGGAAGCCTTGCACGGCGCGGAAAGCGCGCATTTTTCCAAAAACGAAATCTTTGTCCCGTCTTCCAGCGTCCGCGTGATGTCGCTTTCAATCAAGTCCTGCGACACGTTGAATTCGAACGTATTGAACGAATTCGACATGATGGCGATGCGGTACTGCCGTTCCTTGCGGTAGGTGTTCTCAAGTTCCGCCTGAATTTTCAGCTCTTTTTTCTTCGTGTAGGTCGTATTCTGCCGCGCAAACAGGACTTTTCCGCCGCCGTCAATGCGGATAATGTTGATGTGATTCCAGTCGCCGTTTTTCATGTGGCATTCGATGCGCAAATCGGAACGTTCTTTCAGCGAGTTTTTGATTCGTTCGATCGAAATCTGTTCGCGCAGGCTTTCCTTTTCTTCCGGAACCACAAGAATATCGCAGAAATAATCCACAAGTTCGCTGTAAACGCCGCTGTTTTTCAGCCGGCTGTCCTCAGGTTTTGTCCCCGAAAGGTAGGTGTACGTTCCCTCGTTCAAATCCGCAATGGCAAAACGCGTAAAAAGCGCTTTCATGCCGCTGATGATATAGCCCATGTCGCGGTTTTCGGTTTCGAGGCGCTTTCTTGCGCAGGCGGCACTGTAAATCAGCACACCGATATAGATAATGAAGACCAAAATGAGCGCCAATGCAATCTTCATGCCGATTGCGTTCTCCGCATGAATCATTTTGTTTGTAACGGCGCTCGGAAAAAGCTGCACGAGAACAAACTGATTCGACGGAAGCGGAGCGATGCTTATATTGTCCATTTTGCTTTTGACTTCGCATGTAAAAACGCCGCTTTTGCCGTCCGCGAACATTTTCCGCACGGCGTCCGCGGTTTCTCCGCTGATTACGCCGTCTTTCACAAGCGAGTCCAAAAGATACCTGCCGCTTGCCTTTCTGCCGGAACTCGCAACGATGCGGCCGTCGCTCTCGCACAAAAACACGTCCGACGGTTCGCCGAAATACGAAGTTTCGAGCATTCGCTTCAGGTACTTTTCGGCAAAGTACGCACCGCGTAGCACGCCGATCAGGCGTCCCTTGTAGTGCAGCGGCGTGTAGAAACTGAGCATCGAGTCATCGTAAAAGTCGGATGAAAACACAACGTCGATTCCCGTGCCGCCGGCGATTCCTTTTCTGAAGAATTCGCGGTTTTCCGCCAAGGCGGATCTTCCGTCGAAAACGACATCCACGCCGTTCGTATCGGCGAACATCATCGCGTCGAACACGCCGTTCTGAAGCATTTCAAGCGTCGGCAGGTCGATGACGGGAGACGGCAGATTGTCGCCGACAAAATGGGCGTATGTTTGTATCATGTCGAGCGAGTTATTGAAGTCGTCGTCGATTTGGTCGGCTTTGATTTGCGCCGCGTCAAAGGCATACAATTTGTTGCGCTCGGTCATGCGGATTAAGTTCTGCCTCGTATACCAGAAAAACAGCAAAGAAACAAAACCTATCAGAATAAAAATTGCCGCAACTTGCAGAAAATTTTTTCTTATTTTACTGAATTTAGCAATTTTTTGTGTTTTCATATAAAACCCCTTCAGCCAATTCAATTATATTTGCGAATAACAATTTTTCAAAACAGCCGGCACGCACCCCATACATGCCGCTACTGTATGATTTTTCATAACAAAGTTCTGCATGCAAGCGTAGCAGGACTTTGATTTTTGTACAATACAATATTTGCACGCCGCAGCAATTCCGTTTTACGTTCCGAGAATCTTATCCAATTCCGAAAACAGCTCGTCCGTGTCGATCGGCTTTGCAATGTGCCCGTTCATGCCGCTGCGAAGCGCAGTCTGCCGGTCTTCCTCGAAAGCATTGGCAGTCATCGCGATTATGGGAATTTGCGAAAGCCGCGGATCCTGCATTGCGCGGATTGTTTGCGCCGCCTCGTAGCCGTTCATCACCGGCATTTGTATATCCATCAAAATGCAGCGGTAATAATCGGGTTCGTGTTCCGAAAGCAGGTCTATTGCCTCTTTGCCGTTCGCCGCAATTTCGCAGGAAAAGCCCGCATCAAGCAGAATGAGCTGTGCAATCTCCTGATTTATTTCGTTGTCCTCGACAAGAAGAATTCTTTCCCCGCGCACTTTTTCCGCTTCGGACGATGCAGCCGCGTTTTTATTTTTCTCCTGTTCATTCACAATCGAATTTAAGCAGGCACGCAGTTCCGAAAAGAAAAGCGGCTTTGCGCAGAACGTTGTTATCCCCGCTTTTTTTGCCTCTTCTTCGATGTCGCCCCAGTCATACGCGCTCAAAACAATGATATGCATATCGTCTCCGATTTCGGCGCGGATTCTGCGCGCCGCTTCCAGCGCGTCCATATCGGAGAGTTGCCAATCGATTATGCAGACAAAAAAGCCCTCTTCGTCCGCCTTCGCCTGATGCAGGAGCCGCAGCGCGTCTTCTCCGGACTGCGTCCATTCCGCCCGCAGCCCGATTTGGGACAGCATGGACGATACGCCGGTGCAGGCAGCCGAGTCGTCGTCCGCCACAAGCGCGCGGCAGTTCCGCAGTTTTTCGATAACAGGCAGCGCTTTTTCGTCGGAATTCAATCGGAACGTAAAAAGCACGGAAAATTCCGTTCCTTTGCCCTGCTCGCTTTTCACGGAAATAGTGCCGTGCATCATGTCCACGATATTTTTCGTTATCGCCATGCCGAGCCCCGTCCCCTGAATTCCCGATACCGTCGAATTTTGCTCGCGTTCGAACGGTTCGAAAATATGCGCGAGGAATTCGGCGCTCATGCCGATTCCCGTATCGCTGATGACAAACTCGTAATCCGCACAGCCGTTCGACGCAAGGCGTTTTTCGGTAATCCGCATGGAAATCTTTCCGCCGGCAGGCGTATATTTGACGGAATTGCTCAGGATATTCAGCAGCACTTGATTCAGCCGCAGTTTGTCGCAGAAAATTTCTTCGTCGACAACGCCCACCGTATCCATGGAAATTTCGAGCTGCTTTGCTTTTGCGTCCGCCTGCACAATATCGCGCAAGCCGTGCAGAATTTCCGACAAATCGGCGGGTTTTTCCTCGATATGGATTTTGCCGCTTTCGATGTGGCTCATGTCCAGCACATCGTTGATAAGGCGCAGCAGGTGGCTGCCGCTCGACATGATTTTGTGCAGGAATTGTTCGACCTGCGCATGATTGTCTATATGCTTGAGCGCGAGCGACGTAAAGCCGATAACGGCGTTCATCGGCGTTCTGATATCGTGGCTCATATTGGAAAGAAACGCGGTTTTTGCTTTATTCGCGGCATTTGCCTGAACGAGCGCGTCTTCAAGCTGGCTTCTGCGCATAATTTCCATGCGCGTCATTTCATCCACGCTGCGGAAACCGAGAACTATCGCGCGGCAGGTGCTCCATTCGCCCACACGCACGATTTTCATCTGGAAGTACAGCATTTTTCCGCCGAACGAAACACGGTAATTCATATACCGCATTTTATTTTCCGCCATTTCGCGGATGAGATTTTCTCTTTTCAGTGCTTCGCGCATAAAAGAGCGGTCGTCGCCGTAAACGCATGTTTCGATGTAGCGCGATACGGTATTTTCCAGCGAAAGGCTGTCGGAAAAAACATCGCCGAGCATTTGCTGCGTTTCTTCGTCCATGCGCAGCGGCACTCCGCTGCCCGTATCGAGATCGAAATAGCAAATAAGCGAATAATCGGCGGAAAGCGCATAAACGAGTTCCTGATGGTGCTTTTTTTCGCGCTGTTCCTGCATTTTCTGCGCCGTACAGTCAAGCAGAAAACGCTGGCACAAAAGTCTGCCGTTTTCCCTGATAAGCTTTGCACTCCCCATAACGCTGATAATTTCGCCGTTGTCATGGCGCACGCGGTACTCCATGCTCACGCGGTCGCCTTCTTTTTTCAACGCCGACAAAATTTTGCGCAGCCGATCTTTGTCTTCATCCAAAACACTCATGGCAACGGTAGAAAATCCGTCATCGACAAGCTCTTCAATCGATTTATAACCGAGAATTTTGAGGGCGGCGGCATTGATGCTGACAACTTCGGTACCGTCGATTGTATGGCAGATTACGCCGCAGTCCATAGCTTCAAGTACGGCTTCAAGCATGCGGCTTCTTTCGGTTATTTCCTGTTTATACGCGCGTTCCTGCGTTACATCGATAGCGACACCCACCGTGCCCATGACGGAACCGTCCACATCGTAAAGCGGCGACTTGTATGTGGTAAGCAGCCGCGTTCCCTCGCCTGTCATAATCGTTTCGTCGGAAATAATCGTGCGCCTGCCGTCCATGACTTTGCGCTCGGATTCGATGCAGGCAGGATCGTCTTTCTCCACATCCCAGATATACGCGTGGCCTCTTCCCTGAACCTGAGATTTTGTTTTGTTTACGGCAGCGCAGAAACTGTCATTCACTTTTTCGTGAATGCCGTTTTTGTCCTTATACCAGACAAGATTCGGAATAAAATTGATAGTCGATTCGAGAAACTGCGATGTCTGCCAAAAATCTTTTTGCTGCTTAAAAGCGTGCTGCCATTTGGCAAAACGGAATTCTGCTTCGGCTTTCGTCATCGGCAGAAACCAAATGTCATCGATTTTCGCGGCAAGCGATTGTTCCGCAAACACAAAATCGGCGCATTCCTTGCGGCACAGCACGATAAGCGGCACGTTTTTTCTGCGCAGCGATGAAAGCGAAAAAATTTCGCGCATTTCGGTTTCCGCAAGACAGGCAAAAATCGCGTCCGCGGTTTCTGCGGCATGTTTTTCTATGCACGGGCTGCGGATCAATTCATGCTCAAAATTTTCCAGCGGAACCGATGCCGCTGCGGCATCAAACACGGTATTTTCTTCACCGACGAGGTAAAAGCGGATATGACAGTGGTACATTTTTCTATTATACAACAAAAAAAATACTTTTTAAATAACTTTTTTGCAAAGCTGTGATACGGCAGGAAAGAGAAGTTTGCCGATAGCCTATAGAGAAGTTTGCCGATAGCCTATAGAGAAGTTTGCCGATAGCCTATAGAGAAGTTTGCCGATAGCTAACGGCGCATGTATTGCCCGCAGTCCGAATACTGATTGCGGCGCCGTTGGCTCGAAGCCGTGTGCAGCGACGGCTTCGATGCAGGTTGGTGTCCGCTGACGGCGATTTGCCTTGCTTGCAATGAGCCGCGAACCTGCGCTTTGCGTAATAAGTTTTCCTGCGGAAACACGCCTGCAAGGACACGGTGCACCGACAGGGGCAGTCCGAACATTAAACGGACGCACCGTGCCGCAAAACGGATGACGGCCGCCGCACGTTTTCGGACAAAAATCTGCGGTCTTCTTCGGCAAGCGCCGAAAAACGGCAAACCGCAGCAGACATAACCGCCCCGCTTTCGGAAGCATATTCAAAAACATGCTCGGCTCTTGCAGCGGCAGTGATTATCCTGACGCCGATCAGCGACGGAAGCAGCATTTTCAGCGGATATTCGTTGTTCCGCCGAATTTCCGCAAAACGCGATTTTCTGCCGAAAACAACAGCCGTATCGGAAAGATGCAGCACCGCAACGGGAGCGGCGCGGTCCTGAAGCGCTGTTTCCCGAAATTCATTTTCGGCGGAAAAAAACGCCGCTGCCGAAAACAGCGGCAGCAAATCGGTTCCGCAAGTATTTTCGGCGAGTTCTTGTTCCGCCGCCGCGCAGTCCGCTTTTTCCGCCCGCAGCGTTTGCACCTTCCGCACAAATGCCGCAGCCGCTTCTTTTTTTATCCCGCCGTCATCGGCAAGATATTCGAAAATGCCGCACGCCGCGGAAACCTGCGCTTCATTCATGCCGCATATAAAGGAAGCATACTCGGCGCCGAACGGCGGGAAACCGTCCGAAGCAAAACAGCGCAGCTCCGTTTCCGCGCCGCCGTTTCCGCAGCGCATAATGCAAAGCGGCTGCATTTCGTTTGCAGCCGCAGGTGATTCCCGCTGTTTTTCTATCCGCACAGGAACGGGACAGAAATAGGCATCGTTATCGCTGCGAAAATCCGTGTAAAAAAAAAGTCCGCGCCCTTTGTAATAGAAAAAGAATTTTATCGTGCCGGCGGCGGATAAAAATACCGCGTTCGATGTTCCGCCTTTTTTTACCGCGATAGTTTCTTTTTCCAAAGAATACGAATCGACGGAAACAGAATGCGCATTATTTTTTTCGGCGGAAAAAACATGAAAAACAGGATGTTCTTCCGCAATAAACCGCAAAACAAGTTCGCGCTCAAGTCTCGAAAGAACATCAGCCATCGGTGATTTCTCCGAACTGCATCTGTTCAACGCAGAAACGGCGCGCCGCATCCTCGCCGCTTTTTTCATCGTCTGCGGAAAAAAATATCCGCGAATCGGAAATGCCGTTTTCGAAATAAAAGCGCACGGGAATTTCCAGAACGGGATTTCCGCTGCAAGCATCATCTTCCGCAAGAAGATACGGTTTTCCTACCGCAAACGAAACGACAGGCGGCAGGGAAGATAATTCATAGCGCAGCACGGGCAGCGTATCGGCGGCGGAAGCGGAAAAAACAGATTCATCCAGCGTGCCGGAAGACACGGAAGCGCAGAATGCCGCGACAAACGCATATTGTTCTTCCGTTAAAAAAGAAACGTCAAGGCTGCCGAAGCCGTCGATTGCGGGATAGACTGCGGAAATATTATTCCCGCCTGCGGCGCACAAATTTTCCGGCAGCGCGGCAAGCGGACAAACCGCCGAAGGCGCAGTCAAGGCATTTTGTTCCAGATCTTCGGTCCATTCGACAGATTCCATGCGCGCAAGGCTTTGATATCTGGCAGTGTCCGTATACAGCGGCATCGGGAATGTATCTTCTTCGCCGGAACATGACGCAAAAAACGCGGCGGCGAAAACAAAGGCAAACCATCGAAAAGACTTACGCATATAAAAAATATAGCATGAAACGGCAAAAATATCCCGTTTTATATGCGGATTATTTTTCGTATTTTGCGGCTTTGACATAAAAAACGTTATCTGATACCATGATTTCCATTGCGGAATGTAGCGCAGCCGGTAGCGCGCCTGCTTTGGGAGCAGGATGTCGTGGGTTCAAATCCCTCCATTCCGAATTTGTTTTGCGCAGGCTGCCCTGCCGCGTCCCGCGCAAAAGCATTTATGCATATACGCACTCATCGGCTTTTTTGGGAAAGCGTTTTTTTCCATTCGGCGATTTTCTGCAGCGCTTCAAGCGGCGTAATGCTGTCTGTTTCGGTAGAAAGAATTGCATCAATCACCAATTCTTCTTCGTCAAAAAGCGATGGCGCATCCGTTTCCCGAAGCGAACGCGGCGCGGCGCTTTGCGGAGAATCAGGCAATTCGGAGCGGGGATTTTCCGCAGCGGCACCGTTATCCGTATAAGGAACGATTCTGCACAGCGTTTTCAGGATTTCATACGCGCGGGATATAACGGTTTCCGGAATGCCCGCAAGTTTTGCGACATGCAGTCCGTAAGAGCTTGCGGACGCTCCCTGTTTTATCTGCTTCAAAAACACAATCTGCCCGTCTTCTTCAAGAACATCAAGACATAACTGCTGCAAAGCCGGATGTTCCAAACGCGATAATTCATGATAGTGCGTCGCGAAAAACGTTTTCGACTTCACCGTGTTCAAAAGATATTCCGAAACAGCCCAGGCTATGGAAAGTCCGTCTTCGGTCGAAGTTCCGCGGCCGATTTCATCCATGATGACAAGGCTTTTTTCCGTTGCGGAATGCAGAATGTGCGCTGTTTCCGCCATTTCCACAAGAAATGTCGATTCGCCGCGCGCCAAATTGTCGGATGCCCCTACTCGGCAGAAAACACGATCGGCAATGCCGAGGCGGGCTTTTGCCGCCGGAACAAACGATCCGGTCTGCGCAAGCACAACAATAAGCGCATTTTGCCTGAGGTACGTGCTTTTGCCTGCCATATTCGGTCCGGTTATGAGCGCGAACGGTTTTCGGCACAAATCGGCATCATTCGGAATAAATTTCCCCGGCGGAAGATGCATTTCGACAACCGGATGTCTTCCTTTTTCTATTTCAAATACGCTTTCTTCTTCGATTTCGGGACAAACCCAGTTATGCAGCGCCGCGGCCTGGGCAAATGACGCGTACACATCGATATGAGCAATTTCCGAAGCAATATCGAGCAAATACGGAACGCGTTCCGCAATTTTCGAGCGTATTTCGATAAAAAGGTCGTGTTCTTTTGCTATTATTTTTTCTCCGGCGTCAAGCAGTTCATGCTCCAGTTCCTGCAGTCGTTCCGTAGAATAGCGGTCGCCGTTTACCAAAGAGCGGCGCAGCATAAAATGCGCGGGAACGTTCTCAAGTTTTCCCCGCGAAACTTCAAGATAATACCCGATCAGCCTGTTGCTGCGTATTTTCAGGTTCTGAATGCCGGTTTTTTCTTTTTCTTCTTCGAGATATGCATTCAATACGGCGTTGAAATTATCATGAATCTGATGAAGCCGATCGAGTTCCGCCGAATATCCGGGTTTTATGAGCCGTCCTTCTGTCAAACTGGTGGAGGGATCTTCCAAAACAGAGTGCTTTATAAGGTCCGCTATCTGCGACGCTGCATCGATTTCCATGCTATGAAGCAGCTGCAACTGTTCTGCAGTCATCAGCACGGAAACAGCCGCTTCCAGACTTTGACGCAGCGCCTGCAAATCTTTTGCATGAGCGCGCTCCATGGCTATGCGCCCCGCAAGACGTTCTATATCCAGAATAGGCTTCAAAGAATCCCGCAGCTGCCGCAGGCGGTTCGGGCGCGAAAAAAGCAGCTCCACCTGCGACTGCCGTTTCCGTATGCGCGCAGGATCCGTCAGCGGATGCAAAAGCCAGGAGCGGATGCACCTGTTCCCCATCGGGGTAACGGTGTAATTAACGGTCTCAAGCAAACTGTAGCGCACCGAACCGTCATGCAAATTCGCCGATATTTCGAGATTGCGCCGCGAAGATTCGTCTATTATGAGAAATTCGGAATCGCAGTAAACTTTCAGCGTCATGACATGCGGCAGAACATCCTGCTGCGTTCCGCCCTGCATGGCGGTTTTTGCAAGATATTCCAGCAGAAATCCGGCGGGCACTATTTCCGGCGAGTGTTCCGTCAAAGAAAATGCCCGCAAATTTACCGTGCCGAACTGGTGCAGCAGCCGCTTATATGCCAAATCCGCGGAAAAATGCCAGTCCGGATAATACGACACGGTACAGCCGCTTTGTTCCGACAAAATCTGGGCGGCATCGGGATTATTGCGCAATGATTCGGCAAGCAGAATTTCGCGCGGCTGCACGCGGCCTATTTCCCGCGCAAACTGTTCGCGCATGTCGTTTGCGTTCCAGCTTGCGGCAAAAAAAGCGCCGGTCGACACATCGATATACGAAAAAGCAATCACTGCATCCGCATGAGCGCGGCTTACGGGGCAGACGGCGGCGAGATAATTATGTACGCCCTGATCGAGATATTCTTCTTCAACCGCAGTTCCCGGCGTAATTACTTCCACAACTTTGCGTTCCGCAAGTCCTTTTCCGGAAGGCATGCCGACTTGTTCGCAAACTGCGATTTTTTTCCCGAAACGAAGCAAACGGCCGATATAGCTTCCCGCGGAATGATACGGAACTCCGCACATGGGATTTCCCGCGCGGTGCGTTAATGTCAGATTCAGCAGACGTGATATTTCAAGCGCATCTTCGTCAAACATTTCATAAAAATCGCCGAGACGGAAAAAAAGCACTTCATCTTTGTACTGCTCTTTTATTGCTCTGTACTGAGCCATCAGCGGAGATATTTCATTCATTTTATTGCATTATAAAAAAAACAGGTATAAAATACAAGCATGATTCGATTCTCGGAAAACAACAATGACATGTACATCAGCGCCGCGGGGCATATTACAGCCCAATACTGCTCGGAATTGAAAAAGACGATTTTCGGGAAGCTGGATTCGCAGAATGCGGAAAGCAGCGCAATGGTATATGTCGATTTGAGCGAATGTACGTACATGGATTCGACTTTTATCGGCGCGCTTGTGGGAATAAATAAAAAACTGAAAAAAATATCCGGAAACAAAGTGCATCTGCAAAACATTCAGCCGCAGTGCAAGGATTTGCTCGTGTTTATGGGAGTTTTCAGCCTGTTCGATACGGATTCGCCCGCGGTGCCGTTTCCGGACAATTTGACGGAATGCACAGCGGCAAACACGAGCGCGGAAGATATTCTCGATGCCCACGAAAATCTTATGGAATTATCGGATGACAACAAAAAGCGCTTTGAAACGCTTCATGACACATTGGAATCGCAGATAAATCAGCGCAGGGAACAAGAAAAACCGCGGGATTTTTCGTAACAAAAGCAATGCAGTTGTCTGCGGAAGCATTTTTTGGCATGCGCGTTCCGTCCGCCCCGCAAAACTCGCGTCATGCGCACGGCGGGCATCGTCGGAACGCTTTTATTATGCCGGCAAAAACACTGCGGCGGCAAAACGCAGAAGCGCTTACTGCAAATTGAGGCGGCTTATCACTTTATCCGTTATATCGACCGTCGGGCTGTACCACAAAATGGTATTTGCCTGCTGAAGGCTTAAAATCATGCTGTATCCTTCTGCCTCCGCAATTCTGCCTATCACGTCGTATAAATTGCCGTAAAAATCATCGGACGCGGAAAGTTTCTTTTTTATGGTTTCGAGTTCGTAATTTTTTGCGCGCGTATATTCGGACAAAAACTCCGCTTTTTTGGTTATTTCCGTATCTGTCCGCAGTTCCGCAGCGGAATCGCCGTTTTTCGCATATTCCGCTTTTTTCAGCTGAAGTTTTTTCAAGGCTTCCGTCTGGCGGTTTATTTCCGCCTGAAATTCGGTCTTTTTGTTTTCGTAGTTCCGCACTGCCGAAGATTCCCGGAAATACGTAGTGAACACTTTCGATGTATCGACAACGCCGAACCGTGTTATCTGCTGCTGCGCATGCAGCACGCAAAAAGGAATCATACACGTTATTACAACAGCGATATACTTCTTCATACCGACACTCCTATGCAATCAAACATTTTTGATGTTATTTATTCGTAAGATTAAAGGACAATACAAACTGCCATTCGGGACCGCTTCCGGATTCTTTTCCCTGCCATAAAAACTCGCCGTCTTGAATGCGGAATGTGTTCGCAAACAAAAAGCGCAGCGGGAACTGCGGGATAGTAAAGCGGAATCCCGGCCCGAAGCTGAAATAAAAATCATTCAGAGTCAGACTGCTCCACACTTCCGCGGCTTTGGACTTCAGCGCGACAGCATCGAAAAAGAAATCGGCGGACAGCACGCCTTTTACGACAGGACAGCGCAGCTCAATGATATTGCTCCACATTGCCTGACCTTTTGTTTTATAAATAGTGGTCCAGCCGCGCCCGTTAAACATGCCGTCGATATACAGCTTGTTGGTAGAAGAAAGTTTTGTATTCGGAGTCGGAACAAGGAACGACAGTCCCGAATAGGCGGAAAGAACAAATTTCAAGTTGTATGTTTTCGTAACGGGAAAATCAAGCAGCGTAAGATAGCCTTCGAGCTTTGTATCGGAGCGCAGGAAATACTGGCTTTCAACCGGCAGCAGTCCCGTCCAGGTCAGACGCTGGCTTGCGAACCACCCTTTAGACGGATCGTAATTTATATCGCGGTTATCGACGGAAAAGGCGGTCCATACCGAGTTGCTGATTCCCCAGGCATGACTGTTTTCGCTCAGCGTGGAATCGAGGGGAACATACAAATCCGTGTCATAAATATCGCGGAGCAATGAAAATTTTATGCCGCCGGTCCAGCTTAATATAGCAAAATCGGGTATCCAGCGGCGCCCCAAACTGACGCTGAGCGTATTGGTCCAGTCTTCATAATCGAAATAATAATCGGTAACATTGATGCCGCCCGGCAGATATTTTTTCTGCAGCGCCGTCGAATGCGTATGTTCAACGCCTGCCGCAATGGAAAACGAAACGGGCAGACCAAACAGCCATGAATCACTGAAACTCAAATCGAATGCCTGCGTATCTTTAGAGGCGGTAATGCTCGCGGCTACGGTTTTTCCGCTTCCGAATATATTGGAATCCTGCCATTTCAAAAACAGCGAAACAGGCCATGATCCCGGCTCCTGAACACCGGAAAACGTAACGCCGAATTCGATTGATGTCGTGGACTGTTCTTCCAAATTCAAAATCAAATTGACAAGATTGTTTTCCGAGCCCGGCTGTATGTCCGGCACTATCGTCGAAAAAAACTGCGTATTATACAAATTGCGCAAGCCGGTCGTTACTTTTGCCTTTGAAAAAATATCGCCGCTTTGAACCGGCATTTCGCGCAGTATGACATAATCTTTTGTTTTTACGTTTCCGCGCAAAATAATACTTTCGACATGGCTGCGGCTGTGTTCGATAATTGTCAGCGTATATTCGATTTGATGCAGCTTGCCGTCTTTTACTGTCTGCGGAATAAACTGATTCGATGTATATCCGTTTTCATAATACAAATCGGCAATAGCCATCAGTCCTTCCTGAACGCGGGCATGATTATAAACGCTGCCGGGTTTCAGTTTTATAAGGTTTGTCAAGGTTTCCGTGGAAAAAAGCGTATTGCCCGATATGGCAATGCCTTGATACGTATACGTCACGCCTTCCCTTACGACAAAGGTCAGCGTAAGTTCCTCGCGTTTTTTCGCTTCGTTTCTGAATACATCCCTGCGCACATCGAGGATAGCGGCATCCGCATATCCGCGGTTTTGATAATACGCAAGCACCGCCTGCTTGTCCATTTCAAGCCGCGCTTCTTGAAACGCTCCTTTATTAAACAGAGAAATCTCTTTTAACTCCATTTCTCCTTTCAGCGTTTTGTCCGTAACAAACTGGTTTCCTTCAAACTGAATTGTTTTGATGACCGTCGAATATCCTTCGTCGATAACAAAATTCAGTTTGATTCCGTCTTCGGTGCGTTCTTCGGAAAAAGAAACTTTGACGTTGGTAAAACCTTTTGACAAATACAAATCGCGGATATTCCGCTCGTCGGCGGCTGCTTTTGCCCTATTGAAAATATCGCGGACTTTCACGTGCACGGCATCTTCCAGTTCCGCTTTGCGTATCAGCGAATTCCCGCTGAATTTAATGCCGGTGACAACAGGAAGTTCTTTTACGGTGAATTTCAGGATAACGTTTTCGCGCTTCGCGTCTGCGGGCAGCGCAACCGGCACAATATCGTCTTCAAAATATTCAAGCGCGTACAGCCGCGTCAATAAATCGGCATACAGCTCATCGGAAAACGGTTTGCCGATATATTTTGCCGTTACGGCGCTGACGTCTGTCTTTTTTACGTTTTCAAGTCCTTCGAACGTAATATCCCGCAGAATTTTTCCGTAATACCAGGTGTCCGAAGTTTGTGCAAAAACAGACACCGCCGCACACAGAAAACAGACGCCGAATATTTTTTTTATGCGCATATAAAAACTCCCCTTGCAAAACCGCCGAAAACAGAAAATGCCCGAATGCAGTTTTTCTCCGTCAAAAAGAAAATTTCCATGACAAACTGATTGAAGTATACGGAATCCAGCAGCTTTCACCGATGCTCGTTTCCGGAGCTATATTCCATCTGATAGTTGCGAACGGACTTTCCATTTCAAAACCTATTTCAGGCTGCAAATACAAACCGTATTTATTGCTGTCATTTTTCTGTCTTGACTCATCGTACAGCAAATGCAGCAGCGCATCGGCGTACAATGTGTTTCTGAAATATTTACCTATGTAAACAGTCGAATCATCAATAAAGTTACTGAATGAAATTTTATCGGACCGGGAATCTGTATCAAAATACTGCTTCATAGCGTTTTGAAGAATCGTTGTCCGCATGGAAAATATATCAAGATTAAGCTTTTCGCGCAATCCGTTTTCCACACGGCGGAGCACCGTTGTCTGAATTCCGTAATCAAGCAGTCCCGCAATAATCTGCTGCCCGAACGCGCCGCCGGCGAAATTATCGGAAATATTTTCGCCCAGCATGGTCATTATTTCGTTTTCCGATTTTGCGGGTTCCGCGGAAAAATGCGGCGAAAATTCGGACAGCGGCTGATTCAGCGCGGACAAAATAATGCGGACAAGATTGCCGTCGGTGTCGCGCTCACGCATTTCGGCACGGACGGTAATGCGCGGATCCAGTTCCATCGTCCGTTCTTTCAGGACAAGCCGCCCCTCCCGCATGATAAAATTGCGCCGCAAATACGATATTTGTCCGCCGCGCAGCACAAGATCGCCCTGCAAGTCAATCGTATCGGCGGCAGTATCAAGCTTAACGAACACGGGAGTCTGCGGCGCAACAAGGGCGCGGATAATCGGGTTGTTCCTTGTCGGAAAATACACCGTTCCGTGCTGCCCGATCGTAACGGCAAGATCAAGCACCGAAGACATCACGGATTCCTTGACTTTATCGTCATCGGGACTCAGCCCCGGCGAGATAGTGCCTTCCGCGTTTTCGGCAAAAACGGCGCCCGTAACAAACACCGTTTCCGGCTCCACGGCAATATGCAGATTGCAGCCGCCGTCCGCAAGAACCTGCAAATGCGGAATATTGACCCGCGCTTTCAAAAAAGTATTATCAAGCGTTTCTATCCATAATTGCAGCGATTCAAACGACCAGCTGTCCAGCAGCAGTTCCAGCGCCACGGAAACCGCTCCGGAATGGCTGACGGAATTCAGTCTGGTTTCTTTAAAATAAATCCTGTTTTTTTCGGCAATAATTTCGATAACAGGCGCGCGGACTATTTCCGTAATATATTCGGGACAGGTAAACAAAACATTTTTCGCCGTCAGTTTGCCGGAAAATTCGGGATCGGAAAAAACGCCGTCCAAACGGAATTTTCCGGCAGCGGTTCCGCCGGATATTGCCGCGTAGGGTGTTTTGAGCAATGTGTCCAGAATCGACAAATCGACGGCAACGTCTTCCACCGATATATCGAATACGCCTTCGGCGATGCTTCCCGCAAGCAGAAACGAAACCGGAAGCGACGGATCCGCACGCAGCATAACAAGCCCGTCCGCAAGACAAAAGCCCGAAACCTGTTCGTCCAAGGCAGAAATATCGAGCCTTTCCGCGGATTTATTTACGGAACAAGTATACGGACCGGCAAATGCGGATTCGCCGTAAATAACGTGCGGAAGCGTCAGCGTGAATGATATATCGGACGGCACGGCTATTTCGCGCACGCTGAAAGGCATGACGCTTGTTTTTTCCGGCAAAGCGGCGGAACACTGCAGCGTTATCGGCGCGGAAACAGCGCTTTTTCCCGCATGCCCCTCGAACTGCGCGGAAAACATTCCGGAAAAATCCCGCAGGTAAAATGATAATTCCGGATTCAGCAGTTTTTGTCCCGCGTACGCGCATGAAGCATCGGAAACAGTGACAAAACCGTCTTCAAGCGCAAGCGCAGCGCGGAATTCCAAAGCATTTTTTCCGAATGCAACCGACGAATCGGAAATTGCGGCAGTCAGCGCCGGATTTCCGATTGTGCCGAGCGCCGTAATTTCCGCGGAAATCGTATTTTCCGCACTCTGCCTTTTGAAAAAGCGCGCGGACGGCGATTTTTCCGCAGAAAAATGAACAACCGTGTATATATCGCGCAGCCAGTCGGTTTCCTTAAACGTCTTTTTTTCGGGATTCGCGGCACTGACATCCAAATTATATTTTTCGTGCACAGAACCGTCGGAAAGCGAAAAAACCGCGCTTGCCGATTCAAAACAGGAGGGAGAAAACTGCCACATAACGGATCCCGTGCCGTTTACCAATGAAACCGCGTCGGAATAAACAATATCCTCAAACATGCAGCCGAACGGATCCGCCGTTCCGCGGCAGGAAAATACCGGTTCCAAAGAAAAATATTCCGAAACTTCTGTCAGTTCCAGCCGGCTGAACGCAGCGGACCAGTCCTCGGCGGAGTTAAACCGGAACGAACTGTCTGCGGAAAACGCCAGCACATATTTTCCGGCATAAAACGGCAGCGCTTCTACACGGAACGAACCGGAAACGCGGTCTTCGCCGTCAAGTTCCGCGGTCAAATCAAAACCGTAATTTCCGGCAACGCTGATCGACTTTCCGCCGACGACGGAACCGGACAACGAATACGGAATCGAATTAACGGAAACGGAACCGGAAAAAAACGCGTCGCGGTAATCCGGCGAAAAATCGGTTTGCAGCGCAATATTCACGGACTGCCGCGCATACAATATATCGCAGCGCGACACTTGCAGCGCCGTTTCATTGCCGTCGAAAGACAAAATAAGCATTTCCGCGTCTTTTTCCGTATTGGCGATAAATACAACAGGCACATTATACAATACGGAACGGAAATCGCTCGATGCATACAAATCGCCGCTCATGATATACGGCGCCATGCGCGCGGCTTTTCGGGATAAATTCGCCGCGGTTTTTCCGCCGACAAAAAACGAAGCCGCATCTATAAGCGAATCCAAAAACATATTCTGAATTTCCGCCTGCGCCTGCACGAATCTGTTTTTTTTATCCGGCACAAAGCTGCCTCGCAGCAGCACTTTGCCCGGTTCCCCGAAAGCCGGATGCGAATAATCGCTCATTTCCAGCGAACAGTCTACGGAACCGTCATTGGGAACCACTTCCAGCTGAAGCGCCGTAAGCGTTTTGTCTTTCAGATGAAGTTCGGGAATAAATCCCATAAAACCTTTGTCCAGCGGATCGAGAAACACGGAAGTCTGCAATGTATTTCCGTTCGGCAGCGTGAGTTTTTCGACGGCAAGAATGCCCTGCAGCTGCATTTGCGGAATATTAACCGATCCGCTGAAGGAAAGCTTCGCCGCATCGGATTCCGCGGCAAGCGACGCTATGCTTATGTTTTTTTCGGTTCCGGAAAAATTATAAACGGCACGCGCAGAAGGAATTTTTTTCGCTCCCGGGAACAAGAAGTTCCCGTCCGCACGATAACGGACAGCGGCAGAACCGTCCGCGTTTTTGGCAATCGAAAGCCCGTAATTTCCGGAAATAACGCTGTCCCGGAAAAGATTCGCGGGATGGTTCCGCTTTTTCACCGCGGCAACGGAAAACGGATAAAACTGCTCCGCGCGCATCGATATTTCCGCGCGTTTTTTTTCCGTGTTCAGTACGCATTCCGCACCGAACGGCGCGTCTTCGAAAAAAACGCGGAACACAAGCGCGTCTGCGTTGTATTTTCCGATAACATCGAACGGAACAATCGTAAAATCCTTATTTTCAAGATAATTCACGGAAAACCGCGCCGTGCTTTCGTTCAGATTCGGCGTTATAAGCGTTTTTACCGAAAAATCGCACTGCGCATTGCCGATGCCGTCAAAAGCGCCGGTATCGGGAATGAAAGAAAATCTGCCGGAAGTTTCCGCATATATGCAGTTTTCATCGGAAAAACGCGGAAAATCGGGGGACTGCCTGACCGGTCCCGCGTAAACGGAGCCGCAGCGAAGCAGCAGCGCGCAAGAATCGGCGCGCAGTTCCGCGGACAAATTTTTTATCCGTATCGGGAACGGAAGGCTGATATGCCGTTCCGGCGCGGCGAAAGAAACGGTGTTTTCCGCCGAATTGTTTTTCCGCAGCGATGCCGCAAATGCGGCGATTTTCCGCGCGCTTTCGCTGTCCTTTTTCATATCATAGCGAATACCGACGCCGCTCAGCAAAAGTCCGTCGAAAGCATGTTCGAAATCGCGCAGCAGCAGCCGGCTAATTCGATAGCGGAAGCGAATTTTTTTTACGGAAACAAGTTTTTCGCCTGTCCGCGCGTCGGCAACATCTATACGGGAAAGCCGCAAAGATGATAATATAGACGGCGACATTGTTCCGACGGAAACAGACAGCCCGAAAGTCTGTTCAATCTGCCGCAAAACGTCTGCTTTTTTTTCATGGAACACAACGGCAGCAGCGTCGTAAACCGGCTGAAGACAGACAAAACCGACAACAAGCAAGAGAATAACTGCGACTATGGCTATTGTTTTTTTTACCGGTTTCATTTTATCCGCGGACAGGGTATTTTTTATTATCATATCATTTTTTACTGATTTATGGTAGGGCAAATGACAGTACTGCAAAATTTCATTGTATTCGAAGGACTCGACGGTTCCGGCACTTCGACGCAGATAACGCTGCTGAAAGAAAAACCGGAACTGCGGAATGCCGTGTTTACCGCCGAACCGACAGACAGCGCCGTCGGACAGACGCTCCGTCTTATGCTGAAAAACAGCGTACAGCTTCATCCCGATACTGCCGCGTATTTGTTTGCCGCAGACCGCTGCGAGCACGTTTTCGGCAGGTGCGGCATAGCGGAGCAAACGCATTCCGGACGCCTCGTTATTTCCGACAGATACCTTTTTTCAAGCCTCGCCTATCAATCCGTTTCCTGCGGACAAAAACTGCCGGAACTGCTGAACGCACGCTTTCCGCTGCCGCAATACGTGTTTTTCTTCGAACTTCCGCCGGAAACAGCGCTCGAACGGGTTCAATCCCGCGGAAGCACGCGCGAAATTTACGAAAACATCGAGTATCAGCAAAAAACGGCGGCAGAATACCGTCGCGTAATCGGCAAATACGTTTCCGACTGTGCCGAAGCCGAAAAACGCGGGGAAACGGCGCCGAACATCATCGTCATAGACGCGTCGCTTCCGGCAAAAACCGTAAACGAAAAAATATGGGAAATCATCAAAAAACTGCCGATAATACAGGCGTGAAACAATCGGGATTTTTTTTCATGCTGAAATTCGCCGCGGCGGCGCTTTTGTGCGCGTCATTTGCGCTTCCCGCGCATCCGTATCTTATTTCGTATAAAGAACAATATTATCGTCTGTTTCATGTCCATTATCAGCAGTATCCCGACGACGTAATGGAAAACATTTTCTGGCTCGAAAAAGCGTCGAAAGCCGCATTCTGCAATCCGCAGTACGCGCTGGCAAAAATCAAGGATAAAACGGACTGGGAAAAATACCGCTATTTGTTCATGATGCATATAAACTTGAAACTCGCGGAACAGCATCTGCGGCTCGGACGCACTTGGGACAAACAGGTCGCATATTTTTACGACGCTCCTTGGAAAGAAGAATATCTGCGCGATCTTGCCACCGCCGAAACGTGCTACAAAACAGGTTTGTATTACTGGAGCGAAGCGAAAAAATACGCCGAGCAAGCGCAGGACGGCAAATTCCGCTTTTTATTTTTGACAGACGTTCAGTACTGGGAAGACGAACGGGAACGGATTGCCGCCGGCACGTTGGATTACGAAAAAATAATCACGCGGGAACTGGAACGTTTGAACAAAGTCCAGGAAGATTTTATTGCAATGGATGAAAATACATATTAGAATAGCGCCATGAAACGGAAATTAAATACAACGATCACATACAAGTCTGTTCATCCGGGCACAGACAAAACGGAAATTTATTTTTACGGAACCGTGAAGGAGCTTATCGAAATAACGCTTAGTCCGGTTGCGGAAAATACGCGCGCATTTTTTGTTACGGACACCACGGTAGCGTCGCTTCCGTATATGCGATCGTTTTTCGACAGCCTGAAAAATTCGGGCAGGCTTGCCGTTTTGGAATCGGGCGAAACGCATAAAACAATCGAAAACGTGCTGCGCATCATAAAAGCCGCACTGAAAAGCAATATGCAGCGCGGCGACACCTTTATCGGCATCGGCGGCGGCGTTGTCTGCGACATGACAGCGTTCGCGGCATCCGTTTACAAACGAGGCGCGCGGCTGGAACTTGTTCCGACAACGATTCTCGCCATGACGGACGCCGCAATCGGCGGGAAAACCGGCTGCGACTTTGACGAATACAAAAACATGATAGGAACATTTTATCCGGCGGCAAAACTGCATATCGCGCCGGCATTTGCGGCATCGCTTCCCGACCGCGAATACAACTCCGGACTCGCCGAAATTTTGAAAACCGCGCTGCTGTACGCACCGGAAATGTACAACAGCATGAAAATGCAGCCGGTTTCTTTTTTTTCGCGGGAACAGCCGCTTCTTATGCAGACAGTGCAGCGCTGCATACTCGCAAAAGGTAATATCGTAGAACAGGATTTGACGGAAAAAGGTCCGCGCATGCAGCTCAATTTCGGGCACACATTCGCACATGCGCTGGAAACCTGCTGCGGACTGGGAACAGTCAGCCACGGCGAAGCTGTCGCCTGGGGCATATCGCGTGCGCTGGAATTAAGCAGCGCTTTGCAGCTGTGCGGTGCATCATACCGCGATGATGTATTCAAAACGCTTTCCGCATACGGCTTTTGCACGCAGCCGCGGCACCCTGCCCTGCCGAAAGAAAAAGGCGCCGAGGAACTTATAACCGCGATGCATCAGGACAAAAAAAACGAAGCGGATGCCATTCGCTGCATACTGCAAAAAAACATAACAGAAACGGTTATTATGTACGTGCCGGAAAATGACATAAAAGCGGTGCTGACATAAGCTGCACGCCTTGCCGGCAAGATCTACAAGTGCAGTTCCATGGCGACATGAACGATTCCCTCTTCCAAAAATTCGCCGGATACAATCTTAAATCCGAAGCGTTCGTAGAACGGCACAGCGTACTTTTGCGCGTTAAGGCATATTGTTTTGCACGGAAGTCTTTCCTGTATCGCCTTGAGGCTTTGCTCCATAAGCGCGCGCCCCGTTCCTTTTCCGTGAACAACTGTCAGAACGCGCCCGATTCTCACGCGGGTACAGTCTTCGTCATCGCAGAACGCGCGCAAATATGCGGAAACTTTTTTCTCTTCCATAAAAAAACAATGGAGACTGCGGTAGTCAACGCCGTCCAGATCCTGGCATACGATGCGCTGTTCAAGGAGAAAGACTTGGGAGCGCGCCCTGAGTATTTCGTAAAGTTCCGCCGCCGAAAGCTCGCCGAACTTCCGCACGATTAAATCCATGTAAAACTCCCGCAAAAATCGGAAATCAGCCGACCGCCGCCGCGCGGAAAACTTCCGTACCACACGCAATCCGCTGCAATGAGACGGCGGCGGGCGCACGGTTTCGGCGCAGACATGCGCTTTTGAACGGCTTTATACCGCAAATGCAGAAAAACGGGATCCGCTTTTTTCGCTTTCCTGCACATAACCAAGGTTCACAATGCCGTGCCTTTTTCGGGAACGGTAAACTTTGATATGTCCGCGCCCTCCATTTTCAGCAGCTGTATTTTCCGCTTGATTCCGCCGGCGTATCCCGTAAAACTTCCGTTTGTCCCCACAACTCTGTGGCACGGAATAACAAGCAAAATCGAATTGTGTCCCACCGCGCCGCCGACAGCCTGCGCAGACGCTTTTCTGCCCGTTTCCGTTTCGATTTGTTTTGCTATCTTTCCGTAAGTGGAAGTCTGCCCGAACGGAATGGCGAGCATTATTTCCCACACGCGTTTTCTGAACGGCGATATTCCGCCGAAACACAGCGGCGGCGTAAAATCGGGAGCTTTGCCCGAAAAGTAAATGCCGAGCCACTTTCTCGTCTGATCGAATATCGGCAGGTCTTTTTCCTCATATTGAGCGGGAAGATTGTCCGCGAAATACTTCTGCCCGTCGAACCAAAGACCCGTAAGCTCGCTTCCGTTTGCCGCAAGCGTTATACCGCCGACAGGAGATTCGCAGCGACTTATATAATGCATATTTTTATTCTCCGTTTCCGATTTCGGATTTGCGAATATCCTCGAAAAATTACTGCAGTATTTTGTACAGCAGCCGATACAGTTCCGCCGCTTCGGCTGCATCAAGATTTACGCACTTCGCGATGTTCGGCGGAATTTCGGCAGCTTGATTTTTCAGCGCCTCGCCCTGCTCCGTAATGCTTATTATCAGCAGGCGTTCGTCGTCCGTTCCGCGAGTGCGTTTGATCAGGCTTTTGCTTTCAAGGCTTTTCAGAACAGGCGTGAGCGTCCCCGAATCCAAATACAGAATGCCGCCCAATTCTTTTGCGCTTATTGTTTTCTTTTCCCACATAACCATCAAGGTTATATACTGCGTATAAGTCAGATCAAGTTTATCGAGGTAAGGACGGTATTTTCTTACAATTTCTTTCGAGGCGGCATACAGCGGAAAGCAAAGCTGATTCTTTAACAGCAAGCCGGCAAATTTATTATGTTTGATAACAGAACCTCTTTTATATTGTTTTTCGATTTTATCAAATTCGAATGCACGAATCAACCGGCGCAGACATTGCAGGCTTCCGTTACGGCAAGTGCCAGCTGGTCGGCGCAGGAGGTAGGACGTCTGCCGCACGTATTGCCCGACAATTTTTCGGCAATTTGCTCGGCAGTCCAGCCGTCAACCAGCTTCGCTATTGCTTTCAAATTGCCGTTGCAGCCGCCGGTAAATCGAATGTTCGTTATCACGTTTCCGTCTATATTGAATTTAATTTCCGCAGAGCAGACATTTTTCGTTTTATACGTATATTCCATTACAGCAGCTCCTTGATGTCGTTTTTGATATCTTCCGGCTTGACGACAGGTGCATATCGTTTTACGACGCTGCCCTCGCGATCGATAAGAAACTTTGTGAAATTCCATTTTATTCCGCTGCCCATGACGCCGCCTTTCTGCGACTTCAAATACGTATACAGCGGACATTCGTTTTTGCCGTTTACATCGATTTTTGCGAACTGCCTGAAAGTAACGCCGTACCGCGACTGGCAGAAATCCACGATTTCTTCTTCCGTTCCCGGTGCCTGATGACCGAATTGGTTGCAGGGAAAATCAAGTATCTCAAAACCGCTCGCCTGCAATTCCTCGTACAAATCCTGCAATTCGTCATACTGCGGCGTAAATCCGCAGCCCGTAGCGGTATTGACAATTAAAAGCACTTTGCCTTTATACTCCGACAAATTAACGTCGGATCCTTGTGCATCTTTCACGGTAAAATCATAAACAGCCATAACAGCCTCCGTTTATTTGGTAGTACAAAATTAAATTGTACACAATTATATTACGCAAAATATTTCGTATTGTCAACTGTTTTTGCGAAAAACCGATAAAAAAAATTCCGCAATACAGACGCGTCAAGCGCAGACGGATAAAGACAATCCGCGCAAAAGCACTTTTGACCGGCTCAATATTGATTCGGCAGGTTTCTTTTTCCGGTTAAACTATGCAGTTCTATTTTATATACGGCAGCAAACGGAAGTCCCTTGCAGTTATCCAGCGGATAATCAAGCTGATTGTAGTGTTCCAGAATTTTAGTCAAACCGTACATTTTTTCTTCGTCCGAGGATTCGCATACTGTTCCGAAACCGACAACGCTTTCGTAGCGGGCAGTAATTCCCATTTTCACGTGTTCGACTTTATAAAAAATGTCGCCCTCAATGCACACGTTTTGATTTTTATTGATGCAGTCGACTTTCAGTCCCTTTTTTGCACAATGAAAATAAACCGCAATCTTTTCGTTTTGTACGTCCAGCCCGAATGAAACAGGCACAATGTACGGGAAATCGCCGTTTATTAAACCGAGCCGCAGCGTATCGCATCTGTTAAGCAAATCAATGATTTCCGCAGGATCTGTTATTTCTCTGTCTTTTCTGTTCATAATAATTTTTCCCGAATATTTTTTTCGGCAATCCGCAGCGCTGCATTTGCCGGTTTTATTTTTTATCGCTTACAATATAATGCAAATGCAGGAAAATCCGCAATGCGGAAAAATACAGAACATATTCTTTTATGCAGCGCAAAGCGGCTGCTGCGGCGTTGTTATGATATGGAAAAAGAAAAGTGCTCGTGCTACAATAATTTTATGAATCGGTTCAATTATTACGGACTTATCATAATGGCAATCCTCATGATGCCGAATATTGTTTATGCCGTAAAACATAAAAGCGATACTGCCGTCAGTTACGACAACAAAACAGCAGTCATAATGGAACAAATAGGCAGATACGCCTGTTTTGTTTTGATGATATTCAATATTCCGCATACATATTTTGATTTTCGCTTTGATTATGCGATTGCCGTTTATTTATCCGTAAACGGCTGTTTGTGTTTTGCGTATCTTTTGCTTTGGGCAGTTTTTTGGAATAAAAACAGCAAAGCAAAAGCCCTGCTGCTATCTATTCTGCCGTCATGCATCTTTCTGTTCAGCGGCATAATAACCGCAAATATACCGCTGATTGTTTTTGCGGTTATGTTTGCAGCCGCTCATATTTCAATAAGCTATAAAAACGCATCGGACACTGCCGCAGAACAATAAACAGCAATTTATAAAGGATTACCTTATGGAAGATAAATGCATTTTGCTCAGCAACATATCATCGGTACATACAACGGAAATGGGTGCAGACAGAATCAGGAAAAATTTGAAGATCGAAACAAACGACCCTGTTGAATACTGCAAACAAAAAATTCTGCATAATGCGTGCTGCATTTATAAGCAAGGCAAAAATTGGTATTGCGAAATTGACGATATAAAAATTACAATCAATTCATATACGTATACGATAATTACTGCACACAAAATATAACTTTCTGCGGAACTCGGAAAAGATGACGGCGAATATTCACTCAAACAGAGCGATAAACAATGTTGTAAGAGGTATAAATATATGCAAATCAGAAAAATGACAATTTTAGATTACAACGATGTATATTCACTTTGGTTGTCATGTGCGGGTATGGGCTTAAACAGTTTGGACGATACAGAAAACGGAATAGCGAAATTTCTTGAACGCAATCCCGAAACGTGTTTTGTTTCCTTGATTGCCGGAAGAATTGTCGGTGCAATAATGGTCGGCACCGACGGACGCAGAGGTTATATATATCATACCGCCGTACACCCCGATTACAGAAAACAAGGTATTGCAAAAGCTTTGGTTGAAACTGCGCTTTCTGCCGTTGAGCGTTTAGGAATAAATAAAGTTGCGCTGGTCGTGTTCGGCAAAAATATAAGCGGAAACGAATTTTGGGAAAAAATGGGCTTTACTAAAAGAGAAGATATTATCTACCGGAATAAAACCATTGTCGAGTTTGAAAGAATTGATACTTAAAGATAATTTACATTTTATCGGGGTAAGATGGATTTTGAAATTTCAAGCAATGACGGAATTACTTATGCGGTTGCAGGCAGCAACAAACGAGTTTGTTATAACGAACAATCCGCTTTGGATTTGTTAATGAATGCAAAATACAATGCAGGAACAAAAAACATTATAATAGATAAAAGTTTGGTTTATAGAAAATTTTTTTCATTTTGAGTACGGGACTTGCAGATGCAATTTTGCAAAAATTTATTAACTATGGCGGAAGAATAGCCATTTGCGGTGATTTTACAAAATATACAAGCAAACCGCTAAAAGATTTCATATATGTAAGCAATAAAGGCAAAGATATATTCTTTGTGCCGGCAAAAAAAGAAGCAATTGCAAAGATGCGTAAATAAATTATAATGTATCGGAGAAATAATATGTCATATTCATTCAAGAGCGTTACGATACGCACGGACAATTCCGAAAGCGGAATGGCAAAAATCAATGAACTTTGGGCGGACATCATGCGAGGCAATGTTCCGCTTGACTTCATCGAAAACGGCGTACCCGTCAAAGGACTGTCGCCGATTTCGGCTTACAGTGACTACGAGAGCGACGAAAAGGGCAAGTACAATTTGTCGGTAATGACTGTAACTGCCGACTTCTTTGCGAAAATGGAAAGCGCGGCCGCGCGCGGCGAATACATCAAAATAGACGAAAGCGGAGAAACAATCGCGGACTGCGCAAATAAAGCCTGGTCGAAAGTTTGGGAACTTACCGCAAGCGGCAAACTCAAACGTGCGTTTACGACTGACTACGAAAGCACCGTGCCCGCAGCATACACAAAAGACGGCAAGGCGCATTGTTATTTGTACATAGCCGTGAAGTAATGCTTAAAAATCCACGCTGTTGAAAAATAAAAAAGGAATATGTATGGCATTTGATTACAAGAAAGAATACAAAGAATTTTATATGCCGAAAAGTATGCCGTCGATTGTAACCGTGCCGAAAATGAATTACATAGCAGTACGCGGCAAGGGCAATCCGAACGACGAAAACGGAGAATATAAAAACTCAATCGCTCTTTTGTACGGCATTGCCTTTACGATAAAGATGAGCTATAAAGGCGCGCACAAAATCGACGGATATTTCGAATATGTCGTGCCGCCGCTCGAAGGATTTTGGCGGCAGGACGGATCGGCTAGTGTCGACTACGCGAACAAGGACGGCTTCAACTTCATATCGCTTATCCGTTTGCCGGATTTCGTAACGAAAGCCGATTTTGACTGGGCAGTGCAGGAAGCGACGAAAAAGAAAAAGACGGACTTTTCGAAGGCGGAATATCTGACGTATGACGAGGGCGTCTGCGTTCAATGCATGCACGTCGGCTCTTACGATGACGAACCGAAAACCGTCGCACTCATGCACGAATATATGGAAGCGAACGGCTATGATTTGGATATAAGCGAAAGCCGCTATCATCACGAGATATATTTGAGCGACCCGCGCAAATGCGCCGCAGAAAAACTGAAGACAGTCATACGCCATCCGATAAAGAAAGTATAAGGCAAACCTTAATTACAATTCAGCGGAAACAAAGGAAATGAGAACAATGAAAAAAATATTATATGTTATCTTGGAACAATGGGCAGATTGGGAACTTGCTTATATAGCGTCGGCTGTTAATATGCTCGGCAGCAGCAAATTTGAAAATAAGACCGTATCGCTCACAAAAAACGCCGTCACTTCCATCGGCGGCGTTAAATGCCTGCCCGATTACGACTTGCTTACCCTGCCGTCCGATTACGATGCCGCAATACTTATCGGCGGTATGTCGTGGCATAACGAGAATGCTATGCAAGTTAAGCCGCTTATCGACGCATGTATTAAGAGCGGCAAAGTGCTGGGTGCGATTTGCGATGCTTGCAGATTTTTAGGCTCTATCGGAGTTTTGAACGGCGCAAAACATACGGCTAACGATTTGAACGAATTAAAACAATATCCGTCTTATACAAATGAACAAGGCTTTATACACAGACAAGCAGTGTCGGACAATAATGTTATCACGGCAAACGGAACGGCGGCACTTGAATTTGCGCAGGAAGTATTGCGTGCATTATCGGCAGCAAGCGAAGAACAAATAAAAGGTTGGTATGATTTTCATAAACTCGGCTTCTACAATGCACCTATGCCGAAAGTCTGATTATGTTTGATTTGCAATAAATTACAATTTATCGGGGTGAACTTAAAAATGACAGGCGTATATTTCAGCGGCACGGGCAATACAAAACATTGCGTCGAAAGACTTGTAAAAGGCTTGCATGAAAACGCGCCCGTGTACGCTTTGGAAAATAAAGATACGATAAACGCTATCAAAAACAGCGAAACGATAATTTTCGGCTATCCCGTTCAATACTCGAATTTGCCTAAAATCGTGCGGGATTTTATTGTCGATAACGCAAACGTATTTTGCGGCAAAAAAATTTTTATCGCTGCCACAATGGGACTATTCAGCGGCGACGGCGCGGGACTTTCCGCACGGCTTTTCAAAAAATACGGCGCGAAAGTTTTAGGCGGCTTGCATATTAAAATGCCCGATTGTATCGGCGACGTAAAAGCACTGAAACGACCGCTGCAAGTCAACAAACAAATCGCAGTAAATGCCGATGCGAAAATCGATAAAGCGATAGCCGAAATCAAAAACAATCGTTATCCGAAAGAAGGCTTAAACTTTTTTTATCATTTGGCGGGGTTATTCGGTCAGCGGCTTTATTTTTATAATAAAACGAAAACGTATTATACAAAAACAAAAGTTGACAACACTGAATGCGTACACTGCGGCTTATGCGCAAGTCTTTGTCCGATGAATAATATCAACCTTACAGACAGCGGTATTGATTTTAACGGGAAATGCACAATGTGCTATCGCTGCTTTTCGCACTGTCCGCAAAAAGCAATTACGGTAATCGGAAAAAAAGTTTTCGAACAATCGAAATACGAAAACTACAAATAAATTGCAATTCAACGAGGAATTACAAATGGAATTATTATTCAAGAATAAAGACGCAATCCATCCGCAGCCAAAAATTCCTTCTCTATGCTACATTAAAAACGTGATAACAAATCCGAATATTATCGTCGGCGATTATACCTATTATGACGACGCTTATTCGGGCGGCGAAGATTTTGAAAGCCGCGTTACCCATTTCTATCCGCATTTGGGCGACAGGCTTATTATCGGAAAGTTTTGCAGCATCGCAAAGGGCGTCGAATTTATTATGAACGGTGCAAATCATCCTATGGACGGAATTTCGGCGTTTCCGTTCGGCATTTTTATAAAAGACAGACCGACTATTCCCAACGATATTATTCCGTACAAGGGTGATACGATTATAGGCAGCGACGTTTGGATAGGACAAAACGTAACTTTTTTGCCGGGTGTTAAAGTGGGCGACGGCTGCATCATCGGTGCAAACGCCGTTGTTGCAAAAGATATTCCGCCGTATTCTATTGCCGTAGGCAATCCCGCAAGAGTTATAAAAAAGCGTTTTAACGATAAAACAGTTGAACGGTTGCTTAATCTGAAATGGTGGGATATGCCTATCGAAACGATAGAAGAAAATTTTGAACTATTGCAAGACAAAAATATAGAGCGTTTTATATCGAAATTTGGAAAGTAAATTACAATTTAACGAGGTAATTATGAATTTTGAAATTTTAAATAAAAACGGCGTTGTTTGTGCGGTTGTAGATAGCGATAAACAGGTTATTTATGACGAACAATCCGCTTTGGATTTGCTAATGGACGCAAAATACAGTGCCGGAACAAAAAATATTATAATTGACAAAAACTTGATTATAGGAGATTTTTTCATTTTAAGTACGGGGCTTGCCGGAGCAATTTTGCAAAAATTTATTAACTACGGCGGAAGAATTGCAATTTATGGCGGCTTTACAAAATATACAAGTAAACCTCTAAAAGATTTCATTTATGAAAGCAATAAAGGCAGGGATATTTTCTTCGTTTCGACAAAGGAAGAAGCAATTACAAAATTGTGTAATTAAATTACAATTTAACGAGGATGATTTAATGACAAAAGAACGGGTTTTTGAATTTATAAAAAAACAGAAAACGGCTATGATTTCGTCGGTTGACGAAAACGATTTTCCTAACACAAAGGCAATGCTTGCGCCGCGAAAAATCGACGGCAACGATTTTTATTTTTCCACAAACACTTCTTCTATGAGGGTTTCGCAATATAACGCGAATGAAAAAGCGTGTATTTATTTTTATAAGCGCGGGTGGTTCAGTTATACGGGCGTTATGCTTGTGGGAACAATGCAGGTATTGATAGACCAAAGCATTAAAGACGAGATTTGGCGCATGGGCGATACTATGTTTTATAAAAAAGGAAAAACCGACCCCGATTATTGCGTGTTAAAATTTACGGCACAAAAATGCAGAGTTTACAAGGACTTAAAAACGGCTTGGATTGAATTATAAAGAACTATAAATTATAATTCAGCGGAATATTATGACTTGCAAAATAAGAAAATGGGAATTATCCGACGCCAAAGATTTGGCGGCTGCACTTTCGAATATAAACGTGCAGAATAATCTTCGGGACGGTTTGCCTTTCCCCTATACCGAAGAGGACGCTGCGAATTACATTACTGCCATGCTTTCAGCCGATCAAAACCAAATATTTGCATTTGCCGTTACGGCAGACAACAAAGCAATCGGCAGCATCAGCGTTTCCCGTCAGGAAAATATTCACCGGCTGACCGCAGAAATCGGCTATTACATTGCAGAGGAATATTGGGGGAAAGGAATTATGACCGAAATTGTCAGACAAACCTGCGAGTATATTTTTGCAGACAGCGATATTATTCGAATCTATGCGGAACCGTTTGCAGCGAATATCGCGTCCTGCCGTGTACTGGAAAAAGCCGGTTTTCAACTTGAAGGTTTGCTCAAAAACAATGCGATAAAGAACGGCAAAATTGCAGACATGAAACTGTATGCGCTGCTGCGATAAATTATAATTCATTGCCGGCACACCGCGCAGCTTTAACTTGCTGGTTCTCCGCAAACGATTTTAATACATTACATATATTTATGCCGAAATTAGGAATTGAATTTTCGGCACTTTTTTTTTCGCATCGCTTTCGTCATGCAGTGCCTGCATTACAGCACATCATTTAACGCTTCCTTTGCGTCGCCGTAATTCAAAAATTCATACTCAATCCAGATATATGCCTCAGAAGCCGAATACTTGTTTGCGCTGTTAATACCGAACATGATTTCGCAAAGCCCGTTAAAGTTTTCGTAGTTTTCTTTTGTTACGCTCCACTTCGCCCTATATGTTCGAGCTCCGTCTTTCAACGCCTGCATCCAATGTTTTTCGTCTTTCCAATAATAATCAGGCGCTATAGTATCAGTCAGGCTGAATCTGCCGTATTTTTTTTCAAGAACGGCAAGCAGATTGCTGAACTGCCGTTTTGCTTCCGTTCCGTAGTCGGATGCCGATATATCGCGTGAAATACCCTTTACATAATAAAGCCCGACGGAATCGCTTATCCAGACGATGTATTTTTCAAACAGCGGATGCGCTTTTTTCGGCTTTACATAATAGCGGTCGTCAGCAATGTGTTCCGGCTCACTGCCGCCGCACACCTCTTTAATTTCGCCATACGACATGCCAATGTCAAATCCGAACGGACCGCTTCCTCTTCCGGATTTGTTCATCGCAGTATAATTTCTCGGCTTTTCTATCAGCTTGATTTCATAGCAAGAAGACAGATCGATTTTATCGTCATCAGTCGCGGCAAAGCAGTAATAAAGATTCGAATTGCTGCTGCACAGCGTAAACGGATATTCGGTAAGATACCGTGCTCGTATCAAGTTTTCAATATAGCTGTATCCGGCAACTCGTTCGTTGAAATCATATTTCCGCACAACCGCAGAATAAAGGTCGTTCCATTCTATCGGTTCTGTTTTTGAATCTTCAGAATACCGCTTAAGTTCGCCGTAACGGCAGAAATCCGCATTTAAGTAAAAGTCTTTGTTTAATGCATAGTTTCTGTCATCATCAAACGGAATGAACGTCCACTTCGTCGGCTTTTTTGCATTTGCTCCATAGACAAATCGCTCTGCGGCATTTCCCGAAGTCTTGTCATATACTGTTTTTGCTTTTACAGAACCGTCGTCATTATAATTCAGTTTCCGCGTCCGTTTTTCGGTTGCGAAATCATATTCAATTGTCTGAACAAGGTGATTATCCGCGTCGAATTCCGATTCACTGATTTTGCAGCCCGTCCTTTTGTCGTATACAAAACGGTAGTATCCGTCGGAAGAATCATCGGCATGATAATACGAGATTTTTGCTATTTTGCCGTTTTCATATTCATACAAACCATAAGAATCAAGCTGCCCGTCGGCATAACATGATCTTTTCTTTTTAAGTCCTGTCTTTTCGTCATATTCCGAAACAAAACATTTTTCTTCTTCAGTCAAACGCAGTATGAGAAGAAAGCCCGTTTTCTTGCTGGATTCGAGATACGCTCTGTTCTCCTCACTCTCAAAATAAAAATCCATCGACAGGATATCATCATCTTCAATGATAGTTCCGGCATACTCATTCTCGCAATACAATTCATTGCCCCGTATTTCAAAAACAAGATCACCGTTTTCGTCATATATAAAGTTGTCTGAGATTTGATACAAAAATTCTGCATTCTCATACAATTTCATATTGGGAATCGCAAAACACAAGTGTGTTAAAAACAGCACGAAGCCTGCAAAAAATATTTTCTTCATATACGGAAGTCCTTTATGATTATCGTACCACAAATCTATTGATTTCTCTCTTAAAAGAATTTAACTTTTCTTGCGTTTCTGCAAGCGACATGAAACGATTTTCATTTATATTCGCTTGTAGAAACCATATCGGGATTTGTCCATTCGTATGACCTATACAATAAACGCCTTTCCTGTCTTCCGAATAACAGCCGAAAAAGCAATTTTTACAGAAGGATTCCCGCACATTATGCCATTTTGCAAACCGACCGTTTATTATCGTTCCGCACATATGACATTGCTGAACAATATCATTGTTTATTGGTTTCAGAATTCCTTGCTCTACAAGAATCCGTTTTTTCTGAACTAAATATGCATTAACTATTCTTTCATCATATATCGGACGGATATTTTTGATGTCATATATTGCCTGTTTCACCTCTTCTTTTGTTTCGAAAATCAGTTCCGACAAATTGATTTCAAATGTCGTCAGCTGATGATTTTGAATCTTGGCAAACTTTTCATCGTCAACTGCATGGGATACAAAAATTTCAACGGCAGTCGGTTGTCCGTTGTATTCAGCGTACAAATCGGGCTTTATGTCGCCCAGATTTTTTTCCTGCTCAACAGAATCAACGGCGACAAATGATATGCTGTCATCCACAAATGCGGGAATTCGTTTTTCTTCCGCGATGATTTTTTTTGCCAAAAGATGCAGAGCCGTCTGGCTACATTTTATGCTGTCATTCCCGCTTATATGCGCAAAGTGATGCGCTCTTACACTACCCTGCTTTGCAATGAGCGCACCGCGGCATTCAGCACAAAAGCATCCGCATTTTTTGCCGTTTGGTACGTCGTCAATATAGACAGACGCGCCCACGTGATTGACTGCCTGAAGAATATAATGTTTTGCCGTCATTTCTCCTCTCCTGCTTTTTCAGCCGGCATCATGTCAATCAAGCTGCCGTCGCATTCGGGGTAATGCTTGCACAGTATGTACGGCTCGGCGTCGTCGGGAAAAATCACGGTATTCGCCTCTTGATACAAATATTCTCTGCCGCAGTGGATGCAATGCACTTTTTTGTTCATCGCCAGGTCCGGGAATACTTCTATGCCTCGTTCCAATTCCGCTATTCGTGCCGCACCGTATAATATTGTCGGTGTCAGGACTTTGTAATCGAGATACGTGCCTCGGCAGGACGGATAATTTTTGCAGACAACCATAGTGAGGTGCCTGTTGTTGTCCTGTATGACTTTTGATTTTTTGAAATCAAATGATTTTTTGCAATGCGTGCAGAATACCACGGAATCCGTCCGCAGGCTTCCTGAAAGATTGTGTTCACTGTCAAACTGACGAAGCGCAGCGCTCCTCGGCTTCCCTTGTAATATGACGATTTTATCCGCTGAAAAATTGACGATTTTTTTTGCATCGCCAAGTTCGTAATACTGCCGGGCATAGTCGAGCACCGCTTCCGCTCCGTACTGCGCCGCGCCCGAAAACATCAGTTTTTCTTCCCAGTCATGAATGTCACCGGCATCCTTGAACCTGCGGAGAAGCAATTCCGCAAGAGTCTGTTCTGTATCTGTGGCGTGAATTAAGTCGTCCCATTTTTTGAATCCTGCCATTTTCGCAATTACATGCTGCGCCCGCGCAAGCATAATGTCCTGCTCGTCCGCATCATCAAATTCATAATAAAAGAACAGATCGCCCACATCGTAAAATTTCCAATCGTAACTGTACGAAATGCTCCCATCGCTTCCCACGGTTTTTGTCTGAGTCTGCCAGTCTTTAAGGAAATTTTTTGCTTGCTTCCTGAAGAAATCAAGATGAGACATACTATTTTCTCCTTGAGCATACGTTTTATTGTGTCTGCTAAAATGTCAGTACCGTAGCAACAATAAGCTGATGCTCATCGGTAAAACAGTAAAATAATGATATGGCATGATAAAAATCTTCACACTGACCGCAAGCTCTGCCATGGAACTCTTTTAAAGTATAGCATGAGGACAAATATGCTGTCAAGAAATTTTCGGATTTCTCTGTTGCAGAATAATTTCGTTATGACTGTTTCAAGAGTTAGCGCGCAGCGCAGATTCGCCGGCTCACACGCACTTGCAAATCCGCTTCGCATTCTTTCATTGCCGCCGCAAATCGGGAAAAATCTTTCGCGCCCTGCAAAATCGGCATTCCGAGCATTTTCATTGTGCCGCCCATTCCTTGCAATTATTCAAATAATTTTTAACTATTTTTGTATTTATAGTTAAAAAAACCGCCCTTTCGAGCGGTTTTTTTACAGGTTAATTTTCTTCTACATAGATATGTTTTATTCTATAATCTTTATCAAAATCCGAATTACTGAATTCTGCCTTTTGTATAATTCCTTTCACTTTTAATTCTTGGTTATCCTTTGTATCAATATATTCATCTTTGTTGCTGTAAACTGTTACAAAAACTATATCGTCAACTCCTCCGCATAAACCGGAAAGTTCATAAGCGAAACCTTCTTTTTTGCTTTCTTTTATCGATGTGAACATAAATTGAAGTGCAATTTCTTTGTCAGCAAGCGGATGCGCATCGTACCACTTTTTTGCTTTTAATTTATTTGCAGCATATTGTGCCACACCTAATTGAACGTCAAAATTATATAAAGCAGCATCGCTCCATTTTTGATATTCTTCGTCGGAAAAAGAAGAAAGTATTGTTTTAAAAGTTTCTGCAAAATCTTGCGCATTTTTGTTCATAGATTTTACGGTTGAATCTGCCCCTGAATTCGTATGATTTAAATTTTTATCGACAGTATAATTTTTCATTGACAATGTTTGTATTGATAAGTTTTGCCCGTCGGAACTAATCGCAAAAACGCTTTCTTGACTGTTGAGCGTAATTCCTGACTTGTAATAAAGTTTATATGAAAGCTCATAGTTGTTGTCAAGTACATTGATTTTTGTAAGCTTTGCCACTTGTCCGATAACTTTATCGTTGTTTGATTGAATTTCACTATGTGTAAAAAACCATAATGCAGGCAGAATTTCTTTTCCTTGCGGAAGAGAAACGACAACAGCTTCGCTCTTTGCATTGGTCAAAGCATTGACCGATTTATTCAAGCTATTAAACGAATCCAACAAACTGCTTGGCTTTGCAAATGCACTTGTAAAAAGTGAACATACAACTGCAACAATAAGAATTTTTTTCATTTTTAAACTCCTGAAAATTATTTTTACCAAATTAAGTTGAATTTTCATAACAAACCGAATTCGGTTTTCAAATTATTATAAACCGAATTAAGTAAATGTCAAGTAGGTATAAACCGAATTCGGATACCATATAAAAATGGGATTTAGGGAAAATCTAAAGGAAGAATTGAATTATCAAGACATACAAATAAAGGAACTCGCGCAAAAAACCGGCTTGAGCAAAAATACGATTGCGAACTATTTGACAGTAAACGGAAATCTTCCGAATATTGAAAGTGCCGTAAAAATCGCTCAGGCACTCGGTGTTTCCGTAGAATTTTTGGTTACAGGAAAAGAAGCGAAAATAAAGCCGAGAAAACCGCAATCGGCAAAAATGAAAAAAATAAATGATGTGTTTCAACGGCTGGACGAATTTGACTGCTCGGCGGTTCTTGCATTAGCGGAAAAACTTTCGCAAAGAAAAACAAGAAAATAAGAGGAAAAGACAGACTGGAATTTTTAGAAACGCGTATCAACACTATGAAATCGGCTTCCGATAGAAAACGAATGAGTGCCGCAAAAGGCGGTAAATTCTTTTTTGCGAATTTGTCTGATAGCTTAAAGCTGACTGGTTTGACAGTTGTCCATCCGTGCCCAGCGGATTACATCATTCATTCACTTTTGGGAATCTTTTACGCCGAAAGCCTGCAAGCACTTCAAGTTATCAAGCTCAATGCGAAAAGATACAGCCTTTTTAGTCGGTTTCCGGTTGCGAAGATGTCCTTCGGAAAAGTCCTTGATTTCGGCTATATCCGAAAAATCAATATTCTTGCGAAGTTCTGCAATTCTTTCGTTAGTTGTTTTTTTGTTATCATCAAACAACCAATTTAAGAGTAGAAAATCAATAAAACGCATCCTAAACTGCCTTTGCGACTTTCGGTTTTAGTTCTGTTTATAGTTCCGTTTTCTTCTTTAAAGTCCCAATTTCGATTTAAGAATCTGGTTTTCTGCCATTCGTCAACAGACCAGTACTTATTTGTATCAATAAAAAGTACTTGAAAAGTCTTATTATAGAATTTTTCTTCTTCGCCATTTTCTTGGATGTACTTATTTAAGGCTCTTATTATTTCAAGTTCTTTTGTTCCATCTTCTGCCATTGCGTATTCATGTGGAGCAAAGTTTGTATAAGTTTTAGCATATCTATAAGAAAGCGAATTTGCTAATTCTTTAAATTCTTCTTTGCTTTTAACTTCTATCATATATCTCCTTTTCTTTTCTAGTATCGGTATCAAAATTTTATCAAGTTTAGTCCATACCTCCTTTTTTTCTTCTGCATTATTTATTTTATAAACAAAAATAGAGACACTTATACTAGCTGTCTCTACACTACATCAGTTAAATGATTACTAAGTTTAACTGACAACAACATTATTCAAAACAAAGCAAGCTCCTCAATATTTACCTCAGTACGAATCGCACTAACTCGAACAAAGCTTGCAAACTTTATCCTGCAAATCCGTTTCGCATTTTTCCATTTCCGCCGCAAATCGGGAAAAATCTTTCGCGTCCTGCAAAATCGGAACACCGAGCGTTTTCATTGTGCCGCCCATTCCGCGCAATGTGCCAAGCGTGGATTCCTCCACTTCAATTTGCACAGAATTGTTTGCATAGACTCTTTTTGGATAAACAAAAATTCCTTCGGGCGCATTCAAAACATGCATATATGAAATTATTTGCGACAAATCGGCGGCATCGGGATTGCGCTCGTCAAATTTTTTGTACTTTGCGTCCAGCACGATTTTGTCTTTCACATAAAAATCGGGAATAAATTTTCCAAGCGTTGTGCCGTCGCTTGAACTTTTACTTTCAAACGGATTGAATGAATTTTTTCCAATTTTGTTTTCACCGTGAACAAGTTCAGGAATTTTCGTGCGAAAAACCTCCCACAAAAATTCTTCCCAAAGCCAGGCTCCGTCAAAAAGAATTCCGTAAACTTGTTTTCCGTTTTGACCGAAGCAAAGTTTTTTGTGCTGCAATATCATTCGGCACAATTTTTGAAGCGGAATGTATTTTGAAAAAAATGCGGTACAAAGCGGCTTCAAATTCTTTGCGGCAATTTTTTGCCGTTCCTGCCTTTTGTAGTTTTTCGTAACTTCGACTATTCGCCGCACATTTTCGCGCGTCGTGCCTTCGCGCAAAATGCTCCCCAAAGAATTTTCTTTAATAAATTCAATCGTGTGGCGAATAAGCTCGTTCACATCATTGTCAAAAGAATATTCGCGTGAACGATATGCGATTTTTCCCGCAAACGGAATGTTCTGTGCAATGTGCCGTGAAATTTGAAGTGCGCCTTTTACATTCGCATCGTTCCGCTCGAAAATTTTGTATTCGCGGAAAATACCCTGCGTCATCGCGGAATTCAAAAAATGCGGAAAAAGAAAAAGCAGGAAATCAAAAATTTTTTCGTCGGCAGAATGAGTTTTAAAATCAAATAAATTGAAGTGAAAAATTTTTTGCAGCATATAATGCAAAAAATAATCTTTCTTGCTGGAATCAAAGCGCGAATAAATTTTGAGTTGCGTGTTTTTGATTCCAACAAATCCCATCAAGTTGCCTGTGGAAATTTTCGCGCTGGAAAAATTGTTGGAGTTTTCAAGCGTGAAAATTTTTTCATCGCCGATTTTATCTTTCGCGGAATTCAAGCCGCACGGAAAAATCAAAATGTTTTTTTCCCTCGCCAGTTCGCTGATTTTTTTGTTCGCAACAGAAGAAAGGTTTTTTAAGTCGGAAACGGTCGCCTGCGAAAATTCGGAAAATTCTTTTTTTGTGTTGTCGGGAATTGAGATTTGCATGCTGCCTGCCGAATTGAATTATTCTTCTTCCGCCGCCGAATTATTTTGCCCGAACGCCGCGCGCAATTTTTTCATTTTTTCTTCGGCATCATCTTCGCCGCGAAGATACTCGCGCAAAAGCGGTTCGAGTTTGCAATCCCACAGTTCCGAAAAATCCTCACTGCCGGTGTTGCAATCTTTAAAATAAGATGCGCCGATATGAAACGAAGCATTCAAGCCGATTTCCGGATTGGCAATTGCATCGTTCAGCGCAGACATTTTTTCTTCTGCGATTCCCGCAATTCCCATATTTTGCGCGGATTCTTCCGCCGTGATTTCGCGGAATAAAAATCGCCTGCGGAACGCGAAGTCCAGCGTTTCAACCGAACGGTCGATGTCGTTCATCGTGCCGATGATGTAAACATTTTCGGGAATGAAAAATCCTTTATTGAACGCGTCGCTCTCCTCCACCAAATTCTGATACTGCGTTTGAATCAAGCCTTTTCTGCCGCGGTATTTAGGCTCGGCGCAGAAAAACAATTCGCCGAAAATGCGCGAAACTTCCCCGCGGTTTATTTCGTCGATATGGAAGATAAAAGGAGTATTAAATAAATAATCAGAAATAGATAATAGAGATGAGTTTTCTATCTCTATAGGATTATTGTCAATAAAAAAATATTTAAAAATATCTTTTCTGATTGCTATTTCAATATTCTCATCACTTTGTAATAGAGCTTGAAAATTTATTGAATATGTAATTTGTCGAGTGCCATAATCAACATCAAAAACATTTCCTTCATTCAATTCAGATTTGTATATCATTGTATACGTTCCGACTTGCAGAGCTTTTTCGATATGTTTCTTCAAATAGCACTTGACAATTTGCAAGATTTTTTCGTTTTCAATTTCGTTAAAAATAACTTTAAGGTCAAGCTTGTCATCATCAAACTCTCTCTTTGCTTTCAAAATATCTAAATAAATTTTTGCCCTTTTGCAGAATTCCTTAAATGCGCCGTCTTTGCGCGCAAAGCGCATATTGCCGTTTTCGTCGCTGCCCGCAGGACGCAGGCCTTCCACAAAATCGGTATAATCGTAACTCGGATGAAACTGCACCATTTTGTAATGCGAATTGAATTGTTTGATTTGAGCTTCGGACATTTCTCCGTTTCCGTCAAGGTCTTCAACGCAAAAACCGCAGTCGGGAAAAATCATTTCGAGCGCGATTTGTTTTGCAAGATACGTTTTGCCCGTTCCCGGCGCACCGTGCAGAATAAGATTTTTACTTTTGGAAAGAAGCGCGGCATAGTTACTTGAAAATTTGTTTTGCATTTTTTATTCTCCCAGACAAATTAAACAAATTCGCCTGTATTCAAATCAACAAACTGTTCCAATTTAATTTCTGAATGAAAATCAGCACCATACTCCCCTGCTCTTGTTTGATCATCCAATTTAAAGGAAATATTATGTAGTTTCCCTGTTTTTGTTTTCCTTATCAAATTATTTTCAAGAAAATATTTTATCACTCGTTTATGTCCTTCAATATCATCACAATTCAAATAAAAACAGCATACATCTTCCTCTGCGTCTGTATGTTTTGCTTCTACACAAATATTTTGCATAATCGCTTCCTCACATATGTGGGCTGCAAAATCTTGATTATTAAAGAAATACATCCATTTACCACATTTATGTTTATCCAAACTCTTTTCCTTGCCGTTAAAATAAAAAATCCATCCACCTAAAGGCAATTTTGTTATTTCTTCCATATCATTCTCCATTCTTATAACCATATCTCTTTTTATAATTTTTTTTCGCTCATAGCTCTTTCCGCATCTTCTAGTTTTATACGATAATCGGAAAAATCATTTGATTCTATAATCGGCTTTACTATTTGTCATTGTGCTTCTTAATTCTCTACCTCGGTCCCAAAAACTTATCACCATTCAAATGTATCATATGCTCTGGCATCTCCGCAATCCAGACTTCCGTTTCCCACGCCAAATCTTCCGAAAATCTCTTATATGTCTTAAAATCAAGAAATGCAGTCACAAAGATTTTTCCTGCTGTAACATTTTTTGTCATCTTTGTTAATTCCAGTATCCTTTTGGAATCCATCGGACCAACAGACGTTACCGATTCTACAAAGTAAATCCAGTTCCTATCTTCTCTATATAAGACCACATCAGGCATCTTGTCATGCAATGTTATCTCAAATCCCAATTCAGTCAGTTTTCCAACATTTTTTACTAAATCTTTTTCTATGGTGTCGCCAACATACAAACATTCTGAATTGGATGCAAACCGTGGCGCAAATTCCTCAATGATAGCCTTTTGTAATTCATTGTGTTTGCCTGTCGAAAATTGAAAATCAGCTCCATTTATACGTACCGGCATCATTGTCATCTTCTTTTTGGATGCATAAATGTCCACCAGCTTTTCATGGTATTTCAAGAACTGGCTTATTGACTTTTGCCACTCCGATGTTTGAAATGTCCTTATTATCTGCAATGTTTCTTCTGTAAGCCTGTATCTATAATTAGGACTATTTGTTGCTTTTCCATTATCTTCTACGAGTGCAGCATTTCGAAAATGATGTAATGCCTGCTTGCGAAAAGTTTCTCTGCTGTTTTCTGCATAAGTCGATCCATAATTTGAATTTGCAAATTGAATAATGTCATGTATACGAATCCACTCATTTTTGGCATCTGCCCACTTTGTATCCAGCTTTATTCCTGCCATTGCCAACAGTACATAACAACAGATATCCGCCTGCTGTGCTTTGGGCATCCCAAGTATTTTCAAAAGTTCTCTCACATCATCAATTTTTTCCACAGTACCCCTCCAGTATCATATTGCAGTTATTTTCCGACATATCTTTGCTTTTCATCAGTTTTCTGCCCATTTCCTGTATACAGTCCAGATCAGGCACAGGCATTGCATTAATTTCTGTAGAGTTTACCTGTGTCGAACCATTCAGAATCCTATAATATTCATCGTAAAGAGTGGAATTAAAAATCACATATAATCCATACAAAAGGCACTCTGACATTTCCGTTATCAACCCATCTATGAAATTTATCTTATTCTGTGTACTGATCTTCTTATACTGCGGATATTTCTTCGATAAATATACCCCGCACTGCAGTCTGCGCCGTTCTTCCTTTGCGGTAAAACGCTTGACGAACAGATAATTTCGGTTGTCCTGCATCAATCCGTTTTGATCCGTCACCACATACTCATGCTCTTTCTGGATAGGGAACTGTACTTCCCCCTGTTTAATATGCTGCGAGTAAAAAAGCGGAATCGCCCCTTCTTCTGCATCATCACGAAGTATATCACGATTACGGAAATCAACTGTCAATCCCGTTTTCATTTTTAATCCAATATCCGGCAATGTTTTATCAAATCTATGTAACCGCTCCAACACAGAGACTTCTCTTTCATCTGTTACTAAATAAACATAATAATCATTCCCCGATACCACAAGGCTATATGGCACAGTCAAGGATGTAAGATTATCAAAGTCATTGTTTGACTGCGAAGAAGTAATTGTTACTTTTTCCGGTGTCTGGTTTGTCTTTTTTACTTTAATGATAATCGTTTCCTGTAAAACATCTTCTTTGTCAAACACCTTGTTCCGGCTTACAAACAAATGAATATGCTCTAATTTCCCCTCTGTCAGAAAATACTGTCTAAACCGCTTGAAATAAGCGCCTGAAGTCCACGAGCGGGGAATGATATACACCATTTCCCCATCGCTATCCAGATTAAACAATCCCATTGCCGCAAAAATAAAATATAAATTTGGCGCACCATAACAAACCTCCGGCATGGCAGTTGCTTCCGGCGCATCCTTCGGTATTTTCATATATGGTGGATTGCCAATCACAAAATCATATTTTTTCGGCTGCGGATTGCCGCCTATCATCTGATTAAAGTCCAAGTACTGACTTATAATATAATTATCCGTAATAATTTCTATTTGTATATCCTTTTTAGAATTCACTTTGCAAGTATGCAGGTTTTCTTCCAGCAACCCCAAAATATTTTCATCATTCTCATAACAGGTCAATTCAATCGCCCGAATAGAATCCATCTGCTCTAATCGTTCTATAAGTGCACACGATAATATTCCCGAACCTGCCCCAGCATCTAAAATACTGATTTTAGGCTTGCCGTCAGGAATATTATATAATCCAACCATAAAACGGGCTGTTTCCTCACTTGTAAAGAATTGACCATATTTTTTGCGTTCTTTCTTTGGCATGATGGCGATATATAAATTTGTTGCTTCAATGATTTTTTTCAACATATTTTTGCCCCTCACTCCCTCGCCTCCGCAAACTTCGGCACGCCGCCCCACACGCCGTTCATATAATTTTCTTCGAGCACTTTGTCGATGCGCACCTGCTTGTCTTCAAGACTGTACAGTTTCGTGCTGCCGTCTTCCGCCGTATCGCAAAGACGGATTTCGTCGCGCCGCACAATCTCGTGGTCCATCAAGCGCGTTTCGTGCGTCGTCGTAATCAGCTGCACTTCCCTTCCTTCAGCGCTCGCGCACTCCAAATATTTTTTCACAAACTGCACCGTCAGTTTCGGATGCAGGCATCGGTTTATCTCGTCGATGACAAACACTTTCGGCTTTTGCGTCATAAGAATTTCGAGCAGCTGGAAAAGACGGTACGTGCCGTCGCTTTCGTTTTCCATCGTGAATTCAACTTTGCGCCCGTTCAAGTCGTGAATGAATTTCAATGTGTAAAAAGCAAACTCTCCGTTCTTTTCCAGACGCGCCGCAAAAAAATTGAAACGGTTTCTGATTACGACCGCCCAGCTTACAGCGCTCTTCTGCGCACGCGGCACATTTTGCAGACGCGAAATATTCTGCATATCGGAATTAAGCCGCAATTGAATCGCGGGCTCGAGCTGCGAATACATTTTTTCCTTGCTCATGCTTTCCATTTTTATTTTGGAAATTCCCGTGTCGAATTCACGCAGAAGTTTTTCGAAGCGTTCGTTTTGTCCGCCCTGCAAAAGCGACGTTTCGGCGAGCGGCTGATCGGGAAAAATTATTTCGAGGCATTCCGCAAACCACGAGAACGCAAGCCAAAGCGGCTCCGTGCCTTCGTTTTCCCGCATGAATTTTTTCGCGACGAAATTCAAACTGAAAAGCAAAGGGCTTTCGTTCACGCTGAATGTCTTCGAAAGCAGCTCGATTTCCCTGTGCTTTCCCACCGCCGAAGAATGAAACACAAATTCCGCGCTGCCTGCTTCCCGGCAGAAAAGATTCGTCCTGCGTCCGCCTTTATGCAAAGAAAGGCGTTCGCTCACGATTTGTCCCGCAGCCAAAACCACGCCCAAGGCATACGACATTCTTTTTCCGTTCATTATAAATTCCGCTTCGAATTCCGACGGAAGATGTTCGTTTTCTTTTTCAATCCTGCACCAGCACCTCGGCGCGTTCTCGCGCATTCTGCCGTAAACCACGAAATGCCTGAAAAAAGAAAGCGCCTTGACGAAGTTGCTTTTGCCCGCGCCGTTCTTTCCGAACATCGCCGAAAAACGCAGAAGCGATTTGTCCGCGCCCTTGAAAAGATGTTCCGGCTTTTTCGTCGCGCGCCCCGATTCCATCGAAAACGTCGTTCGCTTGTCGAACGAAAGGAAATTCGAAACAGAAAAATTTACGAGCATGGATTTGCCGCCTTGAAATTTATTTTTGCGAAAAAAGCCGTTTGCAAATTTCCGAAAACAAAAATCGCTCCTGCGCTCTTGATGCGCGCCGCCCGCCGGATGCGGGAAAGCTGTTTGCAAAATGCTTTTTTATTCGTATATACTGCATTATATCGCTTTTTATTCGAAAGAATCAACAAATAAAAGAAAAAACGTTCGATTTTTTCGAAGATTTTCCACAATTTTGCTTGACAACTCCTGCGCACGGCAGTATGTTAAATACGATAACATTCGATTTTATCGAATAAAAATAAGTTTTATTTTATAAAGGAGGTCAAAAAATGTATAAACTCGATTTTTTCACATTTTTTGGCATTCGAGTAAATCGACAAACTCATTTTCAACAAGGAGGCAAAAAATGAGCATTGCTTATTATTCGAGAAAGCGGATCAATCCGCAAGATTTGGAAACGGAGCCGAAGTTTTACCCTGCGCCGTTTTATATTTCGGAAGTGGGCATCAACAAGATCGGTGCGGAGATTTCCGAAAGCATGTCGCTCACGAAAAGCGACGTAATTGCCGTGATAAACGGGCTTTTGGAAGCTGTGCCGAAGTACCTGATGATGGGCTACAAGGTGCGCCTCGAAAACTTCGGGCGTTTCCGCATTTCCTTTTCCGCGCCGAACCAAGCGTTTGAAAACGCGGAGAACGTAAACGCCGAAGGCATCGGTGCGCTGAAGATTCTTTTCTCCCCCGACCCGATGTTGAAGGACAAGCTGAAAAAGCCTGACTTCGTGAAAATCGATGCAAGGTTTCTTCCGCCGAAAGACAGTGAAGTTTCCGAACAAAGCGAAGCACAGGGCGAAGAAGTAGCGGCGGAAGCTGAAGCAGTCCCCGCCACGTAAAAAAGCGCGCAGGCGGTAACGGCGAAAAATCTCCCCGCGCGCATTTTTTCCATGCAGAAAGTTTTCCTAAAAAGGTCGCATTCATAAGGGTGCGGCCTTTTTTTTATACGTATGAAAATTTCCGTTTATACTTATGAAATGAATGTTTCATAAGTATAAAGTGCATGCGTTCATACTGATGAAACAGTTCGTTTATACCGATGAAATGCGGCGTTCATACGGATGGAGGGGGTATGAGGGGTATGCGAAAAAAAGGAGATGGGGTTGGGGAGAGAAAATATTAGTTGAAAAATTGATTTTTTATGTTATAATTTAATCATAAAAATGAAAATCAAAAAGTGTGAACATATAGATAAATTCTCTGATGAAGCTCCATGCAATATTTATTATTTGGAAATAATTATCGATGATGTTTATAAACATGCTGGTGATTTAATCATAAAAATAAAAGATAATTCTTGGATAGATAAATTGGATGCCATATCGAAAATATCATACCAACAAAAAGTATCTGATACTGCAAAAAAACTTGAAGAGATATTTAAAAATCAAATTAATAGCGATGCTTCTGAAATTTCCAAGGACTTTGGAGAATATATGATTTCTCTTGACTCCGCAGAAAGCTTAAAGCAATCTTTAAATCATAAAATCATTCCTTTAGCAGAATTATGGAAAGAAAAAATCACGGGTAATCCAGGCTTCGATTTTCATACAGAATCTCCACAAAAAACAATTGCATTTGGAGAGGCAAAATATCGCTCAAGTGGCAATGCTTATGGAATTGCGGCAAAACAAGTAAAAGAGTTTATAGGAGAAGAAAAAGACAAAGGTGATGCTGTTAATTTACAGCATCTTGGTGTAAGTGAAACTGCCATCGAAAACTTAATTGCTAACAAACGAGATTTTATCTTAGCATATTCGGTTAATTCAAAAAATCTTGAAGAAATAAAAATAAATTGTTTAAATAATGATGATGTCAAATTTCTTAATGTACAGGCACAAACTTTGTATTTAATCGGAGTGCATATAAAATGATATTTGATATACTTGATAAAACCGACAAGGAAATCGATATAGTTATGATTGAAATTCTTTCAGAATTGCATAAAAATGGTCCTGTAAATCAAGAATTATTAGAAAAGTGTGCGTTGATAAAATATTTCAAACAAGATGTGTTTAGTAAATACGAATCAAAGTTAATGTATTTATTAGGATTGTTTTATAAGGTTTCAGAACCGAAAGATTTATTGTCTTTTGTTTATAATATGTTCAATGAATCAATTTATGAACAAACAAATAATCATTATACACCTGTACAAAATAGTATCTATATGGATATAAAAGAAAACAAAACCTATTCTTTCTCCGCTCCAACAAGTGCTGGAAAATCTTACTTATTACGAAAATTAATTTCTGAAACAGAAAATGATGTAGCAATTGTTGTTCCATCAAGGGCATTGATAGCAGAATATATTTTTACACTGCGTAATACTTTTTCAGAAGATAAATCGATTTTAATTCTGTCATTTGTTGAAAACATTAATAAAAAGAAAACAAGAAAAAGAATATTTGTTTTAACGCCAGAAAGAGTACCAGAACTGTATAAAAGCGAATACCAATTTAACATCTCTATGTTTCTTTTTGATGAAGCACAAATTGCTGATGATAAAATTAGAGGAATAAATTTTGCAAATGTTGTAAAAAAAAGCGAACAAAAATATCCAAACGCTAAAAAGATTTTTGCACATCCGTTTATAGAGAATCCAAAAACACAATTAGACAAATTGAATCTAAGTGGAGAGGCAAAAAGTTTTCAGCAATCGGTAGTTGGAAAAATATTCATCACAAAGAAGAAAGACAAGAATTATCTTTTCAATCCCTATATGGAAAAAGCGAATTACAAAAAAAATCAAAGAAAATTTAATAAAGATATTGTCAAAGAATTACTATCTGATGGAAAAACAGTATTATTTTATATCAGCAAGAGTAAAATAACTTCAAAGACATTTCTTTCTAATTTTAAAGAATATATAGGTTTATGCAATGTTATTTCAGATGGAAAAGCAAAAACAATAATTAACAGGATTTCAGACTTGATAAACGCAAAAGAAGAGCGAAATTCTATGATTGTCTATCTATTGGAAAGAGGCATTGTTGTACATCATGGTTCTATTCCTTTAGACATAAGATTCTTACTAGAACAATTTACGACATTAGGATATGCCAAAATTTGTTTTTCTACTTCAACATTGTTACAAGGCATCAACATGCCTTTTGATGCAATTGTGATAGACAATTTCAGATTTTACGGAAACGAAGATGATAAAAACCTTGCCCTTAAAAATCTTATAGGAAGAGCAGGAAGGACAACCAACAAAAAAGATGCTTTTGACTATGGATTTGTAATAGTAAATAATGAAAAAACTTTTTCCGAGCGTCTTTGTCAAAAATCACGATTAGCAGAAGAATCCGTATTGGAACAGGAATTAAAAGAAAATACAGATGTTTTTGATAAGGAAAATATAGAGGCAGTAAAAACAAATTCCGTTGACATTGAAACAAATGAACCTATTTCAAGAATAAAGCGTTTAAAAAGCGAACAATGCAAAAACAATATTGCAAATATTTTAAATATATTGTTTCAGTCCAATGAAATGAGACCTTATGGAGATTTTTCTGAAAATGAAAAAGAAACTATAAAATGTAAATTTCAAGATATTTTTGAAATTTATATCAACAGACAATTGCAAAGTGGAGAACGCTATGTTTTTAAGTCAGGATTGACAATTCTTCTTTGGATAATGCAAGGAAATTCATTTAAAAAGATTTTAAATTTAAGATATAACTATTTGGCACATGGGAATGAAGCACATAAAATATATTTACAACATAAAACTGGAAAAATTAATGATTATGAAAAAAACTTAAAATTGGAATCGCTTAAACTAGAATTTTCTCCAATTCCATATCATTTGCCAAATATAAACTTGAAAAATTGTCCATCCTCATCTTTTGGATACAAAACAATGTTAGACTTTGATTATGACTCTTTAGTTTATGACACCTATGATTATGTAGATAAGATTGTGGAATTATCTCTACTCTCTCCTTTTCTGACAGCATTTAAAATCTATGCAGATGAAGAACATGATGAAAGAGCAACAAAAATGTTAGATTATTTAAAATATGGAACTATTGATAAAAAGCATATAATGCTTAAAAAATATGGCTTTTCGGAAGAACATATAGATGAAATCTCGAATATGGTAATTTTTGCAGATGAAAACGAAATTAAATTTGATATGATAAAAACAGGAGAAATAAAAGATCCAATTTTAATGGATTTAATTTCGCGATATTCGGATTAAATATATGCATACATATTTATCATTTGAAACAACATATTTTCTCACTAGAAAATCTTACGGAAACATAATTGTTTTCAATATCAAATGCCACAATATTTGAATTTCCATATAGATTTTTGCACACTTCCATAATTTTTCTTTATATCTATTAATGATATAGAATAATATTTTGCAATTATAACAATATGTGCTTATGTATATTTTCTTTCATTTATAATACAGAGGATTTTTATAATTGGAAATACATTATGCATAACAATTCAAACAAGTTAGAATGTTTTTCTCTTTTTTCTGGTTGTGGCGGAATGGATTTAGGAGCATTGGGAGGATTTGTTTTTCAAGGAAAAGAATATTCAAGACTTGATACAAACATAGTCTTTGCAAATGATGTCAATTGTGATGCAGTGATTTGTTATAATTCAAATTCCCTTTTTGTAAATGCAGAAAATGAAAAGGCAACGCTTGGTGACGTTCGAGATGTGCCTCCCTCATCATTGCCAGATTTCGATATTTTGCTTGCTGGGTTTTCCTTGTCAGCCATTTTCAAACGCAGAAAACAGAAAAGGAGTGAATGACAATAATAGTCGCAGAGTTTTATTTGAAGTATGCGAAAATGTGTTGAAAGAAAAAGTTTATAATGAAAAAAACAAACCAAAGGCTTTCGTTTTTGAAAATGTACGGGGAATCTTATCATCAAAGATGCCTGATGGCGTTTCCGTTCCAGATGAAATAAGAATCAGAATGAAAAGACTTGTGTTTTCTATTTCACAACAGTTAATTTATGCAAGTGATTATGGTGTTTTCCAACAACGCTATAGAGTTTTAATTATTGGAATCTACAATCCAGATAATGACAAGCAAAAGAAATTTGATTTTTCTTATTTAAAAAAATTAGTAAAAGCAGAAAATATTCCATCATTGACATTCAGTGGAAAAGAAAAACTTGTTTTAGGGGCAATTCTGAAAGATATTGAAACACCAGGTGAATACCTTGAATATAGTAAAGGCACTCAATATATAATTGATAAAATTGAAATATTCCAATAATGAAGACAAGAAGAAATTCTGCGAATATGTTGGAGATGTTGTACTGCTTGGCAAAGAAACCGATAGTTTATTTACAAAGAATTTTACAAATAGTGTAGAAAAACATTCCAATTCTTCGGACTTTCACATTGGAAGTAATTTTTTTAGCACAAATGTTTATTCAACTGCAAGAAAAGCACCAATGCAAAAATTCATATGGCCCGCTAGAGACGCAGAACTTCTAAAAATAAAATACCAAAATATTGAAATTTATAATGAAGGTTATAGAAATTTTTATACAAACTATTTGTCATCATCTTTTCAAAAATGTGCGATATTAGGCATTGTGGCTTTTTAGATTTGAATCATTTTCTTCAGAAAATTCCATATTGAATGAAATAAAAAATTCCTATTGGCTAATCGTGCTGGGCAGTGGCAAGTCCCATGCCATCGAAGAAAAAGCGAAATGGTAATTTTCGGAAAATGCCGTCGATGCACACGAAACGCTAGAGCAAGACATCATCACAATTCGCGACGGTGTTTCTTACATTCATGACGGAAAATATTATGTTCTCCGTCATGACCGCGAATGGCATTTCAAATCAGCCCGGCATTCAGAACGTAATAAAACAATTTGTGTATCACAGGCGTTCAAAAATCTTTTACAAATCTCTTCACTTGAAAAGCGGCAAACGCCTTTTGCTTCCGCAAAAATTTCCGAGCAGCAATGAAAATGTGAAAGTCTTCGACATAGTTGAGTTCGGCTTGATGCAAAATTTCGCGCAGAAAACTTTTTGCCAAATTTCACTTGTAAAATTGAATCCCGATTTTGTCTTTGAAAATTATGTGCAAGCAAAAAGCGTTCCCGACGAATTGGGAAACATCAACGCGAGCGCGGTTCAAAAAACCGCCGGTTCGAATTATGATTAGCAAAAAGATTTTATTCCGCGCCTTGATTTTACGATGGCGAGATTTTTGCAGAACTCATACATCGAACAAATTCGCATGCGGCAGAAATTGCAAAAGTGCAAAACACAGGCGCAGACATTTTCGCGCACGAAAAATCAAAAGACGCGATTGCAAACTTTGATGACAGCGACAGCTTGCGCGAAAATTCACCTTGATCTTCACGCAAAAACTTACATTTATGCTATAATGTATTTATGCAACCAAAAAATTTATTAAACGCAAAAAACCGTGACGAACTGCGTCTATGGCTAATTGATAATCACGATAAAGAAAATGAATGTTGGGTTGTCGTAAAGCGCAGCAGACCGCAAAATGATAATACTTTTTGGTATATCGATGCTGTTGAAGAAGCAATGTGTTTCGGGTGGATAGACAGCACGGAAAAACGGCTTGATAACGGAATAACCGCCCAAAGATTAGCACCACGCAAGAAAAATTCTTTATGGTCTGAATTGAATAAGGAACGTTGCCGCAGAATGGAAAAATTAGGGCGTATGACCGACGCTGGTCGTGCTGTTCTGCCCGATATGTCGCCGTCGGGTTTTGTAATTGACAGTGATATTTTGAACGCATTACAAGCAGATTTAATCGTATGGAATAATTTTTCGAGTTTTCCGTCTTTATATCAGCGTGTAAGAATTGATACCATACAAATCAAGAAAAAGCAACCTGATTTATTTCAAAGCCGTTTGCAAAAGTTTATTGATAATACAAGACAAGGCATAATGTACGGCGAATGGAATGACAACGGACGATTACTTAATTATTAGAAAATTATGAAAATCAGAATTTATCAAGATACAGATAGCAATACGATTTCAAAATTGTATTATGAAACTATTCATAATATAAATATTTACGATTATAGTGATAAACAATTAAACGCTTGGGTAAATAGCTCTGAAAGCTTACAATTACGACGAAAAGATTTACTTAAACAATATACTCTGATAGCCGAAATTGACGATGTAATTGTGGGTTTCGGCAGTATTGACAGTTTAGGTTGTTTAGACTTGCTGTTCGTACATAAAGATTATCAAAGAAAGGGAATTGCTACGGCGTTATGTAATGAGCTTGAAAAGGGATTTACAGTTGTAAAAACTTATTCTTCCATAACCGCAAAGCCTTTTTTTGAAAAGCGTGGTTATGTTGCAGTAAAATGTCAAGAAGCAGAGCGTTTAGGCGTTAATCTGAAAAATTTTGAAATGGAAAAGAAAAACGCAACCTAATATTCGAATTAGGCTGCGTTTTGTGCACCAGCAAATGACTTCGATATTTGCGGGGTCGTTTTTGCACTGTAAATATTTAAAAACTCCGTTTTATTTGTTATGCGTTCTGCCCTTGCAATTCGGACATTCTCGCATATATGCCGCCATTTGCTTTGAGTTCTTTGGGCGTTCCTTGCTCGGCAACCTTGCCGCCTTGCAATACTACGATTTTTTCCGCGCCGTCGACCGTTCTCATTCGGTGCGCTATTATAAGCACGGTCTTGTCCTTTATAAGAGCGGATAACGCCGTTTGCACCTCCGTTTCGTTTTCGGCGTCGAGCGACGCGGTTGCTTCGTCCATTATGACGATGGGCGCGTCTTTGAGCATAGCGCGGGCTATCGAAATTCTTTGTCTTTCGCCGCCCGACAGCATAGAGCCGTTTTCGCCGATAACAGTATCATATCCCTGCGGCAACTTGCTTACGAATTCGTCGCATTGCGCTTCTTTGGCAACACGCAAAACTTCTTCGTCGCTTGCGCCCTTCTTGCCGATACGGATATTTTCCATAACCGTATTATTGAAAAGCGTAACGTCTTGAAATACAATCGAATAGGCTTTTAAGAGTATTTCGGGATCGACCGTTTTCACATCCACGCCGCCGACCGTGACTATGCCGCTGTTTACGTCCCAAAACCTTGCCGCAAGTTTCGCCGCCGTAGATTTACCGCCGCCGCTTTCGCCTATGAGAGCGGTAACTTCGCCTTGCTTTGCAGTAAAAGATACGCCGTCCAAAACCGTTTCGCCGTTCTCGTTGTATGAAAAGCCTACGTCCTTAAATTCAATATCATAGCCGTTCGGATTAAATTCAGTACCGCCGCCGAGTTCTTGGGTATTTTCCATTTCGTTCATTCTGTCTATGTTAATCTGCAAAGAGTTCATTGCCGCAAGATTTATGAGCGAGCCGGACATAGGCTCGTAGATACGCGACACTACAAGCAAGAACATAAAGAACGTGATAAGCGAAAGTGTGCCGTTTATTAAAAACATACCGCCGACAAGGGCAACAGTCGCTATGCCGAGTTTTAATATCATTTGCGCGGGAACGACAAACATTGCCGTTCCGAGTTCGCTCTTTATATGCCGACCTTCCGCCCTGTCTATCTTTTTGAACAGTCCGTCCAAATATTTCTTTTCGGCATTATTCGACTTCAAATCGCGGATAGTTTCCAAATATTCCTGCACACCGTTTTCAACCGCAATCTCCGCTTGCGATTGTAATCTGCTGAAATGATTTTGTATTTTCTTCGATACGCCGACAATCAGTAACGCAACGGGCAATACCCACAACGCCGCAAGAGCCATACGCCAATCGAACGCAAATAAACTTACCGCAATAATGCAAGTAGAAATAATCGAGCCGTAAAACTGCGGAACATAATGCGACATCATCTGCTCAATCGTAGCGCAATCTCCCATAACGGTATTCGTTAAATCGGCTAAATCTTTCTTACCGAAGAATGACAGTGGAAGTTTTC
>JAMPCJ010000005.1 GCA_023666275.1 Treponema brennaborense | reverse complement strand
CGATGATACTGCCCCTTTGCGGGCGGGAAAGTAGGTCGCCGCCGGGCTTCTTTTTCCCACCACCACACCGCAATTCACAACAACACAACACTAAAGACAAAATCGCTCTTCTCATGCTAAAATATTTTTATGGCTACAACAACAGACACGAAAAAAATAATTTATACAATGGATAGAGTATCCCGTACATACGGAACAAAAGCTGTCCTAAAAGACATCAGTATTTCATATTATTATGGCGCAAAAATCGGTGTCATAGGGGAAAACGGCTCCGGAAAATCAAGTCTTATGAAAATATTTGCGGGACTTGATACTGATTTTACCGGCGAAACATCCATTGCGCCCGGATTTACGATTGGTTATTTGGAACAGGAGCCGGAACTTGCATCAGGGAAAACGGTGCGGGAAATTGTACAGGAAGGTGTTCAATATATTTCAGATTTGCTTTCGGAATTTGATAAAATAAATGAAGCTTTCGGTGAGCCGGATGCCGATATTGACAAACTTTGCATGCGGCAGGCTGAAATTCAGGAAAAACTGGATGCACTTGATGCATGGAATCTTGATTCACGTTTGGAACTTGCAATGGATGCATTGCGCTGCCCGCCGCCGGATCAAGTGGTTGATGTGCTTTCCGGAGGAGAACGCCGCCGAGTTGCCCTTTGCCGATTACTGCTTCAGCAGCCGGATATTCTGCTGCTTGATGAACCCACGAACCATCTGGATGCGGAAACTGTTGCCTGGCTGGAACATCATTTGCATGATTATCCCGGAACGATAATTGCCGTTACGCACGACAGGTACTTTCTGGATAATGTTGCCGGCTGGATTCTCGAACTTGACCGCGGAGAAGGAATCCCTTTCAAGGGAAATTATTCAAGCTGGCTTGAGCAAAAGAAAAAACGCTTGGAAAATGAAGAAAAAACCGAAAGCGATCGGCAAAAAGCATTGCAGCGTGAACTTGAATGGATTCATACCTCTGCAAAAGGACGGCAGGCAAAACACAAAGAACATATCGCAAAATATGAACAGCTGCTGAGTCAATCAGGGAAAGAAAAAATAAAAGACACAAAAATTACCATTCCCGCAGGTCCTCGTCTTGGTTCCCTGGTAATTGAAGCGGAAAATATTACAAAAAGTTATGAAGACAGTCTGCTTTTTGAAAATCTCAATTTTTCTGTTCCGGCAGGGGCGGTTCTCGGCATTGTCGGACCGAACGGCGCCGGAAAAACTACATTGTTCAAGCTTATTGCCTCTGCCGCGGAATCACAAGGTGCAGTTCCGTCTTCACATTCCGTACTTGACGAAAAACCTGATTCCGGAAAAATTCGTGTGGGAAGCACGGTAAAACTGGTATATGTGGATCAAATGCGAAGCCTTCTTGATTCGGAAAAAACGGTATGGGAGCAGCTTTCCGACGGACTTGATATTATAAAATTGGGCGCCGTTGATGAAAAAGGCCGTCCGCTGAACGGTGCGCTGCGGGAAATAAATTCCCACGCGTATTGCTCTTGGTTCAATTTTTCGGGTGCCGATCAAAACAAAAAAGTCGGAATTTTATCCGGCGGCGAGAAAAACCGTCTTAATATCGGCATGATGCTGAAACAAGCGGGAAACGTTTTGCTGCTTGACGAACCGACAAACGATCTCGATGTTGCCACAATTCGCGCGCTGGAAGATGCAATAGAACAATTTGCAGGCTGCGTGCTGGTGATAAGTCATGACCGCTGGTTCTTGGATCGCGTTTGTACGCATATATTGGCATTTGAAAACAACAGCGAGGTGCGCTGGTTTGAAGGGAACTGGTCCGATTATGCGGAATGGCGCCGCAAACAGTTCGGTACGGATCCGGACAGACCGCACAAAACCATGTACCGAAAAATAACAAGATAATCCGAAAAAACAGCCGGCATGCGAGTTTTGCGCGGCAAAATAAACTGCAAGGATTTTTGACGGATTATTTTGCCGCTAATGATAATTCGGTTTAACAAGATTATGCAGCCATTTTCCGGAACGCAGGCGGATAAAAGCGGCAAATGATTTTATTATTTCGTCCGTAACAAGGAAAACATAGATTTGCCAAACCGGAAGATGAAAAAGAAACGCGGCGATTGCTCCAAGCGGCAAGCTTACGCACCACAGCGTCATTGTGTCTATGGCAGCGGCAAAAATCGTATCGCCGCCTGATCGGCATACTCCGACAATCATGCACATATTGAAGCTTTTAAATGGATAAAGACAAACCAAGACAAACAGCATCCGCCGTGCCTGCTGAAGAATTACCGGATCCACTTTGAAAAAGAAGGGAAGAATGCTGCTGAGCGGAATAAGCAGCATTCCGATAAAAAGCGCGGCAAGCGGCATAAACCATGCAAAGTGATTTGCGGTGCTGCGGGCTTCTTTTTCGTGATTTTCACCGATTTTTTTCCCGATGATAATAGCCGCCGCGTTTCCGCATCCGATAAAGAAAACCCAAGTCAATTGAGAAACCGTTGAAGTTATGTTGAACGCAGCGATTGCGTCTGTTCCGGCATGTGCCATTATAAAATTCTGCATGGAAACGCCGCCGCCCCACAATGTTTCGTTTATAATGACAGGAAATGCAATACGCAAATAACGTGCGGTGTCTTCTTTTGAAAAGGAAAAAATCTCCTGCATTTTTGCCGCTGCGGGATATTTCCGTTTGTAGGCACAGCCGAATATAATGACGAATTCGATTATGCGTGAAAAAACGGTGCCCAGTGCGGCGCCTTTTACGCCCAAATTGCAGACAAATATGAATATATAATTAAGTACGGCATTGGCAAAAAGCGACGCGATTGTTCCCGCCATGGGCAGTTTTACTTGTTCCGTGCTGCGCAATGCAAGCGAAAACGCAAAACTTGCGGCGGTTATCGGATAGCTGAATGCCGCGAGCTTCAAATATGCTGTTCCCTGCTCAATTACCTGCGCGTCTTTCGAAAAAAACGATAAAAGCGCGTTCGGCGCAAAAAATGCCGCCGCGGAAAAAATAAAAGCGACCGACACCGAAAATACAAGAGAAATGCCTTCCGTTCGGTGAATGCCGGCTATGTCTTTTTTTCCCCAGTACTGCGCAATGAAAATAGACGCGCCGGAACCGATGCCGAATTGAATCATTGTCTGGAGAAAAAATATTTGGTTTCCGAGCCCGACCGCAGCTATTTGCGCCGCGCCGAGCTGCCCGACCATGATAGTGTCCAGCATATTTATGCAGGACTGCATGAAATTCTGCAGGATAATCGGCACGGCGATAGAAAAAAGTGTTTTATAGAAACTCACATCATGTTTGCTCATAAGTTGTTCCGCAGTTTTTCGGATACGGCGCACGACCGATGCACAAACCGCTGTTTAATCAATTAAAAGCGCAGTATAATAGAACGACTGCAAAAAATCAAATGCGCGTTGTATAATGCAAATATCAGCAAATTGATGCGGACTGCCGCACGGTTTTGTGCAAAAATATAAAAGCAGGAAAAGAAAAAAAATAGTCGGTAAATTCCTAAAAAATTGGCATATACTTATTGTGAAATGTTACGGAGGTTTCTATGAAAAAATATTGCGGCGTCTTGCGGCGTCTTGCGGCGTCTTGCGCGGTGTTTTTATTGGTTTCTGCTGCTGTTTCTGCGGAAGGTTTTTTAAGCGCGAATGATTTGAAAGCAAAAGAATTGACAGCGAATTTAATAGTCGACGATGTTTTTACGATAACGGCAACGCCGGACAAAGGTGTTTCTATCAATAAATGTGAAGCACGTACCGCTCCGGACGGCGAAATTTTCAACCAGCGGATTAAACTCGGCGGCACGGGTACCGAAAGTTACAGGTCTATTCGTTTTAAAACAACGGGAGCGACGGAAATTTCCGTGTATTTGATCAGCTCGTCTAAAACCGATTCGCGTATTTGCCGGCTTGTTTCGGCTGCGGATGGTTCCGAAATAGGTACGGTTCCTGCTGTGGCGGATGATGGCTCAACCGTCGGACTTGAAACGCTTTCCGTTCCCGGCGCAGGCGAATATTATCTGACTTCAAAAAGCAGCACTATATATATTTATTCAGTTTATTTTGACTGACAGTATTTATCGCAGACAAATAAAAATTGCAAAAAGAAAACAGGTGTTTTGCCGCATCTGCAGCTGTGCTGTATTTATGGTGAAATTGCCTGTTTTTTTTGCAGACAAACTGCGTCCCGCGGATTGCGGGCAAAAGCGAGGAAAAATGATAAAGAACGTATCCAAAAAGGCGGCATTGTTTCTGCTGATTGCGGCTGCCGTTCCGGGAATTTTATGCGCGCAGGCGCTGGACTGGAACACGGTTGCCGCTCCGAAAATTCTTTCTGTTGTGCCTGATAAAGCAAATGCGAAAAACGTTATTGCAACGTATGACGTTGTAACCGGTCCGAACGGCGCGAGCCAGGCAGAGGTGGTGCTGCTTGATTCAAAAAGCAAAGTTGTCGAAACCCAAATTATCGGACGGACAAAAAGTTCCGTAAAAACGATTGAATTCGCACCCGCCGGCAGCGGAAAATACGGAATTCGCGTAACGGCAAAACGTGCGAACATGCCGGATAAAGTTTCCGAAATCACCTGGTTTGATTTTTCGTATCCGATAGAAGCGCCGTCCGTTTCCATTTTGAACAACGGGAACGGTTCGTTTCATGTGCGCTGGAACCCGATTCATGAAGCGGAAAATTATGCCGTTTCATATACGGATTTGAAAACAGGCAAAAAAACGGAGCTTCCTTTGTCTGCCAAAACGGACATTGTTATCGACGGTTTGACGGTCGGCAATAAAGTCAGCGTCGCCGTTGCGGCTGTCCGCGGAAAAGAATCCGCTGCCGCGAAACCCACCGCGCTGACCGTTCGTGCCGAAAAAGACCGAGAATGGAAGTTCACCTGGTTCGGGCAGAGTACGTCGGCATCCCGCAACATCATGCAAATGATTGATCCCGACAATCTGACGTTCAAATTGTTATCGTGTACGTATGATCCCGCATCCGGTGCAACACTCGAAAAAGGCGGAAAATTCACGGCGTATCATGACGGCGTTTCTTTTTATTACACGGAAATAGATGCGGCGACGGAAAATTTCGATCTCGAAGCAACGTTCACTATTGATTACATCAATATTTCTGCGGATGGCCAGGAAGGATTCGGGCTGGTTGTTATGGATCGGCTGGGACAAGACGGAATAAACAACGTCAACCATTATACCAATTCGGCTGCGGTTCTTGCGACAAAAATGGAAGAACGCTTCGGCGAAACGAAAAAAACTTCCAAAGATACACTCGGCGTGCGCTTTGTAACAGGCATTACACCGGAAGTGCTTGCGAAAGGCGACGACGGCATTGCGCAGGAAGGCGAAAGCGTTATTCACGCGTTCAGTTACGATCAATCCGATTTGGTGAAAGCCGGCGATAAATACAGAATCCGCCTTGTGAAAGACAATTCGGGATACCGCGCGATTTTCGATAAAGAAATAAAATCGGAAGACACAATTACCGAATACCGATTATGGGAGCCGGAAAAATTATTGCAGCTTGACAAAGAAAAAGTGTATGTCGGCTTTGCTGTTGCACGCGGCTGCAATGTAACGGTAAGCGATGTGGTGATGAAAATCACCGATCCGAAAAAAGATCCGCCGCGGCAGGAAGAGCCGCCGCAGCTGGTTCCGATTGCAATGAAAGTCGATTCTCCTGTTACATTCGGCGAAGCAAAATATCCGTTTGTTTTCAATGTGAATGCCGACGGCAAAGTTTCCATTGCCGATAAAGACGGAAAAACGGTGCTCAAGCCGACAGCGGTAAAAGCATTTACGGATTTTTCGAAAACGCTCAAATTAAAGAAAGGCTTCAACGATTTTGTTGTTACCTTCAAGCCCGATGAATCGTACAGACCCGGACCGAAACAGGTTATTGCGAAATATAATAAAGAATTGAAAATATACGAAGAAAGCTATGATCCTGTGAGCATTACTCATTCGGTTGTGTACAACACGTATGCCGGAAAAGAGCTGTACGTATCTCCTTCCGGCATTGCGCTTGCGGCAGGAACAAAAGAAGATCCGCTTGATATAGCGACGGCGCTCAATTATTGTCTGCCGGGCCAGCCGGTATATTTAATGGAAGGTACGTATTATCCCACGCAGGGAATTATAATCGAACGCGGCAACAACGGGCGCAAAGGCAAGTACAAACAATTGCTTGCGGATCCCGAAGCAAAGACAAGACCTGTTATCAATTTCAGCGGTTCAAGCCAGGCTATGATTATCTGGGGAAATTGGTGGTATATGAAAGGTTTTGATGTTACCGCTTCAAAAGGCGATGTAAAAGGTATTCAAGTCGGCGGTCATTACAATGTGCTGGAACGCATTGACGCGTATGAAAACGGCGATACCGGTTTGCAGATAAGCGGCATGAGTACGGAAACTCCCGACAAATGGCCGACAAACAATTTGATTTTAAATTGCACATCCTGGGGCAACTGCGATCCTGCGGAAAATAATGCCGACGGATTTGCTGCAAAGCTGACGTGCGGAGAAAACAACGTATTCCGCGGCTGCATCGCATACAGCAATATCGATGACGGCTGGGACTTATATGCAAAAATAGAAAGCGGTCCTATCGGCGCGGTTTTGGTAGAAAACTGCATCGCGTACAAAAACGGACGCCGCCCCGACGGAACCGGAAACGGCGACGGGAACGGTTTTAAACTCGGCGGCGACGGAATTGCCGTGCCCCATGTGCTGAAAAACAGCATATCATTCGGCAACGGCGCAAACGGCATTACCTGCAATTCAAATCCGGCGCTTATTGTGATAAATTGTACGTCATTCGGAAACGAGGCGTACAATGTAACGTTGTACGGCAAAGGCGACGGCGATCGTAATTTCAAAGTGCAGAATTTGCTGTCGTTTGACGGAATGCAGGGCGATTTCTACCGTGAACAGCCGACGCTTGCTGCGCCCGATAATTATTTCTGGAACGGTGCAAAAGCCGTGAATTCGGAAGGAAACGAATTAAAGGCGAACGATGTTTTCAAAAGCACGGATTTCAAAAACATCGTACCGGGACGCAAAGCAGATGATTCAATTGACATGAAAGGTCTTTTCGAACTTACTGCGGATGCGCCGGCAGGCATCGGAGCGGATTTGAAATAATCTGCGGAAAATAAAAAACTTTATACACAAAGGGCGCGAAGTTTTCGCGTCCTTTGCTGTTTTATCGGCATTTCGGTGAATTAAACGGCGGAAATTATTTCGCGGCAGAAAGCCACTTTTTGAATTCTTCGGCGGACATGCTTTCTTCCGGAAAGAAATAGCCTTTTTGCAGTGTTATGATGCGGCGTGATTTGCTGCCGTATACTGCATCAAACAGTTCCGAGCCTGCTTTTATATCTTTTACGGGATTTTCCGAATTCTGCGCCGCAAAAATATGAGAGGGACTGCGTTCGTCGGCGGAAAGATCTCTGTCATATACGTATAAATTCCAGAGGAACCGAATGCAGTCGCCGCGGCTAACTTTTACAGCCGGTGTCTGCGGCATTTCTTCCGGAAGCATTCCCGCCGCGGATAAACGAAGAATCAAATCCGGCGCGGAAGCCGAAGAACGTCCGCCGGTAAACGCTTTTGTCAGCGTTGTCAGTTTATCTGCCAGGAGCACCATGTTCCAAGAGTCAAGCGGATCGAGAACAAGCGGGAAAACAGGCGCTGCGTCCGATTGTTCGCCGCGGAATTCCGCCGAGGTCTGTTTGTTCGCGGAAGCAGCTGCCGTTCGGGTTTTTTCCGAAGCGGTTTTTGCCGAATTTGCAGGAACTGCGGCGGGCGCTGAAGCGCAGGACGACAGTACAGCCGATGCGGCAAGCACAGCGGCTGCGGAAAGCGTAAAAATCAAAACAATATGTTTCATATAACACAAGTATCGCACGTTTTTGCTTTGCTGTCATCAAGCGATTTATTCATGCTGCCGATTATTTGTGCTGTCATGCAGAACGGCTGCCTGCCGTTTTCGGCGCTTTTTTTCGCGCAGAGAGCCTGCCAATGCATAACGGTCGATTTCGCCGGATATTTCGCGCTCATGCTGTTTGTCAATCTGAAACCGAATCATCGTCTTGAATACGTGCATCAGCGGTTCTGCGTCTGTTTTTTGCCGGATAATGCCGGCATCGCGTAATTCCCGAATCAAATAATAGCAGGATTCTATCGTAGAAAGACATTCCGGCGCCGGCTGATGTTTAAACAGGAATTGGGAACGATACGGTTCTTTGAACGAAAGCGTTTGCAGCCCGTGCAGGTTTTCGCTGAGTCTGATGATTTTTTTTGCGAAAAACCAAGTTGCGTCTACTATAATTATAAGCAGGCGTTTATGGCTTGCCGCCGTTTTCAGACAATCGGACTGCGCCGTCAATGCATTGCCGGCGGGATATAAAAGCAGCGGATAATATGCCGAATCCGAGAGCAGTGCGCAAAGACGGGTATTTTCCGAAAAATTTACGCCGACGAGTATTTCCGAATCCGGCAGTGATAAATACGCAAGCCGTCCTGTTCCCGTTCGCTGCCGAAACGCTTCTTTCGGATGCATTAAAAAGACGAATTTTATTCCGGTGTGAACGGGAACTATATATTTGCAGTAACAATATTCCTGCGGGCGGAAACATTTCAGGCATCTTTCGCTCATATTGCAGAGTATAACAAAAATATTGCCGCCGGAAAAGTTTATCCGCGTGATGCATTGCTCGCAAAGCTTCTCATCGTCATTGCAAAGTGCGAAGCAACTAGGCTGTCGGTGAGTTTGCCGATAGCTGACAAACACCTTGTCAGTTACTAACAAGCCGCTTGTCAGTTGCTAATGAACTCTTTGTCAGTAACTAACAAACCTCTTGTTAGTTACTAACAAATGTCTTGTAGACGGAAAAAAACGAAAAATTTTTCGCTTTTACGAAATTTTCGCGCGGATTAAGCAATTTTCTTTTTCCGCAAAAATGTGGTACAGTGCAGACTATGGATTCGGAAAGATTTTTGCGGACAAAAATGCTTCTCGGTGCGGAAAAAATGGAACGGCTTGCCCGCGCGCGAATTGCAATTTTCGGTATCGGCGGAGTCGGCGGATATGCCGCGGAAGCATTGGCACGCAGCGGAATAGGCGCTTTCGATCTTATCGATAACGATGTTGTATCCGTTACAAACATAAACAGGCAGATAATCGCACTTTCAAGCACAATCGGGCAGCTGAAAGTTCATGCGGCGGAACAGCGCATTCATGAAATAAATCCCGAAGCGACTGTTGCAGCGTATCCAGTATTTTATCTGCCGCAAACCGCGAATACATTTGATTTTTCCGAATACGATTATGTTATTGATGCGGTTGATACCGTGAGCGCGAAAATCGATATTGTGATTCAGGCAAAAAAATCAGGCGTTCCTGTTATCAGCAGCATGGGCGCCGGCAATAAATTTTATCCGTCTTCTTTTGAAATAGCCGATATTTATGATACATCGGTATGTCCGCTTGCCCGTGTCATGCGCCGCGAAATGCGCAAACGCGGCATAACCGAATTGAAAGTTGTGTATTCAAAAGAACAGCCGCTTGTTCCGAAGTGTGCGTTCGATATTTCCGTGCTGCCGTCAGATGAATGTGAAAAATTCCCGAATGCTTCGAAAAATTCTTTTCGCAAAAATACGCCTGCAAGCATTGTTTTTGCGCCTGCCGCCGCGGGACTGCTTATTGCATCCGCTGTCATCGATGATTTGCTTTTGCCGTGTGCCGCAAAATAAGCGGCGGATATTTTGCACCTGTCAAACCGAAAATCGCAGTCATGTCCGATTGCGCAGTGCTTTTTCTGTTTCTTTTGCCGAATACAGCAAAACCGAAAACATGCCGAAAAACTGCGCGCAGATATTTTCGATATAGCATGCGGGAGAAATATGATATTTGTTTGCCGAATTTTTTTTCGGATACCGCGCGCGTGCGGCGCTGTTGACTTGATTCCATGCACAAAATACGCGGGGGATAAAAATTATGGCAAGTGAAAACATTCGGGCAGGATTGTATGCTGCAATCGGTTTTTTCAGCGGAGGAATGACGCGGGAAATTCCGTTTTGAACAGATTCGAGCGTGCGTTGTATCTGCAAAGTTGTCGTGGTTTCGAAAACCGCCAAAGCTGCTGCCGCAGTAATAAAAAAGCGGATAGTATATAAAATTCCGGGCTGAATTTGCGAAAGGTCGGCGAAAAAATAAGGCGGCGTTTCCGAAAAAGAAATCATTTTGAATAACGTAACGAACAAACCCGTGAGGGGCACGAAAAGAAGTTTTTTTAAATGAGAAAACGGCGTACCGGACAGAAGAAAAAGCAAACCGGCGCAAAAACCGCAGCACGCAGTTCGCTGCGGCACACACAGCGGCGACGGCGCATCGGAAAAAGTTCTGACGGAAATTACAAACAGCAGCAGCAGTTTGATACATGCCGGCATCGCGTGAACAACGGAGTTTCCTTTTCTATACGAAAACAACGGCGGCGTGCGCCAAGATCTATTGTTTTTCTTTTTTTTCATGTCCATAAGAATTCCGTCGGTTTTCTGATTCCCCATTGTTCCAAATCGAGAAACATGCCGCAGGCGGGCGTGCCGTCAAAGCGGATGCTGCCTTTATCGAGAATGATGAATCGGTCTGCCATTGCCAAACATTTTTCAAGCTCGTGAGTGAGAACGATAATCGTTTTTTTTTCTTTTTGCAGTTTTGAAAGAATATCATGGACTTGCCGAATGCCGGGCCAGTCGAGATTTGCAAACGGCTCATCGAAAATAACGATGGAACAATCCATTGCCAATACGCCTGCTACGGCAAGTCTGCGTTTTTCTCCGCCGGACAGCAGCCGTGCGGGCGCATCTTTCTTTGCGGAAAGTCCGCACTGTTCCAGCGCATTATTTACCCGCTCTGCAAGCGCATCTTTTTTCAAACCGAAATTGCGCGGCCCGAAAGAAACATCTTCTTCGGGTGTTTCTCCGAGAATTTGCACATCGGCGTCTTGAAACACCAAGCCGACGTGTCCCGCTGTGCCGATAAAACCTGCGGAAGGTGAATCAAGTCCTGCAATGAGCGACATCAGTACGCTTTTGCCGGAACCGTTTGAGCCCGCAATGACAACGAAATCGCCTTTTTGTATTTCGAACGATACCGCCGAAAGTGCGCGCGTTCCGTCGGGAAATGTGCGGGAAACATTCGCTGCCGATACTGCAATGTTTTCCGGCAGACTATCTGTTCCCGCATGTTTTTCGGGCGGCTGGGAAAAAGCAATGGTTCGGTTCGATTTTTTATTCAATGTAGCTGCCTGTTATCGTGCGGAATTTTTTTGTGACTGCGGTCATTACTGCGAGTTTTATGCAAATGCCGGGGATAAACGGAAACAATGTTGCCGCGAGTGTTTTTTTCAAGCCGGAATCGGTGATTCGCATAAATCCGAGTGTTCCGCAAATAAAAAGAACCGCCGTTGCCGCCGTGCCTGCCGCGAGAATTACAACCCATTGGTATGCATTTGATTTTACTGCATCGTTTGCTTTGCTTCCGCTGCCGCCGTTTTTTGTTTCATGCGCTGAATTCCGCCGCGGCAATGCGAAATGCAGAATAAGTCCGCCTGTCAGTGCCGCGAACAAATATCCTGCCAAAAAACCGCCGGTAGGTCCCTGCGTCAAAATGTGCAGCCCCGCTTTTCCCGAAAAAACAGGCAGTCCCATGCAGCCGAGTATAAGAAACAAAAAAACGGCTGCCGTGCCGTATACCGGTCCCGCAAGCAATCCGGCAAGCATCGCCATCATGTCTTGAATGACAATCGGCACGCCGCCCGGCAGCGGAATTTGAATAAAACATCCCGCGCAGATAAACGCCGCAAACAGCGCAGTAAAAACACCTGCCGATGTTTTCTTTTTTGACTTATTTTCTGTTTGTTCCATAAATCGTTTGCCTCCCGTATTTTTGAGGATTGTTATATGTCGGTTTTTGCCGAGTCCGTGCCGACGGAAAATCGGCGCTGCGTTTTTACAAAACCCTGCTTCCCCGGCAAAATAAAGGATTCGTCTTGAATCCCCGTGTTTGTTCCGGCGGAAATTTTTTGCATATCTGCGCCGCGGACAATGCGCGCCCATCCGTAATCGTTAATTCCGAGAAAAAGCGCTGTTTCTCCGCTTTTCGCCAGGCGCAGCGAATGTCCTGTGTCGGGGCATAATGAATTCCAGCGTTTCGCAAGCGCGGCGGAATTTTCGAGTGCCAGCGCTTCTGTCTGCTCGAATTTTTTCAGGAATTCGCAGAGAATTTTTTTCCGCATTCCCTGATTTGCGGCGCGCGCATTTCGGTTCGCTGTTTCATCGGAAAAAACCGCGTCGGTATTTTGCAGATCGGGCTTTTTTCGGATATTTATGCCGATTCCGATATTCAGCCAGTTAACGCTGCCGCCGGAAACGCTCATTTCATCCAGCACGCCGGAAACCTTGCCTTTTTCGGACCAGATGTCGTTGGGCCAGCGCAGAAAAAACTGCCGTCCGGTAATTTCTTTCAGTGTGTCGGCAAGCGCTATTTGCGCTGCCATGACGGAACGCTGCGCTTCGCCAGCAGTGATTTCGGGACGCATGGCAAGTGTAAAAAATAATCCGCCCGCAACGGATTCCCAAGCATGTGTTCCGCAGCCGCGTGCTTTTGTTTGATGATCGGCGGTTACGATAAAGCAGCTGCTTCCTGCCGCTGTTTCCGTGTGCTTTTGCGGAGAGTGATTTTCCGCAAAAGCGCTTTCCGTGTGTTCCGCCAAAAAGCGGGCTTTATCCATTGTCGATGAAATCTGCCCGTAATGATGAAACATGTATTCCTTGTCGCCGAATTCCCACGGAAACAAACTATCCGCCGCATCGCGGGAAAGAACGTATCCTTTGCCGTCGGCTTCGATGCCGTATCCGGCTTCCTGCAAAGCCTGCACCGCTTTCCACACGGAAACGCGCGAAACACCTGCTTCTGCCGCAATTATTTCTCCGGAAAGCGGGGCAGCTGCTTCTCTGAGCATGGCAAGCACGCGATATTTTGTCGAAGTACGCTGCTCTTGATTTGCTTTATTCCTGTGCCGAGGCGGTTTCGGGTTTTCTTCGCGGAATATTTGTCTGTGTTTATTTTCGTTACCCATATTTATCAAAAAGGTAACAGATGCGGATAACGGTTGTCAATACATTATTCAAAGCAGAATATTAAAATGATGTGCACATTTTAGCTGAAGCGAGATTTTTACAATGCCTTGATAAAAACCGTCGATTCTTTTGCGGATTTCGTGCGGATGATGTTGTTTATCATAAACAGGCAGCCCCTGCCGAAAACAGATTCTGTGCTTAAAAGCGCAAAAAACAACAATCATCGTGCGGAAAAGTTCAAGAAGTGTGCGCCAAAAAACAGTTTTGCGTTTTACAGTAATAATTAACGGTGATGATAAAACGAATTTGTATTTTTCGCACCGGCTTTCATACCAAACGCATAAAAAAAAAGCAATTTAAAAAAGTTTTCCGGCATACGGAACTTCGGACAAAATACTGTTCGGAGTTCCGCGCGGATTATTTTGACGAAACTTTCCGCGGAAAATCCGTGCATGATTTTTCGCAAGTTGACGGAGCGTTTATCCCGTACGGCAGTTATTCCGCGCTTGCATAAAAATAATTTTTGTGATACGTTTTTCTTGTAAACAACGACGTTTGCTGAAAAAATATTTTAAAGAATTTTTTATGGAATTCTTTGAGTATTTTTTCGGCAAACGTTTTTTTTGCTTCGGCGCGTTTGAGGCAGCGCGCGGATTGTTTTGGAGGCAACATGAAAGAGGGCGAGATCAGAATTCCTTCAGGCTGTGCTATTTCCGGTATTTTTTCGCGGAAAGGAAAAAGAATGACCGGAGAAAACATTGTCAAATCAATTGAAACAATGCATGATCGATCAAACGGACTCGGCGGCGGTTTTGCGGGATACGGAATTTATCCGGAATATAAACAGTATTACGCGTTTCATATTTTTTATGAATCCGTTGAGGCAAAACGGGAATGCGAAATTTTTATCGAAGATCATTTTGATATCATAAACTTATCGAAAATTCCCGTGCGCAAAAATCCGGCCATCCGCGATGAACCGCTTATCTGGCGTTATTTTGTCGCGCCGCTGCCGACAAAATTGGATGCGAGCCATTTGGACGAAAAAGAATTTACCGTGCGCTGCGTGAATAAAATAAACACAAACATACAGGGCGCGTATGTGTTTTCTTCCGGAAAAAATATGGGCGTTTTCAAAGCTGTCGGTTTTCCCGAAGATGTCGGCAGATTTTACCGCCTCGATGAATATGCGGGATACTGCTGGACGGCGCACGGACGATACCCGACGAATACTCCCGGATGGTGGGGCGGCGCGCATCCGTTTGCGCTGCTCGATTACACCGTTGTGCATAACGGCGAAATTTCTTCTTATGATGCGAACCGGCGCTTTATCGAAATGTTCGGCTATAAATGCAATTTGCTTACGGATACGGAAGTTATTACGTATATTCTTGATTATCTTGTCCGCAAGCAGTCGCTTTCGCTCGAAGAAACCGCGCACGTTATTGCGGCGCCGTTTTGGCAGACTATCGACAATTTGTATGCGGAAAATTCCGCCGACTCGCGCTCGCGCGCCGAACAGCTGGAATTCCTGCGCAGGCAGTTTCCGGAATTGCTGATTACGGGACCGTTTTCGATTTTATTCGGATTCACCGGCGGAATGATGGCGCTCAATGACAGGCTTAAGCTGCGTTCCATGGTTTGCGCCGAAAAAGACGATTTGGTATACATGGCAAGCGAAGAATGTGCGATTCGCGTCATAGAGAATAATGTGGACCGCGTATGGTCTCCGAAAGGCGGAGAGCCGGTTATCGTAACGCTTGATTCGGACGGACTTGCGGCAGTTGAAAATGACGGCAGAGGCATCGGTGCGGCAATGGGCGTGCGCTAGGAGGAAAAAATGAGCATTGATTTTATATATCCCGAATTTGAAGTTGTGCGCAATAAAGACAGATGTATCGGATGCCGCGCGTGCGAACGCCAATGTGCAAACGAAGTGCATCATTATGATGCGGAACTCGGTGTAATGCTTGCGGATGAATCGAAATGTGTAGCGTGTCATCGCTGTGTGTCGCTGTGTCCTGTCCGTGCACTGAAGATAGTTAAAAGCGACCATACTTTCCGGCCGAATGCAAACTGGCCTGCGCAGGCAATCACGGAAATTTACAAGCAGGCGGGTTCCGGCGGTGTTCTTCTTTCTTCCATGGGAAATCCTTCCGATAACTATCCGGTATATTTTAACAAAATATTGATAAATGCGTCGCAGGTTACGAATCCGTCAATCGATCCGCTGCGTGAACCGATGGAAACAAAAGTGCGGCTCGGAAAAAAAGCGGAAAAACTGCAGCGCGGCGCAGACGGAAAATTGCTGACGGAACAGCCGCCTCATATTGATTTGTCTGTACCGATAATGTTCAGCGCGATGAGTTACGGTTCCATAAGCTATAATGCGCACGAAAGTCTTGCGCGCGCCGCACAGGAGCTGGGTATTTGCTACAATACCGGAGAAGGCGGACTGCATGAAGATTTTTACAAATACGGAAAAAATACGATTGTGCAGGTTGCTTCCGGACGATTCGGTGTTCACAGCGACTATCTTCATGCAGGGGCGGCGATTGAAATAAAAATGGGGCAGGGTGCAAAGCCCGGAATCGGAGGGCACCTCCCCGGCGCGAAAATTGTCGGCGATGTTTCGCGTACCCGCATGATTCCCGAAGGCAGCGATGCGATTTCTCCCGCACCGCATCACGACATTTATTCAATCGAAGATTTGCGGCAGCTTGTGTATTCATTGAAAGAAGCCACGGCGTATACAAAACCGGTTATCGTAAAAATAGCGGCAGTACATAACGTCGCTGCAATTGCGAGCGGTATTGCCCGCAGCGGGGCGGATATTATAGCGATTGACGGCTTCCGGGGCGGAACCGGTGCGGCGCCTACGCGTATTCGGGATAATGTGGGCATTCCGATAGAGCTCGCGCTTGCGGCAGTCGATCAGCGCCTGCGGGAAGAAGGCATTCGCGGCGATGTTTCCGTAATTGTCGGCGGCAGCATTCATTCCAGTGCGGACATTGTAAAAGCAATTTGTCTCGGTGCCGATGCCGTGTACATTGCAAGCGCGGCGCTGATGGCATTGGGATGCCATTTGTGCCGCAGCTGTCAAGTCGGAAAATGCAATTGGGGAATTGCAACGCAGCGTCCCGATTTAGTGAAGCGCCTGAATCCCGACATCGGTTATAAGCGGCTTGTTAATTTGGTTCTCGCCTGGACACATGAAATAAAAGAAATGATGGGCGGCATGGGCATCAATTCAATAGAAGCGATGAAAGGAAACAGGCTCATGCTTCGCGGTGTCGGACTTACCGAGAAAGAATTGGATATACTCGGCATAAAACATGCAGGCGAATAACGGCTGTCCGTACTGATATTTTTCCAATAGGAAAAGGAGCAATGCTTTGAAACGCGTATATGTAAATGAAAAATGGTGCCTCGGCTGCCATTTATGCGAATATTACTGTTCGTTCGCGAATTCGGGAAAAAACAAAGGCGACACGTTGTTTGATATGGTGAAAGCACTTAAAAATGCGAAAATTAAACCGCGTATCACCGTCGAGGGCGATAATAAAATAAGCTTTGCGGTTTCATGCCGTCATTGCTCGGAACCTCTGTGCGTCAAAGGCTGCATTTCCGGCGCGCTTACGCAGGAAGACGGCATCATAAAAATCAATAAGAACAAATGCGTCGGCTGCTACACGTGTATTTTGTCGTGTCCGTACGGCGCAATTATGCCGAGCGAGGAAGGCGTTGTCCAAAAATGCGAATTATGCGTGAACAACGCTGCCGGAAAGCCTGCCTGCGTGGAGGGCTGTCCGAATCAGGCAATTGTGTTTGAAGATCGGGATATTCCCGAACAGGAATTCGAGGGAGCTGAATAATGAAATCCGCAAAATACGTTATTATCGGAAATTCAATTGCCGCTGTCGGCTGCATCGAAGGAATTCGCCGGCACGATAAAGAAAATACAATCATTGTTGTCGGCAATGAAAAATATCATGTGTACGGCAGACCGCTTATTTCTTATTTTTTGATGGGCAAAACCGACGAAGAAAAAATGAAATATCGCCCCGATAATTTTTATGCCGACAACGGCTGCGAACTTCTTTTAGGCGAAACCGCCGTGAATATCGATGCGGCAGCGAAAACCGTTGAACTTGCGGCGGACAGCGCACTTCCCGACAGAAAAATTAAATACGAAAAATTGCTGATAGCTGCGGGCTCTTCTCCGTTCGTTCCCGAAATGAACGGCTTGGCGGATATTCCGCGCCGTTTCGCTTTTATGACGCTTGATGATGCAAAAGCGCTGGATCGGGAAATTTCCGCAGACAAGCGCGTGCTGATTATCGGCGCCGGTTTAATCGGCATGAAATGCGCGGAAGGTATTGCCGCGCGCTGCAAGTCCGTAACGATTGTTGAAATGGCACCGCGCTGTCTTCCTGCGGTACTTGATGAAGAAAGCGCGCGCGTAATTCAAAAACAAATGGAAGCGCATAACTGCGTGTTTAAACTGGAAACAAGCGTCAGCCGGTTTATTCCGTTTAGCGGCAAAGATGCGGAAAATTCTCCCTGCGGCGGCATTGCCGAACTGAAAAACGGGGAAAGCATTCCGTTTGATATTTTGGTTACCGCAGTCGGCGTGCGTCCCAACGCACAGCTTGCTTCCGCCGCCGGTGCAGCCGTGAATAAAGGTATCGTAATCGATGATGAATGCCGGACAACTTTGCCTGATGTATTTGCTGCCGGCGATTGTGTGGAGTGCAGAGATCTTTCGTCGGAAAGCGTGCGTATCCTTGCGATTTTGCCCAACGCGTATCGGCAGGGCGAAACAGCGGGAATTATAATGGCGGGCGGCACTGCGTCTTTTGCTGAAAGTCTGCCTATGAACGCTGCCGGATTTTTCGGGCTGCATATCGTTACCGCCGGCACGTATGCCGGTGAAATGCAGAAAGTCGTGCTCAATGATTTTTCGGATGAAAACGATGCTTCCGCTGCAAACGCCCCGCAGCAGAATACGCCGGCGGCATACAGAAAATTCTTTGTTCAAGACGGTTTGCTCAAGGGATTTATTTTGATAGGGGAAACAGAACGCGCCGGAATTTATACTGCGCTTATCCGCAATAAAACGCCGCTTGCTTCGATTGATTTCAATTTGATAAAAGAAAAACCGCAGCTGATGGCGTTCGGCAGAGATTCCCGTGCCGATATGCTTGCGAAAACGCATTGAAATCGCCGCGTTTTTCGGTATGCAACATGCAGCGGCATAAACGGAATTTTTAACAGGAGTTTTATATGAAAATTTCAGCACAAGACGAACATTTCCGAATTTTGAATAAGAAGATTCGCGCAGCGGCAGATTCCGACATACAAATAGATAATTGCATCGGGCAGCGCTACATTTGCGCCGGACTTTCCGGCAAATCTGTGGTGATAAACGGCATTCCCGGAAATGCGCTCGGCGCGTATCTTGACGGCAGCGCAATAGTTGTAAACGGCAATGCACAAGACGCTACCGGCGACACAATGAACAGCGGAGAAATTATCATTCACGGAAACGCCGGCGACGCAACCGGATACGCCATGCGCGGCGGTGCGATTTATGTAAAGGGCAGCACCGGATACCGCGCCGGAATCCACATGAAAGCATATAAGGAACATAAACCGCTTGTAGTAATCGGCGGAAAAGCCGGCAGTTTCCTCGGCGAATATCAGGCAGGCGGCACCATCATTGTGCTGGGACTTGACGCAGACGGAAAGGCCTCCGGCGGCGCGCAAATTTTAACCGGCGCGTTTTGCGGAACAGGAATGCATGGCGGTGCGATTTATCTGCGGACATCCGCCGCTCCGGCAAATCTTCCGGTGCAGATTTCCGCGTCATTTGCAAAAGGCTTTGACCTGCCGGAAATTATTCCCGGCGTGGAGTCTTTCTGTGAAAAATTCGGCTTTGACTCAAAGTCCGTATTGGATTCCGTGTATTGCATTCTCAAACCGAATACGGCAACTCCGTATAAACAAATGTATACATTAAATTAAAGCTGCTGCGGAATTTTTTGCCTGCGAAAAAAGTTTCGCAGCTCGAATCTTTGAGGTTCGATTAAGAGTGTGAAAAACGGCCGTGGCATTTTAAGCGGAATCATGTTCCGCTACTTGCGGCGGCATTGCCGATTCAGCTATACTTTTGCGCATGATAACGCTTGTTGCTTTTCTGGGAAATTACGGCAGCGAATACAGCCGGACACGCCACAACGCCGCATGGCTTTTTTCGGAAAGTCTCGGTTCGGCTTCCCGTCTGAACTGGCAGCGCAAATTCCGCGGGCAGTATGCGCTTGTTTCTGCGGAAGATATTCCGCCGCGCCGCCTGCCGCTGTATTTTCTGAAGCCGGAAACCTACATGAATGCTTCGGGAGAAAGCATCGGCGAAATAAGCCGTTTTTTCAAAATAAAACCGGAAGAAATCTTGATTATACACGATGAACTTGAACTTCCGCTGGGTACTGTCGGTTTTAAATGGTCCGGCGGGCTCGGCGGGCACAACGGCTTGCGTTCTGCCAAACTTGCGCTCGGCACGCCGGATTTTTGGCGGCTTCGTATCGGCATCGGGCGCCCGACGCATACTGACATTGCCGGCTATGTGCTTTCGCCTTTTTTGCCGGATGAATATATTGTGCTTTCTCAAATTTTTCCGGCAGCGGAAAAAATTCTGCTGGAAATTATCGCTTCCGAAAATCCCGAACAATTGATTCCGAAATGGAAAAAAATACAGCTTGCCCCTGAGCGGCAGTAAGGATACTTTTATGGAATTAACCGAAAAAAATGATGATGATAAAATACGCGTGCTTCAGACGGAAAATACTGCCGCCGCCGCGTTTAATCGGCTGTATACGATAATCCGCTGCCTGCGCGCTCCGGACGGCTGCCCTTGGGATAAAGAGCAAACTCCGCTTTCTATGCGCGGCGATCTTATCGAAGAAACATTCGAAGCGGTCGAAGCTATCTCGCAGCAGGACGCGCAGCATTCCTGCGAGGAACTCGGCGATGTTTTTCTGAATACGGCGATGATTGCGTACATGCACGAACAGTCCGGCGCTTTTTCCGTCGCGGATTCTCTGAACGGCGTTTCCGAAAAATTGATACGCCGGCATCCGCATGTTTTTCCCGAATCGGCGGGAAAAATCGCGGCAAATGAAAAAAAAGCGCAGACGCCGGAAGAAGTGCTTGCGCAGTGGGACGCCATCAAAAGCAATGTCGAAGGGCGCGCGGGAAAAAGTATTCTCGATGAAATTTCCGCCGGAGTTCCGCCCTTGTTGTATGCGTACAAAATACAAAAAAAAGCGGCACGCAAGGGATTCGACTGGACATCCGCCGAACCGGTGTATGACAAAGTTACCGAGGAATTAAACGAAGTCCGCGCTGCCGCAGAAGATTCCGCCGGCGATGACCGAAGCCTGCTGAATATCGAAGCGGAAATAGGGGATTTGCTGTTTTCCGCGGTAAATCTTGCCCGCATGCTCGGCGTAAATCCGGAAACCGCACTTTCCCGTTCAAATGAAAAATTCTGCCGCCGCTTTAAGTATGTGGAACAGCGCATGTCCGCAGAAGGCATTCCCATGGATCAAGCGCACATGGAAAAAATGGATTTTTTCTGGAACGAAGCAAAAAAAACTGCCGATGCATAAAATTATCCGCTGTTTTAATAGCCGAATTTCTTTTTCGCATGAAAAAATATCCGATATTGTCCGCAGCAAATAGTTTTTGTTTTCGGTATATGCAAAAAGCTGAAATTTTATTATATTTATTAGTGTACGCTGAAAAATTCGGCATTTGCCTTATGGAGTAAAAATGAATAAAAAACAGAATATGTGCGAAAACGATGAAGAAACGGAAAACAAACAGGCTCCTTCCGATGCGGATGCTTTTGCCGTCAAGTTCCTCAAGACGCGGCAGATTTTGCTTTCCGGTGAAATAAACGAACCGCTTGCCGAAAAAATCGTAAAGCAGCTTTTGATACTCGAAGCGGATTCCGACGAGCCCATCCGCATATTTATCGATTCTCCCGGCGGAGATGTGTATGCCGGATTTGCGATTTTTGATATGATACGTTTTATAAATGCGCCGGTGTATACAATCGGAATGGGACTTGTGGCAAGCGCGGCGTCGCTGGTTTTGCTTGCTGTTCCGAAGGAACGCCGCATTGCGCTTCCCGACAGCGCGTATCTTATTCATCAGCCGCTGAGCGGCATAAAAGGCGTGGCATCGGATATTGAAATTCACGCGCAGGAAATCGAAAAACTCCGCATCAAGCTGAATTCCATTATTGCGCAGGAAACCGGACGTTCTGCGCCGCAAGTGGAAAAAGATACCGATCGCGATTATTGGCTTACCGCCGAAGAAGCGAAAGAATACGGGCTTGTGGGAAAAATAGCTGTCAAGCGCTCCGATATTTGATAAAAGGCTGTTTGTTTCCGACGGATATGCGTGATGAAGTTTGAACTGACAGAGCGTTTGCTGGAAGATATATTGTTTTCAATGGAAAACCAGCAAGATACATGTTTTGTTGACGCCGAAACCGGAATGCTTGTTCCGATGACTGCAAAAAATACTGCTGATTTTTCGGCGGATGCTTCCGCGGCGGCGCAAACTTCCGACAAGAGATATTATGATATTCCTTCCTGGAATTCCGTCAGCGGTTTCCGTCTTATGGAACAATTTTGCGCTTCTCTGCGGAATCCGCCGGCAAAGCAGGCCTTGCGGGATGTTCTGGCGGAAGGCAAAGGCGTTTTTCGTGCCTTTAAAGACACGCTGAAAAATTATCCCGAAGTTGAAAAGCGCTGGTTTGCCTTTAAGCAGTCTGCCATGAAACAAGTTGTGTCCGATTGGTACCGCAATTTATGTGATGTTTGGCATTTTGAAGCCGCCGGCGTAGAAATCGAAGATACTGCGGATCTTGTGCTTGATGATTTCGTCTTCCGCAAAGCCGATGAAGCGCCGGAGATTCGGTTCGATATACAGCATGCCGAATCCGAAATGTTTGATGAAATTGCCGCGGAACTGTCGGATTCTTCTGCCGCAGGGAAGCAAACAGGACTGATTTTTGCCCGTTTGTGGCAGGAGCAGAAAAAAATTTGTTCCTCGGAATCTTTTTGTGCGGCGGTGTATACGCTTTCCGGCGAATTTGCCGGCTTTATTTGCGCCGGATGTTTTTCCGGCTGCGATCCGTCAGTGCAGTTTATGACCGCGCTTTTTGTTAAAAAAAAATTCCGCGGACTCGGTCTTGCGCGAATGCTTGTTGAATTGCTTTTTAAGCAGCTTGCCGCGTTCGGGACACAGCGTCTGATGCTTGTTTATGCCGCGCTTCCCGATTCATTGCGTTCGTTTTTTTTGCAATGCGGTTTTGAAATAAAAGGTTCTGCGCTTATGGCAGATTTAAAATAAACGTGCGGACATTGATTTATTAAAAATATATTCCGCTGTTTGTTTTTTGATTTTGTTGGTAAAAACACTGTTTTGTGTTTTTTATATTTTTGGAAGTGTAAGATACAACCGCAGGATTGTGCCGGTTTTATCTACCCGAATTTGCGTGGCAAATTCGTATATTTATTGCCGTTTCATTATATTGCCGAAACGGCTCAAAAGCCGATTCTAAAACCGGATGTTTTACGCTTGGCTTTTATGGGGGAACTGTCATGTCTGGTAACCATGAAGTTTTTGATGCGGATCAGTTTTCCGCGATGCTTTCAGAAGCGGTGCAATATGTTAAGACAGAAGAAGATCCGATTTTGCTGAACGAATATAAAAAACTATTCAAAAAGCATGTTCCGCTTACAATCCGAACCTGGGTCGCCGCCTATTTTGCGAAAGCGGCATTCAACGGGAATCCCGCTTTGTTCGGTCAGAATGGACGGAATCGCAGCGGCCGGCATGGGAACGCTTCGGCAGGGAAGAACCGTGCGGCTTCTGATTCCCGCGGAACAGAAAAAAAAGTGCAGCCGGAAGAATCGCGTAAGCCGCGCCATGTTAAAATCGATGAATCGCTTGCGTCTTTTTTATACATAAATATCGGACGAAGCCGGCACGTTTATACGCGTGATTTTCTGCATCTTATTTCTCTGGTCGGCGGAATTGACAGGGAGCGCATCGGAGAAATCCGCATTTTTGAAAACTATTCATTTGTTCAGCTCTTTTCCGAAGACTGCGAAAAAGTTATCGAAGCGCTCAACGGCTATGAATATCGCGGGCGTGCATTGTCGGTGAGTTATTCAAAAAAGAAAGACGGTACCGAAGATGCCGCGGTGGAATCTGATTTTTCAGCCGATGCTTCCGACGGGAATAATATCACTGCAAAAGCAGAGCAGACTGCCGATGACTGCGGCGCAGCAGCGAATTAACTTATGGATATAAAACGCGTCGTTACCGGTGTTCTTGAAGAAAATTGCTATATAATTTCGCGTCCGTGTTCCGATGCGGAACCGGAAGCATTTTTTATCGTAGATCCCGGCGATGACGCTGAAAAAATCATAAAAGAAATCGATTCCCGCAATGCCGTGCCGGAATATATTGTTTTGACGCACGGGCATTTCGATCATATCGGTGCGGTTTCTGCGCTGAAAAAAAACTATCCGTCTGTTCGAATTGCCGCCCACCGTGCCGACAGCTGCTATTTCGGCTGCGGTTCTTTGGAAAAAATTTGTCATGATTTTAAATGCTTGGATCCGTCTTCGCTCGTAAAATTACTGAATGAAGATTTGCCGCCGTTGGATGTTTTGCTTGCGGACGGCGATATATTTTGTTCTTCCTGGCGTGTTATTCACACACCGGGACACAGTGCCGGTTCTGTTTGTTTGTACAATGAACAGGAACATGTGCTGGTTTCCGGCGATACGCTTTTTTTTCGGGGCGTCGGCAGGACCGATCTTGCCGGCGGCGACAGGATTTTGCTTGAAAAAAGTCTTCGGAAGCTGCATGAGCTGCCCGGCAATACATACGTGTATCCCGGACACGGCAGAGATTTTCTGCTTGCGGAAAATTATCTGCAATAACCGGTTTTTCTGCAAAAATACGCGCTATAATTTGAACAAATCTATTTCTTTTCCGATTTTTTTGACGGCGTTTTCGACATCTTTTGCAAAACTGGAAAGATTTTCCCCTGTTTTTGTGATTTCCTGCGCATCGGCAGATATATCTGTCATACTGGATTTTATGGAAAGCGTTGAATCTTGCAGAATTTTCACTTCGTTCACTATCGTTTTATTGCCGGATGTCATTTCTGCGGAAGACGTTCGCACTTCCGATGTGCTGTCATTCATCACTTGCAGTGCGTCGAAAATCTGTTTCGATCCTTCCTGCTGTTCCTGCATTGCTTCATGAATCTGCCTGACGAGCATATCCATGTCTTTTATCTGTGAAGAAACAGCCGAAAATGTTTCTTCCGAATCTTTCGAAGCTGTTACAACATATTGAATCGAATCTTGTATTTTTTTCAATTCTTCGCCGATTGTCTGAGATTGAGTCCTTGATGTTTCGGATAATTTTCGGATTTCGTCCGCAACGACGGAAAAGCCTTTCCCCGATTCTCCCGCATGTGCGGCTTCGATTGCTGCATTCATCGCAAGCAGGTTTGTTTGACTGGCGATATTTGCAATGGCGCTGTTTGCTTCCAGCAGCGCGGCGGATTGCTTTTCCATTTCGGAAACGGTTTCGTGAACCGTTTCTTGTTTTTGTATGCCGATTGCCGCGTTATCTGCCAGCGAAGAAAATCGTTCCGCCATTTTTTCAATAGAATGTTCCACCGAATTGATATTTGAAATCATTTCTTCTACTGCGGCGGATGCCTGCGTTACGCTGCTTGCCTGATTCTGAATCATTTTTTCAAGCGATTCCAAATTGTACGCAATTTCCGTTACTGCACTTGCTGTTTGAGCGACGCTTTCGCTCTGGCCTTCTACGCGCCTGCCTATTTCCCGAATGTGCGCGGCAATTATCGTTGAAACATCGGTTGTTGCCTGCACATTTTTTTTGAGCTGAAGTTCAAGCTGCGATAAAGATTGCTTCGATTCCGCTATGGCGAAAACAATCGAATGAAGTTTTTTTACAAATTTATTAAAGCCGTTTACAAGCTGCCCGATTTCATCATTTCGGTCAATGTCTATTTTCCGAGTCAAATCCGCGTCGCCGTCTGCTATTTCGGCAATAGTTTCTTTTACCGTTTTTATCGGCTTGAATAATTTTACGATGAATGTTACGGCGATTGTTAAAAGCAGCAGGAGTACAATAAAAGAGCAGCCGATGATTATATTGCGGATTGAAAGCGATATTGATTTTATTTGCGAATGCGGAATGACAATAGCTGTTGACCAGCCGCTTGACTGAGGAATCGGCGTATATAGTGCGTGGAAACTGCCGCCGTCCGGTTTTTTAAACGTCCCCGATCCCGTTTCGCCGCGTATCATTTTTTCCGCTATGGCGGCGAGTCCCGAATAGCCGAGTCTTTCTGTGTATAAGCAGTTCGTTTTTAAAATCAAATCGTTGTCCGGATGAGATATAATAAGACCGTCGCTGCCTAAAATGAATGCGTAAGCATCGCCGAGCTTTACGGTGTTGCTTATCCGCACTAATTCTTTCATGTTAAGAGCACCGGCAAAAAATCCGCAGACTCTTCCGTATTGATCGTAGGCAGTTCGTGCTGCGTAAATCAGCGTTTGTCCTGTTATCGGAGAAACAGTCGGCGCGGAAATAAACCAGGGCTTGTTTCCGTTTATTATTGCCTGATAATAAGCGCGGTCTGCGATTGATGCTGTTTTTCCGTCCGGCGTATGGCAGCATCCGTCTTTTCCGGCAAAAAAAACATATTCGAAACTGCTGCTTTTTAAGTTTCCGTTTTGCTCAAGCCAGCCGATAATTTCGGCTTCTGTTCCGGTTTTTACAATGCTTGCGTCGGAAAAAACGCGCAAATCCGTAATATAGTTTTGCAAATATCTCCCGATGTTGTCTGCCTGTGTTGCGGCAATTCTGGAACTCATGTCTGTGTACAGTCCGGTTATTTGATTTGCCGATTTCTGCCAAATCCAAATGCTTTGCAATGCAAGGAACGCAAGAATCGAAAGTCCGAGTTTTAATGCGAATGATACTGCCAGATTTTTGTTGTATGTTTTTTTCTGATATTTTTTTTTCATAAAATTTTATTCTCCCATAAAAAATCAATCCGTAAAAAATACATTCGATTCTGTTTGCAGTTAAAAAATCAAGCTGTTTTATTTATATCCATTCATACGAAGTTTTTGCAGCCTAATCAATTATAACAGTGATGATTCAAAAAGAATCGCAAAACATTTTGAAATTATTTTGTTTGTGCCAGAGATTCTGAAATGCCGAATGCATGGTCTCCGATTTTTTCGATATGACGTATGAGATCAATATACAGCAATTCCGTGCGTACGTCTGCTCCGTTTTCCAGCCGCTTGCGGGCGACTTTCCGTAACTGTTTGCGGAATGTATCAATTTGATCTTCGAGAAATTCCGCCATAGTAAGCTGTTTTTCCGTAAGATGTTTGTTTATATGTTCTTTTATAAATTCAAGAAACTGCTGAACAAGCTCCATATAAGGATCGAGCCGGTCAAGATCCTTTTGTTCGAATTTCATTTGTTTTTCTACGCTCCGCTTCAATAAAAGCGCAATGCTGAAACAATCGTCGGTCATGCTTTCTATTTCATCTACGATATGCAGCATCATTGAAATATTATTGCGTGTTTTATCCGATATAGAAAACTGCGTGCAATGCACAAGAAAATTGGAAAGCTGTTCCTGCATTTGATCCGCATATTCTTCCTGTTCGGAAAGCTTTTCGATATTTTCGAGAATCAAAGCACCGGAACGATTGTCTATTGTTTTTTGAATTGTCGTAAACATGGCAATGGCGAGATTTGTCATGTCGGCAATTTCTTTTTCCGCTCGGATAATGTACGCTTCTATGCTTTCTTTCATGCCGATTGACGGATAATCGAGTTTATAAACAGCCGGCGTTTCGCTGGCATTCGGTTTTATGATTCGTTCTGTCAGCGCGGCAAGCTGATTTGTAAACGGCAGAAATATCAGCGTATTGAAAAAGTTGAAAATCGTATGCAGTGCGGCAATATGAATCGGCATGTTATTGTAAACATCGCCGGGAGTGATAAAATCGACGAGCGCGAGCAGCGGATGCAAAAAGCAAAGTGCAATAAACGTGCCGGTAACATTGAACAATACGTGAACAAGTGCTGCACGGCGGGCATTCACTTTTGTTCCGGCGGATGCGATAACTGCGTCAATCGTGGAACCGACGTTTGAACCGAGAATCATTGCGGCGGAAAATTCCCAGCTGAGCAGTCCGTTAAAAGACATTGTAAGAATAATGGCGGTGAACGCGCTGGATGAATGCAGCAGCATCGTGATAACCGCACTGATGGCAACTCCGCAAATAATACTCACGGCGCCTTTGTCGTTGAATACTGCGAGAAATGAAACATTTTCCGCAGTAAGAGAAGGTATGGTTTTTGAAAGAAAATCCAGTCCGAGAAACAGCAAGCCGAAACCCATAAGTGTTTCGCCGATATTTTCCCGTTTCAGTTTTTTGAAAAACGTAATAAAAAAACCGATGCCGAAAATCGGCATTGCGATTGAAGCGATTTTGAATTTGAAACCGAACAGCGTAACAATCCAAGCGGTGATAGTCGTGCCGATATTTGCGCCGAAAATAACACCGACAGACTGCGGCAATGTCATCAATCCTGCATTTACGAAAGAAACGACCATAACCGTTGTCGCGCCGGACGACTGAACAATCATGGTAACAAACATGCCGGTCAGAACCGCAAAAAAGCGGTTGCTTGTCATTAAGCCGAGGACGCGGTGCAGACTTTTTCCGGCGCTTTTTTGTACGCCGTCGCTCATCAGTTTCATGCCGAATAAAAGAAACGCCATGCTGCCGATAAGCTGAAAAATCATTTCGACTATTATCACTGCCACAGAATAACAGAAAAATCTTATGAAGACAAGTATAACGCAATTGTGATATAGTGCAGGCATCGTTATGAGAACAAACAGAAAAATCAGTTTGATGTATGCATGGGCTGCGTTTGCCGTGATTTTTGCGGCCGCAGGCTGCAAAGCCGAGCGTAGAAGCAGCGTTTTTCCGGTTTCCGAAGTTGCCGCCGTGCCGAAAAATACCGCCGCTGTACCGAAATGGCAGGAATCGGAACGCAAAGCTGCGCTTGTGCTTGGTGAAGGCTATACGGAATCGCCGTTTGCCGAAAAGCTGCTGGATTTCCTTTCCGATGAATTCGGCTTGGCGGAAGACGGCGGGCTTGTTCTGCCGCTTATGTATCCGGAAATGTTCGGCGCCGGCAGCGGCAGGCTGCCTATTCGTCTTTTACCCGACCTGCTTGCAGACTGGAATATCCGCGCGCTTATTTTTATCGGGGCGCCGGAAAAAACGCATGAAGTACTGGCCGGGCTGAAAAGCAGCGGCGCGGACTATCCGGTTTTTTCGTTTTTTCCGCAGGATGATGTGCTCGGAACAGAGTGGGCGTCGTCGCTTGTTTTTGACGGAGATCCGTCGTTTTTTGCGCTTTCGGAAGATGACGGCATTTTATTTTTGGATGAAATTCCGGATCTCATAAAAACAGTGCTCGGCAGTCTTGACATTTACGAAGAAAAAAGCTTTGCCGCGGCGGCGCGCATTGAGCTTGCGGATTTGTTTGTTCCTGCCGGCTGGATGCTGAATCCGTATATAGATCCGGAAACGTCATTGAAAGCAGAGAATCATTTTATATTGACAAAACTTAATATTGATATGGATGATATGGACGAATTATGAATGACTTGATTTTTGTTCGCGCCGGCGTCGTCGGTTCCGAAACTGCCGTTCACGCACTGGCTTCCGCAAAAAGCGCCAGTGTGCTGGCAATTTCCGATTCACATGGAATGTATGCTGTTTTTGAGCGCATTGTGCTTGAATACGGCAAAACGTGCGATGCGTTGGTTTTCTGCGGAGACGGATCTGCCGATGTTGCCGAATATTTGGGACGCGCGGCGGCAGAGCAGGCATATTGCGATGCGCTGCCGCCGGTCGTGTTCTGCGTGCGAGGGAACGGCGATGCGGATCAATACGCAGTGCGTTCTTACGGATTATTGAAAGTTCCGTCAAAACTCGAATTTACTGCTGCCGGCTGCGGTGTTTTCGTTACGCACGGAAATAATTACCGTGTTGATTTCGGCATTGATATGCTGGCTTCGGCTGCGTCTGCCGCTGAATGCCATGCCGCGTTATTCGGACATACGCATCGCTCTTGTGCCCTGAAAAAAGGAAACACGGCGTTTATAAATCCGGGAAGCTGTGCTTTTCCGCGCGGCGGCACAAAAGCAAGCTGTGTTATTGCGGAGTTCGCCGAAAAAAAAGGATGCGTAGATGCACATTTCCTGCCCGTGTAGTTTTCGTGAATAAAAGCAATCAATTTTCTCGCTTCGGATAAGCCTCTTTTGAGCCGGCGCCTTCTGCTGAATTTTCGGAGCGAATTTGCGGTATTCGGCGGATACTTTTGCTTCTGTTTTTTTGATTTTGTGATATAGTTGCATAATGAATAACGATAATTTCGGCGCGGAACAAATAATCAAAGAACATATCAGCAATTCGGATGTTTTTTTTGTTTTTCAGTCTGAAATTGCGGCAGTGTTATGGGCAGAAAAAATGCTGACAAGCGGCTGTTGCGGTGCAGTCGCCTTGGAACGATTTATCGCCTGGGATACTTTTAAAGCTAATTTTATCCGTTCGAGCGTGCATAACAAGCAGTCCGTGCCCGCTGTTGTAAAACGGCTTTTTGCGCAGCATCTTTTGGCAGAAAATGCGCGTGCTGCCGCTGCCGGCAAGCCGTTATTTAAATCATTGATACATCCTCGTTATGCCGGAGAATCTCGTTCTTTTTCGGATTGGATAGCTTCTTTGCTTCCGTCGCTTGCGGGCTGGCGCGAGCAAAATGCGCGCGCTGCCGGCAGGCAAAATTCAAACAAAGAAAAAACCTCGCCGGTCATCGATGATGAAGACTGCGATTTATTGCTGCTGTACAATCGGTATGCGGAATTTCTGGAATCGCACAAATTGTTTGAACCCGCATGGGAAAAGCCGCCGTTTTATGACGACGGGAATACATATATCATTTTTTTTCCGGAAATACTGCAGGATTATGCGGAATATCGGGAAATTCTTTCAAAGCAAAAAAATATCAGGCAAATTCCTATTCCGTTTGATAAAAACCTGCCTTGCGCGGCGCTGTTTGACAATGCGCGTTCCGAATTGCGAAACCTTGCGCTGCATATTCGGCATTTGCATGAAGAGCAGAATATTCCGTATGAAAATATTGCGTTAAATGTTCCCGATTCGGAAAACATGCTGCCGTACATTACACGCGAACTTTCGCTGTATGCTGTTCCGTTTGCGGTAAAAAACGGAAAATCGCTGGCGGATTACGCGGCGGGACAGCTTTTCGGTTTAATGCAGTCGTGCGTGCAAAATCAGTTTTCGTTTCAATCCCTGAAAAATTTATTTTTGAATCGGCGTTTCCCTTGGAATGCGCAAACGGAAGACGCTGTTTCCCAATTGATTGATTTCGGCATAAAAAACGATTGTTTATGTTCCTGGCATGAGCACGAAAGCGGCAGGCTGCTTGATGTATGGGAAACGGCATTTGCCCGCAGCGGAATGCAGGAACAGCGGGCGCTTGAATTATACCGCCAAATAAAAAACGTGTTGAATGCAATTTGTTCCGCGCCGACATTTGCGGCGCTTCGTGCCGAATATTTTTCATTCCGCGAAAAATTTTTTGATGTGAAACTTTTTTCCGAAGAACGCTTTGCGGAAGCAGACCGAATAATCAGCCGCTGTCTTTCCGAACTTGCGGTTCTTGTTGAAATGGAAACTGCGTTCCCGTCTGTGCGGGCGGAAAATTGCTTCGGTTTTTTTGTAAACGAACTCCGCGGAAAAATATATCTTGCGCAAAGTACGGTTCGTGGCGTGAATATTTTTCCGTATAAACTCGCCGCGTCGGCTCCGTTCGACTGTCATATTGTGATAAATGCAAGCCAAAATGCGCTTTCTGTCGTGTATAAACCGTTTCCGTTCCTTTCCAAAAACAAACGGAAGCAGCTGCAATTCGAAGACATAAATGTATCCGAACAATTTATCAGATTATACGCAATGAACACGTCTGCCTTGTCCGGCGCATATTTTTCATGTTCTTCGCGGACATTCGGCGGTTATGCGCTGCCTCACAGCTGTCTTGCCGTGCAGGAAAATTCGGCCGCCGCGGAATTGTCGGCGGATTTGTATACTGCGGAAAGAGAAGCGCTTCCGCAATTATTTTCTGCTGTAGCCGAAAATCGCTTTCCTGAAAAATTATTCAGCGTACAGAAAAAAAGTTTTTTTGAATGGGCAGCGGCGTTCCGCAATGAACGGCATGAAAATTTTGCGGGCAGCGGAAATACTGCAATCCGAAACCGCATTGATTCCCTGCGAAACGGCGGCTTGATACGCGTGTCGGCAACAATGATGAATGAATTTTTTTCCTGTCCGCGAATGTGGTTTTTCAGCCGCATCCTCGGCATAAGTGATTTTTCGCAGTCCGCGTCTTCGTTTGACGTACGGCTGCGCGGCACAATTCTGCACGAAATCATTCACCGCATGCTTGAACGCATAAAACTGCTGCATTCCGGCGTTTTGCCGCTTCCGTGTGCGGAAACAGAAAGCGAATGTTCCGAGCTTGCAAAAGAAATTGTGCGGGAAGTGCTTGACGGCTTTCCGCAAACGTGTGCCGGCATCAAGAATGCAAGCTTTCTTACGGCGCAATTGTATGCCGCTCGGAAACCCGATTTTATGCGGACAGCAGCTTTTTTTGCAAATAAATTTCTCGAAAATTTCGGCGGATATAAAATTCTCGCGCTTGAAAAAAAATATACAATCCCGTTTGCCGAAGACAGCTTTTTGGTCGGGCAGATTGACTGTGTTCTCTGCAATACTGACGGCAATCCTGCTATTGTGGATTTTAAACAGAAAAATGCTCCGCGGCGGCAGGACTGCATTTGTGCTCCGGATTCGGAAATGCGGAATTTTCAATTGGCCATGTATATTAAATTGCTGGAACAGACGGAATATCATGGGAAAAAAGCCGTTCAGGAGGCACTGTTTTTCAGCATCGAAGAAGGCAAAGCTGTGTACATTTTGGGAAATCCCAAAAAAACAGCCCGCGGCAAAAACAGCGACGAAGAACAAACTTCTCTGTCTCCGCGTGATTCTTTTGAACCGTCTATGAAATTTCTCGATGAAAGCATCGATTATTTTATTTCTTCCGTGAAAGCGGGGCGGCTTTCGCTGCCGAATGCTGTTCCGTATGATGTTTGCGCGGCATGCGCGTATGCTGCCGTATGCAGGACGACTTTTGCCATATCAGGAGAATCATCATGGCAGATATAAACGCCGATATCGATCCGGTACTGATCGAGGGATTAAATCCCGAACAGCTTGCCGCTGTCGTAAAAACAGATAATACCGTTGTTGCCGCCGGCGCCGGATCCGGAAAAACATTCGTTCTCGCCCGCCGTTTTGTGTTTCTTGTTGCATCATGCAATATTCCCGTAGAAAATATTTTGACATTGACATTTACGGAAAAAGCCGCTGCGGAAATGTATCAGCGTATTTATAAAATGCTGAAAGAATTTTCGGTAAATCCTTCTGCGCGGCAAACAACGCGGACTCGTGCTGCGTCCGCAATCCGTGATTTTTTTCATGCCCGCATTCAAACAATCGATTCGTATTGTGCATCGATTGTTCGCATGTCCGCCCGTTTTTACGGTATTCGGCCGGATTTTTCCGTGAATCCGGATGCGGTAACGGAATTTGCCCGCCAAAACGCGCTTCCGTTTCTGCTTGAGCATCGAAAAAATCCTGCGGTTGCGGAATTGATTCAGAAAAAATCTCCGGAAGAATTCGCGCAGGAAATTTTCGTTTCTTCACTGTTGAAAAATTCCGTTATTTCCGCGCCGGCCGATTATGCCGGTTTGCTTGAGGAACAGCGCCGAAAAATCGATTCCGAATGGAAAAAAGATTCGGCGGAAGCAATGCGCGCAATTCAAGTTATTTTGCGGGAAGCGGCGTCAATGGGAAAGGATTCTGCTTTGGCTAAGTCTGTTAAAAAAGCCGAAGAAGAAGCGGAAAAAATTGCTGCCGCGGATGTTTTTCAAGCAGACAATGTTTCGCCGGAGCAGGCAGAAGCTTGTGCCCGCTGTGTTTATGTTTTTTCGAAAATATCTTTGAAAGGCGGTTCGGCAAAAGATGCCGCTGCTGTTTTAATAAAAGACGAAGTTCAAAATTTGCGGAAAATTTATGATAAATTTTCCGCTGCCGCCGCGTTTATTATTCAGTATCCGCTCATGAAGCAATTTGTGCCGCTGCTTACGGAATTTGAAACGCAGATAAACCGCAAAAAACGCGCAGACGGCATTCTCACATTTGCAGACATAGCGGCTGCGGCAGTTGATACGCTTATTAAATTTCCCGATATTCGGCAGGCGGAAAAACAGCAGTTTCAGGCGATAATGATTGATGAATTTCAGGACGACAATGAAATGCAGCGGAAGCTGCTGTTTTTGCTTGCGGAACGTCCCGAACATTGTGTTTGCGGCATTCCGAAAAAAAACGATTTATGCCCGGATAAATTGTTTTTTGTAGGCGATGAAAAACAATCCATTTATAAATTCCGCGGCGCAGATGTTTCTGTTTTTAATCATCTGAAAAACGAACTTTCTCCGGGAACGGATATCAGCCTTTCGGTAAATTATCGTTCGCATCCTGCGCTCATTGCTGCGTTTAATACAATATTCGGCGGATTTTCTTATGAGCCGGCGGATGAAACCGATTCCGGCACTGCGGCGCAGCCTTCTGTTTTCCTGCGGCGGACGCAGCTGACGGACAGCACTCGTTTCCCTGATTACGAAGCGGAGTACCGAAAAGTTTCGGCGAATTTTTATGACCAGAACTCCAAAGAAAAACTGACATATACGATGGATCCTCGGGTTCATATTTGCCTGTTTGATAAAACAAATGCCGACTCGGCTGCCGATTTCGACGATCCGATTCCGGCAAAAGAAACGGAAGCGATTTTTGCCGCGAAAAAAATCAAAAGCCTTATTGATTCCGGTGTGCCGCCCGAAGATATTGCCGTGCTGTTCAGATCATACACAAATCAATACTGGTATGAAAAATATTTCCGCGCGGAAAATATTCCTTATGCCAGCGAAAATATTGTCGGGTTTTTCGGCGACGCACCGGTTAATGATATTTATTTTTTGCTGCGACTTGTTATATATCCGCAGGATTCCTCTGCGTACGCAGCGGTGCTGCGCTCTCCGTTTTGCCGCATTTCGCATGACGGACTGATGCTTTGTCTGGACGATTATATGAATGCCGCAGTCAAACTGCCCTTTTCGGAAACATGCCTGCCGCTGCTTTTGCCGGAGGATGCGGCAGCGCTTATTCATGTCTGCGCGCTGTACAAAAAGCTTTGTGAACTGGCAGAAAAACTTCCCGTAACGGAATTGCTTTCCGTTATCTGGTATGAATTCGGTTATCGTTTTGAAACATTATGGAATTCTTCCGTATCATTGTTTTCGGAATTATATGATTTTTTGTTTGAAATAGCCCGTCAAACAGATGCTGCCGGCGGAAGCCTTTCCGCGTTTGTCGACAAGCTTGACGATTTCCGCCGGTCCGGCGAGCGAATTAAAGAAGTCGATGTTCCGCTTGAACGGAGCGGCGCTGTCAGAATTATGAGCATCCATAAAAGCAAAGGTCTTGAGTTCCCTGTGGTATTTCTTTGCTGCGCGGGCGACGGAAAGTCGCAGCACGGAAACAAAGATTCGCTGTTTATTGATGATAAATACGGCGCAACGCTTAATTTTCCGATTCCGCCGTCTGTGCCGGAGTGCAAAAAAAATTGGTTTTTTGAACATGCCTGCGCGGAAGAACAAAAAAAACAAGAAGCCGAAATGCGGCGGCTGCTGTATGTCGCCGCGACCAGAGCCGAAAAAGAATTGTATATCATCGCGAATTATACATTGCCGAAAGAGGTGCTGCAAAATTTGCAGGAAGAACATATTCTGCGGCAGGATAATTCTTTTTTCGTGCCGGATGAAAAAACGCTGTTTTGTGCAATGGATGCCTTGTGGAAACATCGCCGAAATCAAGCGGAAAAAAAAGCTGAAAAAACGGATGCGCTTTTTTATTCCGACGGTACGTTGTTTTCGCATTTGCTGCCGGTTATTGCTTTTTATGCCGACGCTGCAAAAGCGGCTTCCGATTCGCATTGCCTGCCGTTTACGCTGGAAGCCGTTCCGCCCTGCACGCGCCGCGAAATGACTTCCGCACCGAAAACCGGCAGAATTACAACGGAAACCGTAAAATCTGTGTATCCGTTATATAATGCCGCGCAGGAAATATGCACGGATATCATAACCGATAATCACATAAGTCCCAGCAATTTGCATGCGGAACCGAATTTTCAAATCGAAGCAGTTTCGGCTTGTACAGCTGATGCATCAAGTTCTTTTGCCGCTGTAGATGCAGTCATTGCTGCGGTGCCTAACGGTGCGTTCGGATACGCCGATTTCGGAACGGCAGCGCATCACTGCGTGGAAGCGCTCCTTTCCGGCAAAACGCCGTCGCTGCTTCCGCAGTTTTCTGCGGTGCTGACTGATGCGCAGCGGGAAACGGTGAGCAAAGCTGCGCTTGAAATGGCTGAAAACTTTATCTGTTCCGATTTGGGAAAGCTTGCACAAAATTCCGCTTTGTGCAAAACGGAATACGGATTTAAAATGATTCTCGAAAAAGAAATTGTTTTGCCGGATTCCGTGCTGGCGGCAGGAAGCATCGTCAGCGGAAAGATAGATTTGCTCTTTGAGAATTCCGATGACATTTATATCGTTGATTTTAAGACAGACGCCGCGGAATATCCCGAAAAACATATATTGCAGCTTGCATTATATTGCCGCGCAGCATCTTTGATATACCGAAAAAATGTCCGCGCCTGGATCTATTATTTGCGCACGGGAAACAGCGCGGAACTTACTGCCGAAATACGAAAAAGCATTTTTTTCCGAAACTGAAAATATTTTTATCGGTTTGCTGTTTGATGAGCCGAATGCATTGCCGAATTTCTGCATGCGGCGCTTTCCGGAAAATGCAAAAATCCAGCCGCATGCATACTGCCGATGCTTGCGGAGCGGCTTATGATTCTTGTTCTACAGCATCCTGCGACATGGAAACAATAGTTTCCATATTTGCAATTTCGGCTGAAGAGAAAATTTGGTCAACGTTCAGAATAATGATGAATGTTTCATCTCGTTTCCCGATGCCGCGGATATATTGTGCCGCAATGCTGTTGCCGAATTTCGGCGACGCTTCGATTTTTTCGTCTTCCAAATCGATAACTTCTTGTACGGAATCGGCAATGGCGCCGAATGCAATAACATTTTCTCCCGTATTGATTTCCATTACAATAATTCTCGTGTCTTTGGTTACAGGCACTTCGCTCATGCCGAATTTTTTCCGCAGATTCACTACCGAAATAACACGTCCGCGTGAATTGATTAAGCCTTCCATATACACTGCTGCGCATGGAACTTTTGTGATATGCGTATATTCCAAAACTTCCATAACATTGCACACTTCTACGGCATATTGGGATGATTCTAATTTAAATGTTAAAAATTGGTTTGACATACGATCCTCCGTCGGGCGGTATTTTGGCACTATTGTTTGTCGAGTATATCACGAGATTTTTATTTTCTCAAGTTGTTTTTTGTTTATGATGTCCGATAAAAGCGGCAGCGTTCCCGAATTTCCGCCGAGGAAAATCCGGGAACATGATTTTGTTTTATTGCTTATTTTGTATACAAACTGCGCGCAGTATAAACGGTATGCAGCAAATGGTGCGCTTTTTCGCTGTTCGGTTCCCCGAAATAATCCTGATAAATTTTGGTAATCAGCGGATTTTTATGAGAAACACGGATTTCATGCGAAGCGTCGTCTTCATATAGAGCGGCTGCACGCTTTGTACGCAACTCATCGCAATGTCCGTAAGGCTGTCCGCCGCCGGTAACACATCCGCCGCGGCATGCCATGACTTCGATAAAATCGTAGGGACGCTCTTTGCCTGCGGCTGCGGCATCTCTTATTTCTTGAATAACGGAATCGACATTGCTCATTTGATGAACGACTGCAATTTTTATTTTTTTGCCGCCGAAGTCAATTTCAGCCTTTTTTACTCCGTCAAGCCCGCGTGCCGGCGCATAATCGATATTCCCCAATTCTTTTCCGGTAACCAATTTGTAGGCAGTGCGGACGGCAGCTTCCATAACGCCGCCTGTTGCTCCGAAAATTGTTCCGGCGCCGGAATATGGTCCGATAGGATTATCGGCTTCGCTGTCCGGCAGATTCGCGAAATCGATTCCCGCTTGTTTCAGGATTTGCGCAAATTCCCGTGTTGTAAGAACCATATCGATGTCCTGCGCTCCGGAAGATTTCATATCATCGTTGCGGCGTGCTTCATACGCTTTTGCTGTGCAAGGCATAATGGAAACGTGAAAAATCTTTTCCGGCGAAAAACCGGCTTGCTGTGCCCAATAAGTTTTGGTAACAGCTCCCTGCATTTGCTGCGGGCTTTTTGCAGTGGACAGATTCGGCAGCATGTCGTGATAATTTTTTTCGGCATAATCAACCCAGCCAGGGCAGCAGCTTGTAAACATCGGCAGTGCACCGCCTTTTGTGATTCGTTCTACAAGTTCTGTGCTTTCTTCCATTATCGTGAGATCTGCTGCAAAATTGGTGTCGAAAATGTATTTGAATCCCAGCATACGAAGCGCTGTATAGATTTTGCCGGTTGTGAGCGTTCCTGCCGGCAACCCGAATTCTTCACCGATTGCGGCGCGTACAGACGGCGCAATCGATACGACAGGAGTAAGTTCGAAATCTGCAAGTTTTTCAAACACTTTTTCGAGCGGATTGCGCGTTGTGATAGCCCCTGTCGGACAATGTGCAGCGCATTGTCCGCAGCGTATACACGGACTGTGCGCAAGATCTGCGCCAGCAACCGGACCGATAACCGTTTTATCGCCGCGTCCGGTATATTCCAGCGCCCAGACGTTCTGCATAAGCTGGCATGCTTCCACGCAGCGTCCGCAGTTGATGCATTTATCACGGTCGAGCACTATTTCTTCGTATGAATCATCTGTCGGCTGATTTTTCAAAATGCGCTCGAAACGCGGAGCGGAACGTAAACCGAAATCCGCGGCGAGATTCTGCAATTCGCATTGTCCGCTGCGGCTGCACTGAAGACAGTCTGCCGGATGATTTGAAAGAATCAATTCGAGTACTGTGCGGCGCGCTTTTATCAGTTCAATATCGCTCGTTACGATATTCATGCCTGCCGTGCATTCCGTGCAGCAGGCGCGGACCATTTTTGATCCGCGCGGACCGACCATTTTTACCACGCAAATTCCGCACGAAGCCCATGCCGGAAGATCCGGATTATAGCAAAGTGTCGGTATTTTTATATCCAGCTGTCTTGCAGCCTGCAGGATAGAAGTTCCTTCCTGAACAGAAACATCCTTGCCGTTTATTGTAAGATTTATCATGATTTTCCCCTTACTTCTTGATAATTGCGTTGAATTTGCAGGCAGAAGCGCATGCGCCGCATTTCAGACATTTCTGCTGATCGATGACGTGGCGCATTTTCTTTTCTCCGGAGATACAGCCTGCCGGACAGTTGCGTGCGCACATGCCGCATCCGATACATTTTTCCGTAATCATGTATGAAACAAGTTTTTTGCATTTGCCCGCCGCACATTTTTTATGAACGATATGATCGATATATTCCTGCTCGAATTTTTTCAATGTCGATAATGTCGGATTAGGCGCGGACTGACCGAGCGCGCAAAGCGAGCACGTTTTCATTGCCTGTCCGATATCTTTGAGCTTTTGGAGGTCTTCCATTTCTCCGCTGCCGCGCGAAATTTTATCGAGTATGGCATACAATTGGCGCGTTCCGATTCGGCACGGCGAACATTTTCCGCAGCTTTCGTCCACGCAGAATTCCATATAGAATTTGGAAACGTCTACTACACAGTCGTCTTCGTCCATGACAATCATGCCGCCGGAGCCCATCATGGAACCGAGCCGTGTCAGCGCACCGAAATCTATCGGTGTATCGAGCGCTTCTTCGGTGATGATTCCGCCGGAGGGTCCGCCGGTTTGGACGCCTTTGAATTTTTTTCCGTTTTTAATTCCGCCGCCGATTTCAAAGATAATTTCCCGAAGCGTCGTTCCCATCGGAACTTCCACAAGCCCGGAATTGTTGATTTTTCCTGTGAGGGCGAATACTTTTGTTCCTTTGGAATCGTCGGTACCGATTTTATTAAACCAATCTGCGCCTTTTGTCAGAATAACGGGAATATTTGCCCAAGTTTCGACATTGTTGATGACAGTCGGTTTTCCCCATAGACCGGCCTGCGCAGGAAACGGCGGTTTCGGCGTCGGCATTCCGCGTTTTCCTTCGATAGAGCGCAGAAGCGCGGTTTCTTCACCGCAGACAAATGCGCCCGCGCCGAGACGGATTTCAATGTCGAAATCGAATCCGGAACCGAGAATATTTTCGCCGAGCAGTCCGTTTTCTTTTGCCTGCTTCATGGCTATTTTTAAGCGTTCTACGGCGAGCGGATATTCCGCACGGATATAAATAAATCCTTTGTGCGCGCCGATTGCCTTGCCGCAGATAGTCATAGCTTCGAGGATTGAATGAGGATCGCCTTCGATTGTCGAACGATCCATATATGCGCCCGGATCGCCTTCGTCCGCATTGCAGACAACGTATTTTACATCGCCCGCAGCTTTGAGTCCGGCTTCCCATTTTAAGCCAGTCGGAAATCCGGCGCCGCCGCGTCCGCGTAAACCGGATTTTTTTATTTCTTCAACGATTTGTTCCGGAGTATATTCGAACAATGCTTTTTCAAGCGCGTGATAACCGTCGCGGGCAATATATTCCGTGATATCTTCCGGATTTATGATGCCGCAGTTGCGCAGAACGATGCGGAGCTGTTTTTTGTAAAACTGGATTTCTTCCACATCTTCTCTGTTTTTTTTCTCTTTGTTGTAGAGTAATTTTTCAACTTCGCGGCCTTTTACAACCTGTTCCGCAATGATTGTTTTTGCATCTTCCGGTTTTACTTCAACATAAAAAGAATCTTCCGGCAAAACTTTTACGATAGGTCCTTTTTCGCAGAAACCGAAACAACCGGTTTTTACTATCTGAACTTTGTCTGAAACATTGAAATTTTTCGCCTCGGCAAGCAGGTTTTTGTAAATATCATCTGCTTTGCTTGATTCGCAGCCGGTTCCGCCGCAGACAAGTATATAATGGGTATATGCCATTTTTTTTCTCCTGAAAATAATTATTTGACAATATCTATGGACGGGCGATCAAGAATGCTGTTTTCAAGCAGCTGCTTGCCGATGATATGCTTTTCGATTATTTCCGGCACAGCCGCCGCGGTTACATTTCCGTAAATGACAGCCGGCATATCCGGTACGATGACTTCGACGGTAGGTTCATTTGCGCACAGTCCCATACAGCCGGTTTGGCGGATAATAGCGTTTTCCGCCATGCCTTTTTGTTCAAGCACGGAAATAAATGCGTCGAGCGTGTCTTTTGCTCCGGCAGCAATGCCGCAGGTTCCCATACCTACGATAATTTGTATGTTTTTATCGTTAGTATCGCGTCTTTTCAATTCACTTTGTTTTTGGCTGCGCAGTTTCCGCAGATCTTCCAAAGACATTTTTGCCATATAAAACTCCTATAAAATCGTATCAGCGATTATCGGAACCGATACAGCGGCTTCCGATGCATTATTCAATTTCTTCCTGACTTTTAAGAAAATCTCCCAGCAGCGAGAGCTGGCTTGCGGTTTCGAATCCGCCGAGTGCATCGGCAATTTCACTTCGCTTCAATGCATATTGCAGATGGATGTTTTCGGTATTTTTTTTTCGGATAATTGTCATTTCGTAATTTTTTTCAAAAGTGAATGCCTGCCGAAAAAAAAGCGGTATGCTGCCGATCGGCGGTGTGTCGATGTTTTTCAAATCAAACCGCATGTATACCGTTGTTCCTTCGCCTTTCTGGGATGTTATGTTCCATTCGCCGTCCGTTGTTTCCGCAGTTTGTATGAGAAAAGGAATGCCCATTCCCGTTTTTCGCTGCGGATGTTTTTCCCCGTCCGTGTAAAAAGGATTTTCCGCTTTTTTTAAGGTTTCGGAATCCATGCCTTTGCCGTTGTCGCGGATGTATGCTGTCAAAGCGTCTTCTGTTTCATCAATTTCTATAGTAATTTCAGATGATGCGGCTTCTACAGCATTTTGAGTAAGATCTGCAAGCATATCGCAAAGTGTGTAATGCACACGCAATCCTTTTATCGGCTGCCGAAATTATTTGCCGTTTGGCAGCGCTAGTTCCGGTATTTATCCAGGATTCCCGCCATTTGATTTTTTGTCAGTTTCCCGTATACGTCGCCGTTAATGGAAATAACAGGGGAAAGTCCGCAGCAGCCGATGCAGCGAACCGGTTCCACGGAAAATAATCCGTCGTCAGTGGAAATTTTTCCTTCCGGCAAACCGAGAATACTGCGCGCTTCATCGATAAGGTCTTGCCCGCCTTTTAAATAACAAGCTGTTCCCAGACAAACGCTGACTGTGTTTTTTCCCGGCCGCTGTGTTTTGAAAAAATGATAAAAGGACATAACGCCGTATACCCTTGCAAGATGTGTTCCGGTGCGTTCCGCAACAGCTTGTGCTGCTTCCTTTGAAATATAGCCCTGTTCTTCCTGCACTTTATGCAGAATCATGATAAGATTTCCGGGCTTATTTTTCCATTCACTGATAAATGCTTCGAGTTCTTGAGAAAACCCCGCATCCGTCGCCGCTTCTGTCATGAAAGACCCTCCGTGTTAGTAAAAAATATTCTGCTAATCTATAAATAAAGCTCGATTAGTATATCGGACGAGCTGAAAACATGCAACAATTATCGATGCTGTTATGTTGTACAAAATGTTGTTATATATCATTAAGCGTTAAATTATTCTGTGTTTTTCCATTCTATGCGATAAAGCGATTGTGCGGAATTTGTTAAAAATTGTACCAATGGAATTACAATTACAGCGGAATTTTTATCGGAAGCAATCGTTCCGACAGCTTCTTTTGAAATAAATGTTCGTGCTGTTTTTGCGGGAACATGTATAACCGCGCTTATTTCTGCCGATTCAAGTTCATGCGCCGCAGTTTCGCCGTATACGGCAGCAATCAATTCCATATATTCCGCGGCGGACATTTGCTCGCCGGTAAAAAGCGGAGCCATAAGTAACTCCAGATATTCCGAAAATTCTCCGAAGTTCTGTTCCGAAAGCTGCCGGAATGTTTCGGGGGAAAAATCTATTTCCAGCGCAGTAGTTCCGTTTTGTTCGCTGATGCGGAACATATCGGCAAATTCGGCAAACAGCAGGCGAAAATCCGGTGCGGAAGCATGCAGGCGGTACGGCTGCGCAATTGCGTTGCCGCTGTTTTTTATCGTGATTTTTTTTTCCGCAAGTTTTTTTTGAACAGGCTTATCAATTAAAAAATCGCCGATATTTTCCGTGCCGAAGTCTGACTGCAAAAGATTTTTGACTGCTGTTCCGCTTTGCGCTGTCAATTCAAATTCCGCAGAATCGTTTGCGGCGATATTTATTGCCATTGCCGTTGTGCAGGAACAAAGTCCGCCTGCCGCGACGGCGGCTGCAAATACAATGAAAATTTTTCGTTTCGATATGTTCATATAAAACTTAACCTTTTTATATCGGAATTGTAACACGCACGCCGGTTGAAAATACCAAGCCGGTGCGCAGTGCGCTGCCCAATGTCAGTTTTCCGCCGTCGGCGTCCGTAAACAGCGTGTATGAAATGTCTTGTGAAATACGGACATTGCAGCCGGATATTTTCAGGGCAGGAGTATTCACTGTTATGCCGAATGTGCCCGGATACAGCGGTGATTTTAGCTGCTGCCGAATGTTGGTTTCGTAAATCGGCGTGCCGGCGGTGAGAACGATTCCTGTGTATACGGAAAAAAACGGTGAAATTGATAATACTGCGCAAACGGGAATTTGCACGATGCCGAGCCATGGAGTTATTCTGAATCCGGCGGAAATACCGGGCTTTACCGGTCGTTTGCCGATGCTGAGCAATGCTGTGCAGGAACCTCCGTATGCGGCCGATGCGGAAAAGTCATTTTGTATGTTCCAATTAAATGACGCGGTTACATCAATTGAAAAAAGACCGCCGCCGCGAAATGCAGGCAATGTGCTGTTTTCTTTTTCCTGTGTTTTTGCTGTACTGGCATTTTGATTTTGCGCAGATTTTTCTTTTGCCGTTGTTTTCTTAACTGCCGATGCCTGTTTTTTTGCCGCGCTTAATTCTCCTGAAAGAAATTTTTGATCGCCGAAACCTGTTGCTTTAAAAATGCGCCCGCTGCCGGCGTATGTTTTTTTCCAGTATGAATCGGAAAGCGATGAAATAATGACGCCGGTTTTCAATCCGTCACTGGCGGAATGGATAAAAGATCCGCTGCCGAGATATACACCCGTATGCGATATTCTGGTTCCGGCAGTTTTGAAAAATACAAGATCCCCCGGTTCCCGTTCCGCATCCGCTATTTTTTCCGAAAATGAATATAAATCGGCAGCAGTCCGCGGCAGCGGTTTGGGACACAAATTCTTCGCGGCAACAAAAATAAGTCCGGAGCAGTCCATGCCGCGCTTTGATGTGCCGCCGTATACATAAGGCGTTCCGAGATAGCTTTTGCATATTTCGATAAACTGAGTGCGTTGTTCCTGCGGAGATAAGGCGCTCAGCGGAAGCCTTGAGCAGCATAAAATTCCGGCTGCAATGATGAAAGCATTTAATTTATTCATAATTATTTATTCTGCGAAATTTCGCGGCATGCATTTCCCTGCGAATTTTATTTTCGGTAATTTTTCGGCAGTATATAATAGAATAACATAAATATCCACAAATAAAATTATCGTTTCCCGCCGATAATTTTTCATAGTATCATGGTATAATAAGTTTTCTGCGAAATAAAAATCGCAGGAAATATCAATTTCCGAAAATGAATTATGCCGCCTGTGCAGAAAAATGTGCCGATTAAAATAATTTGTGCGCAAACGGCAGATAAAACTGACGTGTGTCTGTGCGGCAGTTTTAAATTGCAGATATTCATTTATTTGATAGGAGCCGATATGAAACAGCCGCGGACAGAAACGCCGTTTTCTTTCTTGCAGGATTTTAAAGGCAAATTTTTTGCAGGCGAATGGCCGACATTGCCTGAGATGTTCAGAATTACGGCGGCACGTTTCCCCGACCGTCCGTGCTTTACGGAATTCCTGCCGGAGCGCAATACGCTTACATATTCGCAGGTGCTGCGGAATACAGAAAAACTGGCGGACTGGATGCTGTCCGCCGGCATAAAAAAAGGCGACCGCATCGCTGTGTCCGGAAAAAATTCTCCGGAATGGGGAACCGTGTATCTTGCCGCGCTGACAGCCGGCGGCATTATTGTTCCGATAGATTACGCGCTGCATGATAATGAAATTGAAAATTTGCTTCGTGCGGCTGAACCGAAATTATTCTTTGTCGATGAAGAAAAGTTCGAATACTTTTCGGAAAAATCGAACATTGCCTCTTTTGATATGCAAGTATATTCTCTGAATAAAAAATATCCCGAACGCTACGTATATTTGCTGGAAACAGAACAATCCCCGGCTGCTGTCACTGCTTCCGAGCAGGATGTCGCGGCAATTCTGTTTACATCGGGAACGACCGGCACACCGAAAGGCGTTATGCTTACGCATCGCAATCTTGTTTCGGATTGCTATATTGCGCAGACCAATCTTGCTATTTATTGCACAGATGTTTTTTATGCGCTGCTTCCGATTCATCACGCATATACGATGCTGGCAGTATTTCTCGAAAGTCTTTCCGTCGGCGCGGAAATAGTGTTCGGCAAATCAATGGCTGTTTCTTCAATGCTGAGGGAATTGAAAGACGGAAAAATAACTATGCTGCTGGGCGTGCCGCTGCTGTTTAATAAATTGCTTGCCGGCATTCTCAAAGGAATCCGCGCAAAAGGCGCGGCAGTTTACGGATTGATGAAAATGCTTATGGCAATTTCGTACTTCGTGAAAAAAATATTCGGCGTGAATCCCGGACGGATACTATTTAAATCCGTTTTGAACAAAGCAAGCCTCGGCTCGCTGAGAATCGCGATTTGCGGCGGCGGTCCGCTTGCTCCGAGCGTGTTTCGCGTATATAACGAAATGGGCATCGATTTTATCCAAGGCTACGGTTTGACAGAAACCTCGCCGATTATTGCGCTTAATCCGAAAGAGCATTTCAAAATCAAAAGCGTCGGAAGATACTTTGCGCCGTACATGGAAATGCGGATTGCAGATGCGGATGAAAACGGCGTCGGCGAGATACAAGTAAAAGGTCCTATGGTTATGCTCGGATATTACAACATGCCGGAAGAAACTGCCGCCGTTTTTACCGAAGACGGCTGGTTCAAAACGGGCGATCTCGGAAAACTCGACAACGAAAATTTCCTGTATCTTGCGGGCAGAGCAAAAAACATGATTGTTACATCGGGCGGAAAAAACGTCTTCCCCGAAGAAATAGAAAATGCATTCCAATTGTACGACGATATCGAACAGATAACCGTGCAGGGCTTCATTATGGACGAACAAACAAAATCCGAAGGAATAGAAGCGCTCGTGTATCCGTCGGATAGCTTGCTGAAAAAACTCGGCGTTGTCCGCGGTGCTGCGGAATCGGAAGCCGCTGTACGCACTGCGGTTGAAAATATTGTAAACAAAGTGAATAAAGCCGCGCAGCCTTATGCCCGTATCGGCAAGATAACGCTGCTGAAAGCTCCGCTTGAAATGACCACGACAAAAAAAGTAAAACGACAGTATAAAAAATAATAGAAAAGCCGCCCGCAGAAATTTTTAAAATTCCGGCGGGCGGCTTTTTATTTTGCAGACAGCTATTTTTCCGCAATAAGAAGCGTTTTTGAATCAAGTTTTAAATTCGAATTTTTAAGCGCTTCCCCGCGGATATTTTCAACAACCATTTCTATTGCATCCGGTTTTTGTTCGAGATGAATTACCGCATCGGCATGCGCAAGTGCATCCGGCAGCGTGCTTTCCGTATTGCAGCTGAACCAGATAACCATCTGCGCTTCTTTTGCATATTCCTTGAGCACGTTGATTTTCGCTTCCGAAACCTTGCTGAAATCAACGCCGTCAATAATCAGTGCGTCGGTGCGTATCCCGCCGGAAGCAAGCGCACGCAGCGTGCTTACAATTTGTTCCGAAGAAACGGCATCTTGATTAAAATTAAGAACAATGCGGTTTTTATTCAATTCCGTTTTCAGTTCTCCGAGATTTATGATAGCTTTTTTCTTTGCCATTTCATTGAAAATATCTTCGTACCAAGTCATGACACGCAGCGTCTGCTGATTGAACGATACGTGGACAACTTTTTTATCCTGAAGAAGCATATCAAGCCCGATTTGAACCAAGACAGAAGTTTTTCCGAGTCCTTTTTTTGACGCCAAAACGCCGATTTCGCCTGCTTTGAGTCCGCCGTTTGTAGCTTTTTCAAAAAAACGGACAGGACTGCGGTCAATAAGTTCTTGTTTACCCATCGCTCACTCCTTGTTTTATTTTCCCTGCTGTTCTTTGCGTTTCTTTTCCTGATACTCGGCGATGAGTTTTTCGGAAATGGCGTTCGGAACTTTTCCGTACTTGAGGAATTCCATGGAAAATTCCGCTTTTCCCTGCGTAAGAGAACGCAAAACCGTTGAATATCCGAACATTTCGCTCAGCGGAACTTCCGCATCAACGCGTGAAAAATTGCCGTCTTCCGTGGACGAAACGATAATGCCCCGTCTTTGGTTGATTGAAGCAAAAATATTTCCTTGGAATTCCGTCGGACCTTCGACGGAAACTTTCATGATCGGCTCCATGATGCACGGCTTTGCTTTTGCGTATGCTTCGCGGAATGCGCCGATTGCCGCCTGCTGGAACGCTATGTCGGAAGAGTCCACAGGATGGGACTGACCGTCGTTTATAGTAAGTTTTACGCCGACAATCGGAAAGCCGATCAGCGAACCTTTTGCCAATGATGCGCGGAAACCTTTGTCGCAGGACGGAATGTATTCGTTCGGTATGGCGCCGCCTTTGATAGCATCGACAAATTCGTAATCTTTGCCTTCAAGCGGTTCCATAATACCCGCAACGCGGCCGTACTGTCCCGAACCGCCTGTCTGCTTTTTGTGCGTATAGTTAAAGTCCGCCTGCTGTGTAACTGTTTCACGGTACGCAACCTGCGGCATTCCGGTTTCAACATCGCAGTTATATTCACGGCGCATTCGTTCCACGTATACGTCGAGATGCAGTTCGCCCATGCCTTTGATAATCGTTTGATTCGATTCGGGATCAACGTATGTTTGGAACGTAGGATCTTCTTTTGTAAAGCGGTTCAGGGCTTTTGCCATTTGATCCGCGGCTTTTTTATCTTTCGGCGTGATTGACAGAGAAATAACCGGAGAGGGTACAAACATTGATGTCATCGCATAATTCAATCCGTTTCCGCAGAATGTGTCGCCGGATGCACAGTCGATGCCGAATAATGCCACAATATCGCCGGGGACGCCTTCGTTTATGTCTTCCATAGAGGCGGAATTCATGCGTACAAGCCGCCCGACTTTGAATTTTTTGTGGGAGCGCGTGTTGTACAGCTCGTCGCCTTTTTTGATGCAGCCTTGATAAATGCGGACATACGTCAGCTGTCCGTACTGTCCGTCTTCCAGTTTGAAACCAAGCGAAACACACGGCAGTTTTTCATCGCATTTCAGCTCGACCGGAGCTTCGTTATTGTCGAGGTCAAGCGCAATATTCTTTACTTCCGTCGGATCCGGCAGAAATTTTATAACGCCGTCGAGCAGCGGCTGAATGCCTTTGTTTTTGTATGCGGAACCGAGGTACACAGGGACAAATTGTTCCGCCAATGTTCCTTTGCGGATGGCAGCGTTTATCATGTCTTCCGAAACATTTCCCTCAAGCACGGCTTCCATCAATTCGTCGCTGAACATTGAAGCCGCATCGAGCAGGCTTTCGCGATATTTTTCCGCATCCGCTTTCAAATGTGCCGGAATTTCCGCGCTGCGGATATCCGTTCCGCTTTCTCCTTCGAAATAAAGCGCTTTCATCGAAATCAAATCAACGACGCCTTCAAGTTTGTCTTCAAGCCCTATCGGAATTTCCATCATGTGCGCGTTGAGTCCCAGTTTTTCGCGGAGCTGGTTGCAAACTCTGAACGGATTGGCTCCGGTGCGGTCGCATTTGTTCACAAACGCGATGCGCGGAACATGATAGCGTTTCAGCTGACGGTCAACGGTGATTGACTGCGACTGTACGCCGCCGACGGAACACAAAACAAGAATTGCGCCGTCAAGAACGCGGAGCGAGCGTTCTACTTCAACGGTGAAGTCAACGTGTCCGGGAGTATCGATAACGTTGAACGTATAATCCTGCCATTTTACCTGCGTTGACGCCGACTGAATGGTGATTCCTCGTTCGCGTTCCAATTCCATGTTGTCCATAACAGCGCCGACGCCGTCTTTGCCGCGAACTTCATGAATTGCGTGAATTTTATCGCAATAGAACAAAATACGTTCTGACAAAGTTGTCTTACCGGAGTCGATATGGGCGCTGATACCGATATTTCTCATTTTGGAAATATCAAAGCTCATAATATATGTACCTCGCTATAAAGGGATTTTGCGTATGCATCTGCGGACAGACGCGTATTCTGCAATTATATGCGGAATATGAAGATTTACAAGCAGCCGCCGAAACAGCACGGCTTCCTGCAACCGGCAGTTTATACCGAAAACTGTCTTTATGCATGTTCGCTTGCGCAGATAAAACAACCGTTTTCGGGAATCGACGCCCCGCAAAGATTGTTTTTATGAACATTTTTTACAGTATAGCGCATAATGAAATCGGTATCAAGATATTGTCCGTGCATAATTCCGGAAAAGCGCGGCATTCACAAGTGATTTTATTGACACCTGCCGAAATGAACGGCATAATATAAACATGGATCCTATCCTTATATTGATTGTGATTGTGGCAGTGGCGGCGGTCATTGTTATTTTGTCTTTTATCGGCGGCTCGAAAAACGGGCGCAAAGGCAAAGAAAAGCAGAAATCACGGCAGATTATTATCAGGGAAGCAACGAAAAAGCTTTCTGCCGATCCTCACAATGTCAGCGGTTTAAAAGATCTTTCCGATTTATACTATAAAGAACAGCGATGGGATAAAGCGCTGCCGCTTCTGGAAACATTGCTTAACGTGCTGCAGGCACATTCTGCTTCCGAAGCTGCGGGAGTTGCCGTCCGGCTCGGCGTTTGCGCGGTGAAATTGAACCGTCCGGCGGATGCACTGCGTGCGCTGACGCAGGCAAAACAATATGTTCCGAATGATTTTGAAGTGAATTATTATCTTGGCCAGACGCTTTTGCAGAATAAAGAATACGAAAAAGCTATTCCTGTTTTGAAAAAAGCCATAGCCGTAAATCCGGAAGTTTCCGATACATATATGTATGCCGGAATGGCTTTGTACGGCAACCACAATTTTAAAGAATCTATTTTATATTTGAAGCGTGCGCTTGACACGCATCCGGAAAACAAAGAGCTTCTGTTTGATATGGCGGATGCTTTGTATGAAACGGGAAATACCGACCGTGCGCTGAAATTGTTCACGCATTTGCGCGCGGATCCGGAGTTCGGAGCGAGATCATGTCTGGCGTCCGGTACAATCCATTCCAACGCGAACCGCAATGAAAAAGCCGTGCAGGATTTTGAAATAGGGCTGCGGCATACAACGGCGCCGGTTGATTTGCAGACGAATATCAGATACCGGCTTGCGCAAGTTTATTTGAAAACAAATGATATATCGCACGGACTTGCGCTGCTTAAAGAAATTCAGAATGTTGCGCCGACATACAAAGATGTTCCCGTATTGATTACGCGCTATCAGGAATTGAATCAAAATAAAAATCTTCAAATATATCTTGTGTCCGGCAACAGTGATTTTGTCGCGCTGTGCCGCAAAGTTGCACTTTCGTATTTCCGTCATTCGCGTGTGCGGATCATCGACATTGTTGTTCAGACGGAATATGCGGAACTTCTTACGGAAATAGAAACCGATAAATGGGAAGATACTGTCGTGTTCCGTTTTTACAGAACGACCGGTTCTACCGGCGAATTGTTCGTTCGTGATTTTCACGGACGCCTGCGGGATGCAAAAGCCGGACGGGGAATTTGTTTTACTGCCGGCACCTATACCGATGAAGCCCGCAAATATGCCGATGGGCGTCCTCTGGATCTTATCGAAAAACATTCGCTTGTAAAAATTCTCGCGAAAGTGGATACTGTTCCGCTTTCGGCAAAATAATAATAACCGGCCCCGCTGCCGCGGAGGAATTGCTTGTACGCAGCAGACACGGGCATCAAGCGTTTTCTGGAAGCCGAATTTTCCCGCTGCCGATAAAATTTTGCAATTCCGTTTTACTGTTTTTTTGCCGCCGGAATGATGACAAGATGTCGTTCCGCGTCAGGCAAAAACGGAACATGAATTTTCCTGCATTCCCATTCCGGTATTTGTGCGGAAATTGCGGTCATTTCTGCATGTATTTTTTCCGTTTTGGCTTTGTATGCTGCAAGATATCCGTTCGGAGCAAGCGTTCTCAGCAATATGCGCGTTATTTTTTTATCAAGCGGTCTGAAAGCTCTGAAAACGACGATGTTAAAACTGTTCTGCGGAATTCGTTCTGCCTGCATGTTCCGGACAACGGTGTTTTTCAAACCGAGAACCGCGATGCAGTTTTCCAAAAACGAACAGCGCTTGGACATGCGTTCCACAAGGAAAAATCGGCATTCGGGAAAACATATTGCAAGGGGAATGCCGGGCAGTCCGGCGCCGCTTCCGATGTCGGCAATTATCGGCGTCGTTTCGATATGCTGCGCCGCACTGTTCTGTGCGGCATGTTCCGTTGTTACGTTTTCGGCGCTTTTAAGTGTTTGTGCGGCATATTTTTTTTGTCCGCTGATGAGCTGCGCAATTTCCGAATACGGCGCAAGGCTGTCAAGAATGTGGCGGACGACAATATCTTCGTGTGTGGCGGCGCCTGTCAAATCATACGCGGAATTGAAAAGTTCTATTTCATGAATATACGCGGAAAGTTTTTGCGCCGTATCGGGAATGTCGGGAATATTCAGTTCTTCAAGTCCGCGCAGCAGCGTTGTGTCGTCTGTATGTACGGAAGTGTTTGAATTTGCGGCATCCATTTTTATTCTCCTGTAAAAGCTGATGCGGAAATTTGCCGGAAGCTTCGCTGTTCAGCCTGATTCCGTTTTGCTTTTTAAGTTATTCCCCCGCGCAGTACGCAGCGAAGTTTTCCGTGCGGAAATACGGCTGCGCTGTTTTATTACGAAAACGCTTTGAACTGCGCGTCGTGCAGTTTTTTGTATAATCCGTTTTTTGCGATTAGCTGTTCATGCGTGCCCGATTCGCAAATTTGTCCGTTGTCTATTACAAGAATTTTGTCGGCGCTGCGTATTGTGGAAAGCCGATGTGCAATGACAAGCGTTGTGCGTCCTTTTGACAGTTCATCGAATGAATGCTGAATGTGAATTTCCGTTTCGGTGTCGAGCGCGGATGTTGCTTCATCTAAAATAAGAATCGGCGGATTTTTCAGAAATATCCGTGCAATGGATATGCGCTGTTTTTGCCCGCCCGAAAGTTTTATGCCGTGTTCGCCGACCATGGTATTATAGCCGTCCGGCATTTTCATGATATCATTGTGCATTTCTGCACGCGTTGCCGCTTCGATTATTTCTTCGTCGGTGGCATCGAGTTTTCCGTAGGCAATGTTTTCGCGGACGGTTCCCGCAAACAAAAATACGTCCTGCTGAACAAGTCCGATTTGCTGCCGCAGTGATTTCAGCGTGATGTCGCGTATGTCGGTGCCGTCAATTGCAATGCGTCCGGATGTGATGTCATAAAAACGCGGCAGAAGATGGCATATTGTTGTTTTGCCGCCGCCGGAAGGTCCTACAAGCGCGACTGTCTGCCCCGCTTGTATCGAGAACGATAAATCGGAAAGAATTACTTGCCGGCTGCCGTATCCAAACGTTATATGTTCGTAGGAAATATCTCCGCGCACGGCGGAAAGTTTTTCCGCATTCGGTTTTTCGTAAATCTGTTCGTTTGTGTCCATCAGCTGACGGAAGCGGTGAAAGCCGGCTGTTCCGGTTGTGAACAGTTCCGCGAAATTCGTGAGCCGGCGGATCGGCTGAAGAAAAGCTGTTATGAACAAGTTTGCCGCTACGATGTCGGATACCTGCATGCTGCCGCGCATGATTAAAATTCCGCCGCAGGCTAATACGATGACAAAAAGTATATGGGTAAAAAATTCGGTTTTAAAATGAAATCCCGCCATTGCCTTTTGATATTCGGCTTTCGCGTTCAGGTGTGCGGCATTGCTTTCGCCGAAACGCATTTTTTCGTAATCTTCGTTTGTGAAAATTTTTGTAACTCTGATGCCGGAAATGCAGGATTCCAGCGAAGCGTTGATTTCCGCCGTTTTTTCTTTTACCCGCCGCGATGTTTCCGTCATGGATTTGCGGGTTGTGGAAGTAATGAAAATCATCAGCGGAACGACAGCCGTTACGGTAACGGCAAGTTCCCAGCGTATGGAAAACATGATGATAAATGAACCGATAAGCGTCAGCATGGACTGAAATACATCTTCCGGTCCGTGGTGCGCAAGTTCCGTTATTTCAAACAAATCGTAGGTGAGGCGGGACATAATGTGTCCTGTTCTGTTTTTATCGAAAAACGCAAACGGCTGTTTTTCTATGTGCAGAAATAGGTCGCGCCGCATGTCGGCTTCGACAAGCGAACCGAAAAGGTGCCCGATATACGTAACAAGCCAGGTCGCTGCCGAACGCAGTAAATAGAGCATTACCATCAGCGCAATCATAAGAAAGAAAAATCGAAACAATTGATTCGGCAGCAATTTCTGCATGGTGAATCGAGTCAGCACCGGAAATGATAAATCTACCGCGGCAATGACGCAGGCAAAGAACATATCGACAGCGAACAGTTTCCAGTGCGGTTTATAGTACGAAAAAAATAACAGAATAGAGGATTTCTTTTTTTGCGATGTCATACTTAAAATGTACAGGAAAAAAAAATAACCGGCAATATATCGTTGATGCGCTTGACTTGAAAAATGCTGCAATTTCAGCACCGCAAAAAACGCGTGCGGTAATTTTTCATTCCCGAAAATACGTATTGCAGACAGCGCATGCCGCGTTTTCGCCGTCAATGGCGGAAGAAACGATTCCACCCGAATATCCTGCGCCTTCTCCTGCGGGAAACAATCCGCGCAGCGACGGATTTTCGAATGTTGTGTTTTCCCGCAAAATACGCAGCGGCGAAGAAGTACGCGTTTCCGGTGCGATTAAAAGCGCTTCGGGACAAATAAATCCGCGCATTTTTGCGTTGAATTGCAGGAACGCTTGTTTCAGGCGGGATGTTATATGTTCCGGCAGCCATCTGTCGAGGCGGGAAGACACAAGCCCCGGCGTATATGAAGATTCCGGCAATGCCGCCGATTTTTTTCCGGCAAGAAAATCTTCAAGCATTTGTGCGGGCGCTTTTTGTCCGCCGCCGCTTTCTGCCTGTGCGGTTTGTTCTATCCATGTGCGGTATCGAAGTCCGCTCAGCGCGCCGCTGCCGAATTGTTCGGGAATGTCTTCCGGTCGTGTTTCTGCGACAATGGCGGCGTTTGACCAGCGCGTGTTCCTGCTTGCGGGCGACATGCCGTTTACCACGATGCTGCTGTTGTCCGCCGCGGAAGGCACGACAAGTCCTCCGGGACACATGCAGAATGAATATACGCCGCGTCCGTCGATTTGCGCGGCAAGCTGATATTCCGCAGCGGGAAGCACTCGGCTGCGCGCCTTCCCGTGATATTGAATTGCGTCGATAATGCTTCTCGGATGTTCTACGCGAACGCCCATTGCAAATGTTTTGGGTTCCAGAATGCGGCCGCCGATGTTTTTTTCGATGCCGTCCAGCATCATGTATATATCCGGCGCAGAATGTCCCGAAGCAGCGATGACGGCGCGCCCCTCAAAGCTGCTGCGGCTTCCTGATATTGTATTCACGGCATCAGCACCGCAGACTTTGTTGTTTGAAATAATCAGCGATTCGCATTTTGTATTAAAATGGATTTGCCCGCCGAATGAGCGTATTGCCGACGTGAGCGCATTGATAATAACAGGCAGTTTGTCTGTGCCGATATGCGGATGCGCGTCGGTTAAAATAGATTCATCTGCTCCGAAATAATGAAGAATTTCCAAAATGCGCGACGGATTGCCGCGTTTTCGGGAACGTGTGCGCAGTTTTCCGTCCGAAAAAGTGCCGGCGCCGCCTTCGCCGAAACAGTAATTTGAATCGGCATTGACTGTCTGCGTCCGGCTGATAGCTGCAATATCTGTTTTGCGATGCGCCGTATCGGTTCCGCGTTCGAGAATGACAGGCGTAATGCCGTTTTCAAGAAGCCGCAGCGCGGCGAAAAGCCCTGCGGGACCGCAGCCGATGATGACGACGCGCTTTTTCGGATCGGCGTTTTTCCATGCGGGAGCGAATGGTTTTTTTGCGGCATCGTCTTGCATGCATTCCTGCGAATCTTCTCCGATGTGGACTGCGTATTTTAATTGAAGCTTTATTTTTCCGTGCCGCGCGTCGATAGATTTTTTTTCGAGAACAAATGAACAGCTGCTGTCCTGCGCAGACATCGGATTTTTTTCCGAAAGTTTTTCTGCGATTTTTTTCCGTATCAGTTTTTTATTCGTTTCGTCTTCGGGGCGCACCGTGATTGTCAGTTCGTATATCATGGACAAGTAAGTATACACTTCTGTATACTTTGTGTCATGCATGAAAAACTGCTTGCTGTTCTGAAACAGTATTTCGGCTATAATTCGTTTCGTGCGGGGCAGGAAGAAATTATCACGTCCGTACTTGCGGGGCAAGACACACTCGCGGTTATGCCTACCGGCGGCGGAAAATCGCTGTGCTATCAAATTCCCGCAATGCTTTTTCACGGTTTGACGGTTGTGGTTTCGCCGCTTATTGCGCTGATGCAGGATCAAGTTGCCCAGCTCGATGCTATTGGCATTCCTGCGGTTTTTCTGAACAGTTCGCTTGATAAAGATACATATCGCAAAAATATGGAACATGTCCGCGACGGAAGCGTAAAGCTGCTGTACGTTGCGCCGGAAACGCTTGCCACGGAACGGCTGCGGAATTTGCTTTGCGCTGTCCGCGTCGACTGCCTGACAATCGATGAAGCGCACTGCATTTCCGAATGGGGACACGATTTCAGACCGGAGTACCGCCAAATAATTCATTTGCGGGAGCTTGTTCCCGATGCTGTTTGCCTTGCATTGACGGCTACGGCAACGGTAAAAGTGCGGCGCGATATACAGCGCTGCCTCGGCATGACATCTGCGGATGCTGCGCCGCGCAGGCATTCCGAAAGCGGCAGCCGCTTCAAGGAATTTGTATCAAGTTTTAACCGCCCGAATATTTATTTGGAAGTTGTCGGCAAAACGGGTGCCGGCGGCGGAAAACGGGCGCAGCAAATGCTGATAGAATTTATCCGTTCCCGCAAAGAACAAAGCGGAATTGTGTATTGTTTTTCCCGCCGCCAAGTGGATGAGCTGACAGCCGCGCTATGCAGCAGCGGGATTGAGGCACTGCCGTATCATGCGGGGTTAAGCGATTTTGCCCGCGCGGAAAACCAGACACGCTTTGTCCGCGATGATATTCCGGTTATTGTCGCGACAGTCGCGTTCGGCATGGGAATCAATAAACCGAATGTCCGCTACGTGATTCACTTCGATTTGCCGAAAAGCATAGAACAATACTATCAGGAAATCGGACGCGCAGGACGGGACGGAGATGCCGCGCGTGCCGTGCTTTTTTACAGCTATGCCGATACGCGGAAAATCCGATTCTTTTTTAAGGATAAAACTCCGGAAGAACGTGCGGCAGCGGAACAGCAGCTCAAAGCGATGACTGATTATGCTGAATGCAGAACGTGCCGCCGCGCGTATTTGCTTGCATACTTCGGAGAATCGTATCCGCCGAATGAACAGTTTAAAACGCCGCAGGAAAACGGCTGCTGCGATGTGTGCGATTCTCTTCCCGCTGCCGATACAGATGTTACGGTTCCCGTTCAAAAATTGCTTTCCTGCATTATGCGGACCAATGAACGCTACGGTGCGGCGTACATTATTGATGTCCTGCTCGGTTCCCGCCGGCAGCGTATTTTGGATAACGGGCACAACCGTCTTTCAACTTGGGGAATCGGCAGAGAATACACGCGTGATGATTGGTTCGAGCTTGTCCGTCTGCTGACAGAAGCCGGTTTTTTGCGCAAATCGGAAGAATACGGCGTGCTTTCGCTTACCCGCGACGCAAAAGATACGCTGTTTGCCCGCGGCTCTGTGTATCTGCCGTTTGTTCCGTCCGAAAAGCGCAGTGTTCCGCAAGCCTCTTTTGCTCCCGCGCAGACTGCGGAAAAGCGCGGCGCAGCGCACCTTGCCGCAAATGATGAATGGGGACAGGCAATTTTCAGCGAATTGCGGAAAATCCGCAGGAAACTGGCGGATGAAGCCGAGGTTCCGCCGTATGTCATTTTCAGCGACAAAACGCTTGAAGACGCGGCAGTGAAAAAGCCGGCGGAAAAAACAGAACTTCTGAATATATACGGCATCGGTGCGGTAAAAGCCGAAAAATACGGGGAGTTTATCTGCCGCGCGGTGAAAAATACTGCGGCGGAAAATACGGAAAATATATAATGAAATATGCGGAACAATTATAAATCTTTTTTGGTAAATACCATAAAAATATTTTTTCCGTCCGGATTATTTTCGGGCACGTATATATGTACTGTCTTGTGATAATTTCCGTCTTTTCGTTTTACGCGCAGTTCAAGCGTCATTTCGCCGTTTTTCGCGGTTGCGGCTTTTAAATTTTCCAGTTTTGTGCATTCCAAAAACCGCTGCCGGTCATCCGGATGAATAATCTCGCACATTTCCGCCATCGCTTCGTCCAAGTCCCGAACATTTGTTTCTTGATACAGCGAATGCGTATTGAATAAAATAAGATGCGCCGTGTTGTCGGTATAATCCAGTTCCGAAATCGTGCCGAAAAATCCGCGGAAAATAGTTGTGTAGCGGTATAACGCATTTTTTTGTTCGAAATCTTTTTGATTGGTTATATCGGTCAGCGCGGCGTAATACAGCGCGCTTCGGGAAGTTTTTCCGATGTATTTTATTTTTATTTCAAGCCAGATAATTTTCGACGGCGAACCGCTGCGCACAATTATCTGCCGCAGCTCTTTTGTTGTCTGCGCTTCGGTGCACGCGTCCAGAATTTTTCGGCGATCCTCTTCTTGAATTGAAGACAGAATATTCCGATTTGACGGAAATACGTTCAGGTCGGAGCCGCCCATGAGTTTGATGTATGCTTCGTTTGCGCGCAGAAGCTCAATCGAATCTCCCGAAAATTCGAAAATGCACATAGCGCCGATCATGCTGTTCATTAAAAAGTTTGTTGTGCTGTTTGCCGTCCAAAACACATCGAAATCTTTTGCAATGTCTTCTTCCCGAATAATTTCGTCTGTTGCCTTTTCCTTGATGCCGGAATTTATCAGCGATGAATACGTTTTTTCCGGCAGCGGTTTCGAAAAATAAAAACCTTGAATGCAGTCGCATCCGATGCTGCGCAGAAATTCCAGCTGCTTGCGGGTTTCTATGCCTTCTGCGACAATATTCATGGAAAGCCATTTTGCCATGCGGACGACACTGTTCAGGATATTTGCCGCGCGTTCGGAGGTTTCTATTTCACGGATAAAATTCATGTCGATTTTAAGAATATCGACGGGAATATCTTTGAGCATATTCAAAGAAGAATATCCGCTGCCGAAATCGTCCATCAAAATTTTGAATCCGTGCGTCTGCAAATTCAGCAGAATATTTTCAAGCAGCACGGGATTGTCCGTGTATGCGCTTTCGGTTATTTCGAGTTTCAAAAGCGATGTATCGATGTGATATTTGCCGGTAAGTTCGAGCAGTTTATTGCATAAATCGGTATTGAAAAAATTGCGGCGCGACACATTTACGGAAATGGGAATGACATGATGTCCTGCTTCCAGTTCTTCATGCAGAAATTTGCACACTTGCTCCCAGACGTAAAAATCAAGCTTTGTAACGAAACCGTTTTTTTCAAACAAGGGAATAAATATTCCCGGATTGATGATTCCTTTTTTCGGATGCTTCCAGCGCACGAGCGCTTCTGCACTGACCGGTTCGTTTGTTGTTGCGCTGAAAATGGGCTGATATTCGACAAAAAACTGTCCCTGCGCAAGTCCTGTTTCCATTTCCGCAACGATTTGCTGTTCTTCCATCAGTTTGCTGCGGATTGTGTCATCGTATACGGCATAGTTGTGAATGTAGTTGCCTTTGACTGTTTCAAGCGCGAGTTTTGCCCTGTCGCACATCAAATCCACCGGCATGGCAGGGTTCGTGATATAATAAATTCCGACGTAAACTTTTATCGGATACGAAGGAAATGTGCGGGCAAGCAGCGCGTCCAGTTTTTGCATCATCTGTTCGATGTCGAGCAGGTTTTCGGGGTAAAAGATGACAAAATTGTCGCCGTGCATACGGGCGCAGGCGCCGTTTTCCGGCAGATATTCGGCGATTTCTTCCGCTATCGATTTGAGCAGTTTGTCGCCGGTTTCCGCGCCGAACATATCGTTGATTACTCTGAATCGGGATATATCGCCGCGAAGCAGTACGAACTGTGTTTCGGGGTTTTCCTTGAATAAAGCCTGAACGCGAATCTGAAATCCTTCGCGGTTGTAAATGCCGGTGAGATTGTCTATATATGCAGGATTCGTGTTTGCCAACTGTTTCATTTTTCTTCCTCTTGCCGGAAAACCGGCAAGCATGGTAATTATAGCATATTTTTTCGCAATTTGCGACAATTCAGCGTTTTTTTGCGGATAAAATTGTTCTTGCTTTCTGATGAGGTCTGCCGAAAGCGGGCGGGCGAAGCAATCCGCCGCCGAGGAGTGTACGCAAAAAAAAGGCGGAACACCGTGATGTGTTCCGCCTTGATAAAAGCAAGCCGCTTTAACTGCGGTTTTTATTTATAAGTGATTACAAGGCTATATAAAAAACAACCGCCAGCAGAAGGTCCGAAAATGTATGTCCCGGCATCCGCACTTAATGAAATTTCCTTGAGAGATTCTTTGGCAGTGCCGTTGGCATCAATAGAAGCTTCACTTGTAGAAACGGCAGTTCCCTCACTGTTAAGAAGTACGAGTTTTGTACCGCTCGTACTGTCATTTTTTTCGGTTGCAGTTGCGGTAATTGTCGCTGCGCCAGTCAATGTAAGTTGCAAACCGTAGCCGGTTTGCGCTTTCGCTCCGCTCATTTGACAATAACCATTAGATGAATATTTGATTGTCTGGTCTTTACCTGAAGAATTTTGTATCGTTGAAACGACCGTTACAGTATCATCGATTTTCGAAGTGCTACCCGTTGTTTCAGGAATTGAAGTGATGTCCAGCGTGTACGCAGCAGGAGTGCTTGGGCCGCTGCCGGTTCCGGTATCGGTCGGTTCGCCGGCTGTTGTTTCGCCGTTCCCTCCTGCGCCTGTGTTAACACCGTCATCGCTGTCCGAGCATGAGCAGAACAGTCCCCCGAAAATAAGCGCCGCGGCAGCCAAAAGCGCGGCAATGCGTGTTGTTTTTTTCACAATTTCCTCCTTAAAAAAAAACGAACGTTTTTTTCGCAAAATTGTGATATAGTTGGAAAACAGAAAATTGCGTAAAAAGACTTGAAACTGCGCTGAAAAGCAAGGAAAATCACGCTTTTTTGTGCGTTTCAAAGGAAAAATCGGCAGGCGCAAAAATCAAACCGCGCGCCTGTCGTTTCGTGATTTAAACGTTCCTTTTTTTCGCAATAATGAAAAAAAATTTGCGGAATTTTATTGTGTGAGGGGGCAAGCATCTGAAATCCGCAGGCAAAAATGCGGTTTTCTATACATACAGACTGTCAGCATAATCTTTTTGGTACAAAGAGATAATGTTTTTGTACCAAAAAGATAATATTTTTGGTACAAAAAGATTATCTCGTACGTACTAAGCGGCAGGAAATTTTTCGGGGGCGGAATGCGTTTTTTCGGCAGGCGGCGATTTTGCAGGAATGCGATAACGGCTGCTGCAAAGCGAACGACGGCGCGCTACGCAAAAAAGTGCGTTCCGAGAATTTCGTTTCTGTGCATAATGCCGACATTCCGAATATTTTGTTCCAAAGACAAAAGCGGATCCGTATGCTGCTTCAAATCTATGAAAAATCGGTTCATGGAAAAATGCTGAAACACGTATATTTCCGCGCAGGCAGGATGCGCTGCATTTTCCGGCGGATGCGGTGCCGTATATGAAGCGAGCAGCCTGTCGCGGTACGCCAGAAAAATTCCGCGGTCTTTCAGTTCCGCATAGCCGACCAGCCAAAGCGCGCAGGAAGCGCCGGCTCGCGAATATGCAGACAATTGCCGATGAAGGCAGGCGGTATGTTCCGCCATCCACAATTGGCTTTCCCGCAAAATGGTTTTTGCCATGCGGCTCGATGCGGAAAGCCGCGCGAGTTCTTTTGTTTTTGCCGTGTGCAGCGGCGTTTTGTTCAAAATAATAACATTTTTTCTGAAATCGATGCCGAGTTCGGGATTCCTGCGGAAAAAATTTTCCGCTGTTTTTCCTGACTGCCCGACAAGATAGCGGCAGTTTTTCGCAAGCTGTTCGTTTTTGCCGGGGTTATCGCCGACAATTATCAATTTAATGTCATCTTCCGCCGTTATTTCATCAAGCGCGCGGTTATACACAACCGGCGTTTCCAGCGGATACGGCGGCACGCCGTCGGATTCCGCAATTGTTTGCTGGAGCCGCCGCAAATCTTCCGCCTCGCCTGCCCAGCGCGCACACTGCTCGCGAAACAGGCGGCGGAAATGCGAAAAAGCATCCCATTGTTTTTCTGTCATGGCAAAACTATATCAGATTTTCGGCAGATGCATAATCGGGAAAGCGCCGCTGACGAGCCGTTTTGACAGTTTTCGCGGACTGTTGAGCGAATATACGCGGGTTGATAACTGCCGTGCTTTTTGTTCAATAAAATGCTATATTTAGCAATATTTTATTAGTGTATGCACAAAAAATACGCCCTATACTATTTAAATAATTACGAGTCATTCAGTTTCGGTAACAACTGAATACATTTGAGGAGGAATTTCATGAAACGTAAGATGATAGTTTCTGTTGCCGCGGTTTTCGCTGTGCTTGCGGTTTTTGCGGGATGCACCAAAAAAGCGAATAAAGCTGATTTCCCGACAAAGAACATAACCGTTATTTGTCCCTGGGCTGCCGGCGGCGGTACTGATGCTATCCTGCGGGCTGTTGTTTCCGCAGCGGAAAAAAATCTCGGCGTTACAATGACTGTCGAAAACAAAACCGGCGGCGGCGGCGCAATCGGTCATGCCGCTATAAAAGACGCAAAGCCGGACGGATACACAATCGGCATGATTACGTTTGAGCTGAATTCGCTCCCGCAGCAGGGATTGATTGATTTTACGTATCAGGATTACGATCCGCTTATCCGCGTCAATGCGGATGCCGCTACTTTGACGGTAAAAGCCGACGCTCCGTATAATACGGTTGCGGACTTTGTCGAATACGCAAAAGCGAATCCGGGAAAACTTTCTATCGGCAACAGCGCGCCGGGCTCCGTATGGCATATCGGCGCGGGACTTCTGGCAAACGAAACCGGAATAGAAGTAAAGCATATCGCATTCGAAGGCGCGGCAGGCGCTGTTACGGCACTCGCCGGCGGTCATATCGATGCCGTGTCCGTTTCTCTTGCGGAAGTAAAATCGCAGCTTGATGCGGGCAACGTAAAAGTGCTCGGCATCATGGATGAACGCCGCAGCAAGGCATATCCCGATATCCCCACATTCAAGGAACAGGGTTTTGACATCGCGTATTTCACCTGGCGAGGAATGGCGCTCCCGAAAGGCGTGGATCCCGCAGTAAAAGCAGTTATTCTTGACGCTTTTACAAAAGCCATGGACGATCCCGATTTCAAAGCAACTGCGGAAAAACTTAATTTGAATCTTGCATATCAGGCGCCGGAAGAATTCGCCGCATTCCTGAAGGACAATTACGAATCTGTTACCAAAACGCTTCTTGAAACGCATCTTCTTGACAACTAGGAAGCAGAAAAAAGATATTTCAAGCGGGCGTTATATCCGGTACGGGAAACGCCCGCTTTTTTATAGGGCAAAACTTAATTTTACAGTCTGAATTTATCCGTTTTGTACGCAGTCAGCGTATTTCGCAATTACAGACGCATCGATTTTTTTACGGGAGAAACGTTTTGAAAAAAGCAAATATTATTGCAGCAATCGTCGGAATGATATTTTCCGGCTATGCATTTATCGTAACATTTACATTTAAGCAATTTAAAAATGTTCCTGTCGGTCCCGAATTTTTTCCCCGCTATTTATCAGTCGGATTGTTTATTTGCTGCCTTGTGCTGCTTATCCAAAATATAAAAAGCAAATCAACCGAACCGTCTCCTACGTTAAGTCCGAAAGACGCGGGAATCCGCAGAATGCTGACAGCCACTGCCGCAATCTGCATATATGTTGCGCTTTGGAATGTCATAGGATTTATTCTTGCCACTCCGCTTATTTTATTCGCAATTCAGTTTCTGCTTGGAATGCGCTCGTATTCGAAAATGTCCGTAATTTCCGTGTGCGCCACGCTTGCGATTTTCTTCCTATTCAAACTGCTGCTCGGCATTGAAATGCCGCTCGGCTTTATGGAAGCATGGTTTTAGTTTTAACAGAGGAGAAATAAAATGGATTTTGGTTTGCTGTTTTCAAGTTATTTGAATGTTTTAACGCCGCATACTCTGTTAATGATTTTTATCGGAGCGCTCGGCGGCGTAGTGCTCGGCGCAATTCCGGGACTTACGGCAACGATGGGAATTGCTCTGCTCATTCCGTTTACTTACGGAATGGATTTGCTGCCCAGCGTCGGCATGCTTCTCGGTATTTTTTGCGGCGGCATGTACGGCGGTTCGATTGCCGCGATTTTGATCCATACGCCGGGAACGCCGGCAGCTGCGGCAACGGTGCTGGACGGTTATCCGATGGCGCAGAAAGGCGAAGCCGGACGTGCGCTTTCCATCGCGATGATTTCGTCTTTTACGGGCGGAATTATCGGCGCGCTGATCATGACGTTTTTGTCGCCGTTTGTGTCGAAAATGGCGCTGAAATTCGGTCCGGGAGAATTTTTTACGCTTGCGCTGTTCGGGTTGTCGGTAATTGTGTCAATATCGGGAAAATCCGTTACCAAAGGCTTGATTATGGCGCTTTTCGGGCTCCTTATTTCTACCGTCGGAATGGATAAAACCTGCGCATATCTGCGCTTCTTTAAATTACGCGGATTGTATGACGGAATTCCTTTTATTCCGGCACTGATCGGTTTGTTTGCGCTGTCCGAAGTTTTCGGCGGCATTGAAAAAATCCTTACTTCAAGTCCGGTCGATGCAAAAATCAACGGCATTCTGCCTTCCTGGAGCGATTTTAAGAAAATCATCAGGAATGTCGCAACCGGCGGCGTTATCGGCACGTTTATCGGAGCCATACCGGGCGCCGGCGGAGATATTGCGGCATTTGTTTCTTACAGCGAAGCAAAGCGTTCCTCAAAACATCCGGAAGACTTCGGAAGCGGCATTCCGGAAGGCATCGCCGCGGCGGAATCCGCGAACAACGGCTGTTCGGGCGGCGCAATGATACCGCTTTTGTCATTAGGCGTTCCCGGCGACTCGAATACCGCCGTACTGCTCGGCGCCTTCATCATGAAAGGAATCCAGCCGGGGCCGATGATGTACGTGGATCATCTTTCCACGGTATACAGTGTTTTTGCCGCGCTGATTCTCGCCAATTTCGCAATGCTCATTGTCGGCATGTGCGGCATCAGATTTTTTTCGAAAATTATTACTATCGAAAGAAAAGTACTGCTGCCGAGTATTTTGGTGCTTTCGCTTGTCGGCGCTTATGCCATTAACGGCAATATTTTCGACGTCGGACTTGCCATTGTTTTCGGGCTGCTCGGATATTTGTTCCAGAAATACGAATTTCCGCTGTCGCCGATACTGCTTGCGCTTATTCTCGGTCCCATGTCGGAAAGCAATCTGCGCCGCTTCATGCAGATTGCGGACGGGAGGTTCTATATGCTTTTTACCAGACCGATTTGTCTGATTCTGATATTGCTTGCCGTCGGATCGCTTGTGTCTTCAATCATAAATCAGCGGAAAATCGTAAAACGGCAGCTGGCAAAACAGCAAAGCAATAGCGCCGAATAATTTCGGCAAATGGTATCCGATAAAAACGGATTGTTTCGGAACTTCAAATGATTCGTTTTTATCGGGGAAATGCGGCTGCCTGAACAGCGCCCGTTCGGGCAGAATGAATTCTATTTCGATGCGGATGACGCATAAAGAAAGGTACAGTTTTTCAGCGGATGAGGGGAGTCGAACCCCCGTCTGAGGCTTGGGAAGCGCCTGTAATAGCCGTTATACGACATCCGCATTTCGTTTATTATCCGAATTTCAAATATTCTTGTCAATTATCGGCATTATCACGAAATGCAGACAACAATTGACACGCTTATAAAAAAGATATATACTGAAACGGTATTTATTAGCACGGGGTATTAGCTCATCTGGTAGAGCGATTGGTTCGCAATCAATAGGTGACCGGTTCAAGTCCGGTATACTCCATTACATTTCTGCAAACTGCATAAAGCCGCTGTTCTCCGCCGAGCATTCTTTTTTCCGCGTTTTTCCTTTGACAGCAAATTATAAATCGATTATACCGCATGCCGCAGCAATTTTGTTATCCGAAACATGTTTACGAATGCCGAAATATGCATTTTTTTCATAAAAACATCAAAAAATGCATAGACGCAGACAGCAAAAATTTCCATACTTTATTTTATGGAAATTGATATGCAAAAACGGATGTTCTCTGGCAGAGATTTGTGGCAGCTTATATGGCCGCTTGTTGTGGAACAATTTTTGGCTATTACGTTAGGCATTGCCGATATTATCATGGTCGGATCGCTCGGAGAAGCGGCAGTTTCCGGCGTTTCTCTCGTAGACGCGATTTTCGTGCTGCTCAATCAAGTGTTTGCGGCGCTGGCTACCGGCGGAACGGTGGTGTGCGCGCAGTATCTCGGCAAGGGCGATCAAAAAATGGCATCCAAAACGGCGCGCCAGCTCATTTATGTTGTCATCGGGATTGCCGTTTTTCTGATGTGCGCTGGTTTTCCGCTGCATACAGCCGTGCTCAAAGGCATATTCGGAAATATAGAAGCGGATGTCATGGCAAATGCTCGCGAATATTTTTTGTATATGCTTGCGGGACTGCCTTCCGTAGGACTGTATAATGCATGCGCGGCACTGTTTCGTTCCCAGCGCAATTCAAAAATATCCATGCTTACGGCGCTGCTTGTCAACGTAATAAATATCGGCGGCAATGCGCTCATGCTGTATGTGCTTCACTTCGGCGTTGCGGGTGTTGCTATTCCGACATTCGCCGCCCGTACCGCCGCAGCTGTTGTGCTGCTCGTGCTGCTCCGCGGAAAAAATACGTCAAACAGAAGCCACTCTGCCGCAGCGGCGCCCCGTGCCGATGCACAGATTATTTCAATTGCAGGACTGCACAAAGTGGAATTGGATATGCCGCTCGTAAAGCGAATCTTGAAAATCGGCATTCCGAACGGTCTTGAAAACAGCATGTTTCAAATAGGAAAACTGCTCGTTATGTCACTCACCGCATCATTCGGTACCAGTGCGATTGCCGCGAACGCCGCCGCGAACACATTTGCTTCTTTCGAAGTACTGCCGGCGTCTTCTATCGGGCTTGCCATGCTGACAGTGGTCGGACAGTGCGTCGGCGCTTCCCGCTATGACGAAGCGGTATATTACACAAAAAAATTGATGGCTGCGGCATATCTTTCAATGGCAGTACTGAATATTCCGCTCCTGCTTTGCTCAAAACTGCTGCTCGGCACATACGGACTTTCCGAAGAAGCAACGCGGCTCGGCTACAAAATGCTGATGGTTCACGGTTTATGCGCCATGGCGATATGGCCGTGTTCATTCACGCTGCCTGCCGCACTGCGCGCATCGAATGACGCAAAATACACAATGATTGTTTCAATGATTTCAATGTGGAGTATGCGCGTCGGCATGAGTTATGTATTTGCCGCAGTAACGAATCTCGGCGCGCTCGGCGTGTGGTGGTCCATGGTAATAGACTGGCTGTTCCGTTCGATACTGTTCTGCGGACGTTTCCGCGGCGGCAAATGGAAGCAGCGCAAACTGATATGACGGCGGCGTCCGGAATTCTAACGAAGCGCCGCTCTGAACGTGTTTCCGGATAAACTGTCGAGCGACACTTCGGCAAATGTACCGATGAGTTTTTCTTCCGCGGCAAACACAACGCGTTCGTCTCGTTCGGTTCTGCCGAGCAGCTCCCTGCTGTCATCGCGGGAAACACTTTCCGCAAGCACGCGCACTGTTTTGCCGAGCCGCCGTTTCATTTCGGACTGCGTTATTTCAAGCTGCAGCGCGATGATGCGTGCAAGGCGTTCTTTTTTTATTTCCATAGGAATTTGCTGCGGATAGCTTGCCGCAGGCGTGTTTTCCCGCGGATTATAATAATACATATACGCCGCTTCATAGCGGATTTCCGACATCAGCGACATTGTCTGCTCGAATTCGTCTTCCGTTTCTCCGGGGAAACCTATCAATATATCCGTCGAAAGCGACACATCGCCGATTCCGCTCCTAATGCGCGAAACCAAGTCCAGATACCGATCGCGCGTGTAGCCGCGGTTCATGCGCTCAAGCACGGAAGTTGCGCCGTGCTGCACCGGCAAATGTATATGCCGGCAGAAAACCCGTTCTTTGCCGATTACTTCGATAAGTTCATCGGAAAGATCTTTGGGATGGCTCGACATAAAGCGCACCCAGCCGATGCTTGAAGCAGTTTCCCGTAAATGGCGCGCAATCATCCGCATCAATTCGGGAAAATCGACGGCGCGTCCGTTCTGCGTCCAGCGGTAGGAATTGACATTCTGCCCCAAAAGCGTAATTTCGCGGACGCCGCGGGAAGAAAGCTGATCCAATTCCGCAAGAATTGCCGCCGGATCGCGCGAAATTTCTCTTCCGCGCAGGTACGGCACGATGCAGTACGTGCAGAAATTATTGCATCCGTGCATTATCGGCACAAAAGATTTGAATGCGCCCTGCTCATACGACAGTGCCGCAAAACTGTATGCCGGTTTTTCCTGCCCGTCCGATACAAGCGTATTATGTTCGCAGGCGGCGGCTATTTCGGCAAGTCTGCTTTCCCGAAAAATACCGACAGCATAATCGACAATCGGATAGCGTTCTTTCAATTCATTGCGCATTCGTTCAGCCAGGCAGCCCATAACCGCAAGCGTAAACGGATTTTCAGCGCGTTTCTTTTTCAGCGCGGCATACCAGCCGAGCCTGCCGAAAATACGGTTCTCTGCCGTGGCGCGGACGGAACATGTATTTATGATGACAAGATCCGCTGTTTCCGCCGATTCCGCCCTCTGCCATCCGCGGGAAATAAGCAGCTGTTCCGCAGACGCCGATTCCGCTTTGTTCATTTGGCAGCCGTATGTTTCAAAAAAATAAGTCATTGTATTTATTTTCCGTTATCTTCAATTCGGTGCGCTGTCCGCTCCGCGGCATTTCCGTCGAACTCGGCATACGCGTACGCATTATGCGTGTGAATGCTTTCGAAATTTTCGGCTTCCACGCTGAACCAGATAAACGGTTTTTCAATACCGAACAGCTCCGGAAATTTTTTTAAGCCGAGATATACTTCCCGCACAATGTCTTCCGCAAAACGCGGATTATTGTATGCATGTTCCGTAACGTATTTTTCGTCTTCCCGCTTAAGCAGCGGATACACCGGCGATGATGCGCACGATTCCACAAGCGCGATAATATCTTCTATCCAAAAGAAACACGTGTTGCGCACTTTTACTTTGACAACGCCGCGCTGATTGTGCGCACCTGCTTCGCTGATGGCTTTTGAACACGGACACAGTGTGGTAACAGGGATTTCCACCGACACAAAAAATTTGCTGTTTTCCGAACGGACATGAGATGCGTTTTCTTCAGGCGAATGCGGCGCAGCATTTTCGTGCGGTGCGGAAACAACGCCGTCATACGTGCATGTGCATTCCATAAATCCCGACTGTCCCGATACGGGCGCCTTTTTTTCCGTGAAAAACGGAAACGAAACCGTGCCGAATGCCTGCTCTGCGTCAAGTTTTGTGCGGATTTCTTCCAGCATGGAAAGAAAACGCTTCATAGACAGATCGCCGTGATAGGCATGAAAAATTTCAATAAAGCGGCTCATGTGCGTGCCTTTATAGCGCCGCGGCAGATTCACAAATAAATCCGCAGTAGCCGTTGTCATTTGGAATTTTTTTGCGCGGTCAAGCACCCGAATCGGATACCGCAAGCCCCGAACGCCTGCTTTTTGCAGCGGCACATCGCGGGTATCCGTCTGATTCTGCATGTCAATCATGAAGATTTCCGTCAAGCGTATTCGCCGCCGCTTCCAGCGTATTTTGCATGAGCATTGCTATCGTCATAGGACCGACGCCGCGCGGCACCGGCGTAATATAAGATGCGACTTCGCAGGCAGCTTCAAAATCAACGTCGCCGGTAAGCCGGAATCCGCTTTTTTTCGTGCTGTCCGGAATGCGGTTCACGCCCACGTCTATGACTGCCGCACCCGGTTTTATCATGTCCGCGGTAATGACGTGCGGTTTTCCTACGGCGGCAATAAGAATATCAGCCTGGCGGGTAAAAACCGCAGTATCCGGCGTACCGGTGTGGCACAGCGTTACGGTGGCATTTGCGTCTTTCCGCGCCAGCAGCACGGCGAGCGGCTTGCCGACAATATTGGAGCGCCCGACAATAACCGCATGCGCTCCCTGCGTGCGTATTCCTGCTGTTTTCAGCAGTACAAGAACACCGTGCGGCGTACAGGGCAAAAAAGATTTTCTGCCGATGAGCATATTGCCGGTGTTCATCGGATGAAAACCGTCCACATCTTTTTCCGGCGCAATTGCGCAGATAATTTTATCTTCATTTATATGAGCCGGAAGCGGAAGCTGTACCAAAATGCCGTGCACCGACGAATCGGCATTAAGCGACGCAATCAGCGACAGCAACTCGTCTTCGGAAGTTTGTTCCGGCAGTTTTATGGAACGATCTGTCATGCCGGTTTCCGCCAGCGCCTTTTGTTTGCCGGAAACATAGGACACACTCGCCGGATTGTCGCCGACAAGAATAACGGCAAGACACGGATTTACGCCCTGCCGCTTGAGCTGTGCAGTCTGCTGTGCTACGCGGGCACGGACATCCGACGCAATCTGAAATCCGTCAATAATATGTGCGCTCATGCAAAACCTCCTGCGGCATGATTATCCGTAACCAAATGCCGTTTTTGCTGTTTAATTTGTGCTTGTGGACGCAAACATAACAATGCTGTATGATAACAGTATACAGATTTGATGCTTTTTATTCCATATATAAATACGGCACTGTTTTTTGATTACGGAGAAGATAATAATGAAACGATTTTGTGCGCTTTGCTGCGCGCTTTTTATATGTTTTCTGCCGACATTCGCGGATAATTCCGAAAGCGAAGATCCGCCGGAAGCGGAAAACAAAGAAAATTTCGTGTATAAAATGAATCAAAAAGGCGACCAATTTATCCGCATGACACTTGATGTCGATTTTCCCATAAAACCGGATTTGGATCATTTGTTTATCGGCGGTTCGGGCACGCTCGGATACTATCGTTTCCTGACAAGTTTTTTTGCGCTCGGCGGCGACTTCAGTTTTGCCTATTCGGAAACAATCGGTTCGAATGTGTATTATTTTGTTCCGATAATGCTTCGTCCGCTGCTTCAGCTTGAATTCGGGAAGTTTGAAATTCCGATACTGTGCGGAATCGGCGGAAGTTTTCAGATGTACAATGAAAAAACGTACTTCGGACTTACTATCAATCCTGAAATCGGCTGCTTTTTTCGATTTCTGCCCGATTGGTCGATCGGTATTGTCGGCGGAATGTACATTTTGCCGCAATGGTTTAAAAACGAAAAAAATAATTATACCGGATATATTGCCACCGCAGGCATAAGTGTTCGGTATCATTTTTAATTGAAATATCGGGAATATTCATGCGAAAAAACATAACCAAATTATTTTTTTTAGGTGCGGCGCTGCTGACAGCTGCCGTATCAGGCTGCACAGACAGCGGAATGCTTTCGGAGGTTGCCAAGGAAATTAAATTGCTCGAACATAACGTTGTCGGCAGTCCGACATCGCTTGTGCCGTTCAACGGTTCGCTGTATGTTTCGTGCGGAAGCATTTACAAAAAAGATCCGCTCAAACAGCGCAGCTGGGAAAAAACCGACAAGCCGAAGGGAATTGTGGTAAAACTTGCTTCTTCGAAAGATACTCTTTTTGCGCTTGTCGCATCAACGCCGGAAGAAGATGAGTCGCAGGAGTTTCAGCTGTACTGGACTGAAGACGGCGAAACCTGGAAGCAGTTTTTCAAAATTATAATCGATTTTGACTCCGATGATGACGAAGACAACGAGTACATGCCGTATCTGTTTGACAACGGGCATGGCGGCGGCAACGGACAGCAAGGCAGCGGGCGGCGCGCATTTATAGTGTTCCCGTGTGATACAGACTCAGGGCATATCCTCGGCGGATTAACGACAGAAAAAGACACACCCGAAGTGCGGAAAGCCGGCGTTTTTGAACTGAAAACGGCGGACGGAAACCTTTCGCTTGATTCCGAACCGCTCAAAGGAAAAACCGGCGACGACGGCGATACGTATTTGCTTGATGCCGGCGGTGATGCTGCTGTTCCTGAAACAGCGGTAGCCGCGGCATACGCCGGCGGCAAAACGGTTATTCTGACAAAACGTCCGCCGACACCCGGCATAGGTCCTTTAATTGCATCTGACGGAACAAATATGTTTTATAAAGCGAAACCGTCGGACACAAGCGCAATTTATTATTCGGCAGACGGCGAAAACTGGGACTCCCAAGATGTCGGCATCGGCACAGCGTATTCGCTCGCATATTATGCCGGCGACGATTCCCTGCGCCGAGAAGGAAAACCCTGCCTGCTTATCGGCAAAAGCCGCGGCTTTGAAGAACTGGCGCTGCAAGCAGACGGAACGCCGGACGGCTCTTTCGAAGACCCCGACGACAATTCGGGAAATCAATTCGGCAGCGCGCATTCCGTGGTCGCTGTTTTTGCGCCGCTTGTAACAGACACCGATGAAAGCGCCGCATCAGGTAATTCGGGCGCAGGTGCGATTTACGCCTCAACCGGCGACGACGATTCTTCAAAATACGATTACTTATGGGGATATTATCCGTCTCGCGGCGAATGGAATTGCGAGTGACGCTGTTTTTTGTCTGTACTTGACATTTTTTTGAGAACTCTGTACTGTATTGTCAGTTAGCATCAAAGGCGATGCGGACTTGCTGAAAAGTCCGTATCGCCTTTTTTGTTTTCAAATGAAAGTGAAGGAGACGCAGATGAGTACTATTTCCGAAATCTTCGGAAGCAATGTTTTCAATGAAACAGTTATGCAGGAACGGCTGCCGAAAGAAATTTTCAAGTCGCTGAAAAAAACCATGGAAGAAGGCGCGCCGCTTGCGCCGGATGTGGCAAATTCCGTGGCAAATGCCATGAAAAACTGGGCAATAGAAAAAGGCGCAACGCATTTTACTCACTGGTTTCAGCCGATGACCGGAATTACCGCGGAAAAACACGACAGTTTTATTTCGCCCGCAGGCAACGGCAAGGTTTTGACGAATTTTTCCGGAAAAGAATTGATAAAAGGCGAACCGGACGGATCCAGTTTCCCTTCCGGTGGTTTGCGCGCAACATGCGAAGCACGCGGCTACACGGCTTGGGATCCGACATCGTATGCGTTTATCAAAGACGGCTCGCTGTGCATTCCCACGGCGTTTTGTTCTTTCGGCGGGCAGGCGCTCGATAAAAAAACGCCGCTGCTGCGTTCCATGGAAGCGCTGAACAAGCAGGCGCTCCGCATATTAAAACTTTTCGGCACGCCGGCAAAACGGGTTCTTTCGACAGTCGGTTCGGAACAGGAATATTTTCTGATTGACAAAAAACTGTACGATCAGCGGAAAGATCTGATATTTACCGGACGGACGCTTTTCGGCGCAAAGCCTCCGAAAGGCCAGGAGCTTGAAGATCATTATTTCGGCGCCATAAAATCGCGGATTTCGGCGTTTATGAAAGAACTGGATGAAGAATTGTGGAAACTCGGAATTCTTTCGAAAACCAAACACAATGAAGTTGCTCCCGCACAGCACGAAATGGCACCGATTTTCAGCACGACGAATCTCGCGACGGATCAAAACCAGCTGACTATGGAAATGATGAAAAAAGTCGCCGAACGCCACGGGCTTGTCTGCCTGCTGCATGAAAAACCGTTCGCGGGCGTCAACGGTTCCGGCAAGCACAACAACTGGTCGATTTCCACGGATACCGGCGTCAATTTGCTTGAGCCGGGTGAATCGCCCGAAGCAAACGCGCAGTTTCTGCTGTTCCTGACAGCCGTCATCAAAGCGGTCGATGAATATCAGGATTTGCTGCGCTTGTCTGTCGCGTCGGCGGGAAATGATCATCGGCTCGGCGCAAACGAAGCACCGCCTGCGATTATTTCCATGTTTTTAGGCGATGAACTGACGGAAGTTCTCGATTCGATTATGAACGAGGTTCCTTATGACAAAAAAACAAAAAAAGTCATGAAACTCGGCGTCAGCGTGCTGCCGGCATTTCCGAAAGACAACACGGACCGCAACAGAACATCGCCGTTTGCCTTTACCGGCAACAAATTCGAGTTCCGTTCGCTCGGCTCAAGCCTTTCGATTGCCTGCCCGAATATCATGCTGAACACCATTGTGGCAGAGGAATTGAGCCAATTCGCAGACGAACTCGAAAAAACGGGAAAAGCCGGCGAAGCGAATTTTACCGACGCATTGAACGCACTGATAAAAAGGACGCTCAAAGAACATCAGCGCATTATTTTCAACGGCAACGGTTATTCCGATGAATGGATAGACGAAGCTGCGCGCCGCGGACTTTTGAACTTGAAAACGACATCGGACGCAATGCCGTACTTTTTGGAAAAGAAAAACGTGGAGCTGTTTTTGCGGCACGGCGTGCATACGCAGGAAGAAATAGAAGCCCGCTATGAAATCCAAATGGATGAATACTGCAAAGCGCTGAAAATCGAAGTTCTCACGATGATAGAAATGGTAAAACGGGACATTCTTCCGGCAGCGTTTGCTTTCCTGAAAGACACGGCTTCCGCCGCGCTGAAAATAAAGCAATACGTACCGTCGGCAGCGTGCAAAGCAGAAGAAAAACTGGTTGTGGCAGTTTCTTCGTTGGTTGATGAAAGCGCGGAAAAACTCGAAGCGTTGGAAGCCGTTTTTCTGAGAAGCAAAGAATGCGCCGATCTTACAAGCTGCGCGAAATTTTATACAGCGGAAATTATTCCTGCCATGACGGAACTGCGCGCAGCAGTCGACGAACTTGAAACACAAGTCGGCGCTAGATACTGGCCGATGCCGACGTATGGAGATTTGCTGTTCCGCGTGTAATGCGCAGGCGCAGCGCAGTTTTATTGCGGATTGCGGATAATCCGCAATAAACACCGAACACGTCAAGCACCGAAACGCCGTTTTATTTTGCGGAATATCGTGCTTGGCGTGAAATAAATTCGGACTGTAAAAATATATATGCGTTTCCGAAAACGCTTTATGCGGTTTTCGGAGCGCAAAACAGCACAATGACGTGCGTTTTTCCCGGATACATCTTTATCGATGCAAATATATCTGCGGAATGACGCGCGTTTTTTTTTGCGCGGAAGTTTTATGCCAATACGCACGCACTTTATGCGGATATCACGGCGGCATAAAACGTTATCCGGCACGTTATGAGAACAACATTCCCGCCGCTTGCGGACGGGCTGCTGATTTTATGGTTACTTTGGAGGTATGTTATGGAAACAGAGTCGGTTATTTCGGCTGCTGCGCAAGCGGCTTCCGGCGACATCTGGGGTGTCTGGTTTTTAATGGGCGCCGCATTGGTTTTTTTTATGCAGTGCGGTTTTGCGATGGTAGAAACCGGTTTCACGCGGGCAAAAAACGCCGGAAACATCATTATGAAAAACCTGATGGACTTTTGCATAGGTACGGTTATGTTCATATTGATCGGCTTTGCCTTAATGATGAGCGAAAATTATCTTTTCGGCGTGATAGGAAAACCGAACTGGCAGATTTTTACGGACTACGCGCATTTTGAATGGTCCAGCTTTGTATTCAATCTGGTGTTCTGTGCGACAGCCGCCACAATTGTATCCGGCGCAATGGCGGAACGTACAAAATTCAGCGCGTACTGCATTTATTCCGGCATTATCAGCGCAGTTGTATATCCGATAGAAGCCGGCTGGGTATGGAATCCGGAAGGCTGGCTTGCAAAATTGGGATTTATTGACTTTGCGGGCTCCGCGGCTATCCACATGGTCGGCGGAACAGCCGCTTTGATCGGCGCCGCTATTCTCGGTCCGCGCATCGGCAAGTATTCCCGCGATAAAAACGGCAAAATTTCGAAAGTTCACGCCATTCCCGGACATTCGCTGACACTCGGTGCACTCGGCTGCTTTATTCTGTGGTTCGGCTGGTACGGATTCAACGGCGCGGCGGCAACAGCGTTAGACGGCGTCGGAGGACTTGCGTCGATATTCGTAACAACGACAATTGCCCCCGCCATCGCGACCTGCGTAACCATGGCATTCACTTGGATTAAAAACGGAAAACCGGATGTTTCCATGTCGCTGAACGCATCTCTTGCGGGGCTCGTCGGAATCACCGCAGGCTGCGCTGTCATGGATGCTGCCGGCGCAATAGCGGTAGGTTTTGTTTCCGGCATCCTTGTCGTAGTTGTCGTCGAACTGCTTGACCTGAAACTTCATATCGATGACCCTGTCGGCGCCGTTGCCGTACACATGGCAAACGGAATTTGGGGCACCGCGGCATGCGGTTTATTTTCGGTTTCCGACGGCTTATTGTACGGACACGGCTTTCATCAGCTCGGTGTACAGCTGCTCGGCGTCATCGCCATTATTTTGTGGACGACGCTTTGCATGATTATCGCATTTCTGCTGATAAAGAAATTTCACGGACTGCGTGTTACGCGCGAGGAAGAAATCATCGGTCTTGACAAATTGGAACACGGCATTCCGTCGAGTTATGCGGATTTTATGCCGGCAATGCACGAGAGCGGATTCGCAGAAGAAAGCGACGCTTCATTCACGCCGGAAGATACCGTACCGGTTACGCACGTTACAACGGAAAATTCCGGCAGCGGAAAAACAGCATCCGCGGACGGGCATACATACACGAAAATCGTCATTATTGCAAAGCAGAACAAATTCAATCAGCTTAAAAATGCTATGAATGCCGTCGGCGTAACCGGAATGACTGTTTCAAATGTTATGGGCTGCGGCATGCAAAAGGGAGCCAGCGAATATTACCGCGGCGTTCCGCTTGAAATAAATCTGCTGCCCAAAATAAAAGTGGAAATCGTCGTGTCCAAAGTTCCCGTTCGGACTGTCATAGAAGCAGCAAAGAAAGCGCTGTATACAGGACATATCGGAGACGGCAAAATCTTTGTGTACAACCTTGAGAATGTCGTTAAAGTGCGCACCGGCGAAGAAGGATACGCAGCGCTCCAAAATGACGACGAAAAATAAATAACGCGCATTCATTCCGTTTTGCGCAGACAAAGGAGAAAACCGCTTTCGGCTGATTTTCTCCTTTGTCTTTGTGTACGGAACGCGGCGCAAAACCATTGACATAATTTTTATAATTCTGTATGATTTATGCATATTCAGTAATGAATATGCCGTGAAAGCGGTCATTCCCCTGTAGCTCAGTCGGTAGAGCAACAGACTGTTAATCTGTGGGTCCCTGGTTCAAGCCCTGGCGGGGGAGTTTTATTGCGCGGCGGATTTTCTGCCGCAGCTGTTTTGTGCATTATATTTTTAATGCGCCCGAAAACAGGCTGTCCTAAAAGGACAGCTTTGTTTATTTTAAATGTACAAACGGAATTTTATATAAACAGATACGCAATAAACCGGCAAACTTATATAAAATCAATTTCATCTGCCGAAATTACATAGATGTTTTGACCGGAATTCGCATTGCGGACTGTTATATAAATCATCGCACACGAAACAATTATTCTCAGAGAATATTTTACGCATAAAGTAAAAAACGAAAAACTTATCCGGCAATGCATATACCGAAAACAGCAAATTTCGCGAATTATATGCCGGCAGGAAATAGAGCGCAATGCAGGCAGTATCATCGAGCGGACATTTGGAAACCGAACCTATAGGAAAATTGCTGTTCCGTCTTTCCGTTCCGGCAATTACTGCGCAGTTAGTGAATATGTTCTATAACATAGCCGATCGCATGTATATCGGGCGAATTCCGGGAGACGGCGCATTCGCTTTAACGGGCGTCGGCGTATGTCTTCCCGTAATCATGATTGTTTCCGCATTCGCTGCGCTTGTCAGCATGGGCGGCGCGCCGCGCGCTTCTGTATTTATGGGGCAGCGTGATATTTCATCGGCAGAACAAACACTCGGAAATTGCTTTTCGATGCAGCTATGCATTTCCGCAATATTAACAGCGGCTCTTTTGCCGGGAAGTGAGAAATTTCTGCGTGTCTTCGGGGCAAGCGCCAATACTTTGCCTTACGCATGCCGGTATATGCAGATATACGCTGCCGGAACGGTGTTTGTACAATTAACGCTGGGAATGAATGCATTTATCACCGCGCAGGGCTTTGCGTTTGTCGGCATGAAAACCGTTCTGATCGGCGCCGCTGCGAATATTATTCTAGATCCGCTGTTTATATTCGGCGCGGGATTGGGCGTCCGCGGCGCTGCGCTTGCAACAGTGCTGTCGCAGGCAATTTCAGCGGCATGGACAATTCGTTTTTTGACGGGCAAAAAAACGATTTTGAAACTGCGCATTCGCAATTTGCATCTGCGGCACGATGTCATTTTTCCGTGCATTGCATTGGGCTTTGCGCCCTTCATCATGCAGTCAAGCGAAAGTTTTATCGCAGTTTGCTTTAATTCGTCTTTGCTGAAATACGGCGGCGATATTGCCGTGGGTGCAATGACCATTTTAACAAGCGTCATGCAGTTCGCGCTGATGCCGATACAAGGACTGGCACAGGGAGCGCAGCCTATTTCAAGTTACAATTACGGCGCAGGGAATGCTGTGCGTGTAAAAAAAACCTTTCGGCTGTTATTATTGTGCTGCCTGTGCTACAGCATCATATTATGGGCAGCAGTCGAATTATTCCCTGCCGCATTTTCCCGCATGTTTTCTTCCGACGCGGCACTCATTGATTTTACGGCAAACGCTTTGCGTGTATATTGCGCCGCAATGTTCATGTTCGGCATTCAAATGCCGTGTCAAATGACATTTATTTCCTTAGGGAATGCCCGCGCATCTGCAATCGTTGCCATTGTACGGAAATTTGTTTTACTGCTGCCGTTTATATACGCGATGCCCAAGCTGGCAGCATTTTTTCCTGCGCTGTTTTCGGGAAGCATGACAACTGCCGTATACTTTGCGGAACCTGCCGCCGACATACTTGCGGTAACGTTCACCGCGGTGCTGTTTTCCGCGCAATTCAAAAAAGCACTGCGTTCACTGCCCCTAACTGCCGGATTGCCCGCATGAGCATGACGGATTTTCCTGCACGATTTTTTTCATCGGTTATGTTTTTTGCCGTGATTTCATATTTTTTTCTTTTGCCTGCATCGGCACAAAACGGGCAAGATTCTCTTCGGAACAAAAATCTGATGCCGGAATATCCGGCACTTGAAATCGTCAAAACGGAAAGCACCGAAAAAAACACGCCGGCTCCGAAAATCGACTCGGAAGCATCCCCGAAAGAAGCGGAAAAAAAAGAAATCACGCGCATTCTGTCGCTCGATTTTTCTTTTTTGAGATTCGGCATACAAAACAACGGCTGGGGACTCGGTATTCGGTATGAGCATCGCTTTTTACCGCATTTTTCATTTTCCGGAGGTTTTTCGCATACAACAGTCGCAACAAATCTTGAGGATTTATACTGCACTACCGTCGGACTTCTTTTTCTGGTAAATTGGTATCCGTTCAGCAAGGATTTGCGGTACGCATACATCGGCATCGGATCGGGCATAGATTTTTTGAATTATTTCGGAAAAAACGTTGAAGAAAAAGCATCGCATACTTCGGTTTTGTCTTCCGCGTATCGGCTGGGCGTGCGCTTTCCTTTGCCGCTGCCGCGGATACGTTTTTTTCCGCAGCGCTGCCTTGTTGATCTGTTTATCGGCTGGAAACAGCTGTTTTACGCAGACGGATTATTGTACGGCAGCGTCAGTTCATACGTGAAAAACGGATTTCAGTGCGGATGTTCCGTAAAAAAATATTTTTGAAAATCCAAGCAGCATATTTGCGCCGTTTGCAGCGCAGCAGGAGCATATTAAATCTTCCGCATACAGCCGAAAACGCCGGCATCCGAAATAAGATTCGAAACCGCCATATCATGCGCTTCCGAAAGGATTTTCGGCAATATCTGAAAATTGTAGCAAAAGCCCGCTGTGCAAACTGTTTCGTTCTGCAAAATATTTGCATCATGCAGTTTCCCAAAAAAACGATCGTAATATCCTTTCCCATGACCGATTCTGCTGCCGTAAAAATCAAACGCAATTCCCGGCACAATAATCAGCACAGGAGGAAATAAATGATGTTCATCTGCTTTTTCGAGCCAGACGGCAGGCTCCCGAATTCCGAACGCGCCGCGTTCAAGCTGCGCCGATATATTTGTTTCCGCGTCAAGGTAAAAAAAAGCCATATCGCTGCCGAAGACTTTCGGTACTGCTGCGCGTTTTTTATCATGCAGTGCCTGCTTGAGTATGGGGTCGGTTTGTATTTCCGCCGGAAGCGATGCAAACGCCAGAATTGTTTTTGCGGCACGGTATAAACTGCTTTTCAGCAGCACGGAAGCAGCAAGACGGTCGGCATGCCGCTTTTGAACGGAATCTTTCCCGAACAAAGACAACATCGCACGCATCTGATGCCGTATTTCAGCTTTGCTCGAAATTTCTTCCGAATGCCCGTCCGAATCTTTTGGGCGCGGCTGGCGCGGCAATGTTCCGCCGGATTTATTTTTCACCGTCTGTCTGCATATCGGCATGACTGCCGCCGCGAATTCCCGCTTCGTATAATTTGCCGCATGCGGGAAACATCAGCAGATCCGTTGCAAGCAGAACTATGCCGAATTCTTCCGCCATTTGTATCATTTCCTGATTGGGCATTTTTCCGCGGATAAAACAGACAGCTCCTATATCCATAAGGTTTGCCGTGCGTATCACTTGAACGTTTATTAAGCCGGTAAGCAGCAGCGCCGGATCTTTTACAAACGCCATAACGTCGCTCATAAGATCCGACCCGCACGCCGCTTCGATTTCAAAATCCATGTTTTCTTTTCCGCAGATAATTTCCGCGTCAAGTATTTCCGCAACTGATTTTATTGTCATACATACATAATATCACGCTCGATGTCATTCCACAAGCAAAACGAATTTGTTATACTGTTCTTATGTTTCAGAAAAAGAATCCCGAAAATCAGGCAAAAAAAACCGCACTTACAACGATTCAGATTCTGTATCTGACTTTTATGTTCTTTTTTCAAAACAATTTATTCATGTACGCTTCATCCTGCGCGCTGGGTTTTTTGTTTTCCGCAGTTCCGTTCTTGATTTTAATAATCGCATTTGTCATTCGATTTTGGCACACAGCGCCGGAAGCGATTATGCAGTTTTATGACTTTGATATAATTTTCGACACAAGACAGCTGCATGACTTAATAGAAACATTATTCACCGTGCAAAAAGCCGGATTATTTGAAGTTTTAATTATGGTGTCTGTTTTCTGGATGGCACAGCGGTTTTTCTTTTCTATTATGAAAAGCATTCGATTTATATTTCATGATAAAGTTGAACGCCGCCCGCTGGTTGAAAATGTATTTATATTTGCCGGAGAAGCCATTCTTGTGCTTGGAACGGGAACCGTTATTTTTTTGTTCATTACCATTCGTTCGTTGTTTTCCGATTTTTTCGCAGGAAAATTCGGAATTTTATTTATTCCCGCTTTTATGCAGCTGCTGATAAAACTCGCGCCGTACGCGCTGCTGTTTTTTATACTGATGCTTGCATTCCGCTTTGCGCCGCGGACAAAGCCGGATATCGGATTATGCGCATTATCCGCACTTTGCACTACAGGCAGTTTTTTTCTTGTTCAGAAATTTTTCGACCTTTTTTTAAATGCCGCACGATATAATTTGATTTACGGCGTTTTGGGAAACTTAATTATCATTCTGCTTGAATTATGCATATTTTTTTATTTGTTTCTTTTTTTCGCGCAGTATATTTTTATCCGGCAGTTTTTTGATTCCTTATTGCTGTCGGAATTGTATTTGCTGCCGGACCGAGAAGAAACGAAACTGCTCGCCGTTTCGCAGCGTTTATTGTTTATTCGCCCCGACAGATTTCTAATTTCCGGAGCATACGGAAATTGTTCGTCCGTTTCTTTGGATGCCGGAAAATTCTTATACACACCAGGCGACGCCAGCACCGGCATTTATTACATTATTTCCGGAGCAGTCGAAATTATCAGCATAACCAACTGCGCTTACAAAGACACCGGCGCATCTTTCGGCGAGGAAGAATGCATTTTGCATACAAGACGGACATCGAGCGTTCACGCGATTCAAAAAACGCAGCTGCTGCATATTCCGTGCAATATGTTTTATCAGCTGATGCAGACAAATCCGTCCGCCGCGCAAAAAGCCATGACAATTATCATGCGGTACTTTGCCGGGATTTATGGACGAAAATAACGGTATCTGGTATACTTTCGCGTTATCAGTGGAGTGATGAAATGACCAAATTTGTGTTTGTAACGGGAGGCGTTGTTTCCGGGCTGGGCAAAGGCATCGCGGCGGCATCGTTGGGATTGATTCTGAAAAGCCGCGGCTTAAAAGTGATAAACCAGAAATTCGATCCGTATCTGAATATCGATCCCGGAACGATGAATCCGTATCAGCACGGCGAGGTTTTTGTTACCGACGACGGCGCGGAAACCGATCTCGATCTCGGACATTACGAACGCTTCACTGATGAAAATTTATCGCAAAGCAGCAATACCACGGCAGGACGCGTATATCTTGCAGTGCTGAACAAAGAACGCGAAGGCGCTTTTCACGGCGGCACAGTGCAGGTTATCCCCAACATTACGGATGAAATTCGCCGGCGAATGCTTCTATCTTCCGCAGAAACAAACGCCGACGTCATCATTACCGAAATAGGCGGCACGGTCGGCGACATAGAATCGCTTCCTTTTATAGAAGCCATCCGCCAGATAAAATACGAAGTCGGCGCGGAAAACTGCGCATATATTCATCTGACACTGCTTCCGTACATGAAAAAAGCGCAGGAATTAAAATCAAAGCCGACGCAGCACAGCGTAAAAGAACTGCAGGGATTGGGAATTCAGCCGGATATTATCATGCTGCGCAGCGAAATACCGATCAGCACTTCAGTCCGTGAAAAACTTGCGCTGTTTTGCAACGTTTCGTCCGATGCGATAATCCAGAATTTGAATGCGAATTCGATTTACGAAGTTCCGCTGATGATGGAAAAAGAAGGCTTGGGCACCGCGGTTTGCCGCGCGCTCGGCATTGAAAACACACAGCCGAATCTTTCCGAATGGAATGATATGGTGTACCGGATGCAGCATCCGCGGCATTCCGTAACTATCGCGCTTGTAGGCAAATACGTGGAACTGCGCGATGCCTACTTATCCGTTGTGGAATCGCTGCAGCACGGCGGCATTCACAATATGACCGAAGTGCGCATAGATTGGGTTGACGCGGAATCGCTTTCCTCGCGGGAAACAGCAGCGGAACGGCTTGCCGGCGCCGACGGCATCATTATTCCCGGAGGATTCGGCGGCAGAGGAATAGAGGGAATGATTTTTGCCGCCGAATACGCACGAAAGCATTTTGTACCGTATTTCGGCATTTGTCTCGGAATGCAAATTGCCGTTATAGAATACGCAAGGCACGAACTCGGACTCGACGGCGCGAATTCGACAGAAATGAATAAAGACACAAAACATCCCGTTATTGACTTAATGCCGGATCAAAACGGCGTTGTATTAGGCGGAACGCTGCGGCTCGGAAAATATGAATGCGCGCTCGTGCCCGGCTCAAAAGCCGCGGCGGCGTACGGCTCGGATTCCGTATGGGAACGCCACAGACATCGCTATGAATTCAATAATGCATACCGCGAATTATATGATAAAAGCGCGCTTAAATTAACCGGCATCAATCCGGAACGGAATCTTGTGGAAATTGTCGAGCTTGACAAGTCTTCCGGACATCCTTGGATGATCGGCGTGCAGTTTCATCCGGAATTCAAGTCCCGCCCGAACCGCGCGCATCCGCTGTTCCGTGAATTTATTGCAGCCGCAATGACCGCCAAAAAATAAATCGGCGAATCGCATATTTCAAGCGCCGATTTGCACACCGAATGCGTGTCGAATGCACATAATGAAACGCGGCATGACAGGAGAATTCCATGAAAGATAAAATTATAGTACTTGATTTCGGCAGCCAGTATGCGCATTTGATAGCCAAACGCTTCCGTCTGCTCGGATATTATTCCGAAATTATGCTGCCGTCTGCGCCGATTTCCGCTTTCGAGGGCGCAAAAGGCATTGTTCTTTCCGGAGGTCCTTCTTCCATATATGCAAAAGACGCGCCGGAATACAACGCGGAAATATTCGCCCTGCCTATTCCTATTTTAGGTTTATGCTACGGACATTATGTCGTATCGCAGTTTTACGGCGGCACCGCAGCCCGTGCGCAAACAGGCGAATTCGGGTTTGCGTCTTTGCGGAAAACATCCGGCAAAGAAAGCCCGCTTTTTTCCGGCATCGAATTTCCTTCGCAAGTTTGGATGAGCCATCAAGATGAAATTTCCGTTTGTGCGCCCGGATTCGAAGCCGCTGCCTATACGGAAAATTGCCGGTACGCAGCCGTGCAGAATCTCGAAAAAAAACGCTTCGGGCTTCAATTTCATGCGGAAGTAAAAGACACTTTGTGCGGCAATCGGATTTTCGAAAATTTCGCCGGAATTTGCGGAATGGAAAAAAACTGGAGCCAAGATCAAGTACTGGAACATATTCTGCACTCCATAACAACCGCCGCCACAGATAAAAAAGTTCTGCTGTTTCTTTCCGGCGGCGTTGATTCTACCGTAGCGTTCGCATTGCTTAACAAAGCGCTCGGTCAAGAACGGGTGCTCGGTCTGCATATTGACAACGGATTCATGCGGAAAAACGAAAGCCGCCTCATTGCGGAAACATATCAGAAAGCCGGATTTCATAATTTTATTACAGAAGACGCTTCGGAATCTTTTCTTGCCGCGGTACACGGTTTGACGGATCCGCAGAAAAAACGAATGGCTGTCGGAGAAAATTTTATTACGGTGCGGAATACTGTTACGGCACGGATGCATCTTGACGAAAACGAATGGCTTTTGGCACAGGGAACGCTCTATCCCGATATAATCGAATCCGGCGGCACGAAAAATTCCAAAACAATTAAAACACATCACAACCGCGTCGACGGAATTCAAAAACTTATAGAACAGGGTTTGATTATCGAACCGCTGAAAGATTTATATAAAGATGAAGTGCGCCTGCTCGGCACAAAAATCGGACTGCCGGAAAACCTTGTCATGCGGCATCCTTTTCCGGGGCCGGGGCTTTCGATAAATGTACTGTGCAGCAGCGGTGCATTGCTCGATTCGGAACAGGCAGAACTGGAATCCGCGCAGCGGCAGCTGGCGGTTCAGAAAATTTCCGTATATGCCGGTAGCGAACCGAAAAAACTCTTTGCGCTCCCCGTAAAATCTGTCGGCGTGCAAGGCGATTTCCGCACATACCGCTTTCCTGCCGCGCTTGACTTTTCATCATGCAGCAGCGATACATCAAAAGCAGGAAACACTGCCCCCGAAGACAGCGGGACAAGCAAAGAAAATGCTGCAAACACAATATTTTCGCTTCCGTCATGGGATGCGCTTGAAAAAACATCGTCATTTCTGACAAACAGTGTTTCGGAAATAAACAGAACCGTCGTTGTTTTGTACCGCGAAAACGGCTGTACTTTGCAGGAAGGATACTGCGACAAACTGCGGCTTGACCAAACGCGCGAAGCGGATGCAATTGTACTTGACGAACTTCATGCCGGCGGCTGGTACCGAAAAATTTTTCAGCACCTGACAATCAACCTGCCGTATGCAGCGAAAAAAGATCACTGTTCCATTGTTCTGCGTCCGGTCGTTTCGGAAGATGTCATGACAGCACGATTTGCGCACTTGGACAGAGAATTGCTCCTGCGCATTGTTAACCGCATTGCCGAACTCGGATTTGTCGACGCGCTGTTTTATGATATAACGAATAAACCGCCGGCAACATTCGGCTGGGAATAGCCGCCGTCGGATTTGAAATCGGGAATTCCGGTGCAGCAATAAGTTCCTTAATTTGCGGCACGCAGAAAGTTTCAGCTTTCGATGATGCCGCAAACGCAGCTTCGCAATGCGAATTTGCAAAACGTTGCGCCGCACCGGTTTTCCGGGAAGAAAAAATATTATTTCTCCCCGCCGTGCCATGTACAAATTATTTTTTTGCAGCAGGTTCGGATGTGTTCGTTACATAACTTGATGCCGTGCTGAACCGATCAATCATGCAGATTTTCGATTTCCAGAATTCCGCTTCGTTTTTTGTTATATACGGACCGACACGGACACGGTAAAACATTTTGCCGCCGTCGTCTGTATATGTGAATATTTCACTTCGGATTTTCTCTTCCGCAAGAATAGAACGCGCTTCTTCCGCATTCTTTTTATTGTTGAACGACGCCGCCTGCACCCAATAATGTGCCGCCGGTTTTGCGGGAGCGGGAGCCGACGTTTTTTTCGCGGGAGCCGCGGCAGCAGGCTTTGCCGATGCAGCAGCAGGCTTTGAAGAAACAACAGCCGCGGACACTCTTGCTGGTGCCGCAGATTTTGCCGAAACAGGAACGTCCACCGGTTTTGTCTGTGCCACGGACGGCGGAACTTGTTCCGAAACAGCATTCGGCGGCTGCACCTGAATTTGTATTTGAGCGGGAGCGGTTTGCTGCTGCGGCTGCTGAACCGACGCCGCATACTGATTTTGGTTCTGCAGCGCAGGAACTGCATTTTCCTCTTCGCGCGCAGCATTCCGTTCTGTCAATGCAGGTTCGGCGGAACCGGCAGCATATATCGATTTATCCGAATACACCGTCGCATTCTCCGCTATGACAGTAATATCTTTTGCGGACATCGGGCTTCCGTTCTGCGGCGATGCATTTATACTTGAATTGGATTCCGACTGCGGCTTGAAAGCATTTGCCGCCGCGGGAATAATCTGCCCGTTTTCCGCCCTATACGGCTTATTCGTTTGCAGCGACGCAAGAACCGGATCGGAATTGCGCACAGGCGCATATAAAATCAGCGCAGCGCCGATAACAACAAGCAAAAATATCCCGACAGAAGCAACAATCCATAAAATTCTTTTTTGATCCATAGTGTTTCATCCTCTTTTTTCGCGGATATGCAAAATATAAAACAAACGCTTGCGCAGTTTTTCCCGCGAACCGATATTCTTTACTATATACATATCGGCATTTAGAATTTTATATTGAGCAAAGATATGTTTTTGCGCCGAAAATCTTTTGAAAATTTGCCGCGGCGGAAGTTTATCGCGTCTGCGCACACGAAAGAACCGAATAAGCGCCGGCGCATATATGAAAAAAATGCAGTCGCATCGGGAAATCACCGGCGTTTTGAAAAGCACCGCGGCATTCAATATGATATTATCATTCGGATGCGCATCGATAAACTCGTTCATCATGCTGTTTATCAGCGGATGCGTTATCTTTTCCAGCGTTTCAAGCATTTCCGGCGAACCGAAAACAATGCTTCCGAGCACACGCCGATCGAGCGAACCGTCCGGCCGCAGCAGCGATACGCCGCGCTGTTCCGCTTCCGCATTAAAGGCACGCACAATATCATCTTTTGCCTGCTCGGCGGCGGCGCGGGCAAGCACATCCGCATCTATCGAAAGAAATCCTGCCTGCTCCAAAATTTCCGCGGCGGCATTTTTTCCGGCCGCTATGGAACCTGTTACGGCAATAATCATCCGCTTTTTCAATGGAATTCTCCCCAGCATCTGCCGATTTCCACAGAAACGCGCAGCGGAACTTTTAAGCGGACAACTTGTTCCATTTCCGTTTTTATGATTGCCGCCGCGCGTTCCGACTGACATTCGGGGCACTCAACGATAAGTTCGTCGTGAACCTGCAGCAGAAGCTTTGCCTCCGGACAGTTTTTTTCGAGCGCGGCAGCAACAGCAATCATCGCTTTTTTTACAATATCCGCCGCAGAACCTTGTATCGGCGTATTTACGGCAATTCGTTCCGCAGCCGCTTTTTCTGCTTTGTTTCTGCTGTTTATTGTCTGAATATAGCGCCGGCGCCCGAAAATTGTTTCCACAAAGCCCGTTTTTTCTGCCTGCCGAATCGTTTCATCCATGAATTCGCGTATGCCGGAATACATGGAAAAATACGACTTGATAAAGTCCGCCGCCCGCCCGCGAGGAATTCCCAATTCATTCGAAAGCCGGAAGGCGCTCATGCCGTACATAACGCCGAAATTTATCGTTTTTGCCGCGCGGCGCATATCCGGCGTTACCAGTTCGGGAGCTGCACCGAAAATGCGCGCAGCTGTATCACGATGCACATCAGTGCCCTCGATAAACGCGGCGCAAAGTTTTGCATCTCCGGAAAGGTGCGCGAGAATTACCAATTCAATTTGCGAATAATCGGCAGAAATAAGCAGGCAGCCTTCTTTTGCCGTAAATGCGCGGCGGATGCGTCTGCCCTCTTCATCTCTTACGGGAATATTCTGAAGGTTCGGTTCACGGCTTGAAAGCCTTCCTGTCGCCGTGCCGGTTTGAATAAAATTTGTGTGGATTCGGCCGTCTTTGTCGGCAAGCAGCGGCAGCGCATCGACATACGTTGACAGCAGTTTTGCCAAAAGCCGGTATTCAAGGATTTTCGCGGGAACCGGATCCAGCGGCGCAAGGTCTTCCAGCACGGAATTGTCTGTGGAATAGCCGCGTTTTGTTTTTTTGCCGGTCGGCAGATTGCGCTCCGCAAATAAAACCTCCTGCAGCTGCTTCGGCGACGCAACATTGAATTCATGTCCGACCAAATCAAAAATATCGGATTGTATTCCTGCGATTTTTCGGGAAAGTTCCGAAGAATACGCCGAAAGTTCTTTTTTTTCGATATGAATGCCGTTCAGTTCCATTTGCGTTAAAATCGGCAGAATGGGCATTTCCAATTCCGTAAACAGTTTCATCAGATTTTGCTGTTCCAGGCGCGGCTTGAACAACTGCCAAAGCTGCCAGGTAAGATCCGCGTCTTCGGCAGCATAATGCACCGCCTGTTCAAGCGGCACATCTGCGAACGTACATCCTTTCGGCACAACGGCATCATACGGCGTTACCGACAGTCCGAGTTTTTGCTCCGCGAGCGATTCAAGCGAAAAAGACGTGCGGTCGCTTTGAAGAAGCCATGCGGCAATCATGGTATCATAGACGGTACATGTGATTTTTTTATCTGCTCCGCTGATCAAGCCGTTTGAAAGCAGCACTTCGCAGTCAAATTTTCCGTTATGCATGATAAGCGTTACATCCGGATTCAAAAACAAGCGCTCAAGCTGGGAAAGCGCGTCTTTTTTGCAAACGGCATTTTCCGACGCGAGCAGAATATCCTGACAAACGAGCGGAATATACCAGCCGTATCCGCTTTTCACGGAAATAGAAAAGCCGACGAGCTGCGCTTTGCGCGTATTCAAATCGTCTGTTTCGCAGTCAAACGCCGCGATTTTTTCCGCAGAAGAAAGAATTGCATCGATAATTGCCGAAAGCGCGGCGGAATCGGTTACAGCCGTGTATACGCCGGTGTTTTCCTTTAAACCTGCCGGCGCTGTTTCCGAAAATATCTGTACGGCAGAGGCGCCGGAATGTTCTTCGTTTCCGCTTGAAATTGTTTCGCCGAATGCGGGGCCGGAAGCTGCGGCGGCAATCGGGGCAGAAGCGGCTTCTTCATACTGCCGTGCGACAGCAGGCAATCCGCAGCGCAGAAGCAGCTGTGCGGCGGCGTTATAATCCGGATGTTCCGCAGAGCAATCGGTAAAATGCATTTCCAGCGGAACATCGGAACGCAATGCGATAAGCGATTTTGAAAAATATGCGCTTTCTTTTCCTGCGCGGATTTTCGCACCGACGGCGCCCGATATGTCATCCGAATGAGCGTATATGTTGTCAAGAGAACCGTACTGCATCAGCAGCTTTTCGGCGGTTTTTATGCCGATGCCTTTTACGCCCGGAACATTATCCGCACTGTCGCCGATAAGCGATAAAATATCAAGCATTTGATTCGGAGAAACTCCCCACTCGGCACGGATTGCCGCGGCATCGATTCGTTCCCAGCCGCCGGCTTTGTCCGGTCTGAGCATCAGCGCGCTATCTGTTATAAGCTGCGCCAAATCTTTATCGCCTGATAAAATGCGGCAGCCGTATTTTTTTTGTTCACACTGTTTTGCCATTGTAGCAATAATATCATCTGCTTCAAAACCATCATGACGAAGTATGGGAATATGAAGCGCCGCGAGAATTTCCTCGATAATGGGAATTTGCGCATGGAGATCTTCCGGAGTTTTCTGCCGCGTAGCTTTGTATTCCGCGTACATTTGATGACGAAAAGTCGGCGTTCTTGAATCGAACGCGGCGGCGGCATAACGAGGCGTATATTTTCGGAGAATATTCAGAAAATTGCGGAAAAAACCGAAAACAGCGGAAACATTCTGTCCGTTTTCATTTATCAGCGGTCTGTTTACAAACGCATAATATGCGCGGTAAATCAATCCGTAAGAATCGAGAATATAAAACGCATCTGTCATGTCGTAAGTATATCAGATACGGAATACTCTGTCTTGATTTGTTCAGAGCACCCGCTGCAAAAACTGCCGGGTTCTTTCATGTTCCGGCGAAGCGAAAATTTTTTCGGGCGCGCCCTGCTCAAGAATCGTTCCGTTATGCATGAACAATATTCTGTCGGCAACTTCCCGCGCAAAACGCATTTCATGTGTTACGCAGACCATTGTCATGCCTTCATCCGCCAGCTGCTTAATGACGGCAAGCACTTCTCCGACCATTTCGGGATCCAAGGCAGACGTAGGTTCGTCAAACAACATAACGTCGGGATTCATCGCAAGCGAACGCACAATGGCAATCCGCTGTTTCTGCCCGCCGGAAAGCGTTGACGGATATACTTGCGCCTTTTCCGGCAGCCCGACACGTTCGAGCAGCAGCATGGCATTTTTTTCCGCCTGTTCCTGCGTTTGAATTTTCAGCGTTACCGGAGCAAGCGTAATGTTCTGCAGAACAGTTAAATGCGGAAACAAATTAAAATGCTGAAATACCATTCCCATTTTTCGGCGGCATGTATCGATATCCGTGTTTTTATCGGTTATATCCACGCCCTCAAACAGAATCGTTCCGCCGTCAGGTTCTTCAAGACGGTTCAGGCAGCGCAGAAACGTGCTTTTTCCCGATCCGGACGGACCGATGACAACGACTTTTTCACTTTTTCCGATGGAAACATTTACGCCGCGCAGAACTTCCAAAGTCCCGAAGTTTTTTTTCAGATTTTTAACGTCTATCACTGCGTGCCATCCTTTTTTCAACAAGCGCGAATAAATTAGTCAGTCCGACAGTCAGGCACAAATATATGAGCGCGCAGGTTAAAAGCGGAATCCAGGCGTTGTATGTCGCGTTTTTTATCATGTCGCCCGCTTTTGTCAAATCCATTACGGCAATAAAACTCGCGACAGAAGTTTCTTTTATAAGAACGATAAATTCGCTCGTATATGTCGGCAGTACCGTTTTGACGGCTTGCGGTAGCACAATCTTAAACAGCGTCTGCCATTTATTAAGACCGAGCGAGCGGCCTGCTTCCGTTTGTCCCGGATCAAGCCCCTGAATGCCCGCGCGGAATATTTCTGTGCAGTACGCGCCGGAATTGATGCCGTACGCCAATATCGCGACAAGCATTTTATTCATTCCCAGCGGCGCAAAAATAACAAAATAGAAAATCATCAGCTGCGTCGCAAGCGGAATGCCGCGCAGCACGGTTGTATACAAATCCGCAATAAAGCGCAGGAATTTATTTTCGGATATTTTCATCAGCGCAAACAGACAGCCCAGCGCAGTACCGATGAGAATGGCGCACAGCGCAATAAGAAGCGTCGCGCCGAGCCCCTGGCAAATAAGATGCCAGCGCTGATTGTCAATCATTGTAACAAAAAAAGAATGCAGCACTATTTTTCTTTCGCTTTGCGGATAATGATGACTTGTTCCGATTCGTAATACGGAACCGAGAAATCAACGTTTTTTTTGCGTTCTTCCGAAACAGACATGCCCGCGGCGATAAAATCAATTGCGCCGGACTGTAATGCCGGAATCAAGCTGTCGAATGACATATCGACAACTTCAAGCCGAGCCCCGCAGGAGCGCGCTATTTTTTGTCCCGTAAGAATATCAAAACCGGTAATTGTTTTGCCGTCCACATACTCAAACGGCGGGAATGCGGCATTCGTTCCGAGTTTTATAACGTCGGTTCCCTCAAGAACTTCCGATTCCGGCACAATAATATTGCTGTCTGCAGGCATGAACGCCGCGATAAGTTTTTCGTATTCGCCGTTCGCTTTTATTTCTTTTATAGTATTGTTTATTATTTCAAGCAGCGCAGAATTGCCTTTTTTCACCGCAATCGCGTATTCTTCGCGCGCGAAAGAATCACGCACAATTGCAAGTTCGGGATTCCGCGCAGCTATTTCTTTTGCCGGAAGTTCGTCCAGCACGACCGCGTCAATCGCTCCGGTTTTAAGGTCAAGCGCCGCATCGATGCCGCTTTTGAAAGAAGAGATTTTCGCGCCGCGTACATTTTCCTGCACGTATGTTTCGCCGGTAGTGCCTGCCTGCACGCCTATTTTTTTGCCTGCCAAATCATCTGCGCAGGCGATGACAGCTTTTTCTTTTGCGCAGCCGGACAGAAAAAGCGTAATAATTGCGGCGCATATCAGCGGAATGCGGCATCCGGCACAGAAAAAACCGTGCATACATATTTTTTTCATAATTTCCTCCGAAAATAACAGGAACAATCGGCATTCAGCCGTGCATCATTTATTTATAATGTTACGGTATCATTTTTTGCGCCGAAACTCAAGATTTAAACCGAACGAATCTGCCGCAAAACATTTAAGCTTCTGTTAGGCGAACGCAGTTTCTTTTTCAACTGAAAAACAGCTTTAAACATCTGATGCACGAACCGGCAGCGAATCAGTCCGCGGCATTTGTCGTTGCGAGTGCAGCGAAGCAATACGGATGTCGCCGTTTTGCTATAGGAAATTTATTTTCCGCCGCCAGTTTCGCGGCGCGGCAATCCAGCGCACATTTTTCTCCGCTGAATTCTATTTGCTATGGGACGCATCTGTTTCCTTTTTGCCGGCAGACAATTCCTGTTCCGGCGCCGACAGTCCGCAGCGGGAAAAAGCGCCGCGACTTGCATGATGTTTACGCATCGAACCATCATGATGAACAGGAAATTTTATCTGCGCCGTCATGAGTGCCGCAAACATAAGCAGACAACCGGCAATGCTTCGCAAACGCAGCTGTTCATGCAGCAGAAGGACACTGAACAGCATCCCGAAAACCGATTCAAAAGACATCAGCAAAGCTGCCATAGCCGGCGGCAAATATTTTTGGCAGACATTTTGCAGCAAAAAAGCAAGCAGCGTGCTCATCACTCCCAAATACAGCATGCTCATCCATACATCGGGGCGCCGCAGCGCGCTTATCGGGAATGTGCTTGCTGCAGCGGCAGATATCCAGGAACAAAAAGCAGCGCACAATATCTGAATCACTGTCAGCGTTACAGGATCATCGTGTGCGGAATATTGTGCTATATACATAATTTGCAGCGCGAAGCACAGACCGCAGACAATTGTCAGGGCGTCGCCTTTGTTCAGCGTAAAATTATCTTGCAGCGACAGCAGTCCGATTCCCGTTACGCACAGCACGGCGGCAATTATGCTGCGCATATCCGGCCGGCGGCGGCAGAACGGCCAATTCAAAAACGGCACAAGAATAACGTATATTGTTGTCAAAAACGCGTTTTTCCCTGCCGTTGTGTATTTGCATCCGACAGTCTGAAACAGATACGCCGCAAACAAAAAAATACCGATAACCAGTCCATGCAGCCATTCTTTCTTTGCCGCACGGCGCAGTTTTTTGAAAAATATAACAGAAAGTGCAGCTCCCGCAACAGAAAAGCGAATCGCCATCATATACAGCGCCGGTATATCGTCAAGCGAATTCTTAACAACGACAAAAGCAAAACCCCAAATGACGGTGGCGGCAATAATTCCCGCTGCGGCAAAAAAAGCAATCGATTTTTTATTCACGGAAAACCTGTTCGGCTGCAAAATATCCATAAAACAAAAGGACTGCCTGCGGTTTTCCGAGACAGTCCTTTTATGCGCCGTTACGCGGCGAAAATCGCCGCATAATCGGGAGCACAAACAATTACATGGCTTTCAAATTCTTTTCCAGAATGTCAAGCTGCTCTTTCAATTCCGGCGGCAAATGAGTTCCGAATTTCGGATAATGGTTTTTCCGAATATCATCGATTTCTTTCAGCCAGCCTTCCTTGTCTACGGAAGTAATTGCTTTCATTGTTTCCGGCGTAACATCCAATCCTTCCGTATTGAGCGCGCCGTCTTTCGGCATAAAGCCGATAGCTGTATCAATGTAGTTGTCTTTGTTGTCGCAGCGGTCGAAAATCCAGGCAAGGACGCGGCTGTTGTCGCCGTATCCGGGCCACATGAAATGACCGTCGGCATCTTTGCGGAACCAGTTTACATAGAAAATTTTCGGCAGTTTATCGGCGGAAGATTTTTTGCCGATGTTGATCCAATGCGCAAAATAATCGCCCATGTTGTATCCGCAGAACGGAAGCATGGCAAACGGATCGCGGCGCACCTGGCCTACTTGATCCGAAATAACCGCGGCGGTTACTTCGGAACCGACTATCGAACCGAGGAACACGCCGTGGTTCCAGTCCCGCGCCTGATGCACCAGCGGAATTGTAGACGGACGGCGTCCGCCGAACAAGAATGCAGAAATCGGAACGCCGTTGGGATCTTCCCATTCCTTTGCAATGCACGGACATTGATTCGCAGGCGCCGTAAAACGAGCATTGGGATGCGCAAGTTCTTCGCCTTTCGGGGATTTATCCGCAGCGGGCGCGTCTTTTGTGTTTCCGTGCCAGTCAACCAGTTTGCCTTTCGCGGGATATCCGATTCCTTCCCACCAAATATCGCCGTCTTCCGTGAGCGCACAGTTTGTAAAAATGGTATTTTTGGAGGCGGCAGCCATTGCGTTTTTGTTGGACTGTTCCGATGTTCCGGGCGCAACGCCGAAAAATCCGTTTTCCGGATTGATGGCATACAAACGTCCGTCCGCGCCGAATTTCATCCAAGCTATGTCATCACCGATTGTTTCTACTTTCCAGCCCGGAATTGTCGGGATAAGCATAGCGAGGTTTGTTTTGCCGCATGCAGACGGGAACGCGCCGGTAACATATTTTACTTCGCCGGCAGGATTCGTCAATTTAAGAATAAGCATGTGTTCCGCAAGCCAGCCTTCATCCCGCGCCAAAACAGAAGCAATGCGCAGCGCAAAGCATTTTTTGCCGAGCAGCGCGTTGCCGCCGTAACCGGAACCGTATGACCAAATCATGCGTTCTTCCGGGAATTGGCTGATATATTTGTGATCCATATCGGCGCACGGCCAGACAGCTTTTCCGTTTTCGTCGACGTCTTTCGCGCCGTCGACAAGCGGTTTTCCGACTGAATGCAGACAGGGAACGAATTCGCCGTCGGAACCGATAACATCAAGGACTTTCGTGCCGACGCGTGTCATGATATGCATGTTGCAGACGACGTAAGCGGAATCCGTAATTTCGATGCCGTTTTTTGCGATATTCGATCCGACCGGTCCCATTGAAAACGGGATAACGTACATTGTACGCCCTTTCATGCAGCCTTTGTACAAGCCGGACATCGTTGCTTTTAATTCTTTAGGATCAATCCAATGGTTTGTAGGACCTGCATCTTCTTCTTTTTTGCTGGAAATGAATGTGCGGGCTTCCACACGCGCTACATCAGACGGAAGCGAGCGGAACAAAAAACTGTTCGGTTTTTTCGCAAGCGGCGTTGCAAGACCCGAATCGACCATTTCCTTCATGAGGCGATCGTATTCGGCAGCCGATCCGTCGCAGACATACACGGAATCGGGCTGACACATTTTTTCCGTTTCTTCAATCCATGCTTTGATTTTTGCATGGCGAATGTCATTTATTGTCATAAAAATCTCCTTCAGCCGGTTTTACCGGACAATGTTCTGGAAATATGCCGTTATTGCATATACATTCTAAAATAAACGGTAGTAAGAATATACAATTGTTTTGATATTTGTTCAACACTGCGCGGCTGCCGCATCGGCAGCTTGAAATATTATTTTTTTCGGATGCAGCCGCCCGATGCCGATGTCTGCCGGAAATCCCGAATCGAAATTCTCAAAAACCGCGCGGAAATTTTACGATTAGGCGTTTGCAAACCGGCCGATAAAGACTTGCGCGGACATTTGATATGTTTTATACTTAAGGTTATCCAAAATCGGCAATCGGATATGCAGGAAAACACATACATATCAGTTGACAAAGCAAAAATAAAAAACGCAATTTCTGCCGAAATTCCCCTGATGATCACGACATATACATTTCCGCGTGAAACCGAAATATATGTTTCCGAATTGCTCTCTTGTTTTCTGAAAGAACTGAACCAGGAAAATCTTGCGGAATATTTATCGTACTGTCTTTGCGAACTTATTACAAACGCAAAAAAAGCAAACACAAAACGCGTTTTTTTCAAAGAATGCGGACTCAATCTTTTCGACGAATACGATTACAAAATCGGAATGGAAACTTTCAAGCAGGACACGCTCAATAATATTCAAAAATATCTGCAAATGCAAAAAGACGAAGGCTTATTCATAAAATTGATTCTTCAGTTTCACGGCGGAAAAATACTCATTGAAGTGCGCAATAATGTGCGCATGACGTTTTTCGAATACAAGCGCATTCACGACAAATTGGCGCGCACCGGACAGTACACATCGGCAGACGAAGCGTTCCGGCATGTGCTCGATGACTCGGAGGGCGCCGGTCTCGGTCTTATCATAATGATGCTGATGCTTGAAAAAATGGGATTTGCGGAAGACTGCTTCCAAATTTTTTCCGAAAACGAAGAAACAATTACCCGCATAATTCTGCCGGTAAAAAATGACACGCACACTGCTATCAGCACGCTCGCAAAAGACATTGCCGAAAGCATAGACCGCCTGCCGCATTTTCCCGATAATATCGCAGCCATCAACAGAATGCTCAACGATTCTTCTTCGACTATACCGGAAATCGCGCGGCAGATCAGCAACGATGTCGCGCTCACTGCCGATTTGCTTAAACTTGTTAATTCCGCAGCGTTTTCTCTGCGGGAGCCGTGTCCCGACATCGGCAAGGCAGTACAGCTTGTCGGCACGCGCGGCATAAAAAATCTATTGTATTCTTTGGGAACATTTCGGAATTTCGGCAGACAATCGGAACAAACAAAAAAACTATGGCGGCATTGTTATCGCGTCGCATTTTATGCGCACAATATTGCGAAAAATTTATGCAGCTCAAATCATACACTTGTTCAGGATGCCTATGTTTGCGGACTGCTGCACGATATAGGAAAAGTATTGTTCAGCGATACGTATTCCGAATTGGCTTCGTATTACGAAAAACTCCGCAGACAAAAAAATATCAGCGTACAAATAATGGAAAAATTATTTGCCGGCGCGAATCATGCGGAAATAGGCGCGCGCATCGCCGAAAAGTGGCATTTCCCCGATGTTATATGCGCGGCAATCCGCTATCATCACATCCCCGATGAGGCTCCGCCGGATTTTGCCGATATCGCGGGGCTTGTATATTTCGCAAATATGCTTGCAGGCTATCAATGCGGCGAAATCGAATTTTATCAGTTTGACAAAGGCGTGCTTTCACACTTCGGCATAAAAACCGAAGAAACGCTCAGCGCCGTTTCAAACAAGCTGGAAAACGCATTTTCGCAAACGGCGTAACTGACGAATCCCGCTTTGCTGCGGCGGACTGCAACCGCAGAACGCCGTTATGAGTTCCGCTTTTACGGCACATGGATAATTTCCCTCGGTTTGGAACCGTTTTGCGGTCCGACAAGTCCGCGGGCTTCCATTTCTTCGATAAGGCGCGCCGCGCGGTTATAACCGATTTTCAGCCGGCGCTGGATATACGAAGCAGACGCTTTTCCTGCCTGCACAACAATGTCAAGCGCTTTATCATACAGCGGATCTTCGCCTTCTCCAAACAACGCCGGAGATGTGTCTTCGCCGTCTTCATCGTCCACAAAAATTTCATCATCGATGTATTCCGGTTCGCCGTACTGCTTCACATAATCGACGACGTTTTCAACTTCGTTGTCGGAAATAAATGTTCCCTGAATGCGAACGGGGAACGGATCCGCCGCGCTGGCATAAAGCATGTCTCCTTTGCCGAGCAATTTTTCCGCGCCGATTTGGTCAATAATGATTCGGCTGTCCATTTTGGACGCAACCATGAATGCGATGCGGGAAGGAATATTCGCCTTGATAAGACCGGTGATAACATCTATCGAAGGGCGCTGCGTAGCAAGCACTAAATGAATGCCGACCGCGCGGCTCATTGCGGCAAGGCGCGCCAATGTAGATTCCAGCTCTTTTCCGGTTGTTGCCATGAGATCGGCAAATTCGTCGATAATCACCACGATATACGGCAGCCGTTCCGCAGCAATATTGCGTTCCGCGATGCGCCGGTTATAGCTTGAAATATCGCGCACGCCCATGCCGTCGAGAAGCGCGTATCTGCGCTCCATTTCGCACAGGCAGTATTGCAGCGCCTGAAATGCTTTTTTCGGTTCCGTAATAACCGGCGTCAAAAGATGCGGAATTTCATTATATAATTTGAGTTCTACCACTTTCGGATCGATTAAAATCATCTTCACTTCCTGCGGCGAACGTTTGTATAAAATAGAAAGAATCATTGAATTGACGCAGACCGATTTTCCGGAACCGGTAGAACCGGCAATCAAAAGATGCGGCGTTTTTGTCAAATCGATAATCTGCGCTTCTCCGGTAATGTCTTTGCCGAGCACTACGGGAACCGCCATTTTTCTGAAAGCCGAAGCATCGGTATCTATCAGTTCACGGAAACTGACAATGGCACGCTCTTTGTTCGGAACTTCTATGCCGACCGCGCTTTTTCCGGGAATCGGCGCAACAATACGAACACTTGACGCCGCAAGGCGCAGCGCGATATTATCCTGCAAATTGACAATTTTACTCAGCTTGACACCCGGCGCAGGCAGGATTTCAAACATAGTTATGACGGGACCTTTTCTTATTCCGGTAACTTCCGCTTCTATTTTGAATTCACTCAATGTGTTTTTCAGCTGCTGCGCGGCTTTTTGTGTGTCCTCATCAATTATCCAGTATGCTCCGTCGGGATAAGCAGTCAGCAGTCCTTCCGCGGGAACGGAATACGGTTTGCCGCGCTGGCGAGGCGGAACAACCGGCACAACGCCGTTTGAAAACCGAGCGCCGTCCGCGGCAGGCGCTGTGCCCGCACGAAAATTTATATCCGAAAATTCCGCATTCGTTTCCGCAGTTTCCTGCGCGGCGTCCGCACCGCATTCAGCTGAATCAGATGAAAGTTCTGTTTGTTCCGCAATGTTTCCCGAAAACGAAAAATCTTCCGAATCGTCTTCCGGTTCTTCTGTTTCATCTTCGTTTTCGTCGGCATCATCTTCTTCCGTATCTTCATCGCCGGTTTCTTCTATGCCGATTTCTTCGTCTTTCGATTCCGCGGCGGAAAAATTATCGGGAACTGCTTCATCATATATTTCTTCAGCCATGTCGTCGTAAAACGGATCCTGCAAAAACAATTCCTCTTGCCGATTGAAAAATTCAGCTATATCTAAAGCTTCGTCTATATAATTTTCATCGGTTTGCAAATCGGCGGAATCGAAATTGTCCGGCGCATTCGGAATGTCCGGCTCCGGAGAAATTATTTCCGTTTCCGCGGAAGCGCCGCTTTCGCTTGGCGCGGCATCCTGTTCGGAAACATTTCTGGGATTTCCCAAAATATCGACAGCAGGCAGCGAAAAATCCATTTGTATAATATGTTCCGTCTGCTCCGTCTGAAAAGAATTTTCGTCTTCCGAAAGTGTTTCCGGCGGCGCGGCGTTTTCCTCTTCGGTGCCGGAAAGCTCGGTCAGTTCCGCCGTTTCTTCGGCACGGTTGTTTTCCTGCATTCGGTATTCCGCGTAATCTGAAATATGCATATCGGTATCCGCGGCAGATTCCGCGGATGCCGCATGTTCGCTTTCAGCCGCAGCCCGAAAAGATTTTTCCGCATCGGCAGCGTTTTCTTCTCCGCCGCTTTCATCATCCCGAATATTTTTATGCGCCGGCGCGTACTCATCATTATGTTCCGATTCCGTTTCGGGAAACGATTGAAACGCGGCGTCAGCTTCCGTCAAATGCGCATTTTCCGCGGCGGCATTGACATCGGAATGATTTTCTTCTTCGGAATCATCATTATTTTCCGGCTGAAAATCGGGAAGCAATGTTTTTTTGAAACGCCGTTTTCCTTTTTGCTTTGAAATATCAAGGTACGCATCGAGCGCAATGCCTGCCGTAAGATATTCGATTACGATAAGCAAAACCGCAGCGAACAGTATTCCGATAATTTTCATGGCAGCAATCAGCGGCGCTGTTCCGTCATTTACAAAACGGCACATTCGCTCCGCTGCCACAACGGTATAAAACGGCACTACGGAAACAGCTAAATACATGCCGCGTTTTATCGTCCAATCCGGCAGGAAAAGCAGCAGTGCCGATATAAATAAAAAGACGGGAATAAGCACGCACGAAATTCCGTATATGCTGTAAAAAATATGTCCGGCCGTGAACAAAAAAAGCGGCAGCCCGCTTTGAATAACGCCGAAATTAAAAAGCCTGATTATATACGCGATGCTGAAAAACGCGGCGCCGAGAAGAAGAAGACTTCCGCATAGTGCCGCCTGTTTGCCTGAATATTTCATACGTACAATATCGGATTTTCACAAGACAGAAGTTAGAAAAAAATTCTCATGTTTGCGGCGCAAAATATGCAAAGCATTTTTCGATTTTTTCACCAGCGGCAGCGGAAAACAAAACCGTTCGGCAGCAAAGAAAATTCAGCTGCCGAAGAAACTCTTTTTGCATACAGATGATGTACAAACGGCACGAGGAAACCTGTCGTACTTCCGATAACAGCGCCGGTAAGAACATCGCTTAAAAAATGGTTTCCGCTTATAATCCGAAGCGCCGCCGTTCCGACAGCGAGCGAAAGGCTGCCGGCAATTACAGGAATTTTGAATTTCGAATCCGGATAGCGAACGGAAAACACATAGCTTGTAAAAACCGCGCCGTTGAATGCCATTGTGGTGTGTCCGGAAAACCAGGATTTTTTGTAGTCGCCGTCATTAAAATTATCTGCGGCGGAAAATCCGTCAAAATACATGTACGGGCGGTAACGTGAAACAAGCGCTTTGCCGGTTTCTTTGAAGCCGTATGCAAACAAAACCGATTCAAGATACATTACGCCGAGCGAGCCCCATTCATTACGCGGCATAGAAAAAAATACCGCCGGCGTGAGAACAGAAACCATCTGCACAACAGTTCCGGCAATGTCTCCGGCATGCGAATATCGGCGCGCCGCCCAGCGGTCGAATCTGTTGACGCCGTCAATATTCAGTTTGGAACCGGTATACAGCTGTCCTTCCGGTTTAAAAAGAAACAGCGCCGCGTTAAAAAGCACGCCGGAAGAAACAGCCAGGCTGTCCGCGGCGGGATGCAGTTTGAAAAATTTATCGCCCGTAAAAAAATCGGAAAAAAATCCCTGCTGCGTCAGCGCCGCTTCTTTCATATTTTCGTTTTCCGCACATACTTGCGGCGCACGCGGCACGGATGTCATTTGACAATCGGATATTTCCTGACAAAAAGCAGCGGCGGCGGTTCCCGGAATGACACCGAACAATGCGCACACAATGCAAAAACAAATTCCGCGCTGTTTCCGGACGGCGCCTGCGCCGCAGACAGCGGACGCTGATATTTTTTTTTTCACCGAATGCTCCGTTTTAAAAATTATTTCATCGGTATTTTCATATAAATAAATGCCAGATAAAACAAAATTTTTTACCTTTTTTTATTTTATCATATTATCCGCCGATTGGAAAAGTCTTGCGTTTGCAAGTGCGGTGCATTCATGTCATAATACGGCTGTTTAACGCGCTATTGACATATATCCGTTAAAATTTCAATATGGCACTGACTATATCGCTGTGCCATGCGAACAAATGCAGGTTTTCAAAAACCGAAAATTTCCTGCGGTGCCGCATTTTTAAGGAGAAAATATATGTGTGGAATTGTCGGCTATATCGGAGAAAAACAAGCAACTCCGGTTTTGATACACGCGCTGAAAAAACTCGAATACCGCGGATATGACTCTGCCGGCATTGCAGTCCTTGACAAAGGCGACATCATCATCCGCAAGACAAAAGGGATGCTTAAATTCCTCGAACAAAAAATAGCGCAGGAAGTCATTCCCGGAACTGTCGGCATCGGCCACACACGATGGGCGACGCACGGCGAACCGTCGGATCTCAATTCGCATCCGCACACGGACGTATCCGGCACAATCGCCGTTGTGCATAACGGCATTATCGAAAATTACGCAAAGCTGAAAACCTGGCTTCAAGAACAGGGCGTGGAATTCCGCAGCGAAACCGATACAGAGGTTGTAGCGCAGTTAATCAACTATTTTTACAATGACAAAGCAAACCATGATATTTTTCGGGCTGTCCGCAAAACGCTGCGGAAAATCGAAGGTTCGTACGCGCTCGCAGTTCTCTGCCGCGATTATCCCGACCGAATTATTGCCTGCCGCAAAGACTGTCCGCTTGTAATCGGCAGCGGCAGCGGCGAAAATTTCATCGCTTCGGATGTGCCTGCGCTGCTCAAACATACGCGGGAAGTCTACTTTCTCGAAAACGATGAAATTGCGGTTTTGTACCGCGATCATGCGGAACTTTTCGGTGCGAACGGGGAAAAAATAAACAGAGAAACATATCATGTCGACTGGGATATTTCATCGGCGGAAAAATCGGGATACGAACACTTCATGCTCAAAGAAATTCACGAGCAGCCTGAAGCACTTGCAAACACGCTCCGCCTGCGTTTGGTAAAAACAGAAACAGATTCCGGCATAGTGCGCGACATAAATATAGAAGAAATCCATGCCGACGATTTATTGAAAAACGCGGGGCGCATAGTTATCATTGCCTGCGGTACCGCGTATCATGCCGGCGTTGTAGGAAAATACGCGTTCGAGCATTTTGCGCGCGTTCCGGTAGAAACCGACATAGCCTCGGAATATCGGTACCGCAATCCGATAACAATGGACAAAGACGTCTTCATTATCATCAGCCAATCGGGCGAAACAGCCGATACGCTCGCGGCTATGCGTCTTGCCCGCCAAAACGGCGCAAAAATCATCGCTATTTCAAATGTGGTAGGTTCTACGCTTACCCGCGAAGCAGATTCCGTTATGTACACCGCGGCAGGACCGGAAATAGCCGTGGCGTCTACAAAAGCATTTACCACGCAGCTGATGTGTTTATACTTGCTTGCACTCAAAACGGCGCAGCTGCGCGGTTCCATACAAAAAGAAGAATATCAGCAGATTCTTGCCGAAATGGAAACAATTCCTCAAAAAGTAGAAGAAATATTAAAAGAAAAATCCGTAATTCAGAAATTCGCATCGCGGCAGTTCAGCAAAAACAAAGTATTTTTTATGGGCAGGCAGTTTGATTACGCTGTCAGTCTGGAAAGCGCGCTCAAATTAAAAGAAATCAGCTACGTACATTCCGAATCATTTGCTTCGGGAGAATTGAAACACGGACCAATTGCCCTTGTCGATACCGGCACGCTTGTTATTGCCATAGCGACCCGTCCGGGACTGTATGATAAAAACGCTTCCAATATAAAAGAAGTCGATTCACGCGGCGCCACGACGCTGGCAATTACGCAGGATCACAGCGGATATTTCAATAAAATCGCGGATGAAGTTTTTCTTATTCCGCAGATCAACGAAAACCTTTCGCCGATGCTGTCCGTCATTCCCGCGCAGCTTTTTGCATATTACTGTTCCATTCAACGCGGCAATGACCCCGACAAACCGCGGAATCTTGCAAAAAGCGTCACAGTGGAATAAGCCGCGCTTCGGCAGGAAACCGATTCCGGCGGACGCGCACAGTGCCTTTTGTACTTTACCAGACGCTGTTTTTTCCGTAAAATAGCGCATTATGGAATTTACACAGGAAACAATCGATTCTCTCGTTGTCAACGAAGTCGCAATCATGAAGCGCATCGCGGAAGAACTCGCCGTTCGCACGCCGCAAGTAAGCGCAGTTATTTCACTTGTCAACGAGAGATGCACCATTCCGTTCATTTCCCGTTACCGGAAAGAAGCTCACGGCTCCCTCGATGAACTGCAAGTCAGAGAATGCGACCGTCTTTTCAAAAGCTACACAAACCTTGAAACACGCCGGCTCGAAATTGTCCGCGGCGTGTTTGCTCAGGGAAAATTGACAGACTTTCTTTACGACGCAGTGATGAACGCAAAAACGCTGACGGAACTGGAAGATTTGTGGGCGCCGTTCAAAAAAAAGAAAAAAACACGCGGCATGATTGCACAGGAAAAAGGTCTCGAACCGCTTGCCGACGCGATGATGGAATCTTCCGATGCGGAAATAGAAACGAAAGCCGCGGAATTTGTGCATGAAGACGCAGAAAATCCGGAATTATCCGTACCGACGGCAGAAGACGCCTTGAACGGAGCAAAAGATATTATCGCCGAACGCGTATCGCAAAACACCGAAAACCGCGCCGACATTCACGATTTTTATCTGAAAACGGGAACCATCCGTTCGAAAGGCATCGGCGATGAAGAAGCGGCAAAAACATCCGTATACCAAATGTATTGGGATTATACAGAAGCGCTCAATCAGATAAAGCCGCACCGAATTCTTGCTATTAACCGCGGCGAACGGGAAGCCGCGCTTGAAGTTGCAATCGACGTAGATGTTGACGGCGCGATTGATTTGCTCAAACGCAAATATTCGTTATGCAATAAATATTTGTCCGAGGCGGTAGAAGACGCTCTGGTGCGGCTTTTATCGCCGGCAGTTGTACGGGAAATCCGCGGCGACAAAAGCGACGAAGCAGATGAACACGGCATCAGCGTTTTCAGCGAAAACCTGAAAAATCTGCTGATGCAGCACCCGATAAAAGGAACACGCGTACTCGGTGTGGATCCGGGCATCCGTACCGGAACAAAATGCGCAGCGCTCGACGAAACGGGAAAATATCTCGGATATTTTCTTATCAAACAAACGGCGGATCCGAGCGGCGCTGCGGCCGCGCTGCGGCAGGCAATCAAGCAATACAATATCCAGCTTATCGCAATCGGGAACGGAACAGGTTCTCATGAAGTACAGGAAATTACGGCGCAAGTTATCAGCGCGTATTTTCCCGACGTTATGTATACGGTTGTAGATGAATCCGGCGCTTCGGTGTATTCGGCGAGCGATACTGCCCGCGAAGAATTCCCCGACTTGGATCTCACCATCCGCGGCGCTATTTCCATGGGACGACGGCTTCAGGATCCGCTTGCGGAACTTGTAAAAATCGATCCGAAATCAATCGGCGTCGGTTTGTATCAGCATGACGTCAATCAAAAAAAACTTTCGGAAAAATTGGATGAAGTCGTCAGCTCCGTCGTCAATCAAGTCGGCGTGAATTTAAACACCGCTTCGTATCATCTGTTAAAATACGTATCCGGCATCAACAGCACGCTCGCAAAAAAAATCGTTGCCTATCGTGATTCAAACGGAAAAATCATCAGCCGCGACGATTTGAAAAAAATAAGCGGACTCGGCCCGAAAGCGTTTGAGCAATGCGCCGGATTTCTTAAAATCCCGGAAAGTGCCGATCCGCTGGACAACACCTGGGTTCATCCGGAAAATTATGCCGCCGCGCGCGAAATCCTGCCGTTTGTACAGTCGCAAAACGCAGTTTCGTCCGATTTGAAAAAACAAATCGAAGAAAAATACAATATCGGCGACACAACGATTACGGATATTATCGATGAATTGAAAAAACCGAATCGGGATCCGCGTGATGAATATCCGAAACCGATTATGCAAAAGGGCGTCGTTACTTTCGAAGATTTAAAAGAAGGCATGAAAGTTACCGGAAAAATCAAAAATGTCGTCGACTTCGGCGCGTTTGTCGATCTCGGTATTAAAGAAACCGCGCTGCTGCATATATCGGAACTGAGCGACAGCTACGTAGAAGATCCGATGGATGTTCTTAAAGTCGGCGATATAAAAGAATGCGTTATTATTGCGCTTGATCCGGATCGGCGCAGAATCAGTCTGTCATTAAAAAGCGGCGCATCGGCAGACACAAAGCGAAGCGGAACTCCGGAACATCGCTCTTCCGCTTCCGATACGGAATCCGCCGTAAAAACGGACAAGGCAAAAGTCCGCCGTGTTGTCAGAACAGACGCCGGAAAGACAGCGGCTGCCGAAAACGGAACTCAATCCGCAAGGCGGAATTCCGGCGGCGGCAAATCCGTTCCCGGAAAACAAAACCGCACAGGTACGCGCAGTTACGGGAGCGACGACGGACTTACGTACAACCCGTTCGCAGCGTTATTGAAAAATAAATAACGTGCGGAATTTCCCCGCAATGCAGAAACAAAATAAAAAACAGCCGCCGAAACAATGCGGCTGTTTTTTATTCAGTGCCCGTTTTATGCGCAGTTCCGCATTTATATGAATTTTCTCAGTTCAATATGTTCCGTCTGCCCGCTTTTCCAGGCGATAAGATAAGAACCGAACATTGCCGTTACTGCATCTATCGCGGCAGCAAATGAACACAGCACCGGCGCGACAGGCTTCAAAAGCAAATAGCCGCTGTCAAATCCGCGCCCGTACAGAGAACATATTACCGTAAGCGCGATAAACGGCCCGCCGGACGGCAGCGCACCAAGAGCGAATGAAACCGCAAAAGAAACCAAACAAATCCAGCATATATCATATACGGAAATCCCCAAACTGGAATATGAGCGCAAAATCAGTATAAAAGAAATAGCCGTTACAAACGCCGCGCCGCCTCTGGCAAAAACGGAAAACAGCGGCAGAACCGCTGCGTTCATTTTCCGCTTGATGCCGAGACTTCCTTTTGCGTGGAATAAATTCACAGCAAGCGTCATATTGCTGTCGCCGGTAAAAAACGCCGCAAATACGGATGCCGTGCCTGCATACAAAATTCGATAGGGATGCATTTCTCTGAAAGTAAAGCGCATAATCGCCGGATACAGCACAAATGCAATTATCAGCAAATCCGCGGACAATAAAATAATCAGTCTGTTGAATACGCCCGTCTGCAAAACATCGATAAACTGAATTGTCCAGGAACAGGAAACGGCAATCAGACCGATTGAAAATACATCGATAAAAATATTGGATATTGTCCAAATAATCCGCGAAAACGATTCAAACAGCGTAAAAACCGGTTTAGCTGCAACTTTTTCGCTGCTGCATACAGCTCCGATGAATCCCGCCGCAATAAAAACCGGAAGCAGAAACGCGCCGTCGGTAAAAATTTCAAATACGGAATACGGAAAAATCGCCAAAATATTATCCGTAATATTCAATGACAGCGGCTGCGAAATTTTTTCGACGGAAATCGGAATTCTCGGCAATTTCACGATTAAAACGGAAATCAGTCCCAGCAGCGTCAGCATAAAAGAAGAAGCGACTATAATGCCGGCAGTTTTTAATATCGTTTTCGGCAGGCGGGCGGACGCGCGCAGTTTGCAGACCGCAACAGCCGTGCCGAAAAAAACAAGCGGAATCAACATGTAGCGTCCGAAACGCACGGAAAATTCCGTACAAAATTCGAGAATTTTTTGAACGGGAACAAAATCAAACGGAAGAAAAACCGCCATGAAAACGCCGAGCGTGCAACCCAAAAAATATTTAAGCCAAATTTTCATGCCGTCAATGATACCTGTTCACATATTCCGCGTCAATCGCAAATGCATTGCACTGCGCGGCATCGGCGCAATTAAAAACGGAGCGCATAATTATATTGTTAAAACAAGGCTGCAATGATATAATCGGCATCATGCCGAAAACACTTCTTATTGCGGGAACAGATTTTGCCGCAGGCGCGGATTATTTGCAGAAAGCGCTTCTTTCCGACAGAAAAGTCTGCCTGGCAAAATATCCGGACAGCACAGACGCTGCAAACACGGAAAATACTGTCGTATGGAACAGGCTGTCGCCGATATCAGCCCGCTCGATAATAGTCCAAACGGAAGCCCGCTATTCCGACATACACGAGGCGCTTATTATTTTTGACGCGGCGGAATGGAATCGTTCTTTCAAAGACCTGGAAACAGACATTATCGCGGAAGCTTCCGAGACGATGATTCAAAGCTATTTGTATCTTGTAACGGAACTGCTTGCCGACTTTGCCCAAAAAGGCAGCGGCAGACTTATTTTTCTCCAAAAATATCTTCCATCCGCGGCGGACATAATAAAAAGCAGTTCCGCCAAAACACAATCGGAAACGGAAAAAGCGGGAATTCTTACCGCCGTAGCGCAGCAGTCGTTCACGGCGCTTGCGGAACTTGTGGCGGCACAGCAGTCTGCCGCGTCAAATCCCTCGGTTCTGCTGCTGCGGGCAGAAAACGGCACCCGTCATGCAGACATTGCGGAATGGCTTTTCCCGTTTCTTGATGCAATTCCCGAATCGGATTCTTCCGCACGGAAAAAAGCATCATCGCAGATTAAATGGACTGCATACGGAACCAAGAACCCGAAACAAGGGCTGTTTTCGCATTAAAACAAAATTTGCGGATAAAGCATCTGCGGAAAAATTTTTCATGCACACACATCGGCTGTACTGCCGTCAATAGTTTTATGCACTCGCCGACAGGTTGTCGGCATGCCAATCCGTATCGAACGAGCGCTCGCGAGTTCGAGCCAACGGCGCCGCAATCAGTATTCGGACTACCGGCAATGTTAGCGCCGTTACCGCTTTACAGTCGGCACACCTTTCTGCCTTGATTTTCGGCTTCCGATAATGGACACACATTTGCTATATTGATTGACGCGTATTTGTTTTTTTGATATTATCTTTGTATATTTTGCCAACTTAGCTCACCTGGTAGAGCAGCGCCCTCGTAACGCGCAGGTACTCGGTTCAAGTCCGGGAGTTGGCTGAAAACTTCCATAAGATAATTACAATTCTTAAGATTTTGCGGCGGACGGAGATGTTTTCCCTCAGGCGAAAACCGCGCCAGTATATTTTTAACAGACAATGTTTACCGGCGGAACGCGCGGCGGCGAAATGCCGGAATCCGTGCGTCGGCGGCAATATTCCAGGGACTTGTTTCGCCGCGTTCCAAATAGCGGTATCCTATTCCGGCTATCATTGCGCCGTTGTCGCCGCATAAAGAAAGCGGCGGAAAAATGCAGTTTAAATCAGTCCGTTCCGCGAGCAGCGCGCGCAGCCGTGAATTGGCAGCAACGCCGCCGCCGGCGACAATCGTTTTTATTCCCGTATCTTCTGCCGCCGAAAACAGGCGCGAAATCAATGTCCGCACCGCTGTTTCCTGAAAAGCTGCGGCAATATTTTCCGGCGTCTTTTCGAAATTCGGATTCCAAAACTGATCCAGCTGATTGATGACCGCTGTTTTCAATCCGGAATATGAAACGTCGTAACGGTGTTCCGCACCGTGCAGTTTCGGCAGCGGAAAATGCGCAGCGTCTGCACTGCCGTTTTTTGCAAGGTTGTCGATGACTGCGCCGCCCGGGTAGCCGAAGCCGTAAAATTTCGCAACTTTGTCAAAGGCTTCGCCGACAGCATCATCGACTGTTGTACCGAGCACTTCTATATCATCGAAATTCGAAACTTTGCAGATTATGCTGTGCCCGCCGGAAACAAGCAGACCGAGATACGGATACGGAATGTCCTGAAAAAGATGCGCAGCGTATAAATGACCGAGCATGTGATTTACGGCAACGAACGGTTTTTTTGCAGTCCAGGCAAACATTTTTGCGAACGTCAATCCCACAAGCAGCGAGCCCATTAAGCCGGGGCAATTCGTTGCCGCAACGCCGTCAATGCTGTCTGCGGAAAGTCCGGCGTCATCCAGCGCCTTTTTTACCACAGGCAGAATCCATTCCGTATGTTTGCGGCTTGCAAGTTCCGGCACAACGCCCTTATACTGCTGATGAAACGGAATTTGCGTAGCAACAACATTGCTCAATATTTTGCGGCCGTCTTCCACAACCGCGGCGGCAGTTTCATCGCATGACGATTCTATGCCCAATATTTTCATATAACGCGCTCCTTTAAATACACTGCGGCATGGATGCTTTTATAAAACATCTCTTCCGCCTTTAACAGTCTGCGGCGATCCGCAGTTTCGGCAAGTACTCGCCGCATTAAATTATTTAAGCTGCGAAATTGTTTTGAATGCATAGCCGCTGCGTTCCCATTCGGGATATTTTTCCGCTACCAGCTGCGCCAGTCCGTGCGGCCGTACATGCCCTATCATTATCACAAATCCGTTTTTTTCCGCAGCGGCAAGTCCTTTTTTTATTTCGGCAAGCATATCTTCTTTTTGCGGAGAATTATCGATAAAAATACTGCGTTCCCATATTTTCATGCCGCGCGCGGCAGCGGCTTCGCGGGCTTTTGACGCGACAGATGTCCGTGAATCCACAAAATATAAATTCTGTTCCATGCAAATATCGAGCACGGTGCCTATTGCCCAAAGTTCTCCGGTAATAAGAGAACCTTCGTGATTATTCATTCCGGAAACAGGTCCGATTTCGGAAAGATTATCAAGAATCACCTGCCGTATTTCGATTTCATTCATTTCAGGCGTAACCGCGCCCGGTCCGGGATTTATCGAAAGATCGACTGCCTGCATCGGCTGATGCAGCATTACTTCTTTGCCGGCGTTCCGAACCTTCTGCGCCGTCTGCACGGAAGCCGCAAGTCCCGGCAGCACGGCAATGGTTACAGGAAACGGAATGGCAAGATACGGCTCAAGGTGCCCTAAGTTATTGCCGCCGTCATCGAAAATAAGAACAACTGTACCTTTGCTGCCGGCAGGCTGCTTCGGCGGCAGCGGCACGGCCGGTGTTTCCGATTTCGGAATTTTTCGGTCGGGAGCAGCGGCCTTTTTTTCGGGAGCAGCGGGAATTTCATCCGGCGCTGTTTTTTTTGCAGGGGCGGAAATCTGCTTTTTTTCCGGAAGCGGCTTTTCGTGTTTCTGCGGCGGTTCGGGGGCATCGGCAGACGCCGTTTTCTGCTTCGCTGTTTTCTGCGCCGCAGACGGCTGCGGCTCGGCATCGGAGGCTTTTTGTGGCGGCTGTTTTTCGGCAGGTTCTCTGTCCTGCTGCGGAAGCTTCACGGGTGCGGTCGATTCGGTATTTCTTTCGTTTGCTGCGGAAGTTTGTTTTGTTCCCCGCGGCGACGAAATAAAAATGCTCGCAATAAGCATGCAAACACATAACGCGAACACCGCAGCAGATAATAAAATTGTTTTGCCCGGTGATATTTTCAAACGTTTTACATTATTTTTCGAGCGTTTTTTCTGCGCCATGACAAAATAGTGTACCTAGATGTCGCATCGAAGTCAATGAACGTGTTTTCCGCCGTCTGCGTTTTTTCCGCCCGTCCTGCACAATACACGGATGATTTATGATTACGCGAAAGAACGATTTTGTCCGGAAACAGCAATACGCAGGCGCTTGATGGCGCGCATTTCCATTTGCCGCACGGTTTCGGAAGAAACGCCCAGCATTTCTCCCAGCTGGCGGAGTGTTTTTGTTTTTTCATCGTATCCGAGATTATAGCGGTAATACAAAACGGATTGTTCTGCCGGAGAAAGAATGCGGAACAGCTTGATAATTTCATGCCGTTCCGTGTCGCGCAGCATTTCTTCTTCCGGAGAATACGTCGTGTCAGGCAGCACATCTTTCACTTCGGAATCCGATTCGCCGGTGATTTCGGTTTCAAGGCTTGCAATAGTATACGAAAAACGGAGCGCGTCTTTTACTTCTTCGGTACTTACGCCTAAAAAGTCCGCAAGCTCTTCAATGCCAGCTTCATGGCCATGCTGATTAAACAGATATTCCCGCGCAGCGTTGAGTTTTCTGATCATATTTTCTTTTCGATGCGGAACGATAATAAGCGATTTGCGGTTGCGGATAAAACGCAGAATCGACTGCGTAATCCATAAATACGCATACGTAGAAAAACGTGTTTTAAAAGAAGCTTTATATCGTTCCGCCGCCAGAATCAAACCGAGGTTGCCTTCCTGAATTATATCAAGCAATGGAATCGATGTGTTTTTATATTTTTTCGCAATGCTGACAACCAGCCGCAGATTGCTTTGTATAAGGCGCTGCTTTGCTGCCGAATCTCCGCTTTGTATTTGATCCGCGAGTGCAAGCTCTTCTTCCGCTGTCAAAAGCGGATACTTTTGTATTTGCGCAATATACGTATTAAACATTTTTTGTGCCATTTTTCTTTATCCTGTTTTTTATTATGCAAAACGTATGCCAATTTTTCCTAAAAAGAGTAAACGAAATTATGCACAAATATACAACCGGCGAAGCAAAATAACCGCTCCAATCGTAAATAAATACGGTTCTTTTCCTGCCGCATGAAAATATATGTTATCCGCAGCACGGCACGGCACAAAAAGTGTATTATTTTTTTTCATACATGCGTATCTTTTTTTATACATGCTGCGCGGAGCTGTGTTTGAATAAAACCCCGCGTTTATGCTAGTATATGCGAACTTTATCGTAACAGGAGAAATCAATGTATATCACGTGCCTTGATTTGGAAGGCGTTCTCGTACCGGAAATTTGGATTGCGTTTGCAAAAGAAACAGGCATAAAAGAGCTTGAACTGACAACGCGCGATATTTCCGATTATGACATACTCATGAAAAAAAGAATTGCCGTACTTAAAGAACATAAACTCGGACTTGCGGATATTCAAAACACCATCAATAAAATAGAACCGCTGCCCGGCGCAAAGCAATTTTTGGATAATTTGCGGAATACTTGCCAAGTCATTATTTTATCCGATACGTTTACGCAATTCGCCGCGCCGCTGATGAAAAAACTGGGAATGCCGACAATTTTCTGCAATGAGCTGCATACCGACGCCGGCGGCATGCTGTCGGGATATTCGCTTCGGCAGGAAAACGGAAAATACCACGCGGTACGTGCATTGCAGTCAATCGGCTATAAAACAATTGCGTCCGGCGATTCATTTAACGATCTCGCAATGATTCAAGCATCGCAGGCAGGTTTTTTATTCCGCGCACCGGAACACATAAAAGCCGAGTATCCGCAAATACAAGCATTTGATGTATATGAAGATTTGTATGCCGCAGTACGGCGGACGATAGAAGCGGAACGCAATGCATAATGGTGCCGCGATTTCACGGCGTACGGCAGTTTTCGGGAGAATATATGACAGAACGCGAAAAAGCCGCATCGGGATATTTGTTCGATGCCAATGACGAAACATTAAAAAAAGAACGGACAATCTGCAAGGATTTATGTTTCGAATTCAATCTCTGCAAGCCTTCGGATACGGAAAAACAGCGGCAGCTGCTGCATCGCATATTCGGCGGCATAAAGGACAACGCGGAAGTTACGGCTCCGTTTTGGTGCGATTACGGATACAATATTTTTGTCGGCAGCAATTTTTACGCGAATCACAATTGTGTTATTCTCGATACGGCACGAATAACATTCGGCGATAATGTTTTTATTGCGCCGAATTGCTGTTTTTCCGCTGCCGGACATCCGCTTGACGCAGAACAGCGCAGCAAAGGTTTGGAAATCGCGCTTCCCATTTCAATCGGAAATAATGTTTGGATCGGCGCAGGTGTAACAGTAGTGCCGGGCGTTGCAATCGGCGACAACACCGTAATCGGCGCAGGAAGCGTTGTCGTGAAAAATATTCCGTCCGATGTCCTTGCCGCAGGGAATCCCTGCCGAGTAATCCGAAAACTCACGGAAAAAGACAAAGAAAAATATCGGCATTTATAAAATGCATTGCAAACAGCGAATATTTCAGCGGCATTTCCTGCCTGCACAAAACGCAGAAACGGATTTGTTTGAGTGCGCATTCCGCGCTCCGCTCCGATTCCGCATCAATCCATAACGCGGGGCAGCGGTTATATCAAGCCGCCGTTCACGGAAATAACCTGACGGGTAATATATGACGCCGCATCGGAAAGCAGAAAAACCGCAGCCGCTGCGACTTCTTCCGGCTTTCCGGCACGCCGCATCGGAATTTGCCGAAGGATTGCGTCAGCTGCCGGCACAGAAGCTGTCATATCGGTATCGATAAACCCCGGCGCGATGCAATTTACGGTAATGGATCGTCCCGCAAGTTCCGCGGCGAGTGCTTTTGTCGCGCCGATAATTCCCGCCTTTGCCGCACTGTAATTCACCTGACCGTAATTTCCCATAATGCCGGACACGGAAGAAATTGTGATTATCCGGCCGCGGCGGCGACGGCACATCGGCATTACAAGCGGATTCAGAACATTGTAAAAACCATCCAGATTTACGCGGAGTACGGAATCCCAATCATCGGCGCTTAAAGCGGGAAATACGTTGTCGCGGCATATTCCCGCACAGCAAACAACGCCCCAAGGCGCGCCGTTTTTTTCTACCCAAGCATTCAGTTTTTCCGCGCAATCCTGTCTGTCCGCAATATCAAACTGCAAAACTTCGGCGCATCCGCCTGCTGCGGCAATCATATCCGCAGCTTCTTCCGCACGCTCTTTTGCGCGATTGCAATGTACAACAACGCCGAAACCTGCCGACGCTGCCGAAAGCGCAACTGCACGACCTATTCCGCCGGATGCTCCGGTAATCAGCACTTTTTTTTCACATTCCATACATACTCCGTTTGCCGTATTTGTTCCCGAATTATTTGCTTTCGTGTTCCGCGGCAACAAGTCTGCCGCACCCCGCTTCAATGCCGTTTTGCGTTACCGTGCCCGTAAATGAACAGACATTGTTATCCCTGCATTCGATGAGAACTTCCGTCCGCACGGCGGAACCGACGGTCAAAACCGGCACCGAAAAGTGCATTGCGGAAATGCTTACGATAAATCCTGTTTTCGGTTTTATCATATCACTGCGGGAAAGAAAATCCGGCGCGGAACAAAAAGCATCTGTGCCGAACGCCGGCGGCGAACCGCAGGCAGAAGCGCGTGCTGTTTTTTCCCGCTCCGCAATGCCGTTCAAAGCCGCGATGCTCTGCGCCATGAGTTCAAAAGAAACCCAGGACGGCACACCCGAAAGCGCGGCATCGTAAAACAGCCAGTCCGCAGAAATATCGCTTTCCGAAACAAGCAGTCCTTCTTTTGTATCGAAAAATACAATTCTGTTCAAAAGAAGCATTTTTCCTTTATGCGGCACAAGATTTGCAATACAGTCATTTGAAATGATCATCGGGAACCTCTGCAAATGATATGATTATTCATGTCCGGCAGCGCGTATTCAAAACGGAAGATTTCCGTTCCGGCAACGAATATTTCGTATAATCAAACTGACATTGCAGCCGCCGAATGCAAACGAATTGCTCATGCAATATCGAACAGCAGGAAGCGCGTGATTTTGATGCGCAAAATTCAAACGCGGCAGCAGCGGATCTTGCATTCCATCCCAGCAATGGCAGGGCAGAATGCGCTGCTGCATGCTCGACATGCAAAGCGCAAGTTCAAGCGCACCGGCAGCGCCAAGCGTATGGCCTGTTATCGGTTTTGTGGAACTGACAATTACATCGGCAGGAAATACCGAAGCAACAGCTGCCGCTTCCATGCTGTCATTGAGCACGGTTCCCGTTCCATGCAAATTCACATAATCGATGCAGCCGGGAAGAACATCCGCATCCGCCAGCGCTGCATTCATAGCTGTCTGCGCACCGTATCCGTCCGCACGCGGTGATGTAATATGCGACGCATCGGCGCTTTCTCCGCAGCCGGCAAGCACAATACCGGAACCGTCTGTATCGTCTTTTGCAAGAAGAAAAAATGCGGCGCCTTCGCCAAGCGTAATGCCGCTGCGGTTTTTGCTGAACGGATTGCAAATTTTTTCCGACACCGTCTGCAAAGAATCAAAGCCCAGCAGCACTGTCTGCGAAACAATATCCGCACCGCCCGCAATAACCGCATCGCACAGTCCGCCGAGAATAAGCTGACGCGCTTTTGCCAAAGCACTCGCAGAAGACGAACACGCTGTCGAAAATGCGAGTGAAATTCCGGAAACACCGCAAATGCGGGAAACAAACGAAGCGGGATATGACGCGCCTTGAATTTCAAGCCGATAATTTTTCGGAAAAGACTTTGCCGCAAAAAACGAGCGGTGCGCTTCCAATGACAATTCGGAACCGTTATCACAGGAACCGATGCACACGCCGATTCGATCCGCACCGTATCGTGATTTCGCTTTTTCAACCGCCGGACGGATTTGTTCAAGTGCGGCGGCAACAATGCGCAAAATCCTCATGTCAAATCGGTCATCGGAGGGCGGAATAAAACGATCATCGATTCGTCCGACGAAAAAATTTTTTCCGCAGCATTCTGTTTCGCCAATGCCTTCTGTGCTTGCGGCAGCCGCCGCGGCAGACAGCGCAGACAGAGAATTTCCCGCACAGCATAAGACGCCGGGATTTGAAAGATAAATTTCCGTGTTAGTTTTTTGCAGCATTCAGAACCTTTCCGATTGAACTTATTTCGGATAATCGCCGTTCAGCTTGTAAAAATATCCCCGCGCATAATTCGAATACTCTGCAAATGCGCCGCTTTTTTTTATTTCGATTATCAATTTTTTCCCGTTATATATACGGCGAATTTCGGTTTCGTTTTCGTGCGCAGTTTTCAGCGTCAATCCGCTTTTGCAAAGCGCAGCAGAAACAGAAGATACTTCATAAAAGCAAAATTGAAAATCGGCAATTATATATTCCGGTTTAATAAAATCAGGAAGCATTGCCGAATATAAAGAAACCGCATTGCCGGCGTATTCGATTTCCGCCATGGTGCTGCCGAAATTATTGAATACAATTATAAAAAGTTTTTCAGCGTCAGACTGCACAAACGCATCGGCAGAAAAAGATTTATTTCCGAAAGACGCCGATATGTGCTGTACGCCGTCAATGCTTCCTTCCATGCAGCGCACCGGCAAAAGCGTATAAACGGATTTTCCGGACAGACGCACAGAAACGGATTTTTCCGCGGCGGGATAAGTTTCCGCAATATTTTTTCCGGTTGCTCCGCACGATGCGGCGAATAACAATAAAATTCCCGCACCGAGAAATGCCGCGGCATGTTTTACATTCATTCTTTCTCCTGACTTGCAAGCAATAACGGAAAAACGAACGCCGCCGTCAAACCGACGCATACTGTCAGTCCGAATATATGAACCGGCGCAAAACCGGTCAGCGACAGCGCGCCGAAAGAAAGTGCTGTTGTTATATATGAAAGCAGCACTGCGGAACGCGTCGTTTTTTCCGCATCGGATTTTCGTCCTTCCACATTGTAGATAATATAATCAAGTCCAAGCCCGAACACAAGAACAAAACCGGTCGCCGAAAAAAATCCGACAGCAGCACCGCAGGCAGCGAGAACCGCGGCGGTTATCAATCCGGCAAACAACGGCGCAGCGGCAATCGACAGCGCAGTTTTCAGCGGATACAAATATACGAGCATCGCTGTTATCACCGCAAATGCCAAAGCAAGCAATTTCAGCATAGCCGCCGTCAGCGAATCAAGTTCCTTATTTATGTCTTTCGATTTATTTACAAAATATACATGTTCCTCTGTTTCCGCAATGCTGCGAAGCACATCTTCATTTTCCGAAGAAAACGGCATCACGCAGGAATAATATAATTCGCCGCATTGTCCGATCCATAAATTATCAACGGCGGCGGCAATTACATCGGGAAAGTTTGTTCTCGAAGAATTCGGCGGCGGACAGAATTTCCCTGCGGCAGATTCAAAACCGCGGCGCAATTCTTTTTCTTCCGCTGCGGAGAATCCGAGCGCTTCATATTGTTTTAAAGTGGCAGGCAGCAATTGCTGTGCGGCGGCATAACTGCGGCGCTGTTTTTGTTCGGACGGAATAAACCGCGATACGGCAGCATAATTCCGTGCATCCGTTTCGGGGAGTTCTTCCGCAATTCGGCGGCACAATTGTTCTTCGCGCAGCAGAACATCATTCGGAGAAATGCCTTCAATCAAAAAATACCATCCGGAAGTTTTCGTTTGAAAAATCTCCGAAGCTGTCCGTTCCGAGCGCAAAAGATGTTCAGGCATTTTATATAAATTCCTGATATTGTTTTCGATGCGGACGGAATTTTTGCAGCACAGCAAAACAATCAGCGCAGCCGCGGCCGGCAATGCCGCTGTCATTCGCGGAGATAATCGGAAGCGCCGCACTGTTTTTTTTATGCCGGCAAAAAAAATATTTTTCCGCAAAACAAATGAAAGAGGCAAACGGAAAAATTTTTCGGGGAAATATTTTCTTTTAGGAACAGCACGATTTTCGAAACACGGATATACGCAGACAACGCACGAAAAAGCACAAAGCAATCCGGCGGCAAGAAAAACAGCAACCTGCTTTAACAGCGGAAACGGCGCCAATGCAAGAGCCGCGCAGCATATTTCCGTAGACAAAAAACTGATACCGATGCCGCGGAAAATGTGCGATCGAATACTGCCGCCGTTTTTCAAAACCGAAAAATCTTTTCGGTACGCAAAAAAATGAATCGAATAATCGAGACATGTTCCGATAAGCGTCGTACCGAACACAAATGTAAGCAAATGAATTTTTCTGAAAATCAAAAGCGCAGAAACACAAGCAAATACGCACGAAAGAAGCACCGCGAATGCAGAAACAAACGCAGGGAACAAACTGCGGAATACGCACAAAAATATGCAAATTACCAGCACCATAGCAATGGAAGAGATAATAGAAATTTCTTTTTGAGCAGAAGATGAACTCTCATAACTATGAAACGGTATTCCCGTGTAAAAAAATTCCGGCGCAAAGAATGCATCGTTTGTTTCCGCAGTGCCATTATTATATGCTGCTTCTCGTGCGGCATTTTCTTGAATTTCCGCGCAGGATTTATAAATATATTTTACCGCGCTTTGTTTATTCGCAACGGATGTGCTTTTTTCGGAAAGTACTCCGCGGAGCATAACATACCATATACCTTCGTGATTTGCGGCAAGCACGCCGTCTTTTACAAACAGTCCTGCACCGGACATAAGCGCGGCATTAAGAAAAATCCGCATATTTTTATCTGTCAGCAAAAAAGGATCTTCTTCCAGATGAGAAAAATCGGAAAAAGCAAATCCGCCGAAAACAGCGGCAAGCGCTTCCTGCGCAATTTTGTCCGCCTCGCCGCGTTCAAGCCGCGCAGCAGTTTCATCATCAATCAAGTTATACCGCCACTCAAATAAAAAATCGGAAATCTGCGCGGCAGCAGAAGCATCTGCGTACAGCATAATGCTTTCAAAAAAACTTTCATGTTTGCATTCATTGTACAATTTTTCCATGGCAGCTTTTGCAGCGGAAAAATCCCGATGCGCAGAAAAAATCACAATACTGCGCGCATTTTTCGAACTGAACGCTGCATCCGCAGAAGCAACATTTTTCAGCGCGTGCGACGGCGGAAGTATATCCGCAAGATTCGAATCAATGTGAATATCCTGCGTGCGGAACAATGAACAAACAAAAATTATTATTACGGCAGCATATAATAAACACCAAATTGCCAGCGGAACATATATACACGCAGGCGATTCAGTCTTCGGTAAAAAATGCTTTTTCATCATCCGTCAGTTCCGAAGCAAACACATGATCAGACAGCTCATAGCCGATGCTGTCGCCGTTTTTTTCATGCAGCAGCAAGCTGCGTATGGTATCGCTGCCGGACAAAACAATTTGCGCGGCAAACGAACGAATCATTTCATCGCGCGGAATAAATCCGCAAATCCAGCTGCCGTTGTCTGCCGCTTCAAAATACATGGCAAAATTTTCCCGCAGCAAGGCGGCGTTTCCGGTGAACAGCGCGCCGATTATCTGCGAAAAATAATCAAAGGCGCCGTTTCCCGCAGCTTGAATGCCGGTTCTTTTTCCGTCCGCGGAAATTTGTATAATACTGTTTTCCGTTATCACAGCCGCAGAGGGATACGGATTTTTTGTGTTCCAAATAATGCCGTCTTCTGCGGATATGACAAACTCTCCGGAAGAAATAAAATTTTTATTCAAGCGCGCAATTGTTTTTTTTTGGATAAAACAGCCTTTTACAATCGGTTTGCCGGAAATCGCCGCACATACTTCCCGAAAAGCCGGCTCCGACTCATCCGTCAGCGGGAACGAAAAAACATCCGCATACATATTTTCCGTCGGAACAAATAGTGCAAACAATAAAAACAAACATGCATGCGCGGGAACAATTGCAGACAAATTAAAGTTCTTTCCGATTTTCACTGCGGAAACCCTCCCTGACGGATCAGCGATTCTACTTTTTTCGTAAAAATTTCGGGACACACAAAACAGGTTTCTCCTGTTCCCATGCAGACTGCCATCTGCGTTACGGAACCGGTTGTTGCGAGTTCTCCGGTTGCCGCATTGCGCAGTTCGAATTGTATGCGCAGCCGATTTTCATATTCGGCAAGCGTTGCTTTTGCCCGCACTCGATCCTTAAAACGCAGCGGACGAATATATTTCACTCGGACATCGACAACGGGAAAAGCAAAACCGCTTTGTTCCATTTGATTATAATCATAACCGATTTTATCAAGCAGCGCACAGCGGGCACGTTCGAAATACTGGATATAATTTCCATGCCAGGCGATTTTCATAGAATCGACTTCGTAAAATTCCACGGAAAATTCTATTTCCGCCGCGAGCACACGCGGATCCAATTCATTTGTCATATCAACGTTTCCGGGAAAGCCCAAAAATCAAAAAAATTGTACCACTGGCAGGGATACTTCCGGCTGTAATATTCAAGATAATGCACGAAATTTTCGGCAGTGCTGCGGATGCGTGTTTCTCGTTCTTTGCGCTGACAGTCAAACGAAATTTGATTTTTGTGAACGTGCATATCGTATTCGGGGAAAATGCCGGCATCTTTCGTGCGCAGCGCAAACACAAAATACACGGACGCGTTAAGCAGTGAAGCAAGCAAATACGGACCGTACGCAAACGGCGCATCGAACCCCAAAAAAGGAATCGTTAAATACCGATCGCGCGTATTGGCAGAAGTTCTGTCGCCCGCAATAACAACAAGCCCGCCGCCTGCAATTTGTTCCTGCAGCTGAATAATTGTTTCCGGTCCTACATCGTCCGCGCTGATAATATGCATCATAGAATCCGGATTAAGTTCCCGAAGCATTCTGTTGAAATACGCGTTGCAGGAAAAATCAACTATCGATATAACCGGCACACTGCGCGAAACGCCCGTGCGATCATAGCTGGCAAGCGCGCGCAGTAATTCCGCATTTCCCAAATGCGAACAAATAAGCAGCGCACCGCGGCCGTTTTCCAATTCGTAAACGAGATTGTCTATGTCGTCCCGCTGAAAATGAATATTTTCAAATTGAATTTTCCCGCCCCATCCCTGTATTTTTTCAACTATAGTCAATGAAAACGCAGCGAAATGTTTCAGCGGATTCAAAAAAATTTTTTTCGGAGCATCGCACTGCGGTTTTACGCGGCGCAGAAATTTTTTCGAAGCGGCACGCGCTTTTCCGGCAAACAGAAAATAAAAAAAACTTACCGGAAGCGCAAGTATCCGCATAAGCGTCGGCGGCAGTGTTCTGAAAATCAAAAGTACTATTTTATAACACGTATAACCGGTTACAAGTTCACGGCGTTCGGACCAATGTTTTTCTCCGTGCCGGCGGCAGGGGCGGGAAGACGCGAAACAATTCAATGCATGAGAGGAAGAATATTTCATGCCGTGCACCGCCTTTTCAATTTCCTAACCAAAAAATACGGGAAGCGCATAATCATGCCGAAAAAACATTTCGCAAACACAAAAATAATGCGGACATTATCCCGCACAAGATGAAAATGCGAAATACCGCCGGCGGGATACACGACGCGTACCGGATAAAACGAAAACGGAATTCCCTGCCAATGAAGATATATTAAAATCTGGATGTCAAAGCCCATCCGCATGTCAAACCGATAACGATGAATCAAGTCGTATGCAACGGAAACCGGATACACGCGGAAACCGCACATGCAGTCCGTTATATCAGACGAAAGCGTTATTAAACGCGCCATGAAATTCGCGAGCTTGCGCCCGTTTTTGCGGCTGGCAGGAACGGAATCATCGAAATCGGGATAGGCGCAAATCATTCGCTGCGGAAACATTTTAGACTGTTCAAGAAAAAATTCCGCACGGCTTATGTCATGCTGGGCGTCCGCATCGATTTGCAGAACATGCGTCAATCCCAGCTGTTTCGCGCGATCTATTCCGGCGCAAACCGCACCGCCTTTGCCGCGGTTGCGGTCAAGTGTTACAAGATTGACGCAGGAATATTTTTCCGCAAGTCCGTGCAGAATTTCTTTTGTTTCCGCGCCGCTGCCGTCATCAATTAAAATAATAGGAATCTCGAAGCGCAAAAGATTTTCCGTTACGGCAGCCGCCGGTTTTCCGTGATTGTACACGGGAATGATAAATCCCTGTGTCATGCTTCATCCTTGACAGTTAAAGTTCCGGAAGAAAAAAGCGTATTTTCATCCGGCGCTGCATAGGCAAATGACAAAGTTCCGCTGTCCGCTCTGTATTCCAGATGAATTAACAGCGATGCATCGGGTTTTATCGGAGAAATAAATTTGCATCGTTTTATATCCGGCACGATTTTTCCGGCGCCGAAATACCGATCGGCAAAATGCGCGGCAAGATCGATTTGCGCTGCCGCCGAAAGCAGCGGATAATCGGGAAAATGGCCGTCAAAATAATCGCTTTCCGCCGGAATAAAAACCGCAATATCGGCAGCGGCATCGGTTTTTCTGACAAGCTGTTCGCACGGAATGCCGTGTCCGTTTTCCGGTACAAACAACGATTGAATTTCCTGCTTTTTCTTTTTTCCCTGAACATCGGCGGGAATCGCATCGAGATAGCGCCATTTTCTCGGCAGCACGACAGCTTCAAAAAACTGCGCCGTATAATTGCGGAAAAAACGGTTTATCAAATATTTTTCGGTATCTTTGAATTTTTGTCTGCCGGCTTCATTAAGCACAATCGCGGCAGCAAGATATTGACGCTTTTCCGTTATAGGCACCACGCATACATCGGAAACAAAACCGGATTGAAGAATTCTGTTTTCGACTTCCGTAACAGAAATGCGTTTTTCTTCTATTTTTACGATAGAATCCGCGCGCCCTTTTAACAGGAATTGTCCGTTTTCCTGCATTTCGATAAGATCGCCGGTAACAAAACCTGCGGGATCTTGTATATACGGCGAACGGACAACAAGACAGCCGTCTTCATTTTTCCATATTTCCGCATTGTCGAAAGGCGTCCAGGAAAGTCCGTTTTTGGACTGACGATACGCAATGCCGCTTGTTTCGGTGCTGCCGTATACTTCGAGCGGCCAAAATCCGAATGTATGATACGAGGCTTCCGCGATTTCTTTTGTAAGAACTCCGCCCGAAGTAAAAATCCAGCAGGAATTCAAATGCAGCGCATTGTGTTCCGCTTCTACGGAACGTTTCAAAAACGCGGGCGTTGCAATAATCATATAAGAATCATCGGTGAGCGTTTCGAATTCTTCCGGATACACAATACGCTTGCGCCGAAACGGAACGCCGGCCGTAAAAGGCAGCAAAATGCCGAACAGCAGTCCGTAAATATGATGCTGGCTGACGGTAGAACATAATTTCCGCTTGAGGAATTCGTCGCCCCATTTTGACAGCACGAACGCATTATCCGTTTCAAATTCGGTCAGCCGCTGATGCACTTGCTTCGGATGCCCGGTCGAGCCGGAAGTATACATGATAATATGCGTTTCATCCGCGATTATGGCGGGCGTTGTATTTCTTTCGGCTTCGGATGGCGCGGCGGCATTATCCAAAATATCCGGCACAAAATCCGCCCCGGAAATATTCTGATCGGTTAAAAAGCGTATCGAAGCATCTGTCTGAATTTCCGCAATAAACGCCGGCGAAATATTCGCGGTAAGCAGAATTTTTTTTCCGCATTGCAGAAGCGCAGTGAACGCAGCCAAAAAATAATAATAGTCATCGCAATGAAGAATCCAGGAATCCGATCCGCTGTGTTCCGGCGCATTGATAAACTGTCTTAGTTTGGCGGAATCGATAAGGAAATCATTCCAAGTGAGAACACAGCCGTCCGACCATTTTTTTTCATAGCACACAACCATGTCAGGCGCGTGCGAATTCGCGGCAAACTGCGAAAAAGGAACAGATACGGGCATTTTTTTGTCAACAATCCTTCTGACCATAAATTCTCCGGCAAAAAGCAATCCCATCAGCGCGTAGGAAATGCCGCCGTTATATACCGACCAGGCAGTTCCCGATGCACAAAATACTGTGTACGCTGCGGCTGTTCCGTTCAGCAGAAAAAACGCGCACCATATCAGCGTAACGCGGAAACAATACGCCTCTACTCTTTTAGCGGCAATAGAACCGCGTATAGACGGTTTCTGCATCACCGCCAAACGGAATATAACCGTCGGCGGCGATACAAGCGAAAACGAAAAAAAGCCGAGCAGCATTCCGTTTATCAAAACCGGATACAGCTTCAGGAAAATATCGGCGCCGGAAATGCAGCACGCGGTTCCAAGCACAAACAGCACAGCAGAAGACAGCAAAAACTTTATGTGCCGGCTGCGTTTTTTTCCGGATGTTGCCGCCAAAAACATGCATCCGCAAAAAAACATGATGCATAAAGAAATAACGCGGGCAGGAATTTTCAGCAGCACCAAAAGCACAAAAACAACAGCCGGATATAACGCGGCAAACAAATAAAAAAGCGGCGCGGCTATCTTACGCATATTTCTTCGAAAAAAATGCAGCGGACAATTTGTTTTTCACGGAAGCTGTTGATTTCCCTCTGATGCGGCTCTTTCCGCAATGATGAACTGCGCCAGCGCATCAACAGACGCAAAATGTTTTCTATTGTCCGCACTTTCCGCGGAAAATTTCACGCCGAATTTTTTCTTCAGTGCAACGCCCAGTTCCAATGCGTCTATAGAATCCAAGCCGAGTCCCTCGCCGAACAACGGTTCATCGTCGGCGATATGCTCCGGCCGTATATCTTCGAGTTCCAAAGCGCTGATGATAACTTCTTTTATTTGCTGTTTAAGTTCGTCCATAAGAAGCGCTGTCCCCCCCCCGCATAATTTAAAAAAACAAAATTTTACTTAATTATACAAGATTGTCAACATAATAGTCAAACATAAATGCAGCATCGAAATTATATTACAGGCGGAAAGCTGATAAGCCTTAACGGAATTGGTGATTTTCGGCGGAGAACAAAGCGGCAATGAAAAACCATGCACAAAGCGCAAAATGCATGGCGCGGGCGGGAATTTCGGTTATCCGCCGTCAGCACAGCAAAATAAGCCGTTTCAAAAAATCCGCCGGAGAAAATGAACCGGCATGTTTTTCAGGCAGCACAGACAACAGCGGAACAGCTCCTTGTTCGCCGCCCGAAGCATCGGATGCGGAAAGCACAACAGCGAACGCCAGCGCAGGTTCTTGCGGACGTAATGTTCCGTATAATTCGGGAATACATTCATCCGCGTACACAAAAACAACACGCTGTTCCGCGCCGGACGCAATAGCCGCACTTGCTGCCGCAATCGCGGACAAAATCGAATCTTCGGCGGGATATACGGCGCTGTAGCCTGACTGCAAACCGAGAATTATAGACGCCATTGCCGGCGGTGCGTTGAAAACAGAAAGCGAAAACGACGCGGGCATAACAGAATGTTCTTCTATGAGCATTTTGTTTATAGAAAATTGCCGCGCTATTTCGCCTCGAAACGAAGAAAACACCATTTTTGCATCCGCCGCATCCGGAAGAACGTCATGCACGATTTGTACGGTCATCTTTGTAAGCTGGCTGAGACGCCGCCGCAAAAGCGGATCCGCAAACGGGATAGCCGGCGATTCAGCAGTCATATCGATGCTCCGGCGGTTTTCCGCCCACTCATGCCATGCGGCGGGATTTTGAGCAAACGCGCCGAGCCCCGGTGCCCAGGCGGAAAATTTCGTAACTGCGATTTTTTCGGCAATTTTCGGATTCCACACAGCCGCCGCGGATTTTGCGTTTTCCGTCATTTTTTATTCCGTATCGCTATGCATTTTTTGCTTTTCTGAAATTCAGCAAAGAATAATTATTGGATCCGAGATTATGATGCGCCGCAACAAGAGAAAAACCGCCGGCTTCAACGGCATCCGTCAATTCCCCGAAAGAATACATTTTGCTGTTCCCGTTCGCCATGCAGGTGAAATACAGCGATGTTGCCTGCAATGAATATGAAGCCGCACGGAATTTCTGCATATCCCACAACGGTTCCAAAATCCAGATATCCGTTTTCGTATCTGCGGCTGCGGCGATTTTTTTCATGATTTTTGTTATCTGCCGCAATGAAAAACAATCCAAAAACTGGCTCATCCATACTGCGTCCGCACTCTGCGGCAAAACGGTCTTATCATTCAAAATGTTTCCCGCACTGGTCGTTATGCGATCGGAAAAACCTGCCGCCGCCGCGTTTTTTTCCGCAGAAGCAGTTTGTCCCGGCAAATCGGCAATAATAACCCGCACATTTTTATTGAATTCGCAGCAGCGGATTGCCCATTTTGCCGTATTGCCGCCGATATCAAGCAGCAATGAAGGATTTTTTGAAAAAACAATCGGCAGTGCTTCCGGGAACGCAATATCGGAATAAAAATGATCAAACGCAAACCAGCTTTTTTTCGCCTGCTCCGGCAGGGACGAAAGCGCTTCGTAAATAGTTGTCCAGGAAGAGCCGAACTCTTTTAATCCCTCAGGACGTCCGGTTTTGACGGAATCCGTTAAATTCCAGGCGCCTTTATAGCAAATATCGTTGACAAAATCAAAATTGATCCGCGTCATGTCATCTTCAAGCAAAAACCAGCCTGTTTTTCCGAGTGTCAGCCGCGTTTCGCTGCCGCCTCCGCACAATTTTACGATATTCATTCCAAGCGCCATTTCCGCAAGAACAGAAACTCCGTATTCTGAAAGTCCGCAGGATTCGGCGATTTCGCGGACCGATGCGCCTTCGTCTCCGCTGTCCGATATTTTCCGCAAGATGCCTGTTTCGAGCATTGCCCGCACAGCCTGAAAAGTCAGCGGAGAGAAAGCAATTTTCTGCGCTTCGAATTTCGCATCGACAGCGCGTATCGTGTCGGAAAAATATTCTGATTTGTCCATTATTCGCAAAAGTATACAAAGTGCCCTTTTTCATGTCAATGAAAGACTGAAAAAGCATCGGCGCGATTTGCGGACAACATGGCTGCGGACTGGAAATAATTTGTTTTCCGCTGTACAATGCGGATTCATGACGGCGCATTCCGCAGAACAAACAACGGAAACGATTATTCATCCGCTTGCACCGGTGTATGACAAAAACAGCAGGATTCTTATTCTCGGCACAATGCCTTCTCCCGCGTCGCGCAGGCAGGGATTTTACTACGGGCATCCGCAAAACCGTTTTTGGCAAGTTGCTGCGGCGGTCTTTCGGCAGCCGCTTCCGCAGACAATTTCGGAAAAAACGGCATTGATTCTGAACAATCATCTGGCATTATGGGATGTGCTTGCGTCCTGCAATATTTCCGGAGCACAAGACGCGTCCATCAAAAACGCCGTGCCGAACGATTTTTCCGCTATGCTGCAAAACAGCCGCATCGATACCGTCGTAACCGCAGGGCAGAAAGCATTCCGGCTGTACACAAAACTGTGTCTGCCGCAAACCGGAATTCCCGCCCTTTGTTTGCCGTCAACGAGTCCCGCGAACAGAGGGCGCTGGCCGCTGGAAAAACTTGTCTGCGAATATGCAATTCTTGCGAAATACGCAAATCAACAGTACAATAATGCTGATGACAGAAATTGAACACTTGCAGGACATTATAGATAAATCGCAGCGGATTGTATTTTTCGGCGGCGCGGGAGTTTCCACGGAAAGCGGAATTCCCGATTTCAGAAGTACCGGCGGACTGTATCGGCAGCAGTGGAAGTATCCGCCCGAAACGATTTTAAGTCATTCGTTTTTCATGGCGGAAACTGCGGAATTTTTCCGTTTCTACCGCGAAAAAATGCTTGTTCTGAATGCGGAACCGAATGCCGCGCATTGCAAACTTGCGGAATTGGAAAAATCCGGCAAACTCACGGCGGTTATCACGCAAAACATCGACGGACTGCATCAAAAAGCGGGCAGCAAAACGGTGCACGAACTGCACGGAAGCATTCACCGCAATTACTGCATCAAATGCGGCGCGTTTTACAATGCCGAAGCACTGATAAAATTGTGCGCAGCGGAAAAAGACGGCATTCCCCGCTGCGAAAACGAACACTGCCGCGGCGTAATTAAACCGGACGTAGTGCTGTATGAAGAAAGCCTGAACAGCGAAACAATGTCGCTTGCTTCAAAAGCGTTGGGTGCGGCAGACACGCTTATTATCGGCGGCACATCGCTTGCCGTGTATCCGGCAGCGGGCATGATATATCATTTCCATGGAAATAATATTGTGCTTTTGAATAAATCGGAAACGCCGCACGACGGCGCCGCAAATCTCGTCGTGCATGACAGCATCGGAAAAATATTGGCGCAAATTCATGTATAGAAATTATACATCGAATATATTAAAGATATAAAATAAAAACTGCCTGAAAATAACATGAAGTTTTTATTTTACATGTTTGCGTTGCAAACTTTTTATTGAAAAGTCAACTCTGGGATTACAATTTCTTTGTTGGTTTTTACGGGAGGATACAATGACAGTATCAAAATCACTTGGAGCAACTATTCTGAAAGTTGCATTATCGCTTTTTCTGATTATATCAGGCATCATTACGGTGCAGCTTGACGGCGGCATTGTAAGTCAATTTAAATCGGCATTCGGCGGGAACGAAATAGCATCAGCCATATATAGTTTGTTCGGCAGAGGAAATATTTCCGGCGTTCTCATTATCATTATAGGAATACTCGAACTTGCCGGCGGGATTTTTCTGCTTATAAACATGTTTGCGCCGGCACTCGGCCCCGCAAAAATCATTATGCTGATTATCACAATTATGTGGCTCGTTGTCATTGTGCTTGTCGATATTCTCGGCGAAGGCGGATTGATTAAAGGCGCATTCGGCAGCGGCACAAAATTCCTTTCATTTTTGAAAGGGCTTTCCGGACATCTTATGATTCTCGGCGCACTGCTTCAGGCACAGGAAGAATAGCTGCGCGCTTTCGCGCCGCTTCATCGGCATGCAGTTTATGATTTGACAAGCATAATGAAGCGGCGTTTTTGGGATTGCCGCGCGCAACACGCCGGCAGCCCGCTATTCGGCAGCTGATTGTTCTGTCAGTTCGGAAAGTTTTTTATGAAGCGATACAACTTTTCGGCGCAGGTAATGTTCTATCATTTGCCGTTCAAGGATGCCTGCCGCCTTGCCGTTTTCGTTTAATATCGGCGCAGCGTCAATGTCTTTTTCGGTAAATAATTTCAGCACATCGCAAATCATCATATCGGGAGTTACCGAAACGGAGCTCGGCTCGGCAATATCCATTGCCATAAGTGCGTTTGAAAAATCGGGAAGCGACAGCGATTCTTTTAAATGCTCAAGCGTAATAATTCCCGCCGGTTTTCCTTCCGCGTTTTTTACGCAGTAATTTAAATTTTGATGATGAATGAAAGCATCAAGTATATCGCACAGCTTTTCCGTTTCGGCAACAACTGCCGGAGAATCTTCCGAACAAACAGGCAAACCTCCGCAAGTAATATCACGCACTGCGCAGGTTTTCATGATATCTTCTTCACAGATATCCAAATTGCATTCGCCGGCTTTTGTAACCGCGTATTTTACGCAAACCGGTCCGAGCAGCTGCACGACGAACGTCGTCGCCGTAATTATAAGAATGACTGTGGCGCCGATTGTCGAAGAAAAATCCTGTCCCGCGGTGATTGAAAGTCCAATCGCAACGCCTGCCTGACTAAGCAGACAAAACGGCAGATAACGCCGAACTGTTTCGGGAGCATGAGTAATCTTTGCTCCGATTCTCGATCCGATTGATTTTCCGAGGGTGCGGCAAACAATATACAAAAGCACGATAATTCCGACAAATGCAGTAACATTCCAAATATTCAATTTTGCGCCGACAAGCACAAAAAACAAAACGTAAATCGGCGGCGTAAATTTTTCCACGAGCGAAAATGTTGCCCGTGTTTTTGCCGGCGCAAAATTCACCAGGAAAAATCCCATCGACATTGCGGACAAAATCGTATCCAAATTGAACCGAGAACAAATTCCGGTAGAAAGAAACAGCGTGCCCAACGAAAATGCCAAAATGCGGCCTTCATCCGTCATGACATTGCGGATAACGAAGCTCAATAAAAAGCCCGCAGCGGAACCGAGCGCAGCAGACACAACAATGTCATACACAAGTGCCAGCGCTTGCTGCCCGAAAGATCCGGCGGTAGAACCGAGCAAAGCGGTTGCCGCAGACGACGCGGCGGCATACAAAACAAGCGCGACCGCATCATCCATTGCAACAATGCCGAGAACCGTAGAAGTAAGCGGTCCCCGCGTTCGGTTCTCCCGCAAAACGTCTGTTGTTGCGGCAGGCGCGGTAGCGGAAGAAATGGAACCGAGAACCAATCCGAGCGATACCGACACGGCAAAATTTTTTGTCATCAGCCATGCCGCAGCCGATACTGCCGCAGATACAACAAAAAAAGGAACAATTGCTTCAAACAGCAAAATACCGGCAAATTGCCTGCCGTACTTCCGTATGACTTGAATCTTTAATTCGCTTCCGATTAAAAAACCGATAAGAGATAACGCGACAGAACTCAAGGGATTAAGCGCGGCGATGACATCCGCACTCAAAATTTGGAAGCCCGACTGACCTATTACAATTCCGATTACTATATATCCGACGACCTGCGGAATTTTCATTTTCTGAAAAAGCCTGCCGCCGACGGCACCGAGGAATAAAATTATTCCCAGCAGCAAAATAAGGTTCGTGTCTTCAAATTTGCCGAAATGCATAAAATCCGGAAAAAAATCCGCTAATATATCCATAGAGCAAGAGAGTAGCACTTTTCAAAAAAAGAGAAAAGATAAATATGACAAAGCGATAAACCGATGCAAATAATGAGCAGCTGCATCCGCGAATAATTTATTTTACGCGCCGATGCCTAAAATGCCGCAATATGCGTGTTCCTGTTGTACAAGCAGCTCATTCGGCGCAGCCATGCAGCTTTTTGTTCCGCCGCCGCACAGCAAGCAGCGGCAGAACAGCCGGGAAGCATATCGGCATCCATGCGCCACTGCCAGTTTCCGGAAACCGTTGACGGCGTATTCATGCGTGCGCTGCTGCCGATTCCGTAAATATCCTGCAAAGGTATAATTGCAAATTCGGCAACAGAAGAAAACGCAAGCCGAATCAAAGCCGGACACATCTGTTCATCCGAAATTGTGCCGGCAGGTGAAAACGCGCCGCCGCAAATATACTCGCGGACAAGTTCTTTCTGCTCCGGCGGCAAAGACGAAAGCCAGCCTGCCGTTGTATCATTGTCGTGTGTTCCGGTATACACCACGCATCTTCTGCCGAATTCATGCGGAAGGAATGCATTGGTATGCGCGCCGGCCGCATCGCCGGAAGCGTCAAACGCAAACTGCAGAACTTTCATTCCGGGCAATTCGAATTCATCCCGCAGTGCGGCAACTTTATCGGTTATTACGCCGAGATCTTCCGCAATAATAGGAATATCGCCGAATTCCGCGCGGATTGCACGAAACAGCGCTCTGCCCGGTCCTTTTTTCCATGCGCCGTTTTCCGCCGTTTTTTCTCCGGCAGGAACCGACCAGTACGATTCGAAGCCGCGGAAATGGTCAATGCGGACAAAATCCGTCAATTCAAGAACCGCTTTTATCCGCGAAAGCCACCAGCTGAATTTATCTTCTTTTATTGCCCGCCAGTCATACAGCGGATTTCCCCATAATTGTCCTGTCGCACTGAAATAATCCGGCGGAACACCGGCAACCGCACGAGGGCGCCCGCGGCTGTCCAGCTGAAAGAATTTTCGGTGCGCCCAAACATCCGCAGAATCGGCAGCGGCAAATATCGGCATATCGCCGATAATTGAAATACCCTTGCCGTTCGCATAGGAACGCAGTTTCGCCCATTGATCAAAGAAAAAAAACTGCACGGCTTTCCGCACTTCGATTTCTTCGGAATGGGATAAACACCACTTTTCAACAGCCGAATCGTCGTGCAGCGCAAGTTCTTTCGGCCAATAATTTCCCCAGGAAGAATTCGGCGCATGTTCGCGGCGGGCTTTTTCATCATAAACATCGCGGATGCTCATGAAAACAGCGAAATCATTGAGCCAGCCGTCATTTTTTTTCTTGAATGCGGAAAATGCCTCGCCGGCTGTTTTGTTTCCAGATTGTATTTGCGCCAAAAACTGCCGCGCCGCCGTTTTCAAAAGCGGAATTTTCCAATTGCAGACAGCCGTGTAATCAATGCATCCGCTGCTGCGGAGAGAATCGGGCGGAACAGCCTGCTCTGCGGTAAGAAATCCGCTTTCCGCAAGCATTTCCGTATCAATAAGCAGCGGATTTCCGGCAAAAGAAGACAAAGCGGAATAAGGCGAATTCGCAAAACCTGTCGGACCTGCCGGCAGTATCTGCCACAATGACTGGCGCGATTTTTCAAGCCAGTCAACAAAACGGTACGCGGCAGCACCGATAGTGCCGATTCCCGGAGATCCGGGCAATGATATCGGATGCAGCAAAATTCCGCTTTTCCGCGCGGACATTGATTTTTTCTGAATTTCTTTCATAACCAAAGTATAGTAAACAACACTTATTTACACAACTCAGCAACAAAACCCGAATAGCGACACGTTACAATAAAAACCATGAAAGCACGAAAAATAACAAATCAAATTTATGCGCTTCATGCAGATATAACACAGGCGCCGTATTTCGAAGGTTTTTGGCCGATTCCTTTCGGCGTTTCGCTTAATTCTTATTTGGTTTCCGGAAACAAAACCGCAATAATAGATTTATACGCAGACTGGGAAAATGCAACGCGGCAAATGACCGAAAGCATGTCTTCTATCGGATTTTCGCCGGAATCTATCGATTATTTGATTCTTAATCATCTTGAGCCCGATCATACAAGCTACATTCAGGAATTCCTCAAGAGAAATCCGTCAATTCATGTGTTCACTTCGGCAAAAGGAATCGATTTGCTGGAAAATTTCTGCAAACCGGAAACACTCGACGCGGCAAATATGCATTGTGTAAAAAACGGCGATATTCTTGATTTGGGCAATAATACTATGCTGCAATTCATAGAAACGCCGAACGTTCACTGGCCGGAAACAATGATGACGTTTGAACAGCATTCCGGCTGTCTGTTTTCCTGCGACGCGTTCGGTTCTTTCGGCAGTATAGGCGAGAGAATTTTCGACGATGAATTATCCGAATCCGAACATTTGTTTTTTGAGAAAGAATCTCTGCGTTATTACGCAAATATTATGTCAAGCGTCAGCGCATTTGTAAAAAATGCAGTGGAAAAAATATCATCTTTTCCTATTCAATATATTTGTCCCAGCCATGGAATTATCTGGCATGAAAATCCGCAGAAAATTATCAATCGGTATTTGAAATATGCGGATTATGCTTCCGGCGATGCACACGAAAAAGAAATTTGCGTTATTTACGGTTCAATGTACGGCAGCACAAAAGAAGGGGTAAAAGCCGTTATAAACGGAATAAACGCGGAAAATATTTCCTGCACTGTTCACGAAGTACCCGGCAGCGACCTTTCAAGCATCATAGGCGATGCGTTCAAAGCCGGCGGATTGCTTATTGCAATGCCCACATACGAAAACGGCATGTATCCGCCTGCGGCAGATGTATTAAATCTTTTTCTGCGCAAACGAATCACCGGAAAAACCGTGCTCCGTATAGGCAGCATGGGCTGGTGCGGCGGCGCGCAAAACGAATATGACACATTGGCACAAACACTGCATTGGAAAAACATTGAAAGTTATGAATGGCAGGGAAAACCCACAGAAAGCGATCTTTTAATTTTAAAAGAAAAAGGCAGACAGCTTGCAAAAATAATCCAAAAACTGCCGAACGGCAGTTATTAGGCAGTATACATAAAACAAGCTGCGGCACAGCTGCCGCTGACAACCAAGCAGACGCGCGTTTTGCGGCAGACTATCGATTTTTGTCTGCGCAAAGCAGAGCAGAAAAGAATTTTCCGTGAGATATTTTCGGGCGGATTTTTTTCTGCTTGCAGCGTTCTTTCTTTCAGGTGCTCAAAAACGAGCTGTGCGCAAACGAACTTGCTCTATATCGGGACTGAATAATTCACGCAAATCGTTCAGCCCAAGCGCCATAAGCGCCATGCGATCGATGCCGATTCCCCAGGCAAGAACGGGCACATCAACACCCATAGCCTTTGTAACTTCCGGCCGAAAAATTCCGGAACCGCCGAGCTCAAACCAGCCGAGAATCGGATGTTTTATATGAACCTCGATTGACGGCTCCGTAAACGGAAAATATCCGGGCACGTATTTGACATCTGTCGCACCGGCAATTTCGACTGCGAACATTTCAAGAAAACCGAGAAGCGTTTTCAGATTCACTTCCTCGCCCAGCACAATACCTTCCGTTTGATAAAAATCTGACAAATGCGTCGCATCGACTTTATCGTAGCGGAAACAGCGTACAATGCCGAAATATTTTCCGGGAATATCAGCTTTTGCCAATTGATGCGCAGACAGCACGGTTCCCTGGCTGCGCAGAATCAGACGCCGCGTAAATTCCGTATCAAAATTATAATTCCAGCCCCTGCTTCCGGTATTTCCTCCGTTACGATGCGCCGCTGCCACATTAGACAAAAACGGTTCTTCTATTTTTTTCGCATGCGTAGGATTTTTCACGGAATACACATCATGAATATCGCGCGCGGCATGAAATTGCGGCATAAAAAGCGCATCGCAGTTCCAAAACTCCGTTTCCACAAGCGGACCGTCAAATTCCTGAAAACCGAGGGAACATAATTTATCCTTTACGCTTTCAAGAAACGCAACGTACGCACTGACGCGGCCGGGAATAATACGAGCCGGCGGAATGCCGATGTTATAACTGCGGAATGCAGTATTTTTCCATTCGCCGGAAACAAGCATTTTCGAAGTAACCGCGCCGATTTCTTTGCCGGTAATGCCGGCCTGCTCCAACGCGGCAGCTACTTCCGCAGCAGAAGCCGTTAAACGGTACACAACTGTTTCCCGTTCCACCATCCGGAAAGGAGAATCCGCAGCGCCGCGTTTTTTGGCAAGAGAACTTATCGCCGTTATTTCTTCTGCCGTCAAAGAAGCTTCGTCCAGCATGCCGTTTTCCGCAGCAACAGCACGCTTCAGCAATTCCGACACTATTTTTATGTACGGCGGCGATGCCTTGCCGGTATGAACAGCATGTTTATTGCTGTCCATTGCGAGAACGCCTTCTTTTGAAAGCATTCCGAACGCGCTGCCCACGTCTTTATTATCAAGTTTCAACGCCGCAGCAATCCGCGGCAATGCATGCGCGCCTTTTTCTTTCAAAAAATTGATAATGCGCTCAACCGGCTGACCGGCTTTTTCGAAAATCCGGCCGAGGTCCGTAATCTCATAATAAGTATGCCGTTCTCTGCGGATTACCTCCGTTAAACCTTTTCCGGAAAGCCATGAAAAAGCCTGATTCGCATGCCCTTCCTTGTAGGCAAGCTCTTTTTGCAGCCGAGCGGACGTCAGCTCATCGCCTTGTTTGTACATTCTCAGCACACGGATTTCAAGCGGGTGCAGATTTTTTATTATTGTTTGTATATCCATGAATTCACGCTCCGGATAAGAAAATAATAGATGCAGATTTCGCTGTTAATTTAGTTCAAGAATTTTATAAAAGAAGTATATACTGCCGTTTTTCCGGTATTATCATATTTGGTAACATCCGGACGGATATATGTATAAAAAAAATAACCGCGTTCTTTGGTAAAAAGAACCGCCCTTTCTTTTATGGATTTCACGGCTTCACCTTGATCAAACAACCCTGCCGGACACGAAAAAATAAAACGAGCCTCATCAACCGACGGAATAAACTCTATAGTCATCATGCTGGTTTTGCCTTTTTCTTCGACTATTTCAACTTGCTGCTGCGCAAAAAGAAATGCGAGGCAAAAGATACAAAAGCAGAGAATTATACAATTCTTTTTCATTTTTTCTTTCCTTAAAAGAAAAAGATTCTGCGCTGCTGAAAATCCAGCCGGTACCGCATCATAAAATATACACTTTGCGGAGAAGAAGCGAAACTATTGCAGCAAACAGATCCGCTGCAAAATACCATACATGCACGTATCGCAAAATATATGAATGCTGCGAATTTCTGCGATATTATTAAAAAACCTAATAGCTTGTATACGGTACTATTGTACCTACATAAAGAAAAAAATCAAGGTCGGCAATATAAAAGCCGTCGGAAATATACATACGCGGCGCCGATCGAAATAATACGGTTCCGCTTATTTCTTTCGGCTTATTTTTCACAAATTGCCGGACATACTGCCGAACGCCCTGCTTTACGGCATCACAGCAGGCTGCTTTTTGCCCGTCTATGCCTGCCGATACGCTGCCGCGTCCCGTTCCTTGAATTTTCGGATACACAACAGAATTCCAGGCAGAAAGACGCTGCCGCATGCTGCCTGAAAGAAAAAATTCCGCATAACAGCGCAGTTTATTATCCAAAATTATCGGTTCATGGAACGAAATACGGCTGTCATCGGCAGAAATATTTTCCCACGGTTTATACGCGAAATACTCGGAAACGCCGCGAGCTTTATCCGACGGAGAATAATCAAAATCCCAGCCGAAAACCATGCCTTCAAGAATAAACGGAGCCAGTTCCGAAATCTTCCAAATCGGTACGCGGTATTTGTCTTGATTTTTGCCGCGCAATAAATCGTGCGAAAAATCCCGCACGGCAACAGAATCGGATAATTTTTCCTCAAAATTATCGTTTACCGGCGGAAAATCAATCGGCGCAGTTTTGGTATTTTCGTTTTTTCCCGTTAAGTCGGGAAGCTGCACCGACGGCTCTTCGTCAATGAGCGCCCATAACTCGAAACGAATATTGCCGCCGGCATGAGAATCGTTCTGATTTTTGCTTATCGAATGCGCATGCGGAAATTCCGAAAAAAACAGCAGTGCCGCAGCGGCGCACACGATACGGAAACGCCGATATTTCAGCGCATATTTTTTTTCCATATATTTAACGGATGAATTCCCATCCTGATAATAAAATACAGCCATGCAAAAATAAAACCCGCCAAATGGGTCATGTGCGCTATGCCGTCCCGCCCCGAAAATTGACTGATAATTTCAATAGCCGCATAAACCGCAATAAGCAGCGGCGCGGGAATCGGCAGTATGCCCCATATATATATTTGCGATTTGGGAAATATGACAGCATAAGCGAACAAAAGCGCATACACTGCGCCGGACGCGCCTAAAAGCTTTACATAAAATGCATCGAATATGCAATAAATGCAGAAAGAAATAATCCCGCATACCGCGCCGGACAGCAAATAAAACAGCACATATTCGCGGGAACCGATAGTTTTTTCAACTGCAAGTCCGAAAAAAAGTATGCCGAGCATATTGAACAGCAAATGCTGAACACTGCCGTGGGAAAATATATATGTAAAAAACTGCCAATACATGTGCCCTTTGACAACAGCATGCACGTTTAACGGCAAATATACTGCAAGATACGGAAATAACAATTCAAGCAAATACACAACGATATTTGCGCCGATAATATACAACGACGCATTATTAAACGAATATCGAAACGGAGTCCGTATTTTTCGGGAAATTGTCATAAAAATCCTATTGGTCGGAATTTTTCTCTTTGCCGCGCAGCTCATTTGGATTTGCAAGCGTTACGCGGTTCCTGCCGCTGCGTTTTGAAACATACAACGCCTGATCGGCAAGTTCAATAAGTTCTTTTGAAGATACTTCGGTTTCGGGAAGAAACTCGGCGACACCGATGGATATCGTTACACGCAAATGCGTGTCGTTTTCGTACACAAGATCCATCCGCTCAATGTCCTGCCGAATCCGTTCCGCAACCAGCATTGCGCCTGTGCCGTCGGTATTATACAGCATAACGACAAATTCTTCGCCGCCGTAGCGCCCCGCAAGATCCTGCCCGCGGATGCCGTCGGAAATAACCTTCGCGACTTGCTGAAGTACATAATCCCCGCAGGCATGCCCGTACATATCGTTGAATTTTTTAAAGAAATCAATATCAAGCATCATCACAGAAAGCGGAAGTTTATTTTGATGCGAAAATTCCAATTTGCCGCTCAAATATGAATAAAAGTAATATTTCAGCTTCAAATGCGTCATCATGTCTGTTGTCGCTTGGTCAATCAAAGCCGCGTTGTTTATAGCAATGGCAACCAGCGACGCGATTATCATTATTTGAAAACGGTCGTATTCTGTATATTCAACACCGTCACCGACATCAATACGTTCTCCGAGAACCAAAATACCGTTCAGGTGAGTCTTCTGTTTTAACGGAACAATCAAAGACGGATTGACTGACGTAAACTGCTCCGGCAGTTCGGCGCCGAACGCTTTCTTTAATTCGGAAAGAGAATATGCGCGGACATTTTCATTCAAAAACGCAACAATCGGATGCGAAACAGGTATTTCATATTTTATTCCGCTGCATAAATCAAGCCCGCTGAAATTATTTTCCATTTCAAACGCATCGGCATCGAACGTCTTCATAATAAACATTCCCGCGCCGAGCGTGTGCATTTGTCCGAGGCAGATATATAAGATTGATTCTATGAGCATCGAATAATCAAGAATAGAACCAAGGCTTTTTGAAATTTCAACCAGCTGCCGCAAGTCGTACAACTGTTTCTCATAAGATTCAACGGAAACAGCGTTTTTTCTCAAACCGGATTGTTTTTTTTGTCTGGGAAATAATTTCATGTAATTTTCTTCTAGCCGGCTGTAATTATAACATAATTCTTCATAATATCAAGGAAATTTCTCCATTTCGGAAAGTCTTTCTCTACTTGATACATATTATCCCTGTTCCTAACCGATGTAAACAGTATTTTTATATTTGAAACATATACCGGTTTTGACCGCTTTGCGTCCGCAAACAATGCGTCCATTTTTTCCGTAAGCTCGGAAAACGAAACAACAATGGCGTGAATAAGATGTTCGACATTGGCATTGGCAGCGGAAACCAATTTTTCAAGTTTTTTGAATAAATCGGGATTCTGGTGCCCGTCCTGCAAATAACTGTTTATCACCGACATGTCATTTTCGCCGCCGCGGGCAAAAGTCGCTTCGAATGCTTGTATGTTCGTACTGAATTCTCCGCATTCAAACACGGACGCGGCAAAATCCGTTTTGTATGTTTGATTTTCAAAGAAACCTTCTACGATAATATCGTTCATCAGCGCAAGCAGCTGTTCCGTGATAAAATACGAAACAAATGTTTTTACGATTTGCAGCGGAGTTGTCCATGAAAAAACAGAAATATTATTTTGCAGCAGCAGCCTGTTTGTATCGGCATTGTATCCCTGCACGGCAAGCAGCGGACGTGTTTCGAACAAAGAGCCTATCTGCCTGAAAATAAATTCATCCTGAATTTCAGTCCTGATACGCTGCGTATCTGCTTCAAACTGGCTTTTAAAACGATGCGCACAGTCCTCAAGGATTTTTGCGCTGTATTTTGCGGAATCTCCCGTGAAAGAAGCTTCATTCCGTATAACAGCTACAAAATTCCGCAGAAGCTCCGGACTGAAAAAACGGCGGAACACGCTGACTATTTTTTTCATGCAGGTCATAAGCCGCTCGGATTCCGCTTCGCTCAAAGCTCTTTCGTTTTTTTGTTCCGCAAGAACAATCACTGCCCTGGCAACCGATGTATTAAGACTGAAGCCGTCGGATATATAAAGCATATCGATAAACGCACTTTCCAGTTCGGCTATCGGAACCGCTTTAAAGCGCGGAGCGTTGTCGAGCACATCGGGCATGTACTCTTTATCGAACAAATGCATTGTTGTGATGTAATTATATTTGCAAATATCAAACAATTGTTCCAAAGTATGAATGACAAATTCAATTTGCTGAAACATTTCTCCGTTGAGCAGCACAAGCAGCTTTTCCTGCTTTTTCCGCTGATCTTCGTAAATCCGCTGAGCGTTTTCAGCCTGTTCCACTTGTTCTTTGCGCTGCTGATACGACAGCGATTTCAGCAAATCGCGGGATTCTCCCTCAAAACCGGAAAAAACAAGCATATCCGTGTATTTCAATTTCAACTGTACATCCGTACTGAACAGTGTAGCAGCAAGAACATCATAAATCGGTTTTGTATTTTTATACAAAATATCAAACGCTTCTCCCACCGCCGGCAGTACCATATCGTCGCGGTACACAGGCGGCTGAAAAGCTTTTAAGACACTTTCAATTCGATATAATTCATGTCGCTTTTTTGCCTCGGGACTTGAACCGCTGAACAGTGATTTTAGAAATTTTATCAACGACGAGAAAAAAGACATATTTGTACTATTGTATAATGCATTAGTCTAATTTGACAATAATAGCCCTGCGAAAATTCTTTCATAGTCGGCGATGCAGGAAGCACGGACAATATCGCTTCTGATTTGCGCAACACCGTTTACGCCTTTCACGTATGCGCAAAAACGCTTGCGCATTTCCCGGCAGGCGGAAAGTTCGCCTTTATCGGCGGCAAGCAGGCGAAGTTCTTTCATTCCGGCACGAATTCTCACATCAATGGGAATTTCTTTATACTCGCCTGTTTGCAGCAGCTGCTGCGTCTGCCGGAATACAAACGGATTGCCCATTGCGCCGCGGGCAAACATTATCGCATCACAGCCTGTTTCCGCAAGCATACGCGCAGCATCCTGCGGAGAAAACACATCGCCGGATCCGAATACCGGAATCGGTTTCGGACGCGCATGAAACAGCCGCACAAGTTCCGCAAGAACAGACCAGTCCGCTTTTCCGTCATATCCCTGCGCACGCGTACGCGGATGGAGCGTTACCGCAGCAGCGCCTGCTTCAACCGCAGCACATGCGGCTTCTTTCCAAGACATGTTGCCGGAATCCCAGCCGGAACGCAGTTTTACCGTAACAGGAACATTGCAGCCGTTCGCGGCACGGCAAACCGCCGAAACAACATCAAACAATCGGTCGGGATCTCTTGTCAGGGCAGAACCGGCGCCCGTTTTCACGATTTTCGGCACGGGACAGCCCGCATTCACATCTATTGCAGACGGCGCCGCCGTTTCAATCACGATTGCTGCGGCTTGTTCCATTACTTCGGGAGAACCGCCGAAAATCTGCACGGCATACTTGCTTTCTTCCGGTGCGCGGCGCATCAAAGTCAGCGTTTTTTCAGATTTGCGGACAAGCGCTTCTCCCGAAACCATTTCCGTAAACGTAAAATCCGCACCGCCTTCAAGACAAACCGCTCTGAAAGCCCTGTCGGAATACCCCGCAACAGGCGCAAGGAAAATATTGCCCCGCAATTCCAGCGCATCTATTTTGACCGGATGATACATACTGGGACTGTTCATTATAACCGCGGACCTATAAGGAATTTTTATTATTCCGGTATTCGAAAGAAACGGCAGCTGTTTTTCCAAAGCTGCACGCTGAGTTCTTCAAAATCAATATCAAGCAGCTCCGCCAAAAACCGAACGGTAGACACGGTGTATGACGGCATATTTCTTTTTCCCCGATATTCGGCAGGAACCATGAACGGACTCTCGGATTCAATAAGCACTCTGTCCAGCGGAATATTCATGACCGTATCATGCAAATTCCGCGCATTCCGGTACGTAAGATTTCCCGCAAACGAAAAATACAAATTCAAGTCAAGCACATTTTTCGCGTATTCCGCGTTTTCCGAATAACAATGCAAAACACCGCCGGCATCCGGCAGGCGTTCGGACAAAATATCGAAAACATCTTTGCCGGCATCCCGATTGTGAATGATAACCGGCATATTCCATTTCTGCGCAATTTCAAGCTGAGTAATAAAAAGTTCTATCTGCGAGCGTTTGTCGCCGAATTTTCTGAAATAATCAAGCCCGATTTCTCCGACCGCCACAACATTCGGCAGCTTTAAACTGTCTTCAATTGTCTGCGTCCAATTTTTTCCGGGCGTCATGACTTCCGAAGGCGCAACACCGACCGCGTGATATATGCCGGGAACGGCTTTTAATGTTTCGTATACTCGCGGAAAATCGTGCAGACTGTTGCAAATGCTTACAATTCTAGTTACCTGCGCCTGTTTTGCTTCCTGCACGACACGAAGCTGTTCAATAGGATCATCATAGATAAGCCCTATATGGGCATGAGTATCAAAAAATTGCATGGCTTCTTCCATAAAAGAAAATGATTATGAATCCAGAATGGATTTCTGCGGAACAAACTTATTGTTATATTTTTATGTTCCTATGCCGATAAAGATAACACAGTAAGTCATAGCCGTCAATAAAACAAATTTCACATTTGACATTCAATAATTGCGAGTGCTATAATTATAATTATTGTCAGAATTTGGGGTATATAATGCCGGAGTTGCAGCGTTACAAAAAAGTCGAAAGAAATATTTTCTTTTCGCTTCTCAATTCTCTTTCCTCTTTTTTTCGGCTTGCAGGCAGAAGTATTGCAAGGCTGATTAAAATTTGCGACCGCAGACTTACCATAATGATTGTTCCCCATTCTCAAAGCAAAGTCATAAACTTTCAGACGAATATTTTTGCGCTGATAACAGGCGCTGTGCTTACGATAGGAATTGCCGTTTCATTCATTTATTTTAACAGACAGAGTTTTGTTTCAACGGCGGAAATTGCGCGGCTGCGGGAAGAGAACCGCGAAACACTCGCAAGTCTGGACGAACTGCGCGACGAAAACAACAACCTGCTTCAAGCTGCAAAACGGTTTCAGGATTCATTTTCGCAGTCGATGTCGCTGCTCGGAATCAATCAGCCGTCGGTTTCAAAAAATGCCGGCAAAAACGGCGATTTGTCGTCGTTATTCGATGTGCAGGAACTTGCGCATAGTTCCGTCCGCGAAACAGCGGATATACGCCGTCTTACTTCGTATTTGGAAAACACAATTCAGCCCATTGAACAAATAGCAAAAATGCTTGAATCGCAAACCACGCTGTTCGCCGATATTCCAAGCGTCTGGCCGTTAAAAAACGGCGTAGGACATGTTTCCGCATCGTTCGGACAAAGCAAGCATCCTATATCCGGCCAGTGGTACATTCATAAAGGCATGGATTTTTCGACCTGGCGGACGGGCGATCCTATTATTGCCACGGCGAACGGACAAGTCGTAACAGCGGATTATTCGCCGGATTTCGGCTACTACATAATTATCAAGCATAAGCACGGATTTTACACCCGTTACGCGCACATGAATTCTTTCCGCGTAAGGAAAGGCGAATTCGTAGATCAGGGCGAAATTATCGGAACTGTCGGCAACACAGGAATTTCCACCGGTCCGCACCTGCACTACGAAGTGCATATCGGTTCCGACGTTGTGGATCCCGCAAAATACGTAAACATACGAATGTCCAAATAGCTGGAGAATCCATGCCGGAAATTTCAGATGATATAACCATAAATACGCTGGTCGGCTCCGGTTCCGTAATTACAGGCGACATACGCGCCGTCGGTTTTATCCGCATCGACGGAGACATAAAAGGCAATCTCGAAACAACAGGCCGCGTCATTATCGGAAAAAACGCCCGCATCCGCGGCAATGTTTCCGCAAAATCGGCAATTGTGGGCGGACTTGTCGAAGGCGATATTCTTGCGCCGGAAAGCATCCAATTGTTCCCGACGGCGGCTGTCATAGGCGATGTAATAACTCACAAGCTGCAGTTAGCAGAAGGTGTTGTATTGCAGGGTTTTTGCATTTCTCTTGAAAAAGAAGAAGAATTCGAAACCGCAAAAAACCGCTGGCAGGATATGAAAATTATCCGCCAGAAATCATATATTTCCATATAATTTATGAGCAGCATAGAAACGCTTCATAATTCATTGTATTTTTCCGGCGCTGCGAAAAATTCGGCTAAGAAACAAAGAAAGACAAACGAACGCATACGGAAAGAAGACGGAGCTGCGGAAACTTTTTCGGAAATGCTGGAGTCGGCGGCGGCAGACACGATTTTTCAAACGGCAGCTTTCAAAAACATGCCGTTTGAAAAAATTCTGGAAACACTCAAAGACAACGTTGATATTGCCGCGGAAAAATTAAAACAAAAACCGTATGGTGCGGCTTTTTCCGCATTCAGAAAGGCGGTCGGCGATTTTTTGAAATTCGCAGTAGAAAACACCTATCAGCTTGAACAGCTCCGCAGCAGCAGAATTCAAAGACGCGTTCTTCTTTCCAGAAAAGAAATTCCGGTTGTTGTGCAAATTAAAATTATCAACGAACGCCTCGATAAGCTTGCGGGAGATTTGCTCGCAAATTACGCGGATCAAATTAAACTTGCGCAGAAGGTTGATGAAATAACCGGTCTTCTGGTAAACTTATTTACATAGGAACAAGGATTGCCGCATGAGTGAAGTTTTTGAAAACGACATAGAAAAAGAGAATTCCGAAAATCTATATTCCTTGGAAGATGATGTTCAGGAACCTGCGGCTGACGCCCATGAAACTTTTGAATTTCCGCAGCCTTTATATCAAATTCAGCTTGAATATTCATTCGAAAGTTTATATGCCGCGTCAAAAAATCAGCTTTCGCTTGCACCGGGCGATTATGTCATTATTCCGACAAGATACGGCAAAGACATTGCGCTTGTAAAAGGACAGGCGAAAGTTCCGTTAAGCATCCGTCCGTGCGACATAATATACATAGACAGAAAAGCGACTTCCGGCGATTTAGAGCGCGCGAAAAGTTTCAAAGAAAAAGAAAAAAGCGCATTCAAGATTTTTCAGGAAAAAGCAGAAGCGCATCATTTGGAAATGAAACTTATTTCCACGCATTACCTGCTTGAAGAACAAAAAATACTGTTTTTTTTCAGCTCGGATAACCGCGTTGATTTTCGGGAATTGGTTAAGGATCTCGTTTCCGTATTTAAAATGCGCATAGAACTGCGCCAAATCGGCGTAAGAGATGAATCACGCATTACAGGCGGGCTGGGCGTTTGCGGCAGACCGTACTGCTGCCATTCGGTTTCCGACAGGCTGCGTCCTGTTTCAATCAGAATGGCGAAAGACCAAAATCTCTCTCTTAATTCCATGAAAATATCGGGACAATGCGGACGGCTTCTTTGCTGTCTTTCTTACGAATATGACTGCTACGCCGAAGCGCGCAAAAAACTGCCGGCGGAAGGGCTGAAGCTGCATTACGATAACACGGAATTTCGCGTAACCGAAGTAAACCCGTTAACTGCGGCAATAAAAATTCTCGGAGAAGACGGGCGCCTGCTTGAAATTCCTGCATCGCGGCTTATTCACAAAGACGGAAAATGGAAAATTTCAAAATAGTTTTTGAAAATAAAAACAATAAGCAAATCTCAGCCTGATGCGCTCGGAACGGTTTGTTCCCGCAAGGGGCTGTGCTGAAAGCACCGATTCCGATGAATAGCGCTTCAGCCGATAACGCACACAACTGTTCTGCTTTCCGGAGCAAACGGTTTTTTTGCGTAATTTTCAAAACAGCTGAAAGATGAGAAGCCGGCACCGCGCGCAGCAGCTTCGATTTCCTGCACGGAAAACGGCAAAACAATTTCATCGCAAATTACCGGCAACCGTTTTTTTCTGCTTGTTTCCAATTCCTGATTCAGCAGATAATTGCCGTCCGCGCAGCGTATGTGCGAAAACAATTTTATGCGGACGCTTTCTTTATCCGGAAGATGTACCGTGTCAGAAGAGCCGAAATCATACAACGAATAATTTTGCAGCTGCAAAATTATTTTTCCGTTTTCGGAAAGAAGCTGTGCACAGTCATAAAAAAATTTCCGCAGCAGCGTTGAATCATGAATAAAAATCAGCGCATCATCAAGACATGAAATAACATTATAAAATTTCTTTCCGAGGAAGCGCGTCATATCCAGCGTTGCCATTTGAAAAAAACGGACTGCCATATTCGGCAAGCGGCGGCGGCGGGACGCAACATCCAGCAGTTCTTTTGACATTTCAATGCCGGTAACATCATGACCATCCTGCGCGAGCTGATGTTCAAGCGCGCCCGTCCGGCAGCCTATCCGCAAAAATTTTACCGGCATGGGATACGCTGATGCAAGCGTATTATAAAACCGGCGCTGTTCCGGCAGCACCGGATATAATTCATCGAAATATTCTATTATATTATTTATATATTCCATAACATTTGAATTATAAGTCAATTATCCGGTTTTATCTACTGATATTTTTTGCATTGACCTAATTGATAATTATTTATAGAATTGCCGTATGTTACAAGACGGCAAAAAAATATCCATAACGGTATGTATGGGAAGTTCCTGCTTCAGCCGGGGCAATGCAAACAATGCCGAAATCATTCAAAAATTTATCGACGACCATAATTTATTCGACACTGTTTCGGTAAAAGGATGTCTTTGCGAAGGGGAATGCAAATCGGGACCGCATATAAGAATCAATGAAAAATTATATTCGGATGTTTCCCCTGAAGGATTGGAAGATCTTTTGGGGCATGAGTTGGAGCTTGACTGATGAATTTTTTATATCCGATATATACAGCAGAAACAGAATGCCAGGACTGCTATAAATGTATTCGGCAATGTCCGGTGAAAGCAATCCGCGTGGAAAACGGGCACGCAATGATTATTCCGGAATTATGCATTGCATGCGGACGATGCGTCATAAACTGCCCCGCAAAAGCAAAACATGTACGGGACGATCTTGGGCGCACAAAACAGCTGCTTACATTAAAAAAGCGCGTCATCGCGTCTGTTGCGCCGTCTTTCGTTTCCGAATTCAATGATTTTACACCGTCGCAATTTTCGGCAGCACTTAAGCAGCTTGGCTTTTGGGGAATTTCCGAAACAGCCATCGGAGCGGATCTTGTTTCAAAAATGCTCGCGGAAAAACTTGCGGAAGCAGAACAAAACGGTTCCCGGCAAAAATTATTTTTATCCTCGGCATGTCCTGCCGTAGTGGAATATATAAAACAATTCCAGCCGGAATTTTCGCCGTACATCACCGATTGTGCATCTCCGCTGCTTGCACATGCACGGTACTTAAAAAATACTTACGGCTCTGATATCGGCATAGTATTCATCGGGCCGTGCATCGCCAAAAAGCGGGAAGCAGACATTTGGAAAACCATTGATGTCGCACTGACTTTTGATGATATGCGCCGCTGGTTTTCGGAAGCGGACATTTCGCCGGCAACCGTGCACGCAGACTCGGCGGATTCATGCTTTATTCCGCAGCGCGCCGCAAAAGGATCGCTGTATCCTATTGACGGCGGCATGATAGCGGCGTTCAAAAAATACAACAAAACAGAAAATGTCCGCGCTATGGCAGCAGCCGGAATTGATGAAATTCCCAATATTTTGAAAAACCTCGACAATGACAAATTGACCTCGCCGCTTTTCATAGAATTGCTGGCTTGTCCGGGCGGCTGCATAAACGGTCCCGGAAGCGCAAGAAATAATTCCGCCGCGGTGAAACGGGTGCAAATTATCTCTTATGCAGAAACAGCGGAAGATACATTGAAGTTATCAGAAACAGAACAAATGCCGGATTTAACAGGAACGCTTCCCGTTCAGGCAGTGCCGGCGGCAAGCCATACGCCGGAAGAAATTCGCACGGCATTGCGTCTTGTAGGAAAATTTACGCCGGCAGACGAATTAAACTGCGCAAGCTGCGGATATGATACGTGCCGCGCATTCGCAGAAGCTATGCTTGATAATCGTGCCGAAAAAACCATGTGCGTTTCTTATATGAGAAAACTTGCCCAGAAAAAAGCAAACGGCTTAATTCAAGCAATTCCGGGAGGCGTTGTCATTGCGGACAAAAATCTGCAAATAGTTGAATGCAACAGACATTTTGCGGAATTGCTCGGCAGCGACATAACAGAAATGTACGACGCAAAACCGGGAATGGAAGGCGCGGATCTGACAAAACTCGCAGCTTTCACTCATTTATTTTCGGATGCGCTTGCAATGAACGGTCCCGACGTCATAGAAAAAGAAGTTCACGAAGGGAAGAAAATATTTCATGTTTCAATTTTCGCAATCGAAAAAGAAGAAATTGCAGGATGCGTTATTGAAGACATTACCGCGCCGCAAGTCAGAAAAAATCGTACAATAAGTCAGGCAAAAAAAGTCATAAACAAGAATTTGTCTGTAGTGCAGAAAATTGCGTTTTTGCTCGGAGAAAATGCCGCAGAAACGGAATCTATTCTTAATTCCATTATAGAATCTTTCAGCGCAGGAGAAGAAACAGAAGAGTAATGAGCGAATCATTTTTTCCCGAAACAAATCGCGAAACATTTATAGAAGTCGATCATTATCAAGTATGCAAACACAAACTCCACGCAGAAGGAGATGTTTTCCTTTCCCAAAAAAACCAAAACGACGGACGCGTCATAACCGCGCTGTCTGACGGTCTCGGATCCGGAATAAAAGCCGGCGTGCTTGCTACATTGACCGCAACAATGGCGACAAAATTCATTGCTGCGGATATTCCGATAAAACGCGCCGCGGAAATCATCATGAACACGCTGCCTGTTTGCAAAGAACGCGGAATCAGTTATGCCACATTTACGCTTGTGGATATAGAATCCGGCAGAAATGTCCGCATCATGGAATACGACAACCCGCCGTATGTTTTAATACGGCAGCAAACCATGATCGAACCGATAAAAGAATTCGCGGAAATTGTCAGAAAAAACAAAAAAACAGCGCCGAAACGGCAGGCATTTTTGCAGTATTCGCAATATGAAGCCCGTCCCGGCGATCGGCTGATATTTTTTTCCGACGGCGTAACACAATCCGGCATGGGAACGCCCGCATTCCCGTTCGGCTGGGGCGCACCGAACGCGCAGCTGTTCATTCTTGACGAAGTGCGGCAGCATCCGTTCATCAGCGCACGGGATCTTGCACGCGCGGTTGTCCAGGAAGCGCTTATTCACGACGGATACTCGGCAAAAGACGATATATCATGCGGCGTCATTTATTTCCGAAAACCGCGCGATTTGCTTGTTCTCACCGGTCCGCCGCTGCGCAAAGAAAGCGACAATGAAATTGCGGCTGTTTTCGATAAATTCAACGGTCATAAAATTATCTGCGGCGGAACAACCGCAAATATTATTTCCAGAGAACTGCACCGAACCGTAAAAGTTCAGATGAAAGATTTCGATCCCAAAGTTCCGCCGTACTCGGAAATGGAAGGCGCCGACATGGTAACGGAAGGAATCATCACGCTCGGTTCCGTTTCCGAATTGCTTCAAGCCGGCGCGCGGACGGAAAATATAAAACAAAATGCCGCGACAAAAATGGTTGAATTGTTTTTGAACTGTGACAGAATTCAATTCATCGTAGGCACCAAAATAAACGAGGCGCATCAAGATCCGAATATGCCGGTTGAATTGGAAATCCGCCGCAACGTCGTAAAAAAAATCGCGGCGCTTCTTCAGGACGTTTATTTAAAAGAAGTTCATATCCATTATTTTTAGGAGAGAAACAATATGAAAAAAATCAAAGTTTCAATTTGCACAGGAACCGCATGTTTTGTAATGGGAGCATCCGAAATTATGCTTCTTGACGAATGGCTTCCCGAAAACTTAAAAGAAATTGTCGAAATAGAAGGGCTTACCTGTCTTGAAAAATGCCGGAATCCGGAATGCGGCAAAGCGCCGTTTGTATTGATAAACGGAGAGTTGATGCCGCAGGCTTCATATTTGACTGTTATAGACAAAATAACCGAACTTGCTTCGAAAATTCAGGGGACAGCGTAAATCGCTTATTCCATTTACTTTTAAGGAAAAACAACATGCTCAATATAAACAATAATGCGGCTCAAGTAAAACGGGAAATCTTGGTACGGATCGCAAAACTTCAGCTTGAAGGCAAACTCGAAGAAGGCGTTCATTACATTCCGCGGGAAATGGCGCCGCGCGGCAAAGAACCTTGGCATTGCTGCATTTATCATGACAGGGAAATTCTGCGCCAGCGGGTAATGGCGCGGCTCGGATGCAGTGTCGAAGATTACGACGACGAAAAAAAACTTGCGGAATTTGCACACGAAGCACTTACGCGGGAAAAACCGACATGGCCCATGCTGACGGTACTTGACGATGCCTGCAATGCCTGCGTCCGCACTCATTATATGGTAACAAATGCCTGTCAGGCATGTCTTGCCCGCCCGTGCATAATGAATTGCGGCAAAAAAGCCATCAAAATAAAAAACGGACGCGCCGCCATTGACAACGAAACCTGCATAAACTGCGGTTTGTGCATGCAGAACTGTCCGTATCATGCCATTATAAAAATTCCCGTTCCCTGCGAAGAAGCATGTCCGGTCGGTGCCATTTCAAAAGACGCCAACGGCAAAGAACGCATAGATTATGACAAATGTATTTTCTGCGGAAACTGCATGCGCGAATGTCCGTTCGGCGCAATGATGGATAAAAACCAAATGGTAGATGTCATGAAACGCATTCAAGACGGCAAAAAAGTAGTTGCAATGTACGCACCTGCCATTGCTGCTCAATTCCGCGCCGCTCCCGGACAATTGGAAAGCGCACTGAAAAAATGCGGATTCAGCAAAGTATGGGAAGTCGCAATCGGGGCTGACATAACGGCAGACAAAGAAGCGTCGGAATTCGAGGAACGAATGGAAAAAGGCGACAAACTGATGACCACATCCTGCTGTTCCGCGTATGTCCGCGCAGTGCATATTCATGTTCCGGCCCTAAGTCCGTGTGTTTCCGATACAAGAAGCCCGATGCATTACACTGCCGAATTGGCAAAAAAAGCAGACCCCGACTGCGTTGCCGTGTTCATCGGACCGTGTCTTGCCAAACGAAGGGAAGGCATGGATGATGAATTTGTCGATTACGTTCTTTCCGGAGAAGAAATAGGCGCAATGTTTGTGGCACATGGAATAGACATAGCACAAGAACAAGCAGAAGCTATGAATGTCGTTCCGACCGCTTCCGGACGCAATTTCGCGGCGTCGGGCGGAGTCGCGGAAGCCGTGCGCATCAGGCTGAAAAATCCGGCGATACTCAAACCCGCAGTAATAAACGGACTTGACAAAGCCGGACTGAAACAGCTTGCGAATTACGGAAAAATCCAAACAGGAGAACTGCCGTACACGCCGGAAACGCCGAATCTGGTTGAAGTAATGGCGTGCGAAGGCGGATGCATCGCCGGTCCCTGCGTCGTTACAAACCCGAAAGTTGCCGCAGTTCAGTTAAAAAAATATGTGCAGGCAGGAATTCAGTCTGTAAAAGAATAGCGGCATCTTAAAAATGTGCGGAATTTCCGTTTTGCAAACCAGACGGGAACTCCGCACGAAAAGAAATGGCAATACAGAATATTACTGCCCTTGCAAGAAAATCACTATAGCTGTATTCTAAAAAGAGTATGTATTTACTTTTGGTTATTTTTTAGGAGGATATATGTCCAGAAAAAAACAGTCGATGGACGGCAATCAGGCAGCAGCGCATGTTGCGTACGCGTTTACCGAAGTAGCCGGTATTTATCCCATCACTCCTTCATCGCCGATGGCTGATTTTGTAGACCAATGGTCGGCAACAGGGCTGAAAAACATTTTCGGCACACAGACAAAAGTCGTCGAAATGCAGTCGGAAGCAGGAGCGGCCGGAACAGTTCATGGTTCGCTTGCGGCAGGCGCACTGACAACAACATTCACTGCGTCGCAGGGACTTCTGCTGATGATTCCGAACATGTACAAAATCGCGGCGGAACAACTGCCCGCAGTATTCCATGTATCGGCACGGACTGTTGCCACCCAATCATTGAATATTTTCGGCGACCACAGCGATGTGTATGCCTGCCGGCAGACAGGTTTCGCCATGCTGGCGGAATCGAATCCGCAGGAAGTCATGGATTTATCTCCTGTGGCGCATCTCGCCGCAATCGAGGGAAAAGTTCCGTTCCTCAACTTTTTTGACGGATTCCGTACATCCCATGAAATTCAGAAAATCGAAATATGGGACTACGAAAACCTTAAAAATCTGTGCAACATGGACGCCGTAAAAGCATTCCGCGAGCATGCGCTCAATCCGGAACATCCGGCAATGCGCGGTTCACACGAAAACGGCGACGTTTTCTTCCAGCACCGCGAAGCATGCAATCCGATTTATGACGCGCTTCCCGCAACCGTTGAAAAATACATGAAAAAAGTCAACGAGCTGCTCGGCACGAATTATGATTTGTTCAATTATTACGGTGCGCCGGATGCCGACAGAGTAATTGTCGCAATGGGTTCTCTTTGCGATGTAGCGGAAGAAGTTATAGACTATCTGACAAAACAGGGCGAAAAAGTCGGTCTTATCAAAGTTCGGCTGTACCGTCCGTGGGTTTCCGAAAAATTCCTCGAAATATTGCCGAAAACCTGCAAAAAGCTGGCTGTTCTCGACCGCACAAAAGAACCCGGTGCGCTCGGCGATCCGTTGTACCTCGATGTTGTTACAACATTGCATGAAGCCGGACTCAATAACATTGTTCTTTCCGCCGGCCGTTACGGTCTCGGTTCAAAAGATACGCCGCCGTCAAGCGTGTTTGCAATCTTCAAAGAGCTTGAAAAAGACGCTCCCAAACCGCGCTTTACTGTCGGCATTGTAGACGATGTAACGAACCTCAGTTTGCCGGAAATAAAGCCGGCGCCGATTACATCTGCGGAAGGCACTGTCGAATGCAAATTCTGGGGTATCGGCGGCGACGGAACTGTCGGTGCGAATAAAGACTCCACCAAAATTATCGGCGATCATACGGAAAAATACATTCAGGCATATTTCCAGTATGATTCAAAGAAAACAGGCGGCATCACGATTTCTCACCTGCGTTTCGGCGACAAACCGATAAGAAGTCCGTACTACATCAATCAGGCAGACCTTGTAGCCTGCCACAACCAGTCGTACATCGTAAAAGGCTACAAAATGGTTCAGGACGTCAAAAAAGGCGGAACATTCCTTATCAACTGCCAATGGAACGATGAAGAATTGGACAAACATCTGCCCGCGGAATCGAAAAAATACATTGCAGACAACAACATCAAAGTTTACACAGTAGACGCAGTCGATCTTGCCGGAAAAATAGGACTCGGCAAACGCACCAGCACGGTTCTGCAGTCTGCATTCTTCAAACTGGCAAATGTTCTGCCGATTGATGAAGCTGTTTCATACATGAAAGAAAAAGTCGTGGCGAAGTTCTCCAAAAAAGGACAGGACATCGTCGATATGAACTGCAAAGCCATCGACGCCGGCGTAAATGCACTGCACGAAGTGAAGATTCCCGCATCCTGGGCAAATCCTGCACCGGACGCGGCAAAACCGGCACTGAGCGGAGAGGCAAAAACGGTTGCCATGGTTGAAAAACTGATGAACCCGATTGCGCTCATGGACGGCGACAGTCTTCCTGTTTCTGCGTTCAAAGACATTGCCGACGGTCAGTTCGAACTCGGTGCGTCTGCGTATGAAAAACGCGGAACAGCCGTTCTTGTTCCGAAATGGGACGCCGCAAAATGTATTCAGTGCAATAACTGCGCATTTGTTTGTTCCCACGCCACAATTCGCCCGTATTTATTGAACGAGCAGGAAATAAAAGCAGCTCCTGCCGGACTTGTTGCGGTGGAAACAAAACCCAAAGCAAGCCAGTACAAATACACCATGAGTGTTTCGCCGTTAGACTGCATGGGCTGCGGAGAATGCGTTACGGTATGTCCGACGAAAGCCATTGAAATGGTTCCGCAGGAAAGCCGCAGCGAAGAACAACCCGTTTTCAATTATTTGGTCGCGAATGTCGGCAAAAAAACGGATGCGGATATCAATGACTTGACGCCGAAAGGCTCGCAGTTCAATCAGCCGCTGCTTGAATTCTCCGGTTCATGCGCAGGCTGTGCGGAAACTTCTTACGCGCGGCTTATCACGCAATTATTCGGCGAACACATGTATATATCAAACGCCACAGGCTGTTCTTCGATTTGGGGCGGTCCGGCAGCAACATGTCCGTACACAATCAATAAGGACAGCAAAAAAGGTCCGGCTTGGTCCAACTCGCTGTTTGAAGACAACGCAGAACACGGTCTCGGCATGTACTTGGGACAAAAATACATCCGCGATTCGTTGATTGCAAAACTCGAAGAAATTGCAGCGAGCGATAAAGCACGGGACGGTTTGAAAGATGCTATCGCGAAATTCATTGCAACGAAAGACAGCACAATCGACAATGCGGAACCATGCAAAGCATTGATTGCCGAACTTGAAAAATGCACCTGCGGCTGTGCGAACGAAATTCTTGAAAAGAAAGAATATCTTTCCAAAAAATCCGTCTGGATTATGGGCGGCGACGGCTGGGCGTATGATATCGGATTCGGCGGATTGGATCATGTTCTTGCATCCGGTGAAAATATCAATGTCATGGTGTTTGATACGGAAATGTATTCAAATACCGGCGGACAGGCTTCAAAAGCTTCAAACATCGGTGAAGTATGTCAATTCGCAGCAGCCGGAAAAGATATAGGGAAAAAATCGCTGGCTGAGATAGCTATGAGCTACGGATACGTATACGTAGCACAGATTGCGCTCGGAGCAAATCCGGCACAGGCTGTCAAAGCGATAGCGGAAGCCGAAGCTTACAACGGACCTTCTCTTATCATCGGTTATGCGCCGTGCGAACTGCACGGAGTAAAAGGCGGCATGAATCACTGCCAGAACGAAATGAAGAAAGCCGTTGCTTCCGGTTACTGGAATTTGTTCAGTTTCAATCCGGCATTGAAAGCAGAAGGCAAAAATCCGTTCACACTGTCATCCAAAGCAGGCGACGGAACCTATCAGGATTTCCTTGCAAACGAAACACGCTATTCTGCGCTGACTCGTAAATTCCCTGACAGAGCATCTGTTTTGTTCCAGAAAAACGAAGAAGCAGCAAAAGCACGCTTTGAGCATTTGCAGAAACTGATAGAATTGTATAAATAAACTGATTTTGTCCTGTTTTGCGGGATAAAACAGCAGGGCGCGCCTCGGTCATGACCGAGGCGCGCTTTTTTTTGGATAAAAATTTATATCCGTTTTATGCTATAATTTATCGGAGCGGATTTAAAAGGATTGCGGCAGCAGCGAAAATCTGGCGCGCACTTTTTGTATACGGCGTGAATAATGTGAATTCGCGCCGTGCGTAAGAGATGCGGAGGGCGCGTCAGCGAACCTGCGGCGCGCAGGTTTGAAGCCGAAAGGCGGAACCCGCAGCAGCTCGGCCGGACGCGCAGCGGACGGTACGCCCGAATAAAACATCCGCAGAAAAACGGGAGGAATAATTTGATATCGCACAGGAAAGTACTGCATTTCCATCTGGCATCGCGCAGAGGGCTCAAAAATATTACGGGCGATGTGCAGGCGGCAATTGACGAAAGCGGGGTTCGGGAAGGTTTGGTTTTGGTGAATGCAATGAATATCACCGCGAGCGTTTTTATAAACGACGATGAAAGCGGGCTGCATCAGGATTATGAAACTTGGCTTGAAAAACTCGCGCCGGAAAAGCCGTATGAGCAGTATCATCATAACGGATACGAGGACAACGCCGATGCGCATTTGAAAAGAACAATCATGGGGCGGGAAGTTGTATGCGCGATTACCGGCGGGAAACTTGACTTCGGAACTTGGGAGCAGATTTTTTATTTTGAATTTGACGGCAAGCGGGACAAACGTGTCCTGATAAAAATAATCGGAGAATAATTATGGCAGCGGTATATACGATTTCCGTCCAAAGCAGCGCGCACACGCAGATGATTGATATTACGGAAAAAATCGCGGCGCTTGTTGCCGAAAGCGGCGTAAAAGAAGGGCTTTGCATCGTTGCCGTTCCGCACACAACGGCGGCAGTTACGATAAATGAAAACGCGGATCCCGACGTGCGCAGAGATTTTATAATGGAAATAAATAAAATTGTGCCGTGGGAAGACGGATATTTGCACAGCGAGGGGAACTCTTCCGCACATCTGAAAGCGAGCCTGACGGGTTTTTCCGCCGCGATTATCATAGAAAGCGGCAGATTATTGCTGGGAACCTGGCAGGGCATTTATTTTGTCGAATATGACGGTGCGCGGAACAGGAAAGTTCATGTAAAAATTTTGCAGGGCTGACATATTGCGGCGGCGCGGAATTGTCGCAGTGCAGGCGGCATCGGCGCAACGCAAACGCAAAAATATCTGGCAATCTGTCCGAGGCTGTGATATACTTTTTTTATGCCGACAATTCCGATAAATACAGAATCTTCGCCGGAAGCCGTGACCGAGCTTTTATTTCAGCTGAAAATAAAAGATGTAATGACAAAAGATATTGTTGCCGCGACACCGCGCAATACTATGCGTGAAATTCAGCAGATAATGAAAGCAAATCATATTACAGGCGTTCCTGTCGCCGAAAACGGCGTGCTTGCCGGCATCGTTTCCATGGACGACATTGTAAATGCATTCGATAAAAACTGGATAGATGAAACATGCGAAACTCACATGACAAAAAATATTATTTACTTGCAGGAAAATATGCCTGTTTCTTTTGTCGTGTCATATTTCAATAAATATAAATTCGGGCGTTTTCCGGTATTGAATGCCGAAAATAAACTGACCGGAATAATCACCACATCCGACGTCATCAATGCGCTGCTGGTTGCCATGAATAACGAAGTGGAGCGGCTCGAACAAGAAGCTGCTGCGGCGCAAAACTCGAATCAGCCGGAAACACAGGATATGATACGCTCCAACGGTATACGGAGAAATCTGATTCAAAAAGTAAAAAGCCTGCATAACATGCCGAACCGCGTTGTGGAATTCAAAATCGAACCGCTGAATTTCGAAACCGCCGGACAAGCTTCGACGGAAGTAAAAAAAATTCTCAAATCGATGGGAATAGAACCGGCGCTCACGCGGCGAATCGGAATTGCAAGTTATGAATTGGAAATAAATCAAGTGGTCCACTCAAACGGCGGTTTTATGCGCTATTACATCAGCCCGGAAAAGTTAACCATAGAAGCGACGGATACCGGTCCCGGCATTCCCGATATAGAAAAGGCGCTGACGGAAGGTTTTTCCACGGCAACGGATCGAGTGCGTTCTTTGGGATTCGGCGCGGGAATGGGACTTCCGAATACAAAGCGCGTTTCCGATGATTTTTTCATTACATCACAGGTGGGAAAAGGAACAACCGTAAAGGCATCGTTCACTTTGGCGCAGCCGCAGGAACAGCAGCCTGTAACGCTCGCAAAACCGATACAATCCGGCTGGTAATTTCATGTTCCGCAGTTTGCGGCTGCGCCGGGGCAAAGTTTTTATTCAGCCGTGATAAAGGAGAAATCCCGCACCGCGGCGGAACTTCGTGGGGAATTTCGGCGCGGAATATTTTAAAAGGCAAATGAAAACTGGAATTCCCGCATCAATTTTTATCGGAGCAAATAATGAAAACCGGTGATTTGGTACAAAAATTAAATCTTTCCGTAGTGCAGGATTTATATGAAAACAAAGAAATTTCCGCGGCATATACGTCGGATCTTTTGAGCGACGCGATGGGCAATGCGCCGGACGAATGCGTCTTGATAACGATTCAGGCACATAAAAATACCGTCGCGGTTGCTTCGCTGAAAGATTCTCCCTGCATCATCATCTGCAACAGCCGTCCGGTGCCGGATGATATGATTGAAGCGGCAAAAGAAGAACGCATCGGCATCTTCACGGCGAGCGAAAACCAGTTTACCGTTTCGGGAAAATTATACAATCTTTTAATCGGCTGACACAAAAAGATACAGGAAGCACAGCATGAAAATTCGCGCAGATTTCCATATACATTCATGTTTATCTCCATGCGGAGATCTTTCCATGTCGCCGCGGCGGATTGCCCGGCTGCTGCATGAACGGGGAATTTCGGTGGCGGCATTGACGGATCATAATTGCGCACTGAATTGTCCGGCGTTTGATTTCGAATGCCGAAAACTGGACATTACGCCGCTGTTCGGTATGGAAGTGCAAACTGCAGAAGAAGTGCATGTTTTATCGCTGTTCGATTCTCTTTCCGCTGCGCTTGATTTCGGCACGGAAATTTATAATCTGCTGCCGCCGATTATGAATAATCCCGAAAAAACCGGCGATCAAGTTTACGTTGACGAAAATGAAGACATTGCCGGAGAAATCGATAAATATCTCATTACTTCCGCAGACATTTCTATCGATGCTCTTGCCGCACGAGTGCACGCACTGAACGGCATCGTAATTCCCGCGCACGTAGACCGTCCCGCGTTTTCTCTTTCGAGCCAGCTCGGTTTTATTCCAGACGGCGACTGGGACGCGCTGGAAGTAGTACGGCTTCCGGAAAGAATAACAAGCCGGCAAAACGCCGGCACACAGGATTCAGAGAACGCGCACACGGCGGCGACAGAAAAAAATGCGCCGCGAAAAGTAATTGTAAACGGAGAAACTGTTTTGTACACAGGAATGCCGCCGATTGATACACACGGATATCCGCTGACAACTTCTTCCGACGCACATTATCCGCAGCATGTCGCGCGCAGATCTTTTGAACTTGATATTCAAGATATGCCGCTGCGCAAAAGCGACGGCACGGCTGATATTAAAACTATCCGTGCGGCATTGAAGAAACTGCCGACATAATTCAAAAATCAAAACACCTTTTATAAAACAAATAAAAATAAGTTATCAGCCGAATTGCAGAATAAAAAGTTATTTTGTTCCGAAAACATGTCAAGTCCTTTTCTGCGGCAAAAAATTATGATATGCTTTTTGCTCTGCTCGATAATATAAAAGCAAACGAAACGGAGGATTTCATGCACCATGCAACAGCGCGCAGTTCGAAAAAGCCTGCCTGCAATATCATTCCCCATATCGTAATAATTGCTGCGGTGCTTTCGATTTTTTTTTCCTGTACGAAAAACGATTCGCATTCCGCTTTTGCGGCGCAAAGTACGGAAAAATATTCTGAGCGCACAAATCAAGCACAGCTGCATATCGTCGCGTCTATTTTTCCGTGCTACGACTTGGCACGCGCTGTCGCCGGCACCGATTCCGCCGCAGCCGTAAAACTTTTGGTAAAACCGGGCACGGAAATCCACTCGTTTGATCCGTCGCCGGCAGATATTCTCGCAATGCACAAGTGCGACATTTTTTTGTGCATCGGCGGAGAAAGCGAAAAATGGGCAGACAAAATTCTCGATTCGTTTGCACCGGAACAGCGCGCAGCAAAAAAAATCGTAAAGCTGATAGATTTTGCAGACACTGCCGAATTCGATGAAACGCATACACATGAAGAACCATTGCATCGGCATAATATCCATGAAGCGGATGAACACATTTGGACATCTCCGCTGAATGCAGTAAAAATGCTTGATGCAATATCAAACATAATGCAAACCGCCGTGCGGGAAAAAACATCCGATTCGGAACAAATCGCAGCGGTTTTTGCCGAAAATACCGAAGCATACAGAAACAAAATTCTTGCGATTGATAATGAACTGCATGAAATCGTTCGCAGCGCAAAGCATGATACGATCGTTATGGGCGACAGATTCCCGCTTCGTTATTTTGCGGAAGAATTGCAGCTCCGGTATGAATCGGCTTTTTCGGGATGCAGTACTGCCGTCGAAGCAAGTCCTTCGGCAATCGCCCGTTTGATTGATATTGTAAAAAAACAAAATCTGCCGGCAGTTTTTTCGATTGAAATGAGCAGCCGAAAAATCGCAAATGCGATTGCGGAAGCTGCCGGAGTTCCCGTGCTGGAACTTCATTCCTGCCATAATGTTTCACGCACAGACTTTGAAAACGGCGAAACATATATTTCTCTGATGCGGCGCAATGCCGATGCACTGAAAAAGGGGCTGAATCAGTGAGCATACTTTCCTGCCGCGACTTAGAAGTCAGATACGGTTCTTATACCGCAGTTAAAAATGTTTCGATTTCGGTAAATGCCGGTGACTACATCTGCATCGTCGGAGCAAACGGTTCCGGCAAATCGACATTATTAAAAGCGCTGCTCGGTCTTATTCCTGCATACAGCGGAACGATTGAACAAAACCCGCAGGCAGTCGGGTATTTGCCGCAGCAAACGCCGGCACAGCGGGACTTTCCGGCTTCCGTGCAGGAAATAGTGCTTTCCGGCTGCATCCATTCAAAAAGCAAACTGCCGTTCATTTCAAAAAAAGACAGAGAAACGGCGCAGCAAAAACTCGAACTGCTTCACATAGAATCGCTGAAAAAAAAATCATACCGAAATCTTTCCGGCGGCCAGCAGCAGCGCGTTTTGCTGGCAAGAGCATTATGCGCGGCAAAACAGCTGCTCGTGCTCGACGAACCGGCAGCAGGTCTTGATCCGACGGTAACAGATGAACTATATGAAATTATCCGCGCATTGAATAAAACAGAAAAAACTGCCGTTCTAATGGTTTCACACGATATTCACCGCGCTTTGAAAAACGCAACGCATATTCTGCACATGAATAAATCGCCGGCATTTTACGGAACTGCCGAGGCATACCGCCAGTCGGCAGCTTTTTCTGTGTTTGCCGGAATGGAAACATGCAGCACTCATCAAGGTTTTTCCTGTTCCCCGCAATGCCGAGCAACTCACATTCCCTATGGAGAAAACACGAATGACTGACTTTTTTCGGGAATTATTTTCTTACGATTTCATCATACGCGCCGTCATAGCCGGAAGCCTTGTATCGGTATGTGCGGCGCTGCTCGGCGTCAGTCTTGTACTGAAACGCTTTTCCATGATAGGCGACGGACTTTCGCATGTCGGGTTCGGAGCGCTTGCAATTGCCATGGCATGCAATATGCAGCCGCTCGCGGTATCGATTCCCGTTACGCTTGCAGCCGCTTTTTTTCTGCTGCGCGCAGGTTCATCGTCAGCCATAAAAGGAGATGCCTCTGTCGCGCTTATTTCATCGGGAGCGCTTGCCGCAGGAATCATTGCCGCATCTGTATCATCGGGACTGAATACGGACATTACCGCCTACATGTTCGGAAGCATACTTGCCGTAAATAAAACCGATGTATATATCTGCACTGCCGTATCGGCTGCGGTGCTGATTTCATTTGTGCTTTTTTACAACCGCATTTTTTCTGCGACATTCGATGAAACATTCGCAAAAGCAGGCGGTATCCATACGGAATTATATAATATGCTTATCGCATCGCTGACTGCAATGACTGTCGTTGTCGGAATAAGACTCATGGGCGCAATGATGATATCAAGCTTGATTGTTTTTCCCGCGTTATCCGCAATGCGGATATGCAGAAGTTTTTTCGCGGTAACTGTTTGTTCCGCAGTGTTATCGCTTTGCTGTTTTTTTGCGGGAATTGCCGTGTCTTTTCTTTTTTCAACGCCCGCCGGTGCGACAATTGTTTCCGTGCAACTGCTGGTGTTCTGCATTTGCGCGCTTATCGGAAAACTGACAAAGTAACGCTTTCAAACCGTATATCCGTCAAGAGAACCGGCAAGCGTCTGCAGCTGCTCGTCATTTTTGTTGGCAAGTTCCGCGACTTCTTCAAAACGCGAATCGATATATTTGGCGCTTTCGGTGATGGCATCCATTCCGGCAATAAGCTTTTTCGTACTTGAAAAAGTTTGCTCCACAATGCCGTTGATTTCTTCCGTATCGTTTTTCATAACGGAAAATCCCTGCGCAACGGATTCGGAACCGGCGGATAATTCCTTTAATTTTCCGGCGACAGAGCCGCTTAAATCGTTGCCTTTTTCTATTGCATTGGACATTGCTTTAAATCCATGGTCGACAAGACCGATTTGATCGACAATTTCATTAAACACTTGACTGGTTTTATCGGAATAATCGACAACGCTTTTTACGGATTCGATAATCATCTTAATAACTCGCGCAACTTCTTCAGACTGCGAACGGGTTTTTTCGGAAAGGCTCCGTATTTCTTCCGCAACGACAGCAAACCCCTGCCCGCTTTCGCCTGCATGAGCAGCTTCAATCGCGGCGTTCATTGCAAGAAGATTCGTCTGGTTTGTTATGGAAGCGATTATTTTATTTGTTTCGAGAAGTTTTTCCGTATCCGCCGCAATTTGCGCAACCGTATCGGAAACCTGCTTTAACTGCCCCGCACCTTTTACCGAAGATTCGGACAGCTTGACCATATTCTGCGACGAAGCAGTTCTCTGCTGTTCGATTGAATCGACCGCATCAAGCAGCTGCCCGATCATTTCTCCGGATACCGAAATATCGCCCGTCTGCGTTTGAATTATATTCCCGAAATTCTGAAGGTTCGAAACCGTTTTTGAAACAGCGGCGGCGATTTTTTCAATCATCTGCTGCTGTTCGGTGCCTGCTTCCGCCATGGTTCTGATTTCGGAAAGAATTTCCTCCAGCAATTCCCTTCCGGAAGTCAAACTCGACTGCTGCGTATCGTTTGTTTTATGAACGAATTCCGTTTTCTGCCGAATTCCCTTTACAAGTTCGGCAGCCGTATCCGTAATGGAAGCAAGACTGTCGCTCAGCGAACCGATTTCATCATCGCGGCGGTACGCAAATTTCGCGGTAAAATCTCCGCCGGAAACCGACATCATCGAATGGCGCAAACCGGAAAGCGGCTTGAGAATAAAACGGATAAACAATGTAAACACAACGAAGATTATCAGCATAATGCAGATAACGATAGCAAAAACAACAGACAGCGCGGAATCTTTCTGCAAATTGGAAGAAACGGAAATGCATCTGATAAGATACCAATCGAGAGATTTTACATAACACAGCGCATATTCGTTTTTTCCCAGACTGAAACGGCGGATTTCTCCGTCTTTGAACGACTCAAGCTGCGGCTGAATGATTTCATACAAACCGTCAAGCTGCGTGGAAACAGCTTCTTTCCGATGCACAAGCGCGCCGTCCGCAGCGCCGGTAATTTCTCCCTGCCGGTTGAAAAAAAACAAACGTCCCTGATTTTCTTCGCGGACGCTTTCGTATATCGACGCAAGAAAAGCATCCAGCACAATGCCGGTGCCGACTATTCCGACCGGCTTTCTTCCGGCGGCAAAAACCGGAACATTTATCCAAAGGCATGTCTGGTTCAACTCGGCATTGTAATTGATGTTGAAGTTATATACGTCCGTTTCATACAGCGTCATCTTGTACCAGTACGCATCCGGATCCGAAGGATTAACCGTATACGCATATTCGTCATTCGAATAAAATTTCAGGTCGACATCGTTTACCCAAAAATTGATGCCGGATGAAAATGATTTACGGTAGCTTGCCATTTCGCGGAACGCACTGCTTTCAAGCATCGCATCCGCAGGATTGGAAAAATAATTGACAATCAGCGGGGACTGAGAACATTGCAGTGCCAAAGCAATATCGCGGTTGACAGAAGATTCCAATTTTACCTGATCAAGGTTGGCTTCATGCATAATCTGCTGAGCAAGATTGTTTCGGCCGATTCTCAACTGGACATTATAATATGCCGTCAAAGAAAAAATGCAAACGCATACAAAAAATATTCCGGAAAAAAAGAACGTTTTCCGCATCAATGACATTGCAGTTCTCCGTACAAAAACAAAAATATAACGCAGTACAAAAAATTATACCATATAAGACAGTTTTAGCAAGAGGAAAGCATTGATACGGCAAAGCGCGCCGTGTTGCGCAAAAAGTATTTGAAAAACGTTTTCGGCAGCTAGAAAGCTGTCCGTCCGCGGAAACTGCGTGCCAGCGTCAATTTATCCGCATAACCGAGATCGCCGCCGACAGGCAGCCCCGATGCCAATCGAGTTATCCGCACGCCTGTCTGCGAAAGAATTTTTTGAAGATACAAAGCCGTCGTATCGCCTTCGATTGTCGGATTGGTGGCAATAATAACTTCCGCGATATTTTCTTTGCGGACACGGGACACAAGCGAATCGATTCTCAGCTGTTCGGGGCCTATGCCGTCAAGCGGCGCAATCAATCCGCCGAGAACATGAAATACGCCGTGAAATTCGCGGGAGTTTTCTATTACTTCCACATCCTGCGGCTGCTCCACAACGCATAAAAGCTGCTTTTCACGCAGGGGATCGCTGCATACGGCACACGGATCGCTTTCCGTATACATGCCGCAGACAGAACACGTTTTTATCCGTTCATGCAGTGTCGCCAATTCCTGCGCAAAACGGAACAAAAACGATTGATCCATTTTCAAAAGATGATGCGCAATTCTCGAAGCGCTTTTTTTTCCGATACCGGGCAGACGAGAAAAACTGTCCGTCAATTCATCTAAAACAGTCATACAGCTTCCATTCAGCCTAAGCCGGGGATTTTCCAATTGCCGAACATCGGAAGCATTTTTTCTTTCAAGAGTTCTTCCGTTTTAGACGCGGCCTGCCGATATGCGGAAACAATCAGATCCTGCAGCATCGGTATATCCCGAACATCGACAGCTGCAGGATCGATTTGCACATTCAGCATTTCAAACTGTCCGTTTACCGTAACTTTAACCAATCCGCCGCCGGAACTTCCGGTTACGGATATAGATTTCAGCTCATTGCGGATTTTTTCCATTTGCGCTTTTGCGGCCTGCGCATCTTTCAGTAAATCAAACGGATTCATATCGAATTTCTCTCCTTATTGCTGGCATATAAAAATCGTCCGCGGTTCATTCGCATTTGCAAAATAACCGCAGCAAATGCTTCTGCGTATTATGATTACGGCGCAGAATCCGTTTCTTCGGCTTCCGAATCGAAAAAATCTCCGGATAATTCTTCTTCGGTTTTCTCCGCTGCATACACTGCGGCATTCTGCACGGCAAAATGATTTATGTCTGCCGCCGAAACGCAATTTCCGTCAAACATTTCTTTTATCAACGCGGCCTGCGGCGGAAGCTGTTCATTCGCATTTGCCGTTTCCGCTTTTTCAAGGAGAACAGTCAGCTCCAAAGGTGCTCCCCACAAAGACGCAGCCAGCGGCTGTATTATATGTTTTTTCCGTTCAAGCTGATTCTGCAAAAAAGGCATTCGGCTTGTTACAAACAGCGTGCCGTCCTTAATGCGCCAGCCGCTTGTCTGCGCCACAGCAGACGACAAAGACATTTCCGAAACAGACAATTTTTCCATCAGCGCGGTCCGCAATTCATCGGCGGACAAAAGTTTCCGATCAGGCAGCGGCGCGGCAGAATGTTCATATTCCGCATGGATAATTTTTTCCGCGCCGGCACTCGAAGCGGCAAATGCATCCGCAGTCTGTTTTTCCGAAAAATATTCATTTCCGACAGCGGCCGCAGACTGCGGAATCTCCGGTTCTCTCCGGCCGCTATCCCGAAAAGGGAAGCTGTTTACTCTTGAAGGCTCCGTCTGCCCCGCACTCCCATTATCAGGCGCCGCGTCCGATAATATGCTGAATTTCGGCATCTGCGGCGGCAAACTCACGGAAGGTGTCTGTGCGGAAGACGCCGATACTGCGGAAGCGGAACTTGCCGATGAGCCAGATGCGCCGCCGGTCAGCATCGGTCTGATGCCGCCGATAACCCGCTGAATATCGGAAGCCGTAACATAGGACGAAAGCCATGTCAGCTTTGACAAAACAAGCTCAAGCTCATAGCGGGGATTCAAAGAATATCGTATATCTCTGAACAGCTGCAAAAAAAGCGACAGCGCCCTTTCAAGCTGCACGCTGTTCCAGGCGGAAAGAACTTTTGCAGAAAACCGATCCGCTGTTTGTCCGAGAAGCGCTTCTTTTTTTATGCCGTTTTGCAGCAGCAGCAAACTGCGCAGATAATCGGCAGCATTTGCCGTAAACTGTTCTATTGATACTCCGTTTTGCAGTATTTCGTCGAGTTTTTCAAGCACCGGCGCAGCATTGCCGCTTACGCATAATTCGCATAATTCATTGAAGCGTTCAACGCCGACAAGCCCTAATTTATCCCGAATTTTTTCGTAAGTTATATGCCCGTCGGAAAATGCCGCCACTTGGTCAAACAGCGTGTACGCATCGCGAAAACTGCCGGTAGATTCCCGCGCAATCCAATACAGCGCTTCACTGTCCGCCTGAATGCCGGCTTCCGCCGCCGCCGCCGAAAGCAGCTCTTTTATCTGCTCGACGGAACCGAGCCTGAAATGAAACTGCTGGCAGCGGCTCTTTATCGTAGCCGGAACTTTATGCAGCTCCGTGGTAGCAAAAATAAATACAACATACGGCGGCGGTTCCTCAATCGTTTTCAAAAGCGCATTAAACGCACTGACCGAAAGCATGTGCACTTCGTCGATTATATATATTTTATAGCGGCATGAATTCGGCGGGAATAAAATCTCGTCTTTTATCTGCCGAACATCGTTTACGCTCGTATTTGAAGCGCCGTCGATTTCTATTACGTCAAGACTTGCGCCGCGCGCAATTTCCAAACACGATTGGCAGACGCCGCACGGTGTTGCTGCGGGACCTTTTTCGCAGTTCAGCAGTTTCGCAAGAATCCGCGCGGAAGTTGTTTTTCCGCAACCTCGCGGACCGGAAAACAAATACGCATGGGCAATTTTTCCGCTTTTGACTGCATTCTGCAATGTTGCCGTTACAAATTCCTGTCCGACAAGCTCTTCGAATATCTGCGGGCGCCGCCGTGCAGCCGTTACTTCATACACCATACAAAACAGCATAGCCGAAAACGAAAAAAAAAGCTATCAATCGCACGCATGGCAAAATATAATCGAAAAATATTTTCAAACCGAAAGCAGCGCGCGGATTTTCTCGGCGGTTTGTTCCGGCGTTTCGCCGTTCCGCACGACCGCATCCGCAAGGCGCAGGTACATTTCACGCCGTTCCCGATAAAAGCGGTGAAAAATCATGCGGACATCATCCAAAGACTGCGGATGTTCCCGCTCGATATACGCCGGATAACTTCCGGCTTCCTCGGATTTTTTTATTATTCGGTCGGCGACGGTTTTTTCATCGGCATCGATGAATACACGCAAGCCGGCACCGTTCAGGTTTTCAATTGCGGCAGGATTGCAGCAAATTCCGCCGCCGGTTGCGATTACGGCAGGAATGGCAGCCGTAACAAGGCTTCGGGGAATATCGACTTTCAGCGTCCGCCGCAGCCAGGCGCACGCATTTTCTTCCGCCGATTTAAATGCCGCTTCCCCGCTTTCCGCATATATTCGGCGCGGTGTTTTTCCGGTTATTTCGAAAATAATATCGTCGGTATCATAAAACGCCGCGTCCAGTTTTTCCGCAAGACATTTGCCTGCGGATGATTTTCCGCAATGTTTTACGCCGAAAATCACGCAATTTTGAAACCGCGCGTTGTTTTTGCCGCCGAAATCAATCGGCACGTAATCTTTCTCCATGATGCGCAAGTATAGCATATCCGAAGAATAAAACATACGCGTATTTACTGCGCGCAGAAGATAAAAGACCGCGCCTTTACGCTGACGAAAGATTCATATATGCTTCAATCATGATTTTGGGAATATTGGTTTGTTTTATTCCGCTTGTGCTTGCGGCAGTCATTTGCCTGAAAGCAAAAAAACTGAAGCCGAAATTACTTTTTGCGGCAGTACTGACAGGGCTTATCGCGATTATTCCGGCTGCCGCCGCGCAATTTGCACTGGGACAGCTGGTTATGCGCTTTTTTGCGGGCAGCGGCGCAGCTGTTTTTCTGCTGATTGCAAACGGCTGTACCGAAGAATGCATCCGTGCACTTATTCTGCGCGGATGTCTGCCGTCGAAACAGCAAACCGCCGCAGCATTTTTTGCGGCAGCCTGCATCGCCGGTCTTTCTTTCGGTTCGTTTGAAGCTGTCATATATTTTATCGCCGGCTCGCAGCATATAGGGCTCCGTTTATTCACCGCGGTTATTCTTCATTGTTCATGCAGCGGCTTGTGCGGATTATTCATTTGGGGACAAAAAACAGGCAGTCGGCGTCCGTTCATTTTTATTCAGGCAGCGGCAATCCATTCCGTATATAACTTTTTTGCTTCTTTTTCCAACTTTATTTGGTATTTTTCCATTGCCGCAATCCTTTTTTCCGTAGCGCAGTGCAGCATTTTTTACAAATACTTTGACGGGCAAAAACAAACATCTGTTGACACACTTTCAATCTGATGTTAAAATACTGCCATTACGACGCAGGGTAGAGCAGTTGGCAGCTCGTCGGGCTCATAACCCGGAGGTCGCAGGTTCAAGTCCTGCCCCTGCTAAATAATTCCGTTAAAAACCGCATCTCTGCCGCTTTATTTTTTTTCACAAAAAACATAATATCCGCCGTTCGCTTTGCAGCAGCCGTTATCGCATTCCTGCAAAATCGCCGCCTGCCGAAAAAAACGCAGTTCACGCCTCGAAAAATTTCCTGCCGCTTAGTACGTACAAGATAATCTTTTTGTACCAAAAATATCATCTCGTTGGTACAAAAATATCATGTTTTTGTACCAAAAAGATTATGCTGTCAGTCTGTAAGTGCCGAAAAAACCGCATTTTTTGCACTCTGCAAGCTTCTTGCGGCGCTTATCGCAAGGTTGATGACATCGTTCCTGCCTATATGAATGCCTGCAATGTCGCGATGTTGGCGGCAGTATTCCGTGCAGTATTATGTTTCTTTGTGTGTCTTTGCGAGAAGCGGGCGACGAAGCAACCCTTGCGCGGTGCGGCGGATTTCAGATGATTGCCCCCTCACACGATAAAATTCTGCAAATTTTTTTCGTTATTGAAAAAAAACGAACGTTTTTTTTAAGAAATTGTGATATAGTTGGAAAACAAAAAATTGCGTAAAAAGACTTGAAACTGCGCCGAAAAGCAAGGAAAATCACGCTTTTTTGTGCGTTTCAAAGGAAAAATCGGCAGGCGCTAAAATCGAAGTTCGCGCGTGCCGTTTCGTGATTTAAACGTTCCTTTTTTTCGCAATTTTTCGAAAAATCCGTAATTTTTTTTAGCCAACGGGAGAGCATCTAAAATCCGTGGAATTGTATTGTGAACAAGAGCACGTCAGCAGCTGACAAGAAGTTCATTAGTTACTAATTAACGACTTGTCAGTTACTAACAAGTCTATTGTTAGTAACTGACAAGAGGCTTGCAGAGTGCAAAAACGCGTTAATTCCAATACGCACAGCCGCCGTGCAGGCGCGGTTTGTGGGCGGCAATGGCATAGTGGCAAGGTATCGGCTTGACAATTGTGAAGTGATAGTATAGATTTGAAGCGAAAAAGGGGGCGTAGCGAAGCTGGTTATCGCGTCGGCCTGTCAAGCCGAAGATCGC
>JAMPCJ010000004.1:79366-235711 GCA_023666275.1 Treponema brennaborense | reverse complement strand
TTTTCTTTGCTTTTCAGTGCAGTTTCAAGTCTTTTATCATGATTTTATGCTTTTTTCAGTATAGCACAGGTTCCCGAAAAAAACGTTCGTTTTTTTAAGGAGGAAATTGTGAAAAAAACAACACGCATTGCCGCGCTTTTGGCTGCCGCGGCGCTTATTTTCGGTTCTCTGTTCTGCTCGTGCTCGGACAGCGGTGGCGGCGATAATGATAACGATGTGAATATTGTCGGCGTTTGGGAAGTCACAATGGGCGGAAGATCGTTTGATGTCTATGCCGATGCGATGCAGACACCGTTTATTTGGCAACAAAAGTCGATGACGGCGTCTACGGCTATTCAAAAACAGGAAATGGCGCGGTTTTCGGTACTTACACGGTAAGCGGCAGTACGGTTAAAATGAACGTAGCTCAACTGAACAACCAGGAAGTTTCAGGCGAGGTTAACGGCAATACGATTACAATCGACACGGGAGAACTTGCCGGTACAATTACGTTGGAAAAAGTTGACGGCGCTACAGCAAAGGCGGAAGGCAGCACAGAGGACAGCGAAGCCTTACCCTACACTAAGAATAACTTCACAGATGCAATCAAGGCAAATACTGCGATTACCCTAGACACAAGTAAAAGTCCGACGCAACTTAAGGCGGAGGCAGCTGCCATCGATGGCGGAAAAATTATTCTTCAATCGCCAAGCGCAGGAAACTTGCGGCTTAGAGATGACGGAACAATCAACTACAACGGAGATTCAAAGCGGTATGTCGCCGTCGATACTTCGAAATTCGGCGTTTCTTCCGGCAAATTGACAGTAAGTTTTGACATCAAAGTTGTCGGTTCCACTAGCAGCTCTGACGATATAGGTGTCGCTTTCCTTTCTGCTTCTGCCGAAGATTGTCCGCAAGACAGCAAGGCATTTACTGTTCCCACCGGTGCACTTGCCAGTGAAACAGGACTTAAAGTGAAATCAGGAAGCGACACAAGAACGCTCAGCGCAGCTGTAGATGCGGGAACGAAAGTTTATTTGTTCTTCTCGCGCAACGGCGCGGGCGGAGGCGGAATCGACGTTACAAAAATAAGCGTAACATCCGCGCAGTAAACTGTCGCGCGGTTCTGCATGCATCACATGCAAGCCGCAGCTGCAATCCGTCGGGCAGCTGTCTTGAAAAGGGCGGCTGCCCGCCTTTTTGTGTGCGGCGGCTCTGTTGCGGCGGATTGCTTCGCTTTGCTCGCAATGGACACACGGGCACGTCGTGGCAACTTGCGATGACACTCTCACCACTTTGCTTTGTCCGCCCGCTTTCGGCGTGTTTTGCAAAAAACTCGGCGTATAATTTAAAATATACGCCGTATATTTTTTAAAACTCGGCGAATAATTTTAAAAACTCGCCGAGTTTTTTCGGGCATTTCTTTGACTTTTTGCGCAAACTGCGGTATACTTAAACATTGTTTTATAGAAAAACAATTGAATGTATCAGGCGGAGCACATCACGGTGTTCCGCTTTTTTTGTGCGCTGTGCCGCGCAGCCGCGGATTGCTTCGCCGTCAGGCGTCCGCAGGAACGGAATGCGCCGCATATATGCGCTGCCGTGATTTTCGGCTTCCGATAACCGCACAAACGACAAAGCGCACTTGACAATCTTTTTTGATGCGTATATATTATTTTTCGTCAATGCGGATGTCATATAACGGCTATTATCTCAGCCTTCCAAGCTGAAGACGAGGGTTCGACTCCCTTCATCCGCTGTAAGCGCTTTTGTCTTTTTCGGACGGAAGCGTTTTTTTATGCCTGCGCTTGTCTTCGCTGCCTTTGCGGACGGGACACACATTTGCCGAATTTGTTCTTGACAATCATTGTGTTATCTGTTATAAAGTGCAGGAACAATAAATTATATCCTTAGTATTTCGGGAGTCGTTCAAACGGCTCTTTTTTTATATTTAGGTGATTTCGGGAGATAATGATTTGGAATACATTGCGCTTGACGAGCTGCCGTATTACAAAGAATGCAGCCCGCTTGTCAGCGGTCTCGGTTATGCGCTGGTGGAACTTCGGCTTTCCAAAAGCAAAACGCAGCATAACGTGAGTGCGGTCATTGCCCGTGCGGATCCGTCTTCCGCGGAAGCTGTCGGCGTAAACGACTGCGCAAAAGTGCACCGCCTGCTGCTGCCGCGTTTGGAAGCGCTTCTGCACTCGCAGGATGTGTTTATGGAAGTTATGTCTCCGGGAATGGAACGGAATATAAAAAATGCGGCGGAATTTGTGTTTTTTACCGGCAAATCGGTTCGTGTCTGGAGCAAAGATATAAATGACTGGATTCCCGGAAAAATCGTTTCTTCCGGTCCTCGGTCTGTGGTTCTGGATACTGCGGAAAAGGGCACGCTGACAATTCCGTATGAGCAGATAGCAAAAGCAAAATTATTACAATTATAGCAGGAGGCTTTAAATGTCATCTGAAATGGCAGAAGCAATCCGTCAGTTGACGCAGGATAAAGGATACTCACAGGAGTCGGTTCTGCAGACTATTGAAAACATGCTGAAAGCGGCATACAAAAGAACATTCGGCACGAACGCAAATGCGGTGGTGAAATTTACCGATGACAATACCGATGTTTCTATATATTCCAGAAAAGTTATCGTGGACGGCGTATATGATCCGGTAACGGAAATCGAACTGGAAGAAGCAAAACAGCTCAGCGATGAATGCGAGCTCGGCGATGAAATCGATATTTTGATAGATCCGAAAGAATTCGACCGTTCCGCTGTCGCTACCGGCAAGCAGACAGCTCATCAGTCGCTGTCGGAAATACAAAAAGACAGTCTGTATTCGGAATACAAAGACAAAGTCGGCGAAATAATTCTCGGCTATTACCAGCGGGAGCGGAACGGGAATATTTATGTGGATCTCGGAAAAGTGGAAGGAATTCTGCCGGCGAAATTTCAGTCGCCGCGGGAATTGTACCGCAAAAACGACCGCATAAAAGCGCTTATCGTCGATTTGAAAAAAACGTCCGTCGGTTTGCAGGTTGTTCTGTCCAGAACCGATCCCGATTTTGTGCGCTCAATCGTAGAGCTTGAAGTGCCGGAAGTTTACGATAAAACAGTCGAAATATATAAAATCGTCAGGGAACCGGGCTACCGCACAAAAATTGCGGTATATTCGCATCGGGAAGACATAGATCCCGTCGGCGCGTGCGTCGGATTGAAAGGCGTGCGCATTCAGGCTGTGATTCGGGAACTTGAAGGCGAAAAAATAGATATTCTGCGCTACGATCCCGATCCCGTTGTTTTTATAAAAAACGCGCTTTCTCCCGCAAAAGCGGTTGCCGTCGTCATTAAAGACGAAGAAAAAAAGCAGGCGCTGGCTGTCGTTCCCGAAGCGGAATTTTCGCAGGCGATAGGAAAACAGGGATTGAATGTCCGCCTTGCGAACAAACTTGCGGATTGGAATATCGATGTGAAAATCGAGGGACAATGCGGCGATCTCGATTCTATCGTTACGGAGTCGCGCCGTGCCGCGGAAGAATTGTTCAGAGATAACTCGGATGCCGAAGAGATTTCTTCTTTGTCTGAACTGCCGGGAATCGATGAACGGGTTGTCGGTATTCTGAAAGAAAACAATATTATCGATGTCGAAGATTTTATCTTTGCGCAGAAAAACGACGGCTTCGCTGCTGTTTCCGGCTTATCCGCGGAAGACATTGACGCCGTGGCGGAAATTATCAGCAATACCGTCGAATTTGTCGATTCCGAGCAGGACCAAACAGAAGATTCCGCATCCGATGCTGTTTCCGAAGCTGCCGCGGAAGAAACAGACGAAGAAATATATGAATGCCCCGAATGCGGCGCGCAAATTACGGTAGATATGACTGTGTGTCCCAATTGCGGCATCGGGTTAAGTTTTGAATACGAGGATGAAGAGTAGGGTACTATGGCGGATGATATTGAAAAGAAACCGAAGTTTATTTTGAACAAACAAAAATCCGATGCGGCTTCCGGACAGCCGGCGGCTTCTGCGTCCAATGCTTCGGAAAAGAAAAAGGTTGTGGTCATAAAAAAGAAACCTGTTGCAAAAGTACTTGCGGATGCATCCGCTTCGAAAAAAACTGCGGCTGCAATTCCGGCTTCATCCGAACACTCAGGGACGGAAAAACAGCATGCGCTTTCCGCAAAATCAGACGAAAAAGATGCGGAAACGTTTGATGTCCGGAAAAAGAAAGAAAATGCCGGTGCACAGGAAGATTTCGCTGTAAAACGTACATCGTCTGTGATTGAATTGAGTCCTGCCCGTCCGAATGTCAAAATGGGCAACCTTGCGGACAGACCGAAAGGATCGTTTTCGGGACAGCGCAGAGAAGGCGGATTCGGCAAAGATTCGCAGTTTCGGCATCAGCGCAGAGAGGGCGGCTTTACCGGCGCACAAGCCCGCGAAGGTTACCAAAACCGCAGCGAACGCGACAGCCGCTTTAATCAAAACGGCGGCTTTTCCGGCAATGCGGGACAGCGTTTCGGGCAAGGCGGCGCCCGCTTCGGTGGTCAGCGGCAGGGACAGAATTCGGGACGCCCCGGTTTTTCCGGCCAAAACGGAACTCGCCAGCAGGGCGGTTCGCATGCTTTCGGAGGGCGCCGTCCGGGCTTCGGTGCTGCGCAGGCTCCTGTCGCGGAAAGCAAAAAGATTGCCGCGAAAAAAGTATTCACAAAAAAGAAAACGGTTTATTCCCGCAAAGACCGCGAAGAAAGTCTTGAAGATAAACTGTTTAATCAAAAGAAAAAACAAATTTCCAAGACAATTTCGGTGCCTGAGCGCATAGAAATCATGGAAACCGTTTCGGTTTCGGATCTTGCAAAAAAGATGAATTTGAAAGCCTCCGAAATTATCGGAAAATTGATGTCCATGGGCATGATGGTGTCTATAACCGAGTTTATAGATGCGGATACGGCAACGCTTGTCGCCGCGGAATATAACTGCGATGTCCATATTGTTAACTTATATGAAGAAACGATTATTGCGCAGGAAGAAGATCCTGACGAGGCAAAACAAGCGCGTCCGCCGGTTGTTACAATTATGGGGCACGTCGATCACGGAAAAACAAAAACACTTGACGCTATCCGCAGCGCCAATGTTGCGGCAACCGAATTCGGCGGCATTACGCAGCATATCGGTGCATACCAAGTCGAAACGCCGAAAGGCAGAATAACATTCCTTGATACGCCCGGACACGAGGCATTTACCATGATGCGCGCCCGCGGTGCGTCTATTACCGATATCGTCGTGCTTGTAGTTGCGGCGGATGACGGCGTTATGCCTCAGACTGTCGAAGCTGTCAACCATGCGAAAGACGCAAAAGTTCCCATTGTTGTTGCGGTAAATAAAATCGATAAGCCGGAAGCAAATCCGGACCGCGTAATGACGCAGCTTTCCGAAATGGGACTTACGCCGGAAGAATGGGGCGGCGAAACCCAATATGTCCGCATCAGTGCGCTGAAAAAAGAAGGCATTGACGAACTGCTTGAGGCTATTTTGCTTCAGGCTGAAATTCTCGAACTGAAAGCCAATTACGACTGTCCCGCTTCGGGAAAAATTATCGAATCGCGCATAGATCACGGGCGCGGAATTGTTTCCACCATTATCGTACAGCGCGGAACGCTGCATACCGGCGATCCGTATGTTGCCGGCGTGTATGCCGGCCGTGTCCGTGCAATGTTCAATGACTGCGGCAAAAAAATTCAAAAAGCGACGCCTTCTATGCCCGTTGAAATTCTCGGTCTGGAAAGCATGCCTGATGCAGGGGATCCGTTCCATGTAACGGACACGGAAAAAACCGCACGGGCAATTTCCGCAAAAAGGCAGGAGCTCAAGCGTTTTGAAACTGCGAAAAATGTTAAGAAGGTAACGCTCGATAATCTGTACGATACGATTGACGCCGGAGAAGTTATGGAACTGAAAGTTATCATAAAAGCTGACGTTCAAGGATCCGCGGAAGCACTGAAACAGTCTTTGGAAAAATTATCGACAAAAGATATTCGCCTTGTCGTTATCCACTCGTCCGCCGGCGCAATAAACGAAAGCGATGTCATGCTTGCCTCTGCGGATTCCAACGCAATTATTATCGGCTTCAATGTCCGTCCGACACCGAAAGCGAAAATACTTGCGGAACAGGAAAAAGTCGATATCCGCAAATATAATATCATTTATAAAGCGGTTGAAGAAATTACTGCCGCTATGGAAGGAATGCTGAAGCCGAACGTGGAAGAAGAAAATATCGGCAATGTCGAAGTGCGCAATACGTTCCGAGTTCCGAAAGTCGGCGTGATTGCCGGCGCGTATGTGCTTGACGGCGTTATAAAACGTTCCAGCAATATTAACGTTGTCCGTGACGGAATTGTTGTGTATACCGGCAAAGTTTCTTCTTTGAAGCGTTTCAAAGAAGACGCGAAAGAAGTTGCCGCCGGCTTTGAATGCGGCATCGGCATCGATTCTTGGCAGGATATTCAGATCGGTGACCAGCTGGAAGTATTCGAACTTGTGGAAGTTGCACGCAAATTGAATGATTCTGCGGCTTCGGATAAAAACGCCCAGCCGGCGTCTTCCTGAAAATCGACAGGCAGGGAATACCGATGTCTGAATTTCGGCTGATGCGTCTCGGTGCCCAGATTCGGGACGAAATTTCCGATATGATTCTCAAACAGCGCATAAAAGATCCACGCGTTTCGGCGTTTTTAAGCATAAACCGTGTGGAAGTTGCGGGTGATTTGTCGTATGCAAAAGTGTATGTTTCCAGTTTTATGAATCAAAAACAAACCGAAAAAGGTGTTGCCGGATTGGAAAGCGCGGCGGGCTTCATTCAGTCCGTGCTGGGAAAAAAACTGCGGCTGCATCAATTTCCCAAATTGACATTTGTTGCCGATACAAGCATAAAAGACGGTTTTGAAATGATCCGAAAATTAAATGCTTTGGAACAGTCGGAAAAAAATATCTCTGCTGTTCCGGAAAACGAATAAAAATGTCTTTTAACAAAACAGCAAACGCCGCTGTTTCCGGAATTTTGCTCTATGCAAAGCAAAGCGGCTGCACAAGTTTTTCTTCGCTTTCTGTCGTGAAGCGTGCGCTGAAAACGCGGAAAATCGGGCATACCGGAACGCTCGACAGTTTTGCGCAGGGACTTCTTGTCGTGCTTGCCGGAAAAATGACGCGTCTTGTTTCGCACATTACGGCGCTTGACAAAGAATATGAGGCTGTCATTACTTTCGGCGCAGAAACCGATACACTCGATCCGACGGGTTCTGTCGTAAAGACGGCGCCGCTGCCGTCATTGCGGGAATTGAAGTTCGTGCTGCATTGTTTTTTGGGAGCAATAAGACAGCAGCCGCCTGCATATTCGGCGGTCCGCATAAACGGACAGCGTTTAAGCGATCTTGCCCGTTCCGATAAAACACCTGATATTCCGTTCCGTGAAATTACTGTGCATAAAAGCGTTTTGCTTGAAATTCAGGATGAAAGCGAAAACATTTACTCGCTTGACCCGTCTGTAGGCGCACCGAACGGCGGATTTTCGGGAGATATTCGGGTAAAACATGCCCGTGTGCGCTTTATTGTTTCCAAAGGAACGTATATCCGTTCTCTGGCACGCGATATAGGCAGAAAATGCGGTTCCTGCGCATATCTTTCGGCTTTGCTCCGAACGCGTGTCGGCGGTTTTATGCTGCCGGATGCTGCCGGTGCATCGCTGCTTCCCGATTTTACACTGAAAAATTCCGTGCGGCAAAATCTTGATTTCGAAAGCTGTCCGCAAAAGGACAAACATTCCGCGCAAAATGATGAAGCCTTGGCACGGGAAATATGCGGCAAAATACAGCCGTTTACGCCCGCATTTGCAAAAATGTGCGGATACATTCCTGTTCTTCTGCGTTCGGACTGCCGGCAGGATTTTTTTCACGGAAAGCCGCTTTCATTCGCCATGTTTGATTCTTTTTCCGGCGATGCGGGCGTGTATCGGAATTGTGCCGGAAACACGGAAAAAACGTATTTTGCCGTGTTCGGCGGGGAAGAAGAATTTTTCGGAGCAATATCCGCACGCGAAGGAAAAATCGCTTATGAATGTGTTATTTCTTCGTGAAAAAGGCGGCGGACGCAATTCTTATGGATATTTTTTATTGGGATCAGCTTTTTTCCGAATACGCAATGCCGGCCTGCGGCAGACAAACGGCTGCCGTTTCGTATTTTTCGGCAGGAACTGCGCTGACAATCGGCGGTTTTGACGGTCCGCATTTAGGGCATTCTGCGCTTTTTGAAAAAGTTTTCTGCTTTGCGGAAGAATCGGCAATATCCGGCCGCGTAAAAACAGGCGTTGTTACGTTTTCCCGTTCACCCGGCGCGCTGAAAAATCCGCATGGATATGCAGGCGATATATCGTCTTTGAAAATGCGCCTTGAATATTTCGCTTCGGCAGGATTCGATTTCGTCATACTCATTGACTTTTCTTCTGATTTTAGTAAAATGAAAGGAAAGAATTTTCTTGATTTTTTGCGAACGTTCTGTTTTATGCGGTTTTTGGCTGTCGGTGCCGATTTTCGGTGCGGATATAATACAGATACCGGCACTGCCGAGTTGACGGATTATGCCGAAAAAAACGATATTGCGCTTGCGGTTTGCCCCGATGTGGCATATAAAGGAACGCGCATAAGTTCCAGCGAAATTCGTGCTGCGGTCAGAAACGGCGAAATGCATCTTGCGGAATGTATGCTGGGACGTCCGTATGCTCTCGATGTATCGTCTGTAAGGTGGACAGTACGCCGATGCGCGTCAGGTTCGTTTGCTGCTGCCGACGGGCGTATTGCGCAGCTGCTTCCGCAGTGCGGAGTATATGCGGTCGATGTGCATGCCGAGGGTGCCGATGTATTGAAAACGCGGCTGCATGCGGAAGCTTCTTCTTTTTGTTTGGAGATTCCGCAGGAACGGAATGAGCTTTTGTTCAGGAAAATTGTTTTTAAAACAAGGATATCATAGGGGATACATAAAGGAGTAAGTATGGCACTTACAAAAGAAAAGACAGCATCAACTGTTTCCGCATACGGAAAGAATGCGGCGGATACCGGGGACGTAAAAGTTCAGATCGCATTGCTGACTGAACGTATAAAGCAATTGACGGAACATTGCCGCGCGAATAAAAAAGACGCGAGCGCGTCGCGGGGACTTATTAAAATGGTCGGCCAGCGCAGAAGCCTTTTAAAATATCTGCAGCGCCGCGATCTTAATTCGTATCGTTCTTTTATAAAAGAGCTTGGTCTTCGTAAGTAAAACTGTTGCAACCCGCCTGAATATGCAGGCGGGCTTATTTATTTTAGAAGGAAAAAATGATTAAAAGAGTTACTTATAAAATCGGTGAACAGGAACTGATTTTGGAAACAGGACGGCTTGCAAAGCAGGCAAACGGCGCTGTTTATGCCCAATTGGGAGGAACTGCTGTCATTGCGACAGTCTGTGCTTCCGATTCCGCACAGGAGGGACTTGATTATGTTCCGGTTACCGTCGATTATAACGAAAAATATTATGCAGCGGGAAAAATTCCCGGCGGTTTTATAAAACGCGAAGGACGTCCGAAAGACAAGGAAATACTTGTATCCCGTCTTATCGATCGTCCTATGCGTCCTTTGTTTGATATTTCTTTCGGCCGCGAAATTCAAATTGTGCCGACGTGCATTTCTTCGGATCAAATAAATTGTCCCGATATTCTCGCTGTTATAGCAAGTTCCGCGGCGGTTACGATTTCCGATATTCCGTTTAACGGACCGGTTGCGGCTGTCCGCGTCGGATACGTTGACGGACAGTATGTGCTTAATCCGACATACGCTCAAATCGAAAAAAGCGAGCTTGAAATCGTCGTTGCCGGTACCGCGGAAGGCTTTACGATGGTCGAAGGCGGTGCCAACGAAGTTTCGGAAGAATTGATGCTCGGCGCGCTTGAAAAAGCGCAGGAATTCATTGCGGCGCTGTGTCAGCTTCAGCTTGAGCTTCAGCGCATAGCGGGAAAAGAAAAACTGCCGCTTGTGCCGCTTACTGCGGTTCTCGAAAATAAAGAAGCTATCGAAGCCGAAGCCATGCCTTTATTGGAAACTGCCTGCTTTGAAAAAACAAAAGCGGACAGAAGCAATGCCATTGCGAAAGTGAAGTCCGACATTGCCGAAAAATATGCGGCGCAGCTTGAAGATGCTATGCAGAAAAAATTATTTAATGCGCTTTTTGATTCAATGCATTATACATTGCTGCGCCGAAGCATCCTTGAAAAAGGCGTGCGCGTCGACGGACGCGGATTGGAAGAAATTCGCCCCATTACATGCGAGATAAACGTTCTTCCGCGCCCGCACGGATCCGCCGTTTTTACGCGCGGGGAAACGCAGTCGCTTGCTGTGGCAACCTTGGGAACCGTTCTCGATGAACAAATTTATGATGACATAGAAGGCGACCGCCGCGAGCATTTTATTTTGCATTATAACTTCCCGCCGTACTCGGTAGGCGAAGTCGGCAGACTTTCTACCGGCCGCCGCGAAATCGGACACGGAAATCTTGCCCGCCGTTCGCTGGAACCGATGATTCCGAGCAGGGAACAGTTTCCGTACACAATTCGTGTCGTGTCCGAAATTATGGAATCGAACGGTTCGTCTTCAATGGCGTCTGTATGCGGCGGTACGCTGTGCATGCTTGCCGCGGGCGTGCCTATGAAAAAACCTGTCGCCGGCATAGCCATGGGACTCATAACCGAAGGCGATCGATATGAGAAGTATGCGATACTTTCCGATATTCTCGGAGAAGAAGATCACCTCGGCGATATGGATTTTAAAGTTGCCGGAACGGAAGACGGTATTACCGGTTTTCAAATGGATATAAAGATTGCCGGTGTTACTGCGGAAATCATGAAAAAAGCGCTTGAACAGGCAAAACGCGGACGCATGCATATTCTCGGAATTATGAAGCAGACTATTGCGAAACCGGCAGACCATATCAGCGAATATGCTCCGAAAATCGAAACAATGAAAATCGATGTCGATAAAATCGGCGCGCTGATAGGTCCCGGCGGAAAAACGATAAAAGCGATTTCCGCGCAGTTCGGCGTAACTATCAATACCGAAGATGACGGAACAGTAACAATTTACGGCAAAACGGGAAAATCCGCGGATGCTGCAAAAGCGGCGGTCAAAGGCATCGTTGAAGATCCCGAAATCGGCATTATATATAACGGCACCGTAAAACGGATTATGGATTTCGGCGCTTTTGTGGAAATTCTGCCCGGAAAGGAAGGGCTGTGCCATATTTCAAAGCTTTCCCGCACACGTGTTGAAAATGTTTCGGATGTGATAAAAGAAGGCCAGAAAATCCCTGTTAAACTGCTCGAAATCGATAAAATGGGCCGCCTGAATTTGTCATACATCGATGCTATTGAGGAACAGTCAAAAAAATAGACATGCCGGCAGAGCAGCATGAATTGAAAAATAATATTACGCTTATTACGGAGCCGGCTGCGGATGTGAAAACTGCCGCGGTCGGTTTCTGGTTTTCTGCGGGTTCCCGTTATGAGCCGGAAAACGCGCGCGGTATTTCGCATTTTACAGAACATTTGCTTTTTAAAAGAACAAAATCGCGTTCCGCTTTTGAAATTGCCCGTTCATTTGATCGTATCGGCGGTTATGTGAATGCTTTTACAGATAAAGAACATATTTGCGTTTATTGCGTAATTCCCGCAAATTGCATCGGGATTGCATTGGAAATTTTATGCGATATGATTCAAAATTCTCTTATACATGATGATGATATTCTGCGGGAACGTTCTGTTATTGAAAGCGAAATCATAACATCTCTCGACGATCCGGAAGAAGCTGCTTTGGATGCGGTTGCGGAAACGGTATGGAAACATCAGTCTGCCGGCAGAAACATATCCGGCTCGCTGTCTGATGTTCGGGGAATTACATCGCAGCAATTGCGGGATTGGTACAGGCGGTATATTGCCGACGGAAAACTGCTTGTATGTGCTGCGGGGAATTTTAATTCAATATATATTAAAAATTGTCTGGAACAGCTTCTTTCAAAACGCTCCTGCGGCGAACTGATTTCCGATGCGCCGTGTACAGCCTGGAATTCGGGCATTTCTTTCGTCAAAGCGCCGTTTCAGCAGGAACAATTTTTCATGTTGTATCCTGTTATGCCTCCCGCTACGTTCAGGCAAAGCGCTGTGCGGGATATTTTTAATGCGTTAGCCGGCGATACGATGAGTTCCCGTTTATTTCAGCGGCTTCGGGAACAAAAAGGCTATTGTTATTCCGTATACAGTTTTTTTTCTCTTTTGTCAGACTGCGGTTTTTGGTGTGCCTACGCGTCCGCTCCGAGTGAACAGGCAGAAGAAATCGCTGATGATTTATGTTTCGAAATGGAACGTCTTTTTTCGGACGAAATCGGCGATGATGAAATCGAAAGTGCCAAGCAGCATATATGCGGTGAAATGCTTATTTCTTCGGAAGATGCGGAATATCGAATAAAACGTTTGGCCCATAATTATTTTTGCGGATTTCCTCAAAATAATGCGGATGATGTTATCCAAACCGTGCAGAATATCGGAAAAAATGAATTAACGGAAGAAATCCGCTGCATATTGGGGCAGCATAATCGAGCATTGGTTATTTACGGACCTCGAATAAAATCACGCACCATGAAAAAAATCGCAGGAAGGTTTAGGGCAAATGAGCAGCACTGATATTGTGATAAAATGCACGGCAGCTGACGGAATTGCGCTGCCGGAATATAAAACAAAGGGAGCTGCGGGCGCAGATCTTTGCGCTGCTGTTTCCGAACCGTTGCCGGTGCAGCCCGGTGAAATTGCTGTTGTTCCGACCGGCATCTTTTTGGAAATTCCGGAAGGCTTTGAAGCACAAATACGTTCGCGTTCGGGACTTGCTGCGAAATACGGAATTGCCTGTTTGAATGCGCCCGGAACGATTGATTCCGATTACCGCGGCGAAATAAAAGTGATTCTGATAAATCACGGAAAAGAGCCGTTCATGATCCGTAATGGAGACAGAATAGCGCAAATAATTATTGCGCCGGTGGTTCAGGCAAAATTTTTGCTGTCTGATGCATTGAAAAAAACCGAACGAGGGGACGGCGGATTCGGTTCGACCGGCATACGTAGCTGACAGGATAGTAAAATCGTGAAGAATAAAATATTTTTGCGCTATTTGCTGCGGGAATTGCTGCTTTATTTTTTTGTCGCGTTTTTATTTTTCGTGATTGTTTTTTTTGTGAATCAGATATTGCTGCTGGCGGAACAAGTTCTTAAACAGCGGGTGCCTGTCGCAAAAGTTCTCCGCTTGATATTGTATGCAATGCCGGGCATTCTTGCGCAGTCTTCTCCGTTTGCCACCCTTGTCGGTTTTTTGATGTGCATCGGCCGGCTTGTTACCGATAATGAAATTTTAATTTCCCGCGCGACAGGTTCTTCGTTCTCGTTTATTCTCATTCCGGTGCTCGTTCTCGGCGCGGTTATTTCATTCGCATCGTTTGCCGTCAATGATTATCTTCTTCCTGTCGGGACATTGGCTATGAACAAATTGAAAAAAGAAATAGTTTTATCCGATCCCGGCGTGGAATTGGAATCCAATTCCATAAAACGCACGCAGGATTCGACGCTTGTTATCGGGACGGTTACGGACAGTACGGTTTCCGATTTGATTCTTTTTGATTCCGATGAACAGAAAAACCAAAGAATTATAATTGCCGGAAAAACAAATATAATCGAAACCAAAGATCCCTCTGTTTTGATGCAGCTTAAAATGTCCGAGCCGCAAATTTGCGTGTTTGACAAAGACGATAAAACAACGTATGACAGCATTGCGGCAGAATCTGTTTTGATGAATGTATTTTCAAAAACGCTGTTTCCCGATTCGCCTGCGGGAATCAGTCCGCGGGAAATGACAGCCTATGATGTCGGCAGAAAAATTCGGCAAATGAAAGAAGAACCGGAAAAATTCAAGCCGCGCCAAATAAGCAGCTACAAAGTGGAATTTCATAAAAAATTTTCAATGCCGTTTGCGTCTTTCTTTTTTTCATTACTGGCAGTTCCGCTGGCGCTTGTATTCGGCAAAACCAACGGGCAGACAATAGGATTGATAATAGGCATTCTTATTTCAGTCGGATATTGGTCCATGCTGATGCTGGGACAGATGTTCGGCATACGGAACGGCTGGAACGCATTCTGGACAATGTGGCTCCCAGATTTTTTGCCGGGAGTCGTCGGGTTGTTTTTATATTTATGTCTGGTGCGTAAATGACATTTATTAAATTTTTATTAAAAAAAATAATTCCGGTATTTCTGGGTGCCGTTTGCTTTTTTTCGATTATTCTGCTTCTTGTCGATTTGCTGATGAATTTATGGTCGTATATTGCTTTATCCGTTCCGGCTTCGACCGTTTTTACTATCTTGCTGCTGTATGTTCCGAAGACAATTTTTTTCGGAATTCCTTTATCTGTTTTGTTTGCCAGCGCGTATGTATTAAGCGATTTATATGCCAAAAATGAACTGACGGTGATTTTTGCGTCCGGAGTATCGTTGTTTCAATTTTCGGTTCCGTTATTATTGTTTTCTTTGCTGCTTAGTTTTGGTTTGTTTTTTTTTGAGGATATTGTCGTCGTTCCCACGTACGCAAAAAAAATACAGATGCAGGAGATTGTTCAGAAAAAAGAAAAGTCTTTGAACAGCGACAAAATTGTTGTCATGTCTGACAATGGAAATAATGTTTATAAAGCCGATTATTACGATGATAAAAATAAACGTTTGTACGGTTTATTTATTGTGTACAGAAATACCGACAAAAGCCTGAAATCTGTTGTCAGGGCAGATTCTGCATATTACAGAAATGATTCATGGCACTTTGTTAATGCGCTTTTATATATTTGCGATGGAACGGAAATTATTATTTCATATAATAATTCCGATATCTATATAGATGAACCGCCTGAAACATTCCGGAATAACATTGAGTCTGTCGAAACAGAAAATACTCGGCGTTCCAAGCAGTATATTGCGCATTTGCGCCGTACCGGCAGACCCTTTGCCGAACAGCTTTCATTGTATTATAAAAAATACTCTTTTCCGTTTGTTGTGTTTATCGTTGCTTTTTTATCAATCGGACTTTCGGGCAAAACACGGAAAAACGTATTGATGATCAGCCTTGTGCTTTGCTTATGTTCTGCGGTACTTTTTTATGTAACGCAGATGATAACTATGCTGCTGGCAAAATTCGGGTATTTGTCGCCGTTGGCGGGTGCATGGTTCCCTGTTATATTGTTTGTCGGAATCAGTGTCGTATTGCTGAAATTCGCACGCACTTAATGATGCTGAAGTTTTGTGCGGCAGTAAAGGATATGTGAAATGAACACGGTTTTTAAAGAAATCCATGCGGATTGCAATTGCCATGCACGCACGGGAATCCTTTGTTTGCCGCACGGCAGCGTGCATACTCCGGTTTTTATGCCGGTCGGTACAAATGCGACTGTAAAGGCAATGACAAAAAATGATCTTTCGGAAATAGGTTTTGAAATAATTCTTGCCAATACATATCATTTATATTTGCGCCCCGGCGCCGAAATACTGCATGAAGCGGGCGGTTTGCACGGATTTTCCGGATGGAACCGCAATTTTCTGACTGATTCCGGCGGTTTTCAGGTTTTTTCTCTTGCATCATTCAGAAAAATCACGCAGGATGGCGTTCGCTTTCAAAGCCATATAGACGGTTCGCGGCACTTTTTATCGCCGGAAGCTGTCGTCGATATTCAAGCACTGTTCAACAGCGACATACAAATGCAGCTTGACGTTTGCACCGGTTTTGGAACTGATAAAAAGAAAGCCGGCGAAGCCCTTGCGATTACCTCTGATTGGGCAAAGCGGGCAAAAGCCGAATGGCTGAAGAAACAGGATGACGGCTACAAAGGATTATTGTTTCCGATTGTGCAGGGAAACTTTTTCAAGGAACTCCGTTTGCAAAGCGCGGATTTTGTATCACAGCTGGATCTTCCGGGAATTGCAATAGGCGGGCTTTCCGTCGGAGAACCGAATGAAATATATTGCGAAACACTCGAATATACTGCGGAAAATCTGCCCCGCGAAAAACCGAAATACGTCATGGGCATAGGATCGCCTGATTATATTCTTGAAGCAGTTGCCAATGGAATTGATATGTTTGATTGTGTTCTGCCTACACGGAATGCACGCAACGGTTCCTTATTTACGCATGACGGACCTATTGCGATAAAGAAAGAAAAATATGCGCATGATTTTGGACCCATTGACGATGAGTGCGGCTGCCGTGTATGCAGGGAGTACAGCCGTTCTTATTTGCGCCATTTGTACAAAAATAATGAAATCCTCAGTGCAATGCTTGCGTCCTATCATAATTTGGCATTCCTTCAGCAGTTAATTTCAGACACACGTGCCGCCATTGAAGCCGATTCGTTTTTGGAATTTAAAACGCGTTTTTTGTGCAGATATTTTAACGGCATTAAATAAACATACAAAGGAAATTGTTCTGATGAAAAGACACACTGGACTCCTGCATAAACCAAATAAAAAACGGATTATGAAGACAACCGCTTTTTTTATTTTGCTTTTTTTGCTGCTGCATACTATTCAGGCGGATGATGTTTTCGAAGATGAAATGAAAAACCGGCACGAAACATTGCAGTATGGACTTGAATCGGATGTTGTTTCTTTGATTGACACACTGATAAAAGAAAATGATGATTCATATACCGATGAATTGCTTTTGCTGTTTTCCAAAACAAAAAATACCGCAGTCAGGGAAAAACTGATCCAGTATTTTTCCGAAATAAAACATGCAGGATTAAAAGATTATGCGCTTGCCGTGCTCTCCGATCCGTATAACGAAAAAAAATCTACTGTTGACTGCGTGTTTCGCTATGTTATGAACACGGAATTATCCGAAGCTTCTGCGCCGATCATAGAACTGCTGAAATCGGATAATGAAGAATATTATGATTCTGCGATCCGTGCGTTGGGAAAAATCGGAGGAGCGGACGAAGCGCTTTTTCTCGCGGACATGCTTAAAACAAACGATGATCTTTCCGTGTCCAGAAAGCAAGCTTTAATGCGCTCCCTCGGCGAGCTGCAGGCTGTAGAAACCTGGGATACCCTTGCGGATATTGCGCAGGATTCCGATGAAAATATGTATGTGCGTATGTATGCGGCAGAGGCTATCGGCAGCATGAAAAAGCAGGAATCGATTTCTATTTTGAACACTCTTTTCGAAGAATCCGATGCTAATCTGCGTGCCTATGTGATAAAAGGATTATCGAATTATTCGTCGGCAGAAGCGGAAGACACAATTCTTGAAGCATTGAAGGATAATCATTACAAAGTCCGCATAGAAGCTGCGGCGGCAATTCAAAAGCAGCGTATCGGCAAAGCAATGCCGTATTTGATTTATCGTGCGAAAAACGATCCGGAAACCGCAGTGAAATATGCGTGTTACGATACGATTGGAGAACTCGCTGATTCCGACGGCGTTGCTTTTTTAATTTCGGTTGTCAAAGATAAGAAAAAAAATGATGCAGCACGATCAAAAGCTGCGGAAATTATTATTGCGCATAACATAGAAGATGCTGTGCCTGCCGTTATCGAACTTGCACAGGAATCTTTGAAAGATGATAAGCTGAAAAATTTACGTTACGCCTTGGGAAAAGAATTCTCGAAAAAAGCTAATCCTTTATTTGAGAATATTTGCGCAGAATATCTTGCTCATAAAGATTCTTTAACAAAAGGCACCGGATTGGATATTTATGCAAAAAACAAATATTCTTCTTTGAAAAGTCTTGTTGAAACGATTGCCGCGAATACAAAAGATGCTCACACAAGCCGCAAAGCAAAACTGATTTTGGGAAGCAGTACACAGGATGATGCATCCGTCGTTAATGAATGATATGGCTTGTGAAGCAAAATAAATACAAAAAATTATATGCCGCTTTAATTATGCAAATATCGCTTTTTGTTTTCATCCGGAATAACCGAAAGCAACAGTTCATTCAATGCTTCTGTTTTGCTTTTGTATTCGGTGAACAAAAGTTTCATTTCAAATCCGTTGGCAGCCCTCACTATTACCGGCCGTCCGACACAGTTTTCAATAACAGCATTGTGTTCATGCGGAAAAAATTGCGGCTGAAAAATAGCGAGACTGCATGAAACGCCGTCGTATCTGATTTCTGCAATGCTTGCCGGAACTTGCACCACAAATATGGAGAATGCAGAAAAACCGCCGCCGACGGATTTTCGTGATCCGGGGACAAGCGTCTGGACATTTCGCAGTCCGATATTTCTGTTTTGTTTATCGACTGTCATTTCCAATGTGATAGAATCGGTGCCTTTCTGATCTATGATTTCTGTTGAATTCGCCGGCCGGTAAGATGCCGCATTTTGTTTTCCCTCATTTTGCGTGTCAGTCTTGCTGCCGTTCGGCTCAGAAACGGTTTTCAGCAAATTGTTTTTGCCGGTTTGTTTGTTTTCCGTTTCGGCAGACATTGAATTAAGTGTCGGCATGGAAGATGTTTTTTTCACGCTGCCGTCAAGCACCGGCATGGAATTATTTTGCTTGGCAGCGGCAGTAAGCTGCGGCATAGAAGAACTGCGCTTTATTCCATGCTCGGCAAGATTCGCGGCGGAATCGGATGCGGCTGTTTTTTTCTGAGCATATATATTTTTTCGGTTCCGCAGCCGGACCAATATCATGATAAGAATCAGCAGCAGAATAATTCCGCATAGTACGGCAGCTGCAATAAAAAGATAATTTTTATTAAACGAAGAGCGTGCCGCTGATGAATCGGCGGCGTCAGGTATCGATTTGTGCGATTGTTTTTGCTGTTTTTGCGCTTTTTTATCTTGATTCCGCGGCGCTTTCGTCTTTGGTGTTTTGTTTTTGTCCGAAACAGTTGTTTTGGACTGTTTCGAATTTCGCGGTGCAGGGGCAGTGGCTGCCGCAGCCGATTCGTTTTCTTTTGCGAAGTCTTCAATATCGGCAGCGGCTGATTTATCCGATGTGCTGTTGTTTACGGAATCGCTGTTCAGACCGCTGTTTTGCGCTTCAAAAAAATCAGCCGGTTTTGAGTCTGCGGGTAATTGCTGAGAAAATTCAGAAGAATTATCGGGAACAGATTGAGCATCGTTTTCGGATTTTATTTCCGGCGGCTGCTGCGGTTCGTCTTTCGGCTGTGAAAAAGCATTCGATGCAAGCGTTGATTTTTCGTAATCCGTTATTTCTTCTGCTTCTTCCTTTTCGTATTTTCGGTTTATTTCCGTATTGCTGTTTGTTTTTTCGTCGGATGAGGACGATTCATTCCGCTGCTTTTGCGTATCCGCAGTTTTGCTGTCTGCAGCCTGCGGCAGAGAAGAAGCCGGCTGGTTAGGGCTTCCGTTATATGCCGATGCGGTTTCCGCGTCTGCCTGAAAGCTTGGATTTTCCTGCGCTGCTGCTGCCGGAATTTGTTCCGAAAAATTCTGCACGCTGTTGTCTATTACTGCGATTTTCGAACTTGTCAGAGCGTCGGGAGTTTTATACGGAGCTTTTGCAATGTATGTAAGAATGTTTTTGCCTTTTAATTGTGTTATTTTATTTTGCAGTTCGGCTTCCGTTTTTTCCGCGGACAGCGGATAATACTGACTGCCTGCCGGAGGATTATTTTTTCCGTCGGTAATAATGACGAGAATTTTGCGTGAATTTTTTTCCAATGATTCAATATATTTTTCAGAATATGCCACTGCCGACAGCAAATCCGCATGTATGCCGATAGGAAATAAAAGGCTGCATTGTTCGGTTAATTTTTTTACATCCTTTTGCGTCTGTATGGTTTGGGTAAATTCGATTTGCGGTTCTTTGCTGAATGAAATAAGATGAACGGTATCGCCGGTTCGTATAAATTCTTTGCTTATTTCGGTTAATATTCTGGAATTCGTTTCCTTATAATAACTAAGCATTGTGCCGGATGTGTCAACAAGAAGAACAATGTTCGTTTTCTGCGTTTGTGCCAAAACAAAAAATACGGATAATGTTACCAAAAAAATAGCCGCGATACACTTTTTCTTCATGTTTATACCTTATATATTTAAAATTGTACAGAAATTTCAGCCGTTCCTGTAAGCGCAGATTTCGAATTGATTCGAAATCTGCTGCGCCGTTTATTTTCGGCAAATATGAATTGAATTAAAATGACGCTGCTGCTATTGATTCAACGCGGTATTCGAATTCACGTTCATTGATTGTAAAAGAAAGATCATCTTGTTCTTTGCTGTTGAGAATTGCATTGCCGAACGGAGACATATAGGAAATAACACCGTTTTCCGGATCTGATTCCCATGGACCGAGAATTGTGTATGTTTCCGTTGTTCCGGTTTGCTTGTTGCTGAGTGTTACTGTCGTGCCGAAAGAAACACGCGCTGTTGTGATTGTGGTGGGATCGAAAACCTGCGCACGGTCAATTTCATCTTGAAGGCGGGTAACAGTAGCATTGAGTTGTGTTTGCCGTTCTCTCGCTGCTTTGTATTCTGCGTTTTCACGCAAGTCGCCCATTGCAAGCGCTTCTCCGATTTCTTTTGAATTTGCCGGCACTTCAACCGTCAGGAGATGCTCAAGCAGTTTCTGTTTTTCGTCGTACAATTTGCTTGTAACAATAAGACCTCTGGAAGCAATGGTTTTTTCTTCCACACCGTAAAATTTAAAGCCGGGATTTTTCTCCAGAATACGATTGCGCATATTCATTTTTTTGCTCGGATCGAGATCTTTCACATCGTCGACGAGCGTATACAGCCGCGTAATTGTATCAATGTCATGGACAAGCATATATTGCAGCAAAGTGTCATTGTTGTCAAACAGCAATTTCTGCACATGTTTATTTATTTTTCGGTTTTCCGTTGTTTCTCTGTGGTTCGATATTTCACGGTACGTGAGATCGAGAATATGTATCAGCGTAATCAATTGTTTTTCATACGGAATATCGGCGGCAGCGAACCATTCTTCATCCTGTGATTTTTCAAAGAAAAAGATGACGGCCTCACGGTAATCTCTGTAATTTTCAAATGCCGTCAGGGCAAGCTGCGTTACTTTATCTGCATGCCCGTTTTCGACAAGCGTGGCAAGAATTTCAGGCTGAAGCGCTGTCGGGAAAAGCTTTATGTAGATATCCGCCCAGTCCGGCAAAAAGTTTTTGATGCATTCAAGGTAATTTTCGCGCAGTGATATGTGTTTCGGATTTTTCAATGCAAGATACATTTCATTCGGATTTTCGATTTTGGAAAAAAGCTGCGCAAAAGTATATTGTATGCCCGGATTTAAATGCGGATGATCCGAAACGATTTTTCGTATTATAAGATATGCGGCGACTGTTTGTTCGTTTACGGAACTGAACGCCCGCAAATAGCCGGTGAAATACGAAAACATATCGGTAAACAATTCGGATTCCGTGTCGGCTTCTTCGGCGAATTTCATCAAAATATCGATTCTTGAAAAGAAATTCTTTTGCGCCTTGAATTCGTTTGCCAATTTTTCTTCCTGCGAAATAGCCCGTTCTCTCACCGTATACATTGCGATATTATTGGTATTCACGCCGAATGTCGCATCGTTTTCCAGTATTTTTTTTGCGGCAGTATTCCAGCTGACCCATTCGCCGGCGGATAAAATGCTTGGAACAAGTTCGGCTTTGATGCGTTTGAAATCGCAGTTATTATCAAAACTTTTGATAATCGTTTTTAATGCCCAAACTTTGTCTTCTTTTATTTTTTTCGCGAGTTCGTCTTTTGACTTTGTTGCTTTTAAAACCCAAATATGATCTTTTGCAAGCGGCTGAAGCGCTTCAACCGCCATCTTTAATGACATGGTTTTTATTCCGTGTTTTTTTCCGAAATTGATAACTATGTCGTCTCGTTTGACAGAACGGATAATTCCGACACCCCACGATCGGTGAAATACGAAATTTTTTGCGTCGAATGCGATATGTTTTTCAAAATCGGCAATCGCTTCGAAAATATTGCGCCAGCTGTAGTTAAAATTCGAAATGCGGATACAATCTTCGAGCTGACTGTGATTTTCGTATTTTCCGCGGAAACATTCTATAATTTCTTTGCGCGCCCAGTTGTCTTTTTCGTCTATGGCAAGAATGAGTTTAAGAATATCGATTGCGGTGTCCCATTTTTTTTCGTCTTTATAGTAGACATATAATTCCTGCAATAACGGTTCGCTTTTTTCTTCGCTTACCGCTTTTGCGAATTTCCGCTGAACAAGATAAAAAAAGTCGATTTCTTCCGGAATTTCGGAAATGAGTTTTGTCCATATTGTTTTTACTTGATTGACGGATTTGCGCGCAACATAGCGCAGCAGGGCTTTTTTGTAAAAATCGATGGCAGTTTCTTTGTTTCCTTCTTTTTCGTAGTGTTCCGCTAGGAGTTTCGCTATATCGGCTTCTTCAAAGTCCAGTTTTACAATTGTTTCGTAAATGTTCCAAATCCGTTCGTCGCCGTTTTCTTTATAACAGTCGGCAAGAGTGCGCAGTGCAAATTTATTCGAACTGTCTTCTTCCAAAATGCTTTCCGCGAGATATTCGACGACATTCTTTTTGTGATTGTCGGTAAATATTGTTATAAGAGTAACAAGTGATGAATTGTCGAGTGTGCGTTTTTTCAAGCCAAGCATTCCCGCAAGATACAGCCCGATAATGCTGTTTTTTGAACGGGAAAGATGTTCATCGCAGATAGTTTTTATTTCATCGATACAGTTTTCCTCGACGGTTTTTTTTACAATGTCCGCCAATTCGATAAAGTTGTTTTTTGAATAATTTGAAATGGCGGCGCGCGTCCATTTTTCCTCGTTCAGCATTTCCTGCACCGATTCTATTAAATTTTCCGACATACTTTGTTACTCCTAATTTCGTGTCTACTTGACATACTTTTCGTATATATCAGCGTCCAGTAATTTTATTTTCAGCATTATTTCATTTATTTTTGCCCTGTCATCGTGTACGGTGTTATAATAATCGACAAGCCAAAAATAATGATTTATGAGCCGCGGTATAAGCAAATTCGGATCGCTTGCGGTTCCTTTCAGCTCATTTTCCAATGAATAAATATTTTGTTTTAATTCAAACACTTCCGCCGTGCGCAGTTCGCGGTGCAAATTAAGAACTCCATACAATACCCCGTACACAGGCAGCCATTCTTTCAAAATGCTTTCTTCGTATCCTTTGCCGGATATTTTATTTTTCAGCCCGATAATGAGTTCCGATTCCAGCAATGCTATGTCGATAAGCTGCGCATCGATGAAAAATGCCTCGCGGAAAAGTACTTTGGCGGTTCTGTCGTCGCCGCACAATGCATAGCAGTCTGCCATGTTCGCCAGTACATCCGCCGAATTTTGCATTGCATCATTTGCGTCCATTAAAAACGAAAGAGCGTTTTCATAATTACCGAGCATTTTTTGAGTAAGTCCGATTCTGCTGAACACAATGGCTTTTTGACTTTGCGGACTGTTGCCCAGAACGCTGTTGAAACAATTCAAAGCATGCTGAAATATGCCTTTTTTTATGGCATATAACGGCTGTTCGGTTTTGTTTTCAGCATCCCTGATATCGATGGAAAAACGTTTCCATGATGAAATAAGATATTCCCCCTGTTTAAAAAGATCCGAAATCGCATCGCTTTCTTTCAGGCGGGCAATCCAGAAATTTGCGCACCGAAGAGCAAACATTATATCTTTGTTTTCCAAATTGTCCGATAATGCGTTTTCCAGCACTTTTTTTGCGGATGCAGGATCACCGAATTTGAAAAAATCGTACGCGGAAATCAGTTCGCTGTCAGATTGTGCACACATATTTATAATAATTATACTGAAAAGGAGGTTTTAGTCAATTGATAACTGCGATTTTGATAAAAAGGAATAAAGTTTATAATATGTTTTATATTGTTCTGTCAAGATATTTTTATAAAAATTGAAGATAAAACTATTTTAAAAACAAGCAGGGGAAGCAAATCGCGTTTAATTTTGATTTTTTTGCGAATATAATGGAGATGGGGGGAATTGAACCCCCGTCCGAATGCACGGGACAAGAACTTCTACAAGTTTATCGGCGCGAGGCAGTTGTCGGGGAACGGTGTCAGCGCCGCAAGCGTCGTTCCCGTATTCCGGTAAAAGTCCCGCATATATACCGGACACTATATGCGGCAAGCTCTGGTTGTCGTCGGAAAATTCTGCTGCTCAGAGCGGCGCCGCAGGATTTCCGCGCAACGGGCTGTTAAGCTGCCATTGCGTATCTGTCATTGTTGTTGGCAGATATAGATGTTGTCTGTTCGGAGGACAGACAGCCTCACTTGCAGTTCAAATCCGCGAACACACCCGTCGAAACCGGTGCATCCCCTGAAATACCACTATTATATTCTCGTTCGAAGATAATAACAAGTGCTTTCGGGCTTTTAAATTTGCGGGCATAAAAAATTATAGTATAAAGAATATAATTTTCTTGTGATAATGTTTTCCGCATGTTATAATAGTTTCAGTTTTTTTTGCAGGAGTTCTGAAAGTATGCCGGGATATATTATGTGTGTGCTGTTTTTTTGTGTGTCATGTGTGATGTGTGTGCGCTGGCTTAGCTGCCGGAAAAAAATAAAAACTATGCAGCGCGGTCTTGACACTGAATTTACGGAAATGACAGACGCCTTAACACGTTTTTCGTATGGCATTTTGAGTCAGCGCATGAAAACAGAGCATTCAAAACATTCCTCTGCCATGCAAAAAAAGCTTACTGCCATGAAAGTTAGTTTTAATCATATTACGGATGCTCCGCTGCAGCGGGTTTGCTATGTGGGAACGGATGCTTGGTTTGAAGGCATTGCCTGTGCGCGCCATATCGGCCAAAAGCTGCGGACCGGCGGCAGTTTGATAATTGTTGTAACGTCTTCGCTCGATGCGCTTGTTATGTCGCAGCGTTATCGGAGTTTTGTGCATACGCTGACAAAAGAATATCCGCGTGTTCAAATTATCGATATGTTCGAAGCTCATGCGGATCAGGAACGTGCGCGCGCGTATGTTGCTTCAAAAGCAAAAAATATAGACGCTGTGTATGTTACGGGAAATTCCGTTGTTTCCGGCGTTGCGCAGGGCGTTGCCGATGCCGGAGTAGGCAAAAATGTTTTTGTTTTGTGCCATGATTTGGACACTACGATTGTGCAAAAAATGCATGAAGGATTGGTTTCCGCCTCTGTTGTCTGCAGCACATACGCACAGGGGCACGATGCGGTGATTCATCTATATAACAGCATTGCAGCGGGCTGGAAGCCTTTTCAGCCGCGTCTTATGCAGAAATTAAAAACGGTAACATTGCAGAATATCGATGAATACTGGGATGCTGAGGCTTCCGAACCGCAGCGCCGTGCGGGAATACATAATACAGGCGTAAAGCCTGTCGGTGTCCCGAATGCCGAAAAAACAAGAATTTTATTTCTGTGCGAAGACTGGAATGCAACATTCTGTCAGATAATGAGCGGAGCCGAAAAGGCAAAAGATGAACTTGCTCCGTTCGGCTGCGAAGTAATTATACATGTTCTGAATCAGATGAAACGTTCGCAGAAAGAAGTTCTTGCGGAGGCAAAAGCTGTCATAGACAAAGAAATGAAAAAAGGGCTTGCCGGTATAGCGGCATTCGTCGGATTTGCGGAAATGGTTCCGCTGCTCAATTCATGTGCCGAAAAAGGCATAAAAATAGCTTCATTTAATTCCGAGCCGTTAAGTCTTCGTGCTATGATTGAATGGCTGATGCTCAGTACCAGCCAGCTGGGACTGTTTGCCCGCGATTATTCGGCGGGGCTTGCAGATGCCGATTCCGCGCAGCAAAGAATATTGGGATCGCTTTCAACTATTGTGGAACGCAGCGGAATCCAGCAGCAGGCCATCAATGACGGCGCGAATTCAATCGGAAATCTTACCGACATCATCAAACGCACGGCCGAACAGGAACAAATTCAAACGCAGACAATGCAGGAAACTGCGGCGATCAGCGGACAGCTTTCGGATCTGGTTTCTTTTTTCGACAATAAAGTCAAGGATCTTCGAAGTATGGGCGATCAGGTCAGAAAATCCGCGGCAAAAACAGATGCAATCAAAGCCTATAGCGAAAAAATAGAATCCATTGTCGGAATTATTGACGGAATTACGGAACAAACGAACTTGCTCGCGTTTAATGCGGCGGTTGAATCGACGCATGCAGGCGAGTGGGGTAAGGGATTTAAAGTCATATCGGCGGAAATACGCTCGCTTGCGGATAAATCTGTCGAATCTACCGGAAATATTTCCAATTTGATAACGGACATGCATAAAGCTGTGCAGGAAGGCATCAATGCCAATACCAATACGCTTGAAATTGTCAATGAGCAGGTGAAAGCCATGACAAATGCCGGAGCGCAGCTGGCTGTGCTGTCGAAAAAACTGCTCGAAGCAATCGACAAAGTACAAAATACCGTTAATGTGAATGCTGCGGGCTACCGCGAAATGAGAAATGCCGCGAGCGGCATAAATCAAGTAATGGATAAATGCAAAGATATTGCGGCGGAAAACACAACAACGCTGGAACAAATAAATCAGTCCTTTTCTCAAATAAATTCTCAATTCAAAGAAATGAGCAGTCAGACGGGACGTCTTTCGGAATTGATAACCATTATGGAAGGAACAGTTTCATCGTTCAGTGCGTAAAATAAAATTCAGGAGTTTCTTTGATGTCGGAAGAAAAATATCAGCGTCCTGCATGGGATGAATATTTTATTGAATTAACGCGAACTGTTGCGAAACGTGCTACATGCGATCGCGGCAGATCCGGATGTGTTATTGCGAAAGATAACAGAGTGCTTGTTACCGGTTATGTCGGTTCGCCGGCGGGACTTCCGCACTGCGATGATGTCGGACATCAGCTAAAGCAAATGATTCATGAAAACGGTGAAAAAACCCAGCATTGTGTCAGAACTGTTCATGCGGAACAAAATGCGATATGTCAGGCTGCGAAATACGGTATCGCAATTGACGGTGCGACATTGTATTGCAAAATGACGCCGTGCCGAACCTGCGCGATGCTTATTATAAATTGCGGCTTAAAGCGTGTCGTTTGTGAAAAAAAATATCATGATTCTGCCGATTCTTTGGAAATGCTTAAAGCCGCCGGTGTGGAAATCGTGCATTTATCGGAAGAAATTCAGCAATACGATAAAATGTGAGCTTGCATGAAGAAGCGGAGCAAAAAGCGCTGGCAAAATAAGCGTGCTGTTTTAGCGGATAGTTTTAAGTGTGCTGCTATTCCAAATTGTTCATAAGCCATTCTTTAAACGAATCATAATCCGCCGGCATTTTTATCGATCTGTCCGGCAAAGAGAGTACTTTTTCAAGACGGCTTGGAATTGGCGGTTCCCGTCCGATCGCTTCCTTTACTGTTTGTCCGAATTTTGCAGGATGCGCTGTTTCAAGTATGATGCCTACAGCCTTTCTGTCTGCGACTGCCGGTGCCCATGCCGGAATGTTCGGGGTTAGTCCCGGTTCATTCAGCTGATTTTTTGTTCCGTCCATAAGTTTTTTCATGGCGCCGTGCCGTATATCATCCCATGCTTTCCATCCTACGGCTCCGTGCGGATCTATGATATATCCCGTTCTCGTATTGCAGTTTCTGATAGCTTGGATTGTTCCCTCATCGTCAAGCCAATACGAAGCGAACATGCTCCTGACTTGTTCAAGTGTATACATTGATGCAATCCGTTCGTAATTGCTGGGTGCTCCGACATCCATTGCATTGGACAATGTTGATACAGAGGCCCTCGGTGTGTATGTTCCTTCCGCAATCCAGTCGGGAATTGTATGATTTTTATTGGTAGCAGCTGCAAATCCCGCGATAGGCGCACCCATTTCTTTTGCGATTAGTCCCGATGTCAAATTGCCGAAATTGCCGGAAGGCACAACAGCAATGAGTTCCGGATTTTCGATTTTATTGTCATAAAAAGTTCTGTTGCGCACTACAAGCGATGCGTATATATAATAAAAACTTTGCGGCAGTAATCTGGAAATATTTATGGAGTTTGCCGAAGAAAGGCGGAATTTTTTCCTGAGCTGTGTATCCGTAAAAGCGGTTTTGACTAATTTCTGGCAGTCGTCGAATGTTCCCTCGACTGACAGCGCCCTGACATTTCCGGTAAATGTAGATAATTGTTTTTCCTGAAGCGGGCTTATTTTTCCCGAAGGATATAAAATCGTAACGTCGAGTCCCTCGACATTGTGAAACGCGCTTCCGACGGCGCTCCCCGTATCGCCGGAAGTAGCAACAAGGATATGCAGCGGCTTGTTTTCCGCGCGGTTGAAATATGACATGACGCGAGCCATAAAGCGTGCGCCGAAATCTTTGAATGCGCAAGTCGGACCGTGAAAAAGTTCCAATATATATGTTACTGAATCGATCGGTACGACATGCGGACTGAACGGATAACAGTCATTGATCAGTTCCTGCAGTTCCGCGTCGGGAATTTCCTGCGATACATATAATTTCGCTGCTTCAAATGCGATATTTCGGAAAGACGGTTCCGTCGTGCCGGAAAAAAAACTCCCGTCAAGTTTCGGAAACTCAGCAGGCATGTATAATCCGCCTGTTTTTTCATTCATTCCGTTAAGTGTTGCGGTTTTGAAATCTGTTTTGACCGTTTTATCTCTTGTGTCAGTATAAATCATTTTTTCCCTTAATACGAACAGAAAAAGTATAGCATAAAAACGATTTATTTTCTACCTGAAAAACTGATAGTTTTGCGATAAAACGGCAATTGAAAAACGCACGGGCAACCGGAATGCTTCGCCGCAAGCCAATTGTTATTCGAGTTTGCCTGTTTTGAACCAAGTTGCAATTCTTTGAAAAGAAGCGTTAATGATTGCCGCCATTTCATTTGCACGGACCAGTTCTTCGGGATCGTTTACGTGCCGATCGGGATGATATTGTTTCAAAAGCATTTTATGTGCGGATTTGCACGATTCCATTGAAGCCCCCGGTGTAAGACCGAGTTTGAAAAAATCATTGTACAGCTCCACGGGAATTCGTCTCGGCGGCGGATCGTTTTTAAATGTGAACACTTTTGTATTTTGTTTCATGTTGCTGCGTATGTGCTGCTTTCTGGCGGAAGAAGAAAAATCCGCAGCCGCCGTCCGGAACTGAGACTTTGCATGTTCTTTTTGCCTGCTCGTTTTTTCGGTTTCTTTATTGGGAGAAAAAATATCATCTTCTTCCTCAATATATGTTCTGATAAATGAGCCGAGTCTGTCAAACATACTGTTCATTTTCTTTATTATAGCGGGTTTGAAAATCGTGTTCAAGTAAGTCATGAAAAATACTCCTGAAATTGCTTTTCATCAATTTTATGTTTTTTTTATTGATTTTTTTAAAATATAGGTTTATTGTATATAAATCGGCATCTTTATAATGCTGTATAAACAAATTTCACGGAAAACAAAGACTTTTCAGGGAATAAAATTATTTTTTGAAAAGATAGATTTACTTTAATTATTGAGGGGTTCTATGGACGTCCAATTGCAAGAACTGATTGAAAAAATTAAAACAGATGGAGTCGCATCCGCAGAAGCGTCTGCCGCTGCAATTATTGCCGATGCGGAAAAGAAAGCTGCTGCAATTATCGCTGATGCGGAAGAAAAAGCCGCTGCGCAGATACAAAATGCAAAAGCAGAAACAGTCCGCATGGAAAAAGCCAGCATCGATGCAATCCGGCAGGCGGGGCGGAACCTGCTGATTTCTTTCCGCGATGCGGTTTCTGCGGAACTTTCTGCGTTGATAACAGCGGAAATAAAAGATGACTATAATTCCGATATGCTGAAAACGCTTATTCCCGAAGTTGTGAAAGCTTGGACCGATAAAGACGGAGCAACATCCTTGTCGGTTTTGTTGTCACAAAAAGATCTTGCCGCTTTGGAAGGCGCTTTAAAAACCGCTTTGAAAAAAGAAATTGAAAAAGGAATGACAATTAAATCGGATGATTCTTTGTCTGCTGGCTTCCGCATCGGTGTGCGAAACGATGCGGCGTATTATGATTTTTCGGCGGAATCGGTTGCGGAACTTTTTTCGGGGTATTTGAATCCGCGCGTTGCGCAGCTTTTAAAGGAAGCCGCCGCAGAAGGAACCGAATAGTGGGCAGCTGGTATTATTTGATATCGCAGCTGCCGGCTTTATCCGATTCCGGAGCTGCTGTTCCGATTACCGAAGAATACTTTTTGGAATTATGTTCCCGCTTCCTTGGTAAAAAAGAGCTGGCGGTTCTGCGGACTCTTTCTCTCGAACCGCCGCTTTCAAAAGAAAGCTGCGGTTCAAAAAGTGTTGATGCATGGTATAATTGGGAACGTTCTCTGCGGATTGCTTTGGCGCAGATTCGCGCGCTGCGCTTGAAAAAAACATTTTCTGCGGAAAATTCGGATATATCTGTATCCCCGGATATAATGCAAATTGCGAAAAACGCATGCGGTTATGAAAATCCGCTCGAAGCGGAACAATATTTACATGCGATGCGGCTTGCTGCGCTTAACGCTGTGATGCCGGCGGATCTGTTTTCTGCGGATACCCTTTTTTGCTATGCGCTGAAATTAAAGCTGATAATGCGAATTAGAAAATTCGACACGGAATTGGGTAAGGATTCCTATCGAAAGATTTATGACCAAATTCTTGGAGAAACAGCATGACTGATACAAAAGGAACTGTAACCGGTGTAAACGGCAATATGATCAGCGTCGTTTTCGACGGTAATGTTACCCTAAACGAAGTTGGGTATGTGAAAGTCGGTGAAAAGCGCTTGAAAGGAGAAGTTATTCGTATCCGGAACGGAGAAGCGCAAATGCAGATTTTTGAAATGACAAAAGGCATAAAATCAGGCGATTCGGTTGAATTTACCGGTGATATGCTTTCTGTTGATCTCGGACCGGGACTGCTCGGTCAAGTATACGACGGACTTCAAAATCCGCTGCCGCAGCTGGCTGAAAAAGCGGGATATTTTTTGGAACGAGGTGTATACATCGATGCGCTTTCTTTCGATAAAAAGTGGGATTTTACACCTGTTGCGAAATGCGGCGATACTGTTCGCCGCGGCGATGTGATCGGAACTGTTCCGGAAGGCGCTTTTACGCACAAGATTATGGTGCCGTTCAATTTATACGGAAAATACACCGTAAAATCAATAACTCCCGCCGGTTCTTATACAATAAAAGAAACAATGGCTGTTCTTGCCGATGAAAACGGCAAAGAAATCTCTGTATCTATGACATTCAAATGGCCGGTAAAACGAGCCGTTGACTGTTATGCGGAACGTTTGAAACCGGAAGAAACAATGGTTACAAAAGTCCGTCTTATAGATACGTTTTTTCCCGTGGCAAAAGGCGGTACGTATTGTATCCCCGGACCTTTCGGTGCCGGAAAGACTGTTTTGCAGCATACAACCAGCCGCAATGCGGATGTCGATATTGTTATCATTGCTGCATGCGGCGAGCGTGCGGGAGAAGTTGTCGAAACCCTTACGGAATTCCCCGAATTAACGGATCCCAGAACAGGGCATTCGCTTATGGAGCGTACGATTATCATTTGCAATACATCGTCAATGCCTGTCGCTTCGCGTGAAGCTTCGGTATATACCGGCGTAACGCTCGCGGAATACTACCGCCAGATGGGACTGCACGTTCTGCTGCTTGCGGATTCGACATCGCGCTGGGCGCAGGCGCTGCGGGAAATGTCCGGACGCTTGGAAGAAATCCCCGGAGAAGAAGCTTTTCCGGCGTATCTTGAATCGTACATTGCCGCATTTTACGAACGCGCGGGAATTGTGCGTATGAATGACGGTTCTGTCGGTTCTGTTACAATCGGCGGAACGGTATCGCCTGCCGGAGGAAATTTCGAGGAACCGGTAACGCAGGCAACGCTGAAAGTTGTCGGAGCTTTTCATGGTCTTTCTCGGGAGCGCTCAGATGCCCGTAAATATCCGGCTATCAATCCGCTCGATTCTTGGTCAAAATACAACAGTGTCCTGCGGGAAGACTGGGTATCGTTTGCCCGTGATGAATTCCGCCGAGGAACGGAAGTTGAGCAGATGATGAAAGTTGTCGGCGAAGAAGGCACGTCGCTTGATGATTTTATTTCATATTTGAAAGGCGAATTTCTTGACGCTGTATATTTTCAGCAGAATTCTTTCGATGAAGTCGATGCAGCGGCGGAAGTTGAACGTCAGTCCTATGTGTTCAAGAAAATTATCCGGATACTTGGTTCATCTTTCAAACTGGAAAGCAGGGACGAATCGCGTGCTTATTTCAATCAGCTTCGGCAGAAATTTATTGACTGGAATTACAGCCCGTGGATGCAGGATGCATTCAAAACAATCGAAAAAGAAATAGATGAGCTGTATGCATCAAAATCAGGGGTTCTTGATGCGAATGCAGAGATGTTGTTCAAGGATGGTGAATAATGAATAAAGTATACAGCAAAATAGAATCTATTAGCGGAAGTGTTATAACTGTCCGTGCTGATGATGTAAAATACGGCGAACTTGCGGAAATTACTACTTCATTCGGTGTTTCGCTTGCGGAAGTGAATCGTGTAGCAGGCGATCTTGTTTCGCTTCAAGTATTCGCCGGCGGACGCGGTGTATCGACCGGAGATCAGATCCGCTTCCTCGGTCATGAAATGCAGGTCAGCTTTTCTGATGACTTAATGGGACGCATTTTTAACGGTTCTGGCGATCCTCGTGATAACGGACCGGCGCTGAAAGACAATCTTGTGCCGATAGGCGGTCCTTCCGTTAATCCATCCAAGCGTATTATGGCAAAACGTATGATCCGTACCGGTATTCCGATGATTGATATGTTTAATACGCTTGTTGTATCGCAGAAACTGCCGATTTTTTCGATTTCGGGTGAACCCTATAATCAATTGCTCGCCCGTATTGCTATGCAGGCGGAAGTCGATGTCATCGTTCTCGGCGGCATGGGGCTGAAATACGATGATTATCTGTATTTTAAGGGCGAACTTGAAAACGGCGGTGCGCTGAGCAGAACGGTCATGTTTGTTCATACTGCGGCTGATCCTACGGTTGAATGCCTGATGGTTCCCGATATGTCGCTTGCCGTTGCGGAACAATTTGCGCTGCAGGGAAAAGATGTCTTAGTATTGCTTACGGATATGACGAATTTTGCCGATGCGATGAAAGAAATTGCCATTACGCAGGAACAAGTTCCGTCCAATCGCGGTTATCCGGGCGATTTATACAGCCAGCTTGCATCTCGTTATGAAAAGGCTGTTGATTTTTCCGATGCCGGTTCCGTAACGATACTTGCCGTAACAACAATGCCCGGCGATGATGTTACTCATCCTGTTCCCGATAACACAGGCTATATTACGGAAGGACAATATTATTTGAAAAGTGGACGCATCGAGCCGTTCGGAAGCCTTTCCCGCTTAAAACAAAATGTAAACGGAAAGACACGCGATGATCACCGATCTCTTATGGACGCCATGATCCGTTTGTATTCTTCATATAAGGACACAATGGAAAAAAAGTCGATGGGTTTTATCATGTCCGAATGGGATGAAAAGCTGCTGAAATACGGTGTTCTTTTTGAAAAAGAAATGATGGATCTTTCTGTTAATATTTCGCTTGAAAGTGCGCTTGATCTCGGATGGAAAATTCTCGCGTCTTGTTTTGAAAAAGAAGAAACGGGAATGAAGTCAGAATTGATCGCGAAATATTGGCCTGTTGCAGAGTAATAGTTTCGGAGTATTTTAATGGCGACAATAAAGCTGACAAAAAATGAGCTGAAAAATCAGAAAGATGACCTGAAAATGTATCAGCGGTATCTTCCTACGTTGCAGCTTAAAAAACAGCAGCTCCAAACAGAGATTCGTACGATTGATGCTCGTGCAAGAGAAATGCGCGCCCGCAGGGAATCCCTCGAAGCTGAATTTTCGCAATGGATAGCTGTTTTCGGTGAAAAAGAAATGTTTAAGCCGGAGATGGTTTCTGTTAAAAATATACGGAAAAGTGTCGGAAATATTGCGGGTGTTGTAATTCCCGTGTACGAAGGCGCTGATTTTTCCCGCGGAGATTATGATCTGTATGCGGTTCCGTTATGGGTAGATTTTGCGGCGGACAGAATTGAGCAAGCGCTGTCTTTGGATCTTGAAGCAGATGTTCTTGATGAGCAGGTACGGCTGCTTTCGAAAGAATTGCGGACAACAACACAGCGCGTCAATTTGTTTGAGAAAATTAAAATCCCTGAAACAAAAGCCAATATAAAGAAAATATCCGTGTATCTCGGCGATCAGCAGGTTGCAGCTGTTGTCCGCGGAAAAATTTCCAAGAAAAACCTTGAAGTCGCTGCCGATAAAAAAACGGATACAAATGAAGAGAAGGAGATTGCATCATGATTGTACCTATGAAAAAAATCTCTTTGATTATGCTCGAATCCGAACGAAAACAAGCGTTGTTTTCGCTGCGTAAACTCGGACTTGTTCATCTTGAGCAGCTTGCCGGCAGCAGTTCTGAATTATCGGAACTAAATGCCGCTTACGCTAAACTTGAATCGGTTCAGCGGCTGCTTTCGGATATAAAACTTCCGAAAAATTATGCCGTTAAACCGCAGACTGCCGATAAGGATAAATCGATTGAAATCGCCGATGAAATCCTTGATTTATATACGGAACGAAAGGACTGCGAGAATATCATTTCTGCTGATTTACGGGAACTTGAGCGTATATCTTTGTGGGGTGATGTTGATCCTGCTGATTTTTCGGAATTGGCTGACAAGGGAATTTTTCTTGCTATGTATGAAATATCGGCGGATAAATATAAGGAAATTCCCGAAAACATCAAAACAATATATGTGAACGGCGATAAACAGACAGTTCGTTTTTTAATCTGGACAGAAAATAACGAAAAACCGGCGGATATGCCGGCGGATGCTTTCGCGATTCCCTCGGTGAAATCTTCTTCGGAAGAATTGCGTGCGGAAATTTCCGCTTCACGTACAAAACTGATGCAGATCGCGAAAAAACTTGTCGATTATACTGCGTTTATAAGTTCATTGAAAAATGCTTCGGCGGACGTATCAAAAGAAATTGAATTGGAAAACGCGTATTCCGGCATGAAAAGGGAAAACGGGGAGCATGCATTAGCATGGATTACCGGTTTCGTGCCGGCAGACGGACTGGCTGCTGTATTGAAAACGGCAAAAGAACAAAAGTGGGCAGCTGTCGCCGACGATCCGGCAGATGACGACCTTGTTCCGACAAAACTGAAAAACAATAGATTTGTCCGTTTAATTTATCCTGTGTCGGATTTCTTGGGAACGGTTCCCGGATATAGTGAATATGATATTTCCGGCTGGTTCCTGCTGTTTTTTTCTATTTTCTTCGGCATGATTTTCGGGGACGGCGGATACGGCTTGCTGATGGTATGCGTTGCTTTGATTGCGGTGCTGTTCTCTGTTGTCAAACGGAAAACGGTTGCTCCCGCACTGCTGCTGTTGTTTGTACTTGGCGCAGCTACAATGTTATGGGGAACGGCTACCTGTACTTGGTTCGGTCTTTCTTCCGAGCAGCTGCCTGAATGGCTGAAAAATATTGCGGTTCCGTATTTATCAAATGCGGTTGCTGCGGAATCTGCCGAAAAATCTGACTGGGTAAGCCAAAACTTGCAGGTTTTTTGTTTTTCGCTTGCACTGATTCAGTTGTCTGTTGCGCATATAAAAGGAATTCGCCGCTATATACGTTCGCTGAAATGGCTCGGTGAATTAGGTTCAATGGCGATGCTGTGGGGATTGTTTGCAGTTGTTCTGAATATGGTTGTTGATTCTGTACGCTTCCCGTTGCCGCTGTTTGCCGTATATCTTATCGCCGGCGGATTTGTGTTGAATTTTATTTTCAGCAATTATGAGGGCAATATACTGCAGTCAGTGCTTGCAAGCTGTAAAAATATTGTTTCCGTATTGCTGGGAGTAGTCAATATTTTTTCGGATATTGTTTCATATATTCGTTTATGGGCAGTCGGTTTGGCAGGCAGCGCTATATCTTCTACTGTAAATGACATGGCAGGACCGACGCTGGGCGGCGCAATAATGTTTCTCGGAATTATACTGCTTGTGTTCGGGCACGGATTGAACATGGTATTGAATGTCCTTTCCGTTATCGTTCACGGCGTCCGCTTGAATACACTGGAATTTTCGAACCACCTCGGAATGTCGTGGTCCGGATTTAAATATGAACCGTTTTGTGAGTAGCAGAACGGAAAGTAGTCATATCGTAAGGAGTAATTAACATGATGGGTTATTTTGGAGCAGCTTGTGTTCTTGGTATTGCAGCAATCGGATCTGCAATTGGCATTGGCGCGGCGGGTCAGGCAGCCATTGGTGCTTGGAAACGCTGTTATATGAATAATAAGCCGGCTCCCTTTATTCTTACTGTTTTTGCCGGCGCGCCGCTTACACAAACGATTTATGGTTTTCTGCTGATGCAGAATATGCTGGGAAAACTTGCGGACGGCGCAAATGGGGCAATGATGCTTGCGCTTGGTATTTTTTCCGGAATAGCAATGGCAGCTTCCGCTATTTCTCAAGGAAAAGCCGGTGCAGCGGGTTCCGATGCACTCGGTGAAACAGGCAAAGGTTTTGCGCAGTATATCATGGTTGTCGGTCTCTGCGAAACGGTTGCTCTGTTTGCAATGGTGTTTTCATTCCTTGTGTAAAAAAATGTATGCATTATAAATTTCCGCGAACTGTTTCTATAGGCGGCGCAGGAATTACAAAACGCATTCAAATCGGGGGCGATGCCCCCGTATCAATTCAAACGATGTGGAAAGAGGGCATTGCTGTTGTGCTGAAAAACGGCGATGCCCTTATTTCTGTGCTCAAGCAAATCGAAGAACTTTCCGCACTTGGCTGCGATATTATACGATTCGCTGTTCCCGATATGGAAAGTGCCGATGCGTTATGTAAAATAGCCGCATCAACGACAATGCCGCTGGTTGCCGACATTCATTTCGATTATAAACTTGCGCTGCGCTGCCTGCAGGGAAATGTAGCGAAAATCAGAATCAATCCAGGCAATATCGGCGGTACTAGGGAAGAAGTCTTTAAACGCACAAAAGCAGTTGCGGATGCCTGCAAAGATAAAGGGGCGGCTGTCAGAATCGGAGTAAACGCCGGCAGCTTTCCGCATGATATTGCGCAGCAGGTCGCTGCCGGACATATCACAAAGGCGCAGGGACTTGCGGAAACGGCAGCAAGAGAAGCAGCTGTTTTTGATGAATTGAATTTTCACGATGTTATAGTTTCAATGAAAGCTTCTTCGATAAATGAAACACTCGAAGCAAATGAAATGTTTGCGTCGCAATATGACATACCGCTGCATATAGGCATTACGGAAGCCGGTCCGCTTATCGGCGGAATAGTGAAAAGTACGCTTGCGTTCAATTCATTGCTTAAAGAAAAAATAGGTTCCACGGTACGAGTGAGCCTGTCTTCATCGCCCGCTAATGAAGTAATTGCCGCCCGTGAAATTTTGACGGAGACAGGACTGCGCCGCGGCGGAGTGAGAATCGTATCATGTCCGCGCTGCGGCAGAAACGGATTTGATGTGCACGGTTTTATCGACCGCTGGCAGAATGTGCTGCTTGCGCTTGACAAAGATATTACGGTTGCAGTAATGGGATGCGTAGTAAACGGACCCGGAGAAGGAAAATATGCCGATATAGGTATAACCGGCGCAGGAGATTCTGTTATAATTTTCAAACACGGCAAGATAGTGCGTAAAGTTTCGGGCGATCCCGATTCTATTGAAAAAACCGCCGACGCAGTCTTTAGTGAGGAAATAAAAACGCTGTGAATACATGCCGCAATAATTTTTTTAAATCATATTCATATCCCGCAGAATACGCTGCTTGTTTTGCCGAATTGCCGCTTTTTTGTGCCGCATGTTTCTTCGTGCGGCGCGTCTTTCTGGATTCGCGATTTTCTGTTTCAGGTGTTTTGAAACGATTGTTTTGTTTTGCTGTCTGTCTGTTTGCGGCATGTTTTTTTCTGTTTGCCGCTTCCGGACAAACCGAAAGTTCTTGGCATGTTTTTAAACAGGCGGAACGTGCTTTTGATCAGTCCGATTACGGTACTGCGGCAAAATTGCTCCAGCGGGCAAATGAAATAAAAAAACAGGAAGCGGAAGAAAATCTGCGCATAATGAATGCGGCTCTTTTGCATGCGGACTATATGAAAGAAGGAAAATCCGTTGAAGAAATTCTTTTTTTCCTGGAGGAAAAGGAAGAACAGGATGCTGTTCCGCTTATTTATAACATGCTGCGCAGGCAATCTGTTCAGCAGAGAGATTCTTATGATACGCTGATAAACCGCATTAAATCGGCAAGAATGTTTCCGGAAGCCGATTTTCTTTTGGCGAAGATATACGTTATAGAAAGCGAATATGATATAGCGCAAATGTATTTTGAATCTGCCTTAACCGGTTCGGCTGAACTTGATGTTCCCGACATGCGCTTCGATATTTTGTATGCCATGGCAGATTTGAAAAAAGCACAGCGCGATACAAATGCCTGTATAGAAATTCTTCGGCAAATTATAGCGAATGATGCGCTTTGCTATGAAAACGGACAAGAAACGGCTTTTGTCCGTGCCCTTGTTGCATCCGTAAAATCGGAAATTCGTGCGGATAAATTTTTCCTTTTATACCGAAACGAAAGCTATGTGTTTATTTCGGCATATTTTCAGCTTGCGGAATATTATTTGCATCGGCCGGAAAGTATCGAAACTGCTTTGAAATTTTCTGTTATCGGTGTTTTGTCGGCAGTATCGCACATCGATTTAATATTAAAGGAGCGCAGCAAAAACTATACGTATAGCGGTTTTAATAACCTTCTGCATCAATGCTGTCAATATCAGGATATCGTCGAATGGTGCGCCGAGCATGAAATTTGGCGCGGCTTATTCAATCTTGCTTTATTATGCGAGAATATCAATAAAGATTTTTCTATCGATATTCTTTATGCAATGTATTCATATTGCCCCGAAGAATACTGGCTTAAGCGCGCCGCTGTTGAATTAAAAGAAATTCAATAGAATACTCCGACACCGATGAATAACTGATGTTTTGAATCGGATCTCCAGTCTTTATTTACCATCGAATCGGGCATAAAGTCAGTTAAGTCATATCCGAAGCTGATGCGTCCCTGAATACTGCGCATTTTTTCCGGAAAAACCAGCAGTTCTATGCCGCCGGTATAATAGCCGTCCTTTAATGACATAAAAGAACCTGTTTCCGTATTTTTTCCGACCGATATATCGATAAACGGCGATATTTGCAGTTCAAAATCAAACACGCGCAGGAAGTTTGTTGTAAACAAATGTATCGGTGCATCGATATTCAGGGCAAGCGCCGCATTTGTTTTATATGACTTGTCGATAATTCCGCGAATTCGTTCGCCGACGGTTTCTTTGTCTTCTTTGTTGTACACGGCGAAGAAACGGATATTCAAAGCGGCGTATTTCCATGAATAGTATGATAAAAATTCTAAGGAAACGCCCGGCGATACCATGTCTTTGCCTTTATTGAAAACAATATAATTGCTTAATGCGGCGTCTATTCCGCGTCGGAAATTTCCGATCCAATTAACCCGCGCAACAGTAAATCGATGTCCGACCGAAAAAATCGGACCGAGCAAATCTTCGTGGTGCATATAATTTGAATTATTCGAGCCGAAAAAAAGATCTTTGCAGTTCCATTTATACGAAAGGTACGGCGTCCATTTTATCCAGGACCAGTTTTTTATTTCATATAATTTAACCGGAAGATTCAGCGAAACGGCTTCGGTGAAATAAAAACTGTCGTCATGCAGGGTATCGTCGTTTTCGAGTTTGACATCTTTATAGTAAGAATCCTGCGTGATTGACTGCGAAAATTGTATGTTGAAATCGACGCGCTTCAATGAGTAGGTAAAACCAAACGATGTGTTGAACGAAAAATCGAAAATATTTTCGTCAAAAACGTATGAAATGCCGAGCGAGTTTTCCCATAAAGCGTCTATAACAGCCAATTTAAATGGAATTTCGAAATCGCAGTTTATGCCGAGCGTTTTTTTGTCGGGCTTGTTTTCTGTCGGAAATTTTTCGTGCTCGTAATTTACGTCGAAATTCAGCGAATGCATGGTGCCGAGAAAATTATAGTCTTTTACTTTGAATTTCAGCTGGAACCCTGTCGTTGAATCGTATTTCGGATATGGGACGGGAAAAATGTTCCAAGTGTCTTTTGTCGATACAAGCAATGTTACCGGAATAACATCGTTTCCGTCCGCTTCGCCGTAATCTGCGGAAACTTCCGCGTTTTCGAGAACACGCTGATTGATAAACTGCTGCGTGATGTTTTTCAGGTATGCATCAAACTCGATTTTCGATTCGAAAATCGTCGAGTAATCGATTAAAACAGCCTGCGTCAGCGGATATTCGCGGGTTTTTCCCAAAAAGCGTTCAAGCTTATTTCCCTCGATTTTATATAAAGTTTCGACAATATGGTATTTTTCGGATTGAAGAATACCCATGCACATTATACAGCATAAACAAAGCAATTTTGATTTCATTGTTTAATTATTCCTATGTTTTTTTGATAATACTTGACAATGCCGATTTTTTCAATATTGCGGCAAATATTTGCTGTTTATTGTTTTTTATTGCTTATGAAAAATTATATCCTGCCATTGCACGCCGCTTCCGGCCGATACGGAACGGGACAATTTTGCGCCGATTGCCGTCGCCGCAAATTCCGGCGGAATACCCGGCGTCAGTACTTTTTCCGTCCGCAGTACCGCAATGTCTTTTTCCGCAATATATTCTCCTGCGCGCATATTTCTGACAAAATGCACGGATCTGTTTGTACGCGTATAATTTTCACGTTCCGCCGGTGCAAGCTTTTTTATTCCGTTCCCAAGCGCGGCGGCTGTTTTTTCTTTGCCGTACGCATTTTCCAGGCGGCCGATAATCCGCTCATACGCATGCGGAGTGTGTTTTTCATTTTCCAGTTCGGCTTCTGTTTTTCTGACAGCGGCGGTCATTTCCGAGAACTGTTCCGGCGTCAGTGCTACCGGATCATCAAGTCCGGAATCGGAGCGGGAGAGTGTGATGTGTTTTTCGAGAATCGCTGCGCCGCATGCTGCGCTCAATGCGGGAATCAGTATCGGATCAAGCGAATGATCGCTGATGCCGGTCGGAATTCCCGTTACTGCCCGCAGTGTTTGAACAAGCCGCACGTTATATTCTTCTTCCGGCGCAGGATATGCCGTTACGCAGTGCAGCAGCGTGAGCATCGGCAGTACGCCGTCAGCTGCATGCCGCGTGCATAACTGCGGTTCCAAAACAGCAAGCGCCGCTTCTATGTCTTTCAGGCAGGATACGCCTGATGACAGAATTACCGGTGTTTTTTTTTCTGATTTTGCTTCAAGCGCGGCCAATGCATGCAGCAGCGGAATATGATTTAATTCCGGCGACGCGATTTTTATCGCTTCGGGATGGAGTTCCCATAATTCCCGCAAACTCCTGATGCCGAACGGCGAACAAACAAACGCGGTATGTTTTTGCTTTGCATAATTGCGCAGTTCCGCATAAAATTCGCTGCTTTGTTCCAGCGATCGGAAACGATCATACAGCTGCACAGTTCCGCAGGGCAGCGGAACGATGCCGGCGTTCTCGTGCAGTATTTCGTCTGCGTATACCCATTGAAATTTCACTCCGTCCGCGCCGGCGCGGACTGCTTCATCAATGAGTTTTTTTGCTTTTTCGAGCGACCCGTTGTGAGCGGTTCCTATTTCCGCAATAATAAACATTGCGCTTACATCTCCGATGTCAATTTTTCGATGCAGCGGTTTTTCGATATTTTTTTCGATAAATACTGCATCAATATATCGGATATTTTATCGGAAAAAATTTCCGGCCGCCGTGCGAGAGCGCCGAAGAAAAAATGTATTTTCTCTTCAATGATTATGTCCGGCGGCGCCGAGAACACAAAGGACATCGGCGTCGTGCACAATGCCGATGCTGCCGGAGCGTTGAAAAACGGAAACGGAATAAAAATTGTTTCGAAAGCGGTTTGTTTGCTGATGTTCCGATATTCCGCTGCGGAACAAAACATCATGGACGCTTTGGCAGACAAAAACAATTCCAGACTGTCGGTTTGTGCCGCGGACAAACTGTTTTTATTTGCGTTTGCATGATAAAAATCAATAAGATACAATGCGCGCTCGTACTGCATCGGCAGCGGATTTTCCTGTGCGGACAACAAGGCGTGAATAAAGAAAACTGCCGCCGATTCGCCGGAAATAGCCGCGGCAAACGGATATATGGACTTTTTATGCAAAACGGTGCATACGCATTCGAGTTCCTTGAATGTCGCCGGTGCGGCAAGCATCAGCGTTTTGAAAATATCCGCGTTGCACATAAGCCCGTATGACGGCGAGTCGAGGTAAAAAGCGGCGTCCTGAGCCTGCGTAAAACTTGCATAAACCGGAAAAACGGCTATGTCTGCCTGTTCCGAGGCTTTTGCAATGCGCGCATCGAGTATGGAATTTCCCGCATTGCAGATCAGCAGTTCCAGCGGCGCAGTTTTGACCGCCGTTTCCGTCTGCTGTTCGGACGTTCCGCTCCCGAACGCAGCAGCGGAAATACACGCATATATGAGCAATGCGAAAAGCAATCTTCCAGCATACGTTTGCATGAAATTCATCACATTACTAGTATAGTGTTAAAAAAAAAAAAAAGCTATAATTATTTCGATATGGTGCGGAACAGGCTGATTACGATAAACAAAAATATTTCATGCATTCCCGCGCTGGGATCGCCGCTTTCGTCGGATGTCGTGTGCATAAAGACCGGCTGCCGAACCTGGATTTTCGATGTCGGCGCAGATGATTTTTCCGCGGCGCACATCAATTCGATTCACGGCTGCAAAAACATTGTCATATCGCATTTTCATCATGACCATACGGCGAATCTTGCTTATGTAAAGTTCGATGCGCTTTTTGTGAGCCCTGCGACAAAAAAATATACCGGATCGGGCATCGAAATCACGAGCGTCCGCACGTTTGAAGAAAATCCGAGCGTAACGCTGCTGCCGATGCCTTCGAGCCATGCGAAGGGCTGCCTGGCGCTGCTTTGCGGAGACTATGCGTTTCTCGGCGATTCGCTGTACTGCACGGTAAAAAACGGCGCCCATGTATACAATGTTCAGCTCCTGCGCGAAATGATACAAACGCTTGAAAATATTCCGTGCCCGTATTTCTGCCTGAGTCATGAACCGAAATTCATTCAAAAAAAGGAAACGGTTGTCGAATTATATAAAGCCATTTACGCGCGGAAAACAGACGGCAGCCCGTATATCAATGTCGATTCGTATTTTAACGAAGACGGAAGCGTAAAACGCTGATAGTGTGCCGTTTGCGCACTTTTGTGCGCGTTTTACAATAAGCAGCACAGGGGAAACGCCTTCCCGTGGCAGAGGAAAGCTCTTCGCGTGGCAGGGGAAACGTCTTCGCGTGGCAGGGGAAACGTCTTCGCGTGGCACGGGAAACGTCTTCGCGTGGCACGGGAAACGTCTTCCTGCGGCACGGAGGAGGCGAGTGCGGCAAAGTTTGCCGTATATGATTGACATTCAGCCGTTTTACTCCGTATTATCAATATATGTCAAACAGATTGTATGCTGTCAGGGGAGCGGTTTGTGCAAAAGATACCCCTGAATCGATTGCCGCCGCGGTGAGTGAGCTTTATACGCAGCTCAAAAGCCGCAATTCCTTTACGGAAGAAGATTTGGTTTCAATTCAATTTACCGTTACGGGCGATCTTGTTTCTTTGAATCCGGCAGCCGCGCTGCGCCGCTCGTGCGGAGTTTCTTCGGTGCCGCTGTTCTGCTCGCTGGAACCTGCGGCAGCAGGCGCGCTCGATCATGTCGTGCGCATTCTGATAACGGGATATATGCCGCAAAAACCCGTGCCGGTATATATCGGCGGTGCGGAAATCCTGCGTCCCGATATTTCTGCCGCCGGCGACGGCAGGACGCATTTATGACTGCGGAAAACGCGCAGGCAAAGCCGCAGCATGTATGGATTGTAACGCGCGAATACGCCGGCATTGCGGAAGCAGGCGGCGTGAAAGACGTTGCCTGTTCGCTGAGCGAGCAGCTTGCGCATTCTTATGCCGTAACCGTATTTATTCCCTTATATGGTTGTTCTATTCTTTCCGGCGTTTCCGACTATCGAAAACTTTCATATGCTGCCGATATTCCCGTCGGAAACGGCTGCGTCCGCGTCGAGTTTGCGCAGGCAGTTTGCCGCGGCGTGCGTTTTATATTTGTTATTGCTCCCTGTTTTGCCGAAAAAAAAGCGGTATATACCTATACGGCGGCGGAAGAAGCTGCCGATCCTTCGTGCCGCCGCGGAACGGGACATAAAGACGCGCTTGAGATGAACGTTGTCTTTCAAAAAGCCGTGCTCGCATTCGGGCTTGCGGCAGGAGAAACTCCCGCAATTACGCATTGCCAGGATGCGGCGGCGGCGCTCGTGCCGTTTCTTGCCGCAGCGGATGACGCGTTTAAAGCGCATTACGCGCGCACCCGCTATATCGTTACTGTTCATAATGCGGGAGCGGGCTATCATCATGCGTTCGACAATGCCGATCAAGCCGCTTTTCTGCTGCGTCTTCCGCGCAGTGCTTTCGAAAACGCGCTCAACGGCGGCAGAGCAGAGCCGTTTCTGCTTGCTTGTTCAAACGCGGCATTTACTACCGTATCTCCCTGGTACGCGGAAGAATTGACGGATCGCTGCAATACGCACACGGACGGACTTTCCGCCGCCTTTGCCGAGCGTGCGCTTGTTATTGCCGGAATTACAAACGGAATCGATTTTGACCGCTATGATCCGCGCGATACAAAAAAATCGCTGCTGCCGTTTCCGTATAATCCGGAAACAGGCGATTTGGCAGGCAAAACGGCTTTGCGGAACCGCTTTGTCGAATATTTTTCGCATCAGCATGACACGCAGGATTTAACCGCCTTTTTCGGCAAAGACGATTCGTCCGAGGGGCTGGAGCAATTCGGCACTTTGACCGCCGCGGAAAACGAATGCGCCGTGTATTTTTCGTATCACGGCAGACTTGTTCAGCAAAAAGGCTTGAGTGTATTTGCCGCCGCCGCCGAAAAAGTGCTTGAAAAAGAAAAGTGCGCGCGGTTCATTGTAACAGGGCAGGGACAAAGCGATATCGTAGCGGAACAAAAAGCGCTTGCCTACAAGTATCCGGGAAGATATTTGTTTCTGCACGGATATGACAGAACAGCTGCCCGCTCCTGCGTCGCTTCTGCGGATTTTCTGGTACTGCCGAGCTTTTTCGAGCCGTGCGGATTGGAAGATTTTATCGCGCAGATTTTCGGTACGCTGCCTGTTGCGCATGCTGCCGGCGGACTGAACAAAATTATCGACGGAAAAACAGGCTTTTTGTTCCGCGACAACACTGCGGAAACGCTGAGCGCGCTGCTGTGCGGATTGTGCGGACAGCTGCAGACGTGCCCCGAACGTTTCGCCGCCATGATACAAACCGCCGCCGAACATGTACGAACCGTTTATTCCTGGGAAACCGTCGTCAGCAGCAAGTACATTCCGCTGTACCGTTCGCTGAGCGCCGATAAATAAGCGCGCGGCGTTCAGCCGTTCATTGGAGTTGTAATACAACGTTGGTCATTGCGGCCGACCGACGGGAGCGCGGCAATCTATTCTTCCGCGCTTATCATTTCTGCTTCGTTCGGCGAAGCGAATTCCTCTGTGGCTGCATTGATTTCTGTGCTGTCTGCGGCGCTTTCCGCACTGTCGTCGGCAGACACGCCGCCTGCCGCGGAATTCCGCGCATCATTCGGAAAAGATTCGTCCTGCGCGTTTTGGCTTTTGCTTTGGATCTGCGCCGCCGCGGCATCATCGGATTGAATTGCCGCAGGCTGCATCTCCATTTGCGCGGCGCGTTTTTTGCTGCCGATGTACGAATATTTGTTTGCGCCCTTTTTGCTGTAGCGCACGCCGACTGACAGCTGATACGACCAGGCGTAATTGTACGGCTGCACGCGGCGGTTCGTGCCGAGATTCGGGTAATCCAGCGAAAAAATGCCGTTTATCAGCGCCGTCCAGTGCCAGGCAACGGGAAGCTCCAATCCGCCTGCGGCTGCGCCGCCGAGGTAGTGCAGGTGATATTCGTCGCTGAGCTGATACATATAATGCAGTCCCGCGGAAAGATTGACCCGCAGATAATTCCACATATTCATTTGCAGTACGGGTCCCGAAAACACATCAAACGCGTACAAAATGGTTTGCTTGGGATACTGCCGCATTCCGTTGAACGTGTGGTAAAACGGATAATACACTGCCGCGCGCAGCTGCAAATCGAGCGGCATGAGGTGCATTGTCTGCGCGGAACAATACGCTCCGATAAGATAATTTTGCCGCACAAAGTTGCTTCTGCTGTATTCCTTTTGCTTTTCTATGCGCGTAACCTGCGAAAACGTGATGCCCTCGTTTATCATGATGAACGGTTTGCGCGTTATTTCCGGAAATCCCGTTTTGGGATTAAGCGGCGGCGATAATTCGGCGGACTGCGCGGCATTTCCGCTGTCTGCCGCCGCGGATTCCGGCTCCTGCGCGCATAACGGAAAAACAAGCAGAAAAACATACAGCACGGCGATGACAAGAGCCGCGGCAGGCGGCAATTTTTTTATCGGCATTTTTGTGCACTCCCGCAAACTATTTGGAAACATGATACAGATTCAGCGTTTTTGTTGCGCCGTCGGAACCTGTCCAGTTCAGGTACAAAATGGAGCCGCGTATATCCCATTCCGTGTTGATGCTGTAGCCGTCCGTTGTGGAAAAAACAAGTATGTTTTCGATAACGGTGTAATTGCCCTCATAAGAAACCGGCGATTCTACGGCGTTTTTGATGTTGGCGATAAATGTGCCGTCCGCGATAAACGTTATTTTGTTTGCCTGATTGTCGGACCAGGCGCCGTACAGCGGCGACGGCTCGTAGCACGCCGAAAAAACAGCAGGCAGCACAAGCGCCAAAGCCGCCGCACAAATGCCGTGCGCACTGCGAGCCGCTTTGTTCGTGCGTTTTGCGCGCCCCGTGTAGTCTGCGCGGTTCGCGGTGCGATCCGTGCAGAAAGTTTTATACTTCATCGATTTTCTTCTCCGACTTTCCAGTCAACATTTTGATTTTCAAGAATCACATTTCCGTCAAGCGTTTTTGTGGTAACAATGTACACGCCGCCGCCCGCCGCGCCGCCTTTTATTTGCAGGCTGTCGTATTTGGCTTCGCCGGGGTACATGCCCGTGCATACCACGGTGCCGTGCATGGTGCCGTTGGCGCTCATATTGGAGGTGGTGTCGGTATTGCCCGTCATTCTGAAGTACACGCCCAGGCTTGCATCGTTCATAATATAAAAATCCGCGTAATCTTCGTAATGCATCGTTATTTCCGCGCCCAAACCCGCAATTGCCGCCTTGTAGCTCAAATTTCCGCTGATGTCGCCGTTTATGGTTTCGCTTCCGAGTTTTGCGGTATCGGGTGTTTTATGCATAAGCGTCAGTTTTTTCTGGCTTGCCATAGTGGTTTTGTTGTATTCGCGGAACCACTCGTCGGCAGTCAGCGCGCCGTATCCGCGGGCGCCGCTTCCGTTTGCGGGATCGTTGCCTTTTTTGCCCTGATCGAGTTCGTTGAGCGAAACAACTTTGTAGTAATACAGCGTGCCGGCTTTTGCCGATTCGTTCTGGTCGATATAGGCTGTGCCCGTTATCGGTGTATCCGTGAGACGGCGGAATGCGGAATCCGGCTTTTGCGAGCGGTACACATGGTATCCTGCGGGCGTGTCTTTTGCCGGCGGCTGCCAGGTAATCTGCACGGGATACACGTTTTTTGCATTGGGACCGTATTCCGGCGGCATTTTTTCCGTTTTCGACGCCGTGACGTTCTGCGGCGCGTCAGGCATCGGCGCAAAGATTTCGCTTTCTGCGGAAACCTTGCCGGCAGCGGCGGTATTGCTGGTGGTGATGCAATAGAAATTTTCTTTTTTCACCGAATGCGAAAGATATCCGTCTGCCTCCGCAATGCCCGGTATCTGCACTGCACCTGCGATCTGTCTCGGAACGCCGCTGCGGCTGTCTTTTGCGTAAATCGTGTAGGTAAACGCCGCGCCATCCGTGAGTCTTTCGCTTCCGACTGCGGGCGTCCAGCGTATTTTTATCGTGTCCGCCGTATCGCCGTCCGCGGCTTCGACAGATGACGGCGCACTTAACAGACAGCCGACCGCCTCGTTTTCGCTGAACGCGCTTTTGAGCGTTTCCGTTTCGCCGGAGGTGGTGTTCGTCTTTAGTTTTACGGTCTGCACAAAATAATAATAGTAAATCCCCGGCTTGCAGCTTGAATCATCATATTTTGTTGTTCCATGCGCAATCTCCGATTTTACCAGGCGGTAGCTGGAATCGGCAGAACTTGTTTTGTACAGCGAGTAGGTGATTGTTTCGCCCTCTCCGGGGTCTTCGGCTTTGTCCCAGCACACGGTAATGGTTTTGTGGTCGGTGCCGATGCCGTTTTCTACGTGCACGTTTTCCGGAGCGTTCGGTGCGCCTGCTTTGAGACTGTATCCCATGGCAAGCGGGCTTGCCGCGCTGAGCGTGGCGCCTGTTTTGGCGTATACGGCGTAATAAAATTCGATGCCTTGTTCCGCGGTGCGGACAGGGTCGGTATACGTTGTGGCGCCGTACTGCACGGAACCTATTTGTTCAAGCCGCAGTCCGTTTCCGTTTTCGGTGCGGTATATGTCATAGCTTTCGGCACCGAGTACTTTGTCCCAGGTAACCACAATAGATTCCTTGCTTTTGCCTTTTGTTGCTTCGACACTGCACACGGGCGGCAGAAGGTATGCGGCGCCGCTTGTTTTATAGTCCGATTCGAGCCCTTTGCGGATATTTTCCGCCTGCACGCGGTAAAAATAGCGTGTTTGGTATTCTTCTTTTTGATAGGCATCAGAGGAAAGGCTTCCTATAATTGTGTCCGTGTAGGAATTGCTGCCGTACACGCTCGTCAGCGGCTCGAATTCGCTTTCGTCTTCTATTGTTTCGGGAAACGTTCCGTTCGTGTTTTTCTGCACTGCGGCGCGTTCTATGCGGTAGCTCGAAGCGCCCGCAGTCGCACTCCAGCTGATATAAATGTTCTGCGCGTGCTTTGCCTGCGAAACATGCACTTCGCTCGGCGGCAAAAGTTCCGTTATTTCCGCAGGCGGTGTGAGCATGTCGTAAAGCGTGGTTTGTTCACGCGACGTATCGAGCGCGATTTTTTCTTCGAACCAGGTGGAACACGAAAAAAGGGCAAGGGCAACCGCGATTATTGCGGCTGCTTGGGGAATCGCTGCCGCACGCGCAATGAAACGAGCAGATGTGCTTGAATGTTTTTTGTTCATCTTCTTTGTTTTTCCCTTTTCCCCGTTTGCCGCCGACTGCCCCGTGGGGATGCCTACTTTCCGCGGCGGGCTTGCCCGACGTATTGCTTCGTCGCCGGCGCTCCTCGCAATGACGGAATGACTGCCGCTCCTCGCAATGGACGGCATTTTGGTCATTGCGAATTCCGCCTCGTCATTGCGTGCGCTTACGTCGTCGCGCCCCTTGTGTCATTGCGAGCCCGCAAGGGCGAAGCAATCTACTCCCAGTCTTCGCTCAAGTCTTGCCATTCGGGATTCATCGACTCTATCAAGGCGATTTTCTTTTTGCGATTACCGCCTTTCAGTTGTTTTTCCCGTTCGATTGCCGAAGCAATATCGTTATATTCTTCAAAGTAGCCAAGCTTGTCCACATTGTATTTTGCGGTAAAGCCACCGAAGATTTTTGCCTTATGTTCCGCCACGCGTTTTTGCAAATCGCTTGTAACGCCCACATACAAAGTTCCGTTTTTCTTGCTGAACAAAATGTATGTGTAGCCTTTTTTGTCGGTCACGGAACCTCCTCAAAGCCGCCGGTCATTGCGTACAGATTGCTTCGCCGGCGTTGCCTCCTCGCAATGACAGACTGCGCCGCCCCAATGTTATTGCCATTCCTCGGAATCCACTTGGAAGTCAATCTTTACTGTATTGTCATGTTCTCCAAATGGAAGAGGTGTAATATTCCCAAAGGTTTTTTCGCTATTTCCGCTTGGATAGGATATTTTTATGCCCTTATAACCATCGGAATCTGTATAACGAGCCTCTTTATCCTTATTGAGCCGGTTAAATGTCAATTTCGTAGAATATAATCCTTGTACATCAGGACATGAAATTTCAATCGGTGAATACGAATCTTGATTGTATTCTTCTGATGGACAACTAGCAGTTTTGCTCCATGTTTCTCCTTTCACCTTACCATTGATACATAAGAAAGTAACTTTCTCTCCTGATTTGGTTTCCAAAACGGGTCGGAAATTCTCATATTCAAGTGTATGATAGACATTAGAACCAATAAGACCTAAACCACCACCGCTACTATTGTAAAACGCACTTCCTGTTCCTGGTGAAGTTTCCGTATATTTTTCCTTCTTAAGAGCCGCCGCTCCCTGTATTGAACCACTGCGGTAGTCAAATGATTTTTTTGCACCATAAGCCATTGCCAATGTCGCCGCGCGCACCATTTCTTCCGCCGTTATCTCCCTGTAGGCGTATATCGCGGGGGTACCGGTAAAATCATGCTTTTCTTCAGTGTCGTCACCAAAGACGAATCCCGGCGTGAATACCGTTTCTATGTCGCCGCGCGTAAATGATATGCCGTAATAGTGCTTGTAGTCGCGCAGCACTTTGAGGTAGCCGTTTGTCGTGCCGGAAGTGCCTTTTGCAATGCTTTCCGGCTCCAGTATGACGCCGTTGCCGTCGATTCTGCCCGTAAGGTCCTTGCCGTTTTCGGTGACGACGTCGCTGCCGGCGGGTATTTTCGTGCCGCAAGACTCCATGCCGGAAATAATCGCGGCTTCATGCCATTCGGCATCGAGGTTGTTGTTGCGGATATACAGCTTGACTCCCGTGGGGCAAAGCGCACGGTCGTTGCCCCATATATCGACCGAACTCCAGCTTACGCGCTCGCCGTACCCGTCGGCTTTTTCCGCGGTGAAATTTAAAAGGTTGAAATATGTTTCATTTATTGCCAACAAGTAGCCTTTGTTTTGTTGCTCTGTCGGGCTTTCGCTGTCCGGTGTGTTTGCGAACTGTGCGATAAGCGAATCAGGCGGCGAGATTTTCGATCCGGCATTGTATTTTACGATGTACTCGTATGCTTCATGCCTGTCGTCGGGATCATATTTTATTTGGGTACCACCTTTTTCGCCATTCTTTACCCAGACAAAATCTCCGTTTTTATCTCTTTTCCATAGTGACGGATAGTAGTCGTTTTTCGAATACGGCTTGTCCCAGGTGACTGTTTGTGTCATATTGTTTTTTGCTTTTTCCGCCACAACGTTCAGTCCGTAGCCGCTTGTCGCAGCAATTACGCTTTCAAGCTCTCCGCCGTCGTCGCTTGGGGTGTAGTTTACTTTTGATTCGCCGTCAAGCTTCAGCCTGTAGGTTTCGTCAAAGGCAAAGTCGCCTTTGTCCTTGACGGGCAGCACTATATAGCGGTGCGGCAGACCCCAGGCAAGGCGCGCCTGCGAGTTCTGATACGCACTTGTTGTATCCTCCGCTTCTTGATATATATCGCGGAATGTATATTTGCTGTTTGCTTTTTCTATCGTTTCGCGCGTTTTGTGACCGTTCGGTGCGCTTTGTGTATCATAGAGAATTTCAACGTTTTGTGTTTCTCCGCTTGCGGGGACAAAATATGTTATTGCTTTTGCATTTTCATTATCATCCTCTGTGCTGTTTTCATATTGCAGGCGGTACACAAGGTATCCTTCCGCGCCGTTCACGGCATTCCATTGCAGCTTAATGGCTTGGTCGGAATACGTGTCGGTTTCGAATGCTGCATTCACCAGCGCGGGACCGAGCGTACACACCGGTTCGGTGTTGGTGCCGCTTGTTTTTTCTTCGGCGTGCTTGGCGCTTCTGGCGGTTACGGTCAGTTCAATCGGTTTTCCCGATACGGCGGGGTCGTCGAATCCCGCAGGCTCCTTGATAGTGCACTTGTAGCCGCCGGTTTCTTCGTCTTTTTCTACTGCACCCTGCGGAATGACAATCGGCGGCATCGGCGTTTTGGCTTCTTCGTCTTCTTTGTATTGTGCGGTTACCGTAAACGAAGATGCGTCCGTTTTTGCGGCTTGTACGGCGTCCCAGGTAACGATAATTTGGTCGTACTCTATGCCGCTCATAGTCGGCTTGGGTGTTCCGAGCGTTTCTACTTTTTCTTGTTCCGTTTTATCCAGCGGGTATGTTGCCGTTGTTTTTACGCCCGTATCTGCCTGGATCGAGTAATAGCGCGCATCGCCCGACGTTGCTTCATGCTCATATCTTGCGGTTTTTCCGTCATCGCTTATCGCAAGATTTTCCGTCAGCAGCGGAAGATCCTGTAATTCGCCGTTTTCGGAATCTTTCCACAGCAATGTGTAGACGGCGGTTTTTTCGTAATTCCAGCTGATGACGAATTTATTGCTGTAGCCGTCTTCTATGTCAAACTTGGTAAACTTGAACATTTTGGATTTGTCTTTTACGACGGTTACCGCCGCCGCCGCTTGGGCAGATGTAATGCACGTATCGAGATTGGTTTCATTTTCGGGCAGGATATACAAAATATAGCGGTAATATCCCTCTTTGACGGTTTTATCTGCGGCGGTATCGGAAAAATCAAATGTTCTGAGGAAGCTTGTTACTGCACTATAATTATTTGATTTTACAAGCTCGTTTGCTTCGGGTGCGGTGTTTCCCGTTTCTTCTATCGGCGTATATTCTTCATACAAAAGATAGGTATATTTTTGTCCGCGTGCGTCAAAGTTTATATCGGCAAAAGAAACCGTTATTTTTTCGAATTCGGTTGCTTCGTCGGAATTTCCTTTGTCTTTGTAAGTCGGAGCAGGCGCTACCGCCGCTGCCGCAATAAGGTGTCCGTTTGCTTCTGCTGCCGAGGAGTCAAAAGAAGCAGTTGTCTGTGTGTCGTCCGTATACGACTGCACGCGGTAGGTGTATATTTTGCCGCGCTCAAGGGCTGTGTCGCTGTCGGTATAGGTTATTTTCCAGCCCGGTATATAGCCGGGGTAGGTGTCTGATGTTTCCGTCTGTGCAGTATCTGGCGCTTTTTCTGCGGAAAACGGCGAATCGGTGCCGCCCGTATTTTCTTCGGTGCACTCAAAACGGTATTCGCCTTTTTCGGCATCGGGATCTTTATTGCATGTTCCGGCATACGTTACACGTTTTGTCCAGATGCTTTCGTCTGCCGCTTTGCGTTCCACCGTAAAATACAGCGGGTGCGCTTCGAACGTGTCGGCACCGATTTTTACGTCGCACAGCGGCGGCAGTGTCCAGCTGACGGTAATTTCTTTTTCGCTGTCGCCCTGCGATACGGCAAGGTTTTGCGGCGGTTCCGGTATTAAGCGCATTGCGGTTTCGCGGTCTATTCTGCCGGAAGTTTCGGTTTGTTTGACATCCGTTTTCAAATATGCGGAAACTTCGTAATAATAGTGTGTTTTCGGTTCGAGTCCTTCGAATTTGAATGTTTTAGAACCGTCTGTTATCGTTTTGCTTTTGGTAAACGTTCCGTCTTCGTTTGATAAAACAACATCATAGATAATGTCGTTTTGATACGTGGATTCCGTGCAGTTCTGCATCCACCAGGTTATGGAAGCGCTTGTGCCGCTGCCGTCCGATGCCGACTCGTATACCGCGATAATCGGCTGTGCCATGGCGGAGCCGCAGGCGGTGCCGCTGAATTCCGATTCGTTGTCTTCGTAGTCTACCGCTTTTATTTTGTAATATGCGGTGGTTCCCGCTTTTTCCGATATATCGATTGTTGTTTCGGTTCCTTTTGTTTCCCCGACTTGATTGAATGTGTAATACGGTTCTGCCGCCGAGTACACGCGGTACTGCACGGCGCTTGCGGCGGCGTCCCAGGCAAGCGTAACGGTGCGGCTTTTCCCGTGCGTCGCTTTCACGTTGACGGGCGCCTGTATCTGCGTCCGCTGCGGGGAATTGGCTGCTGTGCTCATTGCCGGTTCGGGGAGCAGGTGGTCGTTGCAGGAAAACAGCGCTGCGGCAATAAGCGCGAGTGTGCCGATGCATACGGCGGCCGAAAACGCGCGGCTGCGCAGCGGTCTGTCATTGCGAGCCGCAGGCGAAGCAATACGTTTGCAAACAGATCGCTTCGGACATTCGTCATCGCGATGACCGAATGCTGTGCGTGCGATAAGGTGCCCGATCAGCGGCAGCGTTTTATGTGTTTTTTTCATATAACAACTCCGTTTTACAGCGAATGCAGCGGAATCGTCGCCCTTTTGACAAAAGTCGCGGGGGGGGGGATTTCCTTATAAAAATATTAAAAAATATATTGGTATAATCAACATTTATTTTACATTGTGCGTAAATTGTTGTCAAGTATTAAATGCATTCGCACGGCGCGAACGCGTTTTGCATATACAACGGCATCATCTTGTGCCGTCTATTGACTTGCGCATTCCTTTTTTATATCCTGTCTGCATCGTGCTCGTCAGATATTCCTATGATAAAAACGGGCGGCCGGTAAAAAAGGCGCTCGTCTATACACAAAACGAACATTCAATAGAAAATACCGCAATAGACCATGACGCCCTGTGGATTATTTCTCAGCTGCGGGATAACGGGTTTTCCGCATATATTGTCGGCGGTGCGGTGCGCGATTTGCTGCTGAAAAAAACGCCCAAAGATTTCGATATCGTAACGGATGCAACTCCTGCGCGATTGAAAAAAATATTCAGAAATTCCCGCATCATCGGCAGACGATTCCGTCTGGTGCATATATTTTTCGGACAGAAAATATTCGAGGCGAGTACGTTTCGTTCGCTTGCGGACGGAACGGTCGGCAACAGCTTCGGTTCAATAGAAGAAGACGTGCTCCGCCGCGACTTCACGATGAATGCGCTGTATTACGATCCGCAAAAATGCCAGATAATCGATTATGTCGGCGGCGTTCGGGATATCCGCGCAAAAATCATACGGCCGATCATTCCGCTGAACCGCATGTTTATAGAAGATCCCGTCCGCATGATCCGCGCCGTAAAATACGCGGCTTCCACCGGCTTTAAAATGCCGCTGCGGCTCCGATTGAAAATACGCTCCGGCGCGCATCTGCTTTCTTCTGTTTCTCCGTCCCGATTAACCGAAGAACTGATGAAAATCATCAATTCCGGGCATTCTTTCGAAATAGTGCGGCTTGCGCTTCAAACCGATATTTATATGTATTTGCAGCCTGCCGCAACCGCGCTGATGTACGCGGATAAAAATTACGAAAGAAACTATCTGCGCCATTTAAAAGAAATGGACGATTTGAAAAACAGCGAACCGAATGCCCGCACGGGGCGCAAACTGACTTATCTTATTTTTGATTTTGTTTCCGGGCTTACGAACTGGCGCGAAGAAATCGAATCGAACAGCGCGGCGGGCGATTTGTACGTAAAAACCTGGGGACAGTGCCGCCGCTTTGTGCTGCCGATGAATCCGCAGAAAAGCGAACTGGAATTTGCGATAAAAGATTCCCTGCAAAAGCTCGGCGTGCCGATGAAAATTCCGCGTGTTTCTTCCCGTAAAAAGCTGCCGACGGCGCTGCGGAAAAAAAACTCCTCGGAAGTCCGTTAGTTTTTTTCGTGCGCCGAACACAAAAAGCAGCAGTCATCGGCTGCCGTGTGTTTCCGGATTTTTGCCGGTGGATATTTTGTCTATAATAATGCTGACTTCTTCTATAAGTATGCCGGTGTACCGCTCTATGTTTCCGATAATATACTGCTGCAGATTATGAATGGTGCCCGCAAGCTGCGTGCCGAACGGTACGTCTGTTGTTATAATGATGCGGTAGCCGCGGTCATCGGTTTTTATGGACAGCTTTTTGACGCGTATATGCGTGTCGAATTCGCTTACGCAGTGCATTACCATTTGCGTGAGCGCCGCCTCGGAAATGCTTATGCGGCCTTTTTTGGAAAATTCGGGACGCACCACGGATTTTTCGAATACTTTGGAATCCGTTTTGCCGCTGATCGGCGTAGCTTTGCGTTTCAGAAATATGCGCACGGCATCGTAAAAGATTTTGGGATACTTGCGCTTTATTTCGATTGCCGGCACGGGGATTACATGTTTTCCTTCTATTCTGCGGGAACGGATAGCAAGTTCTATTTCTTCTTTTGAAGCAATATCGTCTATTTTGATGATTTTTTCCGGCGGCGGCAGCTGAAGGCGCAATGCTATTTTATTGACCATTTTTTCGGACGTGCCGAGAATCAGTATTTTTTTTATGTTGAGGTGCTGCAGGGCTTTTGCCACTTCGTCGCGGTGCGCTTTATCGTCGAATAAAGCAACGCGTACCGCGCCGAGAAATGTTTTTTCGCGTTTTGCCGAGTGTCCCGCAACGATTTTATCGTCCTGAATCAGCAGTCCGTCATCTATGATAACATCGGCGCCGTTTTTCTGGGCAAGCAGTTTAGCGCGGAAACTTTTTCCCGTGCCGCTTTCGCCGACAAGCGCGAATACGGTTATTCCTTTTATGCGACTGACAAGGTTATGCAGCAGTTTCATGTTCGTATAGTATTATAAAATGGTACGCCGTCAACTTGCAAGCATTTTTTCAGCAGCGTGCGGAAGTTTTGCGGAATGTCTGCCCGCACTATGCGCGGAATGCCGAGCGGATTGGCGGGAAAGCGCAGCGTGTACGCGTGGAGAAAAAGCGACTGTCCGTTCAGCGAGAAGGCGCGCGCGCCGTATGCGGTATCTCCCAAAAGCGCAAATCCCGCGTGCGCACACTGCGCGCGGATCTGATGCGTTCTGCCGGTTTCTATGCGGATTTCCGCCAGCGTAACGGTGCGCTTTTGTTCCGCTTCCGCAATCGCAAGCGTTCCGACGGCAAGCGGGTGCAGATGCGTTACTGCGTGTTTTCCGCCGCGGCAGGCTGCATCTTCTGTGCCGTTTGCCTCCGAAACAGACACGGATGCAAAACGCGTTTTCGGCGATATGTTTTTATCTGCCGCGATGATGCCGGAGAGCGTTATGTCGCCGTCAATGCGGTTTTCGACAACGGCAAGATACGTTTTTTCGATTTCATGGCGGGAAATCGCCTGCGAAAACCAGCGCGCGCCGGTTATGCTTTGAGAAATAGCAAGTGCGCCGGTTGTCATGCGGTCGAGGCGGTGCATCGGTGCGCAGACAAACGACAGCGACGAGCGTCCGTCGTATTTAACGGCTGATGCAATGTCCGCGTTTGTTTTTTTTGCGGAGTGAACGGGTATATTGTACGGCTTGTTTATAATGCGGATATGTTCGTTTTTGAAAATATCCTGCAGCGGCATTGCGGCGGCAGAAACAGTGCTTTGCGCCGTATCTTCATTTGCATTGCGGGCGCGCTGCACGGCGTCCGGCACGATTTGCCGTTCTTGTTCTGCAAGCAGTGCTTCCGCAATGTCTATGCTGTCTCCTGCGCGGACTTTTTGCGTTATCGGCGTTTTTCTGCCGTTCAGCCGCAGTTTTCCTGTCCGTATGTTTTTGTACAGATGCGGCAGCGGCATATCCGGCAGCAGCTTCCGCAGAATTCTGTCAAAGCGGCGCCCGTCATCATCGGTTTTTGCCGAAAACTGCCTGAATATCATAATGTCAATTGTACTGTTTTGCCGTGTGATTGACAATCGCGGAAAAATCGGCACAATATGAAGATATGTTGTTTGTTGTGCGTGAACAATTTTATAAATTGATTGATAATCCGGTATTTTGGGCTTGTGTGTTCAGCTGGTTTTCCGCTCAGTTTATAAAAACGGTCATAAAGCTGCTGACCGGCAAAATTGCCAATATGCGCGAACTTGCGGATGTTTTGATTTGGCGTACCGGCGGAATGCCGTCAAGTCATGCGGCACTTGTAACTTCTGTCTGCACGTCGATTGCTTTTCATTCCGGTGTCAATTCGGATGTATTCATTCTTGCCTTGTGTTTTACTATGGTTGTTATTCGTGATGCCGTCGGCGTCCGCAGATCGAGCGGGCTTCAGGCAAAGGCGCTTAATGAAATAGGGAAACAGCTTGCCTGTCAAAAAACCGTGAAATTCCGGCCGGTAAAAGAAGTGCAGGGACATAAGCCGCTTGAAGTTTTCGTCGGCAGCATTCTCGGTTTTTCAATCGCAACCGCGTTTTCGGTACTCTAGCGTGATGCCGCGCGCTTTTGTATATGCTGTTTCGTATGCAGCGCTGTATGTTTTGAGCTGCGTTCTTCCGTTTGCATTAAAAACGGCGCCGAATCGGCAGCTGTGGAAAGGGTACCGCGTGGCGGCAGTCGCTTCGTCGTATCCGGAAACAGAACTTTTGCTTTCGTTGGAGCGGGCGGGAATCGACGGCGTTGTTTCGTATACCGCAAACCTGCCGAACAAAAACTTGTCCGCATTTTCCGTGGCGTTCTGCGCGCGGGAAGACTCGTATCAGTCTCAAAAACTGCTGTATTTTTTCGATAAATCGCAAAAATGGCGGCTGCTGTATATTCCGCAGCAGTATTCCGCTGCCGCGCGCACGGTATTTGATGCGCTTCCTGTTCCGTTTTGGTTCGAAGAAGATACGGTGAAGCCGCTGTTTCCTGTTTTTTTGAGCGCAGCAGTGATTGCGTTTTTTTTTATTTGCAGCAAAAGAAAAATGCTGTTTGCGCTGTTTGCCGTTCCCGCGCTGATTTTTGCGGCGTGTTTTCCGTTTTATGCGGTTTGTGCAGGGCTGTGCGCTCAGGCGGCAGCGGTGTATTTGTTTTCTGCTGTATATAATAGAAAAAATGCACTGCGTGTATTGCTGCGTTCCCCGCTGTTTTTGATATATGCGGCATCTGCATTGCTGCTTTTTGCGCTGTCCGGATGGAAAGCGGCATTGTGCGCGCTTGTTCTGGCGGCAGGGTTTGCATCTGCGTCGGCGCTTGCCGCAAACGGAGCACTGCGCGCAAATGCGCTGCTCGTCAGGCGTTTTGTTCCCGTGTTTATTATAAACGCAAAAACAAGCGCAAAAAACGCGGCAGCGGACAAACCGTCGGTATTGTTTGCCGTTCCCGCAGCGTCGGCGCTGCTTGCGGTGCAGCTGGCGCTTTTTGCTTCTCCCGCTTCGTCATCATCAAAGCCTTCCCGCTTGAGTATCCCCTGCCGGATAGAGTATACTAAGGCGATGTCGCTTTCGGCAGAATCCTGCATGGAATTATATAAAAAAGACTGCGGTTCGCCGCTGCCTGATATGGGTGCTTTTATAAGCCGCAAATGGTATGCCGATACGTTTCTTTTCAGGAAACTTTCAGATGCTGCCGAAGAAAATCGTCCTGCTGCGGGCGAAACGGTAGCCTGCGTGCAGTATTCGCTTGAAGGCAATCGTATTGCCGAAACCATGACTGAAAAATATGTATTTGACGATGCCTATATTGCGCACGCTGCGGATTCCGCTGCATACGGCGCTTCTTCGCTGGAGCAGCTTTTTATAGCCCAGCGTTCTTTTTTCGATGCGGACTTTGCTGTTCCGAGCGCACGGCACTCGGAATCTTTTGTGCCGGCAAAGCTGCTGTGCTGTTTTTTGCTGTCTGCGGCTGCTGGCGTTATTTTTTTTATAAGGCGGAAGTATGATTCGCGCTGATGCAATTGAAAATATGACCGAAACATGCGAAAAAACGATAAGTTCGTTTTTGCCGCCGGAAGCTTCCGTGCTTTTTTGCCAGGACGGAACGCATGTTCTTACACCGATTGTCAAAAAAGGCAATTATGTAACGGAAGGACAAATTATCGCCTTTGATGCGGGCGGCACGGAAGCCGCCGTGCATTCGCCCGTGCCGGGGCAGGTTGTCGATTGTTTTTCCGCCGCGGATGTTTCCGGCAAAATGGTTTCGGCGGCGAAGATTCGGCTTTCCGGTTCTTTTTCGTTTCTCGGAAAAAAGCGCGCCGATTTGAATTGGATGTTCCTCAGTTCCGAACAGCGGTGCAGGCAGATGACGGAAATGGGTGTTATCAACACGTTTCGGGAACCGCGGTCTTTGGGCGAAGAATTGCAGCAGCGGACGGTTCCGCGCAATCAAGTGCTGGTCGTGCGTTTGTATGATCCCGAACCGGACTGCTCCGTCGATTCGTTTATTGCGGAACACTATCAAAAAAGCGTCTTTGAGGGAGCTGCGATTATAGCGGATACGATGAATGCCCGCTTTGTTGTTTTTTTATATGCGGAAAACAATATTATTTTACCTGAAGAAAAAACGATGCAGGATTTGTTTAAAACGGCGCAGACGGTGTTTGTTCCGATGTCTGTTTCGAAATATCCCTGCGGAACGGTGCGCGCAATAATCAGAAGCATAAAAAATTATGCGCGAAAAAAACATATAAGCACGCTGCCCGCCGATATAACAACGCATGACGTTTTTATCGACAGCGCGACAGCCTTGTCTGTGCATGATGCGCTTGTCGGCGGCGTTCCCGTTATCGAACGAATCGTGCAGATTTCCGGCGAACCTTTGGCATCGGGCGGAATGTTCCGCGTAAAAATCGGCACGCCGATACGAAATCTGCTTGAAGAATGCGGACTTATGCCGCACTCCGATGTAAAAGTGATAGTCAACGGAATGCTCGGCGGCTTTGATGTCTGCGATATTGATGCGCCGGTAACAAAGCGGGTAAAATCGATTTCCGTGGTTCCGGTGCGTTCGCCGTCCGATCTTGCGCAAAGTGACTGCATGCGGTGCGGTTATTGCCGCGGCGTGTGCCCGAACGGTCTGCATCCCGAATCGATTTATGCGGATTACAAAGAAAACCGCAGCCTGCCGGAAATGACTGAAACTTCGATACGTTTGTGTTCTCAGTGTGGTTTATGCAGCGCTGTTTGTCCTTCTCGCATACCGCTGCATCAGATAATAAAATTATTAAAAGGACAGCTCTAATGGAACATATATCCGAACATGTAACAACAGCGCCGTTTTTGCATTTTACTCCGTCTGTGCATATTCGTTCCCGTGTACTGCTGCTGTCGTTTCTTCCTCATATTTGTATGCTGATGTATACAAAATCATACTCGTCGCTTTATATTCTTATTGCTTCGGCGGCGGCATCGTTTTGTGCGGAACTGCTGCACTGCGCGCTGCGCAGAACTGCCGACATTCAAAACGGCACCTTTTTGCTGCAGGGATTTTTTATCGGTATGTTTGTACCGGCAGGGTATCATCCGGCGGCGGTATTTTTCGTTTCGTTTGGTTCGCTGCTTTTGATAAAATATGCTTTCGGCGGCGGCGCGGATTCCTGGATTCATCCTGTTTGTTTTACGGTTGTGCTTTTGTACTTTTTGGGCATGGCGGCGTTTCCGCAGACCGATATTACCGCCGAAGCGCTGAAACGCGGCAGCTTGGTGCAGAATTTTTTGACGGAACAAAACGCAGCCGGCGCTGCGTTTGACGAAAAAATCACTTCATGGCTTAATACATATATATTCCGTCTGTTCGGCGCAGAAATTCCCGCCGGATATATCAGCATGTTTTGGGATACGCATTCCGCGGTTCCGGCGTTCCGCTTTAACTTTTTTACGCTGCTGTCGTCAGTTTTTCTCCTTACCGAAAACATGATACGCGCGCTTGTTCCGTGTTTGTACATGATTGCGTATGCATTTTGCGTGCGTGTTTTCGCGTTTGTTCCGGTTACCGGTTCGTATTTTAACGGCGATATGCTTTTTGCGCTACTTTCCGGCGGCACGCTTTTTTCGGCGTTCTTTCTTTTGGATTGGCAGGGCACGGTTCCGCTCGGCGCTGCCGGAAAAGTTTTATACGCATGTTCTGCCGGCTGTGCCGCATTTTTGTTTTGCGGATGCGGAGCTTCTTCCGTGGGCTGCGTGTTTACTATTTTGGTAATGAATATTTTTTCGGTGTTTATTCAGTTTCTCGAAGACCGTTTGTATGAAGCACGAATGGCAAAGCGGCGTATGAACAAAGAGGTATTGTATGTCTGATTTTTTCAAATCGAATCTGCGTATATATCTTATCGTGCTGGCGTTTCTTGTTGCGGGAAGCGCGGTTCTTATAACGGTAGAAATGCTTTCCCGTTCTGTCCGCTGCGAAAAATTGCAGGAAGCGGTTATTGCTGTGATTGAACGGCAGTTTCAGACGGAATTCGAAGCTGTGCAGACGATAGACATTCCGCTGCCGTTTGCTGTTTCCGCTTATGCTGTTTCCGCCGTCGAAAAAAATGCAGGTTCTGCATCGGCGCAGAAAAGCCGTGAAGTAACGGGAATTATTGCACAGATTGTCGGGATATGCGGTCCGGTGCCGGCTGTATTTGCGTACACCAGGGAAACCGGCTGTGTATTTGCCGGCATCGCAGGCATCAAAGAACCGATAGATGCGGCGGCATTCGGAATAACAAGGCAGCTTTCCGATTATTGGATATATGCAATTACGCGGGTTTTGGGTACTGCCACCGCCGATTCTTCTGCCGCCGAAAAAAAGGAGCTGTCTTGAATATGACGGGCAAAAATTACAATATGTATACCGCAGCGGCGCTTTCGTTTCTTGTTCCATCTCCGGGACGCTTGGCTTACGGTATTGTCATGATTGTGTTTGTCAATTTGATTGTGCTGCTTGGTACGCTTTCCGCTGCGGGAATTTCGCGCCTGCGCATGGGAGATACCGGACGCGTGCTGCAATTATTGGTTCTCGTAATGTTTTCAGTTCTTTTTAAGCAGTTATTGGCATTGTATTCGCCTGTTATCGCGCTGACGCTTGGTTTTTCGTTATATTTGGCGCTGATGTCTTCTTTTATGCTCGGCATGCTGCGTGTGCCGCCGTGCGATAATCAGCCGTCCGCGCTTGCTTCTGAATTGAAAAATAATTTTTCGCAGACAGGCATTTTTTCGTGCTGCGCTGTTGTGTTTTATTGTGTCCGCGATTTAATTGCTTTCGGGTCGCTTACGCTGCCGGTTCCTGCCGGCGTGTTTGAATGCTGTTTGTTTCCTGTCCTGCGCGCGCATCCGTCTTTTTTCAGAAATTCCATTCCGTTTGCGGTTATTTTGCTGGCGCTGTCGGTAATGCTGGCTTCTTTTATCAGCAGAAAAATTTCATTTTCCGAGAGGAAAAACTGAGTATGCTGCCGAAAATCTTTTTTTTCTTTGCTTTTGTTTCTTCTTCCGTACTTTGTTACGGCATCGGCGTGAAGCGCATATTCGATTTATCCAAGCGCCCCGAATTCTTTTTGTTCAGAATGGCGGCTGCGCTGTGTGTTTCCGTACTGTCTGTTATGGCAGCCTGGCTGGTGTCGCAGCATATTTTGGTTCCGCTGCGTTTGCAGGAGCTCCTGCCGCTTATATGCGCGCTTGTTTTTATTCCTTTTGCTGCGGCAGGCGATTTTGTTCTGGGAAAAATATGCCCTGTGCGGTTTTCCGAAACGGCGGTTGTTTTTCCGTCTGTACTGCTGGCTCTCGTTGTTTCGCCGACATTTGGTGCCGCGGTGCTGTCCGTTGTGTGCTGTGTGCTCTCGTGCTATTTATTGACGCCGATTTTATATGCGGTCAGACAACGGCTGCGCTCCGCACGGCTTATGAGGGATTTTAAATCCGGCGGCGCTGTGCTTGTAAGCCTTGCGGTTATTATGTGCGCATTGTATGCATGGAATATAGTTTGGTTCCATATTTAGGATTATGCAATGATACGGTATTTTATATATTATTCCCTGCTGATTATCGGTTCGGGAACACTGATTGCGTTTATTTTTTTCGGACTGGAAGCGATTTTACATATAACGGTTTCTGCCGGCGCGGTTATTCCGGAAGAAAGAAAAAATACTGCGCCGCAGCCTTCCGCAAAACCGAAAGATCCGGCGCGGAAATACCGGGCTGTCGTGCATTGTTCGCCGGACAAAAAGTTCAATTCCGTGCGATTTAATTATACGGGATTCAAAGACTGCCGTCTGTTTAAGTTTATATACAACAGCGGCACCGACTGCGAATCGGGCTGCATCGGTTTCGGTTCATGCGCGGCGGCGTGCAAAAACCGTGCGATACAAATAGTGCGCGGCACGGCGGTTATTGCCGATTCGTGCGACGGCTGCGGAAAATGCATTCCGTTGTGTCCGAATAATTTAATATCATTGATTCCTTACGAGGCGGATTACTATATTCGGTGCAAAACGGAAAACGGAAAGGACACATCGTGTTCCGATTCGTGCGACGGCTGCGGAAAATGCGCGCCCACGGGATTTCCGTCCGCGGTACGGATTGCCGGCGGCTGTGCCGTCATCAATTACGATGATTCCCTGAAAGTTTCCCGCCAGCAGGCGCAGTCATGCCGGAAACATGTCATAAAAAATGTTTCGCAGGAACAATAAAATCGGCTTTAAATTTTAAGAAAAATGATATAAGATAGTATTTATGTCAGCATTATAAAAATCGGAGGAAATGCATACGGTATCGTTCTGTTTTAATTTGTCGTTTCACGCAGCAGAAACGATATCTAATGATGAAAAAGAAGCGATATATCAAAATTCATATAAGAAATTGATAAAATTCTTGTATACGCATTTGAAATGTTGTTTCTCATTGTATTTTCCCGGAATTTTTCTCGACTGGCTTGATAAAACGCATCCCGAAATACTGATTATTGTATCGGAATTGATAAAACGCGGGCAGATCGAAATTATCGGCGGCGGATATTATGAACCGTATTTTTCGCTGATTCAGCCGGCTGACAGAGTGGGGCAAATAGAGCTCCTTACTACAGCGGTACGGAAAATTACCGGCAAACGTCCGCGCGGCGTTATGCTTGTTCACAGCGACTGGGAACTGCCGCTTGTTTCGTGCCTGAAAACGTGCGGCATGGATTATGTGCTGATTGATTACCAGCTGATGAATCAATACGGCAGGCAAAATACGGAAACAATGTTTCAGCCGGGGATACTTGAATATCTCGGAAAAACCATTGCCGTTATGCCGCTGCATCAGGAAAAATATCCGAATCTTGACGCTCCGATCGAAAGCTATATAAAAGATCTGTCGAAATTGCGGGATTCATCTCCGCTTGTCTGCTGTTCGTTTTCTCCGGAATATATGCAGCAGATGATCGACAGCGGCTGGCTGGAACGCTTGTGCGCGGCGGCAGATACCGAAGCGGTTTGTTTTACAACGCCTTCGCGCTATTTGAAAACGCGCTGTGTGTTCTCGAAAACGGAAATAGAATTCGGATGTACGCCGGAGCTTGCCCAATGGATGTCCGAAGCATATATTCCGATAATAAAACGCCATAATGCGCCGGTTGCCGTCAAAAGATTTTTGTCGGTATATCCCGAAATTGCGTTTTTATATGCGCGCATGATGCATACGAGCCGATATGTGTCGCAGTGCAAGGGCGACCGCGTGCGGAAAAAAGCGGCGCGGCTCGCTTTATGGCAGGCGCAGAATTTTGCTCCGTTCAGTTATACCGGCAGCGGCGGTGCTGCGGATTCGGCTGTGCGCCGCGCGGCATATTGTAATTTAATCCGCGCCGAAAAGCTTGTTACGGAAGCAATGGGAAAGTCCGTTTTTTGTTCTGCCGTTGACTTTACCATGGACGGAAGCAAGTCCTATATGTTTAACTATCCCGAATATACGGCGTTTTCTTCTCAAAAAAGCGGCGCGCTCTTTGAGCTGGATATACCGGCTGCCGAGCGCAATTACTGCGATGCTGTCCGCATAAAAAAAACGGACTGCGGTTCGTATGTTGTTTTCGAAGGCAGGCTTTTTGCCGATCATCTGCTGGAAATGCAGGATTTGTCTGCTCTTGCCGAAAAAAACGCGATTTGCTGTCAGTCGTCTTTTGCGGAATTATTGTATGCGGAACGTTTTTTCGACCGGCATCGGCGGGAAATCCGTTTTTCCGTGGAAAATATGTTCGGAAACTCGAAGCAGCCGGTATTGCTTAAGAAAAACTACACGTATACGGAAAACGGCATTCAGGCTCAGTGTATTTTGAAAAACATAAGTTCGCTTCCGTTAAAGGCATATTACGCGCTTGAAATGGATTTTGCGATTCCTTACGGTGCGGAGTCGAAGGAAACACAGAACATAGAAGTTATCGCTGCGGATGCACTTGCACATGTGTCCCCGAAAAAGCTTTTTGTGCAGGAAAATTCCGTTTCGCACATACGCATTGCGGATGCGGAAAATAATGTCGTGTTCACGCTTGATCCGAATGAAGAATCCGGAATTGTAATCACATCTATCGAAAATCAATTGGCAGATAATAACGCGGAATGTGAAACAATAGGAATTGTTTTGTTTTGGGCGCTGGAACTCGAACCGAACATGGAAACGGAAAAAACGCTTTTCCTGGGAATAAATGCCGGAAGCAAAGCCGGCGTTTTGCTTCATAAAAAGCGTGCCAAAAAACAGCCGGGCGAAGCATAATATCCGAAAACAAATGCAGCCCCGACATGAATGCATCGTGTCAGGGCTGCACCGTTTTTCAATACTTGTAGTTATAAATAATTTCTGCGTTCCAGAATTTTTTGTTGTTGTTCTGCGAATGCGCGTTGTTTTTGTTTTTCAAATTGTTCCAGTCTTCCTGCGAACCTTCGTAATACACCGTTGCCAATTTATCGCAGGAATTAAAGTTTCCGTCAGCTATTGTCTGCAATGTTTTGGGCACCGTTATGCTTTGCATATTTCGGCAGTATACAAAATTCGAACTGTCTAGCTGTATAAGATTCTTCGGCAGAATGCAGGATGTCATGTGCCGGCAGTTATAGCAGTTTGATGATTCAAAGTGTGTCATATTGGTGCAAAGCGAAAAATCGAGCGTGTATGTTGTTTTATCTGTTAGGTTTCCATCAATTGTAGTGTTGACTGTTTCTAAAATTTCCCACTCAAATTTGACTGCATCGGTGTCGTATATAACAATCGTTGTATGAACATCTTGTTCAATGCCCGCCAGAACATCAGCCAGATCACTGATTTTTCCTATGTATCTTCCGTCCAGTTTCCATTCTGCGTACAGCGTAATATCTTGTTTTGTATCTGCGGAAATGTATTCCAGCGGTATTCCGCTTATATCTTTGTCGGCAAACCAGCCGCAGAACAGATACCGCTCTCTGATCGGCTGTTCTTCCGGAAGCAGTGCGATTTTGCCGGACATGAAATATTCTGCCGGCTTATAGCCTGACGACCAATATCCTCCGTTTAATTCGTACTCAACTCGGTGCAATGGATTTCCGCTTGCGCCGGTGTTCTGCGCAGAATCACTATCGTTGACCTCGCTTGCGGCAATCCATTTTGCGTACAGCGTTGCGTTGCCGTCCGCACGGTAGCTGTACAGGCGTTTCCCCGCACATCCGGAATCTGCATACCAGCCGATGAATTTGCAGCCGGATTTTTGCAGATTTCCCTGTACGGGCAGACTCACCATTTCATTAAGAGAACATGAAGTTTTCGGTTCGAAATTTCCCGTCCAGCTGCCGCCGTTAAGTTCGTATTGCAATGTAACAGGCTTAAAGTTGTTTAATATTTGCATCGAAGCGGCTTCGTCGCATGATACGGCGGCAAACACGAATGCCGCAAAGGCAAATGCAGAAAATATATGTACTGCGTTTTTCATAAATACCCGTAATACCTCCTGTTATACATATTGATGCATAATGTATCGGGAAAAAATGTTTTGCTGTGTGTTATATTGCTTTATGCGGAAGAATAATCTCAAGTTCCGGTATGTTGTGTATTTTCAAAAAAAAAACTATACTGTTCCGCATGAAAAGAAAATTGATAACCTCGGCGCTGCCGTATGTGAACAATATTCCGCATCTCGGAAATTTATTGCAGGTTTTATCGGCAGATGTTTTTGCCCGTTTTTGCCGGAGCCGCGGGTACGAAACAGTGTATATATGCGGTACCGACGAATACGGCACTGCCACGGAAACACGGGCGCTTGAAGAAAAAAAATCTCCCCGTGAATTATGCGATTTTTATCACGCGCTTCATAAAGATATATATGAATGGTTCTGTATTTCTTTCGATAATTTCGGCAGAACATCTACGGTTCAGCAAACGGAAATAGTTCAGCAGATGTTTCTCGATCTTGATAAAAACGGACTTATCAAAGAAAAAACTATCGAGCAATTGTACTGTCCCGAATGCAGGCGTTTTCTTGCGGACAGGTATGTTCGCGGCGTATGTCCTGCCTGCGGGTACGAAAATGCCCGCGGCGATCAATGCGAACACTGCGGAAAACTGCTTGATCCGACGGAACTGCATGAACCGCGCTGTTCAACCTGCGGAGGCAAGCCGCATTTGAAATCCACAAAGCATTTGTATCTGGATTTGCCCGCGATACAAACGCGCTATATTCCCTGGATGTCTGCTGCGAGCAAAGAAGGCAGCTGGGCAAAAAATGCGCTGCAAATGACACAAGCCTGGATTCGGGACGGACTGCAGGAACGCGCTATTACCCGTGATTTGCAGTGGGGAATCCCCGTCCCCAAAAAAGGCTTTGAAGACAAAGTGTTCTATGTGTGGTTTGATGCGCCGATAGGATACATATCGATTACCAAAGAACTTGACGACAAACTTGCCGCTCGGGCGGAAAAAACAGGCGCTAAAGATGCTCCGCGTTTTAATTGGAAATCTTGGTGGCTGCCGGAAGAGGCGGACGATGAAGAAAACAACGAGCCCGTCGAATTATTTCAATTCATCGGCAAAGACAATATTCCGTTCCATACGGTAATTTTTCCGTCTTCGCTGATCGGTTCCGGCAGAAATTGGACAAAGCTGCATCACATGTCAAGCACGGAATATTTGAATTATGAATCCGGCAAATTTTCGAAATCAAGCGGCACCGGCGTATTCGGCAATGATGCGAAAGAATCCGGCATTCCGGCAGACGCATGGCGTTTTTACATATTTTATAACCGCCCGGAAAAATCCGACACGCAGTTTATCTGGAAAGATTTCCAGGAAAAAATGAATGCGGAACTTATCGGCAATCTCGGTAATCTCGTAAACCGCGTAACGACATTTGTTGCGCGCTATTATGACGGAAAAATTCCGCAGGGCAGCAGCGATGAAGCATTATGGGCGCAGATAACAGCGGGCGAAAAACGCGTAACGGAACTTCTTGAAAATGCGGAAATCAAAGATGCCTTTCATGAAATTTTTGCTGTTTCGTCTGTTGCGAACAAAGCGTTTCAAAGCGGGGAACCTTGGAAAACAAGAACGGAAGATCCTCAGAAAGCCGCAGACTTGATTTGCGATTTGTGCTACGTCATCAAAGATTTGATGATTATGATTCAGCCTTTTTTGCCTCAGTATGCCGAAAAAGTGCTGTCGTTTTTCGGAAAATCAGCCGATGTCGGAAAGATAGCCGTCCCTGCGCGGGAAAATTCGCTGAAGTGGGATAATCTCGGCTGCCGTGAAGGACTTTTGACCGTTGAAAATCCCTGTATTGTTTTTACGCCGCTGGACGATGCCCGCACAGAAGCATACCGCGTGCGTTATTCCGGCTGCCGAAAGGGCAGTGCGCCTGCCGCCGAAAATAAGGCAGGCAGCGCGCAGAAAAAACAGACAGCCGAAAAAAATCAAAAATCCGCCGCAAAAAAAGAACTTTCGCCTGATGAACAAATTGCCGTGTTTCGTGAAAAAATCGCGCTGAAAACGGCAAAAATCATCCGCATAGAAAAACATCCCGATGCCGAGAAACTGTATATCGAAACACTTGATGACGGTTCCGGTTCGGAACGGATTATTGTTTCCGGACTCGTTCCGTATTTTACAGAAGAGGAATTGCTCGGAAAGATGATAGTGCTTGCCGACAATCTGAAGCCGAGAAAAATGCGCGGAGTTGAAAGCCGCGGAATGCTTCTTGCCGCGGATTATACCGATGCTGACGGAAATGCTCGCGTAGAAGTTTTGGAATGTCCCTGGGCACAGCCCGGCACGCCGGTTATGCTTGCCGAAAGCGACGACGCTGCCGTTCCGACAAATACGGAAACCGATTTTTCCGAAAAAGCGCGGCATATAATTGATGCCGATACATTTTTTTCTGTTCCTATTATTATCAGCGGCGGTATTGTTGCTGCCGCCGGCAAACCGCTTTCTGCCGGCGGCAGCGTTATCCGCATGAAGCATGTGCAAAACGGTTCGGTGCATTGATATATGTTTGCCGTAAACGTTGAGACGGTTTCTATAGAAAAATTCTGCGAGTGTACACAAAATAATACAGACTGCACTTCCGGCGGACATTTTCTTCAGTCTGCTTTTTGGGCTTCTTTCAAAGCGGCGCACGGCTGGAAAGCGCTCTGTTTCGCGGTAACTTTTTGCTGTGATGCAGCGGCTGATTCTGCCGAAAATCCGCCTGTACGGAAAAATGCTTCAAACAGTGTTCCGCTGCCGCCGGAAAAAAGCGGTTCCTTTTTTTGTTTTGTGCTTACGCGTCGCTTTGCCGGATGCGTGTCTATTGCATATATGCCTGCCGGACCGGATGTGCCTGAGTTTTTATCACCGTATAATCCCGAATTGTACTTTTTGTTTATGGAACAATTCGCGGAAGCAATAAAACCGTATCTGCCGAAACATACGTTGTTCATACGCTTTGATCCGCCTGTTTCTTTTGATGATTTGGCAGATCGAAATGCTGCGGCTGCGGGATTTAAAACGTTCGCCGCATCGAATCATTTGAAATTACGAAAATCACCGGCTGACGTACAGCCGCCGGACACTGTGCTGCTTCCTATCGATAATGCTGTTTTGACTGTTTCTCAGCTGCTCGAAAACATGAAGCCGAAGTGGCGGTACAATATCCGGCTTGCCGAAAAAAAAGGCGTCGTTGTCCGCCGAGGAACAATACATGATATATCGGTATTTTATGATCTGTATCTGGAAACAGCAAAACGGGACGGCATAGCTGTTCATGCCGAATCATATTACCGTTCGCTTTTTGAACTTGCCGAAAAAAGCGGCGGACAAAAAATAACGCTGTATGTTGCCGAATATGACGGCGTGCCGATTGCTTCAATCATTACGTTGTTCACGAAATCGGAAGCGATTTATTTATACGGCGCATCGTCTAATTTGCACCGCAATTATATGCCGGCATATCTTTTGCAATGGACTGCAATAACAGATGCGATGCACTACGGTTCAAAAGTATATGATTTTTACGGTATTCCGCCGGTTGATGATAAAACGCATCCTATGTACGGTTTATATCGTTTCAAAACCGGTTTCGGCGGGAATATTGTGCACAGAATCGGCAGCATCGACGCGCCGCTTTCGATAGCATATCCGCTGTATATTTTGCTCGAAAAACTGCGTTCCTTCTGGTATAAAACAATGAAAAAACGGCTTGCCGGCCGTTAAATTGCCGTAAAATGCGTATCTGCGGCGCAGGACACGAAAACACCCGCATCAGATGACTTGAGAAGTCTTTGCTTTTCCGCTATAGTATTTGTATATGAATCTTGAAGCGTTTGTACTTGGATGCGGCGGTATGATGCCGCTGCCGTATCGTCATTTAACGTCGGTTTTGATCCGGCGCGACGGCGATATTTTTTTGTTTGACGGCGGGGAGGGCACGCAGGTTTCTTTGCGCCGCTTGAATTTAAAATGGAAAAAAATAAACGCGATATTTGTCAGCCATACCCACGCAGATCATGTAACCGGCATTCCCGGTTTGATGATGCTTTCGTCTCAAGTTGATCGGGAGGAGCCGTTATATATTTACGGTCCGCCGAAAATTGCGGAATATATCGATTCCAATCGAAAAGTTCTTGACATGTACATAAATTATCCGGTGATTGTCAAGGAAATTACGGCGCCGTGCATTGTTCATTCCGGCGATGGATTTTATATCAAGGCTTTCCCGCTGCAGCATTCAAAAACCTGCGTAGGCTACGCGCTTGAAGAATTGGACAGACCCGGCGAATTCAATCTGCAGCGGGCGCTGGAATTAGGCGTTCCGCCCGGACCGTTGTTCGGCAGACTGCAAAAAGGCGGAACTGTCGAGCTTGAAAACGGAACGGTCATTACTCCCGATATGGTTATGGGCAAAAAACGCAGCGGCAGAAAAATAAGTTATGTTACGGATACGCTGTACTTTCCGTCCATTGCAAACGAAGTGCAGGGATCTGATTTGCTGTTCTGCGAGGGTATGTTTGCCGAAGAATTTGCACAGCAGGCGGCGGAAAAAAAACACATGACAGCGAAGCAGGCGGCGGAAATTGCAAAGGCTGCACACGTAAAGAAAATGGCGCTGATTCATTACAGCCCGCGATATACCGATCATGATTTGAAAACTTTGATTGAGGAAGCGCGGGAAATTTTTCCGGATGCGGTTCTTTCCAAAGACCGTATGATTTTCGATGTTCCTTATGAAAATTAACAGAAAGTGATACGGCTGGAATCTGTTACAAAATATTACGGCCGGCATGCCGCAGTAAAAAACATTTCCTTTGACGCACCGGACGGTGCTGTGACCGGCTTGCTCGGAAAAAACGGTGCGGGAAAGACGACGATTTTAAAGGCAATATGTGCGCTGCATTTTCCGTCAGACGGCAGAATATTTATCAATGATATTGACGCCGCAGAGTTTCCGGCAGTCATAAAACAGCAGATAGGTTTTGTCTGTGAAAATCCTGTATTTTATGAACGTTATACCGTATACCAAATGCTGCGTTTCTGTGCCGATATCCGTTTCCCCGGAAAGACGCGCACGGAAAAAGACTTGAAAATCGATAATATTGTGAACATGTTTTCCCTTGACAGCGTTCTGGGAAAAAAGACATCCGCGCTTTCAAAAGGTTTCAGGCAGCGCACCGCATTTTCTCTGGCGCTTATGCATGATCCGTCAGTGCTTGTGCTTGATGAGCCGACATCGGGACTTGATCCTCAGCAAATACATGATATGCATTTGCTCGTTCGGAGATTCGGAAAAACAAAAACAGTAATCATTTCGTCCCATAACATTCATGAAATAGAAACTTTGTGTTCAAACATTGTTGTTCTTGCCAATGGCAGCGTTGTTGCTTCCGGCGTTTCGGATGCGATAAAAAAAACGGCAGCGGCGCAGACATTGGAAGAAGCTTTTTTTTCTTTAACCTCAGAATCGGGAATTATGCCGGCATGAATGTATTCAGTGCGCTGCTGAAAAATAAAATATATGCAATGCTGCTGCATCCCGGTATCTGGATTGCCGCATTGATTTTTTCTGTCAGTACTTCGTTTTTCTTTTTTTATTTTTCACATTTATTTATCATTGATGCGTGTTTTATAAATCTTCCGTCTTTTTTTTCGTTTATTTCTTATATATCGATTATATTGATTCCTGCGGTATGTCTTGCTGTAGAACAAAGCGGCGATTTTTTTGAGCAATGTCTGCCGGTATCACAGTTTCAGATTGCTGCCGCAAATTGGATTACATCTTTGATTGTGTTTTTCGGAATGCTTATTTTGACCGTGCATATACCGATTTTTTCGTCCCGATACACTGATATTTCGCTCCCGTCATGTTTTACGGCTTTTTGGGGATTGCTGCTTTTTTCGGGAGTTTCGCTTGCATTTTGTCAATTTGTTTTTGTGTGTTCCCGCAACAATATAATTGCTTTTGCCGCAACCGCTTTATTTCTTGCCGTTATCAATTTGCTGCATTTTCTGCCGCTTTACGCAGTGCTGCCGGAGCCGATAAGTTTTCTTTGCAGACAATTATCTTTTGCCTGGCATTTCGATTCTGCGTCTAAAGGCATCCTTGACAGCAGAGATTGTATTTTTTACATAGCAGCTTCCGCGATATGGCTTTCTCTGTGTGTATACGCACGGGAAATTAAATTATACGGATTTTCGCTGCCGCTGTTTTCTCCGGCAAATTTAAAGAAACACTCCGAATTATGTTTGCTGAATAAAGCTGTTTTGCTGTGTGCAGTTTCTGCGTTATGCCTTGTCTTGAATTCCCGGCATATTTTTTTCAAAATAGATATGTCATTCGGCAGGCAGTATTCTGTTTCGGAACATACCAAGCAGATTATGGACAATATTGCAGGCACGCTGCGCATAACGTATTATAAATCGAATATACTTGAATCGGTATATCCGCAGACAAAGATGCTGACTGATTTTCTGCAAACTTTTGCGGCTTCTATGCCTGCGGGAAAATGTTCTTTCCGCATTGTATTCCCTGATAATGACGAGCAGCTGAAAAAAAATCTGGAGTCAGCCGGCATAACGGGGCAGACAATACGGAGCGCAGAAAACAACAAAGTTTCGTATTCGACAGTGTATTCCGCTGTTGCGATAGAATATCTCGGCAAGACGGAATATATTCCATTTGTGCTCGATTCTGCCAATATCGAATATCTGCTTTCGCTGAGATTGCAGTCATTGCTCGGCAAAGAAATTTCCGTGCAAATTCTTGCGTCTTCCGATATTTTTTCGGCGGATTATCCGTATTTGGAACCTTATCTGAATATGTCCGGCATACACATAATATTCACCGATTCTTCGAATATTGATGCGTCGCTGCCGCTTGTGCTTCTGAAAACAGATACAATGACGGAGTATGATATTTCTGCACTTGAACAATTTGTCATGTCCGGAGGAAATATGCTTGCGGCTGTTTCTCCCTATACAGCGGATATTCACGGCAGCTGGAATATATCAGCGGCTGATAACAAACAGCTGCTGCAGCTGTTTGATTTTTGGGGAATCAGTTTTGGCAGAAGTATCGTTGCAGACGAAAAGTGTTCCAAAATCGTCATGCAAAGCGAAAATACTTTGAACAATACACAGTATGTGCCGTATCCGTTTTGGGTCGCCGCAGATTATGCAAATGTGCCGCCGGATGCAGAATCGCATCCGCTGACAGCATCGTTTCATGGGCTCGAATTGTTCTGGCCGGTTCCGATAACCCTGTATGCCCAGCCGAATGCGGCGTACAAAAAACTGATTGTGTCTTCGCCCGATTCTGTCTTGATCGCTCCTGCGGAAGCGGAAAACGATGCCGCAGGCAATTTATTTGATATAAATCCGTTTTCAGTATCCGGCGGTATTGCGGGAAATAACCGCCGAGGACCTTTTACGCTTGCCGCAGCAGTGCAGGGAAGTGTACCCGGCTTGTTTTCCGCCGGCAGCAGTGCGCCGGTCAGAATGATATTTATTTCGGATCCGCGCATTGTTTCTTCTATCGTTGGATATACCGGAAGTTTGCATAATTTCGGTTTTTTTGAGTCTTGTTTGTTGTGGCTTTCCGAAAACGACGGATTACTTGCTGTCAAAAATCGTCCGCGGATAAATGCCCTGCCGCATAAGTTGTCTTCTATGCCGGAACAATATATGCTAATTGCGCATACCTGGGCTGTTTTTTGTTTTATCGGAATTCCGCTTTTTTTAGCGGCTGTTTTTTTTGCCATAAATATCGCTGATAAAAAGAAGAAAAAATGAACAGAAAAAATACTGTTAAATCATTGTCGATATTCTGCGCCTTGCAAATACTCATTTTGATTGTCATTTCTCTGTATAATCCCTCGCGGAAAACAGCAAAAGCGGAACACTGCATACTGCTGAATCCGAAATACGCAGTTAACGGATTTTCAATTGACAATGCCGCAAATGGAGAAAAGATGACTTTTGTGCAGCGCTCAGACGGAATATGGCTCTGCATATATGAGCAGCGGATACAGGATGCAGCTGATATACGCGTCGTATTTCCGGTGCAAAAAGAAAAGTGTGCATCGTTTTTGGAAATACTGAGAAAAAGTCAGATAGTGTATATAATTTCAGACAGTGCAAATGAATGGGATTCTTTTTTTCTTACCGACAGCAAGTGTATGGGCGTGAGATTTTTCGGTATACAGTCTGATTTTTCAGACACTTTGATAAATTTTCAATATTTTCTGCCGGAAAATATATACGAAGAAATCTATTTCGGAAAAATCAACAATACAAAAACAGGTATTGCGGTACGCTCATCTAAAAAGGCAGCCGCATATTTGTATCCTGCGGAAATTATTCCGTATCTTACGACACAAATTTCGTTTTGGTGCGACCGCTTGGTAATTCCCGATTGCGCACAGTCGGTATTATCCGCTGATAACATTTCTGCCGTAACGGCGGTTTTATCTGAAACCGATGAAAATGCTGCCGGCAGGAAACGCGTTCTTGTGTCCGAAGCGGCCGTACGGAAAGCTGCGGATCGCATATTTTCATTGGGATCCGTAAAATTTTATCCGAGGTCGTTTTTGCAGACATTTCAGCAGTATGCACTTGTATTGCACTGTGAATTGGAAGCGGCTGATTTATCCAAAAAAATTTCCGTATCCGTTTTTAAAACGGAAGACAACAGATATTTTGTATGCTCTGATTTGTACAATTTTTCAGTCTTATATGTTCAGGAAATAAGCGAATGTTCGTTTTTTCAATTAAAAGAAGTATTTAAATAACTTCCGATAATGAATATTCCATGAATTCACTTCCGGAACCGAAAAATTAAAAACATTGCAAGAGCAACCAAAAAAACAACTGAACAAAAACCAGAAATAGCACTGAACAAAGAAGAACCATATCCGGGATCAATATACAAAAACATCTTACTTATCCCAATACCAAGAACGATCAACATTGTTAATCGCATTACGAATATCAAAACCAGAAAACGGCTGTCGTAAATCACCAAAAATTTTGCCAAGTGCACCTTTATTAACATTCCAAGAATCGTTATAAAGACGAATGCCAGCAGTCGTCAAATTAAAATTATTCATATCGCGCAAAATCTTTTCATTGTCAATCTGAGTTTTAAGCAAATCAAGACCAACTTGTTCCTGCACAGTCTTTGCTTTCAAAAGATTGGTATTTGCAAGCATTTCAGACATTTTACGTCCTGCAATACGCATATCAGAATTATATCTGCCAAGTTGCATCATATGCTCTGTATCCTGCCAAGCATTCCGTAAATCAATTTCCTGCTTTTCAGACATCATTTTTGCAGCTTGCGCATTAAACACAATCCGACGATTTTCTTCTGAAGTCGCTTGTTGTTCTGCCAAAGCAGTACCAGCATTTGTTGAAGAAATATTTGCTTTACCTTGCATATACGCAAGAGCCTTTGCAACTGGATCCGGCATATTGTCGCCAGTAATTGGAGCTGAAGAATCCGCGGCAGAACCCGCAGCAAGAGTGGGAGAAAGACCAGCAGAAATCAAATCAGAAGCACGACGCTGTGTTGCAGTATCCTCGCGCTCCTGCTGAATTTTAGTTTGTCTTGAATTATAAATATGACTGCCAACAGTCGAAATCAAAGAAGACGCACCAGCAATCAAAGCAGCCATTGTAATAGGTTCCATTTTTTCAACCTCATACTTTAGGACTATCACAATCATACCGGAGTATGCTTGTGGTGTCAATTGGCTATATTAACATCAAGCAATAAACCATAGCCAATTGACTTACGGGGGTTTATCACCCCCGCGCCCCCGTGAAATACGGGCTTTGCAAGCCCGTATTTTTTAATTATTACTGTGCACTTTTCTGCACATTTTCCGATTGAATCTCTTTATTTTCGTTGTGAGAAACGACAGAATCAGCAGACGAAGAAGTAGAAAATTCTTGCGCGCGCGTTTCATTCACACGCGCATTATTTTCTTTCACTTCTGCCTGCTTTTCAATCGATTCAACAACTTCCAATGCATCGATTTTATCGAAATGTTGAGGAAGCGGCGAACCTTTAAGGCTTTCCGCATCTCTTTCCAACTCTTCACGATATGCCGGGGAATCTGGATCAGCTTCTGTTTCTGAACCGTCCAATTCATACGAACCGCCGGACGCATTCATATTCTGAAGTAAAACACCAGAATGAATAAAAGACTCAATCTTTTTATCCGGACTGACATAATCCGATCTTTCAACCTCATCTGTCTGATCTGTAACGCACTCAAACATTGTCTCTTTATCCGGCACATCTTCCGGATTTGGATACGGAATAATTCTAACACTGTCCATTTTTTTAAACACCTCCGGGCGTACCATACTTCGGCAAAGGACGAACGGCACGAATAATATTTGCAACAGACATAATCAATCCGTCTTCACTGGGAACGGCGAAAATTCGCTTACTTGGATTGCATTGAATGAACTCGGAATTTAATGCAGGCTTCTTATCGAAAATTCTGGCAAGGTGCCAATAATTAAACGTAGAACGCATTTTTCCGGCGATTTTTGAGGGCATTGCACGTAATTCGTCATAAATCTCATTAAAGCCAAAAACCTTACGATTTTCAGCTTCATTGTTAGTTGCGTAAATTTCGGCACCTTCAATGGCTTGTTCAGACAAATGCGTAAACTGCGGAAATAAGAAATCATACTTCGTCCGGCGGAGCCACTGCCTGTTTATACCTTGCGCATATTTCGGCGTTGGCATAACAGACATAACACCAATAAGAACACCGAATTCAACGGCTGTATACGAACCGACGAAAGTACGAGTTGCAGACACACCATGTCCAGCCATTGTAGCAAGTACTGTTTCAGTTGACTGCGCGGGATTGGTTGCAGACGTCTGGAGAACTTCAGAGATAACAACAGGGGACTTTGTACCACCGATATATTCTGGACGCTGTAACCTGTCATCACGAGGACTTACGCCAAAAAACGAACGCAAAAATTCTGTATAACGGACACCGCCACGATTCGCAAGTTCGAGCCAGCGCTGTATTTGAAACGCAATACGAAGATCCTTGACATCAACACTGTTAGTGCCAGCAAGATCCGCAGAACCAGAAGAATTCACTTTAGCACAAACAAGCGTAACAGTAAGCGTACCAACAACAGAGCCACCACCGGAACCAAAATACTGATAATTCGCAGAAACACCATAATTACCTGAATTCAGATGAAAAACCATATTCCGAAACGTAATATAATTACCTGCATCCGGAACATTTGAATCAGAAGTCGGAACAACACCAATAACAGCATAACCAGCATCAACTATCGTAGACTTAATATAAGTCTGATCCTTAAAAATCAAAAAAACCGATGCATTTTGATTCGAAGAATCACTAAGAGAATAAGCAAGCTGAATATTAGGGAAATATTTATAATCATCAAAATCACCAACAGAAGTTACCGGAGCAGAACCAGACAACGGCATAGACGGAGCTGTACCACGCTGTTGACCAAGCAAAGCGGAAGTAAAATAATCTTTTTTCCAATTCCGCCGCAAAACGGCTTCATTCTGCGTTATGTCAACTTCTTCCTGCAAATTCTCATCACGGTAATAATCATTCCAGATCTTGTTATAAGCACGTTTAATATAATCAACCGGATAAGCACCAACAGGATCAACACCAGTAGGAAGACCAAAATAATCCCAGAGGGAACCGATTGCATTATTTGTCGGCTTCCAACGAGGCAGAGCAGGCGCGCTATCAGTAGGCGTCTCATTATCACCGTACTCACCGTCAACACCACCAGTAATTATATCAACGAAATTATCATCAAGAATCCGATACGGGGCGAAAAAATAATGCGTAGAACTGTTAATTTCATGCAAAATCGGCGCATTTAACGGTTGCATACGCAAAACTTGTTCAGACCAAATATGAAACGTATCACCGGGCGACATTTCCATTGCACAAACTGGATAAAGCAATCCCATATCACCAGTGAAAAGCATATCATGCGACAAATCGAAAAGCGACCTTGACGGTTTCAAGGTTTTAACTTTCTGAAAAGCGCGAAATGCGCGTCTACTGTAAGACTTTGCCATTCTTTAACTCCTCATTTAATCGCTGCAACGCAAGAAAATAATGTTCAACATCATCTTCAGTTACATCAATCACTTCAAAATCATCAAGACCATGAATATGAACACCGACCAAATCACGATGAAATTCATTTTTACCAGTTTCCTGATCAAAAACAAATTCTTCAGAATAAATCGCAGTATACGTACCAATCCGCAATAACTGCATATCCTGCGGAGGCAAATTTGCATTAAAACAACCAATCAAAAATTCACGAACCGCAACATTTTCATTATTAGCACAAAAAGGCGGGGCAACTTTCTGACCAACAGTGTCAAAAATGCAATACAGTCCAAATTCTTCCTCTTTCACATCTGCCATTAAAAACTTCCTTTCTGCCGGAGTGATAACCGAGCAGCCACATTTAAAGCACGCTGATCAGCATGAACCTGCTTAAACTGATCAAGAAGATAATCACACATGTCAAAACGTTTTTGTTCCTGCCATTTACGCCAATGTAAATACAGTTCATAACTTTCTTTCCGCATGTAATTGATCCAGACGTCATCAGTATCAACTTGCTTTAATTTCAAATCGAGTTTCTTCACGTAATAACGGGGAACCTGCACAGGAACACCGTGCAACGTAAAACCACCTTGACGTTCCAACTGTTCTTTGTTGTCTTGCGCCCAGCGCAAGCCAATACCTTTGGAACACAACCGAAACGGAGTTTCAAGACCTTTAGAAGTATAAACTTCCTGATTTTTTACTCCGGAATATTTTTTAAATACATAATCAGACACATACCGGCATGAATCATATGTAACGGTACCGAAGCGCTTTTTATCGAGCTTCGGATACCATACACATTTACGCCATGCATCTTTAATCATTTCTCTGTCTCGGAATCCGAGCCCGTAAATAATTGCGTGATAGTGCGGACGACCGCTTTTATCACCATATTCACCGCATGCAAAATACCGAAGATTTTTTTCAAGTCCATTGTTCTTTCTCAACCTCTTAAAAAATTTCTGTAAATCACTCTTAACCAGAGAACCATTTTCCGGCAAATGATCATCATCATAAGTCAGGGTTGCAAAAACCGAAGACTGCCAATAATTCAACTCATGCAAAAGACGAGCTGACCACGTCCGAGAATATGCAATCCGACATGATCGACATCTGCCACACGGCACGACAATATCAAAATCATGCTTTACTTTTATCCGCACGGGTTTTTCGCATTGCATACCTCATTTTATTTTCCTCATAATCTTTAAAACATCCTTGACACTTGCAACAAGGATACCAACGATGCAACAATTGAACATAAATCGGTTTAGAACATCTCACAGTCTGATACCTCCACGGGAAACAAACACATTCCGTAACCGTTTACCACGGCGGAAACCTCTGCGGCGACCACGCCGGCGTCCTCTACGTCTGCGCATTTTATTGCCTCCTGTACAAAAATATTTTGTCTACTTCCGATAATGAATATTCTGTCTACTTAATTGTGAAACTTTATCTTTTTCGATTCCGCCCTCTTGCTGCCGCTCTTTCGCCGCTCGCTATTTTTCTCCTAAAAGACCCGCAAAACGCTCACCAAAGGCAAAAGTATTGTTTGTTTTCTCGCTTTACTTAATAATCCAAATAGCGAAAGTGTATGCTCATAAGCAATCCTATTGCGGTCATTGCTGTCCACAGCGAAGAACCGCCGTAGGAAAGGAACAACAGCGGAATGCCCGTTATCGGCATTATGCCGATAACCATGCCGATATTAACGATAAAATGAAAAAAAAGCATGCTCAAAATGCCGCTTGCAATGTAATATCCGAATATGTTTTTGATGTTTTTGATGATGAATATAATTCTGATAATTATTATCAAAAATAAAAGACAGACAAGCAGGCTTCCGAAAAATCCCCATTCTTCGGAAATAATGGAAAAAATAAAATCTGTGCTTTGCTGCGGCAAATATCGAAAATGGCTTTGCGTTCCCTGCAAATATCCTTGTCCGAAAATGCCGCCTGCGCCGATTGCGGTTTTGGATTGTATAATGTTCCAGCCTGCGCCGAGCGGATCTGTCTGAGGATCAAGAAATACGATAAGACGCTTTATTTGGTAATTTTTCAGCACCTTCCCTACAGCTTTTGAACCTGCAATGGCAAAAGTTACAATGCCGGAAAAATATGAAAGCCAAAAGTAATATCTTTTTTTAAATAATATATATCCGGTCAGAGCTGAAAGTGTTATAAAAAAGAATGCCGAAAAAACAATCAGCAGTAAATTTTTATTCGTTAAAATTGAAATAATTTGATTTTCTTTATGAAATATTTCCTGCTGCCAGATAGGCAGTACCGCAAAGATAATTGTCAATATACCGGAACATAATACCAGCATTATATATCTGAGAGGAATATCCGCCATAAAACACATGACAATGAAAATCGGGATGTATACGCTGGCTGTTCCCAAATCAGGCTGAAGCAGAATCAGTCCGACAGGCAGACAAAGAATGCCCAATGCGCACAAAAAACGCCGGCGTTCACTCATTGATTCGGAACGTTCCAAAAAACGTGCCAAAAATAAAATAAAAATAATTTTTCCGAATTCGGATGGCTGTACTCCGAATTCGCCGATCCCAAGCCAGCTCCTTGCGCCGTTTACATATCTGCCGAATAATTTTGTATATATCAATGCAACTAAAAAGGCAGCAAACAAATACGGCGCATAGCGGTTTAATTTTCTGTAGTCAAAAAAAGCAGCTGCTATCATTAAAACGCAGCCGGTAATTGCAAATATAATTTGTTTGAAATATTCATTTGTAACAAGCATCTGTTCGGAATTTACACCTGATGAATAAATGAATAAAATGCTGATCGATACAAGAGCCGATACGCAAATGAAAAGTATATAATCAAAAGAAGCGAATTTTCTCAGATTCATTATTCCTGCCGTCCCATCGGTTTTTTTAAGTATTTGAATCCCAGTGCATCAATTGCTTGTTCATAAGTTTGTCCCGCAAAAATCCCCTGCAGAATGATATTTGAAGCATAGGGTGCCCACCATTCCCAGGGATTGACAGCTTCAACAAGCACCGCAACAACAACCGTATCTTCAGGCGGAGCATCGAACGGAGCGTATGAAACAAACCAGGAATGCCAGCGATCTTTATACTGCGAAACTTCGCCGGTTCCTGTTTTTCCGGCTATTTGCACGATTTTATTGCGCAGCGGAAATTGTGCGGATCCATTCGTTACGGTGTAGCGCAGATAATCCCGCACTTGATTCCAGACGGATTTTGAAATATTCGATTCAAATAAAATTTCTGGTTTTGTATTTTGAACACTTTCGCCGCTTTGCGAATCAATTACTTCTTTCAGCAGATGAGGACGGTAAATCTTGCCGCTGTTTACAACCATTGCCATCATGTTGGCAATTTGCAGCGGCGTAACAAGCGTAAAACTTTGTCCGATGGACATATTCATTGTGTCGCCGCCGAGCCATTTTTCGTGGTAGCGGCGTTCTTTCCACTGCGGTGTCGGCACAAAACCGTTTGACTGGTTCGGCAAATCTATCTGTGCGGTCTGCCCGAATCCGAATTCTTTTGCATAAGACGAAATAACATCGACTCCCAGATTATCTCTTCCGACAGTCCAGTAATACACGTTGCACGACTGTGCCAAAGCGTTTCTCAAATCGAGAAATCCATGTCCCGGAATGCCGATATGGCATCTGAATGTTCTGTCGCCGTATTGCAGCCTGCCGGAACATTCTATTTTGGAATCGCTCGGAAAAGAGTTTTCCGAAAGCAGCGCCGTTGTCATGATTATTTTAAATGTCGATGCCGGCGGATATTCCGCATTTACCGCTCTATTTAAAAGCGGATTATTCGGATTGGTTGTCAATTGCGCATATACAGATGATGCATTTTCTGCGTTGAAAATATTCGAATCAAAATACGGATATGATACAAGTGCAAGAATTTCTCCTGAAGCCGGTTTTAAAACAACAGCCGCGCCTACTCTGTTTCCGAGCGCTTTTTCGGCAAGTATTTGTATATTGGCGTCAATTGTCAGTATGAGATTTTTTCCCATTATCGGCTGCTGAACAGACGTAGTGCCGCGAATAAGTTTTCCTTTTACGTCCACGATTTTTGATTCCCAGCCGGGAGTTCCCTGAAGCAGAGAATCATATTGCTTTTCAATACCGGTTTTTCCGATAATGCTTGTGTTTGAATATCCTTTGTTGTACAAAATTTTAAGTTCTTCTTTTGTGATATTGCCGACATATCCGAGTATATGTGAAAATGAACCTGTCGACAAATAATTCCGCTGCGGCTTTAATTTCCATGATACGCCCGGCAAATCGGTACTGTTTTCCGCAATATCGGACATCACTGATAAATTGACATTTGAATGTATTTCTACCGAACTATATGATCTGCGAATCGAAGGCGGAACTTTTTTGTCAATATCGCTTTTGGGAATAGAAAGCAATGATGCGAGTTTGCTTGCGACAGTATCGTATTTTCCGTTGGGAATTTCACCGGGAATCATTTCGATTGAGAATGTATCTATATTTGTTACCAAGCGAACGTCACTGCTGCGATCGAAAATTTCACCGCGCTGTGCCGGAAGCAAGGCGGCACGATTCATGTTTTTCTTTGACTGATTTTGATATAAAGTATTGTCAATAACCTGCATTGAAAAAAGCTTCAATACGTATATACAAAAACATGGTATAATAATAACCAGCAGCGTAAATATTTTTTTTTGTTTGTTTATGCGCTTGTCGGATTTATTGTGCAAATCATTTGCGATGTATGTTTGCATTCGTTATTGTTCTCCCGCTTCCAATAAAAGATGCGATGAAAAAAGCGACAAAAAAGAAAACATGCACGGAGCAAGCAGCGTATTCGCGATAAGCTCAAATCCTACTGCCGCAGAAAAAAGAGAATGAATTTGTATATTGGGAAAGAAAAAAAGCGCTGTGTACGAAAGAAGCAGTTTTAAAACGGTAACGCAGAAACCTAAGAGCATCGGAAGAAATACGCCGGCAGTATTTATTGTTTTGTCAAGCAGCCCGCATAAAAAACCGATAATCGTCCGCAGCAGGCAATTAAATCCAAGCGGTCCGGAGCTGAGAAAATCGAGCATCAGTCCGGAACAAAAACCGGATGTTTCGCCCAGCAGCGCACCGTTATGCAGCGAAACATATAAGGATGTAAGCAGAACAAAATCAGGAATTGCAGGCAGAATTGTCAAATTGGATAAAAAAACCGCTTCAAACAGTACAAAACATAAGAAAATCATCAGACTGAAAAAAAACGTTCTAATCATTTTTCTGCCTCTTGCGAATTCGGCGTAGCGATATCAACAACAACGACATTCTCCAGCCGCGGAAAATCTATTATCGGAACAAGTTCTATTTCAAGAAAAGAATCGTAGTCATACAAAGATATTTTCGATATAACGCCGATGGGAATATTTTGCAGATAATTGCCGTTTTCTCCGGATGTAACAACCGTATCTCCGTAATTCAGTTCGTCAAAAACGCTTTTTCGGATATATTTCATTACAAGCTGATTTTCTCCGGTTCCCATTCCGGAAACAATGCCGAGGTCCCTTTTTGAACGCATGCGTGCAGATACATTGAACTGCACGTTATAGACCGGAATAATCATGCTCGTTGTATAACCGACTGTTACAATTTTTCCGACAAGACCGATATTGCCGGACTGCACTGCAATAACCGGCATGTTCTTTTTTATGCCATGCTTGCTGCCTTTATCTATTATCAAAGTTGAATACATGGTATCGGAATCTCTCCCGATAATGTTTGCCGGCGTGTTCGCATTCACAAGCGTTCTCGAAAATCCCAAAAGTTCCCGAAGCTGTTCGTTTTCGCGCAGAATTTCCGCATTATTTCGCTGCATATATTCGTAATTGCGTAATTTTTCTGTCAGTATGCGGTATTCTTTATCGAGAACAGATAATTTTTTCACGGACGAAACAAACTTTGCGCAGCCGTTGTATACGGTAAAAACCGCCTGCTGCCCGGTTGACATTACAGTAAAACCTATTTTTTTAAAATCGAGCAAAAATCCGCCGGATGACAGCGCAAGCAATGCGGCAGAAAGAAATGTAAGTATGATAAAAACGAGAGTATGCAGATGAAATAAAAAACTACGGTGTTCCGGCATTTTTTAGTTGTTCAAATTATCATAAATACTGCGGTCTGTTGACATGTCTTTAAACAGTTCAAACGCCTGCCCTGCCCCTACGGCAACGCATTCCAAAGGAGATTCGACAAGAATAACGGGAACGCCGGTTTCTTTTGAAATCAGTTTCGGCAGACCTTTAAGAAGCGAACCTCCGCCGGTCATAACAATTCCGCGTTCGAAAATATCGGAAGCCAGTTCCGGCGGCGTTTTGCCGAGTATATGCTTTATTTCATCCGTTACTTGTGTAATCGGTTCTTTCAGCGCTTCCCTCACTTCAACTGAGTCTATTTCCAGACGGCGCGGCAAACCTGTTATCGCGTCGGTGCCTTTTATCTGCATCTTATCGATGTTTTTTTCAGACATCGCATTGCCGATTTCGATTTTCAGCCGTTCCGCAGTCTGCTGTCCGATTATCATGTTGTGCACGCTTTTTACGTGCTTGATAATCGCTTCATCGAATTCATCGCCGCCGATCCGTATAGCGCTGGTAACGACCATACCGCCGAGAGAAATAACCGATACTTCTGTAGTTCCGCCGCCGATATCGCATACCATGTGTCCTGCCGGTTCGTAAATCGGAATTTGAGCACCGATGGCAGCTGCCAGTGATTCTTCTATAATTTGTACTTCTTTTGCGCCTGCTTTTAAAGCGGCTTCCTGTACCGCACGCTTTTCGACTTCTGTAATACAGCTGGGAATGCCTATTTTCATCCGCATCGATTTAAAAAGCTGATATTTCGGGATTATTTTCAAAATAAAATATCTAAGCATTTTTTCGGTGCTGTCCATATCGGCTATAACACCGTCGGCAAGTGGTCTTATAGCGATAATATCGCCCGGCGTTTTCCACAGCATTCTTTTCGCGTCTGCTCCGACGGCAACAACGCGTTTTGTGCCCCGTTCTACGGCAACAACAGAAGGTTCATTTATGACAATTCCTTTGCCGCGGACATAAATCAAAGTATTGCATGTCCCTAAATCAACGCCGATATCTGTAGAAAATCTATCAAAGAAACTCATCATAACCTCCGTTTTGCAGTCATCTTTCCTTAATTAAGAAATTCCGTCTATAATCCGAGTTTTTTCAATGCCTCAGGATGATCCGGTTTTATTTTCAATGCGCGCCGCCATTCCGCACGGGCTTTCGCAGCGTCGCCGCGTTTTTCATATAATACGCCGAGTCCATAATACGCGTCAGCGGAGTCTTCGTTTTTTTTCAAAACTGCGATGTATTCGTTTTCCGCATCGGTGTATTTTTCTTCGTCCATATAAATTTGCGCGAGCAGCAAATTGCTTTTTATTATCAAAAGATCGTCTTCGCTTTCGGTTGAAATACGGTGCAGATATTGTTTGGCGGTATTATTTCTTTTGCTGTTGTAATATTGCCGTGCAATGGCGAGCAGCAATGTATCCGATTCGCGCAAAAGCAATGCATCGGTAAATGCGGCGATGCTTTTTTCGGTCATGTTCAAATCTGCATAGAGCAAGCCGAGCAGTTCGGGCAAGTCTTCTGCCTGGTAACCGGCAGCCTGCGCCGCCGAAAGATATTTTACGGCAAGATCGGAATAATAATGGTAGGCAGCCGCTGTGTTTTTATGAAAGTATGCTTTTCCGAGCATATATTGAATCTGCACCGCTGCGGATTTATCCGCTTTTTGAAGAGCAATTCTAAGATAATATATCGATTCATCAAGATATGACTGCATAAGCGCAACATCGGTCTGCGACAGCGCTATGAAAAAAGCAGCATATCCTTTGAACATGAGCGCTGTATTTTGCCATGGAGAAATCGTCAGTATTTTATCTGCGGCACTATGCACGGCGGCATAGTCTTTTTTATCCCAATACTCATAGAGTGTTTTTATCTGCGGCACTTTTTGTGCATTATTGGCTGAAAGACGCACCAAAAACAGTACAAATAATGAAAAGACAAAAACAATGCTTATCAGTATGACAAGCTTTACGGCAATTTTGTTTTTGCGTTTTACAATAGTACCAATGTTTTTCATAGCTTCTATATCACAAATAAAAACAGAAATGTAATAAGCCGGGTTCTGTATAAAACCGTTTCCGGTTTTATTATGACCATCTATCTTGAATGCGGATTGCCCCGCATTTCCAGCGATTTACCCGCAGCCTGTTCTGCTTATTGCGGAACTCCGGAATTCAGCTGCTGCTTAATCTTGCTCCAGATGAGGCTTGCAATGCCATTCCCGTTACCGGGAATGCGGTGGGCTCTTACTCCGCCTTTTCACCCTTGCCTTTTACAGGCGGTTTGTTTTCTGCTGCGCTTTCTGTTCGTGCGGAATTACTTCCGTACGCCCCGGCCGTTAACCGGCATCTTTTCCGGAGGAGCCCGGACTTTCCTCTTGCCGATAAACGGCAAGCGGTCATATTACATTTCCGTAGATTTTCAGTTATTCTTCAAATTCCACCGTTTTTATATCTTCATGATCTTCAAGCAGTTCGTCTTCTTCAAGCTCATCGAATTCGTCGTCAAGATCCGCAAGACTTCCGGTATCATCAAGCTGGAAGTATTCGTTTTCGCCGGTTTCATCTTCTTCGTAATACAAAATACGGCTGCAGTACGGACAAAATACGATTTTTTCTCCGGTGTGTACTTCATTCGCAAACTGGGCAGGAAGAATCATGTGGCAGCCGTCGCATACATTTCCTTTTACCGCAACAATGCCCTTGCCGTGCTTGCTTTTTATAATCCGTTCGAATTTAAATACAATTTCCGGATCTATGTCGGGTTCAAGTTCATTTTCCTGTTTGTTGAGCGTTTCAAGTTTTGCCTGAAGTTCTTTTGTTTCCTTTGCAAGAGATTCTTTTCCGGCATTCAATTCCGCTTCTTGATTCGCAATCAAACTTTCGTTTTTTCGCAATTTTTCGTTCAATTCATTGAAATTATTTTCTTCTTTTTGCAGTTCTTTGCGAATTTGCTGCTCAAGCTCTGTTGCATCCCGTATTTCTTTTTCGAGTGCTTCGTATTCTCTGTGCGAAGTAATTGAATCCATGCCTTTTTCGCCGCGTTCGCGTGCAGAATCCGCTTCCGCGAGATCGGTTTTCAGTTTTGCAACTTTCACGCGAATTTCTTCATATAAGGCGTTTTCCTCAATATATTCATTTTTCAGCCTGACAAGAAGTTCTTCCTGGGAAACAAGTTTCTTCGGAACTTCTTCTATTTGATTTTCAATTGCGTACTTATCGGCAAGAATATCTTGCAAAGCTTTTAATTTTTCAAAAACATCAGTCATCATAAGAACAGAACCTCTTTTATTGTACAGGAAAACGTTTCCTGCATTTATATACCATTACCGCCTAATTGTCTATATAATCCCGCAAACCGCTTGAGCGTCGCGGATGACGGAGCCTTCGCAGCGATTTTGCTTCTATCTGCCGGATGCGTTCCCGTGTTACATTGAAATATAAGCCGACTTCCTCAAGCGTCAGCGAATATCCGTCATCAAGTCCGAAACGCATTTTCAGTACCTCTTGTTCTCTCGGCGGAAGCGTCGCGAGAACGGAATGCACCTGCTCTTTCAGCAATGTATATGCTGTTTGATTCGCAGGATTTTCAACTTCCTTATCTTCAATGAAATCTCCGAGAAGCGAATCTTCTTCTTCCCCGATCGGCGTTTCGAGAGAAATGGGCTCTCTTGCGACATTTTTCACTGTTTTTACGCGAGATACCGGCCATCCGAGTTGCGCCGCGATTTCATCATCGGTCGGTTCGCGTCCCAGACGCTGCATTAACGCCCGCGATTCCCGCACAACTTTATTTATTTGTTCTATCATGTGCACCGGAACACGAATTGTCCGTGCCTGATCGGATATGCTGCGCGTTATCGCCTGGCGGATCCACCAAGTTGCATACGTCGAAAATTTATACCCTTTTCGGTATTCGAATTTTTCCACAGCCTTTATAAGACCGATATTTCCTTCCTGTACAAGGTCGAAAAATTGAAGCCCCCGATTTGTGTATTTTTTTGCGATGGAAACAACGAGCCGCAAATTTGCGTTGATCAAACGGTTTTTTGCTTTTTCCATCATTTTGCGCCCTCGTTCGATTTCTTTTGCCATGTCGATGATTTCGCAGACATTGTTTTCGAAATCATATTCCAAGCGGCGCAGTTTCCGGTCTATTTTCTGAATTTGGGTGTAAATATCGCGAATTTCATCGGCAGACATTCCGAGATTTTGCTCCAGCTTCTGCCGTTCCGATTTTATCGCGATGCGCTTTCCGAGACTTCTCAATTCGCTGTAATCGGATATGCGTATTTCTTTTGCCTTGCGTTCCTGCCTGTGTCTGAATTCATTGATGCGCCTTGTTGCATCTATAAATTTATCCGAAAAACGTTCTATTTCTTCGGACTGAATGTCCATTTCCTGAAGAACCGGCAAAATTTTTTCACGAAGCGCAACAAGCTGGGCGTCTTCAAAAATGCGGGTGGATTGGTCTGCTTCGTACAGCTGCTTTTTCAGCTGGATATATTGTTTCATATCGGGAAGCACTTGTTTTATGTATTCGCTGTAAAAATTCCGCAGACGGCGTTTTTCAGCCATTTCTTCGTTTATTTCTTTTCTTGCCCGCCCCGATTCATGCGGATCGATTCTTGAAAATGCTTTTTGTGCAACGGCATAAAATTCGGGAATTATCATGCCGGAATTTTTTATAACATTTTTTATGATATTTTCGCCGTCTTCCATTTGTTTTGAAAGAATGACTTCCTGTTCCGCGGTAAGCAGCGATTCTTTGCCTATTTCCCGCAGGTACAATTTTATCGGATCGTCGCCGTTGGCGTTTTTTTCATTGTAAAGCAGATGCTTCCTGTCGTCAGCCTGAATATCTTTATCTCCGGTATCGGATTCTTCCATTTCGTTTTCAGCGTCGGAGTCGTCTTCGCTTTCTATCAGGGAATCTTCTTCCGCAACGGCAACATTATTCTGCTGCAGCAGAAGCAGAACTTTTTCCATTACTTCGGAATTTACCAAATCCGGCGGAATAAATTCGTTTATTTCATCCAAAGTTATCTGCTGCTTTGTTTTGGCGTATTCAACCAGTTTTACAATAACAGGATTAAGTTCCTGATCCGTCATTTGTCTGCATCCTTTTTTCGTAGTTCGACATCAATATTCATTTTTTCAACAAGAAGTTTTTCCAATTGCTGTTTATCATCAAGCGTTGCGACCGTCATCAGTCTTATGCGGTTCTGCACTTGTCCCCTTTTTTTCTCCAAACTTCTCCGATGTATCGAATTGATACAATCCTGCACTATTTGCTTGACCAATGCCGGTTCTCCGGAAAATTCTCCCGACATAACGGCACGCGTTATCAATTTTTTTTCCAAGTCATTGTCACAAGCAGCCAACAGCGCATCATAACTGACCGCATCATTTCTGTAACATTCTTCCAAAATGATAAATAAGTTCCGTGCGGTTTTGCCGTCGAAATCATCGGCAGTCAGTGCGGAACGCATCATCGGATAAAATTTCAGGTTCGCCGCAACCGCAAGCACCGCGCGCAATTCCGCGTTCAGTTTAACCGGCGTGTTCTGCGGCTGCCCGTGAACATTCCGTTTTATGCGTTCCCGTGCGGCATCCTGATGATAAAAATCCGCTTTTACTGCTTCTGTTTTTAAAGACAGCACCCGCGCCAGCTGTTCAAAACATGATTCTTTTTGTATATCTGATTTCAGAGCGGCAATATACGGAAAAAAAGAAAGTGCTGTTTTTGTTTTTCCGTCCGGCGTATCTATCGGATACATTTCTGAAAAAAAAGATAACAAATAATCAGCATCAATTATAGCGCAGTCAACATTTTTTTTCAATACTTCCGCGCCGTAATTCAATAATATTTCCGCAGGATCTTTCCCCTGTGCGAGACGGATTACGCGGCAGGGAAGATTCATTTCTCTGCATAACAGAATCGCTTTCTGCGTTGCGTTTTGACCTGCTTTGTCGCTGTCAAAAGACAAAAAAACGCTGTCGACGAACGGCTGCACTAATTTTATCTGCGCGGCTGTAAGTGCGGTTCCCAGCGGAGCGACGGCATTGCGGATTCCAGCCTGATGATATGCGATAACGTCCATGTAGCCTTCGCAGAAAATAACTGTTTTTTGTTCCCGGATGTGCTGTTTTGCGAGGTGAAATGCGTATATTGTTTCGCCCTTTTTGTATTGCACAAGATCGCCGGAATTAAGATATTTCGGTCCTTCGCCCTGAAGAATTCTTCCGCCGAATGCGAGTACTTTTCCCGAACGGTCGCAGATAGGAAACATCAGTCTGTCCGAAAAAAAAGATACATCCGGATATTTTTTCGAAAAAAGTCCCGAATTTTCCAAAAAGTGCCGGCTGTAATTTTTTTCGGTAAGAAATTTTTTCAGCCAGCGGCGATCGGCAGGCGCGTAACCGAGCTGAAATTGTTCCGCGGTTTCGTCTGCGATGCCGCGTTCTTTCAAATATGCCCGGGCAAATTTTCCGGCATCCGACTGCATCAGCAAATAATGGAATGAATTGGCAACGCGCGTATATAATAATATGTATTCGTCTTTTTCGCTGTTTTGCGGATTGCGTGCCGATTCTCCGCTGTCATATATTACTTCGATGCCGTTTTTTTTCGCGAGTGCTTCGACTGCCGGTATAAAATCGAGTTTTTCTGCTTCCATAAAAAAATTGATAACACCGCCGCCGGCGCCGCAGCCGAAGCAGTGGTACATTTTTCTGTCGGGAAGCACGTGAAAAGACGGCGTTTTTTCATTATGAAACGGACAGCAGCCCCACCAGTCGCCGCCGCGGTTTTCAAGCTGTGTGTATTCACCGATAAGTGCAACAATATCTGTCCGTGAGTTTACTTCATCGATTGTCGCGGATGAAATTTTCGGCATATTATTGTGCGGCTGCTTTTTTCAGCGTAAAACTTTGAGATTCGTGTTTTTGCAGCGTTTCGGAAAAAACATGAATCCCTGCATCGGCATCAGCCAGGCGGAAGTAATAGTAGCGAGTTTTCGGCGGATTAGCCGCTGCGTTTAGCGCAATAAGCCCCGGATTGGAAATGGGACCGGGCGGAAGCGCCGCCCATTTATATGTATTGTACGGACTGTTTATTTTCAAATCCTCATACGTGATAACTTTCGGATGCGGCCGATTCTGAATATCCGTTATGATATACTCAATTGTGGCGCAGGAACCGAGACCGATATTCGCTTTATAGCGGTTGTAAAAAACACTGGCAATAAGCGGCGCTTCTTCCGCTACGCGATATTCCCGTTCGACTATCGAAGCAAATATCAGTTTTTCGTGCAGGGCTTTCGGCGGAAGTTCTGCCAACTCCGGAATGCCTGCGATTTTTCGGAAGAATTGATCAGCGAGAATCCGAACGATTGTTTCCGCAGAAACATCGTAGTCGAACTGATACGTGTCTGGGAAAAGATATCCCTCGAACGAAGTATGCGGAATATGATATTCCGATAAAAGCGCTTTATCGGTACACGCCGCTGTAAACCGTTCGGCGGAAATAATATGCTGCTTTTCAAACAGCAGTGCCATTTCCCTATATGTCGTGCCTTCCGGAATAGTAATTGTCAAAAAATCCGGTTTTGCGGTTGCCAAATGGCGGACAAGGCGGGGCAGCGATAAGCCCGCAGGAATAGAATATTTCCCTGCTTTGAGTACGGTTTCCGTCTGCCGGACGTACAGACAGAACAAATTTTCCGCGCGGATAAAACCATTCTTTTTCATCAGCGCGGCTATTTGTTTTACAGACATACCGCGTTCTATGTATACGGATTTTTGCTGCTGTTCTTTCGGCGCCGATAAAAAATAACAGCAAACAGTACCGCAGCAGACAAAAAAAAGCAGGATAAATCCGGCGATATAATACATGATGTTATGTTTCATTCAGCAACTCTTCAACTTCTTCTATTGTAAATACATTATATAATTTTTTTTCAACAGTACGGTACAGTTTTTCCAGTTTCATGTCATGCAGATATTCCGAATTTTTACGGAGCAATTTAAATATTGCATATATTTCTTCTGCCGAAAAAACATACGGTACCGATTCCAGCATTTTCATAGAACTATTTCCCGTCCTTCTGCTGCCATAAAAATTTTTAAATCGGCTTTTTTTTGATATTCGCTGTACCAGCGTGCCGACTGCAAAATGCCGTGAAGTTTTTTATCATCGTATGTCGGTTCATGATGAAATAAATAAATTGATTTTATATTCCAAAATGCCGCAAAATCGATTGCGTGTGAAAAAGCGGAATGTCCCCAGTGTTCTTTTTCAACAGCGTCGGCGAGCGTATATTGAGAATCAAGCACGAGCACGTCGGCGCCGGCAAAAAAACGAGAATTTTCTTCGGTTTCCGCAAAATCATCGGCGCATAACTCCACATCGGTTGCATATACGAAATGCTTGCCGTTTTCAAAAAAAGCGTACGCATATACGCCGCCCGGATGCGCCATTTTTTTTATACGTGCCGACATATTGCCGATGGAAAAGACAGCATCCGGCTCCAGCGTATGGAAATGTATTTTTTGTCCGCCGTTTTCCATCGGAACGGGGAAATACGGAAAAGTCATTTGCTGTTCCAAATATTTCCGCATGCCGCCGACCGGAGAATAAAAATGAATATCCGCATGATTTTTAAATAACGGCTCAAAAAAAGGCAGTCCCTGAATATGATCCCAATGAAAATGCGAAAACACAATATGAAATGCATCTGTACGATGCCGGTATTTTTGACCGAGCTGCTTTAAACCGCTTCCCGCATCAAGAATGACGAGTTCGCCTGTATCCGACTCCAATTCAACGCAGGCAGAATTTCCGCCCACTGTGCCGTACAGCCATTCGGGAAGATTCAGCAGGAAGGATTCCCGCGTGTCGGGGGATTTTAAATCCTTTGCCGTTATGCGCTGAACAACCGCCTGGATTTTTAATCGTACCTGCTCCGGAGCCAGCGGCGTCGGCAATGATCCTCGGACGCCCCAAAAAGTGATTTTCACGGCAGCATATCCTTTTTTGAGAAAACGGTTCCCAATTCATCGCGCTTTAAAGGAATATTGCGTTCATATTTTTCCGCATTCCGCGTTATTTCTTCATACGGATGAAAGCCGCCGCTGTTTATTCCGGGGCATTCTTTTGATTCTTGTATCCAGTTTTCCATGTTTTGCAGTATATACGTCCAAAATGGATATGTTGCGCATTGAACAGGCCGCGATTTATATACGGAACAGCCGCCGTTCCAAAATATACAGTCGAAATTTTTCTTTTCTTTCAAACAGAGCACTTCGGATCCGTCATAATAAGGAATCCAGCGGCAATATCGGTCAATAAAAGAATCTATGTTCAGTTTACACGATGGCAGCAGCCGCGCAACATCTTCCGAGGAAAGATACACATATCCAGGCTCGTGCCGGCAGCAATGAGAACATTCCGTGCATGAAAACCTAAGCCCGTCTGAATAAAATTTTTCATTCATTTTATAAAAAAAGGCGTTGAAGCGTTTTCAACACCTTTTATGGGGAGAGAAGGATTCGAACCTTCGAAGACGGAGTCAACAGATTTACAGTCTGCCCCCTTTGACCACTCGGGAACCTCCCCGTAATTTTGTCCGCTTTGTCAGCCAACTTAGGGATTCGAACCCTAGACCCCGAGATTACAAATCACGTGCTCTGGCCAGCTGAGCTAAGTTGGCATACAACGAACAAGAAAGATATTATTGTTTCTATAAAAAAAAGTCAAGTATATTTGCAGGTGCCTGCAATCCTTTTCGAACAACGATCCGCACAGTGCAAAAAATGCTGAAGCGCGCCTTGTCCGAAACGGTATTTTATGATAAGCACCGTTTAAATATTTTTTTTCAGCCAGGAAAGAATATCCTGTTCAACTTCATGTTTGTTGATTTCATTGAGCATTTCATGTCTTCCGCCCTCGTAGTATTTTTCCGCAACATCTGCGATGCCTGTTTTTTTATACACAGCAGAAAGTTTGCGGACTGTTTTCGAGTATGAGCCGACGGGATCTTCTGTACCGCAGAAAATAAAAATAGGCAGCTGACGGGGAATGCCTGCAATTGCTTTTTTCGTATGTATGACAGAAAGTCCGTATCCGAGATCTTTGAAAAAAGACACTGTCGGCAGAAAACCGCATAACGGAGAATTATCGTATTTTTTTACTTCGTCTGCATCGCGGGAAAGCCAGGCAGATGTGCTTTGCGGATTTTTAATATGCTTATTGTATGTTCCGAAAGCGCACATTTGGGGAAATTTAAGCCGTCGGCGCGGACCGAAAAACGCGCATAAAACAGATGCGAAAATATATGACATTTTTCCAAGCACTATCCGCGGTCCTGCCGTACCGGAAAGAATGCAGCCGTTTATCAGTGTTCCGTAACGTTCTATAAAAGCCTGCCCGACAAAAGAACCGAAAGAATGCGCAAACAAAAAAATCTTTTTGTTTTGAAAACGGGAATGCAGCATCTCGATAATTTCCCGCAAATCGAGCACAGCCCTGTTAAAACCGTTTTTTTCCGCAAGAAAGCCGAGATTTTCCTGCGATCCGGCGGTTTCTCCGTGTCCGCGATGATCGTGGGCAAAAACAGCAAAGCCGTTGTCCGTAAGAACTTCCGCAAAAGGCGCATAGCGTTTGGCGTATTCAGTCATTCCGTGGCTTATCTGCAAAACAGCTTGTATTTCTCCGTCGGGAATCCAGGAATGCAATGCTATTTGTTTCCCGTCCGATGCGGTGAAATATTCTGTGTTCGTATTCATTGTTCAGATGTCTCCTTTTTGGTATAATTGTATCATTGGTGATATATGTGCACAATAAGAACGCAAAAAATAGTTTACGGCGGATATTGCCTGGCTAAAATAAACGGAAAAAAAATATTTGTATCCGGAGCGCTTCCCGACGAAACGATTCGCGTCAATATAATTCGCTCAAAACAAGATTATGCCATGGCAAATACCGCTGAAGTTATCGAACCGTCGCCTCATCGCGTGAAGCCGATATGTCCGCACTACGGATTATGCGGCGGCTGCAACATGCAGCATATCGACAATGAATATCAAAAACTGCTGCGTTCGGAAATTTTGAAAGATGCGTTTTTTCGCGAAGGCATCCGCGTTCCCGTTCCGCAAATAATTTGCGGTCCCGATACGGAATACCGCAGCCGCTTTCAGTTTCATGACGGAAAATTAAAGCAGCGTGCGGGACAAGCGCTGACAGAAGCCGAATCATGCTGTGTTGCGGAAAGCGCTGTCCGCGAGTTTTTACGGGAAACAAAAGAAAATCCGCCGAACGGACGCGCGCATGTATTCGGCTCGGCTTTCTGCACGGAGCGCCGCGTTGTATTTTTCCCTGCCGAAATCGACAATCACGCGAACGCAAAAAAATACGATGATATTATCAAAAGGAAAAAAATAAAAACAAACAGCACTCGCCGTATTTATCAAGGCACAGCGCAAACCGATGACACTGTCTGTTCGGTTTCGCTGCTCGGAAAAAATATTTCATTCGACGTGCGCGGTTTTTTCCAGTCGAACATGTATGTGCTTGAAAAACTTATACCGATTTTATGCAGCGGTTTGAGCGGGAATAATTTGCTTGATATGTACTGCGGTGTGGGAACGCTGTCGGCGTTTGCTTCCGCATCGTTTGAAAAAACAGTTCTTGTGGAACACAATCGGGACGCGCTTGTATATGCAGAGCAGAATGTGTCCGCAGCACACGAAAGTTACGGCATGAGCGGCGCAAAATGGGTGCGTTTTTGCGCATCACAGTTCGAAAAAAACGATCGTCTGTTCGATGCGGTAATCATCGATCCTCCGCGCAGCGGCATGGAAAAAGAAGTGCGCGAATGGCTGTGCCGGACAAAACCTCCGCTTATCAGATCGCTTTCCTGTGATCCGTCAACTCATGCGCGGGACTGCGCCGCGCTCATTGCTGCCGGATACGAACTTACTCGATTGTACCTTGCCGATTTTTATCCGCAGACAAGCCACATAGAAAGTCTTGCCTTCCTTGAATACCGCCGATGACACCATTCCGTTTGAAAAAAATCGCGATAATTGCCGGATGCTTGGTTTTATTCGGTTCCGTTTGCACTCTTGCCGCATACAGCGATATAGCTCTCCCCGACCGTCCGAAATGGCAGGTCGCGCTTGCAGGCTCCGTCGCTGCGCCCCCGCAGCCCGCATCATACGGAATTGCCGCGATTCTTGAAGGAAGGCAGCTTGCCGCGATTTCCGAAAACGGCATTATTCTTTGGCAGAAAAGCACTTCCGGACGGCCGGAACCGTTTTTTACGGTAACACGCGATGATTTCATATACATTGTAACCGACAAAACAAAATTAACCCTTTTTAATCCTTCCGGGCTTGCGCTGTGGAAAATCGATAACGGCGAAATTATCACTGCTCCGCCGAAAACAGGACGGGACGGACGAGTATTCATCTCAGGCACTGCATCGATTTCGTGCTACGGCACAGACGGCGCCGGAAAATGGAAGCGGGAAATCGAACATAAAACCAAAAACGGAATGCCGCTTTTCGAGTTAAACGACGGCTCGCTTCTTTGCATAACGGAAAAAACTTCGGAAGGAAAAAGCATCGCGCTGAGAATTTCGCCTTACGGAAAAATAATCGAAGAAATTATATTCACGGGAATTGTATCATGCGGCGATGAATGCAGCGGCGGCGTCATTCTCTGTTTTGAAGACGGAAAAGCCGGCTGCTGCACAGTCGGCGAAGACGGAACAACGGCGACATTGTGGACGGTTCCGGTCGGTTCCGAAAAAAAGGCGCCGCTCTTTCTCCGATGCCGCGAGGACAAAATGGCAGTTTTGCATCAGCCGAAGCAAAATACGGTTTTTCTTTCCGTCTACAGCCTTGCGGGGAAAAAATGCCGCGAATTATATACGGCGCAGCTTCCGATGCCGGCGGAAAAAATATCGAACATATATTTTTGCGGCAATTCTTTTGTCGTTTTATCTGCATCCGGCGCAGTTTCTTACGACTTATCCGGAAAAATCGAATGGAAATGTTCATTCGACAGCAGCGGAAACGCGTTTCAAGTTTTGCGGGAATTCGATATTTTCACCGAAACGGGACATCTTTTCCGCTCGAACAGGAATTGGACAATTTCCGCATATCGGCTTGTTCAAATTCCGGGCAATTTTTCCGTGCCGTTCGCCGCGCCGCGCAAATACCGCCGCAATACGGACGTTCCGTTTCTGAGCACGGAAGAAATTTCGCGTGCGCTTGCCGGCGGAATGTATGCCGAACAAGAACAAAGCATCCTGCGCTCGCTCGATGAAATATTTGCGGACATATTCGATTCGTATACCGAAAAAAATACCCGCAGACAAGATGCCGGAAAAAATACCGCGGCGGCGGACAAACTGCCCGAATGGAAAATTGCAGTTAACGCCGCAGGGCGTCTTTCGTCCGCAGAATACACAGACGAGATTGCCGACATGATTACAGCGGAAAGCGACATTTCTTTTTTGATCGCGGCAGTCAAAGCCGCGAAGGCAATCGCATTCGATCCCGAAAAAAAGCTGCTTTCCGCCCTGCAGCATTTATCGGAGCGGGCGCCGCTGAGAGATAATCGTCTGTATTTTGCTGTCTGCGATGCAGTATTTTCAATTTGCCGTTATATGGGCAAACCGGCGTTGTTTTCGGCAGGAAAATCGATTCTGCGGCAGCTTTCTCAGCCACAGTTTTCATCCGAAGTTCGTGCCCGCGTTCTGGAAACGTTTAAAGCAATCGCCGAGCTTGAAACAAGCTGATAGACTTTTAAAAATACCTCTGTTATACTTTTTACGTATTTTGCTGTTTAATTTTGGAGGAATCATGACAAAAAAGATATCGATCGGCTTTCTGATTTTGCTTTTTTCGGCCGCGCTGTTTGCGGCACCGGAAGTAAACAGAAGCGAACTTGAGTCGGCAGGAGCCGCCGATTCGATTGTGTTTATAAATTACGCGGGACCGCATGCGGTTATCAATACCATCGACGAAATTCGCGAAATCGGCGCCGGAATCGGCCGGCAGGTTTCATCGGCGCAGGGCTCCGGACGGCGCTATGGAGCGGAAAACATGTATTCCGTTATCCATGCGGTAGACCCGTCCGTCAAAAACGGCCTTGATGCTGATATCATCATCATCGGCAGACACGCAGGCGTGGATCACATACGGAATTTGCGGGAAATTATCGCGTCGTACTTGACAGCCGCCTACGGATATTCTTCGCGAGACGCCTCGACGCTTGCCGTATTTGTAACGGTATATAATGCCGTGCACAGAGGCGACCTCAATGCATTCAATGCGAAATATAAACCGCTTGTCTGCGGATATCTTTCTGCGGAATCCGCGGGACTTTCCGTGAATTACGAAGAATGGCCGGGAAATACCCAGATTGTTGTGCCGCTTTCCGATTCGACTGCGGAAGGTCTTGGTGCAGTCGACACGTCGGTAATTTCAGACCGGCAGGTTGTTGAATCGATGCGCGGAGAAGACGGACGCGGAATTGAAGAACGCAAAGAAATGGTCGATATAAAAGAACGGGAAGCGGATAAAGCGGCGGAACAGGCGCAAGCTGCTCAGAAAAACGCTGCGGCGGCTCAAGCCGAAGCAAAACAGGAACAGCAGCGCGCGGAGGAAGAACAGCAGAAATTAAAGCAGGCAGAAGCCGATGCCGAAAAAGCGCAGGCAAAAGCCGACGAAGCAAGCAAAAAGGCCGCGGAAAATCCTAACGATCCGCAGGCGCAAGCCGAAGCAAAACAAGCGCAGTCCGAAGCAAAACAGGCGCAGCAGGCAGCCGAACAGCAAAAGCAGACTGCGGCGGAACAGGAAAAAAAGGCAGAGGAAGCCCAAAAGACTGCGGAAGAAGAAAATAAAACCGCGGCGGAACAGCAGGCGCAAGCCGATAAAAAACGTGCGGAAGCTCAGGATGAACGCAAAGCTATTGCAAAAGACCAAAATGAAATCATCACGGAAAAAGCCGCATCGCCTGCCCGTGCGTCTGTCGGACTGCGCCTTGTCAATTCATCGGAGATGCTTTCCGCACTTATTTTATTCAATCCGGAAACAGGAAAAACAGTTCAGGAATCGCCGGTGAACGTTATTCGCGGCAGAACAATTCTGCCTGCGGGCGAAAAATATGCTGCCATTGCGGGAAAATCCGGCGGGAACGGAAATGCCGCAATAAAACTTGTGCTGATTGATACCGATACTATGGAAATCGCCGCGGAATCAGCGGAAATAGCAGCTCCGCAGTCCGCCCTCGTTTCCGACGGATCTATGTTCTATGCAGTTGTGCAAAACGGTTCTTCTTGGGTTGTCGGAAAATATAATGCAGAGCTTAAGCTGCAGGGAATATCGGCTGTAACGGTTCTGCCTGAAACGCCGCTTTTTATTCAAGATAAAATATTGTGCGTTACAGCTGCGGATAATACGGCAAAAATACTCAATATATCTGATTTAAAAGAAATCAAATGATAAAACGACAGTGACTGCTCGGAAATCATAAAAACTATAAAAAAGCCGTCTGAAAGTTTCCTTTCGGACGGCTTTTTTTACGGCACGATTAACTTTATTGTCTAATTTTTTTTGAACATTTTAACGCCGGGAATTGAAAGATTCTTTAATTTTTCCGCCGCTTCATCAGCAGCAGGCGATATATTTTCAATTAGTTTAGAAGCCGCTTCTTCTGCCTGCTTTTTTAATTCTTCTTCAGCTTCCGCTTTTGCTTTTTCCGCTTGTTCTTTCAGTTTTTCTGCGGCTTCGGCGGTAGCGGCTTCGGCCTGTTTTTTCAGATATGATTCGGCTTCGTTCAGTTTTTCTTCCAGCGTGCGTTTTATTTGATCCGCGCTCATGGCGTACTCATTTATTTTTTCTTTAATATCGGTAAGTGAGGTGATGTCGCCGAGCACGCCGTTTGTAATTTCCGAAATTTTCGCTGTCAATTCTTTGCGGGCGGCTTCCTTGACGGCGTTCAATTCGCTGTTCATCAGAGTTTTCAGCGCGTTCATGAATTGTTCGTCGGCATTCGATGAAAGCGCCATACTGATGCCGGCTGCCTCCCGATACGCAGCGTCAATGTCAAGCCGCATCGACGTTATGTTCGCCAAAGCTTTTGCGTAAAGTTTTGAAGCGAATTCCGGCTCGAACGGCTCTGATGTGATATTCAGTTTTGAAAAAGATCCGCCGCCCGATACATTGAAACTGCTGTCGGAATCCGCCGATGCGGACAGTTTGAAAGCTCCTGTTCCGGAAAAAGCCGGCAGTCCCGGCATTTGTATGTAGCGCGCCGTGGAAAAAGAAAAAGGCACTTTATCCGCCGCATATTCGGCAGATATCAGCGGCTGTTTCGAAGTGCTGCGCGCATCAACCGTCAATCCTGCGCTGTGCGTAATGCCCGAATGCGTGAATAAAATGTCCGCGGCGGCAGGTTTCCCCCACAAATCCATATCATTCGATATGTCCGCGGCACTTACGTTGAATTCCGCTCCGGAAATTTGCGTCTTTTTTATCAAAAATGACGGCACCGTGTCTTTTTTGTAATAGACCATCCTGCCGGCATTTCTGTGCACGGCGCTTTTTTTTGCTTTTGCAGGTTCCTTTTTTGCGCTGCTCTGTTTAGCGGATTTTGCCTGAATTTCCGCTGCCGCGGAAACCGCCTTTTGAATATACGGATAATACTTCCCGATTATCTGGTACGCCGCGGCATCAAGCGTATCGGTCAGGAAGCGTTTTCCGTCTTCGATATTAAATGAAGTGATTTTCGATATTTCGTTATTTGCCAGCCGGATATCGTGTTGCACGGCACTTTGAACGGATTCCGCGATGCTTTGTATTGATTTCGCATCATTCTGGATTGAATCGACCATTTCTTCCGTTTCGGTTTTAAAACTTTTCGCATCGGAAAAAGCCTTGTTTATAATTTCAATCGCGTCTTTTATTTGTGCCGGATTCGTTTTCAGCGAATTCAAATCAATCGACGCAGCTTTCTCCGCCGATGCGATGACTGCCGACGCGGATTTTTCAAGTTCCGCCGGTTTTTTCTGCCATTCTTCGGCAATTCTTTGCAGTTCGTCTTTTACCTGATCCGCCGCGGACGGCGACTTCAGCCGGGAATAGCATGATTCGATAATTGTCTGCGGATTATACTGACTGAACATGCCGGAAAACGAGGATTTAATGCTGTCTGCCGCGGCCGAAGCTTTGGCTGCAATTTGCGCCGCAAACGCAGACTGCGAAGCATTGTTTTTTTCGGTCTGTTCTTTTTCCTTTTTCTTTTTTCGGGATGCCGGCAGTTCCCCCGAAACCGTTCTGGGCGAACCGAAAGCGATTCCTGCCGCAGAAAGATTGTCCGCGGCGAATTTCGCTTTCAGCAGCTGAACCAAATCAAAATCAACGATTACGGAATCGAGCGTGAACAGATTTTTCATCGGAGTGCTTTTGTCCGCAACCGCAAGTCCGCGCACGACAAGCGAGGAATCGAATATTTTGAATTCGACTGCTGCAATGTCGCATTTAGCGCCGAAGACAGCTTCGCATGCCGACTGAATGCCTTTTTTCACGAAAACATTTTTTCCGGCGGCAATAACAATGCACACGGCGGCTGCAAAAGCCGCACATGCCGCCAGCGGAATAAATTTTATGCGCGCGCTTTTTTTTCGTATTTGTTTTGAAATTTTCGAAAGCCGCTTGAATTCCGCTTTCGAAAAATCTCTGGTTTGAGAAACGGAGAAAAGCGGCAGCTGTTTTTTCCCTTTTACGCCCGACTGCTCGAAAAGCGAACGGATAAATTTTTCATCGTCCGGAATAAATATCCTTTTGTAGATTTTTTGTTGCAGTTTTTTTTCCGTGTATTTTTTTCGAAAAACGGCAGGAAGTTTTTTCACAGCATGTCTCCCAGTTTTTTAATAAGCGGCAGCTTCGAAATAATCGCAATCAGCTTTGTTTTTCTGACGGTCGGAATGAGATATCGGCGGAATAATGCAATGCATCCCCGCACGGCGCCGTACAGCGGAATGTACAAAATGACGGAACAGACCAATGCTCCGGCGACAATCGTATTGTTAAAGCGGGTAAAGGCAACAAACGGAATGTCGAGCAGCTTTGCGAACAACAGTTCAAGCGCGCCGATATGCAGCACACTGTATCCTACGCTGTCGAAAAAATTATCGAAACTCGGCGCAATGAACGAAAACAGCGCTGTACACAGCACGAAAGCCCCTTTGTGTATGTTTAAAAACAAACAAAACACAGCAATGAGATACCAAAGCGCGTTGTTTTTCGGCAAAAAACCGAGAAGCATTGCGCACGACACCGCATGGGCAATTTCTCCCGGATGTTTGTTGCTGTTGACGGCGTTCAGGATTTTTGTCAGCACTTTAATCACGGCCGATCCTCCGCAGCGCGTTCTTGTACACTTCTTCGTATTTTGCGGCGGAATTATTCCAGCCGAACTGTTTTTTCATGGCGCGGATTTTCATTTTTTCGATATGACTGCGTTTGTTGTACCAGGCGAACACTGCCCAGCCTACGGTGTCATAAACGCTTCTCGGACTCAAATAATCAAACATGAAGCCGGTGCCCTCGCCTGTTTGTTCGTTGTACTGTTCCACAGTGTCTGCAAGTCCGCCTGTCCGCCGGACAATCGGCAGTGTTCCGTAAGCGAGGGAATACATTTGATTCAGTCCGCACGGTTCATAACGCGACGGCATTAAGAAAAAATCGCTTCCCGCTTCGATAAGGTGGCTCAGTTTTTCGCTGTAGCCGAGGAACACCCGCAGATTCGGCAGTTTTGATTGAAGCGTCTGCAATTCGTCTTCGCACCATTTTTCGCCGGATCCCAAAACTACCATTTGAATGCGCATGTCTGCACACAAATTGTAGGCACAGCCGAACGTCGGCGCGAACACTTCCGCAATGCCTTTTTGATCGGCAAGCCTTGTTACCATCCCGATAAGCGGAATATCGGGGTTTACTTCAAGACCGAACTGCTTTTGCAGTTCCGTTTTATTCAGGGCTTTTTTTGCCAATGTTGCTGCGGAATACTGCGCCGGAATAAGCGTATCTTTGGACGGATTCCAATATTCGGTGTCGATGCCGTTTGTAATGCCGGTGAGTTCACCGCTTCTGTTCCGCAAAACGCCGTCCATGCGGAATCCGTATTCCGCCGTTTGAATTTCATTCGCATACGTCGGCGAAACCGTTGTCAGCCAATCCGATGAAATAAGTCCCGCTTTCAGGAAATTGATATTGTCGTAATCTTCAAATCCCGAATCGTAAAAATGAATCCAGTCGAGACCGGTCGTCGGATACCAATGCTTGCCGTATATGCCTTGATATCCGAGATTATGAATTGTGAAAACGCTTGCGGTGCCAGAAAATTCGGGGGAATACCGTTCGCCGAAGCGCAAAAGCACCGGAGCGAGCGCCGCCGACCAGTCGTGCGCATGAATAATGTCGGGATACCAATTTATTTTTCTGCACAGCTGAAACGCCGCGTGGCACAGCAGCGAAAAACGCTGCGGATTATCATGAAAATCCGGTTCCGCTTTTGTGCCGTAAACGCCGTCCCGCCCGAAACACTGTTCGTGGTCTATAAAATAAACCGGAACGCCGCTTTTTTTCGCCTTTGCCGTTCCGGGTAAATTTGCCGTATACACAGCGGTCCATGATTCCTGGTAGCCGAACGGCACTCCGAGCGGTCCGTCGAGCTGCACAAGTTTTTTGCGGTCTATCCGATAATACCGCGGCATAACGATGCGGACATCGTGTCCGGCGGAATACAAAGCCGCCGCAAGCGCCGAAACAGCATCTGCAAGTCCGCCTGTTTTTGCGAAAGGCGTCGCTTCCGCCGTTACCATCAATATTTTCATACCACACTCCTATTTTAAGTTTTTTATCGTTTTATTGCATACTTTTCCGGAAAAACATGCGGCGGCAGCCGGCAGCGGCGTGCGGAAGCAAAGTCCGAACATGCGGCTCGCAGCCATGTTTTGCCGGAAAAAGATCAGTCAAATTTACCATTTTTACCATGATTCACGGGCAGCTTTGAACGCTTCCGCCGAATTCAAGATGGTATTTTCCGAAACGCAGTATGCCGCGCGGAAATATCCGGCGCATCCGAATCCCGTTCCGGGCGCGCAGAGAATATTGAATTTTTTCAAATGATCGCAGAAAGCAAAATCGTCGTTTACATACGGTTCGTTTTCTGCGCGCCGCGGCTGAGGAACCTTGCAGAACAAATAAAACGCGCCCTCCGGTTCGCAGAATTCGATTCCGGCATTTTTCACAACAGAAGCAATTTGATTCCGCCGTTTTTCATACGATGAGTAATCCGCCGGCGCGTTCCAGGTATGTTCAACCACGCGCTGGAAAAAAGCCGGCGCGTTCACAAAACCGAGCGCACGCGTAGAAAATATACAAGCCGCAATCAATTCATCCGCATCGGGACATGCGGGATTTACGGCAATATATCCGATGCGTTCTCCCGGCAGACTTAAATTTTTTGCGAACGATGACACAACAACGGACATATCGTAAACCGGAAATACCGGCGCGACTTTCTTCCCGCCGTATGTAATCGCGCGGTACGGTTCGTCGCAGATAAGATAAGGTTTCCTGCCGCATTTCCCGCCGTGCGCAGAAAGCACCGCCGCTATTTCCGCGATATCACGATCCGTATATATTTTGCCGGACGGATTGTTCGGAGAATTGATAAGCAGCGCCGCCGTTTTTTCCGTCAGCGCGCGGGCAATCGCATCGGCATCCAAAGAAAAATCGCTTTTTGAAGGAACTGCTTTCAAAATGCCGTTATGATTCATGGCATAATTTCGGTATTCCGAGAAGAACGGCGCGGGAACGATAATTTCATCGCCGGAAGATAAAATCGACTTGAAAACGGCATTCAATGCGCCCGCCGCGCCGACAGACATGACGATATGTTTGTAAGACAGCGCCTTGTTTCCGCAAAGTCCTTGTTCCGCCGACACTTTATCCGCCATAGCCTGCCGTGCCGATTCATAGCCGGCATTCGGCATGTATCCGTGGCAGCCTTTTTCCTGATGAAGCGCAAGGTTTTTCACATATTCTTTTACTTCGTCTGGAGGTTCGATATCGGGATTTCCGATGCTGAAATCGAACACTTTGTCTTCCCCGTATTTCGCTTTGAGAACCGCGCCTTCTTCGAACATTTTTCTGATGACAGAAGAGTCTTTGCTGAGCATAATTTCTTTAATATAGGGAGCAATCGCCATTTTTTAACCTCTTGTTCTTAAGAATAGCATATTTTTACGGCAAAAGGAATATCATTTTCCGTTGTTATTGGCAAAAGCCGAAAAATCGGCTATCCTTGAGTGTGTTTTACAATAATTTTTCAGAGGTATGTCAATGAACAAAAAGGTATATCTTGGACTGACTGGCGATGTCATTCATCCGGGTATCATCAATATTATTTCCGAAGGCGCGAAATACGGCGACGTTATCGTAGGGCTCCTCACCGATTCCGCCATTGTAAGCCATAAGCGCCTGCCCTATCTCACGTATGAGCAGCGGGAACAGGTTGTTTCCCATATATGCGGAGTTTCGGAAGTTATTCCGCAGGAAGAATGGAGCTACGTGCCTAATCTTGAAAAAATCAAACCGGATTACATTATTCACGGCGACGACTGGAAAACCGGCCCTTTAAGCAAAATACGCGATGACGTATACGCCGTCATGAAGAAAAACGGCGGACAAGTTATAGAAATCCCGTACACTGCCGGCATCAATTCTTCCGCGCTGGCTGAAAACATGAAAAATATCGGCACAACGCCGGAAATCCGCATGAAAACGCTGCGCCGCCTTATCGAGGCAAAACCGGTCGTGCGCATTATGGAAGCGCATTCGGGACTTTCCGGACTGATAATCGAAAACATCGAAATAGAAAAAGCCGACGGTGTTCACCGCTACGACGGCATGTGGTCATCGAGCCTTACCGATTCTACCAGCAAAGGCAAACCCGATATCGAAGCCGTCGATTTGACGACGCGGCTTCAGTCTTTGACGGATATTCTCGAATGCACAACCAAGCCGATCATTTTTGACGGCGATACCGGCGGCAAGACGGAACATTTTGTTTTTACCGTCCGCACGCTGGAACGAAACGGAATTTCCGCCGTCATTATAGAAGATAAAGTCGGTCTCAAAAAAAATTCCCTGTTCGGCACGGAAGCGAAACAAGAGCTCGCACCGGTCGAAGAATTCTGCCGAAAAATCAGCGAGGGAAAAAAAGCGCAGGTAACGCGCGATTTTATGATTATTGCGCGGCTTGAAGAACTTATCGCCGGGCATACCGTAGACGAAGCGCTCAGCCGTGCGTGCGCATACGTAAAAGCCGGCGCGGACGGCGTAATGATCCACAGCAAGGAAAAATCGGGCGAAGATATAAAAGAATTCTGCCTGCGCTTCCGGAAAGAATACGAGCGCGTGCCGATTGTGCTTGTTCCCACCACATATAATCAATTCACGGAAGCGGAACTTGCCTCCTGGGGAGCAAACGTCATCATTTACGCGAATCACATGCTTCGTTCATCGTATCCGGCGATGTGCAATGTTGCCGAAACAATTCTGCGCGCGGAACGCTCGCTGGAAGCAGACAATCTGTGCATGCCGATAAAGCAAATTCTCGAACTTATTCCGGGGACAAAATAATGATAGCGCCAGAAAAATTTTACGAATTGCTTGCGCAAAGCGGAACAGATTTTTTTTCGGGCGTTCCCGATTCTCTATTGAAAAATTTCTGCGCATACATAACCGACACAGTTCCGCCGGACAGGCACATTATTGCCGCAAACGAAGGCTGCGCGGCGGCGCTTGCGGCGGGATATCATTTCGCTACCGGAAAAATTCCGCTGATTTATATGCAGAATTCCGGCATCGGCAATGCCGTCAATCCGCTTTTGTCTTTGATAGATCCGGATGTGTATTCCGTCCCGATGCTGCTTGTTATCGGCTGGCGCGGCGAACCCGGCGTGCATGACGAGCCGCAGCACGTGAAGCAGGGAAAAGTTACCTGCCGCCTGCTTGAAGCAATGGATATTCCTTACGCAATCCTTTCGGATTCGGAAAGCGATCTTCCCGCGCAAATCGAAGCGGCGTATTCATACATGAAAAGCAGCAGCGCGCCGTACGCTTTCGTTGTCCGCAAAGGAACATTCGGGTCTTATACGCTCCGCACCGAAATTGAAGACACCGCAAAAATGACCCGCGAAAATGCCATCGAAAAAATACTGCTCGCGGCTCCGAAAGAAGCCGTATTTGTTTCCACAACGGGAATGGCATCAAGGGAATTGTATGAACTGCGCGAAAAACACGCTATGCCCCACGACGCGGATTTTCTTACCGTCGGTTCCATGGGACACGCCTCGCAGATAGCGCTCGCAGCTGCAATGCATTCGTCCCCGCCGCGTCCGGTATTTTGCATCGACGGCGACGGCGCTTCGATCATGCAAATGGGCGGAATTGCCACAATCGGCGTGCGGAAACCGAGCAATTTATGCCATTTTGTGCTGAACAACGGCGCGCATGATTCTGTCGGCGGACAGCCGACTGTCGGTTTGCAGATATCGCTTTCCGGCATTGCAAAGGCGTGCGGCTACGAACGGATAGAAACCGTTTCTTCGGAAGCAGAACTGGACGCAGTACTCGCGTCGCTTTCCGCCGCAGCCGCGGATAATTCCGAAAAACTTACGTTTATTGAAGTAAAAGTACGGCGCGGCGCGCGAAAAGATCTCGGACGCCCGAAATCGTCGCCGCAGGAAAACAAGCGCGCACTTATGAATTTTTTGAATTCGCAGAAATGATGCGCACAAAATACGGACAGCCGATTTTCCGCCGCAAGGCAAAATCTCCTGTCCGCCGCTGTGAACAAAAGGACACTATTTTATGGTAAAACAAGCAGTTATTCTTGCGGGCGGGCTCGGTTCCCGACTGAAGGGCCGAACGGAAGCGATGCCGAAAGGCTTTCTCGAAATCGACGGACATGCCATAGCCGAATGGTCTGTGCAGAAGCTGATTGCGGCAGGCATTGAGGAAATAATTATCGGGACGGGGCATTGCAGCGAATGGTATGATAAACTTGCAGCGAAGTATCACATTATAAAAACGGCAAAAAATAATCGATATGCGGAAACCGGAAGCATGGGAACGCTTGAAGTATGCGCGCCGCTTGTTGCCGGAGATTTTCTGCTGCTTGAATCGGATTTGATATATGACGCTGCGGGGCTTTCGGTACTGCTGCAGGATTCCCGATCAAATGTCATACTTGCATCCGGCGCTACGCATTCCGGCGACGAAGTTTTTATCGAAACCGACGCCGGCGGTTTTTTAAAACAGCTTTCGAAAAACCGCCGGCAGCTTTCGCGTATTGACGGGGAGCTTACCGGCATCACAAAACTTACGCAAAAAACGCTTGATGCAATGGTTGCTTTTGCGCAGACACACCGCGCCGATATGCCGAAAATGGAATACGAGCAAGCGCTTGCCGATGCGAGCACCGGTGGTTTTCCCGTTGCCGTGCGAAAAATAGAATATTTTGTCTGGCGGGAAATCGATGACGAATCGCATCTTGCCATGGCGGTACAGGATATTTATCCGCGCATCAAAGAAAACGAATCGCTTTTGAATATCCGCCGGCAAGTGCTGCTCAATCCCGGTCCTGCCACAACGACCGACAGCGTAAAGCGCGCGCAGATTCAGCCTGATATTTGCCCCCGCGAAAAAGAATTCGGCGAAATGATGAACTGGATTTCCAGGGAGCTGACGAGCTTTGTTGCTTCTCCCGATGAATATACGGCGGTCCTTTTCGGCTGTTCCGGCACAGGCGCGGACGAAGCCATGGTTTCTTCCGTAGTTCCGGAAGACGGACATATTTTAATAGTCGACAACGGTTCATACGGCAGCCGTCTGGCGGAAATTGCGGAAGTCCATAAACTGCATGCAACCGTATTCAAAAGTTCCACTTGGGAACCGCTCGACATTGCGGCGCTCGAACGGGAATTCGCTTCGAAAAAATACACGCATCTCGGCATCGTATATCATGAAACAACGACAGGACTTTTGAATCCGCTCGATGTTATTTGTCCGCTTGCAAAAAAATACGGAATGGTAACAATCGTTGACGCGGTGAGTGCTTACTGCGGAATACCGATGGACTTGAAAAAAATGGGCATCGACTTTATGACTTCTACATCGAACAAAAATATCCAGGGTATGGCAGGAGTCGGTTTTGTCATTTGCAATAAAGCGGAATTGGAAAAAACAAAATCCGTTCCCGTGCGCAATTATTACCTGAATTTGTACAGCCAATACCGCTATTTCGAAAAAACAAAGCAGACACGCTTTACTCCGCCGGTACAAACACTGTATGCACTGCGGCAGGCTATCATAGAAACAAAAACCGAAACCGTGGAAAAACGTGCGGCACGTTATACCGAATGCTGGAAAATTCTTGTTGCGGCAATAAAAAAACTGGGGCTGAAAATGCTTGTCAAAGAGGAACACCAAAGCCATCTTATTACCGCGATTCTCGAACCGGACGCTCCCGGATACAGTTTCGAATCGCTGCATGATTTTGCGGCACAGCATAATTTTACGATTTATCCGGGAAAATTGGGCAATATCAACACATTCCGCATCGCCAATATCGGAGATATTCAGCCGGAAGAAATGAGAGCGTTCACGATAAAACTTGAAGAATATTTGCTGAAAAACGGCTGTATTCCGCAAGCATAAATACCGTTTTTGCTGTTTGAACAAGCAGCAGACATAAGGAGTTTTTTTTGAGCCGAAAACAAACATCGAAACGCGCGCTGCGCACGATTATGGTAACAGGCGGCTGCGGCTTTATCGGCAGCAATTTTATCCGGTATTTATTCGGGAAATCGGCGTCCGGTACAAATATGTTTTCCGATGCGGAATTTTCCGGCTGCGTTGTCAATGTCGACTGTCTCACCTATGCCGGAAATCCGGAAAATCTCGCCGATATAGAAGCGGAATTCGGTGCGGGCGCACAGACTCAGCGGTATTTTTTCGAAAAAACCGATATTTGCGACAGAACAGCCGTCGAACGCATCCTGCGCAAATACAATATCGATACAATCGTGCATTTTGCGGCGGAAAGCCATGTCGATCGTTCCATTCTCGGACCGGAAGCGTTTGTCAGAACAAATGTCCTCGGCACTTTTACGCTTCTCGACTGCGCGCGGAATTTTTGGACGCAGCCGGACGGAACAATGCGGAGCGACGTATTGTTCCACCATGTCAGCACAGACGAAGTGTACGGATCGCTTGGAGAAACCGGATATTTTACGGAACAAACGCCCTATGATCCGCGAAGTCCGTATTCCGCGAGCAAAGCGTCAAGCGATCATCTTGCCATGGCGTATTCCCACACATACGGACTGCCGCTTACGCTGTCCAACTGCACGAATAATTACGGTCCGTTTCAATTTCCGGAAAAACTGCTGCCGCTGATGATTTCCAATATCAAGCAGGGACGAAGCCTTCCGGTATACGGCGACGGAAAAAACATCCGCGACTGGATCTATGTCGAAGATCACAACCGCGCCGTCTGGCTCATCATGAACAGCGGCACCGCAGGCGAAAAATACAATATCGGAGGAGAAAACGAATGGGAAAATATCCGGCTCCTGCGCAAAGTTATCGAACTCACCGCCGCGGAGCTTTCGGCTGATGCGGAAAATTCCCCTGAAACTGCACCTCGGACGGCAGAAGAAATCGAACAGACGATAACGTATATCAAAGACCGTCCGGGACATGACCGAAGATACGCGATAGACTGCGGAAAAATAAAAGCGCAGCTCGGCTGGCAGCGGAAAATGACCTTTGAAGACGGATTGCTCTGCACCGTGCGCTGGTATCTTGCGAATTCCGGTTGGACAAACCGCGTTCTCTCCGGCGAATACAAAAATTGGATCGAAACTAATTATGAAAAAAGGGAAATAAAATGAAAGGCATTATTCTTGCAGGCGGTTCGGGAACACGTTTGGCGCCTCTAACAAAAGCTGTGTCGAAACAAATTCTGCCGCTGTACGACAAACCAATGATATACTATCCGCTTTCGGTGCTTATGCTTGCGGGAATTCGCGAAATACTGATTATTTCGACGCCGCGCGATTTGCCGCTGTTCAAAGAATTATTCAATGACGGCAGCAGCCTCGGCATGCACTTCGATTACGCGGTGCAGGATTCGCCGCGGGGACTTGCCGATGCATTTATTGTCGGCAAAACATTCATCGGCAACGATTCCGCCGCATTGGTGCTCGGCGACAATATTTTTTACGGGCAGAGCTTTACTTCCGCACTGCGGCGGGCGGCTTCGCATATCGAAAAAGACGGCGGCGCGGTGATTTTCGGCTATTACGTAAAAAATCCGACAGCATACGGTGTTGTTGAATTCGACAGTGCCGGAAAAGTGCTCGGAATAGAAGAAAAGCCGGCAGTTCCGAAATCAAACTACGCTGTTCCGGGGCTTTATTTTTACGATAATTCCGTCGTCGACATAGCCGCAAACATTGCTCCGTCGCCGCGCGGCGAAATCGAAATTACCACGGTGAACAACGAATATCTTGCGCGCGGCAGCCTTTCCGTGGAACTGCTCGGCCGCGGCATGGCGTGGCTCGACACCGGAACCTATGACGGCTTGCTCGAAGCGTCCAATTTTATCGCTACGATTCAAAAACGGCAGGGAATGTATGTATCCTGTATTGAAGAAATTGCGTTCCGCAACGGCTGGATTTCCCAGGAACAAATACTGCAGCTTGCCGGCACTTACAAAACGGAATACGGCGCGTATCTGAAATATATCGCGGAACAGCAGTAACGCCGGCACGCACATTACGGAGGAATTGTCTATGCCATTCACATTTACGCCATGCACGGCTGGCAGCGGAGCTGTTTTCGAAGGATTATACGAAATCCAGCCGCGCGTTTTCAGCGACAATCGCGGCTATTTTTTCGAATGCTACAGCGAAAAAGATTTTGCCGCCGCCGGACTGACAATGAAATTCGTGCAGGATAATCAGTCTAAATCCGCGCGCGGCGTACTGCGCGGACTGCATTTTCAAAAAAAACATCCGCAGGGAAAACTCGTCCGCGCGGTTGCGGGAAGCGTATACGATGTCGCGGTGGATATTCGCTGCGGCTCCCCGACATTCGGGCAGTATTACGGCGTAATTCTTTCCTCGGAAAAACAAAATCAATTTTACATACCGGAAGGTTTCGCGCACGGTTTTTTTGTGCTCAGCGACGCCGCTGTTTTTACGTATAAATGCACGGATTTTTATCATCCGGAAGATGAAGCCGGACTTATGTGGAATGACGAAAATATCGGCATCGACTGGAGCGGCGTTTCGCCGGAAATAATTCCGCTGTTGTCCGAAAAAGATGCAAAGCATCCGGCATTCAGCAGGCAAGGCAAATACTTTGACATTCACGGACATTGGATCGGAGACTGAAAAACATTATGGAAAAAAACGCATTTTTATGGCTTATCGGCTGCAGCGGAATGCTCGGAGCGGAAATAGCACGGCAGTGCACTCAAAGCGGCATTCCGTTTGTCGGTACGGATCGTGAAATCGACATCACAGACCGAAACGCGCTCGAAGCATTTGCGGAAAGCGACGGCAAATGCTCCTGGATTGTCAACTGCGCCGCTTATACGGCAGTCGACAAAGCGGAAGATGAAATCGATGCCGCAAGGCGGCTGAATACAGACGGTCCGCGGAATATTGCCGCCGCAGCGAAAAAAACAGGCGCAAAACTTATTCATATTTCAACCGATTACGTCTTTGACGGTTCGGCTTCCGTTCCGTATACCGAAGACACGGAAAAATGTCCGGCAAGCGTGTACGGCGAAACAAAAGCTGCCGGAGAAGACGCCGTGCTTGCCCTGCTTCCCGAAAGTTCTTATATTATCCGCACCGCGTGGCTGTACGGATATGACGGGAAAAACTTTGTCTACACAATGACGCGGGCAATGAATGAATATGATTCCCGCATGGTCGTCGACGATCAGCGGGGTACGCCGACATTCGCAAAAGATCTCGCAGACGTCATTCTGCGGATTATCAAGTCGGAACAAAACGATGCGCTTGTTCCGGCGGGCATCTATCATTGCACCGACATCGGAAACATCAGCTGGTTCGATTTCGCTTCCGAAATTTATCGGCTCGGCCGCGAAAAAAAACTGATAACATCGGAATGCGAAATTATTCCGTGCAAAACAAATCAATTTCCGACAAAAGCGAAACGTCCCGCCTATTCCGTGCTGAGCAAAGAAAAAATCCAAAAAGCGCTCGGCATAACACTGCCGCACTGGCAGGAAAGTCTCGATGCTTTTATGTCAAGCCCGCTTTTTTCGGTAAAATAATCGATGAATGCCGTTCTTCCGCCGTCCGCTTCCCCGCAGAAAAATATTGCCGTTATACTTGCAGCCGGAAGCGGCACCCGCGCAGGGCAAAGCATTCCCAAGCAGTTTGTTTCGGTCTGCGGCAGGCAAATCATAGAATATTCGCTTGCCGCGTTTGAAAATCACGAGAACATAGACGGCATTTATATCGTCTGTCAGGAAGAATTTATGCCGCATGTCAGGAATTTGGCGGAAAAAAACGCCTGCCGCAAAGTGCTTCGCATTTTATGCGGAGGCAGAGAACGCCGCGATTCCTCGTATGCCGCGGTGCGTTCATGCGCGGAAGATTTCGGCATTTCCAGCAGCGTTGACTCGCAAAAATATGAGCGTTCGTTCCCGAATCTCGAAGCGGAGCATGCGGCGGCGCAAACGGAACAGCCGCTCGTGAAAATCCTGCTCCATGACGCGGCGCGTCCGTTTGTGTCAAAACAAATAATAAGCGGCTGCATCCGCGCGCTTGACGACTATCAGGCGGCCGGAACTGCCGTAAAAACAACGGACACAATCGCGCAAAGCGATTCCGGCGGACGCACCATAGAAACTATATTAGACCGTACACTTTTGTATAACTTTCAGACGCCGCAGGCATTCCATCTGCCGGTCATTCTTTCGGCATACCGCGCCGCATACGCCGATGCTGCATTCAATCCGACAGATGACTGCGGAGTTGTCCGCGCCTATATGCCGCATATTCCTGTGGGCATTGTAAACGGAAGCCCGCTGAATTTCAAAATCACAACGCCGTTTGATTTTTTTCTCGCCGAACGCATTGCGGAAATCGCGAAAAATCAGGAAATTCACTGCGCTTTACAATAAGTTTTTTTTCTGCTAGTATGGACGCGTTTATGAAAATCATCCGCCGATACCGACGCACGTTAAGTATTTTGTGTGCTGCAAGCTGTATTTTTGCCGCATCTGCACAGGAAGCGCTCAAATCCGCCGAGGAAGAATACTACGATTTTCTTTCATTGCAGGGAATTGCGGCGCGCCCTTCCCTGAACTACCGCACGCTCAGCGACTCCGTATGGAAAATCAGAACAGAAACTGAGGACAGCGAAGACGAACTAAAAAGCGACGCACCGAAGATGCTTTCTCATCCCTGGGCTGCGAACAATCTCGGCACAACGTTTACGCTTTTGGATACATCGCAGGGATCTTCGAACCGTTATCTCGACGGCGTCCGACGGGGCATTGCCGTGCGCATTTACGGTCCCGACTGGTACAACAGCTTCAACACTTCCGTCCCCCACGGACAAAACGACGGCGCGCTGTGGCAGGGAAAAGGCTACAACACAAGCCTTACCGCCGGCGCACGCCTTGAAGCCTACGGACTTGAAGTGACGTTCAAGCCGCAGATAAGCTGGAGCCAAAACCTCGCGTTCGAATTGATGCAGTCGAACTGCGACAGCGAATTCGGGTATTTTTGGGGATACGCTCATAACGTCGGAGCGGATGCGCCGCAGCGTTTCGGCGACGAACCGTTTTTCACATTTGACTGGGGAGATACGGAAATCCGCTATACCTGGCATACACTGACGGCAGGTTTCGGCACGCAGGCAGTCTGGCTCGGTCCGGCGTATCTTAATCCTATACTGCATTCCAACAACGCGCCGACATATCCCAAATTCGATATCGGACTGCGGCGGCAGCGCGTTGTCATTCCGGGCTTGAACTGGTACCTCGGCGATGTCGAAGCGCGTGTTTGGATCGGATACCTTTCACAGTCGGATTATTTTACCGATGCCGTTTCCAATCCCCACAATCAAATGAGCTGTTTTACATTTTCTTACGCGCCGTCATTTCTTCCGGGCTTGACACTCGGTGCGGCAAAAGTCTGTCTGAGCAAATGGGGAGAAGACTTCTGGAAATATTTGAATCCGCTGTATGATTCAAACGAAGAAGAAGATCAAAAAGCCTCGATAATGTTTGACTGGGTTTTTCCCGCTGTCGGTTTTGAAGTGTACGGAGAATTGGGAATAGATGATTATGCAAATGAGTCCGTTAACTTTGAACATACCATGGTATATACGGTCGGCTTGAAAAAAACGATGCCGCTGCTGCGGAAATACAACATATACGGCGAACTGATGTTTGAATGGAACAACACGGAAATGTCGCAGGATTTTCACCTTCAATGGCCGTACAATTTCGGAATGCATCATGTAATTACGCAGGGATACACAAACAAAGGTCAGTGGATAGGTTCCGGAATCGGCTACGGCGGCGACAGCCAGTATATCGGTTATGCCGTATATTTTCCGCGCGGCAAAGTACAGCTGTATTTCCACCGATTCCGTCCGGACAACAATTATCTTTACTCGAAAGCAATTACCGAACCGCACGAAGGAGTTTCTCTAAAAGAACTTGCGGATAAATATTTTAACCGCTGGGAAACGCATCTGATATACGGCATTTCCGGTTTGTATTTCATTACGCCGCATTTAAGTGTGTCCGGCTCATTTGCCGCAGAGGAATTGCTGATGTTTCATTATAAGAGTTCCTGGGACATACAGTTTTGCTTTTCCGCCGGCATAAAATATTCATTTTGATGCCAGCGCAAATTACGGCAGTCTTGACAAAATATTTCCGCAAACAAAAGTTTCCCAGACAAAAATAGTCATAAATATCTTATTGTCGCATCCCCATAATCATGCGGCGATACATTTCCTCAAGCCCTACCGCTGGCTGCCAACCGAGAGCGTTGAGCTTATCTATATTGAGATTGAGATTGAAATTAGGCGCGTATTCCATCGGTATTTTTTGGATATCATACGAAATCTTTATCTTTCCGCCCGCAATCCGCTGCGCCACCATTTCCGCCGTTTCACGAATTGTCGCAAAAGTTTCAGGGTTCGCTGCTGTATATGTCTGTCCGCTCACTCCCCGCAGCAAAACCGTAATGATCGCACTAACCGCATCTGCAGAGTACAACACTGGTCGCTTCGTAAGTCCTTCCGTCTTCAGCACGATATCATGTTCTTCAATCACTGCGCGTGCGAACTGCGCCGCCACCCGTGAATCTCCGTATGCAATTCTCGGTCCGAGAGTCTGCGCCAGCCGTACCGATTTCACGTTAAGTCCATATTCTACCGCGAAACACACGCACAGGTTCTCACACATTCGTTTGCTCTCCATATAGCTTGAGCGCGGATTTGCGATATCAATATAGCCGAGATTCTCCTCTCGCACCTCGCCACGGCCGTCCGTCACGCCGAATGCCTCCATGCTCGAAAGGTACACGAACGATTTCACGCCTTTCCTGTGCGCAAGATGCAGCATATTTAAGGTACCGTTTATCGCCGTGTCAATTGTCTCTACGGCATGAGTTATAAAATATTTCGACGAGGTAATGCTCGCACCGTGTATTATAAAATCAATTCTATCGCTGATCTCCGGAAGAAAGAGAATGTCACCGTAGACAAATTGGATATGTCCGTTTTTCGCCGTCTCACCGAACACAGCAGCAGCCCTGTCTGCATTTCTGGCGAACGCAACAAGCCTCATCTTGTATCCCTGCGTCCTATTCAGAAAATCAAGAAACCAAAGCAGCTGACTTCCGACAAATCCTGTTGCACCTGTAACCAGTACACATGCACCGCGCAAGACAGAAAAGTCGTACTCCGCCGCAAGACGCGTGAAATCTTCTTCTAAAATATCCATTGATTCCTCTTACAGCCCAAAAATCTGCTGCTGCTCGTGCACCTCGTACAGTGCCTTGAACATATAGAAGTCGGCTGGTGTTGTAATTTTTATATTGTCGAAACCGCCCTCAACCGTAAAAAGCTCATGTCCGTAAAACTGCATCAAACTCGCAGAATCAATCATATTCAGCTTGCCATCAGCCCTAGCCTTTTTATGTGCCGCAAGCAGATCACCCAAAAAAAAGCACTGAGGAGCTTTCGCATGAAAGCACTCGGATCGATCGATTATTGCCGTGATTTTTCCACTTTTTTGTGTTACGATTGTTTCGATTGCGGGCGTCACGGTGATTGCGCTACCGTGCTTTTGTACACATTCGATGCAATTTGAAATCAAGATTTCTGGGACGAAAGGACGCACGCCGTCATGTACGAGCACAATAGAGTCATCCGGCGCGAAATCTTTCAACACAAGAAGTCCTTTGAAAATCGACTCCTGTCCTGTCATACCGCCAGGAACAACTGCCCGTACTTTGCTAAGGGCATAGTGCTCGACAAGTCTCTCCATGTACGAAATCCATCCCTCAATGCACACAACTGCGATGCCGTCAACTTCCGGATGATTCTGGAAGTTTTCCAGCGTATGAACTATCAGCTCCTTGTCATAAAACCGCAGAAACTGCTTCGGTCTCGACCGACTGTTCATTCGCTTGCCGCTTCCGCCCGCAAAAATCAATGCGTTAGTCATAGTCTCCTCGCATAATCAAAATTATTTGCCATACAATTATTTTCAAATATAATATGCTGAAAATCCATGTTTCATCTGTCTCTGATTTTCAGGAGGAAGTTTCATATAATCTCCATATAGATTTGAAAGATATAAATCATAATTTTTTATGACTTTGTACATTTTTCCTTCAAACTGCAGTTCTGAAAAGTCAGAAAGCACCGAAACAGGCATTTGTTCTTTTTCCCCGTATCCAAAAAGAGATACCGCTGCATAGTCTGACTTTTCTATTTCATAACAAGAAGAAATTGTATTCAAGAATTTTGCAATCGTATTTGCCTTTACTAATTTCAGCAAAAAAAACATAACATACCGAAATATTTGCTTTAGCATATTTTCGCCATGTGCCTTTTTTTGATACACCATTGTGCAAACTCTTTTTATTTTCCGTATTCTATTCCAATAATTTTTTCTTTTTTTTTCATTATTCGGAAGCCCATCAATCGGAAAAATATCGATATATATTCCTATTTGCGGCAAAGGACGATCATGGTTTTCATCAATTTTTGTTCGTACATCCACAAGTTTTGAAAACGGATAATAATAAAACTCATTATTAAATGGAGAAAAAATTTTATAATAGTTTTGTTCGGATTTATCTGCCGCCAATAAAAATTGTTCATAATCTTTCCTCGGCATAAAAACATCAATATCATCATCCCATGGAATATACCCTTTATGCCGAACAGCTCCTAAAAGCGTTCCTCCGCTTAAAGAGTAGCGTAAATTATTTTTTCTGCATAAATCATCAAAATAATCAAGCATTTCAAGCTGAATTCTTCGAATATCTTCAATAAATATTTCTTTCACAGCTTCTCTCCAAATTCTCCGTCCGCAAAAGTACAGGTTTGGGAATGTAGTATTCCATATATTTTAACAGAAAATCAGACTTTTTTCTATATATGAAACTTAATATTAAATCGATATCTTATTGCTGGAAATATAACCAGCTTGACATATAGTACTTCAATGAATGCAAAGCATACGAACGCATGGACGGCAGAACTTCACACCGTGGCTTTTCGGCAAAAATGCTCTGGCGCGTACCAAAATGGGAACTCGCAAGAAAAATATAAAAATCCCCTGACACTGCTTTTTCATAAAGCATGCAGGGGATTTTTCGCTTCTTATTCCAGCTTTCAGCCGCTATGTGTTGAGCTTCAAATCAAATTATCAATTTTCGGTTTGTGAAGTTTCAAGTCGTTTCGGACTTTTGCGATACCGTATGTTAGGTCTTCAAGAAGCGGTATCTATTTTCTTGAATAGGTCACATCAGACAACTCTTTTTTCAGCTGGACGCTCGGCGTAAAAAGGACGCGAAGATTCTTTATGTCGGCAGAACTTACGTCATCTTTGTCCTTGTGTCCTGTAGAACTGAAAGAAAGTTTGAAAATGCCGAACTTGTTCAGCCTGATGCGGTTTGAGTTTTTCAGATACTGCGGCATTTTGTCGAGGAAACTCTCGATAACTGCCACAACATCAGCCGGCGTCAGTGTGCAGGACTTTGAAATTTCCTTTGCAAGTGTTTCAATATCGATTTCTTCGCCGTACTCCGCCGTCGCATAATACTGAGAATCATCCTCACGGTTGAGGGGATTCTGTCTTTGTTTTACCGAATACATCATAATGTATCCTCCTTGTCTGAAAATTGCACCTTACGAATAGGCACCTCCGCCAGCGATAAGTTAAAAGTCCATAAGGACTTCAAGTTTCTGCAGAAAACTCTGCCTAAAAAGATAATAAAAAAATTGCAAAAGGCAAGAAAAAAATAAGAAAAAGCCGGTAAGTTTCTCCAAAAAAGTCAGTGAGTTTTTAAAATTTCTCACTGACTTTTTAAAAATTCTCAGTGAGTTTTTTCATTTTGTTTGACGGCTTTGTTCAGCGCAATTTTTTGTACAATGAATAGCGCTTTCTCTTTTTACGGAAATCTGTATAATACATATATGGCATTGCAGTCGCTGAAAAAGAACGCCGCTTTTAATTTTATAAAAGCGCTTGCAAATTTTACCTTTCCGCTCATTACGTTTCCCTATGCCTCACGGGTACTGATGCCCGACGGAATCGGAAAAATCAACTTTGTCAATTCCGTCATTGAATACTTTGTCCTGATTGCAGAGCTTGGAGTCGGATCTTATGCGGCGCGGGAGGCTGCAAAAATCCGCGATGACAAACCAAAACTCAACGCATTCTGCCGCGACATCTTCTGTCTGAACTTGATTTCAACGGCATCGGCATTCCTGTTGCTGATTGCAGCCATGCTTGCGGTTTCCAAATTCGGCGGATACCGCGCGCTCTTTGTCATCTGCTCGGCAAAAATCCTGTTCGCCTCCACAGGAATGAACTGGCTTTTCACGGCTTTCGAGGAATTCAAGTACATAACAATGCGTTCAATACTGTTTCAGATAGTATGTCTTGTGTTTCTGTTTGTTTTTGTGCGCACTCCTGACGATTATCTGTACTACGGAGCAATGGGAGTCATTTCATTTGTCGGTCCGAACATACTGAATCTTTGCTACTCGCGGAAATTCATCAATTTGTTTTCTCGGTCAAAAATACACATCAAAAAACATTTGAAACCCGTTCTCATTTTTCTGGGTACCGACTGCGCGACAAAGCTCCACACAACAATCGATGCCGTCATACTCGGCTTTATGATGAGCGATCTTGCCGTCGGCTATTATTCTGCGGCAAGCAAAATAAACAGAATCGTCTATCTTGTGATTGCAACAACGCTCAGTACTTTTATGCCGCGCGGTTCATACTACCTTGAAAACGGAAAAGCCGGCGAATACAAGAGCATGGTACAAAAGTGCGAAAATCTGACAGTTTTCTTTGCGCTTCCTGCTGCGGCGGGTCTTTTCCTGCTCGCAGAACCGATTCTTGAGCTGTTCTGCGGCGTACAGTATCTTCCGGCAGTAAGCACCATGAAAGTGCTCTGCCCGATTATTTTTATAAATGCAGCGGGAACGTTTTTAAATCAGGTCATCATTGTTCCTCAGCGGAAAGAGCGGATAGGTCTTATTTCTCAGATTATCGGCTGCGTACTGAATGTTGCGCTGAATATTCCGTTTATTTCGTACTGGGGCGTTTTCGGGGCGGCGATTGCCACGCTGATTGTCGAAACAATAATTACAGCCGTAAAAGCAGCCTGCTGCATTGACAGCATTGCAGGCACCGGCGTTTTAAAAGAATTTTTAAAAGCAGCGGCAGGAACCGTCGGCATGGGAACGGCAGTTTTTTTTATCCAAGGGCAGACAGAAGGCTTATGGCTCAAGCTCATAGTTTCCGTTTTCTGCGGAACAGCAGTTTATGCCGCCATAGCTGTTGCACTGCACCACGAAACGGCAGTTTCACTTGCGGCAGCGGCACGAGGAAAGCTTTTCAAGAAGAAGCGCCCAAACCGATAGGAACCGGCGGGAATAGAAAGTATGCACCGAAAACAGCACAAGCAAGGGGGGGCATTCCGTGCAGCAAAAAACAAGAGATTTGTAAATTACCTCTTTGCCAAAACCTGCTTTGGCGGATTTTTTTTGTGTGTGGGAGGGGAGAACTTGCAACGGCAGCCTGTTTCTTATGAAAAGATTCTCAATCTCTTCAAATGTTTCCCGCCTAAAAAATCGGTTGAAAGATAGATTTTTACAATTTCTTGTGCCAATTCATAAGAAATAATTCTTGCACCTAAACAAAGAATATTAGCGTCATTATGAAGCCGCGTAAATTCAGCGGATTTTGAGTCTCCGCAAACTGCCGCACGAATACTTTTGTGTCTATTTGCAGCCATGCTCATACCGATTCCTGTCCCGCAAATCAATATACCTGTGTCTGCCGACGCCGATTCAATAAGGCGGCAGACTTTTTCCGCATACACAGGATAATCAACTTGTTCTTCTGAATCTGTACCGCAGTCAATAATATTATATCCCTCTGATTTCAAAAATAACATAAGCCGTTCTTTATATTCAAAACCGGCATGATCTGCTCCCATAGCGATTTTCATGAAAATAATTCCTCCTCGCTAAAATGCATCAAAGCCTTGCACAGCGGAACATCTTCTTTCCGCGTAATTTTTATATTATTTGCAAATCCTCTTGAAAAATAAACTGTCTTTCCATAATACACCAGAACCAGATCGGCATAAATGAAATCATGTTTATCCTCTGTTTCCGCACGCTCGTACAATTCCAGCAGCGGTCCGAATTGATAGCATTGCGGTGTTTGTATCCGCATTATTTTGCTTCTGTCCAGCTGACTTGCGCCGCTTTTTCCATCGTCTGTCAATAGTATCGTTTCATAACAGGGAATCGCAAGCGAGGCATTTCCTTTTTCATGCGCAACACGCAGCATATCATTTATTGCCGCTTGAGGAAGAATCGGACGCGCCGCGTCATGAATAACAACATAATCCTCCGGACTTAGTTTGTCCCGCAGAAAAAACAGTCCGTTTCTTGTAGAATCATGTCCTGAGCCGCCGCCTTCTACAACGGCAAAAACTTTTGAAATTGCATATTCATTTAATATTTCTTTTAAATGAATCATCCAATCTTTTACGCAAACAATAATAATTCCGTCGATATTATTGTTTCTCTGGAAATTTTCAAGTGTATGTATAATTACGGGCTTATCATTTAAAGACAAAAACTGTTTCGGAATACCTCCCCCCCCATTCGAGATCCGACACCGCCTGCCAAAATAATGGAAATATTTTTCATCTGTCAATTTCTTTCAAGGCATTTATAAAACACTTCATATATTTTTTACTCCAAATCGTTACTCGAAGGAAGCCCGCACTGTCTCCTTTCCCGCAAAAAATAAGAATATTTCTATCTTTTAATTCCTCTGTAATCTGTTCAGCACTCTTATGCTTGGGACGAATACAGATAAAGCATCCCTCTGTAGGAATATAAGAATACCCCTCTGTATTCAAAGCCTTTAGCAAAAAATGTTTTCCTTCCAGAAATGTTTTCTGTAAATCATCATAAAGCCTGTCAAAATTATCTATAACAGTTTCTCCGAAAGCCAATGCTGCCCCGTTTACCGTATAATGCGGTTTATAATTCTTTATATACCGAATGTTCTCTTCGGCAGAAATTACAGCGCCCATCCGAAGTCCCGGCAGAGAGAGAAATTTAGAAAAAGTACGGAGAATCACAACATTATCATATTTTTTTATCAGTTCAAGAGAATTTTTTTCATAAAAATAATGATAGGCTTCATCTATAATTACAAGTGCATTTACAGAAGCGGCAGCCTGTACGACACGTTCTATATCTTGTTCCGCATACACATTTCCAATCGGCATACTCGGATTCACCAAAGAAACAAGACTTGTGTTTGTATCGATTTTTTCAATCAATTTGTTTATATCAAATGTATAATCCGGCTCATAATGAATGAATTCCGTATTCATCTGTGACATATCAGCATATACTTTATACATTCCGAATGTCGGTGTTACACACAGCAATTTTTTGCCCGGTTCGCCAAATACTTTTATTGCATAGCTCATTGCAACAACAGATCCGTCAGTAAGTGTAACATTTTCGTATTTAAGCCCCAGCAAATGCGCATATTTTTCCGTAAAACAAATTTCTTCCGGATACAAAGACAGGTATGACGGCGTGATTTTCTTCATCGCTTTCTTAAAAAGCCATAGCGGAACTCCGTCGGGATTTTCATTTTGATCAAGACGAATATAAGACGCACGTCCTTCCGGCTGATTTGTTCTGAAAAGAGTTTTTATGATTGGATCAACGTAATGCACGGCAGACTCCCTAATAATCATATACAATCTTCGTTATATAATATCCTTTTTCCGCAATTGAAACAATAGACAAAAACGGTTATATCAATTACTATTCAAGGCAGTAAGTCATGATGCATCAGTTGAAAAAAATCACTTCATATTTGCACTATATCTTTTGCCGTATCATTTTTTGCCTGACAGGAAAAAGAATGGCACCTGAATTGCGCGGGAATATAAAACAGTGGGTGTTCTATTCCATTCTCAAAATGAGGTATACTTCTTTTCTTAAAAAACAAGCCGGACAATGGAACAAAACGCACGAATACAGCGATATTGTGTGGTGGTGCTGGCTGCAGGGCGAAGAAAACGCGCCGCTTGTATGCAAGGCATGTCTTGCGTCGCTCCGCGCACAGCTTCACGGAAAGAGAATTATCATTCTTACCAAAGAAAACCTCTGGAAATACGCTGATTTTCCCGAATACATCAAAACAAAGTATGAAAAAGGCATTATTTCTCACGCTCATTTTTCCGATCTGCTCAGAATTCAACTGCTTGCAGAACACGGCGGAACATGGATTGACTCCACAGTATTTTGCACGGGATTTCCCGAATACATATTCAACACCCCCCTTTTTGCTTATAAAGAGAAAGAACGCGGCGCCCCCGCGATACAGGCATCCAGCTGGCTTTTGTCGTGCGAAAAGAATAATCCGATTATCAGACTGACGCGCGATTTGCTATTCTTATATTGGAAGAAACATACTTATCTATATCATTATTTCCTGCTTCATTTCTTCTTTGCGATGGCGACGGAAAAATATCGGGAAGATTGGGATTGCGTTCCATTCTTTTCAAATTTGCCGCCGCATATTCTGCAAAGAGAGCTGTTCAATCCGTATTCAAAAGAACGATTTTCACAAATAGCACGAATGAGCGACATTCACAAGCTGACACACAAATTCGACGAAAGCAAAAACACGCGCGGAACATTTTTGGAATATATATTAAAACAGGGAGAATCAATATGCAGGAACTGACATTGCAGGAAATACAGCAGGAGTCGCTGAAAGTCCTTCTTAAACTGGATGCACTGTGCCGAAAACTGGATATACGGTATTTTCTCGCATACGGCACATTGATCGGAGCAATCCGTCATAACGGCTTTATTCCATGGGATGACGATATCGATGTAATGATGCCGCGGAAAGACTATGAAATTCTCAAGCGCTATATGGTCGAACATTCAGAAGAAATGAAACCGTTCAAAATATGCGACAGAACGAATACAAAAAACTACAGCTGTTCGCTTCCGCGTTTTGTAAACACTGATTTTATTTTCCGCACTCGAAACCCCGGTGAAAAAAACTTCGAACTTGGTGTTTTTGTAGATATCTATCCGCTGGACAACTGCGGCAATAGTTTTTCCGAGGGAAAGAAATTAGGAAAGAAAATACGCATGTTTGACAAACTGTATATTATCTACATAAATCCCGACAATGGGAAAAAAGGCTTGAAAAGTCTATTCCGCCGTATCGTCAGCGCATTTCTAAAAATAATTTGGAGAAAACACTTTGATTTTGACAGCAGAGTTGCTTCTTATATATCGAAACGAACATCCGACGATGACACATTTATCGGCGTCTTATTCGACTGCGACCCAATAGAACGATCAAAAGCCGAGCAGCTGGAAGAACATCTTTTTGAGGGGCATGCTGTCTATATTCCGAAAGAGTATGATTCCATACTGAACTTAACGCACAAGGGATATATGCAGCTTCCGCCTGAGAGCGAACGTGTTCCGCACCATGGATATTCCATTTACAGAACAGAACGCTAGCACTCATCACCGGATTGCGGCAAGTACCAAAAAATATTTTCTTTAAAACTGAATAAAGGAACGTTTATATTTCAAGATGACTAGAACAAGCAGAGCGAAACCCAGCAAAGACAGTGCGAATCCCGCTTTTATAAGCGGATTGGAATATTTCAGCGTAACAATATGTTCGCCTTGTTCCAAAAACAAGCCTGAGTACATAACTTGCGTCCTGTACAACGGAACTTGAATTCCATCAACAAAAGCTTTCCACCCTTTTGAGAACGGAATTGAAAGAAAAAGCATACTTGCTGAATCTGCATTTATTTTTCCGGAAATAAAATCATCTTCCGTAACGACATCTTCAAGAACATGCTGCCTCGCATTGTCTATAAGCGCATTCGTATAAGCGTGCGGCAATGAATCAATATGCATATTTTCTATGTTGTACAATCCTTTTTCATGAAATAAAAGCTGGACAGTGCAATTTGTTTCAAATTCCGGATTGCCAAGATTCACGGCAAACCGATGTCCGTATCTACTGAAATTTTCTTTTATTTCAAAACTGCCTATATATTTGCCGTCAAGATAAACAGAAATTCTGGGTTTGTCATCATTCGTAAAATAGACATCTTCAAGCACAAGATAGTTCGCCGCATTTTCACGAGGAACAAAATTAACATAGATTGAGGAATTGTCTTTGGATATAAAATACGAATTTCCCTCTGCACTGGTATTTTCTTCAAGTCTAATAGAAAATTCATTTTGCTTGACAATTTCTGCCGATACAGGGGATTCAAAAACAAGCCCCTCCCTCTCCCCGTGAACAACAGCCACATTGAGAAATTCTGCTTCCCGCTCAACCATATCAAGCCCATAGAAATCTTCTTCTGAAATGAAAGACTTGTATAAAAATCCTATCGGCAGAAAATTTTTATTCTCATATAAATTGTATTTTTCTTCGTCAATCAAAGATTCTTTTATTTTAAAAAAGCCTTGCGGAACATCTTGTCTTTCTGAATTTTGAATATAATATTTTACACAAGATGCCGTCTGAAGAGCGGTGCGATTGTCAAATCCCCGCAAATGCTGTTCATCGCCCGTGTACAATCCGTAGAGTTCGAAAAAATCAAGTATATGTCTGCTTATTTCCGAAAAATAAAAAGACGTTCCGTTTTTTTCCATAATCATGGAATTGTTCAGAAGTTTTTTTTGTGGATATTCATATCGGAAAAAATTTTCATCTTGAATCTCCAAAACAAGATTTTCGGCAGAATCAAACATGACATGATTTTCCCAGCCTGTATCAAAAAAATCTTCGATATAGTTTACAAACTTCGGGGAAAAAAACTCATAAGCATTGATCGTGACAGAAAAGCAAATCATGGCAAGAATAAGCGAAGGCACAAGCGCGGAATTGACTTTGTTTTTATGTTTATTCAAACAAAAAATAGCGATAAGAGTTGCAGCAAGAATCAAATAAGAAAGCAAGACGGATTTTTTTATGTCGCCGCCAATTTCTCCGGGGAAAAAAGCGCCTGCAAAAACCATAAGGCACATTACAGCAGGAATTCCCAAAACAAATTTTCCTTCGTTTTTGCCGAGGTGAGTTATTTCGGGAAGCATTTGAACTGCAAGAATACCGGCAAAAAAAGAAATGGCAAATCCCCAGCGATTTGTTATGTAGCCGAACCCGTTGAATGCCGAGCCGAAAAACGGGAACAAAAGAAAAATCAAATATATGCACGCAAAAAATTTCAGTTCACGGCATTCCTTCCTGATAAAGCACAAAATCAAAAGCGGCAAAAAAACAGGAGCAAATCCAAGACGTGTATAAGATTCAATATATGACGGCGAAATGGACGCGACAATAATTTTAAAATAATATTTCAAGTTATAGAACAAAGGCAGATGCGGCATCGAACCGGAACGACCGCAATCAAGAAAACCGGATACATTTGGCAAAAATATAACGGCTGCGAGAAACACTCCGATCATATATGCAAAGAGCGATACAGTAAAACAGCGCGCAAAATTTCGCAGCCGTTCATCCGTATATATAAAGAAAAAACGAACGAGCGCATATATAAATGTCAGTATGGTAAGAATATAGAAAAAATAAAAATTCGCCGCACATGAAACAAAAACGGTGACAATAAAAGGTATGGGATTTTTGCTTTGAAATATTTTCTCTATGCCGGCATATAAAAACGGAAGATATATAAATGAATTTATAAAATATGTATGGCGGTATGCAAGAAACATCGAATATCCCGAAAAAACATATATTATCGCACCGCAAACAGAATATTCATTGCTTCGTTTTGTACGGCGGCAATAAAACAAAAATGCCATTCCTGCAAGATACAATCGCAACACAACAAGAAAATGATGCAGATAGATTGTCTTGTCCGGCTTTACAAACGCTGCCAGCAAAGTCAAAGGGTCGCCCACAACATACCAATTCAATGTTGAGATGATATCGGAGCCCAATCCAAGTGAAAAATCCCACTGCGGAAAATGAAGTTTCCCCGTATGTACAAAAGTATTTGCGGTATTCCGCAGATAGTTTCCCCAGTAAGCAAGGCTTGTTACATATTCCGATAAAGTATCAGAAACCAAAAACGCCTTATGATTCAAAAGGAATTCCAAAAAAGAAAAGAACACAACTATGAGGAATATCCAGGTAAATTTTAAATAAATGCCGCGTTTTTTTTTCAAGCTATTCGGTATTTTTTCGAGCCTCATTCTTTTCAAGTCCATACACATTTTTCACCGTCCATTGCGGAGTTCCGTTTTTGTCAAGATAATTTTTTCCGATATATTCGCCGATCAAGCCAAGAAAAAAACTTTGCAATCCGCCGAAAAACAGCACAAGTACGGCAAGCGATGTCCAGCCTGCGGAAATTTCCGGCTGAAGCAGCTTTTCGATAATAAAAATCGCCGCAAGAATCAGTGCGATTATCATGATCGCAAATCCGATTCCCATAATGAGCCGCATCGGCTTTATGGAAAAATTGATGAACATATTGAGATACAACCGCACAAGCCGCTTTAAATTGTAGTTTGAATGTCCCGTTTCCCGCGCGTTGTGTTTCACATACACGGAACTGAAATTATCCGTAACGCGCAGAATAAGCCCGTCCACATACGGAAACGGTCCTTTATATTTTATGATCTCATCGATGACGGGACGAGTGATCAGCTTAAAACTGCACAAATACAAATCTTTCGGCTTTTCAAGAAGCCATGTCGCAAACAAGTCATTGAACTTACTTCCCAAGTTCCGCAAAAAACTGTGCCGCTTTTTATGATATTTTGCAAAGACTACATCGTAGCCTTTTTTCATTTCGTCAATCAATTTGAAGATTTCTTCGGGAGGATTTTGCAAATCATCATCAATGATTGCCGCACAGTCTCCTGTGCAATAATTCAGTGCACACATAACGGCGTTATGCTCGCCGGAATTTTTTCGCAAGTCCACAAAGCGCACATAATCGTATCGCTCTGTCAGCGCGCGGCACACTTGTGCGCTGCTGTCGCTGCTTCCGTCATTCACAAGTACAACTTCTTTTTCTGTGCCGCGAAAGGCTTCGTCAATGGCGGCAAGAAGCCGTTCAATCGAGTCCGCCCCATTGTAAACCGGAATGCAAATAGAAACTTTCATTTTAAATTAAAACCTGTTCATAACTTCTATCACGCGCCGCACATCTTCTTCCGTATGACAAAATGAAATGGGAAGACTCAAAGTCGTGTTGTGGATTTCTTCCGCAAAAGGAGTCGGCTCTTGAATGTCGAGAATCCCGTGCATGGCAGGCTGCCTGTTCGGCGCAATCGGATAATGAATCTCGGTCTTTATTCCGTTTTCAAGGAGATACGCCTTGAGTTCATCGCGGCGCTCGCAGCGAACGTTGAAAATATGGAATACATCGAAACTGTTTTTATCCTGTTCGGGCAAAATGAATTTGCTTTGGTCAAGCCCGTCAAAGTAAAGCCCTGCAAGACGGCGTTTCTTTTCCGTAATTTCGTTTATATGGCGGAGTTTTATGCGCAGGAATGCCGCCTGCAATTCGTCCAGCCGCGAATTCATTCCGAGATATTTGTTGTGATATTTTATTTCGGAACCGTAATTTCTGTATGCGCGGATTTTATCGGCATATTCTTTGCTGTCGGTACAAATCGCGCCGGCATCGCCGAGTGCGCCGAGATTTTTTGTCGGATAAAAACTGAACGCACCTGCATCGCCGAATGCTCCGGTCATTTTTCCGTTGAATAAAGCACCGTGCGACTGTGCACAGTCTTCAACTAGTTTTAAGCCGCGCTGTTTGCAGAATTCGCCGATTTCATCCATTCGGCAAGGCTTGCCGTACAAATGCACGACCAGCACCGCTTTTGTGTTCGCTGTGCATTTTCGCCTAAGTTCCGCAGGATTTATATTATACGTGTGTATGTCCGGTTCGACGAGAATCGGATTCAGTCCCGCGCGGACAATTGCAAGGATAGAAGCGATATACGTGTTTGAAGGAACAAGAACGTCGCTGCCTTTCGGAAGTTCAAGACATTCAAGCGATAGGATAAGCGCGTCAAGCCCGGAAGCAACTCCGACACAGTATTTTGTTCCCACGAACGCGGCGAATTCCTCTTCGAAGCGTTTCACTTCGTCACCGAGGACATACCAGCCTTTCTGCAAAAAACGCTCGAATGCCGCTTTGTATTCTGCCTCGAACAATTTGTTGGTGCAGGACAAATTCTCATATTCAATCAGCGCATGGGCTCCGCTCATTTTGACTTCTCCTTTTTTGAAGAAGTTTCGGAACTATACGGCTCGTCAATGTAATCGGAAGCATCATAATATTCCGATGCCAGCACCAACAGAACCGCATCGGAAGAAAATGAGCCCATGGTGTGCCAATCTTTAGGATGCAGAACAAGACACTTCGTTGGAGAATCCAAAACAACAGACGATTTTTCAAGCCCGTCGTCTATATTGATTCGGCAGGAACCAGAAACGCAGACAAGCGCCTGCGTATTTTTTTTGTGGCGATGTCCGCCGCGCACAGATTCGGGCGGAACATTATAAATATAATAAACACGCTTAATTGAAAAAGGCAAAACTTTTTCAATTATCGTTACCCCCCCCGCGAGTCATTTACGGCAGGCAAAACAATAATCTGCGACATAACGATAGTAATTGTATATCAATTTATTGAAAATTACAATATAATCGCTTTATATGAAATACCGTTCTGTTTCTTCTTATATTTTGATGCACGGCATATTTTTTATGTACAGTTTCTATACCGTGTTAGGGAAAAGCGCCTCAGAATTCACTTTTCTTTCTCCGCAATTCTGTGCACTGTGCTCCGCTGTTATAATCATACTTGCCGTGTACGCCGTATGCTGGCAGCAGGTTTTAAAGCGCATTGAACTTTCCGTTGCTATGGCGCACAAGGCAGCAACAATTATCTGGGGAATGATATGGGGCTGCTTATTTTTTAATGAAGAAATAACACCGCGAAAAATCATCGGCGCGGCAATTATATCCGCGGGAATTCTTGTGCTTTCATGTTCCGAAAGCTCATCAAGGCGAATAAAATGACAGACAAAAGATATGTTCTCCTTCTGATTTTTTCGGTATTCGTTTCGGCACTTTCACAGGTTTTGTTAAAAAAATCGGCGACCGAACCTCATAACACATTTATTCGGGAATATCTCAACATAAAAGTAATTTCCGCATATTTGCTGTTTTTCACAGCTGTCTTTATGGATATTTATGCGCTCAAACGTGCGCCGGCTTCATTTGTTCCCGTCGTAGAAACTTCAGGCTATGCGTTCGCGATGATTTTCGGAAAAATCTTTTTCAAGGAAAAAATAAACAAGCGCAAAGCGGCAGGAATGATGATTATTGTTATAGGAATTATGCTGTATGTAACGGAATAGCAGTGCCGCCTTTTGCGGCAGTGTTTCAAAAGTAAATTTTTACTTTCCGTAATACTCCTTGTACCATGCAGCGAATTTTGCAAGCCCTTCTTCCAGCGTCGTTTTCGGGCGGAAGCCGAAATCGCGCTCAAGTTCTGTTACGTCGGCGAAAGTTTGGTACACGTCGCCCGGCTGCATCGGAAGCAGTTCTTTCTTTCCCGGAGTGCTGATAATTTCTTCGCGTATAAGGCATTGCTCCAAAATCTCCACGAATCGCAGAAGGCTTTCCGGTTTGCTGTTCCCGATATTGTAGATTTTGTACGGCGCACCGTCGGGAGTGAGTTCCGGCTTTTTTCGCATCACGTTTGCCACGCCCTGCACAATGTCATCGATATAGGTAAAATCGCGGTACATATCGCCGTTGTTGTAAATCTGAATTGCTTCGCCTTTCACGAGTTTTTGCGTGAACTTGAAGTACGCCATGTCGGGGCGTCCCGCAGGTCCGTACACCGTGAAAAACCGCAGACCGGTACAGGGAATGCCGTAGAGTTTTGCGTAGGCATGTGCGAAAAGTTCGTTCGATTTTTTTGTTGCAGCGTACAGCGAAACGGGATTGTCAACTTTGTCGTCGGCAGAATACGGCACCTTTTCGTTGCTTCCGTAGACGCTCGAAGAAGACGCGAATACAAGATGCTCCACGGGATGACGACGGCAGCATTCGAGCACATTGAAAAATCCTTCGATGTTGGAATGAATGTACGCGCGGGGATTTTCGATGGAATAGCGGACGCCTGCCTGCGCCGCAAGGTTCACCGCGAAATCAAACTTGTGCTTTTCGAAAAGTGCGTTCATCAAAGCGGCATCCGCAATGTCGCCTTGTACGAACTCAAAGCGTCCGCCGCAAGCAGCAAGTTTGCGAAGCCGCGCTTCTTTGAGCGAAACGTCGTAATAATCGGTCATGCAGTCGATTCCGACAATGCGCGCGGATTTGCATGACGCAAGAATGTGTCTGCAAAGAAAGCTTCCGATAAAGCCCGCCGCGCCCGTTACGAGAATCGTTTTGTTTTCAAGAGAAAGATTTTCCATAAAAACAGCATATCATTCTTGCAAAAAAAAGTATATAAATGTATATAACAAAAACGAAATTGCACCGCACTCTGTTTTCGAATACGGCAAACTGTTCATCGCACGTCTCTTGAATTTTCCCCAAAAAAACAGCAGAATATCGGCGATGAAATATGTCTACGTCCTCGTTTCCTCGGAAAATGACCTCTATTACGAACAATGCCTGATGTCCGTGTGGACGCTGCGCCTGTATATGCCGAATGCGCACGTTGCAATCCTCTGCGACGACATCACGGAAAAAAGTTTTTCGGGAAATCGAAGCGCGCTGCGCGAACTCGCTTCGGAAATCAAATCGATTCCGTTCGAAGCGGACGTAAAAAATGCGGAACGCTCGCGTCTTATAAAGACTTCCATTCCAAACTATGTGCAGGGCGATTTTCTCTATATCGACTGCGACACGATAATCTGCGGTGATTTGTCTTCCATTGAAGAATACGACTTTCAAACGGCGGGCGTGCTCGACGGTCATGTGATGCTCGAAGAGCATGTTCACCGCGACTATTTTCTCTCACGCGATAAAAAACTCGGATTTCACGGTACGAAGACAGCGAACTGCAACATCAACGGCGGCATTATTTTGTGCCGCGGCACGGAAGAAGGTCGTGCGCTTTTTTCGGCATGGAACGAAGCGTGGAAATACTCGGCGTACAAAAAGCACGATTTGCATGACCAGAGCGCGCTCAACGAGGCGAACTTCCGCACAGGCTTGAAGATGCAGCTTCTTTCCGGTGAATGGAACTGCCAGCCGAGCCACGGCGGACTTGCCTTTTTGAAGGATGCGAAAATCATCCATTATTATTCGTCCGAATTCGCAGGCAAGCATTATATTCCCTACTACAAGCTTGCCGACAAAGCGCTTCAGCAGAGAATCAAAGAAGCCGGCGGCATTCCCGTCGACATTCAGGAAATGCTGCGCGAACCGAAATTTCAATTCAACAAGGTGCACCTGATAAACGATCGGCGGATCGTGGATATCATGCAGTCTCCGCTTGTCTTCACGCTGGCGGATATTAAGGCACACTGTCCCGCTGTTTTCAGCATACTGGAGGGGATTGCGCGGACCGTGCGCGCAGTCGGAAAAAAGATCGGAAAACGGAAAAAATAAGGCGCAGACAAGTCCGCGCGCATTGTTCCGCGTACTTGAAATAATCGTTTTTTATATATACATTTTTATCCATGTTTTCGGCTTTATATACTATAATTATCAATCCGCTTGTGCAAATAACGGAATTTTTTTATCAGCTTTTTTATGAAATTACGGATAACCAAGGCGCCGCCGTTATCGGCTTGAGTTTTATCGTTACGTTTTTAACGCTTCCGCTTTATATGGTTGCCGAAAAATGGCAGGAAAAAGAACGTACGGCGCAGGCAAAGTTAAAGCCCGGAATCGACAGAATCAAGGCGGCATTCAAAGGCGACGAACAGTACATGATTCTGTCGGAATTTTACCGGCAGAACCATTATCATCCGATTATGGCACTGCGCTCTTCGTTCAGTCTTTTGATTCAAATTCCGTTTTTTATCGCGGCGTATAATTTTCTTTCCGAGCTTGAACCGCTGAAAGATTATTCGTTTTTGTTTATAAAAAGTTTCGGAGAACCGGACGCAGCGTTTCACATCGGAAGTGTGCCGATAAATGTTCTTCCGATTGCGATGACCCTTATAAACTGCACGGCAGGCGCGATTTATTCCAAAGGACACGGCAAAAGCGAAAAAATACAGATTTATGTGTGCGCGCTGGTGTTTTTGGTTCTGCTTTATAATTCGCCCGCGGGGCTTGTCGTTTATTGGACGATGAACAATATTCTCTCGCTTGCAAAAAATATTTTTTACAAGCTGAAAAATCCGCGCAGAACGCTTTATGTTATCGCCTGCACATGCGGCGTGTTTCTCGCTGCCGCGGCGCTTTTTGTATTTACGAATGCAAAACCGATTTTCAGAGCCGCCGTTCTGCTGCTCGGCATTGCACTTCCGACTGCACCGTTTGCGGCAAAAGCGCTTTTCCGAATGCTCAAGCAATCGTTTCCGGCGCTGGACCGTTCGCCCGCACTGCGGCTGAGGCTGTTTCTTGCTTCCGCAGTCGTGCTCACGCTTCTTGCGGGCGCTGCCGTTCCTTTGTTTCTGATGGAATCGGAACCGGAACAGTATTTTTATGTGGACGGCGGAACAACGCCGTTTGTATTTATTTTGCATACGTTTTTGCAGGCAGTCGGTTATTTTATGCTGTGGCCGGGGTGTTTTTACGCGCTTTTTTCTTCGGCGTCAAAAAAAGCCTTGTCGCTGCTGTTTTGTTTTTCGGCATTCTTTGCCGTTGTCAACAGTTTTGTGTTTTCCGGAAATTACGGACCGATTCTGCCGGAACTTATTTTTATGGAACCGCAGAAATTTATTCCGCCGCTGCCGCAAATTTTATTGAATGCGATCTGTTTTTTCGTGATTGCCGGCGCCGTCATCGCGTGTGCAGGAAAGCGTGCGGAAATCCTTGAATACGCATCTTCCGTTTTGGCGATTGCACTGCTTGCCGTGTCGGTAAAGAACGGCGTATCCGTACAAAACAGCTATGCTTCTTACCCCCCCCGTCGGCAGAAGCGGAAACAATCGAACCGATATTTCATCTGTCGAAAAACGGCAGGAATGTCATCGTTCTGATGCAGGATCGTCTTTTTTCTCCGTTTATACCGTACATTCTTGATGAACATCCCGAATTAAACGAACGGCTGGACGGATTCACATTCTTCCCGAATACAATTTCTTTCGGCGTCTACACAATGATCGGAACGCCAGGAATCTTCGGCGGATACGACTACACGCCGTATGAAATCAACAGGCACACCGAAAAAACATTGCAGCAAAAACACAACGAAGCTATTTTATCCATGCCGCTTGCATTTTCAAAAGAAGGCTGGAGCGCGGCGGTCGCGGATATGCCGTATGAAAATTATCTCGAATATCCGGTTACCGCGATGTACAAAAAATACCCGCAAATTGCGCGCATCGAAACGCACGGCGTCTATTCCGATATTTGGTATAAACAAAACAATATGGAAATAACGCCGTTTCTTTCGACGCAAATCAAACGCAATTTCATTCTGTTCGGCTTTTTCAAAATGGTTCCGCCCGCTCTTCGTGCTGTCGTCTATCACCGCGATTACTGGCTTTCGTACAATCCTTTCGACGACAAAGCAAAATTCATAGACAATTACTCGGAAATTGATTTTCTGCCGGAACTTACGGATTTTTCTTGCGAAAAAGATTCTTTTCTGCTGCTCGACAACGAAGCGACACACGAAGCTGTCTTTCTCCAAGCGCCCGATTATGTGCCTGCGGAAACCGTTTCCGATCACGGCGGCGGCGCGTTTGCGGATAACGAACAATTCAGTTCGATGACAGGAATTCTCATGCGCCTTGCGGATTTTTTTGATTATTTGAAAGAAAACAATGTCTATGACAATACGCGCATTATAATCGTTTCGGATCACGGGATGGGAATTTCCGTGCCGGATTTCGCGCCGTTTGAAAACGAAAAAGCGGATTTTCGATTCAAAAAAGAAAATGTTACCGCCGCGCTCCTTGTAAAAGACTTTAACGCGCGCGGAACGCTCATCTCTGATATGACGTTTATGACGAACGCGGACACTCCGGCGCTGGCGGCAAAAGACGTTCTTGCAGATGCCCGCAATCCGTTCACCGAATCGCCGTTTGCCGTTGTCGATAAAAACAGCTATGCAAAGATTATGGTTGCACCCGCGCAATCCACGAGAATCCGCCGCAATACCGCTTTTGCCGTGTCCGACGATCAATGGTTCACCGTTCACACGAATATTTTCGACGATGCGAACTGGGAGCGCTATATTCCCGATAAAGCCGGCGAAAAGTAAGCGCCGCGTTCCTCGATTGCGCTTTGGCCTATGCGGTCCGCCGTCATAGCACGGCATCACGCCGTTGTTGCAGCGGCAGATTTTTTGCGGTATAATCGGAGTGAATATACTGAATATATCGAAGAAACTTTGCAAAGGACGTAAAAAATGAAAATTGCAGTCGTGGGCACAGGCTACGTGGGACTTTCCAACGCGGTGCTGCTCGCGCAAAAATACGAAGTCGCGGCAGTCGATGTCGTGCAGGAAAAAATCGACTTGATAAACAGCGGACGCTCCCCGATTGCCGACAAGGAAATTCGGGAGTATCTTTCCGGCGATCACGGGAAACTGCACCTTTCGGCAACAACAGACAGCATATCCGCCTGCAAAGATGCCGATTTTGTGATCATCTCCACGCCGACAAACTACGATCCGGAGAAAAACTACTTCGATACATCGTCGGTGGAATCGGTTATTGCGCTGGTAAAATCGCTCGGAACAAACCCGATCATCGTCATCAAATCGACAGTGCCGGTCGGCTATACGGAACGAATCAGACGCGAAACCGGCTATGACAATATACTTTTTTCGCCGGAATTCCTGCGCGAAGGACATGCGCTTTACGACTGTCTGCATCCCTCGCGCATTATCGCCGGATACCCGCAGCAAGAAGAAAAACTGAAAACCGCGGCGGAACAATTTGCGGCACTGCTCAAAGAATGCGCCGACGACAAAACCGCGGCGGTTTTAATCATGCGCTGCACCGAAGCAGAAGCGGTAAAACTTTTTGCAAACACATTTTTGGCGCTGCGCGTCGCCTACTTCAATGAACTCGATACCTACACCGAAGTCCGCAGCCTTGACACTGCGTCGATAATCCGCGGCGTTTGTCTCGATCCGCGCATCGGCGATTTTTACAACAATCCGTCGTTCGGCTACGGCGGCTACTGCCTTCCCAAAGACACAAAGCAGCTGCTCGCGAATTATCAAAATGTCCCCAATAATCTTATCGGCGCCATCGTAAACGCGAACAGTACGCGCAAAGATTTTATTGCGGAACAGATTCTTTCCCGAAAACCGGAAACGGTGGGCGTTTACCGCTTAACCATGAAAGCCGGAAGCGATAATTTCCGCCAGTCATCGATTCAAGGCGTCATGAAGCGCATTAAGGCAAAGGGCGTAAACGTCGTTGTATACGAGCCGTCATTTACCGAAGACGAATTTTTCCGCTCGAAAGTCATCCGCTCGCTTGACGAATTCAAGCGCATAAGCGATGTCATCATCGCAAACCGCTATTCGGAAGAGCTTGCAGACGTACAGGATAAATTGTATACGCGGGATTTATACCGCCGCGACTAGCACAATGAATATCGTCATAAACGGAGATTTTTTATGCCGCAGCATGACCGGCATAGAACGCTTTGCCGCAGAAACATGCATGCGTCTTGACGCACTCGCCGCAAAAACAGATGCGATTTCCATATATATTCCGCGGAATGCAGAAAACATCCCGTCATTCAAAAATATCGAAATAAAACGTTCTTCCGCAAAATGCCGCTTTTTCCCGCTGTGGGAGCACGTTGTATTTTCTTTCTTTGCGGCAAAAAGCCGCGCGCTTCCGCTTGATTTTTCGAACGCAACGCCGCTGTTTTATCCGGGAATAGTTTTTCTTCACGACATATACGCGGAGCTTTATCCGCAGGATTTTTCCGGCGTCAAAGGAAAACTCATGCGGCTGTACATGCGATTGATGTACCGGCATACCGCAAAACATGCAAAAAAAATCATTACGGTTTCGCAGTTCAGCCGCCGCCAAATAGCGGAAACATTCCGTATTCCGCAGGAAAAAATCGCCGTCATTTACAACGGATGGGAACATTTTCAAAACATAAAAACCGATGCAGCCGTTTTCGAACGTTTTCCGGCGCTTTTGCGGCAGCCGTTTTATTTCACGCTCGGAAGTTTTCAAAAGCGCAAAAATTTAAAATGGATTGCGGAATACGCCGCGAAACACCCCGAAGAAATGTTTGCAATTTCGGGAAAACTGCTTTCGGGACTTGTGCCGGACGAACTGCGGATTCTGCAGAAACTGCCGAACATAACGCTGCTCGGCTATGTTGCGGACGGCGAAGTCAAAGCCCTGATGAAAAAATGCCGTGCGTTTATATTTCCGAGCTATTACGAGGGATTCGGCATTCCCCCGCTCGAAGCGCTTTCCTGCGGCGCACCGGTTGTTGTCAGCCGTACCGCAAGCCTGCCGGAAATCTACGGAAGCGCCGCGCACTACATAGACGCGGACAAAGCCGATATCGAACTGGAATCCCTGCTTGCGGAACCGGCCGCGGACTGCGCGCCGCTTTTGGAAAAGTATTCGTATCGAAAAGCGGCGGAAGCGCTTTTCGGACTGCTGAAGGAATTTTTAACCGCATAAAAAAATGCAGCCGGAATGCAATAAAACCGCAAGAATGCCGTCCGCAGGAGAAAAAATACACAGCAGTGATTTTTAAATGACAGAATTGATTATATATACGGGAGCAGATATAATTATATGCAAATGGCAAATTTTCTTTATACGATTATTATTTATCCGCTTGTTCAAATTATTGAATTATGCTTTGCGCTGTTCAATGATGTGTTTAAGAATACCGGTGTTGCAGTCATCGGCGTAAGTTTTGCGGTATCCATGCTGTGTCTTCCGCTGTACATTGTCGCGGAACGCTGGCAGCAGCTTCAGCGGGAAACCGAAAAAAAACTCGAACCGGGAATAGCGCGCATAAAGTCGGTTTTCAAAAACGACGAACAATACATGATTCTTTCGGAATTTTACCGCCAGAATCACTATCATCCGATTATGGCGCTGCGTTCTTCGTTCGGTCTGCTGATACAAATTCCGTTTTTTATCGCGGCATACCGCTTTTTGTCGGATCTTTCCGTGCTCAAAGGCGCACAGTTCCTGTTTATCCGCGATATGGGTTCTCCCGACGCGCTGTTTTCTGTCGGCACGTTTCCGCTGAATGTGCTCCCCGCTGCAATGACGGCGGTAAATATCATAGCCGGCGCCGTTTACACGAAAGGATTCAAGGCAAAAGACAAAATCCAAATTTACGGCATGGCGCTGATATTTCTCGTCATTTTGTACAACTCGCCCGCGGGGCTTGTTTTGTACTGGACGATGAATAATGTTTTTTCTCTGGTAAAAAATATTTTCTATAAAATAAAACATCCGGCAAAAGTACTGTATTGTTTGTTTGCCGCGGCGGTTTTGGCTCTGGACGGATATTTGCTGTTTGTACACAACGGATTTCTGCATAAACGGCTGCTCATGGCGGGCGTCTGCACCGTGCTGCTTGCGGCACCGCTTGCCGTAAAAGGCGCATCGCGGCTTTTGGACACCGTATTACAGCCGCTTGCGGAAAACAAGCAGCTGCGCTTTTCGTTATTCTTCACCTCGGCAGCCGCGCTGTGTCTGCTCGCGGGATTTGTCATTCCGTCTTATGTCATCAATTCGTCGGCGGTCGAATTCTGCGGCATAGACGGATACGGAAGCCCGCTGGCGTTTCTCGGACAGTCTTTGCTCCAAGTATTCGGACTGACGGTATTCTGGACAAGCTGCATATATTTTTTGTTCGGCAATCGCATTCAGACGGGAATTGCCGTTTTAATGACTTGTGTTTTGTTTGCGTCGCTTGTAAACGCGTTTTTATTTTCCGGCGATTACGGAAATCTTTCGCGTCTCATTACGTTTTCCAATTCCATCAGCGCGGCAAAAACATCGGAGCTGCTGCTGAACGCTGCCTGCGTTCTTCTTGCGGCGGCACTGCCCTTTATTTTTTTCCGCCTGAAAAAAACAAAGATTCCCGCAATGATTGTTTCGATTGTTTTAATTGCGGAAGCCGCCGTTTCCGCGGTTCACACGGCACAGATACAGGGCGTGTACAAAAAATACTCGCAGGAAGCCGCGTCGAATCTTGCGGCGCAGGCATCGGTGGAACCGCTATATCATTTTTCCAAAACCGGAAAAAACGTCGCGGTATTTATGTTCGACCGCGCGGAAAACTCGTATATCATGCCGATTTTCGAAGCTTTCCCCGAACTGTATGGTATATACGAGGGATTTACGCTGTACAGGAACACGGTTTCTTATAATCAGGGAACGCTGCTCGGTGCGCCGCCGCTGTTCGGCGGATACGAATACACGCCGGCGGAAATAAATAAACGCAGCACGGAACGGCTTGTGGATAAACACAACGAAGCATTGCTGCTTATGCCGCGCATTTTTACCGAAAACGCGGACTTTAACGCCGAAGTTTCGGACTGGAGCTGGGCGAATTACAGCTGGATTCCGGATATGTCGATTTGCGATCCGTACCCGAAAATATCGGGATTCAATGTTCAGCGGCGCTACTCCGGGCTGTATCTCAAAGAAAATCCAGATAAAGTCAAGCCGTTTATTACCAGCACGTCGATAAAGCGCAATTTGTCCTGGTTCAGTCTTTTTAAAATGGCGCCGCTTTTTATGCGCGACAGCATATACGACGACGGTTCCTGGTGGTCTTCCGACGAGCAGACAACCGACATCATGGAATTTATCGATTATTATTCCGCCCTTTCGATGCTGCCGCGGCTCACCGATTTTTCCGCACAAAGCAATATGTTTTTTTCGATAGTAAACGACACCACGCATTCGGGAGCGCAGCTTGCACCGCCGAAATACGAACCGGCAAGCGGCGTTCCGGACTCGGACGGCAAACCCTTGAAATTCAAAAGCGTTGACGGAAATATCGCAATGCTCATGCGTCTCGGCGAATGGATAGAATATTTGAAAGCAAACGACTGCTACGACAACACACGCATTATCATCGTAAGCGATCACGGAATCGGGACAAAAGAAGGCATGGAAATCGATTTTCCCGAAGACTGGCCGATGCCGTATAATCCCGATCACAATCATCCGCTTTTGATGGTCAAAGATTTCAATGCGCGCGGCACATTTGCGGCAAGCGATGACTTCATGACAAATGCGGATGTGCCTGCGCTTGCATTTGCGGGAATTATAGAACATCCGGTTAATCCGTTTACCGGAAAAGAAATACGCGCCGTCACGCCCGCGCAGAAAAAAGCCGCCGGCGTTGTGCTCACACATAACTGGCGTCCCGGCGGCAACGGTTTGAACACATTCAAAGTACCGCAGCAAGACTGGTATACCATAGAAAAAAATATTTTCGAAGCTGCAAACTGGCAGCAAGGAGTTCTCGAATGACACAGCTTTTTCTTCCGCTGTATATCGATCCCGGCACGGGAAGCATGCTTTTTTCGATTCTCATCGGCGCGGCGGCAACGTTGTTTTTCCTTGCAAAAGCAGCGGCAATCAAAATAAAAGTCTTTTTTTCCGGAAAAAAAGACGGTTCAGTCCGCGCCGACGCTTCATACAAACAATATGTTATTTACTGCGAAGGCAGCCAATACTGGAACGTATTCAAACCCGTCGCCGATGAATTCGAGCGCCGGAAAATTCCGCTTTTTTATCTTACTTCGTCAAAAAACGATCCCGTGTTCGACGCCGGCTATCAATTCGTAAAAACCGAATTTATCGGCGAAGGAAACGCGGCATTTGCGCGGCTCAATATGCTTTCGGCAGGCTTTGTGCTGATGACAACTCCGGGACTGCACGTGTATCAGCTCAAGCGCTCGAAAAACGCCGCGCACTACTCTCACGTGCTACACATGGCGAACGACGCGACAACATACAGGCTGTTCGGGCTGGACCATTTCGATTCCGTTCTGCTTACCGGCGATTATCAAAAAGACGACCTGCGCGCACTCGAACAGCAGCGCGGTCTCAAGCCGCGAATACTCGAAACCGTCGGCTGTTCGTATCTCGATGTGCTTGCGGAAAAAATCAAAGCAATTCCCTCGGAAGAAAATCACGAATTCACGGTGCTCGTTTCTCCGTCCTGGGGAGATGCGGGCTTGCTCAAACGCTTCGGCGCAAAGCTGCTCGATCCGCTGTCGGAAACAGGAGCGCACATCATCATCCGCCCGCATCCGCAGTCCAAAAAATCGGAAGCGGAAATGCTTGCGCAGTTTGAAAAACGCTATGCGGAGCGCACAAATATCGAATGGGATTACAACCGCGACAACATTTATGCCATGAAGCGCGCGGATATTATGATTTCCGATTTTTCCGGCATCATTTTCGACTATACATTTCTCTGCAATAAGCCGGTGATATACGCGAATACCGATATGGATCTTCGCCCGTACGACGCGTATGATTTAAACAAACCGTTATGGCAGTTTTCCGTGCTGGAAAAAATCGGCATCAAGCTGGAAGAAAAAGACTTTGCCCGCATCGGCGAAGTGATCAAAAACGCGAGCGACAGTCCGCAGCTTGCAGCGGAACGGGAAAAAGCGCGCCAAGCAGCCTGGATGCACGAGGGCGAAGCCAGCCGACGCATTGCGGACTTTATGCTTTCTCAAATCCCGCCTGCTTCCGCGCAGGAAACGCCATGAAATTAGCTGTGGACTGCCGGATGATCGGATCCGGCGGCATCGGTTCGTATATTTCCTCGCTGATTCCGTATTTGGCAGACGGCGCGGAGTGTCTTTTGTTCGGCAGCGCGGCGCTTCTTTCAGAATATGCGGGCATGCCGAATATTGACATTGCGGAGTGCAAAACCGCGCCGTTTTCGCTGCGGGAAACATTGTGCTTTCCGCATTCCCTTGCGAAAAAAATAAACGAATGCGATGCGCTTTTTTCGCCGTACTGCAATGTGCCGTCGGGAATTACAATTCCGTTTTTTCCGACGATTCACGATGTCGTGTTTCTCGACGTGCCGAATCTCGCTTCAAAAGCGGGCGTCGCCGTCAGAAAACAGATGTACCGCCGTGCTGTCCGCCGTGCTGCCGCGGTTTTTACGGTATCCGAGTTTTCCGCAGAGCGCATCAAGTTTCACTTCGGCAGCGGAAAAAAAGTTATCGTAACATACAACGCCGTTCCCGCATGGTTTTCGGAACGCGGCGAACCGCCGTCTTGTGCGGATGAAGCGCAGACGGAAAAAGAAGACATCATTTTGTTTGTCGGCAATATAAAAAAACATAAAGGACTGCAAGTGCTGCTGGAAGCGTTCAAAAAAGCGCGCAGCAAGGGACTGACTGCCAAGCTTCTCATTGCGGGAAACGCGGACAATTTCAGAACATCGGACAGCGCCGCCGCGGAAGAAATAAAAACAGCGCCCGAGGATTCCGTCGCTTTTACCGGCCGCATCTCCAACGAAGAACTGCGCGCCACGTATAAAAAAGCCAAACTGCTTGTACAGCCCTCGCTGTATGAGGGCTTCGGAATGCCGCCGCTGGAAGCGATGAGCCTCGGCACGAAAGCGCTTGTTTCGGACATTCCCGTTTTTCGGGAAATATATCATGATTTTCCGGTTGTTTTTTTCAAGGCAGGCGACGCGGACGATCTCGCGGCAAAACTGCTTGAAGCCGCCGCTTCTCCGATTGAGCGCATTTCCGTGCCGCAGGGAGTGTATTCATTCTCGCGGACAGCGGAAATTATTCTTTCAGCCGTAAAGGATTTTATATGAAAGTTGCGATAGTGCACGACTGGCTCGTCAATTACGGCGGGGCGGAACGCGTTGTGCAGGTTCTGCTGGAACTCTATCCGCAGGCGGATATTTACACACTTGCATACGATAAAAAAAAGATGGCGCGATTTTTTCCGCCGGAAAAAGTGCATCCCTCGAAATTGCAGCGCATTCCGTTTATTTCGAAGTTATACACAAAACTGCTTGTTCTTATGCCGTCCGCGTTTGAAGAATTCGATTTATCGGCATACGATTTGGTGATTTCATCATCATCAAGCTGCGCAAAAGGCGTCATCACGCCGCCGCAGACGCTGCATATCGCGTATATTCACACGCCGATGCGCTACGCCTGGGATTTATACTTCGATTACAAAAAGCGTTCGGGAAAATTGGTGCGTTTTTTCATGGAACGCCAAATTCCGCGTCTGCGCCTGTGGGATTATGTTTCAAGCCAGCGCGTCGATTTGTTTATCGCCAATTCCCGTTATATCAAACGGCGCATCGAAAAATTCTGGAACCGTCAGGCGCAGGTAATTTATCCGCCTGTTACAACGGAACACTTGTCGCCCTCGATGAATCCGCCGGAAAATTTTTACGTTGCTTTTTCGCGCCTGGTGCCCTACAAACGCATCGACCTTGCGGTTTCCGCCTGCAAAAGGCTCGGCAGAAATCTCGTTGTTATCGGCGGCGGCAGCCAAATGAAACAGCTCCGAGCCCTCGCCCGCACTTCCGACGCGGATTCGAATACACAGAAAAAACCGTCGATTACATTTACCGGACGCATTTCCGACGAAGAAGCCGCATCTTATTTGCAGCGATGCCGCGCACTGATTTTCTGTGCGGAAGAAGATTTCGGCATAATCCCGCTGGAAGCCCAGGCCTGCGGCAGACCGGTCATAGCATTCGGCAAAGGCGGCGCGCTGGAAACCGTCGTAAACGAGAAAACCGGCGTTTTTTTCCCCGAACAAACAGCAGAATCCGTGACCGAGGCAATTGCACGCTTTGAAAAGCTCGAACAGTCGGGCATATTCGATCCGCAGAAAATTGCCGAACACGCGCGCCGTTTTTCCGCAGAGCGTTTCAAAAGCGAATTTTCGGCTGCCGTCGAAAAAACCGCCGCCGCACTGCGCAATGCTTGTTTGCCGCAATGAGTCGTCCGCCTTTAGCGGACTTACGATTTTTCGCAAGAAAACTCGTTAAGCGAATGAAGTGAGCGACGATTGCTTCGCCGAACGCTGCGCGTTCTTCTCGCAATGACGCACGAATAAGCGGAAAATGCAGAGCCACCAAACTTCGGATAATATAGACACTGAAGATTAGTTGCGCTAAAATAATATCGTTATGACTTCGGCTGATTTCATCGTATATTTCAAAAAAACATATCGGAATAAAACCAGTTCTTTCCTGACAGGCTTCATAATTATGCTTACCGACGTACTTTCGCTGTTTTTCTGCATCGGGCTGGCATTTTTTATCATGAATTTAATCAATCCGTCCGCCATAAATTTCCGTTCATTCGTATTTTATCTTTGCTATTTTCCGCTGATTTTACTGACATACGCTATGGCTAATTTATATCCGGGCATCATGATTTCCCCTACAGATGAAATACGCAAGCTGTGCTTATGTTCCGTGTTTTGTCTTGCGGGAATTTCAATCAGCCTTATTTTTCAGGAAGGCGATACCGCAAGCATGACATCGCTTTTTTCCAATTTTATCAGAAAAGATTCCAATAAATACTGGGTGTCTCTCTCATTGCTGCTTTCCGCCTTGTTTGCTTCCATTGTTATGCCGGCGATGCGGGAAGTTATACGGCATATTTACGGCAGATACCGTTTCTGGGGCGTTCCCGCCGTCATTTACTGCACCGCGGGCAGCGGCACCGAGATAATAGACAGACTTTTGAAGCACGGAAACCTCGGATACAAACCGGTCATTATTATCGACAGCGCGGCGGAAAATTGTTCCGTATATAAAGAAATCCCTGTTTTTCCGGACTCCGATGATATTTTCAATACCGTGCGGCAGCTTAAGATAAAAACCGCAATCCTGTGCGATTATAAAGGCGATGTGCATCCCGTAATGTCGTACTATCGGTACACGATCAATATACCGAAAGAGCAGACCGCTATTACAAACTCGATGCACATAAAAGATATTGACGGAATTTTGGGATTTGCGGCAACGCACAATTTAACGCGCACCGTAAACATTTTTATAAAGCGGCTTACAGACCTTGTTCTTGTTTTTGCAACGCTGCCGCTTGTGCTGCCGCTGACATTGCTTATCGTTATCGGCATCAAGCTCGATTCTCCGGGGCCGGTATTGTTTGCCCATCGGCGTGTCGGAAAAAACGGACGTTCTATCCGCTGCCTGAAATTCCGTTCGATGTACAGGGATTCCGCCGAAATGCTGGAAAAAATACTCGCGGAAAATCCCGAAATGAAAAAAGAATGGGAACATAACAGAAAACTTGCACAGGATCCGCGGATAACGAAATTCGGCAAATTTCTGCGCAAAACAAGCCTCGACGAACTGCCGCAGCTGTGGAATATCCTCATCGGCGAAATGAGTTTTGTCGGTCCGCGTCCGGTAACACAGGAAGAACTGGAAAAATACGGCACAAACGCCGATTATATTCTGTCGGTAGTGCCGGGACTTTCCGGCATGTGGCAGATTTCCGGCCGTTCCGATACCGGATATGAAGAGCGTATCAATCTCGATACCTATTACATCAGAAACTGGTCGATATGGCTTGATTTATGGATTATCATCAAAACGATATGGGTTGTCGTCAAAGGAAAAGGAGCATATTAAATTGAAAAAACGTTTTTTCTGCGCCTGCTGCACCGCCGCGCTTTTGCGTGTGCTGTGTCCGCTGCTGTTATTCGCGGCAGATACGGCAAAAATCACGGTGCCGGATATTTTCAATGCAAATATTACGCAAGAAGAACTGTGGCAGCTTGAAGAAGGCGCTGTTCTGCACCGGAATATCGGACAAACAAAAAATATTTCAATCGACTTCGATCATCCGTTTATAAAACAGTGCACCGAGCAGATGCGGCAGCTTAAGCCGGCATATCTTATCGAAACGATACAATTCCGCTCGGTACACGAAAATCCGTCGCTGCCGGAAAGTGTCGGCGCAGAATTGCTGCACGTGGAAAATTACGTAGGCATTCCCTATTATTCGGTGCGGGCGGAAGAATGGTACGAACTGTATGAAGCTGCGGAAACGATTTCTTCCGAAAAAAACGGAACCGAAACATATATGCGCGCAGATCTTACTATGTCGCCGTTCGGCTTGATTCAATGCGATATTTCGGCGGATATACAGCCGGACAAAATGTACTATGAAATGGTAAACTTGAATAACTTGAAATATCGGGACAGCTTTACGTGCGTGCGCGAAAAAAAAATGAAATCATTTATATGCGTAGTAAAAATCGATGATCTCTATCTTTTGTACGGCATCAGCGGCGTTGATGCGCCCTCTGTATTTTTTCTGCGGAACAGAATAGAAACATCGCTGATAAACAGAATCAAAACTTTCTCCGATTATTTTTTCGAGAGGCATTAACATGTTTTCGGATATTATTATTCTCGCCGGCGGAATCGGCGAACGGCTGTGGCCGGCATCGACGCCTGAGTGCCCCAAACAGTTTATGTCGCTGCCGAACGGCGTTTCTTTTTACCAGGAAGCGGTGCTGCGCGCACTTGCCTTAAAACCCTGCGGTTCAATCATTGTCGTAACGCGTTCGTCTTTATTGAATGCAGCGGCTGCGCACACCGCCGCACTTCTGGAAAAAATACCGGCAGCCGATGCGGAAAAAATCAAAAAGGATTTGTATATCATCCCCGAACCCGAAGCAAAACATACCGCGCCGCCGATAGCGTTGTGCTGTGCGTTTGCGAAAAAAATACGCAGCGAGCGCGCCGATGCCGATACGCCCTGCTCTTTTTTGGTGCTTACAAGCGATCATATTATCGAACCGGCGGCGCAGTTTGCAGCCGATGCGGAAAAAGCATCCGAGGCGGCGCAGAAAGGTCATTTTGTCTGCTTCGGCATACCGCCTGCATCTGCGTCAACGGGATTCGGCTATATAAAACACGGCGCCGCAGCCGACTCGGCAGACGGAATATTTGCCGTAGAACATTTCAAAGAAAAACCCGATGCCGAAACCGCGCAGCGTTATGTCGAAAGCGGCGACTATTGGTGGAACAGCGGAATTTTCGGATTTGCCGACAGCTTATTTATATCGGAAATAAAAAAATACGAGCCTGCGTTGTACAATGCTTTTCTGCCGTTATTGCAGGACTGCGGAAAAATCGAAATCTCGGCGATGCAGAATATACAGTATGTATCTTCCTGGCAGAACATGAATGCGGCTTACAAAGCTTCTCCGTCTGTATCAATCGACATTGCAGTAGCCGAACGCACAAACACCGCCGCCGCCGTGAAGGCGCATTTTGCCTGGAACGATGTCGGCAGCTGGGACGCATTCAGGCTTCTTTTCGACGCACACGACTGCCCGAAAACCGCGGAAATAAACAGCAGCGGCAATTTTGTGTATGCCGATATGCCGGTTGCGATTTGCGGCGTTTCCGACCTGACCGTCGTTGTAAAAAACAATAAAGTCTTGGTGATGAAAAACGGTTCAAGCGATTTTATCCGCGAAGCCGTAACCGAAATGAAAAAAGAATAACACACCCGATACTTTATGCGCCGCCGCATCCGCTTTTAAATATGCGGCTTCGATGGCGGCGTCTGCGCAAGGTTCAGGCTGTGTGCGTGCGTAATAGCCGCGGCAAGCGCATCCGCCGCGTGATCCGGCTTGGGTATTTCCGCCAGTCCCAAAAGCAGTTTTACATACTGCTGCACTGTCTGTTTGCCCGATTTTACGGTTCCGCACACCGTCTGCTTTATGGCATTGGGCTGATACTCCTGCGCATGAATGCCCGCTTCAGCAAGCGATACGATAACAACCCCTTTTGCTTCGGCAACGGCAATAGCGCTCGTTACATTTTTCGCAAAATACAAAGCTTCCACTGCGGCTTCCTGCGGAGAGTACGTTTGAATAATTTGTTTCAAAGCGGTTCGAATGCAAAGCAGCCGCTCGCTGAGCCGCAGAGAAGCTGCGGTTTCTATCACCCCGTGCACGATATGGCGGCAGCGGTTGGCGGCATAATCGATAATTCCGTATCCTGTCGAAGCAAGTCCCGGATCTATTCCGAGTATTCTGCGCACGCAAGTATTCTGCGCATTTTGTTCATAATACGCAGAACCGGGGAGCGGCAAAAAATCTGTGTTCATTTCCGTTTTTTGTATATATACAAAGCTTTATGCCGTTTAGGCACCATAACAAAAAAGCTGACAAGGAACAAACCTGTCAGCTTTTTGCGGCGGTGAAAAAACTATTACTCTTCTCCGCTGTAATCGTCGGGATATTCGACATTGCTGTACACGTTCTGCACATCGTCGTCTTCTTCCAGACGATTTATCAGCTTGTCGACTTTGCGGGCAGTTTCCGCATCGACTTTGATGTATGTATCGGGAACCATCGATATGCCTGCGGAAACAGATTCATATCCTTTTGTCTGCAGAGCTTCGAGAACAGTATCGAAATCATTGGGATCGGTAGTTACCGTAATAACGCCGTCTTCATTGGCTATGTCTTCGGCACCTGCTTCCAGACCCGCTTCCATCAGCTCGTCTTCGCTTACGGCTTCCGCATCGTATTCTATTACGCCTTTTCTGTTGAACATATACGATACGGAACCGGTTGCGCCGAGGTTGCCGCCCGTTTTTCCGAAAATATTGCGGACATTTGCCGCCGCACGGTTGTTGTTATCGGTAAGCACTTCCACAAGCACCGCGACTCCGCCCGCAGCGTATCCTTCATAGATTTTTTCTTCGAAAACAGCGCCGCCGAGTTCTCCGGTACCTTTTTTTATGGCACGTTCGATATTGTCTTTCGGCATGTTTGATGCACGTGCTTTGAGAATCGCAGTTCTCAAGCGGGGATTTGAATTCGGATCTCCGCCGCCCATTCGTGCGGCAATCGAAATTTCTTTAATGAATTTCGTAAAAAGCTGCCCCCGCTTTGCATCGGCAGCGCCCTTAGCATGTTTGATTGTTGCCCATTTGCTATGTCCTGACATCGGAACTCCTTATTTATTTTATACGAAAATACAATAATACAGCCCTTATTGTATCCGAAAATACCGCCGCTGTCAATCAAGACAGCTGTTTATGCGACCTTTATTGCGCAGCATTTTACGCCGTGTTTGCACGGAAAACCTCAGAAACGGACAAATCCGATAAATGCCGCCCATTGAAAAAAAATGCTCCGCGGAAAGCGGAGCAAATTGCACAAAAAATATAAAGCGGACGCAAGAATCCGCATTTTTTATTCGGTCAGCCGTCAGTCTTTATAAAGCGTTACCCCAGTGCTCATTCCCGAAAGATAAAGAGTAAGCGTATCTCCCGAAACCTTGAAAGTTGCAATTTCCGTTCCCGTCTGCATAAGAGATAAACGTCCCGAACCGGAACTGTAAGTATAAGCAACGTCCGTCCCGTTAAAATAAGCGGAACTGCTGCTTGCAAATGATATTGAACTGTTGCTGTTGCTCCAGGATGTGCCGCTTAAGGAACTTAGCGAACCGCTTCCGCTGCTGCTGTTATTGTCGGGATAAATGTAGGTAGGATACTCGCAGTTTACCGTAACGCTTTTGGACGCCGAAGTACTGAAGCCGTTGCCCAGTGTATAAATCGTGTACGTGTATTTGCCGTAAAAAGACTGATAATCGGTGTACGTCATTTTTTTGAAACTTTTCAGATCGCCACTCGTAACTTCTTCGACTTCGCTGCTTCCCTCTCTTTTGCACACGATAAGATACTCGCCGGGATCGGCGGAATCATAATACCAAGACAGATAAACATTCCAAGAACCGGAACTGTAGCTGCTGTAGCTGTAAGTCGCAGATCCCTCAAAATCCGAAACCGCTTTTTCCGACGGTTTCTCCATTTCAAAATCATTTTTGCATCCCGCAAAAACCAGCACCGCGAACAAAATCGCTAGTTTAGATCCCCCCCCCGCAGATATTTTTATGCAGGGCGTGTACGAACTTTTTCATAAGTTCCTCCTATTTTTTCCGCAGCTGCGGACTGCAAAATCCTACAGAAAAAGACAATATTTTTCAACCCTGTACGGTACGAGACCCGCACTGCGCAATGCACAACCGCAAAACCTCAATTGAATCCTGCGGCGGAAAAATGATACAATAAAACGCCGCATGCAGAAAAATGCTTGACTTGGACTTTGCTCCAAGAATTATGATGCAAAAACAGGAAGCATTTCTGCGATGCGCAAGCGGCGCAGATTTGCCGGCAAAGAGTACACCGTTTTTCTATCAGAAAACGCACCGCCGTCCTATTTTGACTTTTATATTTATATATAGGAAGAAAATTCAAAATGAAAAAAATCATCATAATCTTCATTTCAATTATTTTGGGAGGCGCAGCTATGGCGCAGGGAAATTCCGCCGTCGTTTATTTTTCGCGGGCAGACGAAAATTACGGCGTGGGTGTAATCGAAAAAGGCAACACGGAAATTGTCGCCGAAGAAATCGCGCGGCAGGCAGGAATCACGAAAACAGCGATTTTCAAAATCGAACGGGTCGAGCCTTATCCTGCCGCATACCGCGCCTGCACGGAAGAAGCGAAAAAGGAACAGAACGCCGCCGCCCGTCCCGCGCTCAAGTCAACGCCCGACATTTCCGCGTTCGACACGATTTATTTGGGCTACCCGAATTGGTGGGGCGACATGCCGATGTGCGTGTACACTTTTTTGGAAAGCCAAGACTGGGCGGGGAAAACCGTCGTCCCGTTTTGCACGCACGAAGGAAGCGGGCTTTCGGGAACGGAAGCGGCATTGAAAAAAACATGCAGGGGCGCGGCAGTAAAAAAAGGACTTGCCATTCGCGGCAGCATCGCGCAAAAAGATAAAAGCACAGTGGAAAAAAATGTGCGGGAATGGATTAACAATTAAGAGTGCGGAATAAAGCATTAAGAATCGGCGGAGAAAAAAAATGTCATACGAAAAGGGTTTTGTTTTTAAGCTAATGGACGCGGGCGGACCGACGGATTGCACACAGGAGTATTTTTCGGAGGCGGCAGCAGAGATGATTCGCGCGAGGACGCTTTGCTTTCGGGCAAACGCGGTTCCGCCGGACGATTCGAGTTACGTGGGATTTTTGGAGGAATTGTTCAATCGGAAGCTGGACGGAATTCGCATTCTCACGCCGTTCATCTGCGACTTCGGAAATCGCGTGAAGTTCGGGAAAAACGTTTTCATAAATCATTCGGCAATTTTGTCGGCTTCGGGCGGCATCGAATTCGGCGACAGAGTTTCGCTTGCACCGGGAGTTCGCATTGCCACGATCAACCACGACTTCAACGAGCGGCACAAAATCTACACTTACGGAAAAGTTGTCATCAAAAAGAACGCGTGGATTGGAATGAACGCGACGATTACGCCGGGCGTAACGATCGGCGAAAACGCGGTTGTGGCGGCGGGCGCAGTGGTAACGCGCGATGTTCCCGATAATGCCGTTGCGGGCGGCGTTCCCGCAAAAGTAATTAAAATGCTTGATCCAAGCGAGCAAAAGGAAAAATGGTGAATTTCGAAATTCAGAAATGAAGAATTTCGAAAAAACACACCCCTAAAATATATTTCAAGGAGTTTCAAAATGAAAAAAATTATTTCGATTCTTGCAGCGGCATTGGTTTTGCCGTGCGCATTGTCTGCAAAGCCCAATCCGAACGCGGCTTCATACAAGACGTATGAAACGAAAGCCGCGGATGCGCCGGTGGTGTATTTTGTCCGCGACATCACTCCGGAAAGTTTGGCGAAAGTATACGACGCGCTCGGCTTTGACGCGAAAGGAAAAGTCGGCGTGAAAATCAGCACGGGAGAATCGAACCGCTCGAACCATCTGCGCCCCGCGCTCATCGGCGACTTTGTGAAAAAGCACGGCGGCGTGATTGTCGAATGCAACACGGCTTACGGCGGAAGCCGCGCTTCAAACGCGGCGCACAAACAGGCGTTCAAGGACCGCGGCTACGACAAAATCGCGCGCTTCGATTTGCTCGACGAAGAAGGCTCGATGTCGATTCCCGTTTCGGGCGGCGTGCGGCTCAAGGAAGATTTTGTGGGCACGCATTTTGCGAACTACGATTCGTTCATCGTGCTTTCGCATTTCAAGGGGCACGCGATGGCAGGATTCGGCGGTGCAATGAAAAATCTTTCGATCGGATTCGGAAGCGGCACTTCGACAAAGCAATCGGGCAAGGCGCTCATTCATTCCGGCGGCGCGAGCACGACGAACGTTTGGGGATTTCCGCAGGACAATTTCACCGAAGCAATGGCGGAAGCGTCAAAAGGCGTGTGCGACTACATGGCGAAAAAAGGCGGCATGGCGTACGTAAACGTGATGAACCGACTGAGCGTGGACTGCGACTGCGACGGAAATCCAGCCGCGCCCGACATGCACGACATCGGAATCCTCGCGAGTCTCGATCCGCTTGCAATCGACCAGGCGTGCATCGACTTGGTGTGGAAAGCGGCAGATTCGGGAAGTTTGATTGACCGCGTGGAACGCCAGAACGGAAGGCACATTTTGGAACACGCCGAAAAAATCGGGCTCGGCTCCCGCAGCTACAGGCTTGTGGAACTGAAATAAGAACAGAATTGTTTGTCAATTGCGAGGAGCGCAGTGTTCGACGAAGCAATCGTCGTTCGCTGCGTTCAGCTTTGAGCAATGCAAACCGTTAACTTTCCATTGCGGCGACGACCGTTTTTATTGCGGAGAGCTGGTTCGGTTTGAGCGTGCACAGTTTTTCTTCTATTGATATTATTTCCGCGAACATTTTCGGCGGAAGTTTTGTCTTGTGGTGGATGTCAGTTCCCGTGACCAAATATTCCACGGAAACACCCAAGATTTTTGCGATTTTCAAAGCAGTGTCCGCTGCCGGAATATTGCCGTTTTTGATTCCTTTGCTGATGTTTGAAGCGTCGAATCCCGCTTCGTAGGCGAGCGTTTTTTTGTTTATTTCTTTCAGTTCCAACAAATCATTCACTCTTTCCCAAAAATTCATACCAAAGTATATGGAAATATCCAATTTTTAACTCA
>JAMPCJ010000004.1:0-79266 GCA_023666275.1 Treponema brennaborense | reverse complement strand
CTTCGGGTGTAGCAGATTCGGGCAACGGCTTCATATCGAGTATAGAGTGAACACGCTGTAATGCGTCCGCGACTATCATACCGTTTTCACTCATATACATAACTTTTGTAAGAGCCGTAGCAATGACAGGCGTAAAGATAACGTAAAAAATAAAATTCAAAAGTATTTCGCTTATTCCGCCGCCTTGTGCAAGTATTAAAGCAAGCGCGATAAGGAACGCAAACGCGCTGTTAATAAACATCGTGCAGAACAGCATAGGCATACGGCAACGCTTTGTATAGGAAATGCAATAGTTATAGTAATTGTCTATGCTGCCTTGAAATTTCTTAAACGAGTGTACAGTCTGCCCAAATGTTTTGACTACGGGAACGCCGCGAACGTACTCCACCGCTTGATTATTCATATCCGCAAGCGCATCGTTGTACAACTTCATATCCGTTGCCATTTTCGGACCTACCATTTTGAACATACATAAAAAGCCCAACACGACGGGTACAAGGCTTATAAGCCCGAAACGCCAATCGAATAAAAACAGCATTACTATCAGACCGATAGGCGTTGCGATTGCGCCTGCCATATCGGGCAGTTGGTGCGCGAGATACGTTTCGGTAGCCTTGCCGCTGTCGTTTACAATGCGGCGAACTTTACCGCTCCCCTGCTCTCCGATAAATCCGAGCGGCAGTTCGGAAATATGCGTTAGCATTTTCTTTCGCATATTGTTTGCAATCCTAAACGCCGACAAGTGCGAACACATAAGTCCTGCAATATAAATGAAAATCGACGTCGCCGCAAATATGACAGCCATCCAACCGTTGAACACGATATGCATTGCTTGCGAAAAATCGGGCGCAACTTCTATAACTTCCTTTATGATAAAGAAGATATAGACGAACGGTACGAGAGCAAGAGCCGCGCTTATTACCGACAGCCCCCACGACGAGTACGTCAGATACTTATGTCTGCCTGCATATTGCATAAGTTCGGATAAGTTGCTTTGTTTCTTTTTCATTGATTTATACAAACCTCCTATGAATTACTTTTAATTAGTTAGCGTCGACTAACTTATACCCGTTAAAAAAGAGATTACTATAATCTCTCTTATAACCTTATTTCAGCGAACTCTGCCAATCCGAAGGGAAGCCGAGTAGTCTATCCCAACCGGCATTGAAAAAGTCCTGTAACTGTTTGATATAATATCTTGCATCCTCTCTCGACAAGTCGTGGGATACAACCTCGAATATGCCGTTGAACATCGCGCTTGCAAGTATATGGCTTAAGTCCGCACGGATTTCGTTCGTTTTAATTCCCGCCTCATTCAGTTGATTTATAAACCTGTGCGTGTTTTCCGTTTCAATGTCAATCATCTTGTCAACATAGTATTCGTAACCGCTGCCCGCGCTCTTGCAGATAATGAGTTTGAAAGCGTCGAAGTTGTCATAGACAATATCTATCATCACGTCCATTTTGCTGTCAACGTAACTGTGCATTTCGTCTTTCTGCTTTTCCGCAGAATACCCTGCAAATTGTTCTTGTATGCCGGCATAGTAATTAAAGAGCTTATCCGCTGCTTCGCTTACAAGTTCCTTAAAGAGTTGGCTTTTGTCCGCAAATCTCGCGTACAGCATACCCGTCGTGTACCCTGCGCGTTCGGCAATCGTCCGCATAGACGCGCCTTCAAAACCTTTTTCCATAAATTCGGCTTTGGCGCACTCCAATATTTTATCTACGGCAAGTTCGTTTTTCTTTTTCACGATAGCACCTCAAATTTATTATAACATTGTTATTATAACATCGTTATCATATTCTTGTCAAATATTCTGCTGCCATTTGCAATAAAAACCGGCAAGCCGTTATTGGGAAACAAGCACGCAGCATTCGGCCTCGGCTGGATGCTGCGTGTTCGTTTTTTTGAAACATCTTGACAATCGCCCTGTCTCCGTGTACAACAGCGTGTGTATACACCATAAGTCAGAACGGAATGAACAGTAGCCGAAAAAACGATTGTACTGTGCGTCAACATTAAGCGGCTGCGTAGTCGCACGCTTAAATATAACAAAGAGGCAACTGATGAACTCGGAAAACAAATACAAAAACCTGTGGCTTATATTATCAGTTTCCGTCGCTGCCTGCCTGTTGTATGGCATTAGCGGCGGCTTGCGGGCAAACTACGGTGTCATGCTGAACGCCATTGCAAACAACAGCGGTCTTGATTATGCATCGGTGAGTTTCGTCCTGGCAATCGGACAATTGACAGTCGGAATTGTTCAGCCGCTTTTCGGAGCATTGGCTCTCAAGCAAAGCAATTCCTTTGTTCTTGCCGTTGGTGCTGTGATGATAGCCGTTGGGTTACTTGGTATCCCTCTGTGTCACTCCATACTTTCTCTGACGCTCATGCTTGGGATTATTCTCTCCGGCGGAACAGGCGCAATGGCGTTCGGCATTATCATGGGCGCAATCACGCCGACGATTGGAGAAAGGACAGCGGCAATTGTTTCCGGCTTTGTCAGTGCCAGCGTCGGTATCGGAGGAACAATCCTCTCGCCAGTCATGCAGCAGCTGACCGCACGTTTCGGATTGCGTGCCATGATGCTGATTCTTTGTGCGCCCGTTGCTGTATTCTTTTTTATCAGTCTGGGTCTTGGAAAAAGTGAAGCGCGGAATATCGGCGAGACAGAAGAAAATATTTCGGTTTTACATACGTTCTGTAAGGCAATTACCGATAAATCTTCTTTGTTTATCTTCCTTGCTTTTTTCACCTGCGGCTATTATATGTCCATTATTGAAACACATCTGTATTCTCAATATGTAAGCTATGGGTTTGATGACGCACTGGCCGCCTTTGCGATTTCCGTGTATGGCATCGGCGCAATGGCGGGCTGTATCTTTACTGGTTTTCTGGACAGCCGCTTCAAAAATAAATATGTTCTGGCTGGAACTTACTGGTCAAGACTGCTGATTGCTTCGGCGCTGATTTTTCTTCCCAAGAGCATCCCTCATGTCTACGTTACGGCATTTCTTCTTGGATGCAGCGGCAACGCGACAGTACCTCCGACGACAGGCTTGATAACGAAACTGTATGGCTCAAAGAAACTCGGCGTTCTGTTTGGAACAGCATTTCTGGTGCATCAAATAGGAGCCTTTGCCAGCGGCTGGCTGGGCGGCATTCTTGTGAAAAGCACAGGAGGATATAACCTGCTGTGGATTAGCAGTATGATTTTAAGCCTGATAGCGGGTGCTTTAGTTGTACAAGTCAGGGAAAACCGATAATGCGTTAACTTTCAGTTTGTTATCGCACAGCTTCCGTGCCGAAAAGCTCCGAAAGAGCCCAGCCGATTTTGAAAAAATCGTTCACTGATTTGGGGCTTTCCTCAAAAAGTGTCTGTACGGACACTATTTTTCAACAGGCGCCTATGCGTCTACTATATCGGCTAATGCCTTCTGCAAGACCGCCGAAAAGTTGATGCCCTGCGCGGCTGCTTTTTTGTCAAGCCAGGCGGGAATCGTGCAATTTTTCCGTACACAGCGGTTGTCGTTTTTCTCACGATACGCCGCAAAGTCTACTTCTACAAGAGATACAAGCTCATTGCCGGCAGCTTCGGGTTTCAATGTTACGCCCTTTGGAATCAAGCGATGTGCGTCTTCTTGGCTTATGCCCCATATTCCGATACAGTCTTTCGCCATATAGAGTGCATCTTCGATGTTTTTGCCTTGCGTGTATAAATCCAAATCGGGAACGTACACCGAGTAGTATTTTTCCCCTTCTTCGGGAGGAGTGATCACTATTGCGTATACACTTTTCACTTCGATTGCCTCCGTTATTTTAGCTTGTGCTTTTTTATCAAAGCTTTTGCAAGCCGTTCGGTGATTTCGTTATGACGCGGTATAGCCTCGCTTTCCTTGCCGTCGGTGTATATCGTATGACTGCCGCCTTCGCGCTCGAACGCCCAGCCGTTGCGCTCGAATAATTTTATCAAATCTTTGCGTTTCATTCGTTCAATCGCTTTATATCACTATTATACGCATTTATACGTATTGTATCAAGCGTTTTTCAGCCGGCGGCTTTCGGCAAAGGCGAACACTGTCTGCATACGGCGGTTGCTGCATGTGCTCATTCCCTTGTCTGCGCCGCATTTTTGAAAAAACTGCTTGACAATACCCCCCCCCGTTATATGTTATAGCGTCTCATTGTCATTTTTTTGATGATAAACTATTTCAATTCAAAGGAGTTTTCAAAATGAAAACAAATGGAAAAATCGTTTTTGCATCGGCGATTTTGTCTTTAACAATGCTTGTTTCTTGTTCGACCACCAGCGAAGAATTGGGGCGTTTTACGATTGTGTCGGCGAAAAATTTGGATTTTTCACGGATCAGTTCGATGAAGCGTTTTTCGGAAAAAACCGCAACGACGGAATTGAATAAAAAGGGAGTCTTCATTTCTTCCAAGGTTTCCGATAGTTATGTTTTGGAAAATGCGCTCGATTCCGCTTTGGAAAATATTCCCGGCGCAGTTGCCCTTGTTGACGCGAAATTGCGCTACATTACGAAGAAAAGATTTTTTTCAAAAAAGTACGGCTATGTCTTTGAAGGCACGGCGCTTGTCGATCAAAATCTTGTTGACCCGAATCTTGCCGCCGGCGAGGAAGTGAAAGACTGCTATTACTTCGTTTTCGATTCCGATGCCGACATTGCTTTGCAAAGTGTCGATGAAGAAAAATTCAATGAAGTTCTTTTGACAATGAACTAAGAAATTCAAAAAGCCAAAACGCAGGGAATTTCGTTCTGCGCAATTTCCCTGCGTTTCTGTGTCAAGACCGTAACTCTGCGGCTTGCTTACAGAGTTTTCTTACGGAAAACTCACGTTTACAAACTCTTCTTTTTCCCCCTCTCCCACACAGTCTCTCACAAATACCGTCCCGTTACGCTTTCTTTGTTGCCCGCGATTTCTTTCGGCGTGCCGCTTGCCACAATCTTTCCGTGCCGCGCGCTGATGCCCATGTCAACGATGTAGTCGGCGTTGGCAATGAGGTCAAGATCGTGTTCGATAACGATGACCGTCGCGCCGCTTTTTACAAGACTGTCGAAAAGTTCGATGAGTGTTTTCACGTCGTCGGGATGCAGTCCGATTGTCGGTTCGTCAAAAACAAATACCGAGTTTTCCTGCGATTTCCCCATTTCGGAAGCAAGCTTGAGCCGTTGTGCTTCGCCGCCCGAAAGCGCGGGCGTGCTTTCGCCGAGCGTGAGATAGCCGAGTCCCAAGCCGCAAAGCGTCTGCAATTTATCCTGTAATTTCGATACGGATTGCAGTTTTTCTTTTGCTTCGTTTACCGTCATTGCCATAATTTGCGGCAGCATAAAACTTTCGCCGTTTCCGCACTTGTATTGTATTGCACCCGCAGCCTTGCCGTAGCGGGAGCCGCCGCATGCGGGACAGGTGATTTCCACATCAGGCAAAAACTGAACGTCCATATCGATAACGCCCGTACCGTCGCAATCGGGACAGCGCAGCGAACCCGTGTTGTACGAAAAATCCGCCGCTTTCAGCCCCGCCGATTTTGCATCGTCCGTCGCCGCAAAGATTTTTCGCAGGTCGTCAAGCACGCCGGAATACGTCGCAACCGTCGAGCGCACGTTGATGCCGATCGGCGTAGCATCGATTAAATTCACGCGATCGATGTTGTCGGCAGAAACGCTTTTTACGTGCGCGGGCAGTTTCGTACTTGAGATTTTCGCCTGCAAGGCGGGAACAAGTCCTTCCAAAATCATCGTGGTTTTTCCCGCGCCGGAAACACCCGTTACTGCAATGAGCCTTCCCTTCGGCAAGTCCAAGTCGAGTTCGCCCACCGAATATATGGGCAGCGTCTGCATTTTGATGTGTCCGTTTTCAAACATCGATTTTTTTTGCGCCCGTTCCCTCGCCTGCACTTTCGCGCTTTCATTCAAATATTTTCCGATAATCGAATTTTTATCTGCCGCAATCTGCGCAGCGGTACCCTGCGCGATAACGCTGCCGCCGTTCTGCCCCGCGCCTTTGCCCATTTCGATAACATAATCCGCGGCTTTGATTACGCGCACATCGTGATCGACAACGACAACCGAATTCCCGCGTTCTTTTAAATCCCGCATAACGGCGATAAGTCCGTCCACATTCACGGGATGCAGCCCTATGGACGGTTCGTCCAAAACATACAAAACGCCGGTAGTACGATTTCGTACTGCGCGGGCAAGCTGCGTCCGCTGCAGTTCGCCCGTAGAAAGCGTGGAACCCGCACGGTCGAGCGTGAGGTAGCCGAGCCCCAAATCTATCAGTCTTTTTGCCGTGTGCAGAAACTGGTTGGCGATGCTTTGCGCCATATCGAAAAGTTCGCGCGGCATTTTCTTCGGCACTTCTGAAACCCAAACGATAAGTTCGTCGAGCGTCATCGCGCAGACTTCCGCCGAATTTTTTCCGCAAAGCAACGTCGAAAGCGCCGTCTTGTTCAAGCGCGCGCCGCCGCATTCGGGGCAAATACCCTGCGTCAAAAATTTTTCCACGCGCTTCATGCCTTTTTCGTCTTTCACTTTTGAAAGCGCGTTTTCCACCGTGTAAGTCGCATTGAAATAAGTGAAGTCCATATCGCCCGCCGCGCCGCTCGTTTTGTTTTGATAGATGATATTTTTTTTGACGGCAGGTCCGTGAAACACGATGTCGCGTTCTTTTTGCGTAAGTTCGCAGAAAGGAACGTCGGTGCGAACGCCCATTGCGCGGGCAATGTCCTTCATCAGCGACCACATCAGCGTCTGCCAGGGAGCAACCGCGCCTTCGTCAATCGTTTTGCTTTCATCAGGAACAAGGCTCGCTTCGTTCACCGTGCGCACAACGCCCGTCCCTCCGCAGTGCCGGCACGCGCCCGTGCTGTTGAACGAAAAACTTTCCGCACTCGCGCCGCCGAAAACTTCGCCGCATTCGGGACAGACAAGATTTTTGTCCGCCGCCACATTCACCGAGGGCGGCAAATAATGCCCGTTGGGACAGCGGTAGCTTCCCAGCCGCGAAAACATCAATCGAATCGGATTGAGCAGTTCGGTTGCCGTACCGAACGTAGAACGAATGCTCGGTACGGCCGGCCGCTGGTGCAAAGCAATGGCTGCGGGAACGTTTTCGATGCTGTCGAGCTTTGCTTCCGCTTCCTGCGTCATGCGCCGCCGCGTGTAGGCAGAAAGCGATTCGAGATAACGCCGCGAGCCTTCCGAATAAAGAACGCCGAGCGCAAGCGACGATTTTCCCGAACCGGAAACGCCCGCCACGGCGACGATTTTTCCGAGAGGAATGTCGGCGTCGATGTTTTTCAGATTGTGCACGCGTGCGCCGCGGATTTCTATTTTGTCCGGCATAATACACCCCTCGTTGGTTTTTGATAAAAATTATTACAGAAACGGCAGGAATTTGCAATAATCGCCGAGTGCGTTATCGGCAAAGTTGATGACTGCGTTCCTGCCGATATGAACAAGTGCAGCATTGCGATGCTGACAGGTGCATTGCAGGCAAGTTTGATGACTGTATTCCGGCAGCGGCAAGATCATACAGTTTCATGCACGGCGATAATATGGTATACTGCGCCCGGAGGTTTTTCCGAATGAAATATCTATCGGCAGCGCAAATCGCAAAAAAATGGGAAAACGAACGCGGATATTTACGCGATACCTGCCTTGCGGCGCAGGACAAATTCAAACTGTATCTTGATTATTTTAAGGTGCCGTATAATAAGAAATAAACACACAGCGGAGAATCAAGATGAGTAAAGTATCGTTTATAGCTTTTTGCCTGGAATATTACGCCGAGCATATCGGCAAAATGAGCAGCGAAGTGTACGCGCTTTTCAAAAAAGAGGGCGTGCTTGCGATGCTCGAAGAAGATTATGGCGATTTGCACGGAATGAGCATGGAATATCTTATGCAGTTTATCGACGAGTATTTGGGAGATAAAGAGTAATGCTGTTGTATCACGGAACGACGCTTGAAATAAAAGAACCGAAAATCATAAAAGCCGAAATCGGTCGGGATTTCGGCTTCGCGTTTTATACGACGGACATTCAAGCACAAGCCGAACGCTGGGCTATCCGCAGAGCGAAGATAGAATCAAAAAAAATAAAAGCGCCCGCTCTTGCGATTGTAAACGTGTACGAATGGAACAATACAAAAGAACTTTCCGAAAAGCATTTCGACGGCGCGTCTATGGAATGGCTCGAACTTGTAGTAAAATGCAGAGGCGACGCCCGCTTTACGCACGGCTACGATATTGTAAGCGGCAAGATTGCCAACGATAACGTAGGCGAAACCGTTTCCTATGTAATGCAGAAAATTATGCGCAAAGAAGATGCCGTTGAGCGTTTGAAATTTGAAAAAACAAACAATCAGATTGCATTTTGTTCCGAACGCTCGTTAAAAGAATTGACGTTTATTAAAAGTTATATCGTGGAGGTAAAATAATGGCGCACGCAACGGTAAGGGCGACGATACTTCCCGAAATAATAAAACTAATATGCAGCAATTACAACGTTTCCGAACAGCAGGCTTTGGATATGTTTTATTCGTCAAAAACGGGCGAAAGTTTTGCCGACGACGACACGGGGCTTTACGGTCAGTCGCCGCTTTATATTTACGGGCTTTTCAAAGAAGAAACAAAGTAAGCGAAGCGGGATAAATTCAAACTTTACCTTGATTATTTTAAGGTACAATACTGATTACGGAAGACAAAAATATGGCGAATAAATTGGAGCTTACTTGGGGTGGGCAAGGATAAAGAAATAAAAGTTGAGCCGAGATTACTCATTGAAAATCCCGAATTGAGCAATACAGCGCAGGATAGCAATACCGAGAATATGCTTATTCACGGCGACAATTTGCTTGCCTTAAAAGCGTTGGAAAGCAAATACGCGGGACAGGTCAAGTGTATTTACATAGACCCGCCGTATAATACTGGTAATGCGTTTGAACATTATGACGATAACTTGGAGCACAGTATTTGGTTAAACTTAATGCGCCCGCGCTTTCGGCGGACGAAAATCTGTTCCGCTTCTTTTTGGAGCCGCAAACCAACGAATATTCGGAAGAATTTATACACCTGCGTTTCGACGATGATTTTGCCGTGCGTTCGCTTCTCGAAATGATGATTATCGAATACGCCGAAGCCAAAGCCGATACGCAAGCCAGATTGCTTTCTGCTTCTGCCGAACACGGCGATAAGGATTTCTCCGCACGGACGGAATGCGGCGATTTTACGGCTTTGATTTTCAGCCGCGAAGAAGTTTGCCGAAAACTTCGGCTTGCGGCACATTCACGCTTCACAGATTGCCCATCACTTCGCGGATTTCTTTGCGGATCGTGCGCGAAATGCGCCTTTCCAATTCTTCGGCGACTTCCTCCGAAAACTGTCTGCGATTGTTTGAAAGCACATTTTCCGGACTGCCGCCCGCGTCGAAAAGCTGCGCGGAATTGATTCCGAGTATTTCGGCGATTCGGTCGATAGTTTCGGGCGGCGGAAATGATGCCGAGTTTTCGATGGCGGCAATGTAGTTCGCGCTTTTTTCGAGTTCCACGGACAATTCCAGCTGCGTCATCTTTTTTGCCTTTCTGTAAAATTTCAGATTATTTATGAAGATTTCTCTGATTCCGTCCATATATTGCAAGTATGAATGTTGTTCGAATATTATTTTTACGATAAAATCGTTTATTTTATATTTTTTACTTGACTTTTTTATGATTTTATCGTATATTGTGTCGATATTATTATAAATTTTCAAAATAAATGAGGAAAATAAATGAAAAAACTGTATAAAATCTTAATTGTGCTTGCGATTTTCATCGCGCCGATTTCCTGCAAAAACGAAACGCCTTCAGACTTCAACGAAGATATTGTCGAAAACAAACCTGACGAAAATGACGAGAATCCGCCCGAAGATCCCGCGCCCGCTGCAATTCCCGAAGTGTCGAATTTGACCGCGATTTTTTATGACGGCAAGGCGCATCTTTCATGGAAGCATTCGCAAAGCGCGGACGCGGAAATCTATTTCGGCGAAGAAAAAATCGGCGAAACGCAAAACGCATCTTCCGCAGACTTTTCTTGCTTCACAGATGAAAATTCGTATGACGGCAAAACATATATCGTAAAAGCGAAAGACGCGCAGGGACAAACGAGTGCGGGAGCTGCCGTGAGCGCTGCGGAAACGGGACTGCCGATTGTGGAAATTACGACGAATGACGGCGGCGACGTGCTTCAAGACGATACGTATGTGGGCGCAACGATGAAAGTGTACAACGGAGACACTCAGACCGTTTATGAAAATATGAAAATCAGCGTAAGGGGAAACGCCACCGCAGGTTATCCGAAAAAACCGTACAAAATAAAACTTCAAGAAAGCGCCGCTCTTCTCGGAATGAATTCGGAATCAAAGAAATGGACATTTCTCGCTTCATATTGTGATAAAACGCTACTTCGCGCCGAACTTGGATTCAAAGTTTCGGAAATACTTGAAATGGAATATACGCCTGACAGAAGATTTGCCGATGTTTTTGTAAACGGCGAATACAAAGGAAACTATTTGATTTGCGACAGCATCGAACAAAATAAAAACCGCGTGCCCGTTGACAAAGATATGGGCTGCATTATTGAAATTGACAACGGCTATTATCGCAACGAGCCGTATCATTTTGAAACAAAGATTTGCGGAAATTTCTTTACATTCAAACATCCGGACGGGGACGACATTAAGGCGGAAGATGAAACTGCAACGGCGGTAGCGGAGTACATTGAAGATTATGTCAATGAATTTGAAAAAGTTTTGGCTTCCGAAAATTTCGATGACGAGGAAAACGGATATTCGAAATATATCGATGCGGACGCTTTTGCGAAATGGCTTCTTGTTCAGGAAATAACGGCAAACTTGGATACAAACTGGTATTTCTATAAAAAGGACAACACGGAACAAACAAAGCTGAAAATGGGTCCTGTCTGGGATTTTGAATGGAGCGTCGGAATCGGCTGGTATTATGGTACGCGTCCGAAAAGCGCCGACGGCTATGTTCTGACAAAATCATATTATTTTGATCGCTTAATCACCGATCCGAATTTTAGCGAAAAAATAAAAACATTGTGGAATAAAAAATACACGGAAATACAAAACCTTTGTAAGTATTTAGACGAAAAGGCTTTTGAAATAGCAAAATCGCAGCGGTGCAATTTTGCGCGCTGGCCGATTCTGGACACACAAGTAAGCGTGGGCGGAATTCCGCTCGGTTCATACGAATCAGAATTGGAATGCGACAAACAATATTTGGCAAACCGTATTTCTTGGATTTCATCCCATATCGCCGATTTGCAAACTCCGCTTTTTCAAAGCGAATCCCCGCCGGCACTTGCAAGCGACAGCGTAACGCTCACATTGCCGCTTCCGAGTGCGGCTTTGAGTTCTGCCGCCGCTGCTTTGATTTTCCCAAGCCGCGTATAACTCCAACTGTTCGAGCCATAGAAAATTACAAGCTGATTTCCTTGGTACAAAACAAAATCGCACGGCTGTGCCGTAATTTGCTCGTCGCTTGCGGGCAAACTAAAACCAAAACTGCCGACTTTTTCCCAGCCGCCGTAATCGCTCATATTGATTGTTATAGGCGCGGTTTTCAATTTTTCTTTCAGTGCCGCCGTCGCCGCATTATTTTCAAGCTCCGCGGCAAACTGCGTATTGCCTATCGTAAAACAGAACTGCATGTTTTCATCTTCCTTTTGTTTTTGTGCCGAGTCTTTCTGCACCGCGTCATTTGCACATGCGAAAAACGCAAACAAAAAGAATACGGACACAATGCATAACGATTTTTTCATTTTCAGCTTCTTTTTAACACACATTTCGAAAATATTACCGCAAATATATAAATTTATTTACGGAAATACGCAAACGTTTTTCCGTAAATACGTTCAGCGGTTTCCGCAAATAAATTCGCAAAAGCCGTCATTGCAAGCCGGTTTGACGGCGAGCAATGACGAACTTCGTCCGCAATGACAACGCACGAGGCGTGTTTCGCGCGTTATTTCAAATTATCCGCAAAAAATTCCGCCAGTTTGTCAAACGGAATCGCGTTCTTTCCGCCGCCGTCGTACAAATCCGTGTGAACCGCATCGGGAATGATGAGCAATTCCTTGTTGTCCGCATAAGGATTGTTTTCGATCATTGCGGCATAAGCGTCGCGCGAAAAATAACACGAGTGTGCTTTTTCGCCGTGCATCACAAGCACTGCGCTGCGGATTTCATTGCTGTATTTTAATATCGGCTGATTCATAAACGACATGCAGCCTGTTGCGTTCCAGCCGCCGTTTGAATTAAGCGAGCGCTTGTGATAGCCGCGATTTGTCTTGTAATAATCGTAATAGTCTTTCACGAAGAACGGCGCATCGTCGGGAAGCGGATCGACTACTCCGCCGCCGAGCGCGTAACTGCCGTTTTTGTAATCGTCGATTCTCTGCGCGTTCAGCGCCTTTTTCTTTTCGTATCTTGCGTCTGCCGAATCTTCCGCATCGAAATATCCGTTTGCGTTAACGCGCGTCATGTCGTACATCGTGGAAGCAGCTGTCGCTTTAATGCGCGTGTCGATTGCCGCCGCATTGAGAGCCATTCCGCCCCAGCCGCAAATGCCGATGATGCCGATTTTTTCCGCATCGACGTTTTCCTGCACGGAAAGAAAATCGACAGCCGCCTGAAAATCTTCGGTGTTGATATCAGGCGATGCCATATAGCGCGGGCTGCCGCCGCTTTCGCCCGTGAACGACGGATCGAACGCGATTGTCAAAAAACCGTGCTCCGCCATAGTTTGCGCATACAAGCCGCTTGCCTGTTCTTTCACTGCGCCGAAAGGTCCGCACACGGCAATCGCCGCAAGTTTTCCCGAAGCATTTTTCGGCGTGTACATATCTGCGGCAAGCGTAATGCCGTAGCGGTTTCGAAACGTAACTTTTTTGTGATTTACGTTCTCGCTTTTCGGAAACGTTTTGTCCCATTCTTTTGTGAGTTTCAATTTTTCCATTTTCACCTCCGCCGAGTTTCCCTTTGCGAACGCCGCCCCCGAAAGAATCGAAAACACCGCTGCCGCCAAAATAATTTTCGAGATTTTCATGTTTCCTCCAAACTGATTGATTTATTTAAATTATACGAATTTCTCAAACATATAGCAAATACTTATTTGTTATTGATTATCATAGTTTACAAGAATGATAGCTTCCGCTATAGAAAATCGTCGCAAACCTGTTTCACGTTCTTGTTTTTAAAAATCTCGTTTTCGAGAATATCTGAAAATTTAAGGAACATAATTTTTACAGACTGCATACTCCCTTGCAAAAAAATACATGTGCAGTATAATAAGAAAAGTATTATTCTTCTGGAGAAAAAAATGCAGCTCCATGCGCAATCCATTAACGACGTTCTGACAAAAAATGCCACTTCATTTTATATTCCGCCGTATCAGCGTTCCTACGCATGGGGCAAAACGGAAATTAAACGCTATTTTTCGGATATTCTGAAAATAATTGCTTCCGAACTTGATGTTACTCAAAAAGACAAGCTCGAACATTTTTTCGGAACGCTCGTGATAAAAAATGAAGATGATGGATTTTCAAATATATCGGTAATCATTGACGGACAACAGCGGCTTACAACGACTTTGATTTTTTTAATTGCGCTTCGAGATTTTGAAGAAAATGCCGAATATAAAAATCTCATCACAAAACGCTACTTGACAAACGAATCTTCTGTTTTTGAAAACAAAATCAAGTTGAAGCAAGTAACAAAAGATTGGGATTCGTATCAGGCATTGATAAATCGGACAGAAGTTCCCGAAGGAATAATAAATGCCGCGTATGAAACCTTTTCCAATTTGATAAAGACGCAAAAAACGGTTCGCCCGCAAATAACTTTTGCGCACTACATCAAAGCATTGCAGAGAATGAATGTCGCCGTGATTTTTCTTGACGAACGCAAATTCAAAGGCGAAGATCCGCAAATAATTTTTGAAACGCTCAACTCACTGGGAAAGCCGCTTACGCTTTCCGACTTGATTCGAAATTATGTGCTTTTAAATATGCCGAGCTCAGAACAGACGGCAACTTATGATAAAATTTGGTTTCCGAAAATCGAAAAAGAATTGGACGAAAGTACGTCGGAATTTTTCCGCGACTTTTTGCAATACAAAAAACATTCCGTTGTAAAAGTTGTGAGCGGCGGAAACACAAAAGAAATCTATTCCGAGTTCAAGGATTTTGTTGACAGTGAAAAAAATTATTCTTCGCACCAAGAATTTATTACCGACATCACGCAATTTGTGAAGCCGTACAAATGGATTGTTCAAGAAGTTGTAACAGATTCGATTCCTTCCAATTCTGAAAACGACAAAAAAATCAAGGAACTTCTGCGAAACATTTTCCACGATTTAAAATCAGATCCGTTCAAACCGTTTGTTATGGGAGTTCTTTTTTATCATCAAAATAAAAAACTTTCCGACGATTCTTTGATTGAGATTTTGGAAATCGTCAGAACATATTTGATTCGCCGAAGAATTTTGAAGTTGGCACAGGGGGAGAACAAGGCGATTCCGCCGTTTTGCGAAAAACAAAAAATTGAGGCGATTTGTCAAAATCCGGAAAAATTGACAGCAGATTTGTCGAGTTTGTTTTACAATCTGCGATTTCCGAATGACGATGAAATCAGGCAAATATTGCGCACAGCGAATTTCTACGAAGAGTACAAAAAGTATGCAAAATTCATTCTCGGTAAAATCGAAGAGAAAATATCGAAGGTTTCTGTGGACTTTAGGAAGAAAGAAATCACAATCGAACACATTTTGCCGCAAACTTTGAGCGAAAATTGGCAAGACGCTTTGGGTGAGGACGCGGATAGAATTCAAAAAAAATATGTGCACAATATCGGCAATTTGATTTTGACGGACTACAACAGCGAAATGGGAAACAAACCTCTCGAAGAAAAAAAGCAAAAATTAAAAAAATCAAATTTGAATTACAGGCTCGACGTAATAAATCAAAATGCTTGGGGCGAAAGTGAAATAATTGCGCATCGCGACAAAATGATTGAGCGTTTTTTGGAAACATTTCCGCTTCCCGAAAAATCTCGGACGGCGCAAAACTGGATTGGGAAAAAGGAAATTGCGCAGGAAGAATTTTCGCCGTTTGACGACGATTTGCCGGATTTTGCGGGTGAAAAGCCGGCGCTTTTAAAAATCAATGGAAATAAATATAAAGTTCAAACTTGGCAAGATGTTTTTATTTCATTTATCAATTATGTAAAAGAAAATAAAGATTTTCAAATTGTTTTGCAAAATCAGGGAGAACTTTTTAATCGGGACAATTGTGTTATAAAATGGCTCTCACTAAAAGAGCTAATCGAGCAGGATGAAAGTCAAGCAAAAAAATATAAAACATTCGACGGTATTTTTTATGATAAAGTTAAAAACTTGACTGACGGAATATTTTTTGTTCACACAAACATTGCTGCCAAAGTTTGTATAAACCGAATATCAAATATAATGAACAAATTCAATATAGAACGGGACACTGTTTTAATTACTTTGCAGTAATTTTATTTTCCATTTTTTTTGAATCGATAGTCGCTTCGTTCGCTTAACGAATTTCGTTTCGCAAAACTCGACACAAATCAAAAAATTATCGGCGTATACTTTCTATTTTACGACACGCATTTGCAAATTTGTACAATAAATCTTTAATTTATTGCCATTTCTTTGACTTTTTGCTAGTTTCACGGTATACTTGTAAAGTATTTTTTGCTGCAATGAAAATATCAAAGGTAGTTTTATGTCCTCGCCACAAAATCTAAATGAATTTATTGAAAAGTTTACAGAAATTACAGAAATGGGATGGATTGAAACTCATCGAAGCGGGCGAACTGGTATTGGAAAAACATTGGAAGATTTGCTCGGAATTGAAGAAAACAATCGGAACGAGCCTGACTTTGCGAATTATGAATTGAAAGCAATGCGCACGAACGGCGGCGACACTCAACTTTTGACACTTCTGACAAAATCGCCATTGCCGCAAGGCGTGAATTCCAAACTTCTTGAAATGTATGGCTACATAAGCGATGTTTATGCGCATAAAAACAAGGTTCTCCATTCAACTTTATCGGCGGGACATTTTGCGCAAGTTTCAGGTACGGGGAAATCACTTGGAATTGATTGCAGGGACGAAAAAATCGCAATAATCGACAACGAAGGAAATTCGTTCGCATATTGGACTGAAGAAACTTTGAATGACGCTTTCAAGAAAAAATATCCCTACAGTATGATACATGTTTATGCTGATTCTCAATTTGGTGAAAGAAAAGAAGAATTTTATTTTCATACAGCCTACGAACTTTCGGAATTCAGCTTTGAAAAACTTCTCGTTCAGTTGCGTGAAGGAAAAGTAAAAATCGACATTCGCATCGGACAACACAAAAACGGAAAAACGCACGACCACGGTACAGGATTCAGAATACAAGACAGGGCGTTGACAGAAATCTTCTTGAACAAAAAATGCCTTGTCAAAATCGACTAATTTTTTCTCAGTACAATTATATTTTCTGTCATCATTGTGCTTGCAGTTTTGCCTTTTTCATTTGTAGGACTATTTTTGATCGCCATTCTTTTGTTGATGATGTTTCGCGAATATATTTTTTCTGTTGAAAATCCGAGCGTTTCTGCGAATTCCGTGATGATAATATCTGTTCGTAGATAGACTTTTTTCACGGTGCGATTTCCCGTAACCAAGATAAAATACGCTCCGTGCTTTAGGTACAAGTCTGCCGTGCCAAGTGTTGCGTAAAGGTCGTTATAAAATGCAATCACGTCTTTTATTCTTCCGCTGTTGTCGGCGTTTTCGATTTCTGCTGCTTGTTCCTTGAGTTTCTTCGAAAAATCTAAAATCGAGCGATCAAGATTTTTTGTGCTTCCGCCGAGCAGTTTTGCATCGAGCGCAATGATGTCATCTTTTTGCGAAAGCCATTGCCACGGGAGACGAGAATATTGCCCGTAAGCCACCGTCGTTTTGGAATCGCCATAAGGAGGCGATGTTAAAATTAAGTCGATTGAATGTGCGGGAATTTCAGAATGGACAATTCGCGAATCACCCAAAACAATCGTCTGCCGCGCCTCGCCGTCAAAGACAAGCTCGTTGTTTTCTGCCAAAAGTTTTTTATTTCTTAAAAACGTTTTTTGAAATTCGTCCCAAACATCGGGTGCAAAATTGTTTTTGATTTTTGTTCGCGAACGATACATTTTAAATCCGCCGTGATCTAAAAATGAAGTCTTGCGCGAAATCTCGCAAAACGCAAGAAGAAAAAAATTGCGTGGCTTTTCGTCTTGGATTTTTGAAACAATGTTGAAAATTTTTGACAATTCATAAATCGTTTTCTTTGAATACCAGAAGTCTATGTTCTTGAAATTGACGAGTGGAAAATTGCAATCATCGCGAAAAAAATCATCTTTAATTTTCGAAAAACTTTTTTCAATTTCGGCAATCTCCAAATCCTGCAATTTCACTTTCGTCATAAAAACGGCGAAAGGATTTAGCTCGACGCCATAGGAATTTTTTATGCCAAGATATTTACATTCCAAAAGCGTCGTTCCCGAACCAGAAAAAATATCCATCACCGAAGAATCGGAATTTGCAAACGTGCGCAGAATTTTTCGCACAAGTTGCGGAATAAAGCGCGCAGGATATTGATGAAGCCCGTGGTTGTAAATGTTCGCATCGTACTCGCCAAAATCCCAAGTGCGTTCCCATTCAGAAACAGAATGCGGATTAAAGTAAAGCGGATTTTCGTTTGCAAAGCACGAAAGCGAGGCGGCAATTTTTCGTTCAATATTTGTCATATTTTCCATAAACAAATATTATCGCTATTTGCGATATTTGTCAACAAGCGTTATTTCCACATTAAGAAAAGCGCAAAGTTTTTCCAACAAATCAAGCGAAAAATCTTTTTTGCCACTCAAAAGTTCACTCGTATAACTTTGCGAAAGGCTCAAAGCAGCGCAAATGTCCTTTTGCTTTATGCCACGTTTTTTTACAACGGCGTTAATTTTTTGAAGAAGCATTTTCATATTATAACAGAAAAAAGGAGGCTGGGGAAGAAGCCGAATTTCTCAAACATATAGCAAATACTTATTTGTCATTGATTATCATAGTTTACAAGAATGATAGCTTCCGCTATAGTGTTTTCATGGAATTAAGAGTTTTGCGCTATTTTATCGAAGTCGCGCGGGAACAGAACATAACGGCTGCATCGGAAAAACTGCACGTTACGCAGCCGACGCTTTCAAAACAGCTTGCGGATTTGGAAGCAGAGCTCGGCGTCCGGCTTTTTGTCCGAGGCAAGCGGAAAACCACGCTCACCGACGACGGAATATTTTTGTTCCGCCGCGCGCAGGAAATCGTGGATTTGGCTGCCAAAACGCAGTCGGCATTCCGACACTCCGAAGATACCGTTGCGGGCGACATTCATATCGGATGCGGCGAAACAGAAGGCATGACATTCATAATAAATATAATCAAAAAGATTACAACAAAACATCCCGACGTCCGATTTCATTTGCACAGCGGCAACGATGAGGATGTGTCCGAACGGCTTGACAAAGGACTTGTCGATTTCGGCTTGTTCGTCGGCAGAACAAATCTCGAAAAGTACGATTACATCCAATTGCCCGTGTCCGACATTTGGGGACTTTTGATGCGCAAAGACTGTCCGCTCGCGCAAAACGAAACGGTAAAACCCAATGATATAAAAAAAGTGCCGCTCCTTTGTTCACGGCAGGCGCTTCATTCAAACGAACTTTCGGGCTGGCTCGGCGATGACTTTTCGAAACTCAATATTCTTTCCACGCACAATCTTGTTTACAACGCCGCGCTTATGGTGAAAGCGGGATTGGGCTGTGCACTTTCAATCGAAAATCTCATAAACACAGCCGGCACGAAACTTACTTTCCGCAGACTGGATCCGCTGATGAAGGCCGAGTTGTTTGCCGCCTGGAAAAAACATCAAGTGTTTTCAAAGGCAGGCGAATTGTTTTTGAATCAATTGCAGAAAGAAACATCCGCCGCAGCGAATTGCAGCGGCATAGCGAACTGCATTTCTATTTAATAAATTACCGCGTCATTTGCGGTGTAACCTTCAAGCGAGTTCGTCTTTACTTGAATACATATATATTTCAAAGACGAATCGGGCGCAGCCGAAAACTGTCTTTTTGCGGCAGGCGAAATGCGGATATAATCGTTTGCCGTTATTTCAACCTTTTCACCGTTGATAACCGCCGTACCGTTTCCTTCCAAAATTACGTATATTTCTTCGTTCTGTTTGTGGGAATGAACGAACGGCACGCTGGCGCCCGCAGGCAGAACGTTCACGCTTATTTCCGCTCCCGAAAGGGATAATTCGTCATGGAGTTCAATTCTCTGCTCTCCGCCGCTTACATTTGTTTTGCTGTAATTCTTCATTTTCAAAACCTCACAAAAAATATATTATTGTTGTAATTTTGTTAATTACAACAATAATATACCGCACAAATGATGTAACGTCAAGCACTACAACAAAACTATCGGCGGCTGTTTACTTTTTCAGATAAATCAATTCTATCCCCTCGCCTTTTCCGAGATTGCGGCTGTACTGCTTATCTACCGAATTGTTCCAATGCTCGTGAACGCCGAGATTTTTCGCCCTGCTTCCGTTTCCGTTCATATAGTGCGTTCCGGACGGCGCATTTCCCGCAAGCCCCGCTTCGTGCAGATAATTTTCCACCGCAGGATTATTCCGCAGCGCGCCGTTATTGCTTGTAACAGTCGGTTCGTTGATGAGAAAATCCGCGCCCACAGAATCGATGGCGACGGGATCCTGCGATACGAAAATGCTCGACGCATAATCGCCGTTAAACGGCGGCTGCTGCCATTTCGAGTTTTTGCCGGTAACAGAAGAGCCTTCGCTTACCGCGCAGATGAGTGCGTCCAGCATATACAGCACCGTTTTTTCGCCCAGCTGATAATTTGCCATCAAATCGACAAGCGGACTGTAAATTCCCATTTCGCTTCGAGCCAGCCACTGATGCAGGTTTGCTCCCTGCGGCGGATACATTTTATCGGTGTTGATAAAAGAGCCGAAATGATTTTTGCCGCAAAGCGTAATGCCATAACTGTGTCCCTTGAGGTTTGCAAGATTGATGATGTATTTTGCTTCGGTTACGCATGTCGGAAGATAATTGACAGCACCGCCGAATGTATGCGACCAATGTATCGGCGCGTTTTTGTCTGCAATGCCGTTGTTCCGCCCGACAAAGCGGACGCCGTTCAAATTTCCTTCCGTACACATTTTTATCATGTAATCGGGGAACAATCGAGAAACATCATAGACCGTAATGTCGGCGGGATTTACTTTTGCTTCTTCCACAAGAGAACGCAGCAGCGCCTTAATCAGCAGCGGATTTGTGTAGCTCATTTTCGTTTTGCCCGAAGTATCGTCATTAAACACGGCGGATCCGTTGAAGTTTGCTTTAACGGCGATTTTCTCTCCGGCGCGGTATCCGCTGCCTCCGTTATGGGCTTCGAACAATGCCGCCCAGCCGTCCGCCGCCGTAGTTTTGCCGCCCAAAGACGCGATGCTGTCGTTCACCATTTTGTAAATCGCGACCTCGTCGAAATTATCGGGATTCCACCAATAGTCATTTCCGTCCCAGTCAACCGAAGCGGGATTGTGCGCCCAAACCACGCGTCCGGGCATGGCGCCGATGCCTGCACCGTAAGGCTCATGCTGCGGAAAAACATTGTCATACTGCCTGCGCGGTGCAGAGCTGCCGCCGCCGGCTTTCGCACGAACCGTTTGTGCATATAATACGTTTTTTTGAATATTCGGTTTGCGAGACAGGGCGCTTTTACCGCCCGCAGTCATAAAAATCCCCGAAGCCGAGATCAGCAAAAAACAAACCAAGCGTTTCATAATAATTTTTCTCCTTAATTCCGGCAGCGAAGAAAATATCGGCTTTCGAATTGCCGAAATTTTTTCTTTACTGCCATTCCAAGCGGCAATAAAAACCGCTTGAAACACGTTGGAATAAAATGTACTACCTTACAATTTCACACTCTTTTCTTTCGGTATAGAGTTTCCAAAAATCTTCCGCAAGAATAGTAGGCGCGCATTTTGAACCCGCTGCTATCACGTCGGTAACAGTAACCGTGCCAACATAAACGTTTTGCTTTTTTAATTCGTTATGTAATGCGATACACATTGCGCGAAGTGCCGCCTTATCCATAGAGAGCGGTAAATACTCGTTCATAGGATAAAGGGCAAGTCCGCCGCCCGTAATAAGTATGGCACCGTTCTTTTCGCTGAACTCTTTTCCAAGCACTTGACAAATTGCGTGATATGCGCCCGCAACGTCCACCTTATAGCGATTTACCAACAAATCAAAATCTTTTGTTTCCTTAATATCGGCGTCAGCCGTAGTAATGCCCACATTGTAGAACAATACGTCGGGTGTTCCGAACTGCGCTTTTAATTCGTTAAACGCTTGCGTTACGGAAAGCGGGTTAGACGCGTCCGCAACTTTTGTATAGACCTCAATTCCTTTTTCATTGAACTCCTTTTCATAAGCCGCCAAGTGTTCCGCGTTCCTCGACATAAGCACGACGCGGAAATCGTTTTTACCGAATTTTTCCGCAACCCTGTTGCCGCAACCGTTCCCCGCTCCAAGTACAAAAATTGTCTTTTTCATTTTCAAAATCTCCTTTTATTTTTTATAAAGAAACGCCAAGTTTATATGCCGCTTCCGTTTTTCCTTTTCCAAGTACTTCACCACGATTTTTCCAACCCAAATTACGCTCATAAGTCCGATACCAAGTAACGGCTTGCGAATAATCGCCGCCGTCGGCAGTCATTAAAAGCACGCTTTCTTTTGCAAATCTTGTATAACCTAAACACTCTAATTCCGCATACAAACGGTCTGCCGCCGTTTTTAACGTTCCTGTAATCGTCCAAAAGTAAACGGGCGAAGCGAACACAACAATATCACATTCGGCAAAAACGGAATATATTTGCTCCATATCGTCCTTTTGCGAACAAGGGCTTTTATTGTCGCGCCCAGCCCTTAAACACCCCTTGCAGCTATGGATATTCATACCGTCCAAATAAAACTCTTGCACACGGTGTCCTGCACTTAACGCACCGTCGGTAAATGATTTAATCAGTTTTTGCGTGCTACCGTTTTTTCTTGCCGCTCCGTTCAGAATTATAATATTTTTAGACATTTTGAGTTTCCTCCTCGTACGTTTCCTGCATAGGCTTATTCAGCCATTTTTTCTTCCAACCGCCAATAAAATAGAAAGTCCAAGTGATAATACAGCCGCCACACCAACCGAAAGCGGTATTCCACCAAATAATGCGGTAGCCCATAAACGGCAAATAACATAAAGTGTATGTTGTTATAACGCGAATTAAAAGAGCCGACGTCGCAACGATAGTTGCCTTGAAACCGTTATTTGCGCCTTGAAACAAACCGAGAATAGGAAAATACGCCGCAAGAATAGGCAGCAGCAGCGCAACCGTGCGAATATGTGTAGTGCAGTATGTAGTCGCATCAATCGTCAAATTGAATAACGTGCATATTTGCTTTGCAAGGAAAAACACTAAAACAGACAAAACGACGGTGATTATTTCCGACATAATAAAAGTCTGCTTTGTGCCCTTTGTAACGCGCTCCATATTATCTGCACCGAGATTTTGCCCCGTATATGTGGCTTGTGTTACCTGCAAAGACGATGCGGGGAGCTGTATATAACTTTCAATACGCATAGCGACCGTGTAAGAGGCAGTCATAAACTTTCCGTAACCGTTTACGGCGCGTTGCAAAAATACCATACCGACGGAAACGATAAACTGCTGCAACGCCATAGGGAAACCTGCTTTCAGCGTATTTTTCGCAAGTTTCCATTCAAAAGTCAATTCTTTGAATTTCCAACGGAAAATCGGGTAGCGTTTAACCATATAAATGACCGCCACAATACAGCAACCCGCTTGCGAAATATCCGTTGCAAGTGCCGCACCCATCGCACCGAGCCGAAAAACGGCGACGAATAATATATCAAGCCCTACGTTTATGACGGCGGCGACCAAAAGAAGATACATTGTCGCCCGACTGTCGCCCACACCTCGCAATATGGCGGCAACGATATTATAACCGAATTGAAATATAAGCCCCAACGCATACACTCTGAAATAGACTACCGCCATATCCAAAATATCTGCGGGCGTTTGCAAAACGTATTGCAGCATAAGCCTGTTTATCAAAACGGCTATAACGGTACAAACAACACCCATACCGAGCATTAGTATAATAGAGGTACAAGCATTTTTACGCAGTTCCTCGTCTTTTTTTGCGCCGAACAGCTGCGCCGCGATTACGCCCGCGCCCGCAGAAAAACCGTTCGCAAAAGCAAGAAAAGCCATTGTCAAAACGGCAGTTGCGCCGACAGCCGACATTGCGTCCTCGCTTTCAAAATTTCCTACGATTATGGTATCGGCGGTATTGTAAAGCTGTTGCAATAAAAGCCCCAAAAATACGGGCAAGGCAAAGCGCAAAATGCCCTTCCATATCGAGCCGCTCAAAAGCATTTGACTGCCGTTGGTTTTAATTCGTGCTTCTGCATTTTTCATATCATAATTATACGGTATTATTTCTTGACTTTGTATCCACCGAAATATTAAAATGGTTTTTAGAAAAACTAAAAACGAGGTTGCTATGTACAGCCGTGAATTGGATACGTTTATTGCCGTTGCGGATTGCGGCAGTTTTTTGAAAGCCTCGGAAAAATTGTACTATACCACGCCCGCAACCGTAATGAACAGAATGAACAAGCTTGAACAAACGGTGGGCGTCAAATTGTTTGAACGAACAAATCAAGGCGTGTATCTGACGGCGGCAGGTCATTCTCTTTATCAAGACGCGGTTAAAATAATTGAGCAGTCAAACGCCGCCATAGAACGCGCCCGAAAAGCCGCCGAATCGGAGCAGGAAGTTATCCGCGTAGGCACTTCGATTTTGCGTCCCTGCAAAACGCTTGTGGACTTATGGGCAAAGATAGACGACGGCAATTTGCCGTTCCGCATACAAATCGTGCCGATAGATGACGAGCCGAACATTTTGAACACGGCATTGAATAAGCAAATAGATTGTTTTGTTACGCCCTGCGACGCATCGGACTGGCAGGAAAATTTCAATATTCTTTTACTCGAATACATCCCTTGCAGAATAGCCGTGCCGAGAAAGCATCGTCTGGCAAAGAAAAGAAGCCTTTGCTGGGCGGATTTGGACGGCGAAAATTTTATGATATTGAAGCAGGGGCTTTCGGCGGTGCTTGACAAAATGCGCCGCAGGATAAATTTAATGCATCCGAATATCAATATAATCGACGCACCGAGCCGCTACGATACGTCCGTTTTCAACGAATGCGAGCGAATGAACTGTCTTATGGAAACGCTTGATATTTGGAAAGACATTCATCCGTCGCTCATCACGCTTCCGATGAGGTGGAATTACAAAATGCCGTACGGCGTAGTGTACGCAAAAAAGCCGACTGCCGCCGTACAAAACTTTATCGATAAAATCGCGCTGCATTTATAACATCCGCCGCATTCCGAAAAGCGCTGCGGAAACCTGCGAGTCTTTCCCCGAAATTTCCGCATGCATAAGTTAATTTAATTTTGTACCGTCGGAGAACGCCTTTCCGGCTTTTTTTCCCATTGAAAAATAACTGTGACTTGCAGAGTCGTAGGACAGCGGACGGAGTTTTGTCAAGTCAATTTCGCCGCTTTCATCCAGCACTTTTTCGTCGGCAATCACGTTCACTATTTCGCCGTACACACATCCTGTTTTTTCGTCGATATAATCGAGCCTGCATTCGAGCGTAAGCGGCAATTCGTTGATTACGGGCGCATCCACTTTCGTACTTTTGACAACCGTCCAGCCCGCTTTTTGTATCTTGTTCTTTTCTTTATGCGCCGAAACAATGCCGACGTAATCGGCGGGAATTAAATTCGGTTCGTCGGCAATCGCCACCGTAAAAGCTTTTCTTGCCTTGATGTTTTCTGCAGTTTTATGTTCCGCATCCAAATACAGCGCGACAATGTTCATTTCGCAAAGTGTTCCCCAGGCGGCGTTCATTGCGTCTGCGCTTCCGTCTTCGCTGTACGTGCCGATAATCAGCACGGGCATGGGCATAATGTACGGCTTCACTCCCAAATCTTTTTTCATCGTTTTATTCCTCCATATCGTTTTGAAAATATTTTTCGCAGCTGTTTTCTATTATCGGATGATTATAATTATCAATAAAAAAATTTACGATATGCGATTTTGTAAAACCGCTTTTTCATATAGAACGCCTTTTGTTTGCAGGTTCGTGAAATTTCATCATTTCACTTTTGGCAGTTCGGACAGAATACCGAGCTCCTGCCGCCGATAACGGTTTTCTGCAATATCGTTCCGCAAACACGGCAAGGCTTTTCTGCGCGTCCGTAAACTTGCAGATACGGCGTGTTTCTGTAATCCTGCCCGCGGCTTAAAAGATACTCTTCGGATGTTATGAAGTTCTTCTCAATAAAATACGCAAGCCGTTCTTTTATGCAGTTTACAAGCCGCAGATAATCTTCGTCCGTCAATTCGCCTGCCGAACGGCAGGGGCGTATTTTTGCGGCGTATAAAATTTCGTCGGAATAAATATTGCCGATGCCCGCAATAACGCTTTGGTCGAGCAGGCACTCTTTGACGGGCTTTCTGCGTCTGCCGAGTTTTTCTTTCAGATACTCAGCGGTCAGATTTTCGTCGAACGGTTCAAGCCCGAGTTTATGGATTCCGCTGTATGTATCCTGCGTTTGAGCGGGAATATACCACCAGCGCCCGAAACGCCGTGTATCTGTAAAGCGCAAATCCTGTCCGTCGTCCAAATGCAATATGACGTGCGTATGCTTTTCGATTTCGCCGCCGCACGGCATAACCAAAACACAGCCCGTCATACGCAGATGAATTATAATTTTGCCGCCGTTTTGCAATAAGATTTGCAAAAACTTTCCGCGCCGTGCCATGCCGCTTATTGACAGTCCGTTTACGGCGGCGCAAAAAACTTTACTGTCGGGATATGCAATTACTTCGGGACGGTTTACGGTTATGCCGATTATTTTTCGGTCGGCAATTTGCGGCTCTATAACGCGCTTTACTGTTTCTGCTTCGGGCAGTTCGGGCATACTTATTGCTTCCTTGCCGATTTTTTTATTTCGCTGTGGTAAAAATAATTGACGACAACAGGCGGTTCGCCGAACGGTCTTTTTACGCTGTCGTCGTTTACAACATACGGCAGATTTTCCGCTTTGCAGAATGCCCGCATTTCGCTGTCGAGTTCCTGCCAGTACGTTCTGTCGTTCCTGCCGTAAATCGAATTGTAAAGCGGAATAAGGCCGGGATATTTTTCGGCAATGTAATTCATAATTACCGGTTTGAAACTTCCGCGCAGGTTCAGATTTTCCAGCCATACCAAATTGCAATAATCTTTCGCCGCTTTGATTATCGCTTTTGCGTCGGTTATCTTCGGAAATATGGGCGAGATAAAACACGTTGTGCGCACGCCCGCTTTATGAAATTCTTTCATGGCGCTGATGCGGCGTTCGATGCTCACGGCGCGGTCCATATCGTTTTTGAAATTTTCGTCGAGCGTGTTTATCGACCAGGAAACGCGGGCGTTCGGAAAAGTTTTTATCAAGTCCAAGTCGCGCAGAATCAAATCCGATTTCGTGGCTATCGAAAGCAGCGCGCCGCTTCCTTGCAGCTGCTGCAAAAGCGTTCTCGTGCGTTTATACTTTTCTTCCGCAGGCTGATACGGATCCGTGACCGATGCAAAAAAAATTTCTTTGCCGCAGTATTTTTCGGGATTTTTAATTTCGTCCCAATTCTTCACGTCCAAAAACGCGCCCCAATCTTCGGTGTGATTCGTAAAGCGTTTCATAAAACAGGCGTAGCAGTATTTGCAGGCGTGTCCGCATCCCGTATATGGATTTGCGGAATAATCGCATACGGGCAAATTCGATTTTGTGATTACGCTTTTTACCGTAATATTTTTGACAATCATGTTTGCCATTCGTTCCAATGCGCTTTTTTCGCAGCTCCCGCTTCAACCTGCTGCGGCGTCAAAGCGTCGGGCGCTGCGCAGCCGAGCATAACCATTGCAGGCAGCAAATAATCCGCTTTGGGTTTAACGTATTCGTTTATGAGCTGCGGTTCTTTCTTGGCGGGAATATGTACGACCGAATCGAGCCCTTCGGCTGTCGCCGCAAGCAGCATATTTTCAACCAACGCCCACGCCGCGCCGTAGTCCATTAAGCCGTAGCCGTTCGGGTTCGCAACGCTGTACTTGCATTTAAAATACGCAGTATTACGCACGCGCTTTCTTCAATCATAGTGCGCTGGCGCGGATAGGCGATTTTGAACATTTCCTGCTGCGGCGATTTCGGCTCTTGTATATTGCAGCAGTAAGGCCTGACGATTTTCGCAAGCTCTTTGATTTTTTCTTTGTCGGTGAAGACGACGAGTTCCCAGCTGCGCTGATGGTTGAACGACGGTGCCTTCAGTACTGCGTTTAATATGCGATCGATTGCTTCCTGCGGAATTGCCTTGTCCGTAAATTGACGGATTGACCTGCATTTTTCTATAACTTCGTAAAATTCCATAATATGTTCTTGCTATTATTTTGAATATTCTTTTTCCATTGGTCAATAGCGAAAGACGCAATCTTATGTTCCATAAACATGTAAATTTATTTGCGCAAATACGCAAACGTATTACCGTAAATACGTTCGACGATTTCCGCAAATAAATACGAATTTATGTTTCGCTTCCGCTTGCTTTTTCAAGCCTGCAGCACAAGCCGTAGGGAACGCTTCTCGGTCCGCGCACGGTAACTACGCCGTGTTCTTTTAATTCGGCAAGATCGAATGAGCCTTTATCAAAAGTAAACAGACGTTTGATTTTCATTGCTTTTTTTATCCGTATATTTTTGTCGGCGTATTCGTAAGGAATATTTGCTTCAACGGCAGCGCATTTATACGCCACGCAGGAATAAGGCGCAGCCAAATATAAATAAATCGTATCGCCCGCAATCACGGAATTGCTTTGCTTCCATAAAATCGTATCGCTTTCGGCAAACGCTTTTTCAATATCGTAATATTTCGGATTTACGGGAACAAGCCAGCTTGCTTTTTCGCGTCTGACTTTCTTTTTCGTCCTGCCTTTCGCAATTTCGTAGCTTTCGTCAAGCAAGCAGAAAACAGTATCTGCGGCAACCGAACCGTCCAAAAGTACGGTTATCCAATTTTCACGGTTTAAGTGGTAAGCGGGCAAAAAGCCTTTCTGCGCCAAAAGCATATCGCGCATAAACGGATCGCATTTTATATCTAAAATGTCAACGCGGCCGCCGCCGTCCAATCCGAGTCTGTTTCGCGGAATGTTCATTATAACGGCGTACCATTTTTTATTGTCGGCACGGCGCAAAACGGCATAATCAGGCAGCTTATACCAGAGATATTCGGGAACGGTGCCGTATTTTTCATTAACGTAATTAAAAATGTTTTCTCTTGTCGAACCTTGCATATTTTCATTTTACTTCAGTGCACATTCTTTTTCCAGCGGCGCCGCACAGCTCCAATCAATAGCCATAGCGTCTGCGTTTTGCGGCGAAAAAAATTGCGGTCGCTGCGGCAGAAAAAAATTCCGCGGCGGCACAGGAAATCCAAATTCCGTCGGTGCCGAAAAAAATCGGAAGCATCAGCACGGCGGCGCATTGGAAGACGAACGTGCGCAGAAAAGAAATCAGCGCGGAAGTAAGCCCGTCGTTAAGCGCGGTGAAAAATGACGATCCGAAAATCGAAAAGCCCGAAAGCAAAAACGAAAACGAAAATATTTTGAATGCCCGCGACGTCTGTTCCAAAAGCGTTTTGTCGTAGCCCACAAACACCCGCGACAGCGGAAGCGCAAAAAACATTCCCGCCGCAAACATGCACAGCGCGCAGAGTGCCACGACCGCAAGACTTTTCCTGCGAAGGCTGCGCAATTCCGCAAAATTTTTCGCACCGTAGTGGAATCCCGCAATCGGGGCGGCGCCCACCGAATATCCGATGAAAACCGCGTTGAAAATGAATCCCACGTACATCAAAACGCCGTATGAAGCCACGCCGTTTTCGCCCGCGTATTTCAAAAGCTGCAAGTTGTAAAGCATTCCCACGACAGAAGCCGAAACGCTGTTCACCAATTCCGACGAGCCGTTCGCGATTGTCTTTGCGAGCGCGGACAAATCGATGCGACATCGTCCCAGTTTCAGGCTGCTCGTATTCTTCCGTGCAAAATAAACAAGCGGAATGATTCCGCCCACACCCTGCGCAAAAGCCGTTGCCGCCGCCGCACCTTTCAAGCCCCAGCCGAATGCCGCGACAAACAATGCATCGAGCGCCATGTTCGTGCAGCCGCTCGCAACGGTTACATACAAACCGAGTTTTGTTTTTCCGGCGGCAGCGAACAGACATTGAAATTCGTACTGAATGATATACAGCGGAAGCGTCGCGCAGACAATTCTGCCGTAGCGGACGCTGTTTTCAAAAAGCGCGCCCTCCGCACCCAAAAGCGAAACGATTTTCGGAAGCGCGAAAAAACTTGCCGCCGCAATCACCGCACCGCAAAATGCCGCCGCGTATACCACAAGCGAAAAAATCTCGTTCGCCTTTTTCGGATTTTTTTCGCCGAATGTCTTGGCAATCAGCGCGGCGCCGCCTGTTCCGAACAAAAATCCCGCGCCGCCGAGCAGCATCAAAAGCGGCATGATAAAATTCACCGCCGCAAACGCCGTCTTTCCCGTAAAATTCGAAACGAAAAAACCGTCCACCACGCTGTAAATCGATGTGAACACAATCATTACGATCGACGGAAAGGTGAAGCGCAAAAGCCGCGCCGCCGTGAAATGATCCGAAAGTCTGATTGTATTTTCCGACATATTGTTTCCCTTAAAAATCGTACCGGCGGCAAGCATACAGCCAGCCCGATATTCGGGCGTTCCCGCCGCTCGCTGCGCCCGCGCCGAACGCCCTCGGCGGCGCAATCCCTAACGCACGGGCTCTCTTGCCGCTACCCGTCAATTGCAAGTCCGCCGAAGTCTGCAAATCCGGATCGGCAATTTCAAATGTCCGCTATTTTTTCCCTGAGCGCCGAAAGATACCGCTGAGTAAGCGAAAGATATGCACTCCGTTCCTCCGCCGTCCAGGAACCGAAAATATCGTTTTCAATTTGAATCAGCCGGCCGGCGGTTTTTTTCGCAAGATTTCGTCCGCGGCGAGTGAGCCTGACATGCTTGCGCCGCGCATCCAGCAGTTCCGTTTCGATAATCTTGTCCGCCTCAAGTTTTCGCAGCGCCGAACAAAGCGTCTGCTTGCTGATGCCCGAAAGCCGCACAATGTCCGTTAAAGCGCAGCCGCCGCCGCTTTCGCACAAAACATACAAAACCAAAAGCGCGCTGTCGGAAAGCGCAAACTTCACTGCCGTCTCGTGGTATACCGCTTCTATTTCATTTGAAAGGCAGTTGAAGCGCCGCAGTTCGTCTGCGGCCGTTATATCCATACGCGCCTCCGCATTGTCCGAAATCGTACATATTCGGCAAAAAACATTTTAGTATGATTTCGGACAATGTGTCAAGAAACACGGCAGCAAAGAATTCCGCAGAACGCGCATGAATCCCGCACCGCTCCCCGCAGGAAAACATTCCGGACAGCCAGCCGCAGCGAAATGTTCATCGGGCTTTTTTCAGACTGTTCCGCACCGCAAAAAACTGCACCCTCCCGTTTTCCGCCCTTATTCGGCACTGAGAACATGTCTTTCCGAACTGTGCCAAGATTAGCATCAATCGGCAGCAAATATACTTGACAATTTTTTTGTCGGCACGTATAATATTTACATTGACGGCTGAATAGCAGCCGCTCGCGGGGATGGTGGAATTGGTAGACACGCCAGCTTGAGGTGCTGGTGGCGAAAGCTGTGCCTGTTCAAGTCAGGTTCTCCGCAAACATACAAAAAACCGCAAAAGCGGATATTCGTCAAATGACGAACAGACGCAGTACTGCCCTGCCGCACTGTTCATTATCGAAAATAAAAAGTACGCAAAGCTCAAGCGGGCACATTTGAGACAGCAATCGGAAATATCAAAAGCGTTTTTGCGGAATTCGCACATTAAAAAATACAGAGAACTATCATCTGCATCTGCGGATAAAAGCATGCAATACGGTTTCGCGGCTTGACGAAAAAACGGCAGTTTTCCCATAAGCCGACAAAAAAAGCCGGCTGTAAACCGGCTCCGTACATCTCCTAGGGGAATTGAACCCCTGTTGTCGGGATGAAAACCCGATGTCCTAACCACTAGACGAAGGAGACATCATGTCGTAACGACTGTCATACAATAGCAAAAAAAAAAAAAAACTGTCAATACGCTTCAAAGGTTTCGGCGCGGCTATTTCATTCCCATATCAAGTTTTGCCACAAGCAATTTCTGAAAGTTTTCATAATCGCTGTTTTTCAAGCCGAGCTGCACAGCCTTATTAAGATCGGAAAGCGCTGCGGCATAATCGGCAAGGTGATATTCGGACAAAGATTTTCTGTAATATACATGCGCCTGATACTCGTTTATTTTAAGCGATTCATCAAAATATTCCAAAGATTTTTCGTATTCATTCAAAACGCTTAAAACGATTCCCGCATAATAATAGGATCTGAAATTCTTTTGATCGAAATGGATGCTTTTTTGAAAATCGGATAAAGCTTCCTGATACATATTTTTGGCAAAAAAAGCCATTCCGCGATGCTTATGAATAACGGAAAGAACTATCGGATTAGGTACTGCCGGCGATTCAATAATGCGAGTGTAAATTTCGACAGCCCGATCCATATTGCCGCTGTTATGAGCATGAATAGCTTCCAGAATAAGGTCGTCTATAGTACTGTGAACATAAGGCGAAACAGGATTCAAATCATCGGCGATTTTCGAAGAGCTTTTTTCAGACGCCGTTTCCGGTATTTGGGAAAGCGCGTCTGCCTGTTCATAAAAACTGAAACGGCGGCAGTCAAGCTCTTTATTTAATTTATTCTGATAATCGCGGATCTCCTGAAATACAATATCGGCAAGGCTTAAACTTGCGTTCATCGAAGCAAGTTTTCTGCGAAGCGGCAAATCGAACGGAGAAAATTCCGATTTATATACAAGCTCATGTTCAACTTCCGCCCAGGCATTTTGTAAAATCGTTCGAATTTGAATTTCGCAGACAAGGTCAGGCGGCAATGTTTGTTCGGAATTCGAAAGCACTGTCTGCGGGGGAATTTTTATCAAAATATGAACCGATTCATACCCGAATTCACTGAATGTTCTGTCGGCTCCCTTGCGCTCGATTTCCACAACATCGAATGCCTGCACAATCTGCTTTTCAACGGATGCTATATCTTCCAAAAAAGCACATATTATTCTGATGCCGAGCAAATCTGTCAGCACAGGAAATTCGGAACGGCCGATAGAATCCGGCTTAATCCGCAAAAGCTTTCGATAGTAACTGTCAAAATTCTTGACTCTGCTTTTGAATGACGGCATAGATACCAAATGCAAAGCAGAAAGAACGGAACGTTCTATTTGAGATAAAACAGTCTGCAGCGACGGTTTATAAGCATCGTATGCCGCACGCAATTTATCTCTGTCAGGCAATATATGATTTTTTATATCCGGCATATACAGATAGTAACATTGTTATGCAAAAAAAACAACAAAAAAGGACCGGAAAGCATACACTCTCCAGTCCTTTGCATAATAGTATATATTATGTGTTACAGATAAACAACTTATTCTGCAGCTGATTCATCATCATAAGAACCGAGATTCTTTGTGTAACCGCTCTGAACAGCTTTGTTTACATTTTCAATGTAGCGTTCAACTTGTTTTTCGCCGAAACGCGACATTTCATAGGCTTGCTTTTCAGCTTCGCGGTCGCCGACAATTCCCCACAGGTCTTCATCGACAATATCGCGTTCCGTTACCAGCACCGCTTTGTCGTAAATAATCTTTACATCTTTGAAATAGCCGATAAAATCACCGCCGGCTTTCGAACCGTCGCGGGCGATTTTGAAACCGACGAATTTTACAAACGGCAGACCGCGCGGATACACAGGCACAAGGCGGATTTCGCGGGCACGAACATCGCTGATATAAGACGGATTGTTCCATACAAGTCTTGCCCAGTCATCGCGTCCTTCATCCAAATGTCCCATGAAATACTGGCGTTCGACATTGTCCGTATCTTTCAAAATAACGTACAAAGAATGCGGAAAGTTCATGCACAGCGTTGTTACGGCGAGAGACTTTATTGTTCCGACGTTTTTCACAACACCGTAGCCGACCGGAACTTCCTCTTCGCTGTCTTCGGACTGTTCGTTTCCGTCGAGAGCGGCAATGTATTCGAAACGTGTTTTTCCGGCATACTGTACTTTTTCTTCATCGGTCATTTCCACCGCATCGCCGTTTTCATCGAAAACTTTCATTGCGTCGTATGCGGGAATTTCAAACGAAGGCTGGATGCGGGCATTCGCATTGACAGCCGCGACAGGGAACGACACGCGCACGCCCATCACATATTTGCCGACAACATCGCCGACGCCGGAGCGGACTTTTACGTCAACCATTTCGCCGTCTGCGCCGGGTTTCTGTGTGCGCACATACGCCGGTTTTACGACAGATGCGGAAACACTCAGCGGGGTCCTGGCGGAAGAATTGAGAACGACTTCCCAATTGCGCAGCGCCAGAGATGTTTTCATAAGACCTTTCTGTTCATTCGTAAATGACGAACCGGCAACATCCGCAAAATCGACAAGCGTCCGCTTATGCTCCTGATATACCGCTTCACCGTTTTCGTTAGTTTTATCCGTTCCGTCTGCATTCTTTTCCGCAATGCAATCCGGCTCAAGCCTGGTAAAATCAATAATTGCCGCTTCCTCGGCGAAGACGAACGTTCCCACGAGCAGGAAAGCTGAAACAATTAAACTAAATGTCTTCTTCATTCAAAGCTCCTTTTTTATACACGTATGTAGCCTTAAAGTTAAGTATACGAAAGAATATAATTTTGTCAATGTTTTTTCCGAAAAATCAGCCGTCATAGGCATTTTTGCCGTCAATATATATGTGAACCGCCGTAATGCCGCGGAAATTTTTAAAGACATTCTTTTTGAGGATTTCGCACGCATCGCGGGAAGCCGACGCGCGGGGATCGGAAGACAGCGCATCTTTCGACAAATCGATGTACAAATCCTGTCCGCGGACAAAGCAGGTATTTATCGTTGTTCCGCGCGGAAACAGGCGCACGAAGCGATCTCCGACCGGTCCGAGCACAAGTTCGCGGAGAAACGGAACAGCCGGATGCGTTCCTGCGGCGGCAGGCACAAAGCGGTTTTCGATAAACAAACCGGCTTTATCGAAATTTTCGAACAAAAATATTCTGCGGGTGCCCTGCCCGCCGCAGACAAAGCAGACAACAGACACAGCGGCGCAGACGAACAGCAGCGCGGCGCACACAATTCCTTTTAAATTAAAAGCGGAAACGACGGTTCCCAATATATTTTTCATCATCAGTGTGTTCCCGTAAATCCTCTGGATCGTTCAAAATGGCTGATAAAAGAAACCGCTCCATTATAAATGCCGGACGCCAATTTGCGCAAGTACGCAGCATCCGCGAGCAGACAGGCTTCTTCGTAGTTTGTGAGAAATCCGACTTCGATAAGAACGCTCGGCATATTGACATTGCGCACGACGAACCATTCTTCCTGTTTTATGCCGCGGCTTTTCGCGCCGACTTCCGCAGAAAGCGCATCCAGTATGAATTTCGCAAGGAGAATGCTTTCCGTCGTGTATTCTTCTTCCATCATCGAATTCAGTATAGGCAGCACATCCCGATCGACATTATGAGATCCGTCGATAACCGTGCGTCTGTAGCCGGGACTGAGATACCAAACTTCAAAGCCGGACGCTTTTTTGTCGAAGGCTGCGTTTACATGAATCGAAATATATAAAACCGCTTCGTGTTCGGCAAGGCGCACGGAATTCGCAATATCGACGCGCTGTTCAAGCGAAAGATAGGTATCGGTGCTGCGGGTAAGCATAATGCGCTTTGACGGATATTTTTTTTTCAGCAGTGCATACAATTCTTTTGCGACGGCAAGCGTGATGTCTTTTTCCCGAACCGTTATTTCTTTTCCGTTTATTTTGTGTTTTTCCATGGCTCCGGGATCTTTTCCGCCGTGTCCGGCATCGATTACGACAGCGCCGACATCGAAAGACGGCAGCGGCTTTGATTCGGAAAAGAGTTCCCGCGCCGTTTTCTGGAAATCTTCGGATACGAAAATATCGCCGTTTTTTCGGATCGGAGGCGAAACCAGCGCGAGTTTTCGGTTGTCGAGCATAATAAGCGGATTATCGATGCAGAATGACAGCGTGTGTCCGTCTTTTTCAAGCAAGCCGCGGCCTGCAAGCGTGTCCCAGTATAAATACGCGCCTGCGGATTCCGCAAACTGCCGGATCGCCGATTCGTTTTCGGATTCCGCAAATGCCGGCAGCGGGAAAAAAATCAGCGGAAAAATCAGGCAGAAACCGAAAAAAGCGTGTTTCATATATTCAAGCTGCCGCCGCGTGCGGAAATCGTGTCCGCAATATACAAAATTCCCTGAATGCCGCCGCGGACAAGCGCTTTCCAGAACGCCGCCGCGGGAAAGGCGCCGCAGCCGCTTTCGGGGAAAAACGAAGAAAACTGTTCCAGCGTCTGCCGCATGGTTCTGCCGTTCCAGTCCCGCAGCGAGGAAGCAGCCGCGAAAAGCATCGGCGGGATTTGCTTTTCCGGCGGAACGGAAGCCGAAAGCCTCGTTCCGGCGGATTCCGCGCTTTTCAGCCATGAAGAAAAATTTTCGGCATCGGATTCCGGAAGCCGGAAAGCCGGCGGCGGAAAATGCTCCGAAAGCGGCGCGCGCAAAAACGCGTCTGTCGAAGGATTGTCAGGCGCAAGGCGGAGCAGAATCAAAGCGCAGGCTTTTTCGGCGGCAAGCACCGCGTCGTGCCGTGTTTCGGCGCAGGCAATTACGTTGCCGCATTTTTCGACGTTACTGCGCGGGAAACAGACGGCATCGCCGGGGTTCGAACGCGGAAAAACTTCCCGCACGGACGGCACGGCAGCGGCGGCTTCCAAACCGTGCACGGAGAGCACTTTTCCGGGAACAGACACCCAGGCGCGTTCCGCACTGTATTTTTCGCACGGCAGCGATGTTCCGGAAAGTTCCGCAGGCAATTCCAGTCCGAGCGCAATACGGAGTGCCAAAGCGGTAAGCGGAACGCCGGATGCGAGCGGATATGTCCAGCCGGACATGTATCCGCCGGAAAGGCGCGCGGCGATTTCGCCGATCATCGGACCGTTTTTCGTGAGTTTTACATCGCCTTTTGCCGCACCGCATGTCAGTCCGAGCGCCCGCACGCCGGCACGGAATGTTTCTGCCAATGCGTTATATGTTTCGGGATCGATATCCGTCGGCATGGTATGCCCCATTTCGATAAAATACGGCGGATAAAAAATATGGCGGTCCGCAAATCCCGTTATCGTTATCTTTCCGTTATATACAAGCGCATCAATCGAAAATTCCCTGCCGTCCATATATTCTTCGATGACAGCTCTTTGCGTGCGCGAATAGCCGACAGCATCTTTCAGCGCCGGCAGCAGATCGTCAGCAGAACAAACCATGCGGCAGCCGCGCGCGCCCATATTGTCGGCAGGTTTTACGACGAGGGGAAAGCTGTCTGAATCGAAGCCGGAAGCGGCGAGCAGCTGTTCCGCGCCGGAATTCAAAAAAGATGCGTCGGCGCAGAAAAAACGCGGGGACGGAACGCCGGCGGCGGCAAAACGGGAACGCATCCTGATTTTATCGCACGCATCGAGCGCTGCTTCATACGAATGCCCCGGAAGGCGCAATTCCTGCGCAATGCGGGCGACAGCCGCGGAAAAATCGGTGCCGGCGGTAAAAACACCATCGATTCCGGCGCCTGCACGCATGGAATACGCAAGCGCAAGCAGTTTTTCCGTGTCTTTTAAGTCAATCGGCTCGAAGCGGTCGGCGAGCGCAGCGCAGCAGGCGTTCGGGTTTCCGTCCGCAGCGGTTATAAAACAGCCGAGTTCGCGCGCAGCTTCGAAAGCCGGTTTCTGCATAAATCCGGCGCCAAGTATCAGAATATGTTTCATTTTTTTCCTGCATTACCGCTTTACGCAGTATATTTCAAACGTATCGCCCAGACGGAACAGTCTGCTTATTATACCCAAAAAGCGCGCAGGCAGTCCACCCGTTTTCGGCGGATGATTTTTGACCAGCGGGAAGCGTTCGGGATGATGCCCCGTCGAAATGATTTTTTTCACGATGAAGCCGTTTTCGGAAAGTATTTTTTTGGCGGCGCGCAAAGACCAGACCGTAAAATGATCCGACGGGCTTTTTTCGAAAAAAGACGCAGGAAAGCACCGCGCCGAAATTCCCGAAGCAGACGGCGTGGAAAACGCGAATATTCCGCCGGAAGGAAGAAGATTCGACACCGAATCAAGCACGCTTCGCAGATTCGGAAAATGCTCGATAACGAACCACATTGCAACCGCATCGAATTTGCTGCGGCCGAATGCGGCAGAAATATCCGCTTCCGTAAAATCGGCGCACACCGCAGGATATCCGAGTGTTTCGGTTATATACGAAACCGCGTCCTGCGATACATCGGCGCCGAAAACCTGCCAGCCGGCTTCGTCTGCCGCGGCGAGAAACGGACCGTACGCGCATCCGACATCGAGAACGGCGGGTTTTGCATCGTGCGCGGATATTTTTCCGGACAGCGGCGAGCGCGCGCAATGCCCCGCAAAAATCCGCGATATTTCCCGCATCCGATCGCGTCCGAGCTGCCGTATATGGGAAAAATCGTCAAGATAGGTTTTTCCGTATTGCTTTCGGTATGCGCCGAAAAAATAATTTTTATCGTAGTTTTGTTCTTCCTGCATGCTCCAGGAAAGATACACAATACCGCAGCGGGAACATCTGCGGTACGTTTTTTCCGCAGAACGGGCGATAACGGCGTCGGGCGCATTTTTTTTATCGGCGGCGGCAGCGGCGATTTTTCCGCAGATCGGGCAGCGGTATTTTTTTCCGGAAGAAAGACGGAGCACGTATTCCGCAAGGGATTTCGGCTGTTCGGAGAATTTTGCGGCAAAAACGGGATTATACAGCGATTCGGGACGGGAAAGCAGCTTTTTGACGCGCCGCGCTGCAAGCCGTTTTTTTTCAAGGCACACAAATCCGTGCGCTGCGGACAGCTTTCGATGGACTTTCGACGTTGCGAGCAAAACAACCGCGCAGCCGGCGGCAAGCGCTTCAAACGCGGTAAATCCGTAATGAGTTACGACAATATCATACTTGTACAGCTGCTCGCGCAGACAGCCGACAGGTTCAATCACCGTTACGGCGGCATCGGCACGCTCGCTGCACGCGGCGGGATTCACGGAAATCATCGTTACATCGCAGCCCGCCGCAGCAAATGCGTTCGCAGCGGGAATCGAGAGATTTGCGGGATCTTCTCCGCCGACCGCAACAAGTACCGACGGATGCACCGAAAAAACAGCGCCGGACTGTTTTTTGTGTTCCGGCAGCGGAATAAAAGCGGGATAATTCAAATTCGCACGCCGTTTTTGTTTTTTCGGCGGAATTATATCAAGAAGATAATCACAATAATCCGTATGCGAAGAACCTTCGTCCAAAGCGATAACCGGCGCAATTGCCGAAAGCCGGGCTGCTTCGGTTTTTGTCAGCCGGCACATATCGCACAAAACGCTCGAATAAATCGCGGCAGTATCGGAGTGCGCCGCAGGAAGTCTGCCGATAATCTGCGATGAATCCAAACGGAAACAAGCGGCGGTTTCCGCAACGCCCGTAAGCGTACAAACAGCATCATCGATAAAAATATCGGCGCAGATTTCCTCGGCGACGGAAAGACAGCGCCGCAAATGCCCTGTTCCCTGCCCTTTTTTTACGGACGGAACACATAACACCGGATAAGCAACGGACGGGGACGCTGCCGCGCGTATAATCTGCTCGGCGGGAAAAGGCTTTACTGCCGCAGAAGAATTATTCGAATCGCTTGAATTATGCTGCAAAAGCGTTTTCGCAAGACGGACTGCACGGCGGTAATCCTCCGCTGTGTCAACCGTTGTCCGCAGCGCGGGATAATTCCATTGAGCGGGAGACGGCAGCATCACGGCGGCAAAACGCTCCGGATGATTGTACAGCGCGGGACCGACATGTTCATGATCGTACGGATCTTCCGTTAATTTCCGGGCAGCAAGAAGCGAATCCGCCGAAAAAATTTCGACGCCGCTTCCGTGCGGCAAACCGGTCCAGGTCATATAATCGCAGCGGACGCCGCCGGATTTGTACGCCTCGAACTGTTTTGCGAGCGCGGCGGCAGCCTCATAAAACAAAAACGGATTATCGCCCGTAGCGCGGATAATCGTATCCGGATGGAATCCCTGTTCGTCGCAGTGCCGAATAAGCAGGCAAAACCGCGCAAGGACATCATCCTGCGGTCCCGCGAAACATTCCCAGCCGCATTCGCGCGCCACGGGGAACAGTTCCGGCGCGGAACCATCGTCCGTCGCCAAAAAATAACGGTCGGCGGGCACGAGTTTCATCGCGTCAAGCGTCCAGGCAAGCAGCGGTTTTCCGCAGAGGGGCAGCAAGGCTTTTCTGTATAATCGGGAAGAAGCAAGCCTGCTTTGCACAACAAGAATCGTCATTTCGCTGCTGTTTCCCAATTTTTAATAAGCGAGACAATATCCGTCTTGAACGCGAAACGGTTTTTTTTGACCCAGATTCGGGCATCGGAAAATTCCCGCCGCGAATTCAGCATGCCGTGCGACGAGCGGCGCAGATACGAAAAAAAACTGCTTATGGGAATGTACGCATAACCGTTTTTGAAGCGCGGCGCCAGATTTTTCAGGAAAAAACGAAAATGCGATTCGTCTACCGTCATGTCTTCCGGAGATAATTCTTCTTCGTATCCGATTCTGAACGAAGGCATGATGACAAACGCTTCGCCCCGCAGCCATGCCCTCAGGGAAAAATCGAGATTCTGCCAGTACGGCGACGTAATCGTGTAATCGTATCCGCCCAAAGCAATAAATTTCCGGCGGTCATACACGCCGATATAATCGAACGGATATGCGGTCGGAGAGCCTTCGCTGACTGCCATTTCCGGAGAAAAGCTCAGCACGTTTTTTTCGATATACGGAAACATTTTCACCGGCAAATTCTGATGCGCCGAAGACTGCAGCAGCGGACACACGCACAATTTTTCCATCTGCATTATGCGTTCGGCCATCCGTTCCGAAATCATAGTCGGCGAAAAATGCACCGTATCCTGCAGCACAAGCACATGGCTGGAATGTATTTTTTCCATGCCGATATTCACGCAGTCGCCTATCGTTACGGGTTCCTGCGGAATAATAAAAACGACGGACGGAAACTGCTGAGAAAGCAGTTCCGTGCTGAAATTTTTATCGGATCTTTCAACCACGACAATCGAATCGAAGCTGCACTGAGTCAAATTTTCAAGGCACCGCGAAAGGTAGCGCCTGTTTCCCTGATTCAGCACAATGACGGAAAACGGAAGGCGCGAATCTTCATGATTTCGTGTTCCGCCGAAAACGGCGCGGGATATCTGCCGTTCGTCAAAAGTTAAAGGTATAGTATTCATCGCATTTCTCACATATTCCGTTATACGTGCTCTGCATATGCGCGCAAAACGTCGGTTCCGATCGTTTCCAAATATTTTCAAGCGAATCCGCAAAAACATTGCCGCCGAATCCGGAAAGAAGCGCGTTTTTGCACAGCGGCACCGTTCCGTCGGCAAGTATAACCATATCGCGGCGCAAATGCCAGCACGGAAAGCGCCGGATGGGACTTAAATCCGCGGGACGCAAATCCTGCTGCAAGCCGGAAAAACTATTGTATTTTTGAACGATAAGCTTTCCGTTTTTTCGATCGCCGGACTGATTTTCGGCAGAAACGGAAAAAGACCGCCAGCAGCGGTAAAACGCTTCAAGCTGTTCTTCATTGATTGTCGTGCGGACAAACTGCGGATATACGCTTTCGGGAAAACAGCGCATCAGCTTTTCCGCAAGATTGTGCGCTTTTTCGAACGTCATATCGGAATTTTCTCCGTGAAGACGGCGGTACATGGATTCGTCGGCGGCATCGATGCCGACAATCCAAATAATCGGCGGCAGGCCGTTCCTGCGCGGCAGCGCCGCGGAGCAAACATCCGCAATGCGGGAAAGCGCTTCATCATTCACGCCGTATCCGCATGTTTCGATTACGAGCGACAAAGACGGAAAACGCAGCACTTCCGCGATGCATTTTTCTATGTCGGGGTGCGCAAACGGTTCGCCCCAGGCGGACAAAGAAATAACCGCATCGCCGGAAAAATCGGCAATCCGCGAAACGAGCTCCGCAAAACGGCCGAACGGCATGGACATTTCGGCGGCAGCTTCATGCGGCAGGTGTCCCGTTTTTTGCAGATACGCCGCGGGATACGGACAAATCGTGCACGTTCCGGGACAAAAAGAAGCCAGCTGTATTTCGTAATACGCGGGAAGCGTCCGCAGGCACATCGGATCCGATTCGGCGATTCTGCATATATCCCGTTCGGAATCGTCGCAGGAAACAGCGCCGCCGCATTTTTCGAACAAACGGCGGCACAGCAGAAAATCCCGTTTTGTTCCGCAGCAGAAATTAAGCCGCAGATAACGAAAATCATGCGGCGCGATGACGGTTTCGATTTCAAATGAATTGATGTCGGTTTTCATCAGCGAAAAAACCGCATCTCGTTCTATCGGTTTGCCGGAATCGGCGAATTTTTCGGCACACAATGCGGAAAGAATTCCGGCAAGTCCCGCATCGAGAAATTCCGGCGCAACGCCGTACGGGTATCCGTCGGCAAAGCAGTATTCCGCGGCGTATTTTTTCAAGGCATCATACAATTTTTCGGTAATATCGGCGTCGTAAAAAGGACAATCCGCATACGCGTACGCAACGGCGTCAAAACCTTCGGCAAGCTGCTTTATCTGCGCGAAAAACACCGGCATTGTCCACAAATTTTGTTCGGTTATTTGAACGGGAATTCCGGCATTTTCGGCTACGGCGCGGATATGATCCGCATGCGGATTTTCGGAAGAAACGAGCACGGCAGCGCCGGCGCAGTTCGGAACGGTGCGCGCCCATTCAAGGCTGCGTTCCACAGCGGATTTTCCGCCGAATACGCGTTCACACGCGAAAGAAGAAACAAATGCGGCATTCAGAATGACAAGTGTTTTCATATCTTTTACTATCGGATAAAATACGCGCTTCCATAAGGTTCTTGATTTGTGTTATGCTGTATGGCATGGAAGATGCCATAGCTGAGTTTCGGAAACTGTTTGCCGAGCAGACGTTTTCGGTAACACAGATTACCGCCGTCATAAAAGAACTGATAGAAGAATCCATTCCCGCCGTTTCCGTTGAAGGGGAAATTTCCAATTACCGGCCGTCAAGCACCGGTCATGTATATTTTACGCTGAAAGACAGCAGCGCGGCTATTTCCGCCGTTTTGTTCAAAGGCAAGGCAGCGAAACTTTCTTTTGCCCCGAAAGACGGAATGCTCGTCCGCGCGCAGGGACAGATTTCCGTATACGCGCAGCGCGGTTCGTACCAAATAGTCGTTGATACGCTCGAACGCGCGGGAGACGGCGACATTCTGAAAATGCTTGAGGAACGCAAACGGAAATTTGCGGAAGAAGGCCTGTTCGATCCGCAGAACAAACTGCCGCTACCGCGTTTTCCGCGGACGGTTGCCGTAATAACAAGTCCCACCGGCGCCGCCTTGCGGGACATCCTGCAAATTATCAGCCGGCGGAATCCGAAAATAACGGTAAACATTCTGCCGTGCTCCGTGCAGGGCGCCGGCGCCGCGGAACAGATAGCGCGGCAAATCGAAACCGCAAATACATTCCGCTTAGGCGACGTCGTCATCATCGGACGCGGCGGCGGATCGCTTGAAGACTTGCTGCCGTTTTCCGAAGAATGCGTCATAAAAGCGACAGCCGCTTCGGAACTTCCGATTATTTCCGCAGTAGGACATGAAATAGACTGGGCGCTCAGCGACTACGCCGCGGATATCCGCGCACCGACGCCTTCTGCGGCAGCGGAACTCGCCGTTCCGCTTTTGTCGGAAACAACGGATTTTCTCGCACGGACGAAAATCGATCTCGAACAAGCCATATCGGCAAAAACGGAACGAATAAAACTGCTGGTAAAATCATTTTCGGCGGAATCTTTGGAACTGCGCTTCCGTTCTATCGAGCAGCCGCTGCTTTCGAAATTCGACGATGCGAAAGACTTGCTGCTGGAAGCGATGAGCGAGTGCCTGCAAAAAGTGCGGCAGCGGATTACAGACGCGAAATTCCGGATTGAAGCGGCAAATCCAAGCAGCATTCTGGCGCGCGGCTACGCCATGGTGCGGGATGAGCAAACAGGCGCCTTGATAACATCCGCGCTTGATACCGCGCCGGGGCAGCGCATTACGATACAGCCGGCCGCCGGCATAATAACCGCGCAGATAATCGCGGCAAAAGGGCAATGACGAAACACAAAATCCGCAATTATATTTGCACGGCAGCGGAAAAATCAAAAACGGCGGAACGGAGGAACAACCCATGAAAAATTTCGAAGAACGATTGAACCGGCTTGAAAAAATCAGCACGGAAATCAAACAATCCGACATTCAGCTGGAAGACGCCATGAAATTATTCGAAGAAGGCATAAAACTGGCAAAAGGCATGGAAAAAGAAATAGACAAAATCGAGGGACGCATACAGCTGCTGATGAATCAGCCGGTTCTTCCCGAAGAAAAACCGGAACTGGATTTGTTTTCCGCCGCAGAAGACAAAGACAGTCATGACTGACCGCTTTCAAAAGCCGGAACGCCCCGTCATGATGCTGGCGCCGGAAGTCGCACGGAAAATAGCGGCGGGAGAAGTCATCGACCGCCCGAATGCCGTTCTCAGAGAATTTTTGGACAACGCCGTCGACGCGGGAGCAACGCGCATCACGGCGGAAATAGAGGGCGGCGGCATCGATAAAATCTGCGTTGCCGACAACGGCATCGGCATGACAAAAGAAGACCTCTGCGCCTGTGCCCGTCCTCACGCAACAAGCAAAATCAGCGGCGAAGCGGATTTAATGAACCTTTCGACGCTCGGCTTCCGCGGCGAAGCGCTTGCTTCCATCGCGGCAGTAAGCCGGCTTGACATTACCAGCCGCAGAGCGCCGGATATTTCCGCATGGCATCTTGAAACAAATATTACAGAAGATCACGTTATTACGCCGGCACAGCTTGAGTGCGGCACAATAGCGCAGTCGCAGGCATTATTCGCGAATTTTCCGGCGCGGCGGGTTTTTCTGAAACGGCCGGCAGCGGAAGGCGCGCTGTGCCGCCAGATATTCACGGAAAAAGCACTGCCGTTCCCCGAAACCGCATTCCGCCTGTTTATGGACGGAAAACTGAAGCTTGATTTGCCCTCGGGACAGTCGCTGTCGGAGCGTTTCGTTTCCGCGATGAATTTGCCGGGTTATGAAAATTTATTTTATGAACTTTCCGCGGAAGATTCATCCGGCAGCAAAAACTGGACGTGCACGATTATCATCGGCGAACCGGCGGTTTTCCGCACCGACAAAAAATTGATTCACATATATGCAAACGGACGGAAAATTCAGGAATATTCGCTCGTGCAGGCGGTAGAATACGGCGCGCAGGGATATTTCCCGAACGGCACACATCCGGCAGCAGCCGTATTTTTGGAAATGAATCCCGCCCTTGTCGATTTCAATGTTCATCCGGCAAAGCGGGAAGCGCGTTTCAAAGATTTGGCGCCGGTTCACAAAGCCGTAACGCAGACAATCCGTTCGTTTTTCAAAAACTACACGGTGTCAAAATTAGTGCACGGCGGGCACGGAAAGGAAACGCATTATGTTCCGGCGGAACAGGAAACAGCAGCCGATACGGCGGATGCCGCGGCGGAAACAAATGCGCAGGCGGAACTGTTCCGAAGCGAATTCCGGCGGCAGAAAGCAGTCAATCCGCAAACAAACCGCGCGCCGCGTTTTCGGCAGGACAGCTTTTTATCAAGCGGCAGTTGCTTCGGCGGAACGGAAGCGCGCGACGGCGGCAAACGGGAAATGCGCGGCATCGAAAGCGCAGAATCCGCGGCAATGCAGAATTTTCACGCGGCAGCCGAAACTTCGTCCGATGCAGGAAGCGCAGCGAATTATCTTTACGCCTGCGAAAACGATGAAACACAAAGTGCCGGCAGCGATTTTGTATTTCTCGGCAGCGCGCTGGGAACATTTCTTATCGCAGAAAAAGACGGAAATTTATATATTGTCGACCAGCACGCGGCGCACGAACGTATTTTATTCAATCAGATGAGGGAACGCGCCGGCGAAAAACAGCCGCTGCTGCTGCCGTACATAATAGAAACGGAATCCGCAGCCGATGACGCATATTTGGAATCGGTGCAGACGGAACTTTGCGGAGCCGGATTCGAAATGAAAAATCTCGGCGGCGGAAGCTGGGAAATACAATCGGTGCCCGCATGCTGGCAGGGAACGGAAGAAGATCTGGCTGACGATCTGCTGAACAAGAAACAGGAACCGCAGCAATTATTATACGCCTTATTCGCATCCGCAGCCTGCAGAAGCGCCGTAAAAGACGGCACCGTCATAGATTCGAAAAGCGCCTGCATGATACTCGAAAAAACATTCCGCCTGCCGGATCCGCACTGCCCGCACGGAAGACCGGTATGGACGGTAGTAACCAAAAAAGAATTATTCGATCGGGTAAAGCGGACATAACGCCGCGCACGTAAGGCGGAAACCGGGCAGCGCCCGCAGAAAGCCGCCGCGCTTTTACGGAATTTTCAGTTTCCCGCAATGCCCGCAATCAATGTCTGCACTTCGTCCGAGCGGTAACTCGGATTTTTCTGCCGCAGCAAAAGCAAGTATCCTTCCGCCGCTTTCGAATCGCCGAGCGAAAGGCACACTTTTCCCAATTCCAAATAGGCATCCCAGTTTTCCGCGTTTTTTTGCAGCAATTCGACATACAAATCTTTCGCCAAATCATACTGGCCGTTGCCTGCATACGCGCGGGCAAGATTCATTTTTACAAGAAGATTTGCCGGCTCTATTTTCAGCGCAGTAGTGAAATTTGCCACCGCTTGGGCGAATTCATCTTTTGCCATATACGCGCCGGCAAGATTGTTCACCGCTTCAAAACTGGATGCATCTTGTTCCGCCGCAACCGTAAGAAAACGCAGCGCGGAATCGGCATCTCCGGAATCGAGAAATATTTTGCCGAGATTGACATTCGCTTTGACATGCTTGGGCGAAACTCTCAGCGTCTGCGTGTACAAGCGGATAGCGGCATCGATATCGCCGGAGGCTTCCTGCACAAGCGCGTAATTATATAAAAACAGCGCGTTTGCCGGATCGGCGTCCGCAGCTTTTTTCGCATACGGCAGCGCATCGGCAGGTCTGTTCTGATTGTATATCACGGTCGAAAGATTGTAATTCGTTACCGGATCTTCGGCAGCGAAAACAAGCGCTTTTTTGAAGCAAGATTCCGCATCCGCATTTTTTCCCGCAGAAGCATACAAGGCTCCCATTTCGCGCAGCGCGCTGATATTCGAAGAATCATACTGAAGCACTTGCTGATACGATCCGAGTGCGCCGGTTGTGTCTTTTTTGGCGGAGCGTATCCGCGCGATTTCAAGGTGCGCTCTCCAGTAATCCGGCTTAACGGAAGCCGCTTTTTGGAACGCGGCAAGCGCTTCGTCGGTGCGTCCGAGCACTTTCAAAACCATTCCGAGATTAAAAAACGCCTGCTCAAAAGACTGATTCAGTTTTGCCGAAGATTCAAACGACGCACGCGCTTCGCTGTACTGCTTCAGCGAAAACTGCGCCTTTCCGAGATCATAGAAATACATATAATTCGAAGAATCATTTTTCACCGCTTTGGATAACTCGGCAACCGCTTCGGCATAATTTTTTCCGTCTGCGGCAATTTTTCCAAGCACATAATGAGCAGCAGCCTCCGTGTCATCATAGTTCGCCGAATCGCGGGCAAACGCCGCCGCGGAATCGATCAGCGATTTTTTTACCGAAGCTTCCGACTGCGTCGAAGAGGCTTCATACAATGCCGTGCTTATTTCCGCCGTCTTCTGCGCACAGAATTTTTTCTCTGCGGAAGGAAGCAGCTGTTTTGCTTCTTCAAAGCGTTTTTCCGCTTCGGCAGTATGCCCCATTCCAAGCTGGGCTTTCCCGTGGGACACGGCGTCGTTCACTTTTTCAATCTGCTCCTGCAATGCTTTATTCCGGCGCGCCAGCTCTTCTTCGTAAGCCTTTCGTTTCGCTTCTTCAGCCGCAGCCTGTTCCCTGCGGCGCTGTTCTTCTGCCCTTGCTTCGGCTTCTTGTGCCGCAAGTTCTTCCTGCCTTTTTGCCGCAGCAGCCGCCTGCGCCGCCTGAGCCGCAATCTGCTGTGCGGTGCGTTCCGACTGTTCATTCTGCCGGCGCAGTTCTTCGTTCATACGTCCGATAGCTTTTTCCAAATCCTCTGTGTTGATTTGAATATTCTGATACCGAGGAAAATCTTCGATTTTTTTTACGCCGTCTTTCAGCGCAATTATTTCATCCATCATTGCCAGCGCTTCCCCGTCATCCGCATTTTTTATCAAAAGCCCGTCGAGAAGATTCATGGCTCTGTCGTATTCGCCTTTTTCGACGTACAATCTGACAAGCGCGATGGTGTTGTCCCGCTCGCTGCCCGCCGCCGCAGTGCGCGATGTTCCCGTGCGGTTTTTTCCCGATAAAAACAGCGGAATGCCGACTGCCGCAAAAAGTATCAGCAGCACCGCCGCGCCGATTGCAATATTCCTAATCAAGTTCCGATTCATAATCGTATCCCATAACTCCTTCTGTTCCCGCTGATATATTTTCGGATCCGGCTGCCTGCAGCGACGCGGATACTTCTTCCAGCAACTGGCGGCGCCGTTCCGCGGCAGCCGCAAGGCGTTCCGCTTCCGCGGCAGCGCGCTCCGCGGCAAGACGTTCTTCTTCCTGCCTGCGGGCTTCTTTTTCCGCCGCAATACGCGCTTCTTCCGCCTTCAAACGTTCCGCTTCGAGCGCGAGGCGCTCTTTTTCGCGGGAGCGCGCGTTCAATTCATCGGAAATCGCGGCGATAATTTTTTTCACCGCATCCGCCTGCGGAGCGTCCGGCTTTTTTTCAAGGTACGCCTCATAAGAAACCGCCGCTTCTTCCAGCTTATCCTGTTTCAGCTGCGCATTCGCTTTGTTCAGCACCGCGCCGGCAAAGTTCGGATCGGCGGCAGAAGCGAACGAAAACAGTTCTTCCGCCTCGCTGAAATTTCCCATTTTAAACGCCGCATTGCCGGCATTGTAATACAAAACCCGCTTATTTGTTCCGCTTTTTTCCGCGCCGGCAAGAAACGTATCGACAGACTGCCGCAACTGACCTGTTTGATAATACGCAAGGCCGAGATATATGTACGTTTCCGGCGGAACATTTTCTCCACTCAGCGCCTGAACAAGCAGCGGTATCGCTTCAAGCGGTTTATTCATTCGGAATAATTCCTTTCCCTCGGAAAAGGAATCGGCAAATAACGCGGCGGCAGCAAAAACGAACAGGAAACACACGGCGCGCGGTTCTTTTTTCAGCTTCATAACGTCCTTCTCTACAACAGTTTGACATATTCTCATAAAAAAGTTACTCTTTCAATATACTGTATCGGAGGACAGTAGGATGAGCGGGATGATTTTTTTAATTCTTATTCTTGTCGTAGGTATCTGTTTTTTGTTCTTCTTCGTCGTAAAATCATTTATTGCTCCAAAACAAATCGGAGGAATAAAAAAACTCATCAAACAAGGAAAATATTCGTCGGCAGTTAAGCTCGCCAAACGGATGATTACCAAAGATCCGCGGGATTTTCACGCGCGCTATTATCTCGGCAAAGCGTATTTGCTTGACGGCAAGCCGGAACTTGCGCTTATGGAATACAAAACCGTAAACAAAAACGCAATTTTCGACAAAGAACTGCCGGAAACCGATTTCCGCAAAGAAAGCGCCCAGCTGTACTCCAAATTCAACCAGAACGAAGAAGCACTGAAAGAATATCTGCTGCTTTCAAAACTGGAACCGAACAATGCCGACCATTTTTATAACGCTGGAAAAATTTTCGAAACGCGGGAAAAAACCGAGCAGGCAATGTCATACTACCAAAAAGCTTTGACGCTGAACAAACGGCATGTCAAAGCCCACGCGGCAATGGGACTGATGCTGTACCGCGTAAAGCAGTTTTCGGAAGCGAAAAAAGAAATAAACACTGCGATTTCGCTCAGCCCGGAAACCTATTCTTCGTACTATTATTTGGGAAAAATTTATAAAGAAAACAAAGATTATCCCGCCGCAGTTGCGGCATTCGAAAAATCGCTGCGGGATCCGGAATTCAAGCAGCGGGCGCTCATGGAACGCGGCGCCTGTTTTGTCGCGGCAAAAAGCATTGACAAAGCCATCATCGAATACGACCGCGCCATAAAAGCTTCGAAAAACGAAAGCAGCCAGGAAACTTTATACGCCCGCTATTTTTTGGCTGCCTGCTATGAACGCAACAGAGATATCGACAAAGCCATCGTCCAATGGGAAAAAATCTACGAAAAGAACCGCTCTTTCAAAGATGTTCCGGCAAAACTGACGGAATACCGGCATTTGCAGGCAAATGACAACATGAAAGAATACCTGACCTGCAATTCGGAAACATTCATCGCGATATGCACAAAACTTACTCAAACGTATAATCTGACGGTTCAGGATATTTCCGCCACAAAATTCGGCTGCCGATGTTCCGCCGTAGAAAACAAAGACGACAACTGGCGGAATGTCCGCCAGCAGGTTTTTATGCTGCTTTTTTACCGCGAACCGGATCTTATCGAAGATTCCGTTTTGAGAACGGCGCTGGAAGAAATAAAAAAACGGAATATATCGAAATGCATCATCTGCACAAGCGCCGGATTCACGGGTGCCGCGGTGCAGTTCGCCGAAAACAGACCGTTTGAGCTCGTAAATAAAGACGGACTGGAACAGCTTCTCTCGAAAATAACGCTGTAAACCGTTTGCAATTATGAAAATACTATGCGTTTCCGATCATATAGATCCGCTTGTCTACAGCAGTGCGATAAAGGAACGGTTCGCAGATATCGATATAATCCTCTGTGCCGGCGATCTTCCGATGGAATACATCGATTTTATCGTTTCGTCGCTGAACAAACCCGCATACTTTATATTCGGAAACCATAATCTGAACGAATTCGAGTTTTACCATAAAACGCGTATTTCGGTCTGGAAACATCACGAAGAATGGAATATGTCGTTTTTCCACGGCGCGTCATACGCCGGCTTCAAAGTTTTCAGGGAAAACGGGCTGCTGCTTGCGGGCACATCAGGCTCCATGAAATACAATCGGGAACTTGATCAGTACACCGATTTCCAAATGGCTGTAAAACTGTGGAAAATGGTTCCCGCGCTTTTGTGGAATAAAATCCGCTACGGGCGTTTTCTCGACATACTTTTGACGCACGCGCCCCCTGCCGGCATCCATGACAAACAGGATTTGTGCCACCGCGGCTTTAAATGCTATTTGTGGTTTATGAAATTTTTCAAACCGAAATATCTGATCCACGGCCACATTCATTTGTATGATATGCACGAACAGCGCATATCCCGCTACTATCAGACAACCGTGATAAACGCATACAGTCAATATATTCTTGAATTATGAGGAATTACTGTGAACGCCGGATATCTTGAGCAGACATCTGAAGACGATTTCAACAAAGCGCGCACAAAAGCGCTGCTGAACGAAATACAGCATTTTCTTGACCCGGAAGAAACCGCGATGCTGTCTTTTAACGACATAAAAAAACTGCTGAAACCGCGGAACGAAGTATATTTGGGAATGAAAGTCGTTCCTCTCAAATACATAGTCGGAAGCGAAGGACGATACAGGGATTTCGACAACCATTTTTTTCCGAAAAACATGCACTTAAAAAACCGCTGGGAAAAAATCGATCGGGCACACCTCAGCGACGTTATTCTTCCGCCGGTAACATTATATGAAATAGGCAGCCTGTATTTTGTCAGGGACGGAAACCACCGCGTATCGGTCGCCAGAATGCGCGGCATCGAAAACATCGATGCTGAAGTAATCAGTCTGCAAAGCGAAATAAAACTCAAACCGGTTACGACAAAACGCCAGCTGCTCAAAGAAGTCATCGAATATGAAAAAAAAGTGTTTTATACGGAAACGAATTTCGGCGACATCACGGAATACTGGGATATGAATTTTTCAACGCCCGGACAGTATGACGTGCTGTATCAGCATATTCTTATCCATAAATATTACATAAATCAAACACAATCGGAAGAAATTCCGCTGCCGGATGCCATTTTATCCTGGTATACAAAAGTATACATGCCTGTCATAAACGCAATACAGCGCGAACACATACTGAGAAAATTCAAAAACCGAACACTGAGCGATATGTATGTCTGGGTTATAAAATACTGGGACGATTTGAAAAACAAATACGGACAGCAAGTGCCGCTGGATAAAGCCGCCTCGGATTTTAAAAACCAATACGCCGAAGCAGGTTTTATGCAAAAATACATCAGACGGATAAAATCATTTATTCATTCTTGACGGGCATTATTTTCAATGCTAGAATGACATAAGTAATGTTTGCTATTTTATAAGGGGTTTAAATTGCCGGACGACATATACGTTTTTATACCGCTTATTCTGACAGGGATACTGACGGCAATCATTTTTTTCAATCTTATTAGAATCAAACAGCATTCCGAAAAAAGCACCGCTTCGCTGTTTTTCGGCTGCGCACTGCTGCTTGCCGGCTGCGCCTACATTATTTTTGTTAACCAGTCTTTTTTTCTGTTCGGCATGCTTATCTGCTTTATTCTGCTTATCTGCGTGTCATACACGCGAATTACGTTAGCGGATGCTATCGAAACCGAAAAAATAAAAGAAAGCCAAAAAGAACTTCCGCCGGAAACCGCGGAACAAACGGACAGCAGCCCCCAGGAAGCTGTGATTTCCGGCGCGGAATTATCGCTGATCGATATATGCCGCGATTTTATGATTCATGCGGCAAGTTCTTTCTCCGAAGAAAAAGAATTGTCGAAGCTGCTTGACTACATGAATAAAAGCATGATAAGCACGATTCATGCGGACGGCGGCGCCATTCTTCTCGTTGATGATTTTGAAGATATTCTTGCCGTAAAAACTTTCTCCGGAACTTTTCCGCCGCCGTATAAACTGCCGGCGGATTTGCCGCATAAAGTTATCCGCGTCGAAACCAATTTCCGCTTTGCGCAGTTTCCGCTTTCGGAAACTATATTCGGAGAAGTTGCGTCAACAGGCAAATCGGAACTGATAACCGATCCGGTGCATGATTCCCGCCTGTTCCAAAACGAACCGGAAGAATTTCTCCAGCTCGGCACCTACATCATTATCCCGATGGTTTTGCAGGAAACAGTTATCGGCGTCGCGGCTTTTGCAAGGAAAAAAGAAACACCGGCTTTCACCGAAGAAGATTTTGAAGCAGCGAAAATTCTTACGGGATTTGCGTGTGCCGCAATCAAAAACGTTTATTCATTTCAGGAAATTATCGAACACTCGGAACTGACGCGGGAAAGCGGACTTGCCTGCAAAATACAAGACAAACTGCATCCGAAACTGCTGCCGGCAATACCGACGCTCTCGCTGGGGCACTATTTTAATACAGCCGAGGGAGTCTGCGGCGATTATTTCGATGTTTTGCCGTCGCGCAAAGACCGAATTTCGTTTATTATTGCGGACGTCGCCGGCAAAGGCATGAATTCCCTTATTGTCATGGTTATGATTCGTGCTATACTTAAGCTGATTGTCAACACAACGCAGTCCGCAGCCACAATATTAGGCTGGGCAAACCGCGGCATTTGCGCAGAATCTTCGATTGATCATTTCGCAAGCGTCGCACTGATAAATTATGACAGCACAAACGGCAAAGTTCAGCTGTCAACAGCCGGATCGATACCGGTTCTTCTTTATGACGCGGAGCATAAAACGCTGAAAAAGGTTTCCCGCAGTTCGGAGCCTATCGGAGTTGAAAAAACAACCGCTTACAAAGACTGCGAATTGACAGTTTCGTCCGGCGATATTATCGTTACTTACACCGACGGTGTCGTTGAAACCGTCAACGCAGCGGGGGCGCAATATACTATGGAGCGGCTGTCCGCAATTATAACAAAAAACAGCAATTTAACCGGCAAAGAAATTGCCAATTTAGTAAAAACAGACATAATGAAATTCAACAATGCATCGCATCTTCATGATGATCAAACATTGCTTGTAATCAAAATTCAGTGAATAATAAGGGGCTGATATGGAACTAAAAATACGAAAAAACGGGGAGATTTACATTATCGATGTAAACGGGGAAATGGATTTGTATAATTCTTACAAATTAAAAGAACTTGTCATGAAAATGCTGGAAAAGAATGTAAAAAACTTTGTCATCAATCTTGAACAAGTTGATTACATCGATTCATCTGGCATCGGAGCGCTTATTTATATCTGCTCGATAATAAAAAAAATGAGCCTAAGACTCTCTATTTCCAATATTCACGGATCTGTAAAAAAGGTCATTGAACTGACAAAGCTGATGGGCTATTTTCCGATCGCAAACAGCGTGGAAGAAGCTATTTTAATGATATCCGAATAAACAAAAGAGGTGATGAAACATGAATGAAATAAAAGAATTGAGATCCGATGAAAATGACGCACTCTTTGACCGTACGAATATGCTGTACAAAGAATTTCCCTCGGATTTTCGGCAAATACGATATTTTACGCTGCTTATTGTCCAATCGGCACCGCTTGAAATAAAAGAAATCAATCTGCTTGAACAGCAAATAAGCGAAGTCATTAAAAACGCCGTGAAGCATGGAAATAACTGCGATATAGAAAAAAAAGTGAAAGTATGGTATTCATTCAGCCCGACTCATGCACACTTAATCGTAGAAGATGAGGGCGAGGGGTTCAAAGATCTTGAAAAATGGAATGAATTCAACAGAAAACGCTTGGAATGCCTGCATAATCAGAATTTCGAGGGACTGACGCAGTATGTTTCTTTCAGAACAAAGCGGAGTGACGACCAGGACGGCGGAAATGCATTATTCGCTGCTCTCGAATACTGGAACGGCGGTTTTGTTTATAACGGGAAACGCAACGGTGTTGCTATGCTGAAAAAATTCCAGCAGAAACGGCACGGCGTTGCATTGGACGGAGAATAAACGCCGCGCACACGACGCGCACGACCTCTGGGAAATTATATTCATGTGCGGGGAAAGAGAAAAAAGCTTGTCCCCGCCCCGTCAAAAAAAAACGGCTTGATGCCGTTTTTTTTTTGCGCTGTACCGAAGTTTCACGGCTGAAGAATAATCAGTTTTTTTTCAGCTGGATATTTTTTCAAAAGCTATTGCAAGGGCTTCCGCGGCGGTTGTTACCGGATGAAATTTCAGTCCTTTTTTCACGTGCTCAGGGATTTCTTCTACATCCCGAAGATTAGCTTTGGGAATAATGATATGTTTTATCTTGTTCCGTTTTGCTGCGACTGTTTTTTCTTTCAGCCCGCCTATCGGCAGTATTTGTCCCGTCAGCGATAATTCGCCTGTCATTGCAAGAAACGGTTTGATTGTTTTGTCAAGAAAAAGCGACATAAACACAACCGCCATTGTTATGCCGGCAGACGGACCGTCTTTCGGAGTTGCGCCCTCGGGGATATGCAAATGCACGGCGTTTTTTTCAAACCAATCGGCAGTTTTTATATTATGACAAATACAGTACTGCCTGCTCCAATTAAATGCAATGACTGCCGATTCTTTCATAACATCGCCCATTTGACCGGTAAGAGTCATGTTGTCTTTGCCCGGAATAGCAATGGCCTCCAAAAGGAGTGTATCTCCGCCCATGCTTGTCCAGGCAAGACCAATCGATGTTCCGGGGCGATCGGCTTTTTTGATTTCACTTTCGTCAAAAATCGGTTTTCCGAGATATTTTTCTATAGCAGCTGTTTCCGTAATTTCCGTCTTTTTCTTTTTTTCCTCAAGGCGCTCATTTTCTTCGTCAAGATTTTCGGCGGCAGCAATCAATTCCGCAGCATATTTGCGGTGTATTTTATTGAAACAGTTTTCGAGATTCCGAACGCCCGCCTCGCGTGCGTAGGATTCGATTATGTACAGCAGCGCGTTTTTTGAAAAGCGCACTTGATTTTTTTTCAAGCCGTTTGCAGCAAGGCTTTTGGGAATAAGATATTTTTTCGCAATCTCCAATTTTTCCTGATCCACATATCCCGACAGCGTAATAATTTCCGCACGGTCAAGCAGCGGTTCGGGAATCGGATCCAGCGTGTTCGCCGTCAGAATAAACAGCACACTCGAAATATCAAACGGCACATCAAGATAATTATCGCGGAACGACACATTTTGTTCCGGGTCAAGGACTTCAAGCAATGCACTGGCAGGGTCGCCTTGATAGCTGGAACCTATTTTATCAACTTCATCTATCAAAAAAACGGCGGCTTTGTTTTTGACAATTTTCAGTCCCTGGATTATTTTTCCGGGCATAGCGCCGACATACGTGCGCCGGTGTCCTTTTATTTCCGCTTCATCCCGCATTCCGCCGACAGAAAAACGAAAAAACGGCTTGTTCATTGCCCGCGCTATCGACCTGCCGACACTTGTTTTGCCCGTTCCCGGCGGTCCGACAAGCAGAAGAATTGCGCCTTTGCTGTCTTTTTTCATTTTCCTTACGGAAAGATATTCCACAATGCGTTTTTTCACATCGTCAAGTCCGTAATGGTCTTCCTCAAGGATTGCCTTTGCATTGGCAATATTATAATCTTCCGGAGGCGCGTCATTCCACGGAAGCGATGTTATTGTTTCCAAATAACTTCTGGTCACAATAAATTCACTTGAATTGGGATCCATAAGCGAAAATTTTTCAAGTTCGCTGTCAACGGTTTCTTTTATTTCTCCCTCAAAATGAAGCGCGGCAATTTTATCGGCAAACCGCTGATGATCGGAACTTTTGGCGTCTGTTGTCATGCCGAGTTCTTCTTTTATGGATTTCAATTCTTCACGCAGAAAATATTCGCGCTGATTTTTTTCGATTTTTTCGTTTATTTCGGACTGAATCTTTTTTTGGATTCGCAGCAGCTCCTGTTCTTTTTTTATGAACACAAGAACTGTTTCCATACGCTGACGGACATTCAGCATTTCAAGAACCCGCTGCTGATCGTCTTTTTCGATATTCAGAATCGATGATATAAAATCGGCAATTTTTCCCGGCTGATCGATGTTAACCATATTTAAACGCATTTCTTCCGAAAAAAGCGGATTGTTTTCGGAAATCTCTTTCATTTCGCTGATAAGCGCCCGCGTAAGTGCTTTAACTTCAAAACCATGGTCTTCTTCGTCATCAAGATATTCAACTACGGCAGCAATCGGAGAGCGTTCATTCAAAACCTTTTTTATTTGAAAGCGTTTTATTGTCGATATAAAAATATTGATGCCGCCGTCAGGCAGATTTATTTTTTTTATAATCCGCGCGACAGTACCGACCGGACATAAATCCGCAGCGGCAGGTTCGTCTGTTTCATTTTTTAACATAACAATGCCGACAAGCCCGTCTCCGCTGTGAGCTTCTTCAACGGTTTTTAAATCATCGGGAGAATTTATCATCAGCGGCGTAAATATTCCGGGAAATATCGGGCGCCCCTGCAAAGGGATAATATTCAATTTATTTGAAAGTGTCTGTTCCACGGGAATGATGTTCGATTCAGCCATTTTACCTCCAGGCATAACTTGTACGGTGTCTCATTTAAATATGCGAAAACCGGAATAAAAAAGCAAGTTTTTATTAAAAAGCGATGTGCATTTTTTCGCATCGGCATTTTCCGATTATATCGGCGGAAAAAGACGCATAATTTTCAACGCCGAATTCTATTATTCGGCTGAGCCGTTATTTGAAATACATCAATCTTTCTGCGAATTACTTTTTTTCCGGACTGAGTTCGGCGGCTATGTACAATTCGTCTTGATACCATTCTATACGGAGCGAAAATAATTCCGAAACATAACCATCCGCCGCAGCACGTATTTTCCAAACATTTCCGCTCATCAGTGTTTCTGCCGGAAAATTTTGCAGCGGAATCCAAGCGCCGTTATGCAATACGGAAAAAACGGTTCTCGACGATATATCACGCTTGGTAGTACTGTCAAAAGCTTTTGCGTTAACCGCAAGGGAACGGCGCGCTGTTTTTAAAAAATCAAGGCGGATCAAATTTTCTTCTTTCGCCACGGACAGAGACTGCCACCACACATACGGCCCCGCAACGATTTTTATGCGATATGCACCCGGCCGCAAATACACGCTTTTTGCCCGATACTGTTTTGAAGAAGCCGGCTTATCCGATTTTTTCTCGCGGGGAATAAAAATGCGCCGGCAATTTTCCAATTCGGGAATATCCTTGCCGTCATTCTGAAAGAAAAAAGCCCGCATCGGCAGATCGGCGTCCGGAGATGCCGAAGACGGAACCGTAATATCGAGCGTTACGGGAGTATACCATGTACGAAGCAGGTATTTATGAATTATCCCCTCATGCCAGGCAGCGAAAAATCCCGCACCCAAAAACAGCACGGCAAAAGCAGCAGCGGAAAAACGCGCAATACCGCGGCTTTTATCAGTGAATTGCGGTTCCGAAAATTTTTCACTGCAAACACCGTGAACAAGCGCCGAACGCACTTCTTCTGTTTCGTATCGTTTAAGATATCTGTTCACAACGGATAGTATTTGATTCATATTTTGATACCGCCGTTTAGGATTCGGCTGCATCATCTTTTTTATAAGCCGCTGAATACAAGGCGGCACATTTTTTTCCGCAGATTTAATCGGAAGATATTTTCCTTTCTGAATGCGCGCAATCGTTTCAGGCGAAAATTTTCCGGGGAACGGCTTTACGCCTGCCAGCATTTCATACAGCATAACTCCCATTGCGTAAATATCAGCCCGTTTATCGACATTTTTGCTGTCGCCGAATTGTTCCGGCGGCATATATGACGGCGTACCGAGCGTGGTGCCCGCCTGAGTTAAATCGGATTCTTCGCTGTCTTCGGAGCTGGCTATGCCGAAATCGGCAAGCTTGATATTGCCGTGTCTTGAAATAAGTATGTTCCCCGGTTTTATATCCCGATGCACAATACCGTGCTCATGGGCATAACGCAAAGCGAAACAAGTATCGCGGAAAATGAGCAGCGCAACGGGAATCGAAATTTTATGACGCCGCTGAAGATATTTATCGAGCGACATGCCGTCAACATATTCAAGTACTATATAATGAAATGAGCCTTCCGTAAAATAATCAAACAGATGAACGATATTCGCATGATGCAGATCCAATAAAATTTTTGCTTCGCGCAAAAAACGTTCCCTGACAGCAGCGTTGCCGCGAATTGTCAATTTTTTTATGATAACATATCTGCGCAGCGTAGGATGCACCGCTTTATATACAATGCCCATTCCTCCGCGGGCGATTTCGCCGGCTATTTTATATTTTCCGATTTTTTCGGGTATTTCAGGCAATTCCATTACCTCCGACAGTATATATGCTTGTTTCGGGATCAAAAGATTTATTCGGCAGGACAAACGCAGCCTGCTGAATATCGGGATTATGCAGCTGAATAAAAAGTCCTCCGGCACGAAGCGCATAGCGGCCGGCAACAGCCCTGTGTCCGCCGAAATAGCGGGAATCAGGCTGCCCTTGGCAATGCATTTTCAGCATGTCTTTCACGGAATCAACCTGCGCGGCGTCATTATCCGTCCAAGTAAGCCCTTCCATTACCTCAGGGTTTTTATAAGAATCGATCAATTCCGTTTCCGAGTAACAACGGAACGGCTCCGCGTGGCTTGCAAGGAAACGCGCGGTTTTCAAAAACACCGGCAGATGATTTTCAAATTCGGCATACAAACGCAGAATCGGTTCGCCGTAAAATTTCAGAAAAAAATCCCGCGTCATTTCTCCCTCCGCCGCATATTTTCTGAACGGATGACTGCCGTTTTTTTCGGTATTTAAAATATTTTCATGATTGCCTTTTAAAATATGAAAACATTCCGGAAAAGCGCACTTGCACATCATCAGCATCGAAACGAGATTCAATCCCTCGGTCATTTCGGCCGCAAGCGCAGGATTTAGTGCATTGCCGGCGCGCCATTCGTCAAAAGCAGAAAGCCAGCGCTCCCGCGCACGGCGCTCGGAATGCAGCATATCGCCGAGACAAACAACACGAATTTCTCCTCCGGCAAGGCGCTCCAAAACGGTTGCCGTGCTGTCGGGAAAACGAAAGTCAAGCAGCGCCGGCAGAAAATCACGGCGCGCATGGAGATCCGGCACAACCGCAAAGGGAACGCCGTCGGAAAAAGCAAGCAAACCGCCCGGAATTCCGCCTGCTGACATGCGCGGTCTGTAGCGTTCCGATTCAGCGCACAAAACCGACACTGTTTGATTTAACAGCAATTTCAAACGATTCGGTTCCGGAACAGATAATGCATTTTCTAATTTCCGAATTTCGGAACGGAACAATACGGTATCCACTTAACAAAACGCCGTCTTAATTGCCGTGAAATACCAGATTTACGTTCCCGACGGATATTTTATCGCCGCTGTTTAATTTTACGTATTTATCTTCCGGAATTTTATGCCCGTTCAAAAAGGTCCCGTTGGTACTGCCGATATCTTTTAAATAATAGTCTGCTTTTATTTTATGAATAACCGCGTGGTGACGGCTTGCAAGACTGCTGTCAATCACGATGCTGTTGTCGGAGTGCCGCCCTATCGTTATTTTCGCGACAAGCGGAATTTTTTTATTATTGAGCATTAAATAAGAAACAGCATCCGTTGCCGTTATCTGTTCTATATGCTGCCCTACTTTGCTTGTCGAAATAATTGTTTCATCCATGCGCTTAGTATACTGCAATATATTGCCGCGCGCAACAACAGAACGAGAATAAAAAGTTGTGCAAAAACTTATAATGCTTTATAATCGAAAATATGAGCGTTATTACTGTTACATTTCCGAACGGAAAAAAAATACAAATTCCCGCCGGAACAAAAGGCACCGAACTCATCGGGAATTTCACCGAGTCGAAAAACACAATCGCCGCACTCAGAATCAACAATGAAATATGCAGCGTGCAGCAGCCGGTAGATATATCCGCGGATATAGACTGTATTCATATTCATTCACAGGAAGGAGCCGCTATATACAGACGAACGCTCTGCTTTGTTCTCGCCGCCGCCGCTCACGAATTGTTTCCCGCGCAAAGACTTGTGGTAGGACACAGTCTCGGTCACGGGTATTACTATACGTTTGACACCGAAAAACTTCTTTCGCCCGATGATATTTCCGCGCTGCAAAATAAAATGAAAGAACTGGTGCTTCAGAATATACCGATTACGCAGGTTTCCATATCGTATAAAGAAGCTGTCGAATTATTTACCGCATTGAATCTTACGGAAACAAGAAAGCAGCTGAAATTTATATGCCCCCCGCTGATTAAAATAAATAAACTGAATGATTTTTCCGATTTATATTTCGGTCCGCTGCTTGAACGGACAGGAATGCTGAAATTATTCGAACTCAGACAGTATCAGCAGGGATTTCTGCTTCGCTTTCCCGCCTCTTCCGATCCGGAGAAACTGCCCGAATTCGAAGACATTCCTCATTTATATGAAATTTATAAATGGTACAAAACCTGGGGGAAAAATTTAAATGTAACATCCGCAGCTTCTCTGAACGAAATAGTCGCCAACCGGAAAACAAAAGAATTTATAAATATAACAGAAGCGCTGCAAACAAAATGTTTTGCGGACATTGCCGCAGAAATTCGGGAACGCGGGCAGATAAAGGTCGTGCTCATGGCAGGTCCGTCAAGCTCCGGCAAAACCACGTCATCGAAAAAATTATCGATACAGCTGCAAGTGCAGGGGTTGAATCCCAAAGTTATCGAACTCGATGCATATTACAAAAATCGGGACCAGACACCGAAAGACGAACATGGGGAATACGATTACGAGTGTCTGGAAGCGCTCGATGTACAGCAGCTTAACAAAGATTTGCAAGCGCTTCTTGCCGGCGATGAAATACAAATTCCGTCTTATAATTTTGTTGACGGCAAAAGATATTATACCGGAAAAACACTGCGCATAGAAAAAAACGACATTCTCGTTATGGAGGGAATTCACGGGCTTAATGATAAATTAACGCCGCTGATTCCCCGCGAAAATAAGTTTAAAATTTATTTATCCGCGCTGACGCAATTGAACCTTGACGATCACAACCGTATCCCGACAAGCGACAACCGCTTAATCAGGCGGATTGTGCGCGACGCGCAGTTTCGCGGAAAATCTGCCGAAGAAACAATAAAAATGTGGCCGAATGTGCAGAAAGGCGAACGGCTGTATATTTTTCCGTTTCAGGGACAGGCTGATGCAATGCTGAACACAGCCCTTGATTACGAACTTGCCGTGCTTAAAACGTATGCGGAACCGCTTCTCCGCCGAGTGCCGCCGTTTTGTACAGAATACGCGGAAGCGTCGCGGCTGCTGCGCTTTTTGAATTATTTTTCGCCGATTCCCGCAGCCGGCGTTCCGGGGCAGTCGATAATCAGAGAATTTATCGGCGACAGCGATTTTAAATATTAGGAACTCATTTTTTTTGCGGAACGGCCGGGAATGCCGAATCGTTTCATCGGCCAAAACCGCAAAGCCGTTACGCCGAGAATATCCTTTGCAGGCACGTACTGCGGCGCCATATTCGAGTAATATGTTACGGAATACGGGTCCGCAGGACAAAGCTGCACCAGCTTTTCTTCGTACGAATGCCGCATATCCAAAGAATTAAAACGGTTGTCTCCCATCATAAAATAGCAGGCATCCGGAATATAGACCGGACTGCCGGTGGCATCGTTTTGCGGAAAAACCGGCATATTGCGCCTGTCAAGCAGCATAACATACAAATTGAGCTTTTCTGCTTCTTTTATAAGCGAAAGACGCACAGAATCCGCAGACGAAACGGAAGCATTTTTCTTCGAAAGTTCCGCATTGTGCACGACAAGCCTGCCGAGACACAGTTTAATCAGAACATTGAGCCGAAAATTCGCTTCATCATACAATGATGATTCCGGCGGAAGTTTATGCTGCCGCCAGTCTGTCATAAAATTCGCGAACCATTCTTTTCCGCCGGAAACCGACATCAATTTCCAGGTAAGCGTATCATTCTGGGCAAACAAAGCATACTCAAACATTTCGCTTTTGGAAAACAAGGCGGAAATATCCGTGTCCGGCGGCGCATCGGGAGTTTCGCATATCTGCGAAAAACGCTCCGCCAGTTCCGCAGATTCACGTTCCGCGGAAAGCAAATCGAATTCATTCCGCATTTTTTCAACCTCAAGCATCTGCCGGTACTGCGCGGCGGAAACAGGAATATCTCTGACGTATTCTGCCGTTTTTTCCGGCAGCCCGCTCAAATTCCATTCCGCCCACAATGCGTCATTCCGAATCGGAACAAACTGCGCGTCTTTTGCCGTGCGGGCATATAAGATTCCGTCCTGCATCATCAATTGCTCGCCCGGCATGCCTGCGATGCGCTTCACCAGCGGATCGGCTTTTAGCTGCCCGCCCGAATCGACATTCAAATTAACCGCCGTAAATGACAGCATATACACAAGCTGCGATAAAAACGTTTTTACTTCGGACGGGCGGTCTTTGCTGTAATGAGGATTGCGGAACACGACAATATCGCCGCGCTCATACTGCTTTAAGCAGGGCAGACCGACATCCGCAAGCGGAAACCGCGGACCGGAAGGCGTTTTCAGCACGACAACGCGGTCTTTAATCAAAAATTCCGGCACCATCGATTCCGACGGAATTTCGTATAATTGAAAAATAAATATGTTAATCAGCGTTACCGTAAAAGCTGCCTGAACAAATGCATCAATCCACTCGAAAATTTCGCAGACAAGCTTTTTTGCAGGATGTACACGCCGCTCCGGCAAAGCAGCGTACGCATTTTTCAGCTGCACATTATGCAGAAACACGCGCTTTGCATCCAATTGATATGAAATAACAATATCAATCGCCGAGAGCAGAACCCATACAATAATCGAACAAATATCAAACGGACGGCTCGTGCCGTTATGACCGGCGCGGCGAATAACAAAACCGCAAAGCATCACAAACGGCAGATACTGATATAATTTGCGGAGCATCGAAAGTTTTCCCGCATCGATTTTTCGCTGCACGCGGAAAAAACCGACGTACACAAGGACGCCGGTAAATACAGCCGTTATAAAAAAAGCAAACACGGAAATATCGGGAACAATATGAATATTCAGCAATGAAAACAAAATGCATAAAACAAACACAGCATTCTGCGCAATAATTAAATTTTTATTCATGCGAAAATCATAGCTGAATACTATGAAAAATGCAACGCCGCTTATTTTGCGTTTATGCGCAGCAATAGAACAAAATAGATTTTTCCTGTATAGTGATTCCATGATAAAAAAAGACTATGATTTTTTTCCGTTTGAAAAACCGGCGGAAACTCTCACCGCGGCAAACGGCCGCACTCTTCTGCTGCTGAAAAAAGAAATCATTGCAGACACAATAGCAAAAACATTCGAACGTTTGTCTTTCACTTTTACGAAAGCACATACGGAACATATCATATCATCGGCATTGGCAGAAAACGCTTCCGCTAATGACCGATACGTCTGCGCATGCCTGCTGAAAAACGCAGCCGTATCGGCGCGGGGAGTACTTCCGTTATGCCAGGATACCGGAATCGCGACAATATTCGGCTGGAAAGGTGCAGACATTGTTACCGACGGCAGCGATTACGAAGCCGCATCCGAAGCGGTGGCAAATGTGTATAAAACCAAAAACCTGCGTTTTTCCACAGTCAAGGCAAAATCGTTTTTTGAAGAATACAATCCGCAAAACAATCTGCCGGCGCAAATTATGTTATTCAGCGGAAACAGCGGAATGCCTCAAGCCGCCGGCGAATATCGATTCCTTTGCTGTGCGAAAGGCGGCGGTTCGTCAAACAAAACAGTATTTATACAAGCAACAAAGGCTGTACTGACGCAGGAACGTTTCGAAAAACTGCTGCGGGAAAAAATCGCGGCGCTGGGAACGAGTGCATGTCCGCCGTACACCATTGCGGTCGCAGCCGGCGGCTTGAGTCCGGAACAAAATCTGCTGGCGTTGAAACTCGCAACGTGCGGAGAAACAGAACGCTGCCTTCCGGAAAGTTCGTTTCGGGACGCAGCATGGGAAGCACGCGTTCTTCAAATCGCCTCGGAAACAGGATTCGGAGCGCAGTTCGGCGGCACACAATTCGCAGTGGATGCCGTTGTACTGCGGCTTCCGCGGCACGGCGCGAGCTGTCCCGTTTCAATCGGCGTATCGTGTTCCGCACACAGAAATCTGGAATCATATATCACAAAAGACGGCATATACATCGAAAAAACCGCCGCTCATCCCGAAGAATTGCCGCGTTTCCGGGAAGCCTGCGCATACGCTTCTCTGAACAAATCGGAAACGGAAATTCATCTCGACACCGGCAGCGGCATACAATCCTGTCTTGACATCCTTTCGAAACATGCAGTCGGAACACGCTTGCTGCTTTCGGGGCCGCTGCTGGTAGCACGGGATGCAGCTCATGCAAAATGGAAACAGCTTGCGGATTCGGGGCAGCCGCTTCCCGCATACACAAAACAATACCCTGTTTGTTATGCCGGTCCCGCAGAAACGCCGGACGGATATGCTGCCGGAAGTTTCGGTCCGACAACGGCAGGACGCATGGACGATTATGCCGATATGCTTATGAGCCGCGGCGCATCGCTCATTTCTCTTGCGAAAGGAAACAGAAGCGCTTCGTTCATACACGCGTGCGCAAAATACGGCGGATTTTATTTGGGAACTCCCGGCGGAATAGCAGCGCTGATAGCCGAACAATATATCCGCAAAAGTACCGTTCTCGATTATCCGGAACTCGGCATGGAAGCGGTGCGCCTAATCGAAGTCGAAAATCTTCCTGTTTTTATTATAACCGATAAAAACGGCAATGATTTTTACACCCGCATAACGGCGGATGCATCCTGAAAGCAAGGCGCAAAACGCAGCTGCATTGCATGCAGCGCACGAACTGCTTTACGGAAAGGAAATGCCGAACGCGTTTTTGAAATTATGTTCCAGTTCCGCAGCGAATTGCGAAAAGTCGATATCTCCGCGTAATTTTGCCATAGCTTCATAAACGGAAATTATGTCCGCGGGTTTTGTTTCCGTTTCATTCTTCAATGTCTGATAGGGCGCATCCGTTTCCGCCAGAATTCTGCAAACGGGAATTCCGCCGGAAGATTCTTTGTGCAGGCAAGCGGCGGCGCGCTTATTCCCTTTGAGAATTTGCTTGCCGAACGAAAAAAACGCATTTATTCCGCGGCGAAGAAACGAACGCGCCTCGATCGGCGAACCGGAAAAGGAATGAAATACAACCGCGGGCAGTTTTTTCAGCAATGACGCATCGCGGAACAGGCGATCCATCGCATGGCGGCAATGAACGACAAGCGGCTTATTATAAGCAAGCGCAAGTCTGATTTGTTCTGCCCACACCGATTCCTGCTCATCGATGCGAGCGGCAAATTCGGGAGAAAATAAATCAAATCCGCATTCGCCGACAGCGGCAAGCTGCACATCGCATGCATCAATGCGGCATTGCCCCGCAAGCAGCGCTTCTTCCGTTTCCAGCAGCGTCCGATCGGGGTTCTGCGGATGCACGCCGAAAGAAAGCAATATGCGGGCATCTTTTTCAGGCTGCGGAATTTTTTTTATATATGCAAGCGTTTTTCCGATATCCTCAAGAGAATGTGTGCTTGCGCAAATGCAGGAATCCGGCAGCAGCAGCGAATTATCCGCAATGTCGGCAATATGCAAATGCGCGTCGCAGTAATGCATACGCTTAAAACAATGCATGAAAAGCGGACAAGACGAAAGGCTTTGCCAGAACGAGCAAAACAACAATTAAAACAGACGGCAAATAATCCGCCGTTTTTATTTTTGCCAGTCCGGTCAGATTCACGCCGATCATAACAATCAGCGCGCCGCCGACGCCCGAAATTTCCGCAAGCAATTCATCCGTTACAAACGGGGCAATCAAACCGGCAAATAACGTGAGCATGCCTTGATACAAAAAAACCGACAAAGCTGAAAACGCCGTGCCGATGCCCATTGCCGCGCCGAATACAATGGAAAGAAAACCGTCAAGCACGGATTTCGTGAAAATCACGGTGTAATCGTGATCGACAGCCGCCTGAAATGAGCCGACGATAGCCATCGCTCCGACACAAAACAATACCGACGAATTGAAAAACGCGTAAGCAAATGATAAACGAGGAGGCTGCGTCTCTGCATCGGAAGACTCCTCTGCCCCGCCGCTGCATGTTTTTTCGTTATTTTTCACGCGGCAAAAGCGGCGTTCGAGGAAAGCACCGAACGACAAAATTTTTCCGTCGATATTCCAGAGCGTGCCGAGAATGCCTCCGAGAATAACGGAAACAGCAAGAAACACAACATTTTGATATTTGAATGCCATTTGAATTCCGAGAATAAGCGTTACGATTCCGGCACCGGTACTGATAACCGAAAAAAAAGATGATACTTTCTTTGAAAAAAGCATGCCGATAAAACTGCCGATAAGCACGGCGGCACAGTTAACAAACACAGCTGTCATGGTAAAAACACCGTAGTACTTTGAAAAAATTTCGTCAATACGGTATATTTTTACCGTGAATCGCAATTCATGTATCAGAGCGCTCGTACTCATTTCGCGGCAAACAGCGGAAAACCTCAGAAACGTAACACTGTTCAGTCCGGAACGCGGCATATTTCAGGCAGTGTTGTACGGCGGTCCCAAAAGCAAACTGCGTTCGCTTGTTTCTCCGTATCACAGCGGAAAAATATGGCTCTATACAAACGAAATAAACCACAGCACAAAAATCACAGATTTCGATGTAAGCGAATACCGCCCGCACATCAGAGAAAATTTATACAAAACCTGGGCAGCGTCTTTATGCGCGGAAATCCTGATAAAAACAGCAGGCGGAAACAGCACCGACAACGACGCACTCTGGCAGACAGTCTGCGGATTTTTGGACGGCATTTCCATTGCGGAAGAAAATGCCTGCCGCGCGGGAACAATACGTTTTTTGTGGCGCTTTATATTGCTTTCCGGCATTCAGCCCGATATTCACGTTTGCGCCCGCTGCGGAGCTCCGCTTGATTATTCGGGAAACACGGTCTATTCGCCGTCGGAAAACGGCTTTTTGTGCGCAGCGTGTGCGGCGGAACATTCCGCCGTGTATTCGTTATCGAACGAAGCGCTTTTCTATCTGCGGGCGGTTTCGTCGCAGCCGCCGTCCGCCGTCAGAAAAATTCCCCTGCCGCCGCAGGCATTGAACGAACTTATGCGTCTCTTGATTTTTCTCATCCAAAAAGACATCGGCAAACCTTTGAAAACGATGCAGTCGGGACTGAATATTTTTATGCAGTCCGCGCCCTGATTCAACGCGGCTTTGAAACCGGCTAAAGCGCATCCGTTTCGATAACGGCGTGTGCATCGGGATCGTCCATAATAACCGTGCCGACGGAACGCGCTCGAATTATGCCGGAATGCGGATTTTTGATGCTGTCCACATGCGATACGATTTGTGCATCGACAGCGGATTTTTCAAATGCAAGATCGCAGTCTTCAAGGCGGCAGTTTATAAGCCGCAAATTTTTGCAGTAACACAGCGGCTGCGTTCCGCGGATCAGGCAGTTTTCGAATGTTATGCCGTCGGAATACCAGGCAAGATACTCGCCGTTTACTTCGCTGTTTTTTACCGTGATATTCCGTCCGTGCCAAAATGCATCTTTTGTATTGAAAACGCAGTTATCGAAAACCGCGTTTTCCGCATACTGAAACGAATATTTCCCGTCCAATTCGACGGCGGAAAAATCAAGATCGCGCGAGCGCAGCATAAAGTATTCGCTTTGCACCGAAGTATGTTTCATGGCAACGCCGCAGCAAAACCAGCCGAATTCCGGCGAATGCACGGTACTGTCCGCAACAACGACATTTCGGCATTCGCGCAGGGCTTTGATGCCGTCCATTTGCGTCGAAGCAATCGAAACATTCTCGGAATACCAAAGCGCGGCGCGGCAGTTTTCCGTCATGCGGCAGGACGATACGGAAAGAGCGCGCACATGCCATAACGGATAGCGCAAATTGAATAAGGTGTTTTCCGCATGAATGTCTGCGCTTTCTTTAAGCGCGCTTTCGCCGTCCGCAGGTCCGTCGAACGCACAGTTTTTAACCAGCAGCGAACGGCTTCCGTACAGCGCGCGTTCCGCATCAAATGTCTTTCCTTCGATAACCGATCGCATTTTTCTATTCCCCTTTTGCCGTCATGTTTTACCGATTCGGTTTTATATATAATATATATATCGCACGAAAAAAAAGGCAACCGACACGCGCGTCTTTTTCGTGATGCATCGAACGGAAAGCAAGCGATTCTGCAAAAATTCCTATTATGCCGATAACGGCAAGAATATCGGCATTTTTGCGCACTGCGCATTTCTTTTTTGCCGATAATATGATATACTGCGCGCAGAGGTTTTTCCGAATGAAATATCTATCGGTAACGAAAATCGCAAAAAAATGGAATATATCCGAGCGGAGCGTTCGGAACTATTGCGCTTTGGGAAAAATTGACGGCGCGTTTTTGACGGGCAAAACCTGGAACATCCCGGAAGATGCGCAAAAGCCCGACAGGACGAATAAAAAAGTTGCATTGCCGGCCGCTTTGTCGGAAATTCTTGCCGAAGAAAGACGCGCAAAACTTTCGGGCGGCATTTATCATAAAGTGCAAATCGAATTAACGTATAATTCCAACCATATCGAAGGCAGCCGCTTGTCACACGACCAAACGCGCTATATTTTCGAAACGAACACCGTCGGCATCGAAAACGGCGCAATAAAAGTCGACGACATCGTGGAAACGGCCAATCACTTTACGTGTATCGACCTTATTATCGAGAACGCAAAAAAAACGATTACGGAAACGTTTATCAAAGAGCTGCACCGCACATTAAAGAGCGGAACGACGGATGCGCGAAAGGATTGGTTCGCTGTAGGCGATTACAAAAAATTGCCGAATACCGTCGGAGATATGTTTACGGCACAGCCCGAAGAAGTTGCCGATAAAATGAAAGAACTGCTTATTGAATACAACACAAAGAAAGAAAAGACATTTGACGACCTTTTGGACTTTCATTATCGGTTCGAGCGCATCCACCCCTTTCAGGACGGCAACGGACGTGTCGGCAGATTGCTTTTGTTCAAAGAGTGTTTGAAGTATAATATCGTTCCGTTTATTATAGACGAAGAATCAAAACTCTTTTACTATCGCGGCTTAAAGGAATGGGAAAACGAGCGCGGATACCTGCGCGATACTTGCCTTGCGGCACAGGATAAATTCAAACTTTACCTTGATTATTTTAAGATTCAATACTGATATTCAAAAGCAGCCCGCGAAAGCGAATCGCTGCTTTGCGGAGCAGTCGAAGTACGCGGTTTGCTTTCATGCAGTTTCATAGTATAATAAAAGTGTTTGACCGGAGGTACTTTTATGAAAAAAATATTTGTTATTCCCGGAGCAATAATCCTGCTTGCCCTCGCTGCATGTGCGGCGACACAAGCGGTTGATGCTGCTCCAAAAGGCGATGCAAACAAAGAGGTGAAATCTATGCTGATGTATCAGGGACACGGAAGCGCGAAACTTGTTACGGCGGAGGGCAAGGTTGTGTACATCGACCCGTTTGCGGGCGAAGGCTACGATGATGCGGCGGATTTGATTTTGGTGACGCACGAGCACCCCGACCACAACAAAGTCGATTTGATGCCGCACGCAGCGGACTGCGTTATTTTCAGAAGTGCGGACGCGATAAAGGACGGCAAGTATCAGACACTCGACATTTACGGGCTTCACATCGAGGCGGTTCAGGCATACAACAAAAATCACCGTGCGGAAGAGTGCGTGGGATTTCTTGTAACCGTGAACGGAAAAACGCTTTATTTTGCAGGCGACACGTCAAAGACCGAGCAAATGGCACAGCTTTCGGCGAAGAACATCGACTACGCCTTTTTGCCGACGGACGGACGCTTCAATATGGACATTGCAGAGGCAATCGAGTGCGCCGAGTTGATAAAAGCAAAGCACACCGTGCCGTATCACATTTTCCCCGGCGAACTTTTCAACCGCGAGCGGGCAGAACAGTTCGTAACCGAAAGCGCATGTATCATTGAGCCCGGCGAATGTATTGAAATTTAAAAAACTTGCCGAAGAACGCCGACCTGGCTTGCATAGCAGATGAACTACGCGGCTTGCAGAAAGATACAGGGATTTTACCCGTATGAGCGCCGCATTTCATCCGTATGGCGCTTTTATTTCATAAGGATAAACGGATCATTTCATAGGCATGAACGCATGCACTTCATACTTATGAAACATTTATTTCATAAGTATGAACGGAAATTTTCATACGTATAAAACGGGAAAAAAACGCGTTTTTATGCCGATATTTTGCAGTTTCATACGTATGAAATAAAGACCGCATACGTATGAATGCGGCCTTTTCGAGAAATCTTTCGGCATTATTTTTTCGAGTACTGCTTTGGCAAAACAAAATATGATTCATTCGATAAAATCGAATGTTTTACTGTTAATATATACTATCACACGGCAGTTTTGTCAACACAAAAACAGAACAACGCGGCAGCTGAAAGCGCAAAACAGACTTTGCGGAAATTTCAATCCGCCGCCGAAAAGTTCGGTCCCGCATTTGCAATGACAGCGGCTTTCAGCGTTTCGCCGTTTGTTCCGAGGTCTGTCATTAAATTCTGCGGCGTGTAGCACGGCTTCCAATTTGTCGTGGAGGATGCCGGAGCATCATGCGCTACGTTTGTGTAAACATTCCCCTTGACGTTCCATGTGCCGCTGCGCGCACTGTTTTCGTCGAAATAAAATCCGACCGCCCTTTTTACGTCTGCAAAAACATTGTATTCGATTAAGCCTTCCGATCCGCAGCGCATATTTACGCAGGAAACCTCGCTTCTGTCGGCGCCGTCAAAATAATTGTTGTACATGTGAAGTTTCCCGTAGCGGAAAAGCGGCATTCGGCTTCCGACATTGTGGAAATAATTTCCGTAGAATGTAAGACGCATTTGCGAATCGCCGTGTTCTTCCGTATCGCTCGAACCGCAGAGAACGGCTTTCCAATGATCTTTGAACTCGCAGTTTGAAATCGTAACATACCGCGAACCGTCTTTTATGTCCAAAAGTCCGTCGTACTTGTCTTTGTCGTCCTGATCGGGCGAATAAAACAAGCAGCGGTCAATCCAAACGAATTGCGCGCCGTGGATTGCGCAGGCATCTTTTTGCAAAGCCTCGCCGAAAACGAGATTTTTTACAATGACATTTTCGCAATCATTGATGTTGAAATAAATATTCTTCAAGCCGGGACCGTTTATTTTGTCGGTTTCCGTTCCCGTACTTTTGCCGATGATTGTTTTATTCGAGCCGACATCGAATTTTTCGACTGCCGATGCATCGGAAGAAATCCGCGCAGTGATTACCACGATGTACGGCGTGTCGCCGGCAATCTTTTCTTTTGCGGCGTCCAAGTCGCTGCGATTGTTTATCGTAATCGTTTCTCCGCCGGCGCCGCCCGTAATCGTGTACGGTGTGCCGTCGTCGCCGCAGACAGCCGCATAGCCCGCAAGTCCCGCGTTTTCGGAGGCGGCATCGTAATTTTCGGGAATGAAATGAGCGGCAAGCTCCGTATCTTCGGCAATCGTAAATGTGTAAACCGCATCTGCCGACGGACAGGTTCCCGTCCAGACATCGAATTTCATTCCGCTTGCGGCTTCCGCCTTTACAGTTATGCTCGTACCTTTTGCGAAAAGATTCCGATTCGGCTCGACGCTCACGGTTCCGAAAGATTCAAGTCCGTCCGCAGCTTTGACAGCCAGCGAATAATATTCTTCGGTGATTTCGCCGCCCGCATCGATTCCGATTCCCGTGATTTTTATGTAATCGAGATTTGCGATTAAGCCGTCTGCCTTATACGCGCCCGCAACAGTTCCGCTTGAATTCGCATCTGCTTCATCTTGCGCACCGTTCGGATAGTTCACGCCGTATCCTTTTTCGGCATCATACGGCAGCAAAAGCGTTCCTTGCGGCACAGGCGTCAGGCGAATCTGATTGTTCCCTGCTTCGAGCGGAATTTCAACTTCATTTGAAAGAGCAAAACTTTTTCCCGTGTGGTTGCAGTACAAAATCTTGTCTTCTTCCGTGTATGTCTTTGCGCCGACGGAAATATACGCCGCCTTGATCTGATATGTCCAGCCCCAGTGCGCATAGCGGACTGCGATTTTCACGTTCTGCGCCGTTGCGGATTTTACGGAATAAATAATCGTGTGCGGATTGTCGAGATAGCCGCTTCCTTGATAATCGGTTACATTTACCGTTTTTATTTTTGCCGCCGAGCCGTCGGCAGCCGCCGCGCTCAGGAAGCCGCTTGCCGTGTCGTTTTCGTTGATGATGAGCGTCGAAGTTCCGTCGGCATTTTGGGTGAGGTTCGGCTGCGGCGGCGTATCGTCTTCAGCGGGACCGGAACATCCCCCCCCAGCAAAACCAGCGGCAAAAACAAAAACAATGCAGTTTTTTTCATGATTTCTCCCTTTCTCGGCGCATTTTTCGGATTACAGACTTTATTATAAAAGGAAAAAACCAAAAAAACAAATGAAAAATTGTTTTCCGGAAGCAAAACGACCCGCGCACGCAGACAGCGCCGTGCGGATAAAATGCCGCAGGGATAAAAAAAGCGCTTTCAAAACAGGACGAAGTCTTCCTGTTTCAAAAACGCTTTTATGACCGAACGGCTTTCGGGGCGGAAACCGCCGCATCACACTTTTTTTGTCAAAAAACCGCTGCGCAGACAGCGGGCGCAGATCTTCACCGTCATCGCGGTGCCGCCGATTTCCGTCTTCATTTTTATGATGTTCGGTTTCCACAGACGGCGGGTATGATTATATGATTTACTGACTTTATTGCCGCTCATTGTGCCTTTTCCGCAAATTTCACATCTTCTTGACATCACGAACCTACCTATATTTACTAAAAAAGTTTCTGCTGAAAATCGTAGTAAGAATACCGAAATGCCGCAAATAAGTCAAGCTGTCTGCACGCTTTTATGCAGGCGAAAAACGGAAAACCCGCACGCCGAAACGGGACGAAAATTCGGATTATCATAATGCAAATCGACAGCGGCACATGCCGATTTTCCGCAAGGCTCCGTATTTCGGCATAAATCTTGACCAGCAGTGCAAAAAAATGATACAAAATAAATACTTCTTAATAAACCAGAGGTTTTGAAAATGCCGTATTCTGAACCGACAAATCTTGCAATTGTCGCTTGTCCGGGTGGAGAAGCGTTTGCCAAAGAAGTTATTGCGCATCTCCGCCATATCTTCAAACATCGATTCAATTTGAAGCGAGATGCCATTTCCGCACGATATGAACACGATAAAGAAAAGCTTGTAAAAGACATCAATTTTTGCAGCGATCTGCACACGCCCGACCTATGCATCAAAGGAAATATCGAAAATTACCGTCCGCCTGAATTTCTCGTGAACACGGAATTCACGTATTTTATGAACGGTGAAATGAAAACCGAAATAAAAAGCTGCATCCGCGGAAAGGACGTATATATTTTTCAGGATGTGGAAAATCATCAAACGCTTTCGCTTAACGGCGGCAAAAACAAACGGGCGCTGTCGGTAAACGACCATTTGATATCGCTGCTTGTTACAATCGACGCTGTCCGGCAGGCAGATGCGGACCGCATTACGCTTGTTGTTCCGGTTTATCCGTACAGCCGCCAGCATAAAAAGAAAGGCCGCGAAGGACTGACGGCGAGTCTGCTCGGACATATTTATGAAAATATCGGCGTATCGCGCATCATCACGCTTGATATTCATTCGAGAGAAATAGAAAACGCATTTTCCCGCGCCCATATCGAAAATCTTCACGCCAGCTATCAAATTATCAGAGAATTGTCGAAACTGGTGAACCTTGCGCCCGACGGCGACGATCTTGTTGTCGTTTCGCCGGATACGGGAGCCGTCGACCGCAATAAATTTTATGCGACCGGACTGAAAAAACCGCTTGCAATGCTTTACAAGGAGCGCGACTATTCCGTGGTAACGCAAAATGCAAAAGACACGAATATAAAATCCGTAAAACTGCTCGGCGACGTTCACGGCAAAGTTGCTTTTTTGGCGGATGATATGCTCGGTACCGGCGGCACGCTGCTGAAAGCTATGGAATTCCTTAAAGAACAAGGGGCTTCAAAAGTTATCGCCGCAATAAGTCTGCCGTTTTTTACCGGCAATGCGGTGGAACAGTTTGACGCGGCTTATGAAAAAGGGCTTTTTTACCGCCTTATCGGGACCAATTCCGTATATCACGAAAAACTGCTCGAACGGGAATGGTATATAAACACAAACGTATCGGGGCTGTTTGCAAATGTTATTGCGCGCCTTCATTATAATCAGTCTTTAAGCGGTCTTCTCGACAACAGGAATATCATAGAAAAAATGGTCAAGCATGACTGAAAATCCAATTGTCTTATGCATTGACATTGGAACTTCATTCCTGAAAGCTGCGCTGATACGCGGGAACGGAAATGTTCTCGCGTTTTCCAAAACGCGCATCAATACCGCACTCGGATTAAGCATGTGGTATGAGGCCTTAAAAGAATCGTGCGGAAATCTTTTCTGCGAACCGGCAGATATCGCGGCTGTCAGCATATCGGGAAACGGGCCGACACTTATAACAAATTCCGCCGTTCATTTTTGGAATGAACCGCTTTCCGTTTCTTATGAAGGAAAATCGCTTTTTCTGCCGCGTCTTCTGCAAATAAAGCAGCATGCCGCTGCAGAATGGGATGCAAGCCGATATATTTTTTCGGGACAAGATTTTCTTATTTTTCAGCTTACGAATACTGCCGCAACCGTTTTGCCGGAAAAAAGGTATGTTCCGTATTACTGGACAGAAGCAGACTGCGCTCTGTACGGCATACCGAAAGATAAATTGCCGCCGTTTGCCGATGCCGGAGAAATTATCGGCTATGCAACGAAAACTGCCGCGGCAGATCTGCATTTGCCGGAACATAAAAAAATCCCTGTTTTTTCCGCCGGACCCGATTTTGCGGCGGCACTTATCGGAACCGATACGCTGCATCCGGGAGCTTCATACGACAGAGCGGGAACAAGCGAAGGAATCAATTTGTGCACATCGCTTCCGATACATGAAGACGGAATCAGAACACTGCCTTCATTATGCGGCAATTGCTTCAACGCAAGCGTCATCATTCCGGATACAGGACTTTCGTTTCAGCGGTATAAGCAGCACTCAAAATACGCAGACGTATCGGATTCCGAATGCGTGCACGCATTGCTCGCACATCCGGAACGCGACGATATCCGTATTTTGTACCGCATTGCTTTCAAAATAAAACAGGCTGTCGAAGCACTTCAAACAGCGGCGGAAAAGTACGGAACGCCCAAAATAACAACGCTCCGCGCAGCAGGCGGACAGGCAAAAAATCGGGAATGGCTTCAGATGAAATGCGACATTTTAAACATTCCCATAGAAATACCGGAATGCATCGATGCCGAATTGCTCGGATGTTTTATAACCGCGCAAAAAGGCATGGGCATGTACGGCAGCATTGAAGAAGCGGCAAAAATGTGCCTGAGAATACAAACGACGCTGTATCCTTCGCAGAAAAAAAACGAATATTACACAAACCTATTCCGCTCGCAAAGCAAATCTCGTTGATTTTGCCGCAAAATATCGGCAGCTCCTTGTTCCCGAAAAAGTGCCTTCACTAATCATGAAAAACCTGCGATTTACAAAATAAAAAAATGCGCTTGCAGTATTTATCGAATCCTATATAATAGGAAAACATTTGTTTTGCTGCGCGTTGTTTGTGAATATAAAATAACCTGCACATAAATAAATATTTTGTACAAAGGAAATACATGCATGTTTAACAGACCGAAATTAAAAAAAGCAGCAAAAGCGATACTGAAACCGCAATTGATAAACACGCTTCCGGTAACATTCGCAGCCGGAATTTTGTATTTACTATCGGTTCTGCCTGATATTTACGAAACAGCAGCCGAAAAAAATATTCCGAACATCTCAATGGAATTTTCCTGTTTTTCGCTGATTGTCAGAGCAATTCCGTTTTTTATTTGCAGCATCACTACCGTCGCCGAATCTTTTTTTTACATTGCGTTAGCAACAAATAAACAGCGCGTTTCATTTAAAACATTCATCAACGGATTCAGCCTTTGGCTGAAAGGCATCTGCGCAGCACTATGGAGCACATTGTGGACAGCATTATGGATGCTGCTTTTTATAATTCCCGGCATAATAAAAGCAATTGCCTATTCGCAAATCACGTTCATCATCGCCGAAAATCCCAATGTATCTGTTTTTCAGGCATTGAAAATAAGCAAAACAATTACCAAAGGCTACAAAGGCGAATTATTTGTACTTTATTTCAGTTTTATCGGCTGGATCGCAATTTCATATCTTACTTTCGGACTTTGTTTTTTTTATACAGTGCCGTACATGCGGACAACATTTTCGTTAACCTATCAGTATTTGAAAAATCAAGCGCTCGCGGCAGGTTTTATAACGCCGGAAGATTTTGCTTAATAAAAAATTTTTTCAAAAATCATAAAAACAACAATTCAGCCGCCAAGGAGAATAAATATGTCTGATCAATATGAATCATATCAGGAAAAGCAGGAACCGAATTCTTTCACAGCCGAACAAAAAAGCAGCGGAATACAGGGCTTGCCCGTGTTCATAATTGTCTGCGCTGCGGCAATATTATTTTTCGCGGCATCATTTTTCTGCCTGAATAAAGCATTCCCGCGTAAAACCAATTTCAATCCCGGACATATAGTCTGGCATTCGATTATGAAACACGATTACATGGCTGTTCTGCATATAACCGGAGTTATCGAAGACAACAATGAAACTTATAATCAAAAAGAAGCGGAATTTACAATAGAAGAACTTACGGAAGATTCCAGCAACAAAGCTCTCGTATTGTACATAGATTCGCCGGGAGGTTTGGTATATAACACAGACGAGATTTATCAGCGGCTTTTAAACTACAAAAGCAAAGGGAAAAAAATCTACGCGTATCTCGGCCCTATTGCAGCGTCGGGAGGATATTATATAGCTTGTGCGGCAGATATAATCACCGCGAACAGAAATTCCGCTACAGGCTCGATAGGCGTTATAGCAGGAACATCCATAGACTTGACCGAATTTCTGCAAAAATACGGTGTAAAAATCACAACCATAACTGCCGGTGAAAATAAAAATATGATGAATTTCGACGCTCCGCTGACGGAAGAACAAAAGCAAATAGCGCAGTCTTGGGCAGCTGAAGTATATGATCAATTTGTTTCGATAGTTTCGGAAAATAGAAATTTGCCGGAAAGCGAGGTCAGATCACTTGCAGACGGCCGCATATATACAGCGTCGCAGGCACACAAGCTTCATCTGATAGATTCTATCGATACATTCAATAACGCGCTTGATTCATTTAAAGCCGATATATCTGACGATAACATTGATGTCAGACATATTTATATAGAACGAAGCAAAAAACTCACGAGCACCATTTTTGATTCATTGATACAAGCAGGCATATTATCATTGTCTAAAAGTCTGCATAAAACGCTGTTTGCAGGCGGCAATTATTCACATATAAATCAGCCGGTCTACATGTACCGGCAGTGAACACCGGAAAACATCATCAGCGCGTTCCCGCCCTGCAAGTTTTAACTGCGGCAATAATTTTTCCCAAATTCAAAGGCTGCCCGCAAAAGAAACTTGCACCGCATTCTTCTGCGCAGGATTTCAATTCCAAGGTATTTTTTGCTGAAACCGCTATCACATCGGGACAGCCGAATTCATCTGAAATATGAATTTTCCGGCATAAATCAAAACAATTCACGCCGGGAAGTTCTAAATCCAACAGAACACAAAAGAATTTTTCACGCGCGAGCAGTGTTCCCGCCTCAAATCCGTCAAATGCTTGAAATACCGTAAAATCGGGAAACTGTTCTTTAAGATATTTCGCAATCACAAAATTGATTCCTTTATTATTATGAATAACGAGAAGAGATTTTTCCGCCATCATATTTTGATAATCTTTTTTCAATTTATCAGGAATGGGAATATTGCGTTTCATCATAAACGCAATAAGATCGCTGAAATAAATTCTGTATTGTCCTCCGGGAGTGCGAAAAGCGGAAAGATATCCATTATGGATCCAATTTATTGCAGTTTGATTAACAACGCCGCATAATTTTGCAGCTTCCAATGCCGAATATACAACACCATGATTATCCATATTTTTAACGACTGATTCCTTACTGTATTGAAAATAAGTATATCACATTTTTCCCTGGCGCGGATCCGAGTTGTGGGTTGGTTGTGAGTTGTGAGTGTGTGGGTGGGGTGGGAGAAAAAAGAAGCCCGGCGGCGACCTACTTTCCCGCCCGCAAGGGGGCAGTATCATCGGCGCAGGAGAGCTTGACTTCCGTGTTCGGGATGGGAACGG
>JAMPCJ010000003.1 GCA_023666275.1 Treponema brennaborense | reverse complement strand
GCTTTTCAGTGCAGTTTCAAGTCTTTTATCATGATTTTATGCTTTTTCAAGTATACCACAGGTTCCCGAAAAAAACGTTCGTTTTTTTTAAGGAGGAAAATGTGAAAAAAACAACACGCATTGCCGCGCTTTTGGCTGCCGCGGCGCTTATTTTCGGTTCTCTGTTCTGCTCGTGCTCGGACAGCGGTGGCGGCGATAATGATAACGATGTGAATATTGTCGGCGTTTGGGAAGTCACAATGGGCGAAGGAGCAGTGCCGTTTAATGTCTATGTCGATGCAGACACCGTTTATAGGGCAACAAAAGGCGATGACGACGTCTATGTCTATTCAAAAGAAACTGCCAGTATTTTCGGTACTTACACGGTAAGCGGCAGTACGGTTAAAATGCAAGTAGCTCAACCGAACAATCAGGAAGTTTCAGGCGAGGTTAACGGCAATACGATTACAATCAACGCGGAAGGAGCTATCCCCCAAATTACGCTGGCAAAAGTTGACGGCGCAAAAGCAACATACTCCGACGACAACAGCACAACACAGGTCGATGCCGTTTGGAATTTTACTACATTGACGGCTGACAGCACACTTTCGGCATCTACAGCAGAAATAACAAACACAGAGCCTAAAAGCAACGTAAATAATGGAACTGTCACAGTAGATTCAGGTGAAGGAGCAACTCTTTCGGTTTCCGGTCGCTGGAAAACTGCTGCCGGCTATATTCAAGCCAATAAATCAAGCAATAACTCAGGTACTTCTGCTACAAACGTTCTTACATTAACGCTTGCCGGCAATGCAAACGTTACGATTGTTTGCTGCGGTGCAGGCGGACAGGAGTCGATAAGAACTGTCGTTTTAGCTAAAGATACAACACCGGTTTCTGAAGCAGCGAATCTTTCAAATCTTGCAAGCAGCGAAGACAAAACAATAGAAGCAACACTTAATGCCGGCGAATACAAGATTTATGCCAATGGAGCAAGAATAAAGTCAATTACTTGCGCGTCAAACTAACCGCAAAGCAGACAAGTTCCAGCATATCAATGTCCGTCTGTTCGGATTGGAAGTGTGAATGGAACGGTCAGTTGCAGTTTGAGTACAACTCTTCAGGCGGAGCACATCGCAGTGTTCCGCCTTTTTTTTGTGCGCGGGAAGCGTGCAGACCGTCCCGCGCGTTCCGCGTATTGCGGGCCCTGCTACTGCGTGTGCTCGGCAAGGCAGATGTCCTAACGGCAAAATTTCCGTTCTCGGCAAGACTTGACGGAATGCGAAAGAAATTCGTTTTCTGCGGCAGAACGCATTTCTTTCTTCGATTATTGCAGCGTTTTTTTCGCTATAGTTGAAAAAAGAATCGCGAAAAAAGACTTTGAAGTACGCCGAAAAACCAAGAAAAACATGCCTTTTTGTACGTTCCGCAGAAAAAATCGACAGCGCCCAAAATCAAAATTCGCGCGTGCCTTTTCGCGATTTTAACGTCTGTTTTTTTAAGGAGAGAGATGTGAAAAAAACAACACGCATTGCCGCGCTTTCGGCAGCCGCGGCGCTTATTTTCGGGGGACTGTTCTGCTCATGCATAGACAGCGAGCCCGATTCCGTCGTTGAAAATGTGGATATTAGCGGCGTTTGGACATATACAGAGGGCGGGAAGACATCGTATTTCTATGCCGAGAACGGCATTCTTTATGCGGCGGTAAAAAACAACGGCAAATACGTCTATTCAAAAGGAGATAGATATATTTACGCTACCTACACAGTAATCGGCAATACCGTTGCCATGACCATGGACGGGGAAGAATATGCATGCACGGTTAAAGACAATACACTTACGCACAATGCCGGAAAAATTATGCTGACAAAAGTTGAAGACGCTGCAACAACGTGCATAGATGTGGATATTACCGGTGTTTGGACCTATACGCAGGACGGGGCGACATTGTATGTCTATGCCGATGAAACTACCGTTTATGATGCAGCAAAAATCGGGGACAGCTACAAGTATTCAACAAGATATACAGCTGTTTGGGGTACCTACACGGTAATCGGCAATACTGTTATCATGAACATGGAGGGGAAAGAATGTCCAGGCACGGTTAGCGGCGATTTGTTTACACTCAACGTAGGAGGAGCTGCCGGCGAAATCAGGCTGACAAAAGTTGAAGGTGCTGCAGCAGCGTGTGATGCCATGGATGCGGATATTACCGGCGTTTGGTCATATACGGAAAATGGGGTGGTATCGTATATCTATGCCGATGAAACTACCGTTTATGATGCAGTAAAAATCGAGGACAGCTACAAGTATTCAACAACAAATACAGCTGTTTGGGGTGTCTACGCGGTAATCGGCGATACTGTTATCGTGACCGTGGGCGGAAAAGAATATACAGGCACGGTTAGCGGCGATTCGTTTGTACTTACCGTAGGAGGAACTATCGGCAATATTACACTGACAAAAGTTGAAGGTGCTGCAGCAACGTGTGATGCCATAGATGCGGATATTACCGGCGTTTGGACATATACGCAGGACGGGAAAACATCGTATGTCTATGCCGATGATAACACCATTTATACGGCAGTAAAGGGCGAGAGCATGTATGTCTATTCAAAGGCAAATGCAGCTGTTTGGGGTGTCTACACGGGAATCAATGATACTGTTACCATGGCAATTGCACAGTTGGGCGGTCGAAAATATACATGTACGATTAGCGGCGATTCGTTTACACTCAACATTGGAGGATCTGTCGGCAATATTACGCTGACAAAAGTTAAAGATGCTGCAGCAGCGTGCATAGATGTGGATATTACCGGCGTTTGGAATGGCACAGCAGGCGAATCTCCGGTTTGTATCTATGCCGAGGGCGGCATCCTTTATGCGGCAGCAGAAAGCAATGGCATATACGTCTATTCAAGGGCAAATGCAGCTGTTTGGGGTGTCTACACGATAATCGGCAATAATGTTATCATGGCAATTGCAGCGATGCGCGGGGAAGAATATACATGCACGGTTAAAGACAATATGCTTACAAGCAGCGCGGACGAAATTATCGAAATTACGCTGGAGAAAGCTGAAGGTGCTGTAGCAACGTGCGTTGTCATCGAGAACTAAGCTGCTGAAAATGCGGATATTGGCGGCGTTTGGTCATATACGCGCGGGGCGGGCGCAATCCGTCCCGTGTGCAGCCGTTTTTTTAAGGCGGCTGCACGTTTTTTTCGCAGAAGCTGCCGCCGTTCATGGACATAGCAGGCATATTCCGTTAATAGGACTAACGAACGCACTCCGTTAATGTGGCTAACGGAACAGCGCCGTTAGCATCCCTAACAATCACGAAGAGATAGCATGCAGCATCACGATGTTTTAAGGCATCTCCTCGTGATGCGGGGAGCATTATCATCGCGGAATTGAAATTCCCGCTTTCGATAAAAGCGTCTTTATAAACGCGCGAATAAGCGTAACATTCACGCAAAGTTTTGAACTAAGCGTAATTTTTCTGCCGTTCTTATAGAAATTTTACGGATTATTGTATATATTCAAGTATATTGCAGGCAACCGCGCAGTTCCGGCTGTCTTGCAGTCTATACTATTTTCCGTCCGATTTTCGCGGGCGGATTCAAACAGGAGAGCCCCTATGATTTATTCGGCAGAAGTGGAACACATGTGTCCGCTTGCAAAGGCCGCGTATCACGGCCCCGCTCCCATTCCCGAAGAAGGCAAATGGGTGCAGGCAAAAGAAATCAAAGACATTTCCGGATTCACCCACGGAATCGGCTGGTGTGCACCGCAGCAAGGCGCCTGCAAACTGACGCTGAATGTAAAAGACGGCGTTATTCAGGAAGCATTGGTTGAAACAATCGGCTGTTCCGGCATGACTCATTCCGCGGCGATGGCGTCGGAAATCCTTATCGGCAAGACAATTCTCGAAGCGCTGAATACCGACCTTGTGTGCGACGCAATAAACACCGCCATGCGCGAGTTGTTCCTGCAAATCGTATACGGCCGCACACAGTCCGCGTTCAGCGAGGGCGGGCTTGTCGTGGGCGCGTCGCTCGAAGATTTGGGCAAAGGTCTGCGTTCGCAGGTCGGAACAATGTTCGCAACGCTGAAAAAAGGTCCGCGCTATCTTGAAATGGCGGAAGGCTATGTCGAAAAGGTTGCCGTTGACAGTGAAGGCGCGATTATCGGCTACAAATTCATTCATTTCGGCAAAATGATGGATTTTATCAAAAAAGGCGATGATCCCGCGGCGGCTATGGAAAAAGCGCGCGGTTCATACGGACGGACGACGGAAGAACAGGGCGCGGTTAAGCTCATCGATCCGCGGGCAGAATAAGGAGTATTGATATGGCAGAAAAAATCACTTTTGAAAGCTATGAGCGCCGTATTGATAAAATCAACAAGGCATTGAAAGAAAACGGCATTGCTTCCATTGAAGAAGCAAGAGATATCTGCGCCAAAGCGGGCATCGATCCGTATAAGACCGTCGAAGAAACGCAGCCGATTTGTTTCGAGAACGCAAAATGGGCGTATGTTGTCGGCGCGGCTATTGCAATCAAAAAAGGCTGCAAAAACGCCGCCGACGCAGCGGAAGCTATCGGCATCGGTTTGCAGGCATTCTGCATTCCCGGTTCCGTTGCGGAAGACCGCAAGGTCGGGCTCGGACACGGAAATCTTGCCGCGCGGCTTTTGCGCGAAGAAACAAAGTGCTTTGCGTTTCTTGCGGGACATGAATCGTTTGCCGCCGCGGAAGGTGCCATAAAAATCGCGGCAAAAGCGGACAAAGTGCGCAAAGAACCGCTGCGCTGCATTCTCAACGGGCTCGGAAAAGACGCCGCACAGATTATCAGCCGCATCAACGGTTTTACATACGTGCAGACGCAGTTTGATTACTTCAGCGGCGAGCTGAAAGTCATCAAAGAAATTCCGTATTCAAACGGGGAGCGCGCAAAAGTCAAATGCTACGGTGCGGATGATGTGCGCGAGGGCGTTGCAATTATGTGGCATGAAGGCGTTGACGTATCCATCACCGGCAATTCAACCAATCCGACAAGATTTCAGCATCCGGTCGCGGGCACATACAAAAAAGAATGCACCGAAAAAGGCAAAAAATACTTTTCCGTTGCGTCCGGCGGCGGCACCGGACGCACGCTTCATCCGGATAATATGGCGGCAGGTCCCGCGTCATACGGCATGACAGACACAATGGGACGGATGCATTCCGACGCGCAGTTTGCGGGTTCTTCGTCCGTACCGGCGCATGTCGAAATGATGGGCTTCCTCGGAATCGGCAACAACCCGATGGTCGGCGCAACCGTTGCCGTAGCGGTCGACGTGGCTCAGTCGCTTTCAAAATAACGTACCGAAATAAATAGCGTACACATATAAACAAAACGGCGCTGTCTTGAATACAAGGCGGCGCCGTTTTGTTTATATGCAGTTCGCGTATCAGTCGTATCAGTATTATTGCAGAATCGTTATTTCGACACGTCTGTTGCGCGCACGTCCGTCTTCGGTATCGTTCGGCGCAATCGGTTTTTCCGCGCCGAAACCTTGAGAAAACACATGGTACATATCTTTTACCCCGATTTGCACCAAAAACGACGCAACAGCGTCTGCCCGCTCTTTTGAAAGCTTTTTTCGGGCCGAAGCCGTGCCCGCAAGCGCGGTATGTCCGGAAATAAGCAAGTCGTTGTCGGGGAATTGTTTTAAAATATCCGCTATTTTCCCGATTTTTCGTTTTTCGCGTTCCGAAAGCACGGCAGAATCCGCTTCAAACTGAATGTTTTCAAGACTGATTGTCAGCCCTGCTTCGCCTGCGGAAACGGATGCATTTTCGATGCCCATATTTTCAAGCTGTGCTTGTATTTTCCGTGCGGTTTCTTCGGTTCCGACTTGTTTCTGCCCGCTTGTTTCCGCCTGCGCCGTGCCGCGGAATTCAAGCACATTGCCCGCGGCGGTTGTTATTACTATCCGGAAATTTTCGTTGTACGAGTGCAGCGCGCCCGCTTCGTTGTCCCAGTACAAGGTCTGGTCCGAGTATCCCATAGTCGACGCAGGATAATCGCCCAGCTGCAAAGCATCGGCAGGAATAACGGGACTGTTAAACGAAAGCGTATATCGGGCTTTGATGACATGCAGGTTTTTTCCGTCTATTTTCTGCCGTCCCTGATACGCATAATTTGCCGTAAACGGAACCTTGAACGGTTTTTCGATGCCGAATGTCCGCCGCAAATCGTGCGCTTCTTCGCCTTCCGCGCTCCAGGTATCGCCTTCCGCAATATCGCGATCGGGAAAAATCGGAACATTCCGCACGACAGGCATGAAATATTCATCGGAAATTGCGTACGTACCGAATTGATCGCGGTCAAAGACGCTTTTGTATTCCGTTCCCCAAGTAAATGTGTTTTGCGTCCCTCCCGACACGGCATTTTCCGTTGTCATGAACACGGCTTCATGCGTGCCCGTACCGTTCTGCGCCGCGGTTACTTTCACCGCTATGCGGTTTACGATTTCCGCATAGTGATTGAACTGCTTGTTGACAAACACATTTTCCTGGACAGTCGACAAAATTCGGTAGTTTTCTCCGGCAGCATATTTGAAGCGGAAAGTTTCCGCCGGCAGAACGGGAAGCAGGCACTTCCCGCTTGTCATCGGCAGAAACAGCGGAAAAAAGCATATCAGGCAAACAATTGACGTTTTGCGTATTCGAAGCATAGCCGGCATTTATTCCGTAAAGCGTATTTGCTGCCAGATAGCGTTGTATTTTGCAAGCCCTTCCGCAAGATCGTCTTTTATTTCGCAGTTCTGCATTTGATCCGCGGAATAATGCGGCGTCGTCTGCATGTACTGCGCGGCTTTTGTATTCACGCTCGGCGGGAAGCGGAACGCATCGAGAAACTGCGCGTATATTTCGGGGCGGTGAATAAAATTGATAAATTCCATTGCTAGATCGTAATTTTTTGCGCCCTGCAAAATGCACATGGAATCTATGTACATGGGACCGCCTTCTTCGGGAATAAAGAACGCTATATTGTGCCAGTCTTCTTCGGGAACTTCGCCGAAAACGACTTCCGCGTATCCTTGGACTGCCCAGAAATCTCCTGCCGCAAATGATTTGCCGAAGCCTTCCGCATCGAATTTTACGAGGTTCGGCTTCCATTCGCGCACGATAAGTTCTTTTGCCGCATTCAGTTCCGCATCGTCGAGCGTATTTACGGATTTTCCCATATACGCGAGCGCATCGCCGACGACTTCGCGCATATCATCCATCATGCACATACGCTGATTCAAATCTCGGCGCGCAAAAATATTCCAGGATTTTTCAAACTGCGGCACTTTTGCGGTATTGACGGCAATTCCCGCAGCGCCCATGAAATACGGCACGCAGTATTTCATTTCGGGATCATACGTTGCTTTTTCAAGAACAAGATTGCTGATATTTTCCGCGTTTGTCAGTTTTGAATGATCAAGTTCCCGCAGCATGCCTTCTTTTATCATAATCGACACGTAATCCTGCGAGGGCACCACAATGTCGTATCCGGAAGCGCCTGCCTTCAGTTTGGCAAACATTTCTTCGTTGGAAGCATAGCTGTCGACTTTTACGTTTACGCCGAATTCCTGTTCAAACTGCGCTATGACGGAAGCCGGCGTGTAATACGTCCAGTTAAATAAATACAGCGTGTTTTTTTTCGCACAGCCCGCAACAAGCGGCAAAAGCAATGCGGCAAAAAGTACGTGCGTGATGTTTTTTGCATGTTTCATGACGTTTTCTCCTGATTTTCCCGAAGTTATTTTGCTGCCGCAATGTTTTTCAGAAATTTGCGCAGCGAAAATGTTATTAAAATTGTCGCTATTATTATAACGCAGGAAAGCGCATTGATAACAGGCGACACGCCGAAGCGGATCATGGAATACACATACAGCGGCAGCGTCGTAGAGCCCGGTCCCGAAACAAAAAAAGTGATGACAAAATCTTCCAAAGACATTATTGCCGCCATCAAAAAACCGGATAAAATGCCCGGCATAATTGCAGGGATAACAACTTTCTGCATGGTCTGCCGTTCCGAGGCGCCTAAATCGTGCGCCGCTTCGATGACGGAAAAATCGAATTCATCAAGCCGCGCCAATACCATCAAAAAAACGAACGGCAGACAAAATGTCGTATGCGCCGCGAAAATGGAAAACAGCCCCAGCGGCAGTTTTATGCCCGAAAAAAATATGAGCATGGAAACGCCGATTATCACTTCCGGCAGTATCATCGGCAGAAAACTGACCGTCTGGATATACAGGCGCCCGCGGAATCGGTACCAGCTGACGCCGACAGCGGCAAGCGTTCCGAGAACAGTTGCGGTCGCAGCCGACGAAACGGCAATGAGCACGCTGTTGTACAGGGCATGCCATAAGTCGCCCGACTCAAAAAGCAGTTTTTTGTACCATATCAGCGAAAATCCGGTGAAGCTGCCGCTTTTTCCTTTATTGAAGGAATACACAACGATAACGGCAAGCGGCAGAAACAGGAATATATATGTCGCAATCAATACTGCCATTGAAAACGAACGCTTCCGCCGTGCAAACGCCCGCCGCGCATGACGCGCAGGTTCCGACGAGGGACGTTTTTTGTTCATCCGTTTTACAACAGCGGACATCGGCGAAAAAAGCGTATTTTTTTTGTCAATAAAATTATTGTCGAAAGGCATCAGCGTTTTTCCTTCTTTTCCGGCTGCGTTTTTTCCGAAGCGGATCTGCCGTTTATCCGCATCATCCATAAAACACCCGCGGTACTGAGCACGCTGATAATCATGGAGAACGCTGCCGCCAGCGGCCAGTTGCGTGTTTTGTTCACTTGATCGACGATAACATTGCCGAGCATATATGAATCTTTGCCGCCGACAAGGAGCGGCACCGTATATGCGCCGAAAATCGGAATAAACGTAAAAATAAACGAAGTAACAATGCCGCTTCTGATATTGGGCAGCAATACTTTGGCTATGGAAACCGGTTTTGATGCGCCGAGATCGCGCGCCGCTTCCAGCAGCGAAAAATCGAATTTATCGATTGCCGTAAATATCGGCAGAATCGCGTAAGGAAGGTACATATATACGGAAACAAGGATAACCGCGTTTCTGTTGTACAAAAGCTTTGCGTAATCATCCACAATTCCGAAAGTGCGCAGCAGCGTATTCAGAAAACCGTCGTTGCCGAGTATCGACATCCAGGCGAAAATGCGTATCAGCGAATTAGTCAGAAACGGAATGATGACAAGGAACAGCAGCAGCGTTTGATGTTTGCTGCGCGCCATTGCGTAGCCGCAGGGCAGCGCCAAAAGCAGCGTTATCAGCGTTGCCGCCGCGGAAATCCAAAGCGTGCGGACAAATACCAGCGCGTACGCCGGATTGCACATCTGCCGGTAAGCTTCCAGCGAAAATTTCCAGACGACGCCGCCGTACAAGCCTTTTTCGAGGAAGCTGTACAGCGTGATGATTATCAGCGGTACAATGAAAAAAAAGGTAAACCACAGCCCCATAGACCAGGCATAAAATACACCCGGATTTTTTTTTCCGATCATTGCAGAATGTCCTCGACGATATATCCGTCGTCGGCGCTCCAGGATACGTACACGGAATCTTTCCAGGCGATTTCCGGACCGTCATCCAAATAATTCGTGTGCTGCTTGAAAACTTTTATTAACGTGCCGTTTTCCAGCCGGACATAAAATTTGGACTGAAACCCGGAATACACCGGCTCTTCCACAATTCCGCGGAAAACATTTATATCGCTGCGGCTTGTAACCGGTTCTTCCCGCGTAATTCTGATTTTTTCCGGCCGCACGGTAAAACAGACTTTCTGGTTTTGTTCCGTTCGTTCGTAATCGGTAACTTTTACCTGTTTGTCCAGTTCCCGAATAGAAAGCGTGCACATAAATTCGGGATCTTTTCCTGCGGGAATATCGAGCGGCGCGCATTCACTGACTTCGGCAGTAAAAATATTCGTTTCGCCGATAAATTTCGCCACGAATTCCGTTGCAGGGCTTTCGTAAATTTCAAACGGCGTGCCGACTTGCAGCACTTTTCCCTGATTCATTACCGCGATATGGTCGGAAACGGAAAGCGCTTCCGCCTGATCGTGAGTTATATAGATAAATGTGATGCCGATTTTGTCGTGCAGAGAATCCAGCTCGACAAGCAGGTTCTGGCGCAGTTTTGCATCCAGCGCGGAAAGCGGCTCGTCAAGCAGAAGCACTTTCGGTTCATTGATGAGCGCGCGGGCAATCGCGACACGCTGCCGCTGCCCGCCGGAAAGCTGATTCGGTTTTTTGGCGGCATGCGCTTCAAGCTGCACAAGATGCAGATATTCCCGAACTTTCGCGTCGATTATTTTTTTATCCAGTTTTTGCAGGCGCAGCGGGAACGCGATATTTTCATATACGGAAAGATGCGGAAACAACGCGTAATTCTGAAAAACAGTATTTGACTGCCGTTTGTCCGGCGGAAACGGAATGACATTTTCGCCGTCGAACAGCACCGTTCCCTCGTCGGGAAATTCAAATCCGGCAATGATGCGCAAAAGCGTTGTTTTGCCGCAGCCGGATGGACCGAGAATCGAGAAAAACTCGCCCTTTTGTATAGTAAAGTTAATGGCGTCCAGCGCATGAAATGTCCCGAATGATTTGGATACGCTGCTGATGGAAACTGTGCTTCCGTTCAATTTTTTTCCTGTCCCTCCGCAAATAAAGTATGCAGAATTATTCTGTGAAATATATTGACTTTGCAGAAAAATACTTATTATGTCAACAGGTACAGCGGCGCAGCGAATAATTTTCGGGACGAAAATGCCGAGCCATACCGAAGCGCAAAAATGCCGCGGCTTAGCGATTGGAGGGGCGCGCCGCAGGCGCGTTGTGCGCGGCCTGCCGCGCACAATGAAGCGTCAGCGCAACCCCGCAAAGCGCGGCGGCAGCACGGCTGACGCAAGCCCCGCTTGTTTCAAGCGCTTATCGATTATGCGCTAGCGCTGCATTTCCGGTTCGTCGCCGCCGGTGTTCTGGTGGGACGCGATAATGCGGCGTATTTCATTGTAATCGGAAAGCGGCAGGTCGCCGTGGATCGTGTTTTTTACCGCGCTTGTCGCATTGCCGAATTCCATTGCTTTTTGCGGGTCGTTGTATTTGAGCATTCCGAATAAAACGCCGGCGCAGTATGCGTCGCCGCTGCCGATGCGGTCGACGACATCGATGTCCGTGTACGGCTGTTCGTGATAAAAGCGTTTTTCGGCGGCGGAATACAGCGTGGAGCCGAAAGAATGGTTTTTCGGGCTGATGACTTTTCGTTCGGTGGAAGCAATCAGCCGAATGTTGGGATATTCCGCGGCAAAGCTTTTCAGCATGTCCTGCAATGTGCCTGTTTTGGCGAACATTTTGCGGCAGGTTTCTTCCGAAACAAACAGCACGTCGAGGTACGGCAGAATCTGTTCGACAGCGGCGCGCGCTTCCGCTTCGTTCCATAAATTCGCGCGGTAATTGACATCGAAAGAAATCATGGCGCCTTGGTTTTTAAAGCGCTTTATCATTTCCGCGGCGAGGTTCCGTATGTTTTCGGAAAGCGCAAGCGTTATGCCGCTTGTGTGAAACATCCGCGCGGAAGAAAAAACCTGCGGCGGAATTTCGTCAAGCGCGAGCGTATTTATGGAAGAATGACGCCTGTCGTACACAACGCACGGTTTGCGCGGATGGGCGCCGTTTTCGTAATAATAAATGCCGAGCCGTGCATCGCTTTCGGTATCGAATATCAAATAATCATCGCTGACGCCGCAGTTGCGGATGCGGTTTTTTATGAAAATTCCCAGTTCGTTCTGCGGAATTTTCGAAACGATTCCCGCGCGCAGTCCCAAAAGCGAAACGCCGGACGCTACATTCAGTTCCGCGCCGCCGGCGTGTTTTTCGAATGTATCGCCGTGCATTATCCGTTCCGTGTTCGGCGGAGACAGCCGGAGCATTATTTCTCCGAGCGTGATTAAGTCAAATGATTTTGTTTCCACAAAAATAATATTATATGGAACAACCGCTCGATTCAAGTGCTTTTTTGTGCGCTTTGCGCAAAGCAAAAAAATATCCCGCAGTATTGACGAAAAGACGGTGATTTTTGTATATTTTGTTACCGACTGTTCGGTAACTTTTGGCGGACGGAGAATATATTTTGACAGGGCAGACAAAATATTCATCAGGCAAAAATACCAAGGAACTCATTTTGCAGGCGGCGTTCGAGTCGATGACAAATCCGTCTTTCAAAGAAGTATCTTTGTCCGATATTGCCTGCCACGTCGGCATAACAAAGCCGGCGATTTTCCGGCATTACAAAAACAAAAAGGCGCTATTTTCCGCTATGCAGGAGCGTTTTTTCGACGACGCCGCTGCGTGCCTTTGCGAGATAGCTTCCGGCGGGCAGGTTTTTCAAAAATACGTCAGCGGAATAACGGTGTTTTTTGCGGAGCATCATGAATATCTGTGCTTTTTTATTTATTCTTTTGTAAAAGACAAGAATTTCGAACAATTCATGATGGCTGCGCTTGAAAAACGAGGCGTACCGTTCATTATGAATATATACCGGCGCGATCCGAGAAGAAATAATCGATTTTATTTTTTATCTCCGAAAGGTCATTTTCAAATGGAATATGTTCTTACTTCGATATTCTTTTTCATCGCGACGCAAGGCGAAAAAAAAATACGAATTCCCGCGCAGCAATTTGCGGAACGGCTCAGCAGCCTCTTATTCGACGGCTGGCATGAACTGCCGGATATCAGCGAAAAGCGGCTTGCCGAGCTGGATGAAATATGCCGCATCAGCAAAGAACAAATATCGCAGGGAAACAGGTTTGCGTCGGCGCTGTCCGGCGTTATCGGCAAATGGGGATTTCCCGGCATTACGATGGAGCGCATGGCAGCGGAACTCGGCATGACAAAAAGCAGTTTGTATTCCCATTTCAAAAACAGGGACGCAATGCTTCAGGAATTGATAGGACGGGAGTTTTCGTGCCTTTCCGAATTTTTGAAAAAACATTACGAATTTGCGCAGTCCATGTCGGAAGCGGTGTACATACATTTTATAACGGAAATGCATTATCTGCTGTGCAGCCAGCTTTTGCTTCCGGTGCTGAATTGGCTGCGCATCGGAAATATTTCGCTGCACAGAAATTCCTGGGACAGCGGAGTACGCAGTTTGTTTGCGCCCCCGCCCTACGATTTTTTATGTGCGCAGCTTGAGCATCCGGCATTCGGAATCGACAGCAGCACAATAAGCCTTTGGATTTCGTCGCTGCCGATTTTTCTTTTGTGCGGGGACGTAAACGAAAATGAAACAATTTCCGCGGAATCCGGAAACAAAAAGATAAAAGCATTGTTTAAATGCGTATGCAAAGGAATTGAAAACGCCGGCGTTTATGCCGGAGAAAATAAAAAATAATGAAAACAGGAGATACAATGAAAAAGAAAATTATCTGTATGCTCGGAACAACGCTGTTCTGCGCATTTGCCGCGTTTTCGGAAGAACCGTTAAAGCTGACCGTTGATGACGCCGTAAGATACGCGCTGGATAACAACAAGTCGCTGAAATCCGACGCAATCGATTTGGAAATAAAAAAGCGCGCGTCCCGATACGGCTGGAACACGCTTTTGCCGAGTGCGGGCATAAGCGCAACCGCTGCGCGGACGACAACAAATTCTACGTATAATTCGATTTATTCAAATATTATAACGCAGAGCAGACTCGGCGCACTGGAAACCACCGGTGCTCTTTCTTCGCAGATGTACGATTCTGTCGTGAAAGCTGCCGGCTATGAGGACACGGAAAAACTTCACTGGGCGGTGGTTGCGCCGAGTATTTCCGTGGGCTGGAATTTCAATCTTGCGATGATTCAAAGCATCCGCGCAAGCCACGTGCAGTACGAGCAGGGACAAATTACCTGGGAACAAGCATGGCGCGATATGGAAGTAAATGTCCGAAAATTGTTCTACGGCATTTTGTTGGCGCAGGAAAATCTGAACATAGAGCGGGAAAAATTAAATAATGCGCAGGAAAGATACAATCAGGCAATAATAAATTACAGAAACGGCCTTGTGCCGGAAATGACCGTTTTGAGTGCGCAGGTTACTTATGAAAACGAAAAGCCGACTATTATGTCTGCGGAACAAAGTTTACGGGAAACAATGGACACGTTTGCGTTTTTAATAGGATATCCTTTCGGCACGGAAATCGAATTGGACGGTTCTATCGAAACGGAATATGTGGAAGTGGACGCAGATGAATTGGTGGAACGATATCTTGAGAAAAACAAGGACATTATCTCTTTGAAAAAAAATATCGAACTGCTGAAAATTTCGATAAACGCAAAAAGGTTTTCGACTTTCACGCCGAGCCTTGCGGTAAACTACAGCTTTTCTCCCACATTATACGCGGCGGGCGAATGGGCGGATAATCTTGCCGACGCCGATACGGGAAGCCTTTCATTCACTTTGGTTTATTCAAACCTTTTGGATATGCTGCCGTTCAGCGCGAATATGCAGTCTTTAAAGGATACAAAGCAGCAGCTGGAACAAGCGGAATTGGGATTGGAGCAATTGGTTCAGAATATGGAAAATAAAATCCATTCGCTTGTCGGCAATCTGCATAAATGCGAAGCAAACATAAAAGCAATGGAAAAAACAGTTGAGCTTGGGAAAATGGCTTATGACTCGACTTTGAAAGCATACAACAACGGTACTACGGAATTGCTTGATGTACGGGATTCGGAAAATTCATACAATCAGGCCCGGCTGGGACTTTTGAGCGAAAAAAACAACTATATTTCGGCACTGCTGGAGCTTGAAGATGCAATAAACGCGAAGCTTCGTTAGAAAGCGCATTCACGCAAAGTATTCCCGAATTGTAATTCGGCGCCGCTGCACGCGGCGCCGGCATAAAGTTTTAATTAAGGAGGTTTTATAAAATGAAAAAAAGCACAAAAAACATTGCCGCCGGTATATGCGCCGCTGCGGTTTTCGCCGCGGGATTTTTCGGCTGTTCCAAAAAGGACGCGGCAAAAAAAGAAACAGAAATCGAAACAGTATACGCGGTAAACACGTACCGCGCATCGCCCGGTTCGCTTGATGATTATCTGGAATTCGGCGGCGATGTGCAGACGGCTTCCAGCATCGACATTTATCCCGATACGGCCGGAAAAGTTTCGAGAATTTATGTTTCCGTGGGACAAGTCGTGCAGAAAGACCAAATCCTTGCGGAAGTGGATGCTTCCAAACCGGGCATGATATACAGTGCCAGTCCCGTGCGCGCAAGCGTCGGCGGAACGGTTACGAGCTTTCCGCTGAATATCGGCGCGACGGTTTCTCCGCAGGCTCCCATGGGAAAAATCAGCAGCACCGGCAGACTTGAGGTAAAAACAAATGTTGCGGAACGCTTTATTTCACGGCTTGCGCTGAATCAAGCGGCGATTATTACGTTTGACGCGTATCCGGGCGAAAAATTTCCCGCGCAGCTTGTGGAAATAAATCCGGTGCTCGATCCGTCTTCCCGCACGCTCGGCATAAAGCTGCTTCAGTATCCGCCGGATTCCCGCCTGCGTGCCGGAATGTATGCAAAAATCAAGCTGATAACCGACAGCAAACAGGACATCATCGTCATTCCGGACAACGTAATTATAACCCGCAACGACGAAACGTTTGTGTTCATTGCCGACGAGGAAACAAAAACCGCACGGCGTGTGCCGGTGAAAATGGGTATCCGCGTCGATAACAAGCAGGAAATACTTGACGGCATCAATCCCGGAGATCTTGTCATTATAAAAGGGCAGTCGCTTTTGAATGACGGTTCAAAAGTAAATATCGTCAGCATCTCGGAATAACCGCGCATAAGAGGTACAAGCACATGAATTTGTCAAAAGCGGCGGTCAATAAACCGACGACCATCCTTGTTGTATTTACACTGCTCACCGCGCTCAGTATTTACTGCACGATGAACATTCCGATTGATTTATATCCGGATATAGACATACCGGTTATGATTGTTTACACAGGCTATTCAAACGCCGGACCGGAAGAGGTAGAAAAAAGCATAACGCGCACGCTGGAAAGCGTACTTTCCGGCGTTACCGGACTGAAAGAAATGACCTCTACGTCGCAAAGCGGCGCAAGCATGGTCATGCTCGAATTCGAATACGGCACCAACCTGGATACGTCGGGAAACGATATACGCGATAAGATAGACATGATACGCAACTATCTTCCGGACGATGCGGACACCCCGCTTATCATGAAGCTGGATCCGTCCATGATGCCGATTATGACGCTGGTCATCACCGGTTCGCGCACGCCGGAAGAACTCAGCAAATACGCGGAAGACATCATCCAGCCCCGATTGGAGCAAATAGACGGCGTTGCGTCTGCGTTTATTTCCGGCGGCAGAGAAAAAGCAATTCTCGTGGATATTCCGAGGGATCGGCTCGATGCATACGAACTGACAATCAGCCAGATTGCGCAGATGATTGCCGTGCAGAATATCACCAGTTCCGGCGGAACAATCGAACAAGGCGATTCGAATTATTCTATTTCGGCGGAAGGCACGTACGAGTCTTTGAACGACATTCGCAACACAGTCGTTACGTACAAAACGACATCCGTAAGCGGAAAAACGCCGGAAATGGTTTCCGTGCTGCTGCGTGATGTTGCCAATGTATACGAAGGATATAAAGACAGTTCTTCGCTCGCCTACTTTGACGTTACTCCGTGCGTTATGCTGTCCATGCAAAAGCAAAGCGGAAAAAATTCCGTCGAGACCGCGAAGAAAATCCGCAAGCAGCTTGCCGCAATAAAAGCCGAATTGCCGTCCGACGTTACTATGATAGAAACGTCAAACACCACCGACCAAATAGATCAAACAATAAGCCAGGTAATCAATTCCGCGGTGCAGGGCGCAGTCCTCGCCGTTGTCATATTGTTTATATTCCTGCGCAGTATAAAAAGTACGTTCGTTATAGGACTTTCCATTCCTATTTCGATTTTCCTGACAATGGGCTTGATGTATTTCTGCGGACTGACTATCAACATGATGACGCTCGCAGGACTGCTGCTCGGCATCGGTATGCTTGTCGATAACTCGATAGTCGTTCTGGAAAATATTTTCAGCTACCGCGAACGCGACACAAAGCCGGAAGTAGCTTCCGTGCTCGGCTCGCAGGAAATGATTACGTCAATCACGGCAAGTACGCTTACCAGTATTTGTATTTTCCTGCCGATGATTATGTTCCGCAAAATGCTCGGCATGATGGGCAAAATCTTCGAAGCGTTTGCGTTCACCATTGTATTTTCGCTGGTTTGTTCGCTTGTTGTCGCTATTGTGCTCGTGCCGGTGCTTACTTCAAAGTATCTGAAACTCGAAAAACCGTCGGAACGGAAAATGTCAAAACCGATGAAGTATTTCGACGCAATAATGTCGCGGTTTTTCGACTGGCTCAATACAAAATATTCGCGTGCGGTGCGCTGGGTTCTCAATCACAAAAAAACGGCGCTCGGTTTTATTCTCCTGCTGTTTTTCGGCTCCATGATGCTTATCCCGAAAATAGGTTTTATTTTCATGCCGAGCGTCGCTTCCACAACAATAACCGTAAAACTCGAAATGCCCAAAGGAACCACGATTGAAGCAACGCGCGAAGTTATCCAGCAGATGCAGGCAAATGTTCTGCCGGATATTACGGGCGTAAAATATTCCACCGTTTCGGTCGGCGGCACAAGCGTTCTCAGCTCATCCGCGTCGTCAAACGAAGCACAGCTGATTATCACGCTGTACCGCGAAAGCGAACGCGAACCGGGCTGGGACAACGAAGTTTCGGCAAAAGAAAAAATCCGCCGGCATTTCGACAGTTTCCCCGGCGCAAGCTTTTCGTTCTCGACTTCCGGCATGGCAGGAAGCGGCGGAATCGAAGTCGTCATAAAAAGCGATGATCTCAATCTTGCCCGTTCCACGGCAAAGCAAATCGAAAAAGTGCTCACGGAAAAGGCAAAAGATTATATCAATGAAGTAAGCATGGATCTCGAAGACGGGCTTCCGCAGCTGAAAATAATCGTCGACAGAAACCGCATGAACGAATTAGGCGTAACCGCATACGCGGCGGGCAACGAGCTGAACGCTTCGATAAACGGAACGACTGCCAGCCGCTACGACGACAACGGAACGCAAATCGATATTATCACGCGGCTTGACAAACAGGACAGAACACGTTTCGGCGATCTCGAACAAATATATGTCAGCAATTCAATGAACAACCGCATTCCGCTTGCGAGTTTTGCGCGCTACGAAGAAACGGTGTCGCCGGTCGCAATCAAACGCGAAAATCAAACACGCGCAATCCACGTTACCGCAAAACCGAAAGACGGCATTTCAATCGGCGCGGTGCAGTCTGATATACAAAAACTCATCCGCGAAAATGTCGTTCAGGATGAAAACGTGATAATTTCCTATACCGGAGATTTTGCGGACATGATGGAAGCTGTCGCCAACTTCGGCGCAATTATCATCATGGCAATTTTGCTGGTTTTTGCCGTTATGGCAAGCCAGTTCGAATCGCTCAAAGATCCGTTCATCGTTATTTTTACGATTCCGCTGAGTTTTATCGGTGTTGTGGCAATTTATCTGTTCAGCGGAACAATTTTCAATGTTGTTACGATTGTCGGCATGCTGATGCTCGTCGGCTGTATCGTCAACAACGGTATTGTTCTTGTGGATTATACCAATTTGCTGCGAAAACGCGGACAGACATTGAAAGAAGCCTGCGTAGAAGCGGCGCAGAACCGCCTCCGCCCCATTTTGATGAGTACGCTGACAACAGTTACGTCGCTCATTCCGATGGCGTTTTTCCCCGGAGAAGGAAGCGATATGACGCAGCCTATCGGACTCACCGTTCTCGGCGGCATGACGTTCGGTTCCTTAATGACATTGTTCATTATGCCGGCGCTCTATTATATCTTCAACTCGCAGCGTGAACGCAAAGCCGCCCGCAGACAAGCGCGCATCGAACACAAAGCGGCGCGATCCGCACAGAACCAAAAAGCCGCCGTAACGGAAACCGCAGGAAAAACCTCAAATCCCGCGGCGGAAAATGCACCTTCTGCAATTCAGGCAGAAAACGGCACAGCCGCCGCAATCGAAACGGAACAAAATGACGGCGCAGCTGCCGGCGACGGCAATTCGCAGCCGGAAAAGGATGACAGCAATGAATTATGAAAAAACAAAACAGCCGTGCGTCCGCGTTGACCTGTTTTTTTCGCAGGCAGTAGACGATGATTTTATGATTATATTCAAGGAACGGAATGTCGCCCAAAAATATACAAAAACGGTCGGCGTGCAGGGAAACGGCGAAAAAAATCCCAAACTCGGCGACGCCATTTGGCCGCAGCTGAACAATATGATGACCGTTTTCTGTTCCGAAGAAGAAGCGGCAAAAATCGAGGACATTGTTTTGGAAATGCGCAAACGCTATCCGGTAGAAGGAATCGGCTGCTTTACCAGCCGTGCGGAAGCGCTTGTGTAATTATCCCGCCGTATAATTAGCGCAGGAAACGGCATTTTGAGTTATGCGGAGGACTTTTTCCCCGCCCCGATTCGCTTTCGGGCGAAACAGCTCGAAATGCCGTTTTTCTTTTTCGGCTTTTGCAGGCGCGCCCTGCCTGCATGTTTTTCGGAACTTTGCAGAACACTTTCCTCCCCCCCCCACGTATTCTGCCGAAAATCACGGCATTCCTGCGCATAAAAACTTATTGACGCAGAAAAGTCTTGATTGTAATCTATAATAATAAAAGAACTATCATCGTGGACAGCCGAAACGGCTGTGCATGTAATTTCATCAGGCGAGGTACGGCGGATATGGAAGGCGAACCGTTATTAACTCATTACGATTATTTATTCCCCGAATTAAAACGTCTTGCGCGGGCGGAAAATAAAATTACCGAACACAATGTGTACCAGGAAGCTAATCTGAAAATCCGCGAAATTGTCGACGGAATGCTCAGTGAAAATCTGCTGCCCGGTTCGCGGCTTGACGGAATAGAAAATTTCGAAAAGTTTGCGCAGCTTGTCAATCAGGGGAAACGCGGGCTTATTTTAATGGAACATTACAGCAATTTCGATTTGCCCGAATTTATTTATATGCTGCGGAAATTCGGCAGCGGCGTCTGCGCGGAACTTGCGGAACGCACGGTTGCTATCGCGGGCATGAAACTGAATGAAGAAAACCCGATGGTAAGCGCCTGGGCGGAAGCATATAACCGCATCATCATTTATCCGAGCCGCAGCCTTGCCGCCATAGCAGATCCCGCAAAACGCGAGGAAGAAGAAGCGCGCAGCCGGAAAATTAATTTCGCGTCCATGCGTGCGCTCAGTGCGGCATGGAAAAAAGGCCAGGTAATTCTCGTGTTTCCCGCCGGAACACGCTACCGCCCGAACTGTCCGGAAACCAAGCGCGGCGTGCGGGAAATCGACTCCTACCTGCGGCTGTCCGATGTGATGATTCTTGTTTCGAATAACGGGAACTGTCTGCGCATTTCCGACGATCATCCGGAAAACATGATGATGGATCGCGTCTGCAAAGATACCTGCATTCTTGCCGGCAGCGAACCGATTGACTGCAAAAAATTCCGCACCGATATTATCGAAGCACACGACGTTTCCGCCGAGGATCACAAGCAAATCGTTGTCGACCGCATTATGGAACTGCTCGAAGAACAGCATATCGTATACGAAAAAAAGCGAACCGAAGCGCAGTAAATTGCTTCGGCCGCAGGCATGCGCATTGTCTGTCCGCGGCTATTCCAATCTGATGCGCGCGGCGCGGGAATGTGCGGACAATCCTTCCGCATCTCCCAAAACAGCGGCGTTTTCCGCGGATTTTTCGAATCCTTCCGCCGTGCCGCCGCCCGATGACACGCGCTGTGTCCGCAGCGTCGTTGTTGTTTTCAAAAACATGCGCACCGAAAGCCCGCCGGTAAAACGCGCCGAACCGGACGTCGGCAGTATATGATTCAATCCCGCCGTGTAGTCGCCGAATACTTCCGCCGCATCATGCCCGATAAAAAGCGTACCGTAATTATGCGTCAATTCCAGGAGTTTGCGGCGGTCGGGACTGTCGTCCATGGCAAGCTCCAAATGTTCCGGCGCTTTTTTGTTCGCAATTTCCGCCGCCTGCTCGATCGAATCCGCAATGATTATGACGCCGTTGCGTTCCAGCGATGCACGCGCAGTCGCCGCCGTCGGAAGCGTTTCCAGCTGCCGTTCGATTTCCGCGGCGGTCTGTTCCGCCAGCGCCCGCGAACAAGTAACCAAAACAGCCTGCGCGTCCGTATCGTGCTCGGACTGCGCGAGCATGTCCGCCGCAACCCAGGCAGGGCGCGCGCTGTCATCGGCAATGATAAAAGCTTCCGTCGGTCCCGCCACAAAATCGATGCCCGCCTGCCCGAATACCAGCCGCTTTGCCTCCGCAACGTATTTATTGCCGGGGCCGACTATCACATCACAGCGGGGAATAGATTCGGTACCGAACGCCATGGCGCCGACTGCCTGCGCGCCGCCGACCGCAAACACCTTGTTTACGCCGCATATATAAGCCGCGGCAAGAATGCCTTCATCTGCCCAGGGCTCGCAGACGGACGGATTCGCGGGAACGGCGCTTTTTTCACGCACTCGCGGCGGCGTACACAGAATGATTTCCGATATTTCCGCGGCCTTTGCGGGCGCGGCGCTCATCACAAGCGACGAAAAAAGCGGAAAACGTCCCGCAGGAACATACAAGCCTGCGCGTTCCACGGGAATGGTTTTTTGTCCGGTAATAATTCCGGGCGCAAGTTCCGTTTCGAAATCGGTAAAATATTCGCGCTGTTTTTTTGCGAAGCGCAGCGCAAGATCGAATGAATAGGAAACCGCGTCATACAAATCGGGACGCGTTTTTTTCATGTTTTCCGCGCAGACACGCAAAGCATCGGCGGGAATTTCAAAAGCGGACGGCTGTATACGGTCGAATTTCCCGCTCATCTCGCGCAGTGCAGCATCTCCGCGGTTTTGAACGTCTTCGAGGATAGAAGCAACGGTTTCCCGCACAGACAAACTTATCTTTCGGGGATTGAAAAAATCCGCCGCTGCATCGGAATAATCGATAATTTTTATCGGCTGTTCGGACATAAAATCTCCCTCCGTCATATTTCAAGGAATTGTGTGCGCAAAATTCGCTGTCATAACGCGCGGGCAGGCATTTTGCATTTGAAATTCGTTTCCCTGACGCAAAAGCAGGCATTTTACATTTGGAATTTGCTTCCCTAACGCAAAAGCAAGCATTTTACATTTGTAATTTGTTTCCCAACACGCAGGCGGCGCCTGCACAAAAAGAATTCCCCGCGCAAAAATATGTTCCGCCGTTCTGCCGTTTTCGGCGGTTCGCTTAAAATTCTGCCCTTACCTGCCTAATTCGGCGGAACGCGCAGCCGCGGCGGAAACTGCCTGCATAACGGCGGAACGGAAGCCCGTGTCTTCCAGCGCCCGCACGGCGGCAATCGTGGTGCCGGCGGGAGAACAAACGGCGTCTTTCAGCTGCGCAGGGTGCATGTTTTTTTCAAGCAGCAGCGCGGCGGTGCCTTTTACGGTCTGTTCCGCAAACGTATACGCCTGCGTGCGCGGCAAACCTGCCATTACTGCGGCGTCTGCCATGGCTTCGATAAACATGCACACGTATGCCAGTCCCGATCCGGATACCGCGGTAACGGCATCCATCAATGATTCGCCGACTTTTTCCGTTTTTCCCGATGCCGCAAGCATCTTTTTTACCGTCTGCACACATTCGTCCGGCACATCATCGGCACAGCACAGCGCTGTCATTCCTTCGCCGACGGATGCCGCGATATTCGGCATAAGACGGATTACCGCGGGAATGCATTCCGCACCGGCGGCAGCAGAAAAATACGAACGGACTGCATCAATGCGCACGCCGGCGGCAATGGTTACGATTACCGGCAGCGGTTTTTGCAGCACCGGCGCGATTTCCGTTATGACATCTTTTATATACGCGGGTTTTACCGCAAGAATGATGTATGAAGACTGCGCGGCAAGTTCTTTGTTCGACTGCGCAGCGGCACAGCCTAATTCGGAGGCAAGATGCTGCGCTTTTTCGGCATCGGCATCCGCCGCGATAATATCGGAAGGATTCGTTGTTTTTGCAACCGCACGTATCAGAGCGCTGCCCATGGCGCCCGTCCCGATAAGACCTATTTTCAAATTGGAGCTCCTTTGAATAATGTCGCTTTTTCCGTTCCCGCAGCGAGATTTCCCAGCACATGCGGATGGCTGCCGTTCGCAAGAACCATCGGAATGCCGTATCCCGTTGCTTTTTCCGCCGCTTCCAGCTTTGTCGTCAAACCGCCGGTTCCGAACGCATTTGCCGCCCCGATTGTTATGCTGTCGCGGAGCACTTTTATATCATCAACTATTTCTATGAGTTTTGCCGACGGATTTGTTTTGGGATTGTCCGTGTACACGCCGTTTATATCGCTGAACAGCACCAGCAAATCCGCCGACCACAAAACCGCCACAGACGCGCTCAAATTATCGTTGTCGCCGATACGGATTTCATCAAAAGAAACGGAATCGTTTTCGTTTATTACGGGCACCACGCCTTCATCTGCCAGCGTGAACAATGTGTTGCGGATGTTCAGAGTGCGGTGCGGATCTTCGAAATCTTCTTTTGTCAGCAAAAGCTGCCCGATATGCAGACTGCTTTCATTGAATGCGGCGCGCCATTTATCCATCAGTTCAACCTGCCCGATTGCGCATAACGCCTGCCGGTAATGAATATCTTTTTTGCGCGCCCATCTGTCCAGCGTGGAAATGCCCGCAACCTGCGCGCCGGAAGAAACGAGCACAATCTGCTTTCCGGATTTTTGCAGGACTGCGCACTGCGCCGCGAATTCTTTCATAAAATCGTAATTGATTGTTCCGTTTTCTTTTGCCAGCGTATTGGAACCGATTTTTATTACGATTTTTCTTGCGGAATCGAATATCGAAGTTATTGATAATTCCGTGTCAGTCATCTGATTTGACCTTCGCCTTCGATGAGATATTTCGTCGTGGTTAAGGCGGCTGCACCCATAGGGCCGCGGATATGCATTTTCTGCGTGCTGATTCCCAGCTCCGCGCCCAGCCCGAATTCCCCGCCGTCGGTAAAGCGTGTCGAGGCGTTCACGTACACGCATGCCGCATCCACGCGCATTTGGAAAAATTTTGCGTGCTCCATATTCTGCGTAATAATCGATTCGGAATGCTTGGTGCCGTGCGCGTTTATAAATTCGACCGCTTCTTCCACGGAAGAAACCGTTTTGACGGCAAGAATGTTGTCGAGAAATTCCGTGTCAAAATCCGCCGCCGACGCAGGGATTACCGTCTGCCGTTCCGTGTCCGCCGCACGGATGTCGAGCGAATCCGCCGCGCGCTGCGCCGCAGCCAGGCTTTCCGCATCACAGCGCAGCTGCGCCCTTCCGTTAAATTTGCGCATCATGGCGGGAATAAAGGACTCCAGCGAATTTTTGTGAACAACGACGCATTCTATCGCATTGCATACGCCGGGGCGCTGCAGTTTCGCATTTTCCGCAATGGCGGCGGCGATTTCGATTTCCTTCTGCGGATTTTCCGCATACGCAAAATCGTCTATATACAAGTGGCATATACCGCTGCCGGTTTCGATGACGGGCACGGTCGACTGTTCCACAACCGTTTTTATCAGACCGGCACTGCCGCGGGGCACGACAATATCGATGCTGCCGACGGCATTCAGAATATCTTTCACTTCTTCCCTGCTGCCGGAATCGGCAATGGCGACAGTATCGACAAGACTGCCCGCAAAAGTATCCGGCATTTGAGCGGAAGCGGCGGCGAGTCCTTGTTTTACGGCGCACACAATTGCGCGGTTTGAATTTATGGCGGACGAACTTCCGCGCAGCAGAATTGCGTTGCCGCTTTTGAATGCAAGCGCGAAAGCATCGACTGTTACATTGGGTCTTGATTCGTAAATAATCGCCGCAACGCCGAACGGCACGCGTATCTGCCTGACGCGCAGTCCGGTGTTCGTCGTAAATCCTCGGACGACTTCGCCCGCGGGATCCGACTGCATAATAATCTCGTCAACCGAACGGCAGATAGCTTCTATCCGTGTCTCGGTAAGAGAAAGACGGTCGATAAGACTTTCCGGCGTGCCTTTTTCGCGGGCGGCGGAAACATCGGCGCTGTTCGCAGCAAGAATTTCGGTGCGGGCATCCCATATCGAAGCGCGGACGGCGGCAAGCGCCGCATTTTTTTGACGCGCGTTCAGCTGAGAAAGCAGATTTGCTCCGCGGCGCAAGGCAGCGTATGCTTCGGTCAATTCCATACAAGAGCTCCATGCGGTTTAATAATTCGCGAGAAAAAACATTCCCAAAAGCAGCACGATGCGCGTTTTTTTGCGAGTCCAGTCATTTTCTTCCGGCAGACTTTCCAAATACCACCAAAATATGCCGAACATCGGATCTATGCGCAGCGCGTATTCGGAAAAATCCGAATTTTTCGCCTGCTGCCCGAACATCAAGTAGACCAAATCATAAAAAATATCGATGAATGCTTTGTATATATCCGTATATGCTTTGTTTTTGGCTTTTTCGCAGATGCGGCTTAAGCGCAGCAGAACTTGTTCCTTTAATGCCTCATCGGATTTTTCGACCCAGGTTTTTTGAACAAGCAAATTCAGGTTATTTTCAAAGCTTGCAAGCAATTTCGTTTCCGCGCCGTCCTGTTCCGTTTCATTGCCGCGAACAAGCAGCGAAAAATCTTTTTCATTGCCGAATAATCCGGCAATTTTACAGGCGGCGGCAGTTTCTTCCGCTTCATCATCCGTGGAAAGCATGTTATCAAGTGCGTCAATAATGTCAGGTTCGATAAACTGTGATATTAAATCGTTCTTTTTTTCTTTTAAATTTCGCATACTTATAAATGACACTCTGCGCTGTTTTTGTCAATACATTGAAAACGCCCCGCACTTTTTGGTATACTTGCGCATTATGGTTATTTCTTCTATCGATTTGAAAAACGGCAAGGTTGTTCAGCTGAAAAACGGCAAAGATACGATTATCGAACGCGATGACGCCGATGCGCTTATCCGCGAATTCGACAAATACGGAGAAACGGCAGTTATCGATCTTGACGCTGCGCTCGGCAATATGAGCGCGGAAAGCGGCGGAAACGGAGCTACCGTCAATACGCCGATTTTGAAACAGCTTCTGCGGAAAGGCAATGTCCGCGTCGGCGGCGGCATCAAAACCGTAAAAAAAGCGAAGGAACTTATATCGCTCGGTGCCGAAAAAATTATCATCGGTTCGGCAGCCTGGGCGGATGAAGAACAGCGGAATGCGGGAACTATTCTCAATACGGCATTTTTGGACGAACTGACCGCGGCTGTCGGCAGACAGCGCATCATTATTTCCGTCGACGCAATAAACGGAAAAATCGCCGTAAAAGGCTGGACGGAAACAAACGGCATTCCCCTTATTGACGGCGCGCGCGCGGCGGAACAGTACGCCGGAGAACTTTTGTTCACGTGCGTCGAAAAAGAAGGCTGCATGCAGGGCACGGACATGGAAGCCGCACGGCAGCTTCGGGAAGCGGTGTCATGCCGCGTTACAATCGCAGGCGGAATTTCCACGCTCGAAGAAATCGTGCAGCTTGAGCAAATGGGCTGCGACGTGCAGCTCGGCATGGCGCTGTATACCGGAAAGATTTCCTTAAAAGACGCATTTATTTCCTGCCTGAATTGGCGCAAGGCGGAACAAACTTCCGCCGGACTTATTCCCGTTATCGCGCAGTCTCCTGCAAAAGAAGTTTTGATGATGGGCTTTGCCAGCCGCGAAGCATTCGAAAAAACATTCGCATCCGGAAAACTTACGTTTTGGAGCCGCACGCGGCAGGAATTGTGGACAAAAGGCGAACATTCCGGACATTACCTGAGCGTTCAAAAACTGCGCGCGGACTGCGACAGAGATACCGTTCTTGCAACGGTTGAACCGCACGGAGGCGTCTGCCACACCGGAAGCTTTACGTGTTTCGGTTCGGAAGCGGCGCCGGCATCGACGATGGAACGGCTGTACGCAGTCATCGCCGACAGATTCGCAAATCCTTCGCCAGGATCATATACCGCGACGCTCGATGACGAACGGGTCCGCGAAAAAATAGAAGAAGAAGCCGAAGAAGTAACGGAAGCTGATTCTCACGATGATGTCGTGTGGGAATGCGCGGACCTTTTGTATTTTTTGAATGTACTCATGTACAAAGAACACGTAACATGGCAGGAAGTATACGACGAGCTCGACCGCCGGCACAAAAAATAAACGGCAGACGCATTCAGCGGCATCGTTCGTGAGCTTCCCGCAATTTTGCCGGAATGTCTAAATGCTGCGGGCACACCGAACAGCAGGCTTTGCACGACACGCATTGATCGGCGCCCGCGTTTTTCCGAAGCACTTTTGCGTATTCCGCGGAACGCACCGTTTCCGAAGAATCAAACGCGCCGGTAAAAGAAAGTTTGTTATATATCGAAAATATTTCCGGTATTGCAACGCCGCGCGGACAGGGCATGCAGTAATTGCAGCTTGCGCAGGAAACACATAGCCGTTTTTTGAACCAATCCGCCGCACGCGCTACGGTTTCGCGTTCTTCCCGCAAAAGCGAATTCGGTTTGCCGGCAGACGCCGCGGCGCAGTTGATAAAAATCTGTTCGGTGCTGTTCATGCCCGAAAGCGCACAAGTAATCCGCTGATCGTCCCATACCCAGCGCAGCCCCCACTCCGCCGGAACACGCGGAATATCTGCCGAAGAAAAAATATCCAGCACGCCTTTTGCGGGATTCGCCAGCATGCCGCCGCGGAGCGGTTCCATTGCGATAATGCCGATTTCATGCTGCGCCGCATAATCAAGCCCTTTTGTTCCTGCCTGATATTCCGTGTCAAGATAATTGTATTGAATTTGGCAGAATTCCCAAGAATCATACGCGTCTGTGATTTTTTTGAATGCGTCAAACGTATCATGAAACGAAAAACCGATATGCCGTATTTTTCCCTGCTGCTTTGCTTTTTCAAGGAAAGCAAGTCCGTTAAATTGTTCGACATGATTGCGCCATCTGAAATCTTTGAGGGCATGAAGCAAATAAAAATCTATATGATCCGTCTGCAAGCGTTCGAGCTGTTCGTCCAAAATGCGCATCCAGTCCGATTCATCATGAATCAGCCATACGGGGCATTTGTCGGCGATAAAAACAGAATCCCGAAGATGCAGATCCGCAAGACATGAGCCGAGAACCCGCTCGCTCGCACCGCCGTGATACGGATAGGCAGTATCAAAATAATTGATGCCCTGCGAAAAAGCAAGTTCGATAAGGCTTCGTGTTTTATCTATATCGATGTCCGCGGAAAAAGCATCGTCGGTTTCGTGCAGAAGCGGAAGACGCATTGTGCCGTATCCGAGCTGCGACACGGAAATATCCGGAATTTTCGGAAAAGTTCTGTATATCATGCTGCAACTATACCCGATAACATGCGCGGACACAAGTTTCCGCGCAAAAATATTTGCCGCCGCTTATGCATTTGCGGCGCATTTTTGACGGCAATGCGATTTTATGTTAAAATAGCGAACCGCTGCGGCTGCGTATGTTCCGTGCTTTCGGTGCGCGGCGCCGCAGAAGAATTCGGCGGAGGGTTCGCAGCCCGCCGTTTGCATAAGAGGGATTGATATGGTCGCAATGTTAATCGGAATTGTAATGATAGCGTTTACTATTGCTGCGGCGCTGCCGTCCGGACTGGCTTGGGGTGCCGATATTATTGCCTTTTTAAAAGGCGGCGCGCCGGTTTTATCCGCGTTTATAGGACTTATTGCTGTTTTTGTCGGCATTACGGATTTAAAAGACAAACGGGAAGCAAAAAAAGAAGAAGCCGCTTCGCGGGAACGCTCGGAACAGCAATAACATGCCGATGCGCCGAGGGAATGCTTCCGCGCAAGGGATCGCGCCGGTACACCGCAGGCGTGTTCACGCCGAGGAGTAAAGGCAAGAGCCCGGTTTTCCGCGGCGGCGTGCGGCTTGTACAGCTTTGCATGATGCCGCCGCGGAAAATGCGCCCGATTATTGATTCAGCTTTGCAGGCGTTTGGTAAAATCCGTCATTGCTTCCGATATTTTGATTGTCTGTGGACAGACTGCTTCGCAGCTGCGGCAGCCGATGCAGGCATTCGGGTGTTTTTCCTGCGGAATTGCGAGGAGCGCCATCGGGGCGATAAAGCCGCCGCCTGTGAAGCGGTGTTCGTTGTAAAGTTCGATTAGGCGCGGAATGTCGAGGCCTTTCGGGCAGTGGCTGACGCAGTAATGGCAGGCGGTACAGGGAAGCACGCCGTCCATCATGTTTTCGGCGGCGGCAAGAAGCGTATCGGTTTCCTGCTGGGAGAGCGGACGGCGTTTCTCGAAAATCCGCGCGTTTTCTTCGAGCTGCTCAAGCGTGCTCATGCCGGAAAGCGTAACGGTTACGCCGGGAATTGTCTGCAAAAAGCGGAACGCCCAGGTTACGTCGCTGTCTTCGGGAGAAATTGCGCGCAGCTGCGCCGTTACGCTGTCGGGCAGGGCTGCCAATTTTCCGCCGCGCACAGGTTCCATGACCCAAATCGGAATGCCGCTTGCATTGAGCAGCTCTATTTTGCTTTTTGCGTCCTGAAAGTGATAATCGATGTAATTCAATTGGATTTGGCAGAATTCCATTTTGCTGCCGTATGCGTCGAGAAAGCGTTTGGTAACTTCAAGGCTTCCGTGCACGGAAAATCCCAAATGGCGGATGCGTCCGTTTTCTTTTTGTGCCGTCAGATATTCGAAAATTTTGTGGGAACGGTCGAGATACGCATCGATGTTCATTTCGCATACATTGTGAAATAAGTAGAAATCGAAATAATCGACGCCGCATTTTTTCAGCTGGGCTTCGAAAATTTCTTCTACTTTGTCCATATTCGCAAGGTCATAGCCGGGGAATTTATCGGCAAGATAAAACGATTCGCGCGGATAATCTGCCAATGCGCTGCCGAGAACGGTTTCCGAATTGCCGCTGTGGTACCCCCAGGCGGTGTCATAATAATTGATGCCGAGTTCCATTGCCCGCTTGATTATTGCGCGGGCTTTTTCTTTGTCGATGTCGGCATCGTTTTTTATTATCGGCAGCCGCATCGAGCCCATGCCGAGCGCCGACAGTTTCAAATCCTGAAAATCGTTGTATATCATTCGTTTCCTCCTGCAAAAATCGGAATTTCGGCGAAAACGGCGGATTTTTATAATTTCCGTTTGTTCGCTATGCTGCCGCCCGCGCGGTTTTTCGGGCAAAGCATGAAAATGAAATTCCCCGATGCAATTTCATATAAATTGTATACTTTTGAGTATACTTCAAGTCAAGCGCGTGCACAACCGATGATGCGCATCGTGCGCAAAGCGCTTCCGCCCTTGACGAATGCCTGCCGCAAACCTATACTGGACACAGCAAAATTAGTGTGATATAAAACTAATAAGATTCCGAAAACTTTTTACGGGAGTGTTGCAATGAAAAAAATATGCATCGCTGCACTGGCGGCGGTTTTATTGGCTTCGTGCGGGAAACAGACAAAACCCTCGGCGGATAAATCGATTGCGGTGTTTGTTCCGGGAATTATGTCCGGAAATCCGGTGTACGAAATGCTTGCGGAAGGCATTACGTCTGCAGCTGCCGATTACAATCAAGCCGCATCCGAAGCGCAGGATTCCGGCGGCAATTCTACCGGGGCGGAAAAACCGAGCGCACGGCAGGCAGTTGTTTCCGTAATCGAAGCCGGAACGGAGCAGTCCGAATGGGCGGCAAAATTGACCGCGCTTGCCGCATCCGGAAAATACGACGTGATTTTTTCGTCGAATCCGTCGCTGCCGGATATAGCGCTTCCGCTTGCACGGCAGTTTCCGCAGCAGAAATTCATACTGCTGGATGCTTTTTGCGAGAACTGCGCTTCCGTTGCGACAGTCAGATATAATCAGCGGGAACAGGCGTATCTTACCGGCTTCGCCGCAGGTCTTGTGTCTTCGGCGGAAAGTTCCATGCGGTACGCCAACACGGAAAAAAAGATTGCGCTTGTTGCCGCGCAGGAATATCCGGTCATGAATACGGTTCTGCTTCCGTCGTTTGAAGAAGGCGCGCGCGCCGCGGATCCTGCCGTTTCGGTGGAATTCCGCGTTGTCGGCAACTGGTATGATGCTTCGAAAGCGGAAACAATCGCGCGGGCGTTGTATCAGTCCGGCACGGATGTCATACTGCCGATTGCGGGCGGCGCATCGCAGGGCGTTATTGCGGCAGCAAAAGACTGCGGATTTTATGTATCTTGGTTTGACGACAACGGCTTTTCCAAAGCGCCGGGGTACGTAATTTCGAGTTCTGTTTTGGAACAGCGCAAAATGGCGTATGAAATGACGCTGAAATATCTGCGCGGCGAAATCGAATTCGGCACGGCGCAGACTGTCGGCATTCAAGACGGCTATGTGCATTTTGTAATCGACGATCCGCTGTATATCGAAACAGTTGACGAAGGCATCCGCGAAAAAATAGCCGAGCGCGTAAAAATGATTGAAGACGGCGAACTGCTGCTACCGCTGTCTTAAGCGCGCTGCCGATACTGCCGAATTCATGGGGTGATGAAACTATGCCGATATTCTGTGCGGAAGTCCGCAGTGCCTCGAAACGCTATTCGCATAAAACAGCGCTTGATTCGGTGTCTGCGGTGTTCCGCGGCGGAGAAATTCATGCGCTGCTCGGCGAAAACGGCGCCGGAAAGTCCACGCTTGCTTCGGTACTCGCGGGGAAAAAGCAGCTTTCATCGGGAACTTTGCTGGTAAACGGCGAACCTGTTTCGTTCCGTTCGCAGGCGGAATCTTTGCGCCGCGGCATTGCGCTTGTGGAACAGCATCCGCATCAATCGGCTGCACTGCGCGTATACGAGAATGTCATGCTGGGACGCGAACCGTGCGGAGCGTTTCGGTTCATGCTGCGCCGCCGTGCTTTGGCGGAAATAAACGAGCTTGCGGAAAGCTGGAATATTCGGATTGATTTGCGGGAAAAATCGTGCTATTTGTCTTCCGCCGGACGCTTTTATACAGCGCTGCTCGCGGCATTGTATACCAAGCCGTCCATGCTGATACTCGATGAACCGTCGGTTTCTCTCGATGATGCGGAGCAGACGGCATTGTATGCCCGCCTTGAATCCGCCGCAGCGGCGGGACTGAGCGTCGTGCTTATTACGCATTCCATTGCCGACGCCGCACGCCATGCCGACACGATAACTGTTTTGCGCAAAGGCGCCGTCGCCGCACGCTTCGGCAATAAAGCGCGGGATATTTCCGAGCAGGTTATGGCGCTGCATATAAAGCCGCCCGTTCCGCACGGCGATTCTCCCGCATCCGACGAAAAAACGCCGAGTGTACGCAGAAAATCGGCGAAAACAGACGGAGAGGTTTTGCTTGAGCTGCGCAATATTTGCTATGCACGGAACGGAAAACCGCTGCTTGACAACGCATCTTTTTCGGTGCATGCCGGAAAAATAACGGTTATAACCGGACGGCATGAAGAAGGACTGGATATACTGGAAAATATTGCCAGCGGCATGGACACAGAACCGTATTCGGGCTCGGTGCTGCTGCACGGCAAAAAACAGCGGCGGCTTTCGCCCGCGCAGCTTCGGCGTTTCGGCTGCGGAATTGTTCCGAGCAGCAAATTGTTCCGCGGTTCGCATCCGTCATTAACGGTAAAAGAGATGCTGTGCGCCGGCATCGATAAATCCTTTTCCGAAGCGGATGCCGCACGGCTGGTAAAAAACAGCTGCGTCGATATTATGCTTGATGACCGTGTTTCAAGTCTTTCCGGCGGCATGCTTCAGCGCCTGATTATCGCAAGGGAACTGTCGCTGCATCCGCGGCTTCTGCTGCTTTTCGAACCGTCTTACGGGCTCGATTCCGTTTCAGCCGCAGCGCTCGGCAGAACGCTTTTGTCCGCAGCGGCGGAAAACTGCGGTATTTTAATCGTATCTGCTTCGGCTGATTATTTGCCTTCAGCCGATTACGGATACATTTTCAAACACGGCAGGCTGTTTCCCGCAATGCATGCGGATTTCCCGAAAGAAACGTATGGAGAACCTGCTGACGAATGAAAACAAACATTGCGCTGCATATTCCGCTTAATGCCGTACTGTCGATGTGTGCCGCCGCCGCGGCAGCTGTCGGCATTACCGCTGTTTTGTCGCCAAATCCGCTGCACGCTGCCGCAGCGTTTTTCGGCGGTGTTTTTTCGTCAGCCTATTTTACCGGCAGTTTTCTCAATTCAATGTCGCTGCTGATGTTTGCCGCGCTTGGTGCGTGCGCCGCGATACAAGCCGGTTCTCTGAATCTCGGCGGCAGCGCACAAATGTATGCGGCTGCCTGCCTGACTGCGTATCTGCTGCGCGATTCATCTTTTCCGGCTGCGGCGGCAATGGCCGCTGCTGTTTTTGCCGGCGGCGCCGCGGCGCTTGTTTCCGGCATATTGCGTGTATTCCGCGGAGTAAACGAATTATTGTCGTCGTTTTTGCTGTCTTCCGCTTTGTCTTCCGTTCTTGACTACGCAGTCGGCGGACCGCTCCGCGATCAAACAAAAAACCTGCTCGCAATGCCGTTTATTGCGGATATTCATCGAATTCCGCCGCTTTTGACTGTTTCTCCGTTTAACGCTTCGTTTTTTATTGCCGTATTGATGTGCGCCGCCGCGTGGTTCGTTCTTGCGAAGACAAAAGCAGGCAGAATTTTCAGAATATGCGGCACAGCCCCCGAATTTGCGGCGTACTGCGGATATTCTCCCGATATTGCCATGTGTGCGGGCATGTTCATATCCGGAGCTTTGCACGGACTTGCAGGTTTTTTCGCCGTTGCCGGAACTTACTATACTTGCTACGCAGGATTTGCCGGCGCCGCGGGCTGGAACGCGCTTTCCGCGGCATTGATTGTCAAAGGGCATCCTCTGTTCCTCATTCCGATTTCATGCATACTTTCATATATATTTACATCATGTGATTATTCGGTGCTGTCGAATAATTTTTCATTTGACATGAGCGCGGTTGTGCAGGGCATTGTGTTTTTCACCATTTCCGCGCATTCGCTGCATGTATTCAAAAACAAATCGTTAAAGCGCCGCATTCCGTTTTGACAGATTTTACAATAATTACGCACTTGTGCATATAAATGCAGTCTTTCGGAGGAAACTATGCCGAATGCCTTTTTGGAAATCCTTGTTATTGCGGTGCCGCTGCTGCTGGTGTCATACGGGGCGCTGATAAGCGAATATGCCGGAGTGATGGCGGTGTTCCTTGACGGAATTGTCAATTTGTCCGCGTTTTTGACATTTGCAATTGCGGTACGGACAGGCAGTCCCGCAGCCGGTTTTTCGGGAGCACTTGTATTGTGCGCGGGAGTGATTTTTATTGCCGCCGTATTTACGGAATGCACCCGCTCGAATCCGTTTTTAACGGGACTGGCGGTAAATTTGCTTGTTTCCGGCGGCATTTCGATTTGTTCGTTTTTATGGTTCAAAACACACGGCGTACTTTTGTTCGGCGATTTGGTTCCTTACGATTCCGCCGCCGCGGCGCGCTTTGAACGCTGCCCGTATTTCGCACGGATATATTCGATTCCCGCTTCCCTGCTGTTTCTTTCCGCGTATTCATTTGTGTTCCGCAGAACACGCTGGGGAATGCGCCTGCGCATCACCGGTTCGGATGCTTCTGTTCTTGCAGACCGCGGCATAAATCCGGCTGTATACCGCGTGCTTGCCTGGTGTTCCGCTGCGGTTATGGCATCCTGCGCCGGCGCCGTGCTGACATTCCGGCTTTCATCATTTGTGCCGAATATAAGCGCCGGCATCGGCTGGACGGGGATTGTCATTGTTCTCCTCGGCAGAAAAAAGCGTGCCGGCGCTGCCGCGGCTTCCGTTGCCGTTGCCGCGGTTTCTTATGCTGCGGTATACGTTCAGCAGGCAGCTTTTTTCGCCGCTGTTCCTTCCGCACTGTTCACGGCGCTGCCGCACGGAATTCCGCTTATTTTTCTTGCGGTTTTCGGATGCAAATCCCGCCGAGGAAACACCGTTTAGCAAAGCCGCTGCAGCCGTGAATGCAGCCGAAAATTCCGGCTGCCGCCGTTAATAATTCGTTTGTTCCCGCATAAAATACGCCTGCGGGTGCGCGCAGACAGGGCACGTTTCCGGCGCGGATTCTCCGTAATGAATGTATCCGCAGTTTGAACATACCCAGGCGGTTTTTCCGCTTTCATTGAATACTTTTCCGTCTTTGACTCTTTGGAGCAGCGCGCGGTAGCGTGCTTCATGATGTTTTTCTATTTCGCCGACGGCTTCGAATAAATCCGCTATTTCCGAAAATCCTTCTTCGCGCGCAGTTTTTGCGAAAGACGGATACATATCGGAATGTTCGTATTTTTCTCCTTCCGCGGCGTCGAGAAGATTTTTTTCCGTTTTGGGAACAGCGCCGTCATGCAGTATTTTGAACCACACTTTTGCGTGTTCTTTTTCATTTGACGCTGTTTCTTCAAAAAAATCGGCAATTTGGTTAAAACCTTCTTTGCGTGCCGCAGATGCGAAATATGTATATTTGTTCCGCGCCTGGCTTTCTCCGGCAAATGCCGCCAGCAAATTAGCTTGTGTTTTCGATCCTTGCAAGTCTGCCATATAATATCTCCTGAAATAGTATGGATATGTTACAATCTAATAAAGAAACAGCGCGCCGTCAACAAATCAGTCCAGAAGCGCGACCAATCCCGACGGTGAAATTTCAATCAATTCCGTCGAGAGCGCGCGTGCCGAGCAGTCATGTGTCAGCAATATATCGTTCCGCAGTTGTTTTACGTACATCGGCAGTGCGCTTTTGGCAAAAAAGACAGAAGTCGTGCGTTCCGGCACGGAAAAATAAAATGTTCCGCCGAATTTTTTTTGTGCTTCCGCTTGAAACGGCTTAAAAAACGGCAAAACCGAATTGAACACAGGCAGCGCGTGATGCAGCGTATAATACGAAAATTGTCCGCATACATGTTTTTTAAAAACCGCGTCGCGCATAATGCGCATCATATTTTCTTCAATGGCAAGTCTGACGGCTGCCCAGGAAACATTCCAGGTTTTTATAAGGAAATCATTGATCGGATACAATATATCGTTCCACAGGCATACAACGTACAGTTTTATCTTTTTTGTTATGAACGCAACCAGCGTATCCTGCGGACGCTGCGCAAGGCTGTCCGATTTAAGACAGGACTGCGGTTCCGGCCACGGAAAAACGGCATGCTTCGCTTGTTCCCAGGACGGCATTGTGTTCATGGGAAACGGTTTAATTATAGTAGGCTGTGTAATCATTTCATTCAGTAAAACAATCTTTTCGGCGGGATGTTTCAGCATAATACCGATAAATCGCAGCACAATCAGCCGCAAAACATTTCTTTCTGTGGCTCATGTTTCCGATTTGCGGCTCGGCACGGCGGCTTTTCAAAACGAGCGGAAGATGCCGCGCATGCACATATAAAAACTGTGCAGCGCGTATAGCGTTTATTTGCAAAAAATTATAATATGTATTGTTTTTCACGATATTGCTTAGAGGAGCATCATGGCAGAAGACTCAATCAATATTATAATGGCAAATCTTGTTCTGCAAATCGGCGTTATGCTGTTTGTCGTCCGTATATGCGGCAAACTTGTAACAAAAATAGGCATACCGTCTGTTCTCGGCGAACTGCTCGCGGGTATTGCGATAGGACCTTACGCGCTCGGCGGAATTCCGCTTCCGGGTTTTCCGCATGGGCTGTATCCGCTGAATTCGGCAGCACTTGCCGTATCGCCGGAATTGTACGGATTTTCTACCGTTGCTTCCATTCTGCTGCTTTTTGCATCGGGGCTCGAAACCGACATAGCGCTGTTCCTGCGCTATTCGATTGCGGGCGGCATTATCGGACTCGGCGGCGTTGCTTTTTCGTTTTTATTCGGCGCCGGCACCGGCATGCTGCTGCTGCACACCAATTTGTTTGATATGCGCTGTTTGTTTCTCGGCGTTATGTCTACCGCAACATCGGTCGGTATTACCGCCCGCATTCTTTCTGACCACAAAAAAATGGATTCTCCGGAAGGAGTTACCACGCTTGCCGCGGCGGTATTTGACGACGTGCTCGGCATTGTGCTGCTTGCCGTTGTGCTCGGCATTGTTGCGGTTTTGAAAGAATCAACTGCGGCTGACATAGGTTCCGGCATCAGCGGAACGGCTATTGCCGCAATCGCCGGCAGGGCGTTCGGCATCTGGCTGGGATTCACGGCGGCGGGACTGATATTTGCGAAAAAAATCGCGTCGTTTTTGAAATTATTCAAGCATTCGCATGATTTTTCCATTTGCGCATTCGGCATTGCCATGCTGCTGGCAGGTTTCTTTGAACACCAGGGACTTGCCATGATAATCGGCGCGTATATCACCGGCTTAAGCCTTTCCGGAACCGATATAGCCGCCGTTGTGCAGGAACGTATTCACGGATTATACGAATTTTTTGTACCGCTGTTTTTTGCGGTGATGGGCATGATGGTAAATGTCCGTGAAATGATGTCCGCGCCGGTACTTTTGTTCGGCGCCGTATATACATTTTCCGCAATACTTTCAAAAGTCCTCGGCTGCGGTCTGCCCGCACTTGCGCTCGGTTTCACGGCAAAAGGCGGACTTCGGATCGGCTGCGGAATGATTCCGCGCGGAGAAGTTGCGCTGATTATCGCCGGTATCGGACTTACTGCCGGCATACTTGACGAGCAATTGTTCGGCGTTGTTATTTTGATGACACTGCTTACAACACTCGCCGCGGCTCCGCTTTTGAATTTTTCGCTGGGACTGAAAGGCAAAGGAACGCGGCTTGAACCGCGCACCACGACTTCCGTTTCGCTGCCCTGGGATTTCGGATCGGACGGAATTGCCGATCTTGTCATGGACATTCTGCTCAAAGAATTAAAAAGCGACGGATTTTACATCCAGCGGATGAATTTGAACGAAGGACTTTCTCAGGCGCGCAAGGATGATATTTCCCTTTCGATAAAAGAAAACGGCAGCTCCATTGAAATAGAAACCGCCGCGGAAGACGCCGGCTTTGTAAAAACAACTATGTACGAAGTGGTTTTAAAGCTGAACAACGCGATGCTTGAATTAAAAAAGAACTGCGATCCATTGGAAATGAAACGCGACATGACCGATGACAGCAGCATGCCGCCGCGCCTTGATAATGTATTCAAATCGCTGACGGAAAAAACGGTTTCAGTCGAACTTTCGGGAAGCACAAAAGACGAAGTTCTGCAGGAACTTGTCATGCTGCTTGCAAATTCGGGCAAAGTCCAAGACTGGCGGCAGCTGCTCGACGATGTTCAGGCACGGGAAAGAACTATGAGCACGGGCATGCAGAACGGCATTGCGCTTCCGCATGCAAAATCCGACGGCGTGCAGTCCCTGTGCGTAGCTGTCGGCATAAAAAAATCCGGCATCGATTTCGATTCACTCGACGGCAAACCGGCAAAAATTTTCGTTATGATTGCGTCGCCCAAAAAAACTTCCGCGCCGCATTTGCAGCATTTGGCATCAATGGCGACCGTACTGCGGGATCCGCAGTTCACGGAAAAACTTGCCGACACACAAACAGCCGCCGATGTTGTGGCACTTTTGCGCGGCGCGGCAAAAGAACACACGCCCGAAAAAACATCGTAAATATCCGCAGAGTGCCAATCATCGGCGCGGCTTGCCGAAAACCGGCAGATGCCGCATTGTCGCCGCACCGAAAATTTTTGCCTCAGCCGAAAATCATGCCGCAGTATTTACAATCAGTCCGGTCGGCGGCGCAAATCCGCTCATGCCGAACGGATTTGCTTTTGCCGTTTGAATCGCAGCGGAAATTTTTCCCTGATAATCTTTTATCAGAGCGTCTATTTGCGCATCGCTTAATTCCATCGGCATTTCCGACGCAGATGCGTCATTCTTATATTTTACAAGCTGATCAATGAGCGTATTGAGTATTTTTATTTTCGAAACAGGCACGCCGGATTGTCCCGAACCGGATACAACACCGGATACGTGTTCAAACTGCGAATAAATAACCTGATCCGGACGCACCGGCACATACAGTTTGCTGCTGATTCCTCCGGAAAAAAACGATGTGTATGACGCCGCGCTGAGGCTGGGAATATCCGATACCATAATCCGCTCCTGTTCTTACTTTATTATCGGATTATGATGCATGAATGTAAGAAAAAATATCAGAAATACTGTTTATTCCATTCGGAAATGCGTCTTTCCATGGAAAATTCCGGCTGCTCTTTGTCCGTGTCCGCCGCGTCCGTCAAATACGGAATGACAACGCGTTCCGTAATATCTTCCCAGCGGGCAGGAAGAATTCCCTGCAAGGCAAGTTTGTCTGTGATCGGAAGATTCCGGAACAGCACCGGATAAAACGACGGAAAAATCTGTTCGGTTACTTTTTTGATTGCGGAAAAGCCGCCCGAAATTCCGAAAGTAGTAACATTCAGTTTCATGGCGGCATTGCGCTCAAGTATGGCTTTTTGCGAATTTTCTTTCATCAGCCACATTAAAAATTGTTCGGCTGCCGCAACGTTGTTCGAATGCTTGTATATGCCTATATAAATGATTTTGTCTTCCACGGGAATAATTCCGTTTTTATGAATCCAAAAATAATCAATATCTCTTCGTTTTTCCGCGGCTATGCTGAAATATTCATTGCTCGGCATAAACGCAAATAAATTATGCTGATCCTGAATTTGCCTGTACTGCGGCGTATACAAATATTTGAATTTGAAATCTTCTTCCGCGGCAGTTGACGTGTTTGCGTTCCGTGTCCATTCGCGCAAAAACATCACGGCAGCATCTATATTCTGCTGATTCCAGCTGATGCCGTCCCGCGTATCGCAAAAATCCGCGCCGTATAATTTTGCCGTCAAATATAAAAACTGCGGATTCCATGACGGCGCAAATCCCATCGAAGTATATATGCCGGATTTATTTTTTTTGTTGTACGCCGCGCCCGCTTCCTGCATTTGCTCAAGCGAAATAAGGCGGCTGTTGTCAAAATATCCGCGCATTTTTGTGTTGAAAATAACCAAAGGCAAATTAAAACTCACCGGCAGCAAATACTGCCGGCGTTTTATGCGTCCGGTTTCCAATAACTGCGGATAAAACGATGCGGGATTGATTTCCGTTTCGCTGAACAGATAATCGACCGGCATAAAATTTTTACGCACTTGCTCATTTTTCAGCCAAGGTCCGGCAACAATATCCGGTATTTTTTCGTCTTTTGCAGGCGGCAGAGATTCCGCCGGATTTTTTTTATATACAACGATAACTTTTGCCGCATTCTGCGCAGCGTTGAACAATTCCGCGTAAGAAACAAATTCCGCCTGATCTGTCCATAAAACAACCGGCTTTCTGCGCGCCTGAAAACACGATGTGCATAACAGAACAAGCAGCGCGGCACATAAAGCGGCAAATGCGCCGGCGGAACGGAATTTATACGCCTGCAAGTTTTTCTGCCGCCTCGTATACAGCGCTGTACACGTCGGTTATATCCCGCTTGTCCAAACTCGAAAATGCAATGCGCAAATATCGTCCGTCAATCGCGATAGTACCTATTTCATATTCATGCAGCAGTTTGCAGCGGAGCTTTTCCGCGTCGATATTGCGGCACGAAAAACACATGAAATAGCCCGAATTGAACGGCAGCGGCGTTAAAACAGGATGATTTTGCTTATCCGCAATAAACGCACGAACTTTGTCGTAGCGCCCTTTCAGAATTGTTTTGAACACTTGTTTTTCCGCTTCCAGTTCCGGATCATCGAATATTTTCAGCAGAATGCTTTGCGAAGGCGTAGCGCAGCATGACACCGAAGAACGAATAATGCCCATCAGTTTTTTTACCAGCGCATCATGATGCGCATCGGTGAGGGCTTTTCCGGCAAAAGAAAGAAAACCGCAGCGGAACCCCCAGACATAATCTTCTTTTGTCGGACCGTCTATTTTTACGGTTACGATATTTTCATGCAAATCGGCAAGAAAAGCGAAAAGCGACTGCGGTTCGATATCATCTTCATAATCAAGCCCGAAGTATGCATCGTCGCACAAAACGAGCACTTTGGTTCCTTTTTCGGCAATTTTTTTCAGAACAGAACAAATCTGCTTTACTTCCTGTTTCGTCGGCGAATATCCGGACGGATTTTGAGGAAAATTGAGAATAATTTTCAGCATTCCCGTTTCCGCCTGCTTTTCGACAACGCTTTGGAACGATTCGATGTTGAATCCCCCGCTGAACGCGTCGCCGCGGAACATTTCAAACTGCTTGAGCACAGCGCTGCGCCGAGCTTCGACAATGAGGTTATAATTATCCCAGCATGGATTGCAGGCAAGCAGCGTTTCCCCTTCATTCAGAAAAAGATCGCATAGATACGAGATTCCCGCCGTAAGCCCCGGAACAACAACGGGCTGCGAAAAAGATTTTTTCTCAAGCAGCGGATTTTTTTCGATAATTTTTGCTTTCCATTCGCTGCGCAGAGCAGGCAGTCCCGCCGTCGGCGCATAGGCGACTGTTTCGCTTGTCGTCAGCTCCGGAAGCTGCCTGCAAACACTCGGCAGCGTAACCGGCAGTCCGTCGTTCATGGTAATGCCGATCGTGGCGTTCGCTTTTTTGCCGAATTGTTTTGCTTCCGCCCCCTGCGAAATAATGCCTTTAGGAAAAAAAATACGCCTGCCCAAATCGGAAAACAGCTCCGCAACCGGGCATGATGAAAGAATTTCGTTTAGTTCCTGTGCTAACGGATGAATCATGATTTTCTCCAAAACGCGGCATTGCATAAAACATCGGCGTTCGATTCCAGCGGTGCATAGACGCGATGCCTGAATATGCCGCTTCGCATTCATACGCGAAAAGTACAGATGCCGATAAAACCGTTGTTTTGCAATTGCCGATTAAAAGCAGAAACAGCATTTTTGTGTCAGCTTTTAAACATTTATATTTTTATATTATTGTGAAAATATATGCGGCATGTCAAGCAACAGCATCGCTGCGGACGATTGCCGGGGAAATTTAAAAAATGCCGGTTTGCAGGAAACAGAATAATATTGTTCCGCAAACCGGCAATGTGTGCGTCAGCGGTTTTACGAGTTGCGCAGAACAAGAACTTTTTTAGGGCATTTTGCCGCACAATCGCCGCAGCCGTCGCATTTCGCGTAATCAACTACAGGAAGATTGTTTTGAATATGAATCGCATCGTGCGTGCATGTTTTTTCGCAGATGCCGCATTTTATGCATGCCGCGCTGCAATTCTTTATGATAGCAGGACCTTTCGGAGCACGATTGCTGCATTGAACGAACACAGCTTTTTGCTCTTTACCGGCAACCGATAAAATTGTCTGCGGACAAGCTTTTGCGCACATGCCGCAGCCGGTGCATTTTTGTCCGTCGACAACAGGCAGTCCGTTTTCGGCAATTGCAATCGCGCCGAATTTACAGACGGAAACACAGTCGCCGTATCCGATGCAGCCGAAAGAACAAAGCTTGTTGCCGTTTATAGCAAGTTTTACCGCTTTGCACGTTTTGACGCCGTTGTAAAAGCCTTTAATTGCGGCGATATCTTTCGCTCCGCGGCATGCCGCGACCGCAATTTTGGGGCTTACGTTAGCTTCCACGCCCATAATTTTTCCCACGGCTTTCGCAGTCCCCGCGCCGCCTGCCGAACATCCGTCAACAGGAGCGTCGCCTTTCGCAACTGCCGCCGCGTAACCGTCGCATCCGGGATAGCCGCAGCCGCCGCAGTTTGCACCCGGCAGACATGTGCGTATTGCCGCGACTTTTTCGTCGACAGGAACATAAAAAATTTTTTTGAAAAATCCGAGCAAAAATCCCAACAGCAATGCCAGAACCGCCGAAACAATCAGCGTGTATATAACGGTTTGCATGAAATTCTCCTTATTTAAAATTCCGCATCAGCGGAAATGCGGCTTCAACGCCGCCAAATCCGGATCCGAAAACAAGCTTTCGGCTTATTTTATCAGACCGGAAAAACCGCCGAACGCAAGCGACAAAAGTCCGGCCGCAACAAATAAAACAGGCGTTCCCTGCATAAAAGCGGGAACCGGCGCAGTTTTAATGCGTTCGCGGATACCGGACATCAAAATCATGGACATCAGAAATCCCGCCGCCGAACCGAGCGCATATACAATCGATTCCGCATACGTATAATTCTTTGCGATGCAGTTCAGTGTAACAGCAAGAATCGCGCAGTTCGTGGTAATCAGCGCAAGATATACGCCCATGGAACTGTATAACGCCGGCGCGGATTTTTTTAAGTAAAATTCAACCAGCTGCACAAGCGAGGCTATAACCAAAATAAAAATCAGCGTCTGCAAAAACTGCAGCCCAAGCGGCGCAAGAATGCCGTGATATAAAGGATAAGTAACGGCAGTCGCAAGAATCATGACGAACGACGTCGCAATTCCCATGCCGGTGGCTTTTCCCGTATCAGTCGTCATGCCGACAAACGGACAAAGCGCCAAATATTGAATGAGAATCACGTTGTCAACAAGCATCGACTTTATGAAAATTTTCAGCAGTTCGCTCATGCTGCGTCTCCTTTTTTACCGGCGGCTTTTTTTTCGCTTAAAGCGCGAATTGCGGCAGTAACCGCGATGAACATTCCGAAAACAAAAAATCCGCCGGGCGCGTTCGAGAAAAATTTAATTGTATATTCTTCCGGAATAACCGTGATTTTTCCGAGAATTGTTCCCGCTCCCAAAAGTTCGCGGACAAACGAAATACCGGCGAGAACCCACAAGTATCCGAATCCCATGCCGAGCGAGTCAAGCACAGCCAAGCCGGCGGTTTGCTTCGACGCGAAAGATTCAACACGTCCCATGATGATGCAATTTACAACAATAAGCGGAATAAATACACCCATGGATTTCGACAAATCCGGAAGATACGCCTGCATCAATAAATCGACGATAGTTACGAACGACGCAATAACGATGATGAAAACAGGAATGCGGATTGAATCGGGAATAAGTTTTCGGAACAGACTGATGATGATTTCGCTCATCACAAGAACGAATGTCATGGCGAGTCCCATGCTTACGCCGTTTGCAAGGCTTGTCGTAACGGCAAGCGAGGAACACAAACCTATCATCAGCACAAGCAGGGGATTTTCTTTCAGCAAGCCGTTGGTAAATATGCTTTTATAATTATTCATGAAAGATTCCTTTTATTTTTGAGACAAAAACATGTCCGCTTCTGCGGCAGCTGTTTTCAATATCTTCGCGACGCCGTTCGTGGTTATTGTCGCGCCGGATATAGCTTCGAGATCCTTGCCGGGTTCAAAAGCGCTGTCAATTGATTTTTCCGCGAACTGTCCGGTAAAAGACGGCAGAGTCGCTTTTTGTCCGAAGCCGGGCGTATCGGAACAGGCAAGAAAATGCACTGCCGTGATAGCACGCTCGCCGCTCACGCCGACAAGCAATGTCGAAGAATCGTATGTCGCGCCGGTTGCCTGAACAACCGCTCCGATAACTTCGCCGTTTTTCAGCGCGGCGTATATTCCGTCTATGGAAACGCCGTTTACGGTTTTGCCGGAAAAACCTTCCGCCGGAGAGAAATTATCCGCATCGGCATAAACCAAGCGAAGCCCTTCATTCAGCTGTTTCTGTTTTACGGCGGCAATAGCCGGCGCAGTCGCGTTGTTTACAAGAGCAAGCATAAAACATGCGGCCGCGGTGTACGCCGCAAGAATCAATCCGAGTTTTATCATTTGTTTCATTTTGCGGCTCCTGTGCCGCTTTTCGCGGCGGCGTATCCGTATTTTCTGCCGGTAATTTTATTCAAAAACGGAACAACGGCATTCATAATCAAAATGCTGAACATGACGCCTTCCGGATAGCCGGAAAATTTTCTGATTAAGAACGTGATAAGTCCGCAGCCGAAACCGAACAGCAGCTTCCCGCCTTTTGTAACCGGAGCTGTCGCGTAATCGGTTGCCATAAATACCGCGCCGAATAAAAGTCCTCCCGACAGTACCGAAAACAGTGCATCTCCGCCGCTTATCAATGTGAGCAGCGCGGTTGTCGCCGTCATTGCCAGCGGTGCGCGCCAGTCAATAATTCTTACCGCGGCGAGAAATACAAAAGCAAGCAAAATCAGCATGATGCTTGTTTCGCCGATACAACCGGCGCGGTTTCCCAAAAAGAATGCGCCGTACAAATCCGATGTTTCGGAAAAGCCGCTTTTCATGACGGAAAGCACCGTCGCGCTTGATGTGGCATCCACAATTCCCGATGCATTTGCGGGCAGCGTCCAGGTAGTCATCGCAACCGGAAAACTGACAAACATAAACGCGCGTCCCGCAAGCGCAGGGTTAAACACGTTCGCGCCGATTCCGCCGAAAAATCCTTTAGCCACAACAACCGCGAACAGCGCACCGAGGATTGTCATCCAGACCGGAGTCTGCGGCGGCAGAACCAGCGCGAGCAGCATTCCGGTAACAACTGCCGAACAGTCTTTGATGCGCAGCGGCTGTTTCGTGAATTTCTGGAACAACGCTTCAAACACAACACAGGATATTGTCGACACGGCAATCGTCGCCAGCGCCGGCAGCCCGAACAGCATGACGCCGCATACGCACAGCGGCAGCATAGCGATAATTACGCACAGCATAATGCCGGTTGTGGAATTTCCTGCGGAAAAATGCGGGCTTGAAGAGAGATAAATTTCATTTACGTCTGATGGTGCTGCCATTATTTGTCTCCTTTTTGCGCGGATTCGGCACCCGCAGCTTTTGCTTTTTCCGCTTCGGCTTTTGCTTTCGCTGCTGCCATTTGCGCTCTGACGGCGGCTTTTCCGATTCTGAACCGCTGTACCAGCCGGACGCGGGCAGGACATACAAAAGCGCAGGAACCGCATTCCACGCAGTCCATAAGACCGTATTTTTTTGCCTGCGGTATGTCGCCTGATTTTAAAGCGCGGACTATCATGACCGGATTCAGTCTGCACGAACATGCGTCGATGCACCGTCCGCAGCCTATGCACGGATCTTCATCGGTAAGATACGTTTCGCTTTCGGAAAGGAACAGCACGCCGGAAGTATTTTTCGCAATCGGGAAATTCGCGTTCGGCATGGCAAATCCCATCATCGGTCCGCCCGATATGATTTTTTTGACGCCGGGTTTAAGCTGTACGACTTCGGGAATCAAATCGCCGACCAATGTTCCGACCGGAACTTTCAGATTTTTGGGAGTTTCGACGCAGAAACCGGAAACAGTAAGTCCGCGGTCAATAAGCGGTTTGCCTTCGCGGAACGCTTCCGATATAGCGCACAGCGTGCCCGTATTGTCGATAACGCAGCCGATGTCCGCAGGCAGTCCGCCGGCGGGGATTTCCCGCTTCAGCACAGACTGCACGAGATTTTTTTCGCCGCCCTGCGGATATTTTGTTTTGCAAAGACAAATTGCGATATCCGCGCCGGAAGCGCTTTTGCCGATTGCTTCCTGAAGAATAGGCACCAGCTTCTTTTTGTTGTCTTCAATTGCTATGACGCCTTTTGTCGCGCCGGTTATTTTCATGGCGATTGCCAAGCCGTCGATAAATTTTTCCGCCGATTCTTCCATAGTACGCGCGTCTATGGTCAGATACGGTTCGCATTCGGCGGCGTTCGCAAGCACATATTCGATAACTTTTCCGGCAGGCGGATTTAATTTTACGTGCGTGGGAAATGCCGCGCCGCCCATTCCCACAATGCCGGCCTGCTTAACACGCGCAAGCGCTTCTTCTTTCGAGCAGGCGAACGGATCCAGCGGCGGCATGAAGTCGGTTCGATCCGAGCCGTCCGCTTCTATGACGATGCAGGGCGCTTCGATATTGCCGGTTAATGTGCGCACTTCGATTTTTTTCACGGTACCGGCAACCGACGAATGCACAGGAGCCGACATAAACGCGTCCGACTGTGCGATTATTTGTCCGCGGGCAACCGTATCTCCGGCTTTTACAACCGGCTGATTCGGCGCACCGCCCATGGTAACAGGAATATAAACCGTTTTTGTTGATGGAAACGCGTGTTCTATAGCCCGTGCTTCCGACAGTTCTTTCCTTTCCGGCGGATGAATTCCGCCTTTAAAAGTCTGTGTTTTCATATTTATCTATTTTAGCTGCATACTGATGAGCCGTCAATATTATGCGGAATATTAAGAGATTATCCGAATTGCCGCTGATATATCCGCTTGACGCCGCGCGGGAAATCGATTCCGGAAATAAGGCTTGCTCCGTTGAGTTTATGGCTTATTTATATTATGATAAACATAATATGCCTTATATTTTTGTCAGGAATATTTTTATGGAGGATTTCATGATAAAACGGTTTGCCGCGTCGGCTGCGGCGTTATTTGTTATATTGTGCGCAGCGTATGCGTATAATCCGCCTTACGGAGGAGAATCCATGTATCGCCTTGTCAGCCCCGCGGCTCTGTCGGGAGGCAGTTCCGCTGCGTGCATGAACGGAGGCAAGGCTGTTCCCGAATCGATCGCGTTTAATCCGGCAATGATCGGCGGAGAACAGCGCTGGGTTGTCGATGCGGCGGGAACGCTGATTTCCGATTTTGCGGGAGAGTACGGCTATGCCGGACAGCTCGGTTTGCTTATACCGACCACATACGGCATAGCAGGATTTAACGCCCAGGGAATTTTTGTTTCGCTTGATGAAATGGATTACGGCAATTCGATAACATTGCGCGGTGCTTTTGCAAAAGACTTGAGCGATGAGCTGTACGTGGGTGTTTCTCTCGAAGGCGTACTAAGCGATTCTATTTCCGACGGACACTGGGGATTATGCGGAGCCGCAGGTTTTTGGTATAACATCAAAAAAATCAGATGGCTGCCGTTTTTAAAAGACGCCCGCTGGGGCGCTTCTTTAACCGGCATCGGTCGTCCGTATTATTCGGGCGGCATCGGCATCAGCGGCGGCGAACAGACAGGCTATCCGTCCAGATTTACGCCGCGCGCCGGAGTTGCGGGAACGCTGTTTGAAGCGGATCCGTGCGTATGCAGCCTTGCGATGGATGTTTCTTTTCCGTCATTCTTAAACGCGGTATTCAACGCCGGCTTGGAATTCCTGTTTGCGGACTGCGTTTTATTAAAAGCAAACTGGGAATGCAATGTACGGGAAATAATCGAAACGAATATCGTTGCGGTTCCGTCCGTAAGCCTCGGCGTAAAATTCGGCATAAACGCGAAAAACGAATTTCTTACCAAGCAGGGCTGGCAGCAAAGCGAGCTGGCAGTATCTGCGGGATATCAATATTTCGACGGCGGTTATCACGCTGTGTCTGCCGGCGCAACGGCATATCTCGGACAAAAAGACACCGAAGCTCCGGAACTGGAGCTGTGGGCGGGGGATAAATAATGAACAAATACGGAAAAATTACTGCGGTTTTACTATACGGACTGCTGATGCTCGGCGCTGCCGGAGCGCAGGAACAGTCCGCTCCCGAACAGACTGCGGCGCAGCAGCCGAATGTCAAGGGAACGGTATATATTTCTCCGAACAACAGCGGCGTTCAGGATGCGCTTGAAGTTCCGGTAAAAATAAAAGACAAACGCTATATCCGCGAATGGTCTTTTATCATTACGAATGAAAACGGCGAAACAGTCCGCACAATCGGGAACAAACAGCGTCTGCCGGAAACTGCCTCAGGCGTTCTGAAAAATATGTTCAAAGGCAAAGGCTTGGTTGAAAAATTCCGAAGCTTCAAAAAAGCATTCGCTCCGCGCCGCGGCGTCGAAGTACCGGAATCCGTCATGTGGAACGGTGTGCTCGATTCCGGATCGGTGGCTCCGGACGGCACATATTATTACTATCTTACGGCAACGGACGACAACGGAAACACAAGCTCGACAGAAAAATACTGCGTGGTTGTCGACTGCGTTCCGCCGGATATTCAGCTTCAGCAGCCGTCGGAGGCTTCGAAAATATTCGGCGCAGGCAAAAAACCGTTCATTAAAATAGAACAAAGCGGTTCTGAAGAAGAATTATGGGAAGGCACCGTTTTGAGTTCATCCGGAAAAATCGTGCGCACATTCAGCTGGAAAGACAGCGCACCGCTTTCGTTTGAATGGGACGGCAAAACCGACGACGGTTCTCCTGCCGAAAACGGGGTGTACACGTATAAAATTACGGCAACAGATCGAGCCGGCAATACGTCCGCCCCTGCGCAAATCACAAACATTATTTACGATGCGGTTCCGCGTTCCGTCAACCTGGCGGTGAGCGACAGCATTTTTTCGCCCGCCGGCAACAGTCCGCGGAAAACAATAACGATTATGCCGTCCATGCCGAACACTTCGGGGCTTGTCCGCTGGGAAATCAGCGTTTTGTCCGCGGAAACGCAGGCTTCGAAAACGTTTTCCGGCGGCGAGGAAGCGCCCGAACCGTTTGAGTTTAACGGAACAGATGCGGATAACAAAACGCTGCCGGACGGGGATTACAAAATAACATTCAGTGCATGGTTCAGCAACGGACAGGAAGCCGTCATATCGCGCAATTGTACTATCGACAGTACTCCGCCGCACATCGATGTAGCCGAGGAGGACAATATTTTTGCTCCGGGCGGCGACAGTCTCAAAAGCGTGATGAAAATTTCCCAGACAGCAGCAAGCAGCGAAAAAGAATGGACAGGTTCCATTTTGAATTCCGCCGGCAATCCGATACGCGTGTGGTCGTTTACGGGAATGCTGCCGGAAGAAGTACTGTGGGACGGAATAACCGATTCGGGCACGCTTGCTCCCGACGGAGAGTATTCGTATCAAGTTACAGCAATTGACGCTGCCGGAAACACAGGGTCCGCAAAAACTTCTGTGTTCAAACTTGACACAAGCAAGGCGGAAATACTGCTTACATTAAAGCCGGCGGCTTTTTCGCCGAACGGCAGCAGCACGCAGAATTCCGTGGCTATTATACCGATTGTCAACGCAAAAAGCGGCGTAAACAAATACAGCGTGAAAATTTCCGACGCGAACGGTGTCTGCGTAAAAACATACAGCGGTTCCGCTTCCGTACCCAAACAGCTTGTCTGGGACGGCCGCGCGGACGACGGCAGCCGCTGCGCAGACGGATCGTATTCCGTCGAATTGGAAGTTGTTCCCAATAATGACATGCAGCCGCATACCGCTGTTCAGAACTGTGTGATTGACACTGTTCCGCCGGAACTGCACATGGAAACGATGCCGTATTTGGTATTTTCCCCGAACAAAGACAGCAAAAAAGATTCCATTCCGTTTGCGTTCACAACAAGCGAAGAAGATTTGTGGAGCGGACGTATTGTCAATGCGGCAGGAAAAACCGTCCGCGAATATTCATGGCACGGCAAAGCGGAGTCTTTCAGCTGGGACGGAACCGACTCGCAGGGAAACGTTGTACCGGACGGAATTTACCGCTTTGTCATATCGGCAACGGATGCCGCCGGAAACAAAACGGAAGGCAGCATCAGCGGCGTTACCGTTGATACCCGCGCCGCGCAAATATACGTAACCGCGGAATACGATTCTTTCTCGCCGAACAAAGGCAGTATCCGCACCGAACAGAAATTCACGGTAATGCCGACATTAAAAGACGGAGTTGAATCCTGGGATTTCTCGATTATAGCGGCGGACGGAAAAACCGTTGTCCGGCAATGGACACAGAAAGATCAAAAAGATTTGCCCGAAAATGTGCAATGGAACGGCATTACTGCGGACGGGAAAGCGGCGGACGGTGTTTTCACCGCGCGGCTGAATGTTGTTTATGCAAAAGGCGATGAAGCTGCCGCCGAAACAGCCCCGTTCTTCTGTACCGCACAGGCGCCGCAGCTTACGGTGAGAACCGCGCCGGAATATTTCAGTCCGGATAATGACGGCGTTGACGACGACTTGTTTATCAGTCTGAAAGGAAATTCCGCCGTCGGGCTTTCTTCCTGGTCGTTCCAAATAAATGATCCGCAAAACGGAAAATCATTCTGGAAAATCTCCGGAAAGAATTCGATAACGGAACGGATTATCTGGGACGGCCGCGGAAACAACGGCGAATTGGTGCAGTCCGCGACTGATTATCCGTATGTATTTACCGCAACAGACACGCTCGGACTTACAAGCACGGTGTCCGGCGTAATTTCCGTGGACGTGCTCGTAATCAGAATCGGCGACGTTCTGAAAATGCAGATTCCTTCGATTATTTTCCGCAGCGATCACGCCGATTTTGTCGGAAAAGACAAGGATCCGCAAAACGGACTCGAACAGCATGTTATTGCGAATAACAACCGCGTTCTCAAGCGCGTAGCGGAAATTCTGAATAAATTCCGCGATTACAAAGTAACGATAGAAGGTCACGCAAACAACGTAAGCGGAACAGAAGATGAAGAAATCGCCGACATAGTAAACGGCGCCAAAAACATTCCGCTTGTGCCGCTTTCCGAAGCGCGTGCCGAGGAAGTAAAAAAAGTGCTGGTAAAGAACGGCGTTTCAGCGGCACGTTTGACTACTGTCGGACGCGGCGGGCGGCAGCCTGTTGTATCCCGCGCCGATCGCGAAAACTGGTGGAAAAACCGCCGCGTCGAATTTATTTTGAATAAATAAGCGCCGAAAATTTCAAACATTCCGCGTATCTGCATAACGGATATGCGGAATGCTTGATTTCATCACGGATTTTAAATCTATCTTGCAAAATACAAAGCACAAAGGAAAGGAAAATGAAAAGAAAACTTTTTGTAATTTTATCACTGATAATCGCGTCGAATTTATTTGCACAGAAATTTTCAAAAGAATTGAAAGACAACGGCATGCATCAGTTTGCAACAACGATGAATTTTCTTGCCGCAAATAAAATAGACGAAGAAATTGTAATATACAACAATTCTTCCGTAGATTTGGCAAATATAAGCTGCAAAGTAACGATAAACGGAAAAACGCACGATTTTAAAAAAATCAGAAAAATCATCGTCGGCGATGACGAAAATTTTTCCGGCTATGAAGACGATGAAATGAAAGACGAATTCAAACGTTATTTCGGCAGTGACGGAAAAATATCGAAAAACAATACGAATGATATTATTTTTGAATTTAATTTCGGAGAGTTTAATAACGATGTCGTTTTGAAACGCGTTTATAAAGACGATCGTGATATTTGTTTTTCGGTTGACGATAAGCTGCATGCGTCATCGGCAGATAATTCCGACAGCGGCAATGCGGAAAAAATTCTAATCAACGGCGAAGAATATTTGCTGCTTAACGAGCAGGTTTATAAAATACGCTAATCGGTTTATGCAATTTAATTTGTCATGAAAAATACATGCTCGGAAGAAATTAAATTGCATAATAGTACGTACCGCGCTTAAAAATTACATGCGGAAATTTTCGCCGAGATATATTTTTTTTGCTTTAGGCGAAGAAAGCACATAATCTTTATCGCCTTGTTCGACAATTTGTCCCGCATTGATGATTATGGCGCGGTCGGTTACTTCCAGCGTATCGCGGACATTATGATCCGTTATCAGCACACCGATTCCCCGTTCCGCAAGCAGTTTAATCATGGATTTTATGTCCGCAACAGCCATAGGATCAATGCCGGCAAACGGTTCGTCAAGCAGTAAAAAATCCGGCTCTATAGCAAGCGATCTGGCTATTTCCGTCCGTCTGCGTTCACCGCCGGAAAGCGTAAACGCCTGCTGCCGCCGAATCTTTTCTATTGAAAATTCGGAAATCAATTCATCAAGTTTTTTTAATTTTTCGGCTTTTGAAATATCTTTGCGCGTTTCCAGAATTGCCCAAATATTTTCTTCAACAGTCAGTTTCCTGAAAACAGACGCCTCCTGCGGCAGATAAGAAATTCCCAGCCGTGCCCGCTTATACATCGGAAGTTTCGTGATGCATGAATCATCCAAAAAAATATCGCCGCTTGACGGACGGTAAAATCCGACAATCATATAAAAAGTCGTTGTTTTGCCGGCGCCGTTCGGACCTAAAAGTCCGAGCACCTCGCCTTGGCTCATTGAAAAATCTATGCCGCGGACTACTTCTTTTTTTCCGAATCGTTTGTATAACGATGTGATTCGCAATTCACTCATGTTTGTCTCCGTTTTCGTCATGCATTTTCTGTTCCCGCTCGGCGCCGGCGGAATCGGCTCGGAACAATTCGTCTGCTTCCGTTGGTTCGTCTGATTCGCCGTTTTCCGGAAGCGCGGTTTCTGCCGTTTCGCCCGGTTTCTGTTCCGCTTCGGAAATTACTGCTTCGCCGTCATCGCCTGCGGAAGCCGTTTCGGTTTTTTCCGATGCCGGTGACTGAGAATCGCCGGAGCTGTCCGCAACGGAACCGCGGACTTTTCCGTACAGCGTTATTTCTTCCGTTTCAAGATTCATCGTGATTTCCTGCGCAATAAACGTGTCGTCTTCCTGCACGACTTTCGGGTTTCCCATGAGTTCAAGCATTTGCTCGGCTTTTCGGTATACGGCGACTGCCGCAGTGCAAACGCTTTTCTTCTGCGTAATGCTGACGCCTGCCTGCATGACAGCCGTTTCCGTTTCCTGCTTGTATTCGATTATCTGCGCATCGGCTTTTACGCCGTGTTCCGTATCGTCGAGCGTTACGCTGCGTTCAAGCAGAGCGATTTTTTCCGTCCGGTCATATTTCATCGACTGACAGGCAAAGTCAAAGCCGGCTTCGATATTCGTGCCGCGCACATTTCCGGAAGCGGTTATGTATCTGAAATCATCGCCGTCCAATAAAATATCATCTGCGTAAATTTCTATAGATTCGGTTTGAATGTGCGCATTTCCGGAAAGCCGCGTAAAGCGGGAATTCTCGTTTGTGTTGCCGAACATCTTATTCGCGGTGAAATAAATATTTTCCGCCGTGATATTCGGCGGCGGAAAAAACAGAAAAAAGCAGCCGGCAAAAATAATACGCGCAGCTTTTGTTATGCCGAAAATAAATCTCCGAACAACCGACATATCACACGCCTATGTCTGCAATATCCCGCGGCGCATCAGCTGCGCTGTCTGCGCTTTCATTCCGATCCGCCGTAGCGCCGAGATTTCCGGCGTCATCTGTTTCGATGGTTCCTTCGAGAAGCTGTTCGAATTGATATGACATGCTGACGCCGCTCGCGGAAAAACCCGTGCCGCGGATATCGAGTTTTGTGTTTGAGGAGGACTGCGGTTTGGCATATTTTCCGCCGTCTCGGCTCGGTTCTGTCGGGGAAATCTGTCCTCCGGCAATACATACTATATCGTTTTTTTCGCTTGTCAGCTGTTCGGTCTTATTGTTCCATTTGATATTTTGCGCGCTGATTTTCATATTTTGTTCATAATTGCATATTTCGACATCGGAAAAAAGCCCGTATACTTCGGCATCGTTGTCCGCAGAAAGCATACCGCATTTGCCTTCCAAAATTATTTCATTATTTTTATTGAATAATGAAAACGATATATCTTTTGCATATACGGCATTTTCTCCGCGGTATTGTTCCATTTGCCGCGATTCCATTTTTACGGAAACCGCGCTGTCTTCCAGCCGAGTTATGCTGACATTGCTGAAAATCAATTCCGGTGCACCCTCGGCATCGTCTGTGTCCGAATCGTATTTAAGGGAACACGAAAGAAGCAGCAGCGAGCAAACCGCCGTTTGCAGTGCGGCGGCGATAGTTTTTTTTCTGCGGCGGATATCCGCGGTATTTTTGTCTGCCGAAAAGAACAAACAGTCTGCCGGTAATATTTTCATGCGCGGCTGTTTTCTATTGCCGCACCGATAAAAGCCGCAAACAACGGATGCGGCGCGGTCGGTTTCGATACAAATTCGGGATGATACTGCACGCCGATTCCCCAAGGATGATTTTTCCATTCAAAAACTTCCGCCTGTCCGCCGGCAACCGCGGCGCCGGAAATAATAAGTCCATGCGACTGCATGTCGTCCGTATAGCGGCTGTCAAAAGCGTATTTGCTTCTGTGGCGCTCGAAAACAGAAGCCGCGCCGTATACCGAAAAAACAAGGGAATTCGGCAGCAAAGAAATTTCGGAAATTCCCAGCTTCATTATGCTGTCTGCCAAAAGACCGTTTTGTTCTTCCGGCAGGCTGATAACAGGATACGAAGAATTATGTATAAATTCGGTGGAATCCGCATCGGTTTTGCCGAGCAGCGTCCGCGCCGTTTCGATAGCCATGAGCTGCATTCCGAGATCTATGCCGAGATACGGTATTTTTTGTTCCCGTGCATAGCGTACCGCCGAAAGCAGTCCCAAAAAGCCGCGCTGTTCGTAATTTCCCGGAACGATAATCGCATCGATATGTTCAAAAAACGCCGTTATATCGGATCCGTTTTCCAAATCTTCCGCATCGATTTTTTTTATCGTCAATTCCGCGTTATGCGCGGTAACCGCGGCATGAAACAGCGATTCGCGCACCGATTTATAACAGTCGTCGAGATAATTCTTTTTTCCGATGAGGGCGATTGTTACATGCGTTTTAGGCGAATTAAGTTTCGCAAGAAAATCTTCCCATTGGCGCAAATCCGTTTTTCTGCCGCCGAGTCCGAGTTTTGCCAGAATTTTTTTATCAAGCCCTTGATTATGAAACAGCAGCGGCAATTCATATATTGTCCGCTCCACATCGATAGAAGCGAAAACGGCGTCTTTTTCGACATTGCAAAACAGCGCGATTTTTTTGCGCAGTTCTTCGTCAAGCGATACTTCGCAGCGGCACAGCAGAATATCCGGCTGAATGCCTATTTCCTGCATGCTTTTGACGGAATGCTGTGTCGGCTTTGTTTTCAGTTCTCCGCCGGTAATGACGGGAATAAGCGTTAAGTGCATGGAAATGGCGTTTGTTCTGCCCAGTTCACGGATAAGCTGCCGCGACGCCTCCAAAAACGGAATCGATTCGATATCGCCTACGGTTCCGCCTATTTCTACGATAATGACATCCGCTTTGCTTTGTGCGCCCGCCGTAAGAATGCGGCGTTTTATTTCATCGGTTATATGCGGAATAACCTGCACCGTCCGGCCGTTATAACGTCCTTCGCGTTCGTTTTTTATAACTTCGTCGTATATTTTGCCTGTTGTAATCGAATTTGCTTTCGAGAGCGATACATTTGTAAAACGGGAATAATTTCCGAGGTCAAGGTCTGTTTCCGCGCCGTCATCGGTAACATAAACTTCGCCATGCTGATACGGACTCATGTTTCCCGCATCGACATTGATATACGGATCGCATTTCATCATTGCGACAGTCAGTCCGCTGCATTCAAGCAGGCTTGCAACCGATGATGCGGCAACGCCTTTGCCGAGACTGGAACAAACGCCGCCTGTTACAAATATGTATTTACTCATGTAAGCAATTTTCACATCAAGGGTTGTTTTTGTCAAGCTGAAACGCGGGAAGTCAGGGCGTTTAGTTTTGTACTGTTTTTGCACATCGGTATGCTGTTTTGACAAAATAAAATAAAGCGCAGTATAAAACAGTTTCCTCGATTTGTGGTATACTTTCGGCTGCAATGAATTACACACATACACAACGAACAATCTGTGAAGATTCTTTTTCGAACGGAATCAGAAACGGTCTGCCTGTCTGTTTCGGATATTTGCCGGTGGCATTTGCTTTCGGTATTTTTGCGGTCGGACAAGGTTTCGCGGTGTGGCAGGCGGTAGCCGTTTCCATGGCGAATTTTACATCGGCGGGACAGCTTGCCGGAGTGCCTATCATTGCAGGCGCACTGCCTGTTTCCGAAATGGCGCTTTCGCAGCTTGTCATAAACATGAGATACGCGTTGATGTCGGTTTCTCTTTCACAAAAACTCGATAAAAACGTTACTGTCGCCGACAGGTTTTTGATATCGTTTACGAACACAGACGAAATATTCGCGATCGCTTCGGGGCATGCGGGAACGGTCGGACGCCATTACTTATTCGGACTTGCCGTAACGCCGTATATCGGCTGGACACTCGGAACCGTACTCGGCGCCGCCGCGGGAAATATTCTGCCGGAAATACTGACAAACGCTTTGGGAATTGCTATTTACGGCATGTTTATCGCGATTGTATTACCGCCAGCGAAAAAAAGCCGTCCCGTTGCCGGCACGCTGCTCCTATCAATCGCCGTAAGCATTGCTCTCCGTTACGCGCCGTTTGCAAAAAATATTTCGGCAGGATTTGTGATAATTATCTGCGCATTGACTTCAAGCGCATTGTTCGCGCTGCTGTGTCCCGTTCGGGAAGAGGAGCAGTCATGATAAGCACGCTTTCTTTTTTCAAATATCTTGCCGTAATGGCACTCGTAACATATTCCGTGCGAATGATTCCGCTCATGCTGTGCAAGCAAAAAATCAAAAATCGGTTTATCCGTTCATTTCTTTTTTATATGCCGTACGCAGTCCTCGGCGCGATGACTTTTCCGGCGATATTATATTCTACCGGCGACATGTACACTGCCCTTGCCGGCTGCATTGCCGCGCTGATTTTTTCATGGCTGGGGAAAGGTCTGCTTACGGTTGCCGCCTGCACCTCAATTACCGTTTTGCTGGCGGATATTATCCGGCTGTACATCCTGAACTAAAGCTTTTCGCGATCAGCGCCGAAGCGGGCGCCTGAAAACGGCGGCACAATTCCGCGGCACTGTCAATGACATTTGATTTTGCGCACTCTATTTGTTATAATGGTTTTGTTTGCGTTTTCAAACAAAACCATTATAAATTTCGGAAAAGGAAAAAATTATGCAAACCAGTGGACAAGAACGAAAAATTCCCGCTTTTATATTTGTGCTGAACTGGGGAATATTCATCGCACCTGCACTCGTATGGATACTACTAATGTGTTTTTCGGAAATGCTGCCGGCTTCCGGCGGCGTCCGAATGTTTATCAGCATTCCTTCGTTTTTGCACATCGCCCTTACCTGTATTCTGCCGTTTACTATGGGAAAAATCTTCGCTGCGAAAATATCGGCATACGACGGATCGGAAGAATCCGTAAAAAGCTGCAATGAAGCGGCGCTGGCATACAGCAAGCTGTCCATTTTTTTGGGCATCATACTGAATTCAAGTGCGTCAGCTGTTGTCTATCTGGCGTCCGGCATTCCGTTTCAAGCAGTGGAGCTTGCTATTTCGATGCTGCTTGCATTTGCTTCAATCGGCTTATTCGGTTTGTTTTTTTACATTTTTTATTTGCAGCAGTTTGAACGGCATCTGTCTTTTCTGCCGTTCCGCGAAGAATTCAAATCTATGTCGCTCCGCCGGCGGACATTGCTCGTAGCGTTTTTTGCGATTTCCGGCGCGGTGCTCACCATTGTCTGTACGTTCATCGGAGCGGAACACGGACACGCCGGTTCTGCTTCGGAAATCGTCGTAAAAAAAATTATTCCGATTATAATCTGCGATCTGGCAATCGTTTTGACCGATTTTGCCGCACTGATGACCGGCATTATCAAGCGTTTCAAATACATTGAAGATTTCATACGGGAAATAATGCACGGAAATTACGCGATAGACAATCTTACAATAGAAAGCCGCGATGAATTCGGACTTTTAATCGGTCATCTTAATCAATTTGCCGACACAACAAGAACGCTTTTGAAGCAATTGCAGGACAATTCAAACATAACAAGAGAAGCATCTGCCATGCTTACCAAAAACATGCAGGAAACAGATACAAACGTAAAACGGATTTCCTCAGCCATTGCGTCGACGAAAAACGATATTTCGCAGCAGTCGCGCGGCATTTCCGACGCCCGCACATCCGTAACGGAAATAGGCTCCGCCATTTCGGAATTAAACCGAAACATCGAAACGCAGGCTTCCAGCGTTACGCAAATCCGCGCATCAATCGAGCAGATGACGCGGAATATCGAAAACGTTACTTCCGTCGTAAACGGAAATAAAGCGCATGTCGACGATCTTTCGCGGGCATCGAGCGACGGACAGACAAAAGTCGAAGAAACAGTGAGCATGGCGGAAAAGATTTTTTCGGAATCCGAAGGCATGGCAGAAGCCAGCTTGGTTATTCAAAATATTGCGGAACAAACCAATATGCTTGCCATGAATGCGGCAATCGAAGCTGCGCACGCCGGAGATGCGGGCAAAGGCTTTTCCGTCGTTGCGGACGAAATCAGAAAACTTTCGGAAGACACAAATGTGCAGAGCCGTTCTATCACGCAGCGGCTGAAAACGCTCAGCGATTCGATTGCGGTTATTTCGCAGACCGCAAAATCGGTGCAGGAACAATTCAACGAAATATTCGCACTGACGCAGACGGTAAAAACAAGCGAAGACATGATTCTTTCTTCGATGTGGGAACAAAACAGCGGGAACACGGAAATTCTGAGCGCAATAAACCAAATTCACGAAATTACGCTGTCGGTAAAAGCTTCGTCGGCGCAGATGCTTGAAAACAGCCACAGCGTTATGGAAGAAATGGATAATCTTTCACAAAAAGCAATTTCCATTTCCGATTCTATGGAAAATATGAACAAAAATTCCACGCAAATAGCCGGAGCTGTCAATATAGTAGCAAATTCCGTAGAACAAAATACGGAAGCAATCAATCAGCTGTCAAAAGCAGTCAATTTGTTCAAACTTTAACCGAAAAATTATTAAAAATACGCATTCCGCAGCGGGAAGCAATTTAAACGGCGCTGCGGCGCGGAATTTACGGAGGTATTTACATGTCGCATTGCATTGTCCCCGAAGCAGAAGCGCTGCTTGACAAAGAATTCAAGGTTTTGAACAAAGGCTTTGTCCGCCTTGTTGACTATATGGGCGGCGATTCCCGCATCGTTCAGTCTGCCCGCGTTTCTTACGGCGAAGGAACCAAAACCATCCGCGAGGACAGCGCGCTGATCGATTATCTGCTGCGCAATCAGCATACTTCTCCGTTTGAGCAAGTCGTGCTTACATTTCATGTAAAAATGCCCATTTTTGTGGCACGCCAGTGGATCCGCCACAGAACAGCACGCCTCAATGAAATTTCCGGACGATATTCCGTTATGACAGACGATTTTTATGTTCCCGCAGCAGAAGACGTGGCACCGCAAAATCCCGACAACAAGCAAGGCCGCGCGACGGAACCGCTTCCGCCGGAAATAGCGCAGAAAATCTGCGATGTTCTTGCCGCAGATCAGCAGTCCATGTATGCGCAGTACACAAACCTTATTGCGGACGGGCTTGCACGGGAACTCGCGCGCATCAACCTGCCGCTGTCTTTATACACGGAAATATATTGGCAAATCGATTTGCATAATCTGCTGCATTTTCTTCGGCTGCGGCTTGACAGCCACGCGCAAAAAGAAATCCGCGATTACGCGCGCGTTATCATGGAAATTACCCGTGCGGTCGCGCCTATGGCAGTAAGCTCGTTTGAAAATCATATTCTCGGCGGCGTGAATTTTTCTGCCGAAGAAATGACAGCGCTGCGTGAAAAACTTGCGGGAAATGCAGTAAATCTTTCCGGAAAAAAACTCGAACGGTTTGAAAAAAAACTCGCGGAAGGCATTCAGCAGTAACCGCAAGCGGCCGGCACGGCAGCGCCACGCGAGGCTTAATTCAAACCGAAACCATGTATTGCACAAACGAACCCCGAACGCGCAGCGCCGAGGTTCGTTTGTTTTTCGGCGCAAAAAGCATGAAATACGAAAAATACTTCTAAACCTTTGCCAGCGCCTGCTCAATATCGGCGATAATATCGTTGATATTCTCAAGCCCGACACTGAAGCGAATCAAGCCGCCGTCAATTCCGGCAGCGGCAAGCTGCTCGTCCGTAAGCTGCCGATGCGTCGCGGAAGCAGGATGCAGCACGCACGTGCGTATATCGGCAACATGTACTTCGATGGAAGCCAGTTTCAGCGCATTCATAAAACGCACCGCGGCGGCACGTCCGCCTTTTATGGACAACGCAACAACACCGCTTGTTCCGTCGGGCAGATATTTTTTCGCAAGCGCGGTGTATTTATCGCCGGAAAGTCCCGGATAACTGACGGACAGCACTTTTTCGGAACTGCGGAAATATTCCGCTGCTTTATACGCGTTTTCGCTGTAACGTTTCATGCGCAGCGGCAGTGTTTCAAGCCCGATATTCAGCAAAAATGCGGAATGTGCCGACGGATAGCAGCCGAAATCGCGCATCAGCTGCATCCGCGCCTTGATAATAAATGCCATGTCTCCGAACGCTTCCGTATATTTTACGCCGTGGTAGCTTTCATCCGGCTCGACAAAATCGGCAAAATGTCCGGTTGCCGCAAAAGCCGCGTTCCAGTCAAACGTTCCGGCATCCACAATAACGCCGCCGACTTGCAGCGCGTGTCCGTCCATATATTTTGTGGTGGAATGAATAATAATATCCGCGCCCCATTCCGCGGGACGGCACAAAACCGGCGTGGCAAACGTGTTGTCGATGATAAGCGGAACATTGCGCGCATGAGCGACGCGGGCAAGTTTTTCTATATCGCACACATGAAGCGCCGGATTTGCAAGCGTTTCTCCGAATACTGCTTTCGTGTTCGGTTTGAACGCGCGCAGCAGCTCTTCTTCGGAAGCCTCGTCGTCAACCCAAATACATTCTATGCCGAATCTCTTCAATGTTACGCCGAAAAGATTTACCGTACCGCCGTAAATGGCCGAAGTCGATATAAAACTGTCGCCCGCGGAACAGATATTCAAAATTGCAATCAATGAAGCTGCCTGCCCGCTCGAAGTAAGTATTGCACCGACGCCGCCTTCCAGCGCCGCAATTTTTTTCTCGACGGCGTCGCACGTAGGATTCGCAAAGCGGGAATACATATATTCCGTCGGCATGTCGAAAAGTTCAGCCACATGTTCCGTGGAATCGAAGCGGTATGTAGTACTTTGAACAATCGGCACGACTCTAGGTCCGCCGTTTTCGGGCGTATAACCCGCATGCAGGCATTGTGTTTCGATTTTCATTTTTTTCTCCCAAAAAATCTTTCCGAAATAATACAAATTTATTCCTGCCGCGTCAAACCGACAAACAGGCAGCCTGTTTTTGAAATCGATTTCGGAACGCGTATTTCGGCTTGAGTGCCGTTCCATATCAGCGTGCCTGTGCTTTTTTCCAGTTTTTCGGCAAACTTGCCCGCGGATTTTTCAAAAAAATTATGGACGGAACGAAAGCGGACATTCACTTTCAGCGGTTCTTCTTCAAGCGCAGATGCGGTATTTTTTTCGGCTCCGCGCGCGGTTATAACTTCCGCAATATCATTTGCTTCCGCCAAAATATAGGCGGCGTTCTCTGCTTCTATGCGGATTAAAAATCCGGGAAACACGGGAAATTCTTCCACAGGCAGAAGGCACGCGTCTGAACAAATGCCATTTTGGGAAACAAAGGTTCCCGCAAGCGGCAGCGGAAAACCGATTTCCTCAAAATATTCGCGGAACGAATCGCGCAGGCAGCCGTCGATTGCGGGATATGTTCCGTCGGAATCGCAGTATTCCGTCATTTGCTCGTACGCTTTGATGCGCAGCTTCAAAAGCGTAATCAGATGCGAATAAATCCAGCCGCGCGATTCAGCCAAAGAAGCATTGTTTTCGTAATTTGTGTCGAGAATATCGCTGCCGAACATGATAACCGTTTTTATTTTCGGAAAATCGACATTCCGCAGCAGCGTTACCGTCGCGAATAATTCCGCCGCGTTATATCCCCAGCGCGAACGATTTGCCTTGCTCCGCAGTTTTTTATACAAATCGATTTCGCCTTGCAGCAGCGTCATATATTTTTTATTCGATTCGATTTTCCGCTTTATTTCGGATAAATTGCGCACGGAATATATTTTCTGCGGATCCAGCCGCAGTTCTTCGTCATAAAATCGTTTCAAATACGGCATTTCATACAAAACGGTGCTTTTATACACGTCCGGAGAAACCGTTTCTTCGCCGTCGGCTGTAAGAAAAAAGCGGTACTCGTTTTTTCCGTCATTGCTGCCGAATAAAATTTGCAGATATTTTTCCGTAGCTTCCGCGCGCGCGCAAAACAATTTTCTGTCTTTGCCGCCGAAAATATCATGCATAATTTCGGTAAAATCATCGTCGGGCGTATCAAGAAAACTGTCGAGAAAATCCGGCGTAATAAAAAAATGCTTCGGCGTGCTGTCAAAGCCCGGATCAAAGCGTGTCTGATACGTCCACACTTCAACCGGATGCAGTTTTATCCGCCGATTGATTTTTTCATGCGCGATATGCAGCGTACAGAAGCCTTCGCTCATAAGAAAATCGGGAACGCGGCAGGTTATTCCGGGAACAACTGCGCCGTTTTCAAACAAAATGCCTTGGTATGCGATTTCTTTTGCCGCGCCGCTCGTGCCGCTTTCGCGTGCGGTTTCCGTAAGCCAGGATTCTTCGTGAAACACAAGCGGCGCTTCCGTAAAATGCCAGTCGCTGTCCAAAAGCTGCTTATGATAAAAGCCCGCTTTCCCCTCCGCAGAAAGCCCCGCAACACGAAGTTCCCGCGCATCGTTGCCCTGCCCGTTTTGCAGAATCGTGATATGACGCGACAGCCGCGCTTTTCCGGCAAGCGGAATTTTCGCCTGCGCGCGCCAATCTTCCGCCGGAAGTCCCCAATTCGAAAAATTCGAACGGTACTCTCTGCCGGAAAACGGCTGTTTTTCATTTTTATACGTGTATTTGAAAAACATCGGATCACAGCCCATTGTGTCAAAGTCAATCAGCCGCGTATACATTTCTCCGTTTTCATTTATAAGAAATATCGTGGAAGCGCTGGCGCTGATATTCGAAGCGATAAACGCGCCCCGTTCGGGATTTGTAATAGTATGGCTGAAATCCGCAGGCAGCCCCGAATCCGTAAAACGGATACTCTGCCCGTCTTCCGCGAGAAAGTAAAAGGTTTCCAGTCCCATCGTGCCGTAATGATGCTGATTCCCGAAAATATCTTCGTACCACAGCACCTGCCCTCGGCGCGCAGCCATGCACCAGCCGCGTTTCGAAGACACCAGCACATTTTGCTTGAGCGGCGCGCGCGACGGCCAGCCGAACAAGCATTTCCACTGCCATGGTTTTTCGACAGTTACTTTTTCCAAAAAGCACTGATACATATAGCCTTCGCTGGAAAAAACAACAAGACTGTCCGCATCTGCGGAAAGCTCGACAATTCTTTCGGGAACAGGAAAATTCTTCGCCGCTTTTGACGTCGGCGCAAACGGCAAACCTGTTTTCAAAAAAAGCTTCCATTTTTGTTCTTCTTTCTTTTTTGAATAAATATGCCCGTCGACAAGACAAAATTCATAGCCCATGCACTGCGTCTGCGTCATGGTATTCAAATAAATATTTTGCGGCAGAAATCCGTTCACGTCGTCAAATGCCGCGCGGTCGGAAAGCGTAATATCGGGCATGATTGATTCGGTAACCGTTTTTTTATACACATCGGCGGAAGTAGCGGAAGCACAGCCGAACAAACAGAAAGAAATAAATACCGCCGCCAGCACAGGCGCGAAACGTGCATGAAATCCGTATATCATAAATACATTTTAATTATATGAAAACACAAAAACAAGGTACATTAAAAAAATGTCATGATATTATTTTTTTTATCGACAATAAAAGTGTTCCGCAGCGATTTACTTGACGTGCTCTCCGGACTGTTCTAAAATATTTGTTCATGAGTTTATCGAATTCCTTTGACAGACTTGTCAGTGAAATAAGCCAAGACGAACGCCTACAGCTTTTGAAAAAACTGGAATCCGTACCGCTGGATCCGGCATCGCAGAATCTTGCGGGACTTTCCGATGCCGATGACAGCGAAATCAAAAACCTTTCGGAGCGCTTGAAAACGGAACCGTTTTTGCTGCGGATAATACTGCGGATAAAATCGCTTTTTTCTTCCGACAATATCGAAACATTGTACAACAATTATCTGATAGCTTCCTGCGCGCAGAAAATCGAAAAAAAATATCCGGACACAATCGATTACAAACACGGTTTTATTTTATCGTCCGTTTACGCAAAACTTCAGGAATTAAAACAGGCCGCTGCTTTTTTCAAGCCGGGCATTGCCGTTTATGAAGAAAAACAGGGACAGTTTCTTGTTTTTCTCGGTTCGCTGATCATTCCCGAAATAACAGTGGAAATGGAAAAAAACGTCAGTCCGTACACGCTTCCGCTTGACAGAGAAGTTACCGGAGAACTGCGCGCATCATTTCTGCGCAAAATGGAAGAAATACTTCAGGCTATTTTGATTCAGGACAAAAATCGGCTGTACGCGGCTGTGCAGGGACTCGAATGGCTCAAGCATTTTGTGCATCTGCCGTTCGACAGATTTTTATCGCGTTTTTTTGCCATAACAGGCACAATAAACACCTGTCCGCTTGATGCGGCAAACGGCGAACTTGCGGCGTTTGCAAAAGTTTTGTGCAACGGAACGCATTTGCCGACGGAAATTTTCGAAGCGCTGTATTTGTTTTCGCTGCAGGCGCAGCATGAAAATCAAGATAATCCGCAGGATGCTTCCGAGCGGATAAAAGAAGAAGCCGCCGTGTATTTAAAGAAAAGCATGGAGCAGGTGGCAGCCGTCAAATCATTTATCGCATCGGTTCCGCTGAAACAGCTTGCCGGCATTGCCGCGCATTCTTCCGTATGGCAGGCTGAAAAATTAGAGGGCGCGGAAGACTGGTTTGTCAAATATAAAAACCATTGGCGCAAATTATTCGACCAAAAATGGGAATCATGGCTGAAAGACAAACGGCAGGAACAAACGCGGCAGAATGTCGTAAAAATCCTCGGCACGAAAGAGTATCCGTCGCTGCCGTCAAGACCGTGGACGACTGTTTGGGGCGGCATTCCGTTTTCGCACGAACTGACCGCAGGATTTCTGAATGCGTTTTTCGAAATAAAATATCCTGTTTTCAACAAGCTGCTGAAAATTATCATGGTTGAGGGAGAATTTTTGCAGCACGAAACACAAGTCGAATTCACGGACGCATATAACGAATTTTACCATTTGTCGCTGAATATGCAGAATTTCAACGAAAAACTTTCCGACAAAGGAATTTGGGGAACTTCATTTACAACCGTCATAAATGAATCGCTGCGGACAATTCAGGGGCAGACAAAAATCGATTCTTTGATGCGCAGCATCGAAGCCGAAAGCGCTTTTCTTGCGGCGCAGTTCCGCGCAAATGTGCAAACCGTGCAGACAATTATTTCCGGCATTCTCACGGAAAACAGAAATGCCCGCAAAGATCTTATCGGCAATATTTCGACAATCCAAGGAAAATCAAACACCAAGTTTAAAGAAGATTTGCACGCAATGAAAGCCTGTCTTGCGGAATCTCTTGATATTTTGAAAGAACTCGAAGACATAGAAATTTCTCTGCAAAAAAAACAATGACATATCACGAAAAAAATGCGCATTCAGACAATGCATCTCGGATAACATTCGCGTCCGTTCTTGCGCCGCCGCCTTCCTGGAATCATCTGCGGCTGCCGCAAGTACCCGATACGATATGCATTCCGTTTTACCGCCGCGGCACTCCGTATTCTGCCGATGCGGCGGATTCTTCCGCAGAAAGCAGCGTGCAGTCATCGGAACATATTTGCACGCCGCATTGTTTTATCACGACGAAAGCTGCCGGTTCCATGCGCTTCCGCTGGAATGAACGAAATGACAACCGCACTTCATATTTTTTGTCGGCAGGATTGTCGGAGCGCGCTGCGCAAGTCGAATTGATTCATTCACGCACCGTTATCCGCGCGGATTCTCCCGCCGACACACGCAATATGAAATGCGACGGCATTATTACGCGCAGCCGACGCATTGTTCCGGTTATTACCGCCGCGGACTGCATGCCCGTTTATTTATTCGACCCGGAAACGGGCGTTTTCGGCGTTGTCCATTCCGGCTGGAAAGGAACGGGTATCGCAGTGCAGGCATTGAAACAAGCGGCGCGGGAATTCGGCACGCGGCCGGAAAACACGCTTGTCGTGCTCGGTCCGCATATACAATCATGCTGCTATACCGTAGACGCCGCACGGGCGGAATATTTCGGCAGACAATTTACTCCGGCCTGCATTTCGGTCTGCGAACGGAATGCAGGCGGTTTCCCGTTCCGGCTTTCGCTTGCCGCCGCGAATATTGCCGATTTGACGCGGAACGGCGTGCTGTCGGAAAACATTCTGTGCTGCACGGACTGCACGTGCTGTTCTTCGGTATTCGGCAGTTTCCGCAGAGAAACCGCGGAGAAAGCGGCAGACAAAAACCGCGACGCATCCGCCGCCGCAGCCGAAAGCAAAACGGCCGGCGTTCCCTGCTTTACGCCGATGGCGGCATACTGCCGATTCTGAAGCAATTTGCAGGCACAGCCGTATTTTTTAATCCGGCGGCGTTCCCGTTCCTGCGCGGAGTTTCGCTACATCGATTCGAGAAACGGCACGAGAATCAAGTGCATGGCGTTTTTCAAAACTTGCAGCACGCATTGAGCGAGCAGCAGCCTCGCTTCGGCAACTCCCGATTTTTCGGCGGCAAGAATCGGACAGTCATGATAAAATCTGCTGAATGATTTGGACAAATCATATAAATACGACGCAACGACGGACGGATCGAGCGTTTGTGCCGCTTTTTCCAAAACAGCGGGATATTCGTCCAGTATTTTAACGAGTTCCCATTCCGCATTTTCCGTCAGCTGCTGCGCGGCTTGTTCCGAATCGGCGGGCAAAACGCCGGAATGTTCCGCTTTGCGCAGAACAGAAGAAATCCGCGCGCCCATATACTGCAAATACGGTCCCGTGTTGCCGTTAAAGGAAAGCGATTCTTTCGGATTAAACAGCATGTCTTTTGTCGGCGTTATTTGCAGAAGATAATAGTGCAGCGCTCCGAGCGCAACTTTTTCCGCCACTGTTTCGGGATCGCCGACAGCCTCTTCTCTGCCTTTTGCGGCAATTTCTTCAAGCGCGCCGCTCCGCAGCGAATCGATAAGATCATCCGCATCGACAACAGTCCCTTCGCGGCTTTTCATGCGCCCTTCCGGAAGATTTACCATTCCGTAAGATAAATGACGCAGCTGATCCGCCCAGCCGTAGCCGAGTTTTTGCAGCACATAAAACAGCACTTTGAAATGGTACTGCTGTTCCGAACCGACGACGTATACCAATTGGTTGAACTGCCAGTCGTTGTGCCGCGCAATGGCGGTGCCGATATCCTGCGTTATGTAGAGCGCAGTACCGTCGCTGCGAAGCAGCACTTTTTTGTCGAGTTTTATGTCGGAAAGATCGACCCACACCGAACCGTCTGTTTCCCGATAAAACGCGCCTGTTTCCAGTCCTTTGAGTATTTCGGCTTTGCCGGCAAGATACGTTTCGCTTTCGTAATACAATTTGTCAAAAGAAACTCCGGTGCGTTTGTATGTCTGCGTTATTCCGCTTACCGCCCATTCGTTCATTTGCAGCCAAAGTTTTCTGATTTCCGGATTTTCTTTTTCCCATTCCAAAAGCAGCGACTGCGCGATTTTTTCGTACTGCGGATTTTCTTTGTTCATTTTATCAAACTCGACATAGCAGTCGCCGACAAAACGATCGCTTTTTATGCCGAGCGATTCCGGCGTATCGCCTACGGTAAATTCGAAATCCGCGGAAATCCCGTTTTCAAGAATGTATTCCGGATGTCCGCTGTGATTTTTTATATACGCAAGCATTGATTTGCAAATGTGCACGCCGCGGTTATTGATGATATTCACTTTGAATACCTGCGCACCGGCGGCTTTCAGAATACGGCTGACGCTTTCGCCGAGCGCATCATTGCGCAGGTGTCCGAGATGCAGCGGCTTATTGGTATTCGGACTCGAAAATTCGAGCATGACGCGTTTTCCGTCAAGCGGCGCACCGCGCGAATCATTTACGGAACCGAAAGAATCTTTCTGTTCCGTTATTTTTTTCAAGACTTCCGCGGTTACGGCCGCCTTATTCAAACGGACATTGAGATACGGTCCCGCAGCGGAAAATGCGCCGATTTTTTCCGCCTCTGCTTCTGCGGAAATGCGGCGGCATGTTTCCTGCGCGATTGCGGCAGGCGCGGTTTTGAATGTTTTTGCGAACTGAAACAACGGAATGCCGATATCGCCCAATTCGGGATTCGGCGGCGTTTCCAGCAATATATCATCGGGAGAAATTTCCGCCTGCTCCGGCATTTTTTCTTTCATAAATCGATTGAGTACGGCAGCGGTTAATTCCCTGCATTTTGCTCGAACATCCATTGTATTAACTCCTCAAAACAGCATATTCCGCAGGAAAACATTCGGCGGAATGCAGCGGAATTACATCATAGTATCAAAAAGCTGCGCTTCCTGCAATTATCGGCTGCGTCTTGTACAGCACAGCGGCAGCGACAGCCGGCATTGCGGCGAATTAAAGGCGCGGCGTGTCTTTGCGAGGCTTCAGCCGAAGCAGTCCGCTGCTGTGCGCAATTTTCGGAATTTATCCGCTTTTCAACATTCATACTTTTGTATGATAAAAATCATACTTAATAGTGATTTATCCGTATTTACGGCAATGATACAGTTTCGGCATTCATGCCTGAAGTTTGCATGTTTTTGTTTTATCGTGTTTTTCAATGGTCTTCGGCCTGCAAACAAATACAGGAGAAAATCCGCCGGCACAAGCGGATTAGTATCCGGCAGGCGGAAAACATGGAGAGAGTTTCTCCGCCTGCTTTATTTTTCGGAAAATCGAAGCAGTGTGCCGCTGCTCTGCGCGGATTGCACGGGAATCGAATTGACGCTATACTTTCCGCATGAAATATGGTTTTATCCGCGCTGCGTGCGTCAGCCCAGAAATACGCTTGGCGGACTGCGCGTACAATGCGGACATCATCGTAAAATACGCAGAAAAAGCGGCAGATGACGGTGTTTCGATAGCAGTGTTCCCCGAATTATGCATAACCGGCTACACATGCGGCGATTTATTTTTGCAGCAGACACTTTTGCGCGCCACAATGAACGCACTTGTATCTATCGCAAACCGAACCGCGCGGCTGCCGCTTGTTTTTGCGGTCGGACTGCCTGCCGCCTACGGCAATTCCGTGTACAACTGCGCGGCGGTCATATACAATGGACAGATTTTGGCGCTCGTTCCGAAAACACATATTCCGAACTACGGCGAATTTTACGAAGCCCGACACTTTTCGCCGGCTGCATCCTGCCGCGCCGAAACGCTTTGGATTTCCGACCGGTTTCCCGCGGTGCCGTTCGGAACAAATGTGCTCATAACGGATCGGCGCAATCCCGACATTTCGCTTGCTTTGGAAATATGCGAAGATTTATGGGCGCCGCTCTCTCCGTCGGTACATCATGCGCTTGCCGGTGCGATTATAATTTTCAATCTTTCCGCAAGCAACGAAACAGCGGGAAAAAAAGAATACAGAAAACTGCTCACGGCAGCGCAGTCCGGCAAATTATGCTGCGCATATTTATACGCAGACACCGGAAAAGGAGAATCGACAACGGATCTTGTGTTCGCGGCACACAATATAATCGCGGAAAACGGCACGATTTTATCGGAATCCGCCCCTTACGGCGACGGATATATCATCAGCGAAATCGACACGGAACGGCTGATACAAGAACGCCGCAGACTGACGCCGTTCGCGTCGGAAAAAAATATCGAATACCGGCGCATTGTCATTGATTTTCCCGAAAACAGCAGTTCCGAGCGCTGCGGCACGCTGCGCCGTTTTATCGATCCGCATCCGTTTGTGCCGTCGGATATTTCCTGCCGGAAAAACCGCTGCCGTGAAATCACCGCCATGCAAAGCCGCGGACTTGCGGAGCGGCTCAGCCACATCGGCGCAAAAAGCGTTGTTATCGGCTTGTCAGGCGGACTTGATTCAACACTGGCGCTTCTTGCTGCGGCGCAGGCGTTCAAAATCATGGGGCTGCCGACGCAAAATATTATTGCGGCAACAATGCCCTGTTTCGGAACTACGGACAGAACGTACCGCAACGCGTGCCTGCTTGCGGAAAAACTCGGTGCGGCACTGCGGGAAATTCCGATTCAAACGGCGGTACGGCAGCATTTTGCCGATATCGGCCATGATGAATCGGTTCATGATGCCGCCTACGAAAACAGCCAGGCGCGGGAGCGCACGCAGATACTGATGGATTTGGCGAATCAGTGCGGCGCCTTGGTCGTCGGCACCGGAGATTTATCCGAACTTGCGCTCGGCTGGGCAACATACAACGGGGATCACATGTCCATGTACGGCGTCAATTCATCTATTCCCAAAACGCTGGTGCGCTATCTTGTGGAATGGTTTGCCGAAGAAGCTGCCGCCGCAGGCACGGATGACGGCCGCGTGCTTGCCGATGTGCTGCGGGATATTCTTGCAACGCCGGTAAGTCCCGAACTGCTGCCGCCGGAACACGGCACGATTTCGCAGAAAACGGAATCGCTGGTAGGTCCCTATGAATTGCATGATTTTTTTCTATATTACACGGTGCGCTGGGGATTTTCGCCGGAAAAAGTTTTGTTTTTGGCGGAACAGGCGTTCCTCGGCACTCATTCCGAAAACACCTATACGGCGGCAATTATAAAAGAATGGCTTGCGGTATTTTACCGCCGCTTTTTTTCGCAGCAATTCAAACGTTCCTGCATGCCCGACGGTGCAAAAGTCGGTACGGTAAGCCTGTCGCCGCGCGGCGACTGGCGCATGCCGAGCGACGCTTCCGTATCCGCATGGCTGAAAAACCTTGCGGATACGCAGTAGCGGATTTGCAATGCCGCGTATTTCGCTTTAAAAGACGGACGGCACATTGTTTTGCGCCGCTCCGAATTTTTTTGCAAACCGCTTTGCGCGGCGTGAATGCGTAAACTAAAAGCCCTGAAGACGGCTCATCATTTTTGCCTGCATTCCCTTGTTTTTGGAAAGTTTTTTCATGGCAAGACGCGTTTTTTCAAACTGTTTGATCAGTCTGTTCACCTCTGCGACGCATGTGCCCGAACCTTTTGCAATGCGCTTGCGGCGGCTCGGTCCGATAATCAAATGATTCGCGCGCTCTTTTTTCGTCATCGATAAAATAATGGCTTCCTGCGTTTTCATCGCGGAAAAATCCATGTCCTGCTCGCCGATCTGCCCCGCAAGCCCCGGCATCATCTGTATGAGCGACTGCATGGAACCCATTTTTTTTACGCGCTGAAGCTGATCGAGCATATCCTGCAAGGTGAATTCGTTGTTCGCCAGTTTTTTTTGCAGTTTTTCGGCTTCTTCGGCGTCGATTGTTTCCTGCGCTTTTTCGACAAGCGATACGATATCGCCCATGCCGAGAATGCGGCTCGCAATGCGGTCGGGATAGAATGTTTCGAAATCTTCGAGCTTTTCGCCGGTGCCGGTAAAAAGAATCGGTTTGCCGGTTACGGATTTCAGCGAAAGCGCCGCGCCGCCGCGGGCATCGGAATCGAATTTAGTAAGTATGACGCCCGTCAAGCCGATTTGTTCATCGAATGTTTTCGCTATTTCCGCGGCGTTTTGTCCGGTCATGGAATCCGCAACAAGAAGGATTTCGTCCGGATTGAGCGCTTTTTTTATGCGTTCGATTTCTTCCATCATTGCGCTGTCTATTTGCAGACGCCCCGCCGTATCGACAATCAGTGTGTCAAGACCGTTTTTCTTTGCGTATGCAAGCGCGTTTTTTGCGGTTTTTACCGCATCTTTTGAATCTTCTTTATACAAAGGCACGCCGATTTTTTCCGCAAGCGCAGCCAGCTGTTCCGCGGCGGCGGGACGAACCAAGTCGCAGGCGGCAAGCAGCGGTCTGCGTCCCTGCTTCGACAGCCGAAGCGCAAGTTTTGCCGCAGATGTCGTCTTGCCGGAACCTTGCAGTCCCAAAAACAATATGACGGACTGCGTATCCGGTCCTTTGAGGTGCAAATCGTTTTTTGTATCGCCGAGCAGGGCACAGATTTTGTCATAGACAATTTTTGTGAACTGCTGCCCCGGATTGACGGATTTTAATACTTTTTCGCCTTTCGCTTCTTCTATCGTGCTGTTTACAAAGCGGCGGACAACGCGCAAGTTGACATCCGCTTCAAGCAGCGCCATTTTTATCTGCTCGACAGCTTCCTCGATATTTTTTTCGGTAATGGCATTTTTTCCGCTCAATTTGCGGAAAATGCCGGAAAACGTATCTGTTATTTTTTCAAGCATAAAATCAGTTCAAAATCTCCTTGAGAAAATCAATCGGTTCTATTTCACGGTTCAATATGCGGTACAGTCCGTCGCTGATAGGCAGTTTCAGACTGAGGCGTTCTGTTATTTCATGAACATATTTGCAGGCAACAACGCCTTCCGCAAGATAGCCTATGTCGCCGATGTGCGCGATAATATCGTCCAAATTTTTGTACGGGCTGAGGATATTATTTTTTATAATGTCATGCCCGAAACGGCGGTTGCGGCCGTATTTGCTGCGGCAGGTAACATCGAGATCGCCGACGCCGGCAATGGACGTGAATGTTTCCGCGTGCGTTGCGCCCATGGCGAAGCCGAGCGTCTGGATTTCATTCAATCCCGCGGCGAGCAAATAAGACTCCGTGTTGTCGCCGAAAAGATCCGAAGTTTCCGTTATGGCATCGAGGCAGCCGTATACAACGGCAATGACGTTTTTTGCCGCCGCGCAGATCTGCACGCCGATTACATCAAGCGACGAATATACCTGCAAGCCGGGAACGCGCATGAGTTCGCGGAAGCGAATCGAATTTTTGGGATTTTCGCTTGCGGCAATAAGACCGGTAAGTTTGCCGGCGGCAACTTCTTCCGCGTGGCTCGGACCGGAAATATACACAAGCGCCTTGCGGTACGATTCGGGCAGTACGTTTTCCAGCGTTTCGAGAATCAATTTCGGTCCGTCGTCCGAGGGAATAAAACCTTTTGCCAGCGCGGCAATGCATGCGGAACCGTCCGCAACGGAAGGAACGGCAAGCAGCTGCGCGGCGGTTTTTGCGATATACAAAGACGGACTGGCAAGTATCAAAAACTCTTTTTCCGACGCGGCTTGATACAAATCCGTCGTTGCTTTTAAATTATCGGAAAGCGTGTATCCCGGAAGAAAACGGGTATTTTCGTGCCGCTCGTTTATTCCGTCGACGACATCCTGTTCCATTGCCCATATCGTTACGGCATGTCCGCCGCGCGCCAATGACTGCGCCATGCCGGTTCCCCAGGCGCCGGCTCCGATAACCGCTATATTTTTTCCTGTCATACGTACTTCCTTAAAACGCGGCACCGAACAAACATCGGTTTCCGCGGGTTTGTGTTTATGCACGCTTTGCAGCGCAGCAGCAGCTGAAAAACGCGTTTTCCGACAATCAACGGCTGCTTTTGGATTTTTTTTCAATATATATTGTATAAGTATAACGTTAAATCTTGTCTGCAACAAGCTGTGAAATCGATTTTGCATGAAGAAACAGGCGCTCATTTTTCCGCTTCGGCATCAAAAGTCCTCATAAAATAATCGTCAAAATAACTTAAACTGAGCGTGCCGTCTCCCCAACTTTTGATTTTAAAATAGTTTCTATCGTAGCCGTTGAGTTTAATATAATAAATGCCGTAAAATTTTTCATATTCACTGTCATTTTTATCGATTTCATCGCCCATATAAATGTCATCGCGCACTGAAAACGGATATATTGCGTCATTGACTTTGATATATCCATCTTCGAAGCGGACAAGCAGAGAATCTGCCGGACTTGTTAAAACATTGCTGCCGTTAAGACCGATTCGATAGCGGATCTGCCTCCAAGTTCCGAACAAAGTTTTGTAAAAATCAACCGCTTCATCGGAAGATTTATGAACCGCCGCAGGGAACGCATTGCCGCTGTTCGCGTCCGTATGCGTGTGCACGTCTGTGTTCGTGTCTATGTTCGGCAAATCACAGCCGATACAAGCAAAACAGGCTGTCAAAACAAAAAGCAGTTTTTTCATTTTTTCGGTTCCTTTTACGGGGTTTCGGCAGCGGCAGGGACATTGCCGCCGCATTATATATGATAGCGGAACGCAGGAGCGAAAACTTTGCGCACGGCACGAAAAAACTCAAAAACAAGCGGATTTTCTGCGCCGCAGACTGCGGCCAGCGCAGACAGAACGCACGCGGAATTACCCGCAGGCAGCTCGGCGCGAGAGCTGTTACTCACGAATACTGAGCAGTATTACTCACGGGAGATGAGTAATGTTACTCACAAGAGCTGAGTAGTGTTACTCACGGGAGATGAGTAACAGCCAAACAGGGATTTAAGTCATGACTGCGGGCACAGGGTAAAGCAATCCGCAGCAGCTTGCACAAAACGATACGAAGCGGCGGATTGCTTCATTCCCTTGCGGGAATACGGCGGAAAGAATCTCGGATGTGCCCTTGTACATCGGCGCGGTTATCGATACTTTCGACGTCAGATAGATTCCTCCGTTGTTTTTTCGGAAATTCCTTGGTATAGTATTTTCAGTGTTTCTTATAGGAGACTGATTATGGCTTATCTTGTAAAAATGACATGGGACAACGAGGCGGCGGTTTGGGTCGCCACAAGCGACGATGTTCCGGGACTCGTTATGGAAAGCGGTTCTCTTGACGCACTTATGGAGCGGGTGCGCTTCGCCATTCCCGAACTGCTTCGCTTGAATAACATCACCGATACAAAATCCATTCCCGTCATTTTCCGCTCCGAACGAACCGAATCTTTGGCGGTATAAATGGCGGAATATGAAAAAAAGGTCAGAAGAATTCTGTCCGACAAAGGCTGCACTTTTGTCAGGCATGGGAAAGGCGACCACGACATTTGGTTCAGTCCTATTCCCGATCGGAATTTTACCGTTGACGGAAAAATAAAATCTCGTTTTACGGCAAACGAAATTATGAAGCAAGCAGGCATTGAATTTCGATTTTAATTTCATTTGGATTTTTTTCTTTTTGACCTGCCCGCCGGCAGCCTTTTTGCAAGGCGCGGGCGGCAGTTGCTGCGCGGAATTACCCGCAGGCAACTCGGCGCGAGAGCTGTCGTGACTAACAGCGGTAACGGGAGATAAGTAACAGTCAAACAGGGATTTAAGTCATTGCAAGCGCAAGCGAAGCAATCAGTGAAACCCGCGCCTATCAATCGCGAAGCCGCGCAGTTTTGCTGTCTTAATATTTTACAGCCGCTTTAAAATATTTCTTAAATGAATACTTGCTTCTGGAATCAATAAAAGAACCGTCGTTTTTTATCTGCAAATCAAGCAGTTCCTGCTTGTCATTTCTTACGCGAAGTTCATAAGCGTTTACGGAATCTTTCGGAATAAACAGCACATATATTTTTCTTTCGTTTATATCATTCAGCAGCAGCCACCAATTATACGACAAAAGCTTGACATTCGGATTTGCCCAAAAAACACCGTTTCCCGCATTGGTTGAAGAAAACGTGACTTCTCCGCCGTTCGCAAACCCGTTTCTGCGGCACAGCATCAGGGCATCGCTTTTTGAAATCGTATTTCTGCCGCCGCCGGCAAAGCTGTACGGACGAGCAGCCGTGCCCTGCACTTTCGGCATAAAAAGCGCAGGCGCAGCTGCGTTTTTTTTTATAATTTGTATCTCGAACTCTTTCATCACCTCGACGAATTCCGCCTTGCCGTATTTCGGCGCAAGTTCGTTTTCGAGCAGCTCGATTATCCGTTCTTTTGCATTCCCGATTTCTTCGCGCAGATTTTCGATGTTCTGCGCCGAACGTTTTTTCTGCGCAATGAATTCTTTTATTTTTTCTTCGCCGAAATATTCCCTGCCGAAAAGTTCCACGAATTTTGCGCCGTCGGGATTTCCGCGTGAAAAACTTATTTTTGTTTCCGTGCTGTCGGAAATATTTACAATAAAAATTGCATCGCAAATAAGAATTCCGATATTCAAATCCAGCAGTTTCAAATAACTTATCAGCTGCTGCTTGAAATTTTCGTTTGCAGGCAAGTTCCCGCGCTTGAGTTCGGCGGCAAACAATTTTTCGCTGCCGTTTTTCATAATCAAATCCGGAATTGTCCTGTCGGTCGAACCGATGTGAAGTTTTTCCTGTGCGGAAACCTCTCCGCCCAGCTTACTGTAGCCGAAATATTCCGAAAAAATATTTTCCCAAAGTTTTTGTATTTCGGCTTCGGGAGAACTTTTATGCCGCTCGAACAACTCGCAAATTTTATTCCAGGTTTCTTTGCTGTCCATTTTTTATTCCTTCATTTGCATATTTTTAAAGTCACCGATTAACTTTTCTCACTTATTTAAATTATTTTATTCCTCAAAAACTCCATACAAAAACTTAAATTCATCAATAACAGCCTGCAATCCGGGATGGTTTTGTTTATCGTCATCAAGATATTTTTGAAAAGAATCCAAACCCTTTTTAAGTCCATCTAAGCCAAAATCTTCATAAAGACGTTTAAAATAATATATGGCATCTTCTTTTGCCATGCATCTTTTTAGCTTTTCGCCATTTCTCATATTGAAAAAATTATTTATATATACTCTCGCAGAGCCTTTATTCATTTCTGTTAATTCAGCAATAAAGTTAGCAGCACTAGTTATTTGTGTTAAATCTGGATAAATATTCTTTGCTAGAGTATAACAAGCAGAAGTTTGACTTTCGTCCATTTTTTCTCCTTTACTTACAAACCTTATGGCAGGAAAATTTCCTGCCACAGGTTGCTTTTTAACAAAATTTAACCTTTATACGTGTCTTATTTATTCATAACAGCAAGGACTTCTTTTGCCATTCTTTTTATTTCATCTGCTTCTAACTCCAGTTTATTTTTATTCAAATTTCTATCATCCATCTTTAAAACTTCTTTTAACCAATATTTATGATATTTATCAGATTTGCCATAAACACTTATTCTATTTTCCAAAGTTTTCTCGACTTTCGCCCAATTATTATGTGTTTTATCTATAAGTTCATGATATTTATAAGAAACAAACCAGCTCGCTCCCATTGTGGTAAGTTCCCTTCCTCTGTCGAGATTAAAAAGATGACTAGCCATTTTTTCTACTCTTTCCGCCTAGCGCCGTTCCCACAACTAGACACATTTATATTTTTCGTTTTATCATACAACAAACGATTTTGAAAGCTTTTTTGTCTCTTGGCTTGATACACTAACGACATTACTGCTCAACAAGCATAATCTTTGAATTCATTTCGGCGATTTTTTTTAGCCACAGATAGAATTCATTTCTTTGTCTTTGCGCTTTCTCATGCATAGTATCGTTAAGATTTCTCCACTCATTACATAAATAATATTTTCCGCCGAAACATTCTTGCCCATATCGTCTATTACCTTTTATTTTTGTTCTTTCTTTGTCTGTGGTGAGGAGTGCACAATGCACACTCGGTGCGACCAATTCAAATGTTTCATAGCCATAATCATCATCAAGCAGATTTTGTATTTCAGATTCTGGTATCAAATCAGGGTTTAACAAAATATGCATTGTTGAAGCTACAAAATCTCGCAATTTTGCATTTTTATCACACAAAGGTGTCAAATCAATTTTTATCAGTGAATTTGAAATTTCGTTTATTTTGTCCATCCCTTTACTCCTTAATCGCTTAAAACTGTGTCAAACATACCTATACTGAAAGAACCATCAATACATATCACCTTCCCGTGAGAAAGATTATGGAAAGTATCGTAATAATCGGTTCCACGAACTATTGATATATTCCTCCACAACTCTTTTGTGCCCGCATAGTTTATAGTAAGTTCTCCACTGTTGGTACTGAATGCACACTGACCTATAGATGTTACACTGACAGGAATATTTACGCTTTTGAGCCTCGTGCAATTATAGAAAGCATCGTCTCCTATAGATGTTACACTGTCCGGAATCGTTATGCCAACAAGACTTGTAAGCATTCTGTAATTATAGAATGCACGAACATCGATTTCTGTCAGTCCCGTTGTTTCGCCCAAATCCAGCACGACGTGTTTCGATAAGTTCGCATACAACGCAGTCCTTATTGTCGCAATATCACCGTTTGTAATCGCACCCGCAACCTTTATATTGGCTTCCGTTTCTGCGTAGTTTTTCAAAGCATCGGAAAGTTCGGAAAGCGTTTCTGCCGTCCAGGCATTTGTTGATGAAACAAAACCGCAGGCTGAACATTTTTCTTCACGCTCACCTGTTTGACTCAAACAGACTGTGTTTATGTGTACAGCAGTATTCTTTCCTTTGCATACAGCGCATATTTTCCAGTGATTATTCGCGTCAGCTTTCCATTCGCCGTAACTGTGCTCTTTTGCCGCAATTGTTTCGGTTTTTGTCCTGTTGCAAATTGTACAAGTATATGTCTTTACACCCGTTGCGCTGCACGTCGCCGTCTTTGTCACTCTACCTGTATCCCAAGTATGCGCAGCTTGGTGTCCCGTTGCTCTGCAACCAGTACATATCTTCCAGTGATTGCTCTCGTCGGCATTCCACCATGTGTAGAAAACGTGTTGCGTTACCGCGACTGCTTCGGTTTTTGCCGTACCGCAGGTTGTGCACGTATATGTCCTTACGCCCTCTGCCGCGCAAGTTGCCGCTTTCGTCACTTCACCCTCGTCCCAACTATGCCCGTTTGCCGCTATAGCTTCGGTTTTCGCCGCGCCGCAGGTTGTGCACGTGTATGTCCTTACGCCCTCCGCAGTGCAGGTCGGCGCTTTCGTTGCTTCGCCTGCATTCCAGCCGTGCGCGCTTTGATATTCCGCCGTTCCGCAGGCAATGCATTCTTTCCAGTGGCTTGCCGCATCGTTTTTCCATACATCGTTGTAAGCGTGCGCGGCTCCTATGGCGCAGTCGCCCGCAATGGCGGCGGCATAGGTTTTCCAGCCGTCGGCGTTTCTGTATGTTTCTATGCTTGCGCTCGGAACATATATTTTGCGTCCGCCCGCATTGTTGTCAAAAGCATTCGCGCCGAGCGAAGGCGGTTCTCCTGCCGAAACAATCACGACTGCAAGGCTCGTACAGCCTTTGAATGCATTGCTTCCGATTGTTTTCACGCCCGCAGGAATTGCGATGCGTTCCAGGCTCGTGCAGTTCTCAAACGCATTTGCACCGACTGCCGCAACGCTTGCGGGAATCTCTATGCTCTTGAGCCGCGTGCATTTATAAAACGCGTTTTCCCCAAGCGTCTGAATCTCGCTGTTCAGTACGACTTCAAGCAAGTTCGTGCAAGGCTGACAGCCGGATGAAGTCTTGTAATTGAAACTGTACGGCGGCAGTTCGGAAATGCCGCGGGCTTCGGACATGTCGAGAATAAAGCTCACGGACGATTTTTCGTACAGCGCCTGTGCCACTTTTCCCAGCGTCGACTCGGTTATATAGCCTTTCAATTTTATCGTGTATGTGTGTTCGGGATTATTGCAGGATTTTATCGTGTCGTACACCGTGTCGGCATTTGCCTCTTTTGTTATCGAAAATTCCCACTGCGCAGTAAACGTCTTGTCTTCCGTGCCGAACGTTTTCGGCACTTCCGCATCATAGCCGAGAAATCTGTGGTCGTCCCGCGAGGGGTTTGTCGGCGCTTCCACTGCCGCGCCGTATTTTCCCGTGAGCGTTACCGAGCCGCCGCTATCGCCGCCGAATGTTCCGCCGTTTGCGTTGAATGTCAGCGCGGTGCGGATTCGCTTGTACAAGATGTAGATTTGCGTCGAGCCGTCGTCCGCGATTTTCTGCTGCGCGAAAGTTTCCGCTTCAAAACCTTCGTACTGCTTCGGCGCGGCGGCAGTCATTTCTTCGGGGAAGCCGTACAGCGTTTCGCTCTCCGCGGTTTCGTAAACTTCTTCCGCCGAAAGCGGCTCGCGTAGGTGCGCCACGGTGTACGCTTTCATGCCGACTAAATCTTCCTGCCCGATTGTCTTTTCAAGCCGAATCGAATTTCCGTCGAAAACGACCGTGTAGATTTTGCATTCTTCGAACGCGCCGATTATTTTTGAGAGCGGCAAAGCGGAAGCGGAAGTTCCGAGCACTTCGCGCACGGCATACGAACTCAAATTGGCGAAGTCTGTTTTTTTTATTTCGTAGCACGCGGATGCTTTCGGGTTTATAATTGTGCTTGCCGTGCCGTCTGCCGTGTACGGTTTTATGACGGAATTTCCGCTCATAAACTGGATTGACTTTTCGCCCGCATTCCGCAAAACGACAAAGCACGAAGAAAGCGCGATGCTTTTGGGAAATGAAATCGTCTGCTTTGCCTCTTTGTCTGCGGAAACAGCGAGCACAAACGCACAGGAGTTGTCGTAATAGGGAATTGCCGCGGCAGAATCTTCGCCGAGCGGAATCGAAAATGTGTAATAAAAAATTGCTTCCCCGATTTTTTCTGCTTCGAAAACCGCGCTTTCGTATGCGGGAATCCGCGCCGCAAGATTCTGCCGTTCGCTGTCGCGGTAAATGCGGATTTCGTACTGCGTGTTCGACTGCACGGAGATTTTCGCCGTGCGTTCCGTGCCGCTGTCGTCGGGGGCGTTGGGCGCTTCAATGTAATCGTCGTCATCGTCGCCGCCGCTTTTGCACGAAAAGCAGACGAACGCGGCGAACCAAACAGCCGCAAAAACAAAAAACACTTTGGCAAACAATTTTTTCATATACAGCCCCGTTTTCAGCTTAAGGATTCGGAAGTGCGAGTTTTCGCAGAAAACTCGGCAAGCAGCGCAAAGCACTGCGGCTCATTGCGAAGAGTACAGCGCCCGACGAAGCAATCTCCTGTGGATTGCCGCGCCGTCTGCAACGGCTCGCAATTGACATATAACTCGCTCTTTACGCTCGCAATGACATAAACCGCCGTCATTGCACGACCGCAATAACATTGCCCGTCATTGCGAACACCGCAATGTGTAAAGCAATCTGCGCGCATGCAGATTGCTTCGCTCCGCTCGCAATTGACATAAACCGCGCGCGTCGCTGCGAGAAGCGCAGCGGCGAAGCAAGCCGCAAGTGCGCAATGACGGAAAAATCCCGAAGGCAGAACAGCGCCGCCCGCCTTCGGGAAAATGGATTAAATGGAAAACGCTCTTATTCGTCGTAATATTCGGAAGCGTCTTTTTCTTCGACTGTCCATCTTATGGGAGAAGTCGCGTTTTCATCATTATTTGCGGTGATCGTTACGCAGTACACTTTGCCCTTTTTCATAGACATGTCTACTGTGCAAGTCTGTCCACCAGTCCATGCAGTTGAACGGGCGACCAATGTCTGCGTATTAAAATTATCATCGAAGCCAGCGAGCATCGCACTTGTTCCTGTAAGAACCACAAAATCGTCTGCCGCTGTGTTGTTGATGTTTGAAAGCTGTGTCTGCCCATTATAAATGCGCACACTTCTTCCTGAGTTGTTTATGAAAAGCACGCTCGGTGCTAAATCAGCGGAAAGTGAACCCTGCTTTGGACCGTTTAGGTCTGTAGTGAATGTCAATGATGTGGCTTCAGAAAGCTGAACAGTGTCGTTCTCTGACACTACCGAAGAATCGACAATCGCCACAATTGTATCATTGTACTTCAGTTCTTTTTTGTATGTTACTTTGTAATCATACGCCGTATTCAGCTGGATCGGAATTTTCACGCGCAATGCGTTCGGTTGGATAACGGCAAATGTCTTTCCGCTGTTGTCAACGTCCTCAATTTGTGCCCAATAGTTTGTATTGTTGTTGAAAATCCAGGTTCCCGCGCCGGTAAGGTTATCGGGCGAAACGGTTATGCTGTATGCTTGTGTATCGGAATAATAGGTGAGAGCCGAAGTCTGCGCCGCCTGGTCGCCTTTTTCTTCATAGACGGATTTGCAAACACCGACAATTGTGTGGAATTTTCCGGAATCAAGTTTTAATTTAACGGAGCTTCCTGCTCCTGCGGGAATTGTACCGATGTACTTTTCCGGCTTTACTTCTCCGTCGAACAAAAGCACAGATTCTTGAGCCAAATTGCTTTTTACCGTTAACATTCCGCGCGCATTTTCTTTTCCGCTCGGATAGTCGGCAAAATCCTCATAGACTGTGCCCTCATAATTGTTTTCCTTTTTTTCTTCTTCCGGATCGTCACTGCATGAGGTTAAGAATACCCCCCCCCACGACAAGCCATGCGGCGGCAAGTACTGTCGAGAGTTTTTGCATCGTTTTTTTCATAATGCCTCCTGAAAAATTTATTTATCGGAAGAAAGCCCATTTCTGCCTGCAAGGCGGGTTTTCTTTCCTTAATCTGTGCGGCGTTTTTTCCGTAAAGCGCCGCCCGTGTACAGTATAACGGCATTCGCGGATTACCGCAAGCACTGTTCATTATTTTGGCATTGTTCGGCGTTATTTGCCGTTATACGGATTATTCTGCCGTACAAATGCCGATGCACAAGGCAAAAGGTACCAAGGGCACGACGGTTGTCCGCCGAAAGCAGGCGAAGCAATCCGCGCGACGGCGGAAGAAATCGCGGCTGTGGAAAATTCAACCAAAGTATGCTAGGATAAGACTTGAGGAAGGAAACAAATGCCGAGCGACGAACTTCGCGCCAACTGGAAACTTTTGCAGGAGGGCGAGCCGTTTTTTAAGATCAATCCCCTGCAATAATTTACGATTTTCCAAAAGGATACGCCATGACAAGACCGAAGCCTGTAAAAGTTTTGCCGCTTGAAGATTATCTTTTGCGGATTTCCTTTAGCAACGGCGAGGAAAAAATTTTCGACGTGAAGCCGCTGATTAGCGGCTCCTGGTTCGGCGAACTGAAGGACAAAAGCATTTTCAACAGTGTCAAAATTTCGGAGAACACTGTTGAATGGCAAAACGGACAAGACATCTGCCCCGATGATTTGTATTATTTGAGCACAGCGCACGGCAGTTGAGCGCCGAGGGCGAGTTTTCTGCGCGCCGCCCGTCGGTGCGAGCGCAGGCGAAGCAAGCCGCGGCGGAAATCGCGGCGCCGGAAATAATAAAACAAAGCTTTACAAAAATGTAAATACAAAATAGTATATGCATATAAAGGCTGAATACAGTGGAATGGGACGAGAAAAAAGCTAAAAGCAATGCTAAAAAGCATAAGAAGCAAAATGTCGGTATTACTTTTGAGGAAGCCGCCGAGGTTTTTCAAGATCCGAACTCTATCGAGTTTTTTGACGAAGAGCATTCATCTTCCGAAGAACTCAGATATGGGTGCATAGGAATGAGCAAGAGATATCTTGTCTTGACGGTATTTTTTACAGACAGGAGCGGAAATATACGGATTATTTCCGCCCGTCCGGCAAATCGAAAGGAAAGGGAGAAATACTATGATGAACTTAGAAGAAATAATTGCTAAGTGCGAAGCAAATGCAATACCCGATGATCAAATTGATTGCTCGGAAATTCCGCCTCTTACAGATGAACAGCTTGCTCAGATGAAGCCTTGTCATCTTGTGAACCGCAATATTTGGAAACCTGTCAAAAAAACAGTAACAATGAGGATTGATGCCGACATTCTTGAATCCCTTAAAAAAAACGGCAAAGGGTGGCAGACAAAAGTAAATGCACTGCTTCGCCAAGCAGTTGCAAGCGGTCAAATTTAATCTCTCGGACGCTCAAAAACACGTTTTTTACGGATTTTCCCATGCAGTGTTTCCATCGCCGACCACACGGCTAATGGATTGCTTCACACCTCTCGGTGTTCGCAATGACATACTCGCCTCCTAGAATTTGCGGCTATGTGGTTGAATGGGCGCTTTTGCATCAAGGCGAGTTACAAAACAACTGGGAATCGCTGAAAAGAGACGGCACATTTGAAAAAATCTTGCCGCTGGTTTAGGAACGGAGGAATTATGCTTCACGTTGAAAACGCAAAATATATCGGCGAATATAAAATCGACATCGCTTTCGATGACGGAACGCGGCGGTTGGTGGATTTGGAAAGCGTCGTTTTTTCCGACGGGCGAAAAATCGTTTCGGAATTGAAAGACTTGGCTTTGTTCAAGGACTTTTCAATTCAAAGACACACGGTAACTTGGAAAAACGGTCTAGACTTTGCACCGGAATTTTTGCGGGAACAATAGCAAAGTACAATTATTTTTTTTAAGTGCAGGGATATACCCGCACGCCGATTGAGCGCCGAGGGCGAGTTTTCTGCACGGCACCCCGTCTGCTGCGAGCCTGCCCGCCGCGCCGCACGCAGACGAAGCAAGCCGCGTGCGGCGCGGCAATCTATTTTCCCAAAACGGCGATTGCGAGTCGGCGGGAAGTCGGGAAAAATGCAAAAGTGTGCTAAAATATGGGAAAAGAGATGCAGATTGCTGGAACTGTCGCGGTTTTTCGGAATTGTGATTTATATGCTGGCTGGGAGACGACCACAATCCGCCGCATATTCACGCGAAGTACAATGATATTGCAATTTCCGTCGAACTTAAAACCGACGAGGTGCTTGGAGACGCGGCGGCTTTCGGCTACAAAAACATTTCCCGCGTTTTGACTTGGATTGACTTGCACAGGACCGAACTGCTCGGAATGTGGGAAAGCCAAAATTTTTTCAAACTGGAGCCGCTGAAATGAATTCGTTTTCGCATTATTCTCAATATCCGAAAATCTCAAAAATCCTGAACGCCACCGACGACGACTTGACGCTGCTTTTTGATAACTCCGAAAAGCGTATTTTTTCGCGAAGCACGCTCAACGGAAAAAAGAATTATGCGGCTTTGGCGGCGAATGCGAAGCTGTTCAAAAGCGCGCAGCTGTTGCTGGACGGGCTCGCACTCCAATGGAATCCGATGCTCGACATTTCGGCAACATTTGTTTACGACAACAGCACGACAAACTCGCAATGAGTTGCTTGCCGCAAGCAAATGGCTTGCTTCGTCTGGCGCCGCCCTCCTCGCAACGACATATCCCGCGCCGCCCGTCGTTGCGAGCGCAGCCGGAACAAAGCGCAATCCACAGGAGATTGCTTCGCACCTTGCGGTGTTCGCAATGACATATCGCCGCCTAACGCATTTTCAAGAAAGTTTCTATGCCGATTCCTGCCTGCTGCAAAATACTGTGCAACGTACCTCGTGCGATTTCACTGTGGTTGGGAATGATGACGACGTGCGAACCGTCGCTGTATTTCAGATGACTGCCTTTTTGCGAAACATAGCGGAAGCCGATTTTTTCAAGGACTTTGATAATCTCGTTCGGCGGAAGGATTGGATATTTGCTCGGCATTATATCGAAATTTCCATTGTGGTCAAAAACGCGTTTTTTACGGGAACTTCTTCCGCAACGGAATCTTCGTAGTACAATTCAAGTGCTTCTTTCAAATTTGCCAGCGCGGAATTTATGTCGCCGCCCTGCGAGGCAACGTTCGTTTCAATGTCTTTAGCAACAAAAAAATCGTCTTCCTGCGTTACCAAAATATTGCGATTTGAAACAGATTTTTCCATAAAGCCGCCTCCCTCAATACGACATTCTACTATATTCCCGCATTTCTTACAAGAAAAGCGATTATGTAACCCCGCACACGCTTTGCAATGCTGCCGCCCCGCCAATTGCGCGCAAGCAACCCAACACGCGCGGCGGCAGAAGAAAGTTCTGCGATATAGACCTTTCCCCGCGCCGATGCTATACTCGGCGTATGAGTATTTTGCAGGCTGTTTGTCTTGGGCTGCTGCAAGGCTTGGCGGAATTTCTTCCTATATCGAGTTCCGGACACCTTGCGGTTGCGCAGAAATTATTTCATTTGGAAGAAATTCCTCTTTTGTTTGACGTTACGCTCCACATTGCAACGCTGCTCGCGGTAATTATTATATTCCGCAAAAAAATCGCGCTGCTTTTCCGCGTGCTCGGACGGTGGATTTTGAAAAAGTCGGAGCCGCAGGATAAAAATTCGCTGTCCGTCATTGCGGCACTTCTTGCAGGCACCGCCGTTACCGCCGTGCTCGGCCTTGTATTCAGCAAATTGATTCCGGAGCTGCCGCTGCAAGCCGTGTTTGCAGGGTTTGCCGTTACCGCCGTACTGCTTATATTCGCGGCGTTTTACGGAAACCGTGCGCACAAACAACGATGCGCGCTTCAGGCGGAAAACTCCCTGAAAGACGCGGACGCACAAGGCGCAAATACTTCGGCTGTTCATGTTCAAGAGGAAGACTCGCGGCAGATTTTTCCGCAGCCGATTTCCGTAAAACAGGGATTATTCATCGGTTTTGCGCAGGGAATCGGCGTACTGCCGGGCATATCCCGTTCGGGCATTACCATTTCGGCATCACTGCTTGCGGGCATGGACCGAAAAAGCGCCGGCGAATTTTCGTTTTTGATTTCCATTCCCGCCGTTGTCGGCGCGTTCCTGCTTGAACTGAAAGATTTGGCGGAACTTGCATCGTCGGTCAGCGCAGTGGCGCTTGCCGCGGGCTGTCTGGCGGCATTCGTTTCCGGCTGTCTGGCGTTAAAAGGACTTTTGAAGCTTGTTCAAAACGGAAAGCTTGCCTGGTTTGCCTGGTATCTTATTCCGCTTGCCGCGGCAGGTTTTTTGTTTTTGTAGTCCGCATTATTTTCTTCTTATTATTTCCCTACACAGAAGCGCGAAAAAATGCTTTCCAGTATGTCGTCGGGACTTGTTTCTCCCGTTATACGTCCGAAGGCGTCAAGCGCGTCTTCCAAATCCTGCACCACGGCGTCAAGCGGGTATCCGCTTTCCGCGGCAAAAAGTGCGTGCCGCACGGAATCGAGCGCTTCGTCCGCGGCGCGTTTTTGGCGCTCGGAACCGATTCCGGCTTGCTCCCGTTCGGAACCGCTGTTTCCGCACAGCATCGAATGGATTTGCGAAACAAGCATCGCGATGCCTGCGCCGGTTTTCGCACTGATATGAACCTGCGCCGTTTCGGCGCAAAGCGTTTCCGTATGTTCGCCGCAAACCGCACCGGCCCGTTCGGCGCATATATCGGTTTTGTTCCAGACAATAATGCGCGGCGTGCGTTCGGGCAAAGCGCGGATATACTGCATATCCTCGCTTGTCAATCCTGCGGAAGAATCGAGCACGTACAAAATAATATCCGCGTCCCGGCTTAAGCCGCGGGTCATTTCAACGCCGCGCTGTTCGACAATATCATCCGTAACGCGCAGTCCCGCTGTGTCGAATAAGCGCGCGGGTATTCCGTCGACGGAAATCCAGCTTTCCAGCCAGTCGCGCGTTGTGCCGGCGGCATCGGAAACAATGGCGCGCTCTTCTTTCAGCAATGTATTGAATAAACTCGATTTTCCGGCGTTTGTTCTGCCGCATAAAATTATCCGCGCACCGTCTTGATACAGTTTTTCGCTTGCCCAGGATGCGGATAAATCCGCAAGCAGTTTTTCCGCCGCGCGCAAATCCGTCATATCGAACGCGTCCGCAACGGCGTTTTCGTCTTCGGGATATTCTATTTCCGCTTCGATTGCGGCGGCGGTATCGATGAGCATTTTTTTTACGGCGGCAAATTGTTCGTGCAGACTGCCGGCAAGGCGTCCTGCGGCGCGGCTTCGGCCGCTGTCCGTTTTTGCTTCGATAATCTCGCGGACGGCTTCCGCTTTTGTCAAATCCGTTTTTCCGTTGATAAACGAACGGAACGTAAATTCGCCGCGTTCCGCCGCGCGAAATCCGTTTTTCAAAAGCAGCGCATAGACGGCGAGCACGCAGACGGTTCCGCCGTGGCACGATATTTCAACCATGTCTTCGCCGGTAAAGCTTGCCGGCGCGCGGTACACAGCGAGCATTACTTCGTCGATTTTCTTTTTATCGGCGGCAGGCTCTCGAATCCAGCCGTACACAAGCGTGTTGCCTTGTGCGCGAAGCAGCGCCTGCGGGCGGGAAAAAAGCTTCGATACTGCTTCTATCACGCCTTTGCCTGACGTCCGTAGGACGGCAAGCGCGGACGGCGCAAGCGCCGTTGCAATCGCGGCTATCATTTCTTCCGGCGCGTAATTTTCCGTAGTTACCATATAAATGCACTTCTCCGTAATAAAATGAAACAGCTGAATTTTACTGTAATTTCAGCAGCCTGAATACGGCGGGCGCAAGGCACGACGCGGCAAAACCGGCTGCCGCCGCGCCGATAAAACGCGCTATTAAGTAATAATCGGAAGTACGCGGCGGACACAAAAAATGTTGTCCTGCGGCGACGGCGGCAAGGCACGCAAATCCGACAAGCAGGCGCAGAATTTTCCGTATCCGTGTACCGCGCCGCGCGTCAAAGCGAATTTTTTTCATGCAGACAATATATCCGCAGACAAGCCCGAAAAACATTGCCGCGGGCAGCGTCATTATTTTCTGCCAGGCAATGCCGAAAAACGCTATTACGGCAGCGATAAGTATTTTCACCGAAGAGCGAAGCGGCGCAAGCAGGCGTTCCGCATCTTTTTCGAATAAAATTACGCCTGCCGCGAACAAATATCCGCAGCACCAGCCCAGAAAAACGTCGGAAGGATAATGCACGCCGAGATATATCCGCGTAAGCCCTATAAGCAGCGGAATCGAAACAGACGCCGCTATTTTTGCCTGTTTTTTCCAGCGGAATAAAAATGCCGAATACGGAATGATAAACGCCATTCCCATTGCATGAGCGGAAGGCGTCGAATATCCGCTTTCATACGCCAAAGCCACCGTCGGATCGATTACGAACGGGCGTTCCACGCGCAGTACTTGTTTGATTCCGATATTCAGCATAACGGCAATCAGCGAAAACATGCCCAGCTTAATCCCTTTCTTGGCGTCCAAACACCAAAATATCATCGGAATGACGATTAAATACGCTTCAGGCGCGCCCAGGCATGTAACGGCTTTTACCGCCGAAACAAGCAGCGGATGCGTATTGCTCTGAAAAACGCGTATTACCGAAAGTCCCCATTCGTACACCCAGTCCATTTTCTTCGCCTCTTGCTTTCCGCTTTTAACGATGCGGTTCGCCGCCGTTGTACAAATACGGTTCCGTTTCTTCCGGATCGGCGCTGATGTCGTCGTATCTGCCGGAATTATTCCAGTACAAATATCCGTTGTTCACGGAATCGCGCACGCCGAAAACTTCGCGGCGCACATAATCGGCGTTGTAATACTGCTTGTCATAAGACACGGGCAGATAAAACGCCTGCACCCAGGGACGGACAATAACGGTATGTCTTCCGATAACGGTATTGCGGTATGTGCCGAAATAATATACGCGGTACGGACGTTCCGAAGCAGGCTGATAAGCGAGAAACGGCTGTTCGAAATGGCTCGGATACAGCATCGGATGAATCAAGTCCACATACCGCGCAAGCAGTTCCACATCCTGTCCGGTGCGCGCACCGCTGCGGTACCATCCGTTTGCGCCGTAAATATCAATGCCGATAGGAGCATCAAGATGTTCCCGCGCATACGACAAAAAGGAAATAAGCGCGCTTTCCATATCCATGGATTTATCGCGCCAGCGGTATTGAGCATTTTGGATATTTCTGCCGTCCGTAGGAAAACGGATGTAATCAAACTGAATTTCATCAAAGCCGCGCGCAATCAATTCCCGCGCAACGGCGATATTATATTCCCACACTTCTTCGCAGTACGGATCGACCCATACTTCGTCGTAATAATTTGTTTCCGTTCGTATTACGGCGCCGTCGTCATCTTTGACTTGCGTATATCCTTTTATGCCGAGCCATTGATCGTTTCTGCGGGAATCCCATACGGCGTATTTTTTTCCCTTATAGCCGGCAAGCGTTTTGTCTTTGAAAACGACAAGACGCGCAATTAAATACAAATTTTCTTTTTTTAAGCGGCTGATCATCGATTCAAGCTGCACCGCATAGCGGCTTGTCATTCCTTTTTCAAGCACCAGCGGATCTTTTGTGTCGTAGCGCAGATACCCGTAGTCGTCTTTCATATCGATAACGGCGCCGTTCAGCTTGTTTTTTTTGATAGTCGCAATATGTTCTTCCAATTTGGAAGCGACGCTCGCCTGATACGGCGGAATATACAGGCATTTTTTATCCGTGAGCAGTGTTCCGTATTTGGTGTTGTACACGTCCGGATACAAAAGCCATAATTCCGAAAGCGCCGCATCGTTTTCGGAAGATGTCATGCCGCGGTAAAAATACGCGCAGTTCGGATGATATTCCGCACGGTCTATATATTTCTTCCATAAAAAAGCAGCGGCGGCGTTATCCGTCATTTCATGTGTCTGCAAATCGAATTTGCTGAATCCGCCGGAACGCGCGCACATAAGTTTCGGGCTTCCGTCTGACGAGGGAAGATACACAAGTCCGTCATACGTGGCGTTTTTCATGCCGCCGTTCCACAAAAGTTCCCCGCGCATTGTCTGCCAGTTCAGGCGGTACAGGCGCGGTATAAATGTCTGCGTCAGATAAATTTCCACGGACTCCGCGCCCGATTCATCCCTCTGCACGACAGGCAGAATATCGGCGATTTCATCCGGAGAAGAAAGCGTGGGCAGAATTTCGAATCCGGATTTTATGTCAATCCACTGCGGACGCGACGCATCCGGCAGAATATACGAAAGACCGTACATCGAATGCGACATAAAAACCGCAAGACCGCCCGCTCCCGACGAATTCGGCGGCATTGTCGCTACGGCAACGGATTTCAGTCCCATTGTTTTTGCGCTGAAGCCGAGACTTTTCCAGGAAAGTCCGCCGTCGCGCGTCAAAAAAACGGCATTGCGCACCGCCGTTACCAGCACAGACGGATCCTGCGGATGCGCTTTCAAATCCTTAAGCATTTGAAACTGCTTTTCGAATGTTTTCTGCGTGCCGTCGTATTTTTTTATCGTCAAAAACGGCAGTCCTTCGTTGCGCGGTTCGAATTCCCGCAAATCCGCACTGAAATAGATGCCGTTTTCCGTGAGCAGATAATATCCCTGCGCCGTCCGCACGATTTTATAGACAGCGGCGTCTGTCCACAGCGGAATATTTCCGCCGTCGGTTATGCGGAACAATCCGAATTCCGTTCCCACAAGCGGAAACGGCGTTTCCGCAGCCGCGGTTTGCATTTGCGGCGGAATCGCAGCTTGTGTCTGCGCGAAAAACGACGGAAGACACGCTGCCAGCAAAGCAAAGCAAAGCGCGGCCTTGCATCCGCGGAACAAACGAAAGACTTTGCATAAATCTGCCGAAAGCAATATTTTTTGTATGTGTTTATAATTGCGGAATACATACATTCCGCGCAGAATATTTGTTTTTTTCATCGCCGTTTCATAGTAACAAATATCGCTAAAAGATAAAAGCATTCGAAATACGCGCTTGCAGAGTATCCGCGGAGAATTTATACTGTATCGGACATGGATACCGCGGTACTTTTTCTGACAGCGCTCGCGCTGGTTATTTTGTTTTTCGCAATGCGCGTTTTTTTTATGCGGGCAAACAGCCGGCGGCAAAAACATGCGCGGCAAACACAGAGCAGCCAAACAAAACCTCCTGCGAAAAGCGGCGCAAAATGCCCGCTCTGCAATTCTCCGCTCGGAGCAAACGACAGACTGCTTTCCAAAGTATATCCGTCCGCAAACGGCTCGGATCAGCGGTGCATCATAAACGGCTGCCCGTACTGCTATCCGTCGGAAACCGAAAACGTCCGCCGCGAATGTCCCGTCTGCCGCAAACATGTGCCGACAGACGGCTATCTTATTTCACGGATGTTTATAAAACCCGGAAGAAAACGCCACGTACATATAGCCGGATGTTCGGAATGCCATAAAAATAAAAACGGAACATATTTGAATCAAAGCGGGAACAGCGAAATGTAATTTTTGGGCCCACCTGGACTTGAACCAGGGACCGACGGATTATGAGTCCGCAGCTCTAACCAACTGAGCTATAGGCCCTAAACAGATGCATATTCTAGCAAAGAATCTTTGCTTTAGTCAAGACGAAGATTCCAGCCGAACAGCAGGGATTTTATGCGCATGAACGCCGCATTTCATCCGTATGGCGCTTTTATTTCATCCGTATAAACGAACTGTTTCATACTTATGAACGCATGCACTTCATAAGTATGAACCGATCATTTCATACTTATGAACAGAATTTTTCATACGTATGAAACGGGGAAAAAACGCGTTTTTATGCCGATATTTTGCCATTTCATACGTATGAAAAAAAGACCGCATACTGATGAATGCGGCCTTTTTGAGAAATCTTTCGGTATTGAAAAATGTGCGCGGGGCGGCTTTTACGGGCGTTATTCTCCGAGAATCAGAGAGTACAGCCGATCAAGGTCATCGCGCGAGAAATATTCTATCTGAACACAGCCGCGCTCGAAAGAACCTTTCACGGAAACTTTTGTACCGAGCTTTTCTATCATTTGCTGTTCGATATGCGCCAGATCGGGATCTTTTGCCGGAGCGGGTTTTGCGTTTTTCGGAGACGGCATAACTGCGGCGCTGCCGTTCAATTCGGAGGCGGCGCGTTCCGCATCGCGCACAGACAAAGCATTGCCGGTGATTTTTGCAAACAGCACGCGCTGATCCGCGGGATTCGTTACGGAAAGCAGCGCACGGGCGTGCCCTGGCGTTATCTGCCCGTCGGCAAGCGCGCTCTGCATATCTTCCGGCAGTTTCAAAAGCCGCAGCGCATTTGCGACAGTGGAACGGTTTTTTCCTACGCGCCGCGCCGTTTCGTCCTGGCTTAAGTCGCCGAGTTCCATAAGACTGCGGTAGGCAAGCGCTTCTTCAAGCGGATTGAGATTTTCGCGCTGGATATTTTCAATGAGCGCTACTTCCAGCTTCTGCTGTTCCGAAAAATTATTGATGCGCACCGGTATTTTTTCCAAACCGGCAAGCCGCGCCGCGCGTGTCCGCCGTTCACCGGCTATTATATAGAAGAAACCGTCTTCGGCGTTCTCGATAAGCACCGGCTGAATAATGCCGTGCTCTTTTATGGAATCGGCAAGTTCCCGCAGCGAAGCTTCGTCGAACTCCGTGCGGGGCTGCCGCGGATTCGGCTTCAAAAGCGATACATCCGCCAGCAATTCGCCGGAATCGGATACCGTTATGCCGGCAAACGGCACGGCGTTTTTTTGTGCTGCGGCAGAATTGTCTGCCGAACCGCCGCCGTGCTGCGGAAAATTTTCTTCCGGCTGAAAGGCGGTTCCGCCCATCAGCGCATCGATTCCTTTTCCAAGTCCTGATTTAGCCACGGCGCATCACCTCTTCCGCAAGACTTTTGTAGCTGCGCGCACCGACGCAAAGCGGATCGTATTTATTGATCGGCAGTCCGTGCGACGGCGCTTCCGAAAGCCGCACATTGCGCGGAATAATAGTATTGAACACAATATCTTTGAAATAAGATTTCACCTGTGAAACAACATCATTCGCAAGGCGCGTGCGGGAATCGTACATCGTAAAAAAAATGCCGCCTATGCCGAGTTGGGGATTGATTGACTGCTGCACGCGGCGAACTGTCTGCAGCAGCAGCGAAACGCCTTCCAATGCAAAATATTCGCATTGCAGCGGAATCAGTACGGCATCCGCGGCGGCAAGACCGTTCAGCGTAAGTATTCCCAAAGACGGCGGACAATCTATCAGAATGTAATCATAATTTCCGCGGACAGGAGAAAGCGCGTTTTTCAAAAAATATTCCCTGCCGTCTTTATCAACCAGTTCCACCGCCGCGCCCGACAAATCGATGGACGCGGAAACGGCGTACAGATTATCGACAGGCGTCTGCCGAATGACCTGCTGCGCCGAAGCAAGCTCCGCAATCAGTTCGTATACGGTCGGCTTTTCGCGGGTAATTCCCACACCGGAAGACATGTTTCCCTGAGAATCAAAATCAATCAGCAGCACTTTTTTTCCGGCTTCGGCAAGATATGCGCCGATATTCACCACGGAAGTGGTTTTGCCGACACCGCCTTTTTGATTTACGAATACATACACTTTAGACATACAATATCAGTATATCATTTTTTTTTATTTGCGTATATATTTTGAAAAAATGCGCCGCGCGGAAACGGTGCAGAAGGATGCCGACATGAGCCGTGAACTGACAAAAGATATGCTTGCTTCGATTGCCGAAGAACTTGCAGCAATGACGCTCGCAAAACCGTCCGAAAAAGCTGTGTATAAAAAAATACGGATTACTCGTCTGGGCATGACAAGCCGCTTTTTTGCCGAAAAATTTACCGCGACGCAAAGTTTTCACGGCACATTTTCGCAGGCGGAACTGCTCGATTTTTTGCAGTCCAATGTCGGCGCAATATACAAAGATGTATCCGCGCAGACATTCGGAATAACGGGAAAAAGAAAATACGTTCGGCTGCTGACAAACAAAAAAGGCAGAACCGTTGTTTTGACGCAGCCGGCAAAAGAACAAACGGATGCGAAAACCGGCGCCGCGCAAAACCGCAGCGAAAAAACACCGAGCGAAAACGCGGCGGCATATTCGATTTCGCCGGAATTTCAGGCTCAGGCAGCCGATGCGGCGGAACGGCACTTCACGCCCGCACGCCGCAAGCACTACATAATCAAAGAAGGCGTTCCCGTGCCGTACCTTGTAAAGCTCGGCATCATGACAGCGTCGGGAAACATCATTGCCAAAAAATACGGGAAATTTCGGCAGATAAACAGATTTCTCGAATTTGCGGATGATATTCTGCCGGATATGCTTGCCGCGCGGAAAAAACGGCAGGAACTTTCCGCTGCACAGAATCAAAACGCCATGCCGAATGCTGCGGAAAATTCCGAACCGCTGCGCATCATAGATTTCGGGTGCGGAAAATCGTATCTCACGTTTGCGCTGTATCATTATTTGACGGAAATACGCGGCATCAGCGCCGATATTACCGGCGTCGATTTAAAGCAATCCGTTATCGAAGTGTGCGAAAAAACCGCCGCAGAATGCGGCTGCCGCGGTCTGCATTTTTTGTGCGCGGACATCAATTCGTTTCGGGCGCAAACCGTTCCCGACCTTGTGATTTCGCTCCACGCCTGCGACACCGCGACAGATTCCGCGCTCGCCTATGCCGTGTCTTCCGGTGCAGGCGCAGTTCTTTCCGTGCCGTGCTGTCAGCATGAATTGAATGCGGCACTGAATGCGTCCGATTTGCGGACGAACATCACGGCGAACCCGTTTCTTGCACTGCTGAAACACGGCATCATAAAAGAACGTTTTGCTTCGCTTGCAACCGACGTGATGCGCGCGGAACTTTTGGAGCAGGCGGGATACAAAACGCAGATACTCGAATTTATCGATACGGAACATACGCCGAAAAACCTGCTTATCCGTGCGGTGAAAAAAACGGCGGAAGCGCCTGCCGCAAAACCGTCCGAAGCATACACGGCGCTGCGCACTGCTCTCGGAAGCGGAATTACGCTGGAAACATTGCTGCGCCGCGGAAATACGCGTGATTTTTAGTGTTTACGTGCACCGCATGCGCAGCAAAACAACGCTCCGAATGCCCGCGTTTCGGCACGCGGCTGCGGCCGCTCGGCGGAATTAAACGGCGCCCCAAACATCCGCCGCAGATTCCGTTCATTTCATTGTGGTAATGACGATATTATGCTATACTGCCGGCAATGCGGTGGATTGCTGCTTTCGGCGGGAAACCGCACCGAACAATACCGGCAGTCCGCACTGTAAAACGGCAGAAAACAGCTTTTCGATATAATCCCGATAATATGGTTCGGGAGTTTCTACCAGGCGCCGCAAATGCCTGACTATCGGAAGAAAAGCCACGCTCCGGCGCAGGAGTTCCTGCTTTTCCCCGATATGCCGCGAAACGATATTCCGAAACAGCCGTTTTTCCGCTGTTAAAATCCGCACGAGGGGAAATTATGGAAAAATTCTTCAAGGTAAAAGAAAATGGTTCTGCCGTAAAAACGGAAATACTGGCAGGTTTAACCACTTTTATGGCAATGGCGTATATTTTAATGGTAAACGCCGGCATGTTTTCGGAGCTGGGAACGGTTTCCTACAATGCAATTTACATTGCGACGGCAATTTCCGCTGTCATCGGGACGGTTTTAATCGGCGTGCTCGCGAATCTGCCGCTGGGAATGGCTTCCGGCATGGGACTGAACGCATTTTTTGTGTACACCGTGTGCTTCGGCTTCGGGCTGACGTACGCAAACGCGCTTGTGCTTGTACTGCTTGACGGCATTGTTTTTATTATATTAACCTTGACGGGGCTCAGAGAAAAAATATTCGAAGCGATTCCGAATCAAGTGCGGATTGCGATTCCTGCCGGCATAGGTTTGTTCATCGCTTTTATCGGTTTGCAGAATGCCGGCATTGTGGTAAGCGACAGCGCCACGTGCGTCAATTTGGTTTCTCTGAATGTTTTTTCCGGTTCGGCAACCTGGGCGTCTGTTATGCCGGTGCTTGTTACAATCGGTTCCGTCATCGCCATTGCGGTAATGACCAAAAAAGGCATGAGAGGAGCGGTATTATGGGGAATTATCGGCGGCGCGGCAGCGTATTACGTTCTCGGCTGTACGGTGCCCGATTTTTACAAAGGCTTTTCGTCAAAGCTCAATTTCAATCCATTCACCGCTTTTGAAGAATTCGCGGCGCAGGCATTCGGCAAAGTATTTACGGAAGGTTTCGATTTTTCCGCATATTTGGCAAATCATAGTTCGGCGGATTTGATTATTTTAATAATCACAACCGCGCTGGCTTTTTGCCTTGTCGATATGTTTGATACATTGGGCACGCTGTACGGCGCATGTGCCCGCGGAAATCTTTTGACAAAAGACGGCAAAGTGCCTTCCATGAACAAAGCCATGCTTGCCGACGCAATTGCAACCACGTGCGGAGCTGTGTGCGGTACATCAACGGTAACGACATACGTGGAATCTTCTGCCGGCGTTGCGGAAGGCGGAAAAACAGGACTTTCCGCAATGGTAACCGGAGCGTTATTCTTTATCGCTATGTTTTTCAGTCCTATAGCTGCGCTTGTGCCCGGCTGTGCAACAGCAGCCGCGCTGGTTTATGTGGGCGTACTGATGATGAATTGCGTCAGGGACATCGATTGGCTTGATGCGGAAACGGCTGTTCCTGCCTTTTTGACTGCGGCAATGATGCCGATGACATACAATATTTCTTACGGCATCGCTTTCGGCGTTATTTCGTATATTTTTATAAAATTGTTTTCGGGAAAAATAAAAGAAATAAAAGCCGGCACCTTTGCAATCGGCATTTTGTTTGCCGTTATGTTCTTTGTAACGCATTAACGTTCTGTATTCCGTACGGAATTTTATATGGATGAAACAAAAATGCCGCGTCGGTAAAACCGTCGCGGCATTTTTTTCGGAGCGCGATTGCAGCGGCAAAACCGCAGCATCCGCACAGCTTTGCGGCAGTCCGCGGAATTTTTATTTTTTCAGCGGCATCGTAACTTTATACGCGCTGTCAGCCCAGTCCGGCAATACTTCAAGATCGATGCTTGTATCGAACGAAACCGGCTTGACAAACGCATAAGAACGATGCGTTTCATCGCATCTGAAAGAAAGCCGCAGTCCGGACGTTGACGGCGTCAGCTTGAAATCCGACAATTTGTCTTTTGCAAAATCAAAAACGAGATCTCCGGTTTTTGCGTCAAAAAGCTGAATGGAATCAAGACCGAATACCCATTCCGCATTCCATTTTTCATCGGTCCACGTTCCTTTCGGAAAATCGCCTAAATCGACTGCGAACATTCCTGCCGCGCACAGTGAAACCAGCAGCAGCACTGCAACAATTTTCTTCATATATATCTCCTGTAAAATGTATTTCTATTCAATATATATCGGATTTTCGAAATCGGCAAATTCCGCCGGTATATTGATTGATATCGGTGTTGAACGAAAATATGCGGTTTTCGGTCCCTACGGGAGTTGAACCCGTCTTTAAAGATTGAGAATCTTTCGTCCTAGCCGATAGACGAAGGGACCTGAAATGCCTAAAGCTTCCGCGATGCGCAGAATGTTATGAAAAGCAAAAAGCCGATTCCTTTATCGGAATCAGCTTTTCTTTCCCCAAGGAGGATTCGAACCCCCACAATCAGAACCAGAATCTGAGGTGCTACCATTACACAATCGGGGAATAAAACAAATTTATGGTACAAGAAAAAACTATATCTGTCAAGTCGTGATGCAATTTGCATGCAAATTAACGGGCGCGGAAACCGGAGTGCACTGCATTTTCGAAAAAAACGTACCTGCCGCGGCTATTATAAAAGCGGAGGTTTTATGACTCGTACAAATACCGGATGCAAAAAATACCGCGGCATACGCGGCGGAACAATTTCAATACATCGGCGGCGTGCTGCATTATCAGCGAAATGCTGCTCTTTCCGTTTTTATTTCGCGCTCCCGTCATTTTTAAGCAGCGTCTTTTTCCTGCTTTTTTTGCTGTTCGGCTGCCGTCCCGACGCAATTGCCGTAAGTACGGCGGCGCCGCGGGAATTATCGGAAATGCGCGTTTCAGTCGCCAGCTGGAATGCACAGACTTTTTTCGATGCGGCGGCAGACGGCACGGAATATAAAGATTTTTCAGGTTCGCAGACATCTTGGACTGAAGAAAAATATTCGCAGCGGCTTGAAAGAATCAGCCGCGTCATAACTGCGCTTGATGCGGACATTGTGGCGCTGCAGGAAATAGAAAACGCTTCTGTTGTTCAGGATATTATCAATTATCTTCCGCAGCAAGCTTCTTCGCGCAAAGCCTACCGATATTCGTGTTTTGCCAAAGAACCGAACGGCGTATTCGGCAACGCGGTGCTCTCCCGCTATCCGCTCGGAAAATGCTCCGTGCATCAGGTTGATGTACGTTCCGGCAAAAATCAGCCGCCGATGCGGCCGCTTTTAAAGACAACCGTTTTTGCGGAAAAAAACGGAGCGCGGTTCCGCCTTTTTTCTTTGTATGTGTGCCATTGGAAATCAAAAGCGGGCGGCACGGACTCGGAAATATGGCGGAAAAAACAGGAACAAATGCTTGCCGAACAGCTTTTCTGCGAACAAAAAAACGGAAATAAATTCGTTGCATGCGGGGATTTTAATCAAGATATCAGTGAATTTATTATCAATCCGTTTTCATCTTCTGCGGCTTATACTGCGGACAGAAAAAATGCGGGCGAAACGCCGTACAATCCGCCGAATGTGCTTCTTGCCGCTTTTTCCCGATATGAGGACGGAACACCGATATTTGTTCCGGCGTATAATCCCTGGAGTGATTCTTCTTCCGAGGGTTCGTACATGTATCGGCAGTCTTGGGAAAAAATAGATCACTTTTTTACCGGCAGCGGCGTGTACGTGTCGGATTTTTCGGCGGCGGACAGGGGAGAACATGTATCGTCGTCAGGTGCCCCGTTCAGGTATACGGTTTTCAACGGGCGCGGGTATTCCGATCATCTGCCGGTGCGGGCGGTAATCTGTACGGTTCCCGTTTTATATTCGCAGACCGACGGACAATAAAAGCTTTTCGTTTTCTTTCGGTTCGGCGCAAAGCAAATTGCAGTACATAAAAATACAATTAAAATGCATTGGACTTTTTCTGCAAACCGACGTATTTTTTAAGAAAGCGTTACTCCGCGGAAATTTTAATCATAAAAAACTATTTGTTTTTAACGGGAGAAATAATATGGCTGTAATTACGTTGACAAAGCAGAATTTTCAAAAAGAAGTTCTGGAATCCGATAAACCGGTCCTTGTGGATTTTTGGGCATCTTGGTGCGGTCCGTGCAGAATGACGGCGCCGGTTATCGATGAAATCGCAGAAGAACACCCGGAATTAAAAGCGGGCAAAGTAAATGTCGATGAGGAGGAAGCACTTGCGGCAGAATACAACATCATGAGCATTCCGGCATTGTTTGTATTTAAAGCAGGAAAAATCGTGAATCAAGCCGTCGGTGCAAAACAAAAAGAAGAAATTCTTGCCATGTTCAATTAAAGCAGCGCCGCAAATCAATGCGCATATAATTTTCCGAACGGAATTCCTTTTAACGGAAAACGCCGAAATAATTATATGCGCATAAATCATAAATCATAAATCATGCAGCTGCTTTGGCTTTTTCACGCGTTCCGCGGAATCGCAGAACCCGCATAGCATTCAACGTTGCAAGCAGCGAAACGCCGACATCCCCGACTACGGCAGCCCACATGCCGGCTATACCGGCAGCGCCCGCAATAAGAATCACGGCTTTTACTCCGAGAGAAAACACAATATTCTGCCGGGCAATTTTTACCGTGCGGCGTGCGATACGTACAGATTCCGCAATTCCGGAAAGCTTATCATCCATGATAACGACATCGGCGGCTTCTATCGCGGCATCACTGCCGAGCGCGCCCATAGCAATTCCGACATCAGCGCGGGCAAGAACCGGCGCGTCATTTATGCCGTCCCCTGTGAAAATTAAGGACATTCCGGACGGCAGTTCTTTGTACAGCCGTTCCAATTGTTCCACTTTTCCGTCGGGAAGCAGTTCCGCGCATATTTCGTCGGCACCGGCAGCAGCTGCCGTTTCTTCCGCCGCCTTTTGCGAATCGCCCGTCAGGATTACGGTTTTTTTGATGCCCGCTTTTTTCAGCTCGGCAAGCGCGGCGGCGGCATCAGGCTTAATCGTATCCGAAATGACGATATGTCCTGCGTATTGTCCGTCTACCGCAACATGCACGACGGTTCCTTTGCTGCCGGAACCGCCGTTTTCGGCACATTCCGCGCATGTTTTTTCACAAGAAAATCCATCTACATGATGCGATTCCATCAGTCTGCTGTTTCCGGCAAGAATATTTCTGCCGTTAAGGCATCCTTTTATCCCGCATCCCGCAATTTCCGATACATCGGAAAGTACATTGTTTTTGCAGCATTCGGGAACAGCTGCTTCCGAAGCATTTTCGGACAGTCCGGCAGCGGCATCGTTGATATGCGCTTTTTTCAGCGAAACGGAAACCGGATGCGATGAATAATATTCGACATGCGCGGCAACGGCGCGAAGTTCAGCCGCAGTCATGCCGCAGCCTTCCGCAACATGCGTCATGGTTACTTCGAATTCGCCTTTCGTAAGAGTTCCTGTTTTGTCAAATACGGCAATGCCCGCTTTTGCAAGCAGTTCCAAATAACTGCTTCCTTTTATCAGGATGCCGTTGCGGGACGCAGCGCCGATTCCGCCGAAAAAGCTAAGCGGAACGGAAATAACAAGCGCGCACGGACACGACACAACAAGAAATACCAGCGCGCGGTACATCCATGCCGAAAACAGCGCGGAATACGCTTCGCCTGCCGCGCCTGTTATTATCGCGTACAGCGGAGGCACGACCGCAATAATCAGTGCAGCCGCACAAACCGCGGGCGTATAATAGCGGGCAAAACGCGTGATGAATTTTTCGACCGAAGCTTTCCGTGAAGCGGCATGTTCCGTCAGTTCGAGAATTTTGGAAGCTGTCGATTCCGCATAAGGTTTTTCTATTTTCACCGTGAGAACGCCGCCGCCGTTAATATAACCGCTCAATACCGAATTCCCGATGCCCGCGCGGAACGGCACGCTTTCGCCGGTAAGCGATGAGGCGTCAATAAAAGACTCTCCGGAAATAATTGTTCCGTCAGCCGGCACGCGTTCCCCCGGATGCACGCGGACAATATCGCCGGCACAGATTTTTTCCGCCGCGATAGTTTCTTCTGTGTCCCCGCGGACAATATGCGCCGTATCAGGCCGTATATCCATTAAAGCCGCAACGGATTTGCGGGATTTTCCTACCGCATAATCTTGGAATGCCTCGCCTATCTGATAAAACACCATAACACCGATGCATTCCGGATATTCGCCGATCGCAAACGCGCCGAGCGTCGCAATGCACATTAAGAAATTCTCGTCGAATATTTCCCCGTGAATAATGTTTTTTGCCGCATTCAAAAGCACATCGCCGCCGGCGGCAAGATAGGCTGCCGCAAACAGCACGATTTTCAATACCGCCGCCGATTTTTCGGCAAGCGGAAAATTCGGAGCACATACAGCCGCCGCAAACAATACGGCAACACATATCAAACGAATGCATTTTGTTTTCAGCGACTCTTCATGCTCGCCGCCGTCATGGCAGCAATGCCCGCAGCAGCCGTGCTTGTGCTCATGGTGATGCTCATGTTCGTGTTCATGTTTATGCTCATGAACAGCGTGATTGTGATTATCGATGCAGACAGCGTTCGCTGCATTTGCAGAAGCCGCCGGCGCGGCGCCTGCCTGCTCTTTATCTTTGCGGTTATTCATTGGAACCTCCTTCCGTAATATGTTCCATGCCTGTGGCAAGGATGCTTTCTATATGTCCGTCATTTAATGCGTACCGAATTTCTTTGCCGTCGCGCCGAAAGCGGACAAGACGCGCCGACTTGAGCACCCGCAGCTGATGCGATACGGCGGACTGGCTTGCTTCAATATCGGAAGCAAGCTCGGAAACATTTTTTTCTCCCGAAAGAAGCGCATACAAAAGTCTGATGCGTGTCGAATCTCCGAACACCTTAAAAAATTCCGCCAGCTCGAACAATAAATCCTCATCTATTTCCAAAGCCGAATAATTTTGATTCACCGATACCTCCTTGCAAAAATACTGCCGAGCAAACTTCCGCCGAAACAGTGCGCAGTTCACAGCAATAAATATATAAACAAATGAATAAATGTTCATATATTTATATATCAAGTTATTCAATTCTGTCAATACGGATTTTTTTGACTTTCCCCAAAAAAAAGAGTATTTTTGCATATATGCAAAGCATCCCGTTTTTTCCGGAATTCGCGCCGATTTCCGCGGACATGAAAAATGAACTGCACCCGTTTTTTACGAAACTCACGGACGGCATATCCGAATTTACATTTTCTGGTTTACTGATTCATCAAAAGCAATTTCAGTACGAAATTGCACGCATCCCGCTGCCTGCAAACGAAAACCCGTTTTATATCATCCGCGGCAAAAATCCCTGTCCGTTTTTTTATGTGCCGGAAATCGTTCCTGCGGACAATATTATTCAATCCGTTTTCGGCGCACTGCCCGAAGCATACTGGGATGCCGTCAGCCAAAAGCAGGCGGATATGCTTGATCCGACGGTGTTTTCCGTTGAGTTCCTGCGCGGCAGTTCCGACTACGTTTATACTCGGCAGCAGCTGGCGGAACTTTCCGGAAGAGCGTTTCACAAAAAAAGAAATAAAATACACGCATTTAACAGTTTATATTCATCCGAAGTAAAAAAATTGGACACCGGCAGCAGCGGGCAATTGATTGCGGACGCGCATTTCGTGCTCGATTCATGGCACGAAGCACATAAAGCGGCGCATCCGGATACTTCCGACGATTATCAGCCGTGCGGAGAAGCCATTAACCTTGTCAAAAGCGGCATGCAGTCCGGCATTTGCGTATATGCGGACGGAAAGCCGGCGGGCATTTCAATCGGGGAATTGTCCGCAGACGGCTCGTGTTTTTTTACTCATTTTGAAAAATGCGTTCCCGGATATAACGGAATTTACCAATTCATAAACTGCGCGGCAGCATCGGCATTGCCGGAAACTGTCCGATATATCAACCGAGAACAGGATCTCGATGATCCCGGATTGCGGCAGGCAAAAGAAACATATCGTCCGGATCGGTTTATAAAAAAATACAAGGTACAAATGATTTGAAAAAAATTTAATTTTAAAATTGAAATTTTTCTTTATAAATATGATAAAATAATTGCAACGGAGGCGCTTGTGCAGTTTGTCAGCACGCGGAATGCGGAAAAAAAAATATCTTTTTCACAAGCAATTCTCAATTGCATGTCCGACGACGGCGGATTGTACGTTCCCGCGCATGAGGAAAATCTGCGTCCCTGGATTATGCACATGGACGAAAACACGCCTTTTACATCCATAGCCGGCGCGCTTACATCTGCACTGCTGCAGGAAGAATTCAGCCCGATTGTTTCGGAATACATTGCAACCCGTGCGTTTCCGTTCAGTCCGGTCTTAAAACAGCTTGATGACCGGCTTTTTGTGCTCGAATTATTTCACGGTGCAACCGGCTGCCATAAAGATTTCGGTGTGTCGTATCTTGCTTCCTGCATGGAACACATTCTTTTGCTTGCGGATAAAAACGCGCTTATCGTTACATCGACAAACGGAGAAACCGGCTCCTGCATTACAGCGGCACTGCGCGGAAAAAAACGGGTAAAAGCGCTGCTGTTATACAGCAAAGGGACTTTGCGCGGCTTTTCGCCGGAAGACTGTCTGCAAAACGGAGGCAATATCCTTCCGATAGAAATAAACGGAACGGAACAAGACTGTGCGCGTGTAGTCAGAGAATTATTTGCGGATAAAGAACTTGTGCAAAAACACAGCCTGACGCTTGCAAACACCGTCAATATCGGCAGACTGCTTCCGCAGGCATTTTTTTATACGTTTGCTTTCACCAGAATAAAACGCCTGGTTCCCGGCGATATTTTTTACGCACTTGCCGCCGGAAATTACGGAAATCTTACGGCAGGTTTGTACAGCTGGAAATTCTCGCTGCCGGTAACCGGATTTATTACGGACTGCACGCCGTCGCTCACCGTTGACGCTTTCGGAAAATGCTGCGTGCTGGATTCAATTATTCAATTGCGCAGCCGCGGAGCGGCGGATCCGGCAACCCCGTCAAACATAGAACGGCTCGAAGAAATATTCTGTGCAAATCCCGCCATTTTAAAAGGCTTGGTATTTCCGGCAGATATTTCGCCGCAGGAACAAACAGCAGCCATGCAGGATTTTTTCAAAAAATACGGACAGTTCATCGATCCGCAGACGGCAAAAGCATACGCCGCGGCGCGCAAACGAAAAAAACTTGTGGAAGACGATGACGGTTCCGTTGTGCTCATTTCCCGCGATCATCCGGCGCTTCAATCGGAAACGATTCGGCATTGGTGCGGAGAAACCCCTGTTCTGCCGAAAGAATTGGAACGTTTATATGCAAAGGAAACGCCGGCAAAAACATTGCCAGCGGAAAAGGATGCCGTCGCACAGCTGCTTTCTTTATTCGAGAACGCTTGATGCATTTTTCCTGCAAAGACTTTGCCGTGTATAATAAAGGAGTATCCGTTTTAAATGCATATTACACCTGCTTTGCAAATGAAACTTCAGCTGCTGGCGCATCACATTTCCGCGTGCACGGAAATTTTGTACACAGATGCATTGCTGCTGAAACTTATTGATCTTGCAAATTACGTCTTGCCGGTTATTTCCGAAGCAGCGGAAATACGGCGCATTATTGCGGCAGCCGTGCAAGTTCCTCCGGATACAAAAATTTTCGAAGAAGCCGTGCGTGAAGAACTTTCCCGCCGCTGTTATATCATACGATTCAGACTGAACGATATTCCCGTGCAGATTCCCGAAGACATCGAGCTGCCGCCGGATGCCAGAAATAACATCAATTATTTGCGGCAAACAATTTCGCGGCTTACGGCAGAATTGACAGCGTACTGCAAGCAGATTTTCGGCATTACGACAGAAGCCGCTTCCGGCATATCGGTTGATAATTTGCAGAATCAGCTTGACACTCCGGTTGCCCAATATTTTTCGGCGGATACCCGCGCATCCCATGCGGCGGCAGGCAACATTGTCATTATGGGCGAAAACGGAAAATCATCGGCGCTCCTGCGTCCGCTCTTTACGAAAGCGGGATTCAGAACAATCGTGCTCACACAAAACGATTCTCTGAATAAAACAGCCGAACAGCTTGATATATATTTTATCTGTTACGACTGCGGCAGCAAGTACGAACAAAGTTACGCGGCATATTTGAAAATGATGCAGACTCCCGAACTGGAAATGCTGCCGTATATTGTCTGCGGCGACACATATTCCGACGAAATTGCCATGCGTTTTTTGAAAAATTCTGCAATAGATTATTTTTCGCCGGGGCGCAGTCTTGAATTGCTTTTTTCAAGAATTCAGTCGATATCGGTTTGGCACAGAAGCGGTTATTATCAGCAGCTGTATATGCGTGCGCTTGAAATTGACCGGCACAGCATCGCAAAAGAATTCCGCATGGCGTCCGAATATGTTACGGCGCTGCTGCCGCCGCGGATTTCCTCGAAATCGCTGACAATCGACTGGGCGTTTTTGCCGTCAATCGAGCTCGGCGGCGATATATTCGGCTACGGAATGCTGTCCAATACGGAAACATATTTGTATTTGCTCGATGTAAGCGGACACGGTCTCGGAGCTTCTTTGTATTCCGTTACTATCATGAATTTGCTGAAACATCGGTTGCTGCGCAATGCGGATTTTTCAAATCCCGCGGAAATACTTATGGAACTGAACAGAACTTTTGATATGGAAAGTCAGAACAATATGTTTTTCACAGTATGGTACGGCGTATACGATATAGCATCGAGAAAACTCAGGTTTTCAAGCGCAGGTTCGCCGCCGGCATTTTTGTTCTTTCCGTCTGCGGAAGCCGAAAAAATATCTACGAACGGCGCAATAATCGGCGCGGACGAAGATTTCATATACAAAAACGATGAACGCGACATACCGCCCGACTCGAAATTATATGTATTCAGCGACGGTATTTTCGAAATCCAAGACAAAAACGGCTGCATGATGGCGCAGGACACATTTTTTACGGAACTGAAAAAGCACAGCCAAACAGCGAATGAAACTTGTCTGCAGTTTGTTCGGCGCATTGAAACATTAAGCAAAAACGGTCAATTTGATGACGACGTATCTCTGCTGGAAATAACATTCAAATAAATCTTCCGGCTCGGATATTGCAGTCATCGCAGGGGGCATTAAACCTGTTTCTTCTGCCGGCTGCTTTTCTGCGCATTCTCTGTTCCCGCAGGCGGTTCCCATGTCAGGGCAATCGTTCGTGCGGCAACGTTTGGAATGCACAAAAAATTACGGCAATCCGTACAATGCACAACAATTCCGCGACCGCGTGATACATAGCCGACAATATCGTTTCCGTAAACGGGATTGCAGCAGCGGGCTTTGGTAACAAGAAAGTTTGTTGTATCGCCGATGCGTATCCGTGCCGAAACATGCTGCGTTTCCGCAGCAGTATCATGAACATCGGCATGATTTTTGTCGGAAATATAATCGCCGGAAGAATGATGCGTATTCTTTTGAACAGATTCTTCGGCAGCCGCCGCAGAATTCGCCGAAACCGCCGCGGATAAATTTTTCTCCGCAGACACCGAATCATGCGCCGCAAGCCATGCACGAATTTTGCTTTTAGCACGCGCGGTTTTTACAAATCGGAGCTGATTTTCAGTCGGATGAGATTGCGGCGAAGTGAGTATTTCAATTATCTGCGTATTTTTCAGCGGACGCGACAACGGAATAATGTGTCCGTTCGCTTTCGCACCGGAAATCGTTTCTCCTATTCTGGAATGAATGCTGTAAGCAAAATCAACCGCAGTCGCGCCGGCTGGAAGTTCGCGAACATCTCCTTTCGGCGTGAACACAAAAATAGAATCTCCGAGCAATTCATCTTTTATTTCGTTGAAAAAATCATCATCATTCAAATGCTCCTGCCGAAGTTCCCGCAGCTGATTGATGATAGAAAGGTTGCCCGCATCGACCGCATCATGATTCGTTCCCTTTTTGTACAGCCAATGACTGGCAACGCCGAGTTCCGCAACTTCGTGCATTTTGCGGGTACGGATTTGAATCTCAAGCGGCTTGCCGCAGCACATAACTGTTGTATGCAGACTCTGATATCCGTTCGCTTTCGGCATCACAATATAATCTTTGAAGCGGCCATCCAGCGGCTTCCACAAATTGTGAACCAAGCCGACAAGCGTATAGCATTCGGTTTCCGATTCGCAGATTATGCGCATCGCAAGCAAATCATATAATTCTTCGGCGGCTTTATTGCGCTTCCGCATTTTTTGATAAATCGAATAAAAATGTTTCGCACGGCTTGTAACCGTAATATCGATTCCGACGCGGGAAGCTGCGCGGTAAATATCTTTTTGGGCTTTTTCCAAATATTCGGCACGCTCGTTTTTCTTCATATCGACAAGGCGTTTTAACTGACGGAAAACTTCGGGATTGGAAAACTTGAGGCTTAAATCTTCCAATTCCGTTTTTACGGAAGACATGCCGAGCCGATTCGCCAACGGCGCCCAAACATCAATTACTTCCTGCGCAACGGCACGCTGCGCTTCAGGGCTGACGAGTTTCAGATGCCGCATTCGGTCAAGCCGATCCGCGAGTTTCACCAAAATCACGCGTATGTCGTCAATCATTGCAAACAGCATTTTGCGGATTGAATCCGCCTGCGCAAGCGTCTTGGTGTTTATATGCAGAGCGGTTATTTTTGCCGTACCGGATATAATTCCGTATACACTTTTTCCGAGTTTATTTTGAATTTCTTCGGCATCGGCATTTTCGATTTCAAGAATATTATGAAAAAACCCCGCGATAATCGAATCCGCATCCAGATGATTTTCCGCCAATATCGCAGCCACACGCATCGGATGCAGATAATACGCCTTTCCGCAAAAACGCGTCATGTTTTTTGTCAATGAATACAAATACATCCATGAAGAATAAATGCGGCTTTGTTCCTCTGCCGAAAAATCAGGATACAATCTGAAAAAAATCCCGATAAGTTCTTCCGGATTTGTTATTTCTGTATTTAATTGAAATTCCTGAACCGTCATGCGCACACTATACCAAAAACAGCGGCACACTGCAATTATTCGCAAATCCGCCTGAATCTGAGCTTGAGCAAAAGCAGTATGATTTTACAAAATCGTTTTTTGTCCCTGCGTTAAGCGCGGCAGTCCCGCCATATCCGCAAATGTCTGCACATCGGCAAAACCCTGATTCTTCATCAGTTCCGCGGCGGCATCCGCGTTGTATTCCCCTATTTCCAGCAAAAACCATCCGCCTTTTTTTAAATGCGACCACGCCTGCGGAATAAGCCGCCGGATAATTCCAAGTCCGTCGGTGCTGCCGTTTTCATCGCCGTCCAACGCAAGACGCGGTTCGGAGCGGCCGTCGCGGAGCAGCACATCTGCAGCAGCGGACGGAACATACGGAGGATTGGACATGATAATATCAAATGAAAGCTCCCGGCAAGGGCACCGGCAATCCGGCATATCCAATAAATCGGCTTGCAAAAATATCAAGCGGCTGCGGACAGCATTATCCAGCAGCGTATCGGCATTTTTTTCCGCGATGTTCAGCGCCGAAGAAGAAATATCCGTAGCAAAAAATGTCAAGTGCGGGAGAAGTTCCGCAAAACGTGTTTTGCCGCCGTGCTTTTCGAAAAGGGCAGCAAGCACGGAAACCGCGACGCATCCGGAACCGGTACATACATCGGCAAATCGAAGCTGCTCATACGGCAGGCGGGCACAGCATTCCTCCACCAGAAAAAGCGCATGTTCTGCAAGCAATTCCGTATCGGGCTTCGGAATAAGCACATCGGGCGTAACCGCAAAATCGTATCCGAAAAATTCTTTATGGCCGGTAATATACGCAAGAGGAAGCCCCGCAAGACGGCAGCGCAGGCACGATTCAAACTGCTGTTCTTCGTCCGAAGCAACAGGAGCGTCATCGTGCGCAAGCAGCCAGGCACGATTTTTTCCGAGAACCCAGGCAAGCAGGCAGTCGGCATCGAGCAGCGGAGTCAGGGTAACGGGCTTCCCTATTCTGCTGACAGCCGCACGCAGCAGGCGCACGGCTCTTGCACGGAGTTCGCGGATAATCACAATATTCTTCCCCGCAGAAATGAAACACACGACAGCCGCCGAAAACGCTGCCGTATCGGGAAAAACCTGAGAAAATCGCCGTTACCGCTGCCGCATTGAATTATTCTGCCGCGATAAAATAATCGAAGAAGAACAGCCATACTCTAAACCCAGCATAAGAGTATATCACATACAAAAACAATTCAATCGGCGGCAGGTTTTTACAATTTCCTCCATAGGACACTGCGGTAATATCCGCCGTACTTTTCTTTGCGGCAGAATTCGGAAAATCCTAAGCTCTCGATATTTCGACGGCTGAAAATATTATCAGGCGCAGTTACCGCAGCGGCAATCGAAAACCCTCGGCGGCGCTGATAGTCAAGACAGCGTTCCAGCAGCATTTTTTGCAGCCCGTTGCCGCGCCATTCCGGATGTACGACCGCAAGTTCGAAATTAACGCACTGCAAAAGGTCTTGTTCCGATAAATTCAAATCGTATCCGTAATTTTCTTCGTTGTTCTTCCAAGGAATCGAGAACCAAAATCCGACAAGCACGTCGCCGAAAGTTTCCGCCGCAAGATTTTCGGCTTGCGGATATTCGGACATCAGCAAATCTTTCTGATGTATATGAACAAACACTCCGGGCGCATACACAGAAGGTTCTGCAAGCAATTCCGCAATACAATCATGACTGCTGGGCGCAAACCACTGCTGATTCTCAAGCGTTCTTTTCACGTAATCCTGAAGCGCGGTAACCTTGTCAAGATCAACGGCAACAAGTCTGCGGATATATGCGTCATACAAATGACCCGACTCTGAATTTTCTTTTCCCTTTGGCTGAATTTTTTTTCGAGCCAATTTCAATGATTCTGTTTCCATAAAAAGCAGTATACAAGGAATATTGCATAGAAAATAACGCAGCGCAAAATTCAGCGGCGTTCAGTAAAAAAAACGGAACAAAAACAGTCCGCGTCAGATTGCCGATCCGGCGGAGCAATTTCTCCACCGGTTTATCTACAGGTTTTCCACATTATCTTTCCGAAGATTCGAAAAAATAAACGCAAATAAAAAATATTTTTTTCCGCAGATATTATCATTTTTCATTTATTTACTTATAGTATATACAAATAGAGAAAATTGCCGTATGAACGCCGCATATTGACAAAAACGCATTTATTTTTCTCAAAAAACACGTGAAAATTTCGATAAAGCAAGATAAATGCACAGGTTTTGCACATTTATCAAAAAAAAGAAACGCAAACGCCAAAATACGCCGTATTCGGCGGCAAAATAATTATGTTATGTTATCCCAGAAAAACCTGACCTTGCTCATCTATTGCAAGAATAGTTTTGCATCCGGAACAGCGGAATCGGCCGGACTTCATCGCTTTGAGTTTTTTTTCGCAGAGCGGACACGAAAAAATTTTGGGGAAAAGTCCGTTTTCCGCCGCAGTTTCGCGGTCAAAAAACTTAACAGCTTCATCCAGAGAACCTTTTATATTGAAGAATTGCGAAAATCCAAGCAGCTGAAATACTTCGTACACTTTTGACTGGATTTCCAATAAAACAATATCGCCGCCTTTCGGCTTTATCATTTTTAAAAAAGCCGTGAATGAACCTATTCCGGTAGATGATACATAATTAAGCGCGGCGCAATTAAAAATAAGATTTACATATCCTGCTTCAATAACGCTTGCCACCCGTTTTTGAAAAAAGCTCGAATTATATGTATCGATATATCCGTTCAAATACAACACAATGCAATTCTCGACAGAAGAAATATTATTAAGCTGTATTTTTAAACTGTCATCCCTCTCGTCATCAAAACCGGGAACAATAGCATTATTGTTGATCATTCCACCCTCAAAATTTTATAATTTCAGCGTTTTTGTGCTTTTGATTTTGCCGTTTTTGCCGCCGGCGCACGTTTTTTCGGTTTAGCCGGCGAAGATTTTTCATCTGCCGCGCTTTTTGCGGCAGTATCGGCAGCTTCGGATTTCTTATTCAGCCACACCATTTTTGTCGTGATTAACGATGCAATTTGATCGCTGACTTTTTTGGAATCGCTGAGCGGAATGTTGCATTGTCCGTTAAACGCTTTTTCGAAAAGTTTTCCCAAGGTTTGTTTTATTTCCGGCTGCTGGTACAAAATAAAAGAAAAATTCATACCTTTTGATTTCAAAACCGTAAACGAAGACATAACAGACACCGGCTCTTTATTGTACATGATGCGGTATTGGTTTTTTGCCACATACGTATTCAAATCCGCAAAGCGGAGCGGTATTTGATATTTAGACGGGCGGACATACGGTTCAACGGATTTTTGTGTGTATGTTGTCGGTTCTACCAAAACGTATATTTTTTTCCCGTTGGATTGGAATGTAATGCCGTCTCCTGACGTATAAAAATTTTTTACTTCCGTATATGACACAACCTCAAAAATCGAATACGGCGTATCTGCTAGGAAAAAAGCGGAAACGACATATCCTTCATCTTTCGGCAATTTACTCTGGACATAAGCTTCATACAAATCCATTGCTTTAGTCTGCATAAAAAACTCCTGAAAAAAACTTTACGCCGCAGAAACAGTGCAATAAGAGCAACTGCGGCAAAAGCACGCAGATTACACTTCGCGCCGACAAAATTCTGCACATCTGTATAAAGTATATAATCTGTCTGCTAATTTTGCAATCAATTTTTCAATGTTGTGCAAAAACTTGAGTGTCCCTGCTTTACGTAAACGGCGTTGATTTTGTCGGCAATGCGGGAATCGGCAGGAAACTGCTTTTTCCCGTTGCGGAGGACTTCCAGCGCCTGTTCCGGTTCGCATAATTGAAGGCATAAACTGGCTTCAATAAGCACGCCTTCCGCATCCAAAGTGTACGTAGAATGCCATAAGCGCAAAAAACGCAGTGCATCGGCACAGCGTCCGCATTTTACCAGACAGAAAACATATTGATGCATCATTGTCCTGTCCTGTGGTTCTTGCTGAAGAATCGTGCGGTACAGTACCGCGGCAGCGGAAAAATTTCCGGCTTTTCTGCGATACATAGCAAGTCTCCGCCGCACATTTTCCGAACGGACTGCATACGGCAGCAGTTTTTCCGTTTCATCAGCCGCTTTTTTCCATTTTTTGAGAGAAACAAGCAGTTTTATATACTTTTGGCGCAGAGCCGGTTTTCCTTTCCAGCGGGAAAAATATGCCGAATACGTTTTTTCCGCATCGCGTTTTTTTCCGAGATGCTCATAACAGCCGGCAAGACCAATCCAGGCGTTTTCATTTTGTTCGCTGATTCGAATCAGGCGCTGATACCAATTTTCGGCAAGCTCAAACAAACCGACAAGCGCATATTGATCCGCCAGCAGCTGCATCAGCGCAGTATCCGCAGGATGTTTGCGGTACACAGCCTGAATTTTCTCAAGCGCCGATTTGGGATTTTTTTCCGTATGTGCCGCACAAAATGCCGCGTAATATGCTTTTGTATCCTCATCTATTTCGGCTTCGCCCGGTTCCGCTTCCCGATGCAATTCGAATTCCAGCCGATCCCAATCTCCGCAGTCAAGATACGTTAAAAGCAGCCCGAATCTTGCGGCAGGGAATGACGGATCAAGCGCAGCGGATTTCTTGAAATGCATTTCGGCGTTGCGGAAGCGGGAAAGATTTCTGAAAGCTTCTCCCATAAAGCAATGAACTACGGCATTGCTTCCGAATGTTTTTATGAACATGCGTCCGTTTTCCGCGGCGGATTTCCAGTTTCCGGCGAACACGGCATTTTTTATCATCTGAAGAAATGTGCCCTGCCCGCTGGCGGCAGCGGCCGCATCATCCGTCCCGAAAGCAGCGGCATCGGGAACGATTCCAGAATCGGGAAACTGCCTGCCGAACTGCACAAGCATGTCGCGTGCTTCTTCGCGGCGCCCCATTGCATACAGCACGGATATTTCATACCAGCGCAAAGCCGGATCGTCGGGCGCAAGATCAACCGCCGCAGCGTATTGTTCGACGGCTGCCTGATAATCACCGAGATCACGGAGCGAATGAGCGCAGTATAAATGAAGCAAAACGCTGCTCATGCCGTTTTTGATTAAAAAATCAAACATTTTTGCGGCAAGTTCTGCATTCCCGTTCGAATAGGTATGAATCGCTTCTATAAGAAGCGCATTGCGGTAGCCTTGATTCAGACGTTTATCGTCGGGGTCAAGATACAGCGCCTGTTCAAATATTTTTAAGGCATCTGCGCTGCGGTTTGATTTTAAATACGCGGTTCCCAGCAAGCCGAGCGCCGCAGTCGAGTCGGGATTCAGTTCAAGACTGCGCGACAAGCATTTTACCGCCATTGAATACGACGTCATAGCAAGATACACGCGACCAAGAAAAAACCAGCCGGCGCCGGATTCCGGTTCAAGCGTTAAAAAGGAATTCAACGCGGAAACAGCGAGCGCATATTTGCCGAGCGCATGATACGCACGGGCAAGGTATAATAAAATTTCGGGATTTTCCGCAATATCAGCAGGCGCCGCACTTTCCAATATCGCGGCAGCTTTCTTATAATTGCGCGCATATCCGGCTTGCAAAGCCTGCTGAAACTGTGCAGCAAATGCAAAGTCATTGTTTGATGCCATTATTTTTCCACCATAGAATATTTTTGCGAGCCTGCATTCATTCATGCAGGCGAACACGCAAATAAAATAAGCAGTCAATCCGGCTTATTTTAAATATTCTATTCTGCGCTGCATGTTTCTATCATATAGCGAATCGATGCACCGTTTTTATCTTCAATTTGTTTTTCGACAACAATTACAAGGTTTTTATTTTTTGGTTCAAAAAATACCTTTTCAATGCGATAGCCAAGCACTCCGGCACGTTTATACTGAGGATTTCCGGCTGTCTTTCGGCTGATAATCGAACCGGCGGAATCTTTTTTTTCAACCGCAATAAAAAAGGACGAAGAAACCGTGCCGTTGGATTTTTCCGTATCCGCAACCAATGTCAAATAATACCAAACAGGATTATCAACGGTCGAATTTTCGAAATCCTTGAATCTAATTTCGGTACCCGGCTGCTTATCCGCGTAGCTGCGCAAGTAAAGCACGGCATCCATAGACACCGGCTGCGGATTGTATTTTTTGAGAAACCAGCCGCTTTTTTCCGCAAGCTGATTATATACAGCGGCGCCGTTTTTTCCGGAAGTAGCGGGCGACTGCTGAATTCTGAAAATGCCGTCGGGAACAAATGTATTTTTGCCGACATCTACAGCATATAATTCCGCATATCCCTGAAAAGTTCTGTCCGTAACACCGTACTGAGCAAAAAAATATATTTTTCCGTCTTCGGAAAATCCGAGATCTTTGAATTCAGCGACATCGCCGGCAAACGCCGCGCCGGCACACAAAAAACAAACGGCATACCATATAAGTTTATCTTTCATACATATTCCCTTTGAAAGCAATTGGCAGTTTGCTGCAATACCATAAACAGTATTTCTTCTGTTTTATTTTCGGTTTGCAGACAGAACAGCTTTACATAATTTTTTCAGTAGGTTATGCTGAATTTTATGACATTAAATATACGGAACACCTTAATGTCCGTCTTCATCGCCGTATCGCTTTTCGCTGCCGCTGCGCTCGGCATAACAGCAATATATTTTGCTGCGGCACATACACTTCAATCGATTCCTGATTTTGCAGGCTCACAGCAGCTTCCCGCATTTATCCCGTTTTCCGAAAAAAGCACGGCAGCGGCAATCAGCGGCATCTGCATTCTGCTGATGTATGTTCTGCTGGCCAGCATCATTATCCGCCGAACATTCGAAAAAACCCAATCGCCGGAAATAATTTATTTTTCGCTTTTCCTCGTCGGCATATTTTTACAATGCATGAGATTATGCGTTCCGATTTTTCATCTTTGGCAGGGATACAACAATTTTTTCGTGCTGATTACCAGAATATATTTTACAGGCCAATCACTGACGGCGGGAAGTTTTTTGTTTTCCGCGCTGTTTTCATCAGACAACCAAGTGCAGGACGCAGACAGAAACATATATATTTTATGTACGGTTGCAGTCATACTCGCATCATTGATTCCGGTAAAAACCGATATTATTTATGCGAATTTTCTTCCGCAAATAGGTTTTCAAAGCACATGCACAGTCATTCTGTATGTCATCGTCATAATCACTGCACTCATTTTATTTTTTTTCGGAAGAACAAAAGCCGAATATCGGCATACATTTATTTCAGCCGGATTTCTGATGATTATGACCGGATACAAAACATTGTGCGCTGCGGATTCCTTTGCCGCCTGCGCAATAGGCGCGGTTCTGTTAGCGTCAGGCTCGTACGCATATTTGATTTCCATCCATCGATATTATCTTTGGAAATAGCAGGCGCAATTTAAAGCATGACTTGACAGCATAAAGCTATAACGATAGGAATAAACAAATTATCAAAGTCCTTCAGCGGCAGCAATTCTATGCACATGCCTGCGAATGCGATTATAAGCGCAGCGCCCGCCGAACCGACAGACAAAAATGCCGAAATAAAAATCGCCGCAAAACATGTCAGACTTCCCGCAACGGTTTTTCCTTTTGTAAAGGGAATTTGAATATGTCCGTATAATTTTCCGGAGAGGCTTGCCAATCCGTCTCCGAACGCAAGCGCATAAATGCCGACCGCAGCGGGCAGCGGTTCAAATACAACAGCCGTTAAAATTACGCCGCATACAAGCGTTACCGGACCAAGTACAAAACGATTTTCATCCCGTTTCCGTGCCGCTGCTTGTGTAACGGCTGATATAAGCGGAATATTTTTTCCGGAAAACCGCAGTACTTCCGAGATGCAATACAACACAAGCATGAATGACAATGCATAAAGCACGGGAGTACCAATACGGTGCAGAAGAACAGGTATAAATGCAGTACACAGGTGAATGCTTTTTCTGAACAATTCTTTTACGATTTCATTGATATGCTTTCGAACATGTATTCCTGCAGCAGGCGATAATATATGCTTTTTCATAACTAGTAATTTGTATTTTGATTGGCGTCAAGAGCGTCCAGCGACTGCCGCAATTTTTTCTCCCCGTGCAGAGTTCGGGGTATTTCGGCATAAATAACCGGTTCATAGGCAATTCCCGGATATGTCATATATTTCAAATTCTGAGCGGCAAGATTGCTTCCGTCAAGCCGTATCAATGTTTCGGGATTTCTCGTCAGTGCGTCATACGCCCGCATGGATTCCGATAAGCACACCATTGCCTGCGCCTGTTTCCGGCTGTCTCCGGTGCGCTGCGCAAGACGTGCCAGCGTTACGCCGAGATTATTGGAAGCTTTCATGTACAAATCAACCAGTTCGCCTTGGTCTGTGCGGACTTGCGGAATAAAAACATCATATTTAGCGCGCTCAATATTCAAAAGGTCAATCAATTTTTGATAGTATCCTTCCGCAGCATACGCATCATTCCGAAAGGACAGCACATTTGCAAATGCCAGCAGCGCATTCGGATCGTCAGGTTCTTCATTTACCGCTTTTATAAAATATCCCAGCGCTTCATTATAATTCTGCCTGCCGTATTGAATAACGCCGAGACGATAGCGCACAGACGGCGTATCATACCCGAAAGAAACGGCATCTTTATAATACGACGCAGCCTGCTCCATATTGCCGGAAATAAAATAATCGATATCGGCAAAATCAGCGTACATTTTTCCGATATTTTCGACAGGCAGCAGCGAACTGTGTTTGTTTTCAAATTTAAATAACTCTATGCCGTCCGAAAGATATTTTCCGGCGCGCAAATATTCCTGCTTATCCAAGTATATTTCGCCAAGCTGGCGATACGCATCAAGCTGGCGGTATATGCGCTGCTTTTTTCTGACAGGTGCGTCGCGGAACAGCGGAAGCGATTTGTCGAAATAGTATGCCGCCGTTTCATTATTGCCGGAATGAATAAAATACCTTCCCAAATTGTACTGCGATTCAGGCAGATCGGGCGCCCGCTCCAGACCGTCTTCAAGCAGTTTCCGCACGCCGCTGATGTTTCCGCTCAGATATTCTTCCGAAGGAAGCAGCGAGCCGGATAATTTTTCAACCAAATATCCGCCTAATTCAACGAGAACGGCAGGATCGGGAATAATTCTTTTTCCGCTGAAATATTCTTTGAGATTCAGCACTTCGCGCAAATTATTGGTGCGCATATAATATTTTAAGAAACGCTCCATATATATGTCGGAACTGCCGTAGAGCTGCACTAACTTTGTGTATTGCTCCAGCGCAACAGGAAATTTTTCGGGCGCTTTTTCCGATGCCCATTCAAGACACGTATCGCCCAAAAGCAGCAGCCCGTCTTTATCATTGATATGATAATCCAAAACTTCCCGTCGCAGAATTTTTTCCGCGCGCTCATAATCACATAAATCAGTCAGCTCCATTTCCGCATATTCAATGCCGGCTCTTTTGTCCTGATTAAACCATTTCAATGTTCGTTCATACATTGCGGCAGCGTGTTCGTATTGCTTTTTTTTCCGATAACCGCGGGCAAACGCAAAAAACCACTTTTTTTTCGGTTTCATGGACGCCGCCTGCGCGAATTTTATTTCGGCAAGCGAATACGATCCGTCTTCAAGCAGCTCGTATCCTTGCTTATACAATTTATCCGCCGCAAGAGGACGGTACACGAAACGATTCGTCAGATAAAAAATACCGCTGAAAACCGCAAGCAAACATATCGAAACAAAGAACAGCGGAACAATTTTATTTTTCAGCTGATATTCGATGGAAGATTTGTATTCTTCATACTGCGCGGCGGTTCGGCGCTCGAAATCACGCGGAACGGAAATATGAATATCAAGATATTTTTCGATATGCGCGGCGACTTGGCGTGCCGTTTGTTTTTTCAGTATTTTTTCAATGACGGAAAAAACCGCATCATCGGTAAAATCATTTTTTACGATTAAATCTTCAACCGCGATACGCAAATTCAGCGGATAACCGGAAAGATTTTTGCGGAAAGTCTGATATTCCGCATCGGTAAGCGATGTTCTGTGTTCAACGCTGCCGGATTCAAAATCGGATCCGCCGCCCGACGGCTTGCCCGGCTCGGAAGGATTAAACTGAAAATCGGATAAATCAAAATCGCTGTCTTCTTCCAAATCATTGTCAGCTGTTTTTTCGCTGTTTTCCAGCAATCCGTCCGTTGTATCTATGCTGTCAAGTCCCTGAAGAAAATCCGCGTTATCATCGAGGGCGTCTGCATCGGCGGCGGCATCGGAATTTTCAGGCGCTTCCGCCGCACCCGTCTGAGCATCCGAGGCAAGTGCGGAATCGATGTCAAAATCAGGCAGCGAATCGAATTCAAGCGGTGCGCCGTTATCGGCATCACTATCCGGCGGCACATCAGCATCCGCCGAAATGTCAGACGGAAAATCGGAAGAATCCGAATCGGGAACGGCGAATTCGTCAGACAGCGCGGCGGCTTGAAGATTATCGCCGGCATCGGCAGAAAAATCATCGGCAGAAAACTCATTGCCGGCGATGTTTTCGGGAAATTGTTCCGGCGTGCTGAAAACAGAATCGGCATCCGCCGAAGGTTCCTGAAAATCAGGCAAATCAAAATCGCTGGCGGGAAAATCCGCGGCAATATCGGTTTCAAAATCCGAATTTTCCGCCGCAAACTCGCCGTCTGCCGTGTCTTCAGCCGATGCGTTTTCCTTCGGAATAGTATCAGCCGCATCCGATAAAATTTCGGCATTTTCATCGGCGCCGAAATGTTCCGGCTCCAAGCTTTCAAGTTCGGCAAGCACGTCAACGTCGGGAACTTCCGGAGCAAACGGCTCCGTTTCAAAATCCGCCGAAAAATTATCGGAAAAATCGTCCGGCAGCGAAAAATCATCGGGCATTTGCAAATCCGCAGGCGGCAGCTCACTCGCTTCATCCGCAGGAAAATCGGATTGCGCCTGAAAATCTGTTTCCGGCGGCACGTCGGAATCCCGTTCCGCACTTTCGCCGCTTTCCGAATTGTCAATCGAATCCTGCGCGGCGTTTTCATCTGCCAAGACAGAATCTATGTCAAGCGGATTGCTGTCAGTACCGAAATCCGTATCTGTATTGAAAAGATCCGACATATCGGAAACCGCATCATCGGAAAAATCGAGATCCGGCAGGGAAAAATCAAGACTGTCGTCGGAGGAAAACGCGTCTTGCGGCGGCGCGGCATCGGCTTCCGGAACATCATTTAAAGACGGTTCCGAAAAATCATCGGCAGAAACAGACGGTGCCTCATTATCAGCCGGCACGAAATCATCCTGTTCTGCGGCTTGCATGTCCGTGTTTTCGGCTTCCGCAAAACCGCTGCTATCCTGATGCGGAAGTCCGGATATAAAATCATCGGAATCGTCTGCTTCCGAAATGCCCTGCGGCAGAGGATACGTTGCTTGAGGTTCTCCGCGGGCAGCACGTTTTGACAGCTCCTGCCCCAGATCCGCAACATCTTCCGTAAACTTTTGCAGTTGTTTTAAACCGGGCATGATATATGATACCTCATTTTACGTTATTCAAACAAGTATTTATTTCAGTATCGGCTGTTTGGCAAATATCTTAAAAAAGAATAATAAATCGGACGATGCGTATTCAAAGTTCCGCGCGCTGCCGAAAGCGCTTTGAATAACCTGAATCGGCGGCGCCGAACGCCCGCAATTCGGACGCACCGCGCCTGCCGCAAACTGCCATTGCACAACACTGCGGTTTTACTATACAGTGAACGTATCCGCAGAAATCAGAGTGCGGAATTTTCTCCATTGTTTTTTACAAAGGGAGTTTAATATATGGAAGAAATATTAAATTTGCTGCAAAACAACGCGCGTCTTTCTGTCGAAGACATTGCCGCCATGACAAAAAAAACGCCGGCAGAAGTAAACGAAATTATTGCCAAATTGGAAAAAGACGGCGTTATCCTCAAATATTCCGCTATCGTCAATCCGGATAAAATCGCTTCGGAAAAAGAAAACGTCCGCGCCGTCATAGAAATTCAAGTTACTCCCGAACGCGAACACGGCTTTGATGCTATCGCGGAACGCATTTACCGTTTTCCACAGGTAAAATCGCTCTACTTAATGTCCGGCGGCTACGATTTGCAGGTTATCATTGAGGGACAGTCATTGCAGGAAGTTGCCTTGTTCGTTGCGCAGAAACTTTCGACACTGAACGGCGTAAAAAGCACAAAAACTCATTTCGTGCTCAGACGCTATAAAGAAAACGATGTATTTTATGTAGATGAAAAAAAAGACAGCCGGGAAAGCGTTACGGCATAGGAACGTCGTATGAAAGAAACACAGCCAGAAACGAACACAAGACAAGATCGTTTTTCCGTGAAAATAGAACGCACGCCGCCGTCCGGCATCAGAAGATTTTTCGAACTGATAATCGGCCGCGATGATATTATATCGCTCGGCGTCGGCGAACCGGATTTTACTACGCCGTGGCTTATACGGGAAGAAGCATATTATCACCTTGAACAGGGACATACATCGTACACGTCCAACTGGGGACTTGCGGAACTGCGCACCGAAATCGCGCGCTACCTCGAAAAATACAACCTGCATTACAGCAGCGAACAGGAAATACTGATAACTATCGGTGTTTCCGAAGCAGTTGACGCCGTACTGCGCAGCGTGCTGAATCCGGGAGATGAAATTATCGTCTGCGAACCGTGTTACGTATCGTATCAGCCGCTTGCCGCCCTGTGCGATGCGAAACTGATTCATCTTGACACTTCGCATACCGGATTTTATCCCACCGCGGAAAACATCGAAAAAGCCGTAACGCCGAAAACAAAAGCACTGATGCTGTGTTCGCCGAGCAATCCGACAGGAAGAATTATTCCGGCGGCGGAACTCGAAAAAATCGCGGAAGTTGTAAAAAAACATCAGCTGTGGGTTTTTTCCGACGAAGTATACTGCGAACTCACCTACGACAGACACAAGCACTGTTCCATCGGGTCTTTTCCCGGCATGAAACCGTACACAATAATTTTAAACGGATTTTCAAAAGCGTTTGCCATGACAGGCTGGCGCATCGGCTATGTGTGCTGTCCCGCGGATTTGATGAAGCAAGTATACAAGCTGCATCAGTATTCCACGATATGCGCGCCGATTATGAGCCAGTATGCGGCAATCGAAGGGCTTCGGCACGGTGCGGAAGAAGTAGAAAAAATGCGGATTTCATATCAGCAGCGGCGCAATTTAATGTATAAAGCGTTTGCCGAAATAGGGTTGCCCGTAACAGAACCGGAAGGCGCATTTTATATATTCCCCGACATACGGCAGACCGGTTTTACATCGGAAGAATTCGCAGCGCGGCTTATTCAGGAATATCAGGTGGCAGTTGTTCCCGGTTCGGTCTTCGGCGAGGGCGGCGAAGGCTTTATCCGCTGTTCCTACGCCACAGATATTTCAAAGCTTAAAGAAGCAGTTTCTCGAATCGCGCAAATGGTAAAAAAATATAAAACGCGCTCCTAGCTCCTGAAAAACATATTTTCCCCGTGCGCCTTGCCTGTGCCGCAGCCGAATGCGCGGCATTCCGCAAAGTGCATCGTTGTGCGCGTGCAGCATCCGCGGAATGCATTGCGGGCAAGTTCTGCCACTTTCCGCAGATTGCCCGAACTGTGCAAAAATGCTACAATTTTTCCGCAGATTTATTATGGAAAAAACATCGCTTATTATCGAAGGCGGCGGAATGCGCGGCTTGTACGCGGCGGGCGTGCTTGATTTTTTTATTCAGCACAATATGTACTGGAATAATGTGTACAGCGTCAGTGCGGGCGCCTGCCACGGCATCTCGTACATATCGAAACAGTTTGACCGCGCGCGCCGCGTCAACGTGAATTATGTCGGAAGCCCGAAATATTCCGGATTATACTGCATGCTGCGGCATGGAACTTTTTTCGGCTTTGACTACATATTTCACGATATTCCCGCGCGGGAACCGATAGACTGGTATACGTTTTTCGAAAATCAAAACGAAAACCGACGTTTTAATATAGCCGTAACAAACGCGCGCACAGGCAGCGCCGTATATCTCATACCTGAAACAGCAGAACAAACAATTTTATATGCGCGCGCGTCATCTTCGCTGCCGGTAATCGGAAAACCGGCAGAAATAGGCGGCGAAATTTATTTTGACGGCGGCATTGCGGATTCAATTCCTCTGCAAAAAGCGCAGAACGACGGACACACCAAACATATCATTATACTGACAAGACCTGCTGGATACCGAAAATCTCCGCTTTCACGGACTGCGGAAAAAGTTTTGCGGCGCATGTACGCGCAATATCCCGCCTTAATAGAAGCAAATTTGCGGCGCGCGGAAACATACAACAAAACGCTGGAAGCTGTCGAAAAGCTCGAAAAACAAGGCTGCGCGTTCGTATTCCGTCCGAATCCGCAAGCCGTAACAAGCAGACTATGCAGAAACAGACGGAAACTGCAGCAGCTCTACGAAGCCGGATACGCAGACTGTGCTGCAAGAGAACAGGAATTGCGCGATAAATTTCTCTGAAAATCCGAACAGCTGCGGCACACGATTTGAAAATATGCGAATATGCTGCTGCAATTTAAAACCGGCAGCCGCTGCCGGAAATTCAGACGGAATTTCGGCATGAGGCAAAATGTACAAGCACGGTCAATCTTCGGCAATATGAGTATACTTTGATGTGTCGTTCAGCATGAGAATCGGCTGCCGCGTGGCGTCCATGGCGTCGCGCCACAAAGACCCCTCAGGATTCACTTTGTTGCGCTTTTTTGTAACAAGCCGCGTCGGAAGATGCACATACTTATCATGAACAAGTCCGATGACAATTTTTGTTTTTCCGGCCATTGCCGCATGAACTGCGTTGTTTCCGAGCCGTTCGCAATAAATGGAATCGGACGGCGTCGCGACGGAAGACCGTATTTGATAACTGGGATCTATGTATTTCAAATTTATGTGAATGTTTTTCGCGGCAAAATATTCGGTAATTTTTTCTTTTAAGTACACGCCGATGTCGCCGAGTTTTTTATTTCCGGAAGCGTCTTTTTCATCTGTCGTCCGCAAAAGCTGCTGACCGGCGCCTTCGGCGGCAACAACGACCGCATGATGCCGCGTTTCCAGTCTCCGTTCAAGCGCCGCAAGGAAGCCCTGCTCGCCGTCAATATCAAACGGCACTTCCGGAATAAGGCAGAAGTTCGCTTCATGGCTGGCAAGCACCGTTGCCGTTGCAATAAATCCGGATTCCCGCCCCATAAGTTTTATCAGTCCGATGCCGTTTATATGCGATTTTGCTTCCATGTGCGCGGCGGCAACAGCTTCCGATGCTTTTTGCACGGCGGTGTCAAATCCAAATGAACGCTGGATAAACACAAGATCGTTGTCAACCGTTTTCGGAACACCGATAACGGAAACTTTCAAATTGCGCCGTTCTATTTCTTCGGCGATTTCGAGGGCGCCTCTTTGTGTGCCGTCGCCGCCCACGATAAAAATCATGTTCATATTCAGCGCTTCGATTGCATCGACGATTTCCGTGATTCTGTCGCCGCCGCCGCGGCTTGTTCCCAAAAACGAACCGCCGGTTTTGTGTATATCGTCGACAAGTTCCGGATCGAGATCGATGGTATCATAACCGTGTTCCGGCAGCAAACCTTTGAAGCCATAGCGGATGCCGCGAATGCGGCGGACTCCGTAGCGGTAATACAGGCAGCGGACAATCGCGCGGATAACGTCGTTTAAACCGGGGCACAATCCGCCGCAGGTGCAAATGCCCGCATTCACGTGTTTCGGATTAAAATAAATAAATTCCCGCGGACCGGCTTTTTGAATCAAATTGTTGTTGTATGCGTCGGCTTCTTTTACCAGCACATCATCATATACATCAATATTAAAACGAACAAATTCATCATCGCGTACATAATTGGCGATAAAATCTCCGTGCACTTTCGAAAGTTTAATGGGCGACGGCACTTTGCATTGACCGAGTTCTTCGACAGTAAAATCAAAACGTCCTTTCAAAGGATTGCCTCCTGAAAAAAAACTGTAATTGTAATATAGAAATGCGCAAAATGAACGGACACAGCAGCAGATTATTTGAACATTGTCCGTTCTCATGAAATACCGCGGGCGAGTACATTCCTTTTCGGTTTGGAATCAGAAATAAGTACTTTTCCGCGCAAATCAACGCAGCTCCGTTGTTCAGTATACAAAGCAGCGGAACAAGAATCAAGAATCACGGCAAAATGTGTCAGCGCACAAAAACTTTCAGACTGTTATTCCGCAAAACATTGCACGCACACGGATATATTTTTCGAAGGCAAAAAACCGCGCGCATATTTTCCGCACGAATCATGACGCAAGACGCATTTTCTGGTATAGTTTGCGCATGAAACAAATTTTGCCGTATACAACAATTTACGCAGATGACAGCATTGTTGTTTTGAATAAAAAGTCCGGACTGCTTGTTGCCGCAGACAGATATAATGCCGATGCGCCGCGGCTTGATATTGAAGCGGAAAAAGAATTCGGACATTTATTTGCAGTCCACCGCATAGATAAAGATACATCGGGACTTGTATTGTACGCCAGAACGGAAGAGGCGCACCGCAGCGTTTCCATGGCATTTGAAAAACGGACTGTCAAGAAAATATATCACGCGCTTATACACGGCCGTCCCTCATGGAACACACTGCGCATAGACGTTCCGCTTGTTATTGACGGCGACATTCGGCACAGAACCGTTGCAAACAGGCGGCAGGGAAAACCTTCCGTAACGGATTTTCGGCTTCTTTGCTCGTGCGGAAGTTATTCCTGGATAGAAGCCCGTCCCGAAACCGGAAGGACACATCAAATCCGTGCGCATTTGCGCGAAGCCGGACACACGATTGTCTGCGATCCATTGTACAGCGGGAATCAAAAACCGATAAGACTTTCCGAAATAAAGCGCTCCTGGAAAGGCGATCCGTTCGAAGAACGTCCGCTTCTCGAACGGCTTGCGCTGCATGCATATCAGCTGAAATTAGCGCATCCGGCATCCGGCGAAGAAATGCTGTTTACCGCGCCGTATCAGCATGATATGGAAGCTGTCCGGAAACAATTCGAAAAAATTTTTCGGATAAATCCATTCGCGCCGATTTCTGCGCTATAATTTTTGTTATGAAAAAAGCCGTAAATTCCGGACGCCGGCTCGCACGCGCAAAAGCCGGCATTGGTTGCAAATGACAACATTAAGAAAGCATATTATTGTTATTTTCATAGCTGCCGGATTAGCCCGCGCTTTTGCGGAAGGAACCGAATGGAATTTCGCAGTCGGCACGCAGACAGGTTTTGAATCCGGCGCTTACAATGAATACGTGTTTATCCCTTCCGCCGGCGATTATACGCTCAGCCGCCTTGACTGGGAAATGCCTTTTTTATGGAAAGCGGGAGTATCCGCCGACATTGCCGCAAAAACAAAGCGCGCGGGATTATTTGAATTTTCCGCCGCTTTCGACTTCGGAATTGTCGGAACTGCCGGAATTATGCAGGATTACGATTGGGCAAAAACAAATGCTTCGGGAACATATACGTGCGACGGCATTTTGACGGATTATTCAAAACATGATAATTCCACAGAATCGTTAATCGGTTTTTCCGTGCTGATAAATTGGCGCTTCTGGAAAGGCTTCGGCATTTCTTTCGGCGCAAATTATCGGAACATACACTTCCGCGCGGAAAACGGTTATGCGCAGCACGGCAGCAGAAGCGGCGTTTACTGGACAGAAGACATGGCGCATACATCCGAATACGACGGCACAACCGTTACAACATATTCGGTGTCGTCTTGGTATGTGCGCGCAGGAATTGTTTATACGCTGGCTTTTGAAAAAATTTCGCTTTTCTGCGGAGGCTGGATAACGCCGTATATTTCTTCGCGCGGCAAAGACTGCCACTACAAAAACAATGCGCCGTACAAAAATTATCTTGATGCGACGCACGGAATTTTCCGCGGTTTTTCGGCGGAAATCGGCATGTCATGGAAGTTTTCGAAAAAAAATAATCTGCGGTTATGCGCCGCCGGCAGTTATTTTCCGGCAATTCAGGGAAACTCGTATTTATCTTACGCACATTCGGAAAAATACTCAAAGTTATCCGACACGGAAGGCGGTTCCGCTTGGAAATCCGCCGGAATCAGTATTTCGCTCCAGCATTCATTTTAAGCCTGCAATAACGCCAGAATGCGCAGGAAGCGCCGCGGAAATTTGCCGCCCGCAGCCCGCAATCCGTTCAATTTTTCAATGTCATGCGCACGGACTGAATGCGGCGCGCCGCTTGATCTTCGACCGTGTAAATTACATTTCCGCGCCGAATGGTTTCTCCTGTGGAAGGAAGACTTCCGAACTGCTCAAGCAGCCAGCCGCCGATTGTATCGAAATTTTCGGATTCAAGCTGTAAATTGAATATTCCGTTAACCGCAGAAATGGGAATATCGCCCGGAACCCGAAATGTATCGCTGCTTATAATGGCAATGCGTTCTTCCGGATCAAGTCCCGTGGAGCCGTATTCATCAGTTATGCGTCCGAAAACGGCTTTCAGAATATCATCCATGGTTACGATGCCGCTGATGCTTCCGTGTTCGTCAATTATCACCGCAAAATTCTGGCGTTCCGATTTAAATAAATGGAGCAAAGAAACCGCCGTTTTTGTTTCCGGAACAAATAAAACGGGACGCATAACGCTGCCTGCGGTAAAATTGTGTTTATCCGCGCTGCGGAACAGTACGTCCTTGTAATGAACAAGTCCGCAAATTTCATCCGCGGATTCTTTAAAAACCGGAAGCCTCGAATATCCCGACGCCGCGAAAGCTTTCACCGTTTCATCGTAATTCGACGAAATTTTTACCGACGACACAAGCGAGCGGTGCTTCATAATATCTCTTGCACGGAGATCGGAAAATTCGAATATTTTATACAGCATTTCTTTTTCACTGTGTTCAAGCGTACCTTCTTTGCTGCCGACATCAATTAACGTTTTTAATTCTTCTTCGGTGATTAAAGGTATTTTTGTTTTCCAGATTTTTTCTTCCAGCTTGGCGATTGTTTTCGACAAGCTTTTGAACAAAAAAGCTGCCGGCGCCATCAATTTTTTGATGACATTCAATGCCGGAGCAAAACTGCCCGCAATTTCTTCGCTTTTATAGCCGGCAATAGTTTTCGGAAGAATTTCACCGAAAATGACAAGCAGTATCGTCATGCCGACGGAAGCATAAATCGTGCCCTTTTCGCCGGCAAGAGAAACGGCAAGCGCCGTTGCCGCAGAAGATGCAAGCGTATTTACAAAATTGTTGCCGATCAAAATAACTGTCAGCAGCGCATCCATATCGGATTTCAGCGCAACAAGCCGCTGTGTTTTTTTGGACTGCTCTTTTTTCAGCTGGCGAATTCTTGTTCGCGGTATCGAAAGATACGCTGTTTCCGACGACGAAAAAAACGCGGAACATATAATGAGCAAAACCAAACCGCAGGACACACAAAATATATACATCAGTTTGCAGCTCCTGTTTGTCCGGTTTTTTGAACGGAAACGCGCAAAATTCTGCGGTCAGTCGCATCAAGAATAGTAAAAACGCAGCCGTCCGCAGTAAATACCGCGCCCTGTTTCGGAATGCAGTCCATCTTTTCCGTGATATATCCCGCAATTGTATCGTAAAAATCGGATTCGAGCTGAATCTGCATTTTCTCATTTATATCCATGAGCCGCGTGCTGCCGAGAACAACGGCTTCGTTCGCATCCGCCTCGATTGCCGCAATGCCGGAAACCGCCGCCGTATCATATTCGTCATACATAACCCCGAATATTTCCTGCGCAATGTCTTCCCGCGTAAGCAGCCCGGAAGTTTCGGAATATTCATCCAGTACGATAGCAATGCTCTGGCGGTTTTCCCTGAGCATCTGCTGAATAGAAGACATTTTTTTTGTTTCCAGAATAAAAAGCGGCGGGCGCATGACATCTTTCACGGAAAAATCCAGCGGATTGCCGGCATAAAACAGCACATCTTTCATGTAAAGAACGCCTTTTATGTCATCGATATTTTTCTCGAATACCGGCAGATGCGAAAGATGCGTTTTCTGCGAAAGTTCTATTATTTCCCGATAGCCGGCATGCAAAGATACCGCTGTTATTTCCGTGCGGGGAATCATAATATCTTTTGCGGCAAGATCGCTGAATTTGAAAACTCTGTGCATCATGGAAGTTTCGCCGCTTTCGAGGATTCCTTCTTCTTCTCCCGTATCGATGAAACTTTTTATATCGTCTTCCGTGAATGAAACTTCGGGATTTGTCAAAGATATTCCGGCAGCGCGCACAAGCAGCCGCGACACAGCCGAAAAAGCAAAAACAAACGGAGCGAGCACTATTTCGAAAAAACGGACAATGCCCGTCGCGGCAAACGCTATCTGTTCCGGATGATGCGATCCGATTGTTTTCGGCGTGATTTCTCCGAATACAAGCAGCAATATCGTAACCGCCGCGGCCGCCAGTCCGACTCCTGCGGCACCGAAAATTTCCAGCGCAAGCGACGTAAGAACCGCAGACAACGTAATGTTGACAATATTGTTCGCAACAAGCAGCGTATTCAGCAATTTCTCTCTGTTGTCAAGAAGTTTGCCTGCGCGGACAGCACGTTTATCTTTTTTGTTGCGCAAAAAACGTATGCGCAGCTTATTTATCGATAAAAACGCGCTTTCCGATGCCGAAAAAATCATGGACAGCACAAGCAATACCGCTGCCAGAATGAGCAGACCCGTTATGTGCTGAAACTGCGCAGGCGGCGGTTCCTCCGAATTCATTGAACGGGTCCCTCCCGTGATTTCATCTGCTCAATCAATTCGCGTATCGGCACGGCACTTTCCGAGTCCGGCGCCGCATCGTATGCTTTTTGCAGATAGCCGATAATAATTTCGTCTTCATTTCCTGCCATAGCGTGCAAATACGCGGCATTATGGTAGGCTTCCTGTATTTCCGCCGCGGAAGCATGAGCGTCTTCCGCAATTGCCGTAAACAAACCGACCGCATCTTCGACTTTGCCGAAACGGAATAATTCTACCGCATCGGAATAGGCAGCCAGCATTTTCAGCCGAATCATTTTTCCGGTAGCGTTTTCCGGATCAAGCGCCAGAGCTTCTTTTGCCAGCACGGCGGTTTTGCCTTGAGGCACGGATTCAAGCTGCCGAATCATATCTGCGATAAATCCGGCTTTTTCTATGCCGGAGGATTTTTCGATTTTTTTGCGGAGCGCCGTTAATTCATCTGCGTTTGAAATTGCCTGTTTCAGCATCTTGAAAGCAGTCGGAGCAGTTATATCCGGAGAATCGAACGAAACAGACGCAGCGACAAATTCATCCGCTGTTTCAAGGATAAGCGCCGGCGTTCTCTGCACGTAAAATTTTTCGGCGACAGACAATTTTTCCAGCGTTTCCTCGTCGGGATTTTCAGGCAGCTGCGGAAAATCGATGCTGACGGGAACAAAATCCTTTGAAAGCTGCGCAAGAAATTTGTCTGCCGAAAAAACATCATCATTCAGCTGGCGGCTGATTCCGTCCCATGAAATGCCGGTAAACAGCACGGCGACACCGCGGTTCTGCGCGGCGGCAAGTTTTTTCGCTTCCGCGTAGTTTGTCTGCCACTCCGCTTTCGTCTTTGTTCCGCAGCCGTGCAGCAAAAACATCGCGGCACATACAACGGCTGCCGTATATAATTGTCCGCGAAATACAGCTGTTTGTTTTTTCATAAAATCTCCCGAAAATTCCGCAGCAGCGCCGAACGCTTCTTCTATCGGAAATATCTGACGCCGGCGGCAAAAATATTCTGACACGTACTGCCGCCGATGTTTTTCAGCAAATTGTCCGCCGTTCCGTCAGTGCCGGCGCCGACGGAACGCTCATTGTGTCCCATTTTTCCAAGTACTCTTCCGTCCGGGCTTGTCAATCCCTCGATTGCAAAGGCGGAGCCGTTCGGATTATCGGGTTCCGCAGCGGCGGGATTTCCGTTTTCATCGACATACTGACTGAAAACCTGTCCGCGGGCAAATAATTTTTTTGCAAGCCGCTCCTGCACGATAAGACGCCCTTCCCCGTGCGACACGGCAATATACGGATTTTCTTCGGAAATAACTGTTTTATCCGATGCCCAAGGCGAAATTGCCGATACTGTCCTGATTCGAGCCATGCGTGATATATGCCGCCCGACAGTATTGAACGTCAGCGTCGGCATAGCTTCGTCCGCCTCGATAATTTTTCCGTACGGAACAAGTCCCGTTTTTATCAGCGCCTGAAATCCGTTGCAGATACCCAGAACCAATCCGTCTTTGTCTTTCAAAAGCCGCATAATTTGTTCCGCTATGCGGTTTTCCCGAAGAACATTTGCGATAAATTTCCCGGAACCGTCCGGTTCGTCTCCCGCAGAAAAACCGCCGGAAAGCGCAAGAATATTTGCGTGCGAAAGCTCCGCCTGCAATTCCCGCAAAGACTGTTCGAGCGCATCCCGCGTATTATTGCGGAACACGACGATTTTCGTTTCCGCACCCGCAAGCGAAAACGCGCGCGCCATATCGTATTCGCAGTTTGTGCCGGGAAAAACAGGCAGCAGCACGCGCGGCTTTGCCGAAACACCGATGCTTTTTATTTTGCGTGCGCGTTTTTCTTCAGCGCCTTTTTTCCGAGCTTTGACAAGCGATTTGTGAACGCGCTGCGCAAACCGCGGAAACGAAAGCGGCGGTTTGCCCGAAACAGGCGGAAATATGCGGCTCAGCGGCTTTTCCCACTCAGCCAGCGCTTCGTCTATTGAAACAGACATTTTTCTGCAACTGCCATCCGGCGAAGACAATTCCACATCGATTTCCGGCTGTTCCTGTGTTCTGCCGATAAGCATCCAGTTCAGCGGATTTTCGCAAGGCTCAAGTTTTTCCGCGGTTTCGATAATTACGGATCCGTACAGCGGCATGAACAGCAATTCCTGCACGAAAGTATTCATCGTGCAGCCGATTTTATTTCCGAAAGCCATCTTTGAAACAGCTTCCGCAATTCCGCCGGCAGAAACCGGATACATCGACAATATCTTTCCGGCTTTATTCATATCATACAAACGAGCGGCATTCGCTTTGAAAGCCTCAAAATCGGGACTGAGCATTTCCGAATACGGCTGCACCGCCGCATAAATATACGAACCGGCATGTTTAAACGCGCCCGATACGACATGTTCGGCGTTTTCCGTTGCAACCGCGAATGATACAAGCGTCGGCGGAACGGAAATATCGCGGAACGTACCGGACATGCTGTCTTTGCCGCCGATCGCCGCCGTGCCGGTTTTTTTCTGAGCATCCAGCGCGCCGAGCAAAGCGGCGGCAGGTTTTCCCCAGGACGTTTCGGATTCAAGGCGTTCGAAATATTCCTGAAAAGTAAGGCGGCATGATTCGGGATTTCCGCCCATCGCCGCAATTTTTGCCAAAGACTGAAGCACGGCAAACTGCGCGCCGTGCCAGGGACTCCAGGAAAAAACGCGCGGATCGTATCCGAAAGCCATAAGGCTCGCCGTCCGCGTTTCATACGGCGGCAGAACCGGAATTTTCGCCGCCATGCCGGCTTCCGGCGTTGACTGATATTTTCCGCCCATCGGAAACAAAACCGACGCCGCGCCGATTGATCCGTCAAAACGTTCCGAAAGTCCGCGCTGGGAACAAACAGCCGGATCGGTAAGATTCGCAAGCCAGGCTTTTTTCAGCGTTTCCGGAGAAATTCCCTGCGGCGTGCGTTCTTTTTCAAGTATGCTGAGGACAGAATCCAGCGGGCAGCAAAGCGGAGAATCGATGCGCTGCGGAGATGCGATTTTCACTTTTGCGGAACGTGATGCTCCTGCCGTATCAAGGAATTCACGGCTGATGTCGACAATAGTTTTTCCGCGCCATTTCATAACAAGGCGGCTGGTGTCGGTAACTCTTGCAATGACCGCGGCATTCAGGTTTTCCGCGGCTGCCGCTTCCGTAAAAGCCGGCACATCTTTTTCGCGCACGACAATTGCCATACGTTCCTGTGATTCGGATATGGCAAGTTCCGTGCCGTTAAGCCCCTCGTATTTTTTGGGAACAGCATCCAGATTTATCTCAAGCCCTGCCGCAAGTTCTCCGACGGCGACGGAAACACCGCCGGCGCCGAAATCATTGCAGCGGCGGATCATGCGGCTGATATTTTTGTTTCTGAAAAGTCGCTGGATTTTCCGTTCTTCCACGGCGTTTCCTTTTTGGACTTCCGCCGCCGCGGTTGCTACGGAAGCCGCAGTGTGCACTTTTGACGAACCTGTCGCGCCGCCGATGCCGTCTCTGCCGGTTCCTCCGCCGATAAGAATAACGCAGTCGCCCGCTTCCGGTTCTTCACGCATTACGGCATCCGCGGGCGCCGCCGCAATAACAGCGCCGAGTTCCATGCGTTTTGCTTCAAAACCGCGGTGATATATCTCCGTTACCTGCCCCGTCGCCAGACCGATTTGATTCCCATACGAGCTGAATCCCTGCGCCGCTTCGCGGGTAATTTTCATTTGCGGCAGTTTTCCTTCCCGCGTCTGGGAAAGCGGCGTTCTCGGATCTCCGGCGCCCGTTACGCGCATAGCCTGATAAACCCAAGCTCTTCCGGAAAGCGGATCGCGGATTGCGCCGCCGATGCAGGTAGCCGCACCGCCGAACGGCTCTATTTCCGTGGGATGATTGTGCGTTTCGTTTTTAAACTGAAGAAGCCAGCGTTCTGTTTTTGCCGCAGGCGTTCCGTCTTTGCCGCAGGAAGACGTATCCGTCACGTCGACATCGATAAAAACAGAACACGCGTTTATTTCCGGCGAAATTTCAAGGTCATCCAGCTTGCCGTGCTTTTTCAAATATTTCGCACCGATGCACGCCATATCCATAAGCGTAACGGGCTTCGCATTCGGAGCATCCGGTTCCGCACGGCTTCCGTAGAGTTCACGGCGCATATCGGCATAATTTTCGTATGAGGACTGAAACAAATCGCGGAAATCGCCGTCTTCGAATTCGATATGTTCAAGTTCCGTGTTGAACGTTGTATGACGGCAATGATCGGACCAATACGTATCAAGCACACGGATTTCCGTTTCCGTGGGATCCCGTCCCTCATTCCTGAAATATTCCCGCAGGAATTTCAAATCCGCCATATCCATGGCAAGACCCATGCTTTCATGCAGCTCCGCGAGTTCCTCGTCGCCGCGCGCATTAAAGCCGGCAAAAACAGGAATATCCGCCGCAGCGCCGCTGTGCACATTAAGCGTTTTCGGCAGTTCCCGCGCGGCTTTGCGCGAATCGACGGGATTTATCAAATACGCGCTGATGCGGTCGGCTTCTTCCGCAGAAACGCTGCCGGAAATAATAATCATTTTTGCGCAGCGCACGCGCGGATTTTCATTGTCCGCATTTCCGCACGCAGCGGATATTTCCGCCTGAAGCAGAGAAAGGCACTGTTCCGCGGAATCCGCGCGCTGATCATATTGTCCGGGAAGGAATTCCCACAGGATTACGGTATCTTCCGGGTCAACTTGTATATCGGAAAAAACACAAAAATCGCTTTGCGGTTCCGAGAAAATACGCCGCGCCGCTGCCTGCGCCACATCATCCGATATGTTTTCTATGTCATAGCGATTCAGGTAACGGACATGCGCAATGCCGGTTATTCCAAGGAATTCCGTCAGTTCTGATTTAATACGGGCAGCTTCGTTCCGAAAATCCGCCCGCCTTTCTACATAAATGCGGTGCATAGCAATACTATATTTGTTTCAATAAAATAATGCAATAAAGCCCGAACGCCATAAAAGAATCCCGATTTTATGCAGCACGCGCGGCTATTTTTCCGCGTCGGAAAATATCGAGTCGCATTCGAAATTCGCGATAAATTCCTGCACGTCTGTCGGCGCAAGAATAATGCCGTATTCATCAGTCGAACCGGGCGCAATGTCCGCGCATATATTTTTGAAATCCTGATAGGGAAGAACTTTTCCCGATAAAGATGCTTTGTCGGCGCTGCGGGCGAAACCTTTTGCCGCCGAATAAGAAACGTATAATTCACTCATTACTGTACCTCTTTCACTGATATTATATACGGATTATATGTATAATGCAAAAGACTTTGTAAAACAATCCTTTATGCGCAATATAATTCCGTATAATATTCGTTATGTTGACAAAATATGATAAAAAATGTTATTAAAAGCAAAATTTAATAACATAAAAGGATACAGCATGAAGAAAAATTTCGGATTATACACCGCTTTTTTTGCCGCGGCAATCGGTTTGGCATGCAGCGCATGTTCCCGCAGCGGGACTGCCCCGCAGACAGCGGCACGCTCCGCAGAAAACGCCGGCATATCCGGCGGACTGCCGGTTCCGTCCGGCAAGCCGAAACACGGCGGCACCGTAACGGTTGCGGTATGCAATGAAATAGATTCTCTCGATCCGTATTTGGCGGAAGCCGCCGGCACATCGGAAATTTTATTCAATATATTCGAGGGATTATTTAAGTATGACGCCGCCGGAAGCGTAGTGCCCGCCGCCGCGGAATCGTATACTGTTTCTTCCGACGCCAAAACGTACACATTCAAAATCAGGGAAAACATGAAATTCCACAACGGCGCGGACGTTTCCGTATCCGATGTTATATATTCGCTGAAAAAGGCAGTCGATTCCAAGCGGGCTTCCGTGTTCAAAAATATTTCCGCCATACGGCAGGATGGGAATTACGTTGTCATCGAACTGAAAGAAAGCGACACGGATTTGCTGCCGTTTTTGACCACGGATTTTACCGCCGTCATTCCGGAAAATTATACGGAATCAAGCGTCCGTCCGGTGGGAACCGGTCCGTTTGCCTTTGCATCGTATTCCGTGCAGCAAAACGTTGTGCTGGAAAAATTCGCGGAATACCGCGATGCCGATTCCGTATATCTGGACAAAGTTATTTTCAAGCTTTACAACAATCCGGACGCCGCCTACATGGATTTGCTTGCCGGCGGAATTGATTTGTTTCCGAATATGGACACAACGCATTTCGGCGAATTAAAAGACAGCTTCGTGCTTATTCCCGGATACCGGAATATAGTACAGATGCTCGCGCTGAATAATGCCGCCGCACCGTTTGATGATGCACGCGTGCGGCAGGCGGTGAATTACGCTGTCGATGTAGATCAGATTATCGAAGTTGTATCAAACGGCTACGGAACGAAAATAGGTTCCGCGGTTATTCCCGGCTTCAAAAAATATTTCAATGAAGCATTATGCGATAATTACCGCGCGGACACGGAAAAAGCAAAAGCGCTCTTGACGGAAGCCGGCTATCCCGACGGTTTTTCATTTACCATCCGAGTTCCGTCGAATTACGGTTTCCATGTGTACACGGCGGAACTTGCTGCGGCGCAGCTTGCGGAAGCGGGAATCACCGCGAAAATAGAAAAAATAGAATGGGGCGTGTGGCTTTCCGAAGTGTACAGACAGCGTAAATACGAAGGAACAATCGTCGGAATTTCCGGCGAACTTTCTCCGCGCAGATGGCTTTCGCGCTATGTTTCCGGCGATGCCAAAAATTTTCTGAATTTCTCGAACGCCGAATATGACGCGCTGTACGCTTCCGCAGACACGGAAACAAACGACGCGGAAAGTGTCAAAAAATACCGCGAACTGCAGAAAATCCTGAATGACGACGCGGCGGCCGTTTTTATTCAAGACCCGCAGTTTTTGAATGTCATGAAGCCGAACATCGCCGGATATTATCCGTATCCGCTGTACGTCCAGGATCTTTCCACGGTGTATTACACGGAAAACTAAATCAGGATATTGGACGGACGCCGGGTGATACGATATATAGCGGGAAAAACAGTTTCATTTGTCATTGTACTGATATCGATTTCTCTGCTGACATTTTTGGCATGCAATATTCTGCCCGGCGATCCGATTACGGTTATGCTCGGCACCGATGCCGACCCGGAACGAGCCGCTGCTTTATCCGAAGAACTTTCGCTTGACAAGCCGCCGGCAGTCAGATATTTGCTTTGGATAAGCGGCTTGTTTCGGGGCAACTTCGGAACTTCCATAAAATATCAGCTGCCGGTAGCAGAACTTGTCCGCGAACGTCTTCCGGTTACGGCGGCGCTTTCGTTCTTTTCATTGGCATTTGCACTTGCAATTGCGTTTCCTGCGGGACTTTTGTGCGCACGCTTTCATGCTCGGCTGCCGGAAAAAATTATCACGGCGGCAAGCAGCATCTGCACTGCCGTTCCGCCGTTTTTTCTCAGCATGATTGTGCTGTATGTGTGCGGCATTATATTTCACCTGTTTCATCCGGGGAGATTTATTCCGCCGTCACAGGGATTTGTGCCGTTTATGCAGTATCTTTTGTGGCCGGCCGCGGCAATTGCCGTTCCGAACAGTGCGGTTTTGATAAAATACATCAGTTCGTCCGCATTTTCCGAGCTGTCATCGGGATATATCCGGACGGCTCGAAGCAAGGGCTGCGGTGAAACATGGATAGTGCTGTTCCATGTCTTCAGAAATTCGGCGCTGACTGCCGTTACCGTTATCGGCATGATGGTTTCGAACATGCTTTCGGGAAGCATCGTTGTGGAACAGATTTTTTCTGTTCCGGGAACGGGTCAGCTCCTTGTATCGGCAATAAATGCGCGTGATTTTCCGCTGCTTGAAACGCTTGTTGTTTTTTCCGCCGCCATTGTCGTTATCGTCAATTTTGCAGTTGATATACTGTACAGCTGCATCGATCCCCGTATTCGGATAGGAGCGGCGCCAAAATGAAAGCCAAAAATTACAATATGTATGCCGGCATATTTTCCGCGGCGCTGCTTGCACTCCTGCTTGCGTATGCCGTGTTTTTCGGAGCCGCCCCGAATGATATGAATCTTTCCGAACGATTTGCGCCGCCGTCAATCCGGCATATATTCGGAACAGATAACTTCGGCAGGGATATATTATCACGGTCGGCATACGGACTTATAAATTCACTGCTGACAGCGCTTTTTGCTGTTGCATTCGGCGGCGCAGTCGGTACCGCGGCAGGCGCGTCGGCAAGCTGGTTCGGCGGAATATTCGATGAAATATGCATGCGCTGCTGCGATATCATAAAATCATTTCCCGGAATTCTCGTGGCATTGGTAATTGTCAGTGCTGCCGGCGCAGGGCTGCCGCAAATTATCTGCGCGCTTGGCATTTTGTTCGTGCCTGTATACGCGCGCGTCATCAGAGGGTGTTATTTGGCACAGCAGAAACGTGAATATGTACAGGCAGCGGCACTTGCCGGCGCGGGACCGTTCAGAATTATGTTTGTGCACATTCTGCCGAATATCGTGCCGGAACTGCTTTCCGCGGCGGCGACGGGATTTGCACAGGCAATGCTTTCCGAAGCGGCGCTGAGTTTTCTGGGGCTCGGCATTCAGCCGCCGGACGCAAGCCTCGGCAGAATGCTTTCCGAAGCGCAGTCCAACATGCTGCGCGCGCCATGGATGTGCATTTTTCCCGGAACGGTGATAGTACTTGCCGTTTTCTGTTTTTACAGCTTGAGCGCAGGATTGGCGCGGGCAGACTATGAATGAAATATTGTCCGTTAAAAATCTTGAAATTACGTTTCACGCGGATACAAGCAGAAAACATATTGTCGTGCAAAACATGAATTTATCCGTTGAAAAAGGACAGATGACAGCGCTTGTCGGAGCATCCGGATGCGGAAAAACAATAACCGCGCTTGCTGTCGCGGGGCTGCTGCCGGACACAGCGCAAATTAGCGGAGGCTCGATAACCGTATGCGGGAGAGACGTGCTTGCGCTCAAAAAACGCGAACGGCGGAAACTCGGCGGCAGCGTTATATCCATGATTTTTCAGGAACCGGCATCTTCTCTCAATCCGCTTGTTCCGGTCGGCAGACAAATTTCCGAACCGCTGCGCGTGCATCGGCATTTTTCCGAAAAACAAGCATATCCGTTTGTACTTGAGGCAATGGAACGGGCGGGACTTCCGGAATGCGAAAAATTATATTCGTTTTTCCCGCATCAGCTTTCCGGCGGATTATGCCAGCGGGTTATGATTGCGCTCGCGCTTATATGCAAACCGGCTTTGCTGATTGCAGACGAACCGACAACCGCGCTCGATGCGTGCATTCGCTATGGAATATTGGAGCAGCTGAAATCCGCATGCAGGGAAACAAACACATCCGTTTTGTTTATTTCGCACGATCTCGAAACTGTCGCCGGATTATGCGAAAAAGTCGCTGTTATGAACAACGGCAGCATTGCGGAAACGAATTCCGTCCGCGAAATTTTTATGCATCCGCGTCATGAATGCACAAAAGCACTCGTTTTGTCCGTTCCCAAGCAAGAAAAAAAAATGCCGTTTTGTCCGTCAGGCGAAACAATTCTCGAAGTCCGCGATGTATGCAGACATTACGGAAAGCCCGCAAAAACGGCGCTGAACGGCGTTTCGTTTTCGCTGCGGAAAGGAGAAATTGCGGGAATTGTCGGAGAATCCGGATGCGGAAAAACAACGCTTGCCCGCTGCATCGCAAACCTTGACACTGCGTACACAGGAACAATCCGATGCTGCGGAAGCGCGCCGCAAAATCGCGGAAAAAACACGAAAAACACGCGGCGCAAAACTGCGGGAACCATTCAGATGATTTTTCAGAATCCGGCGCAGGCATTGAATCCGCGCCGCACGGTTCTGCAAATACTGCAGGAACCGCTGTACACCCATCGACTCGGGACATCCGCGGAACGGCGGACAAAAGCGCTCGACATGCTCCGTTTAATGGAACTCGAAGCGGAATACGCTGACAGGTATCCGCATGAATTAAGCGGCGGGCAAAAGCAGCGGATTGCTATCGGCAGTGCCTTGATGCTGTCGCCCGATATTCTCATTGCGGATGAAGCGGTTTCCGCACTGGATCCGCCCGTACAGGCGCAAATCCTCAAATTGCTCGCGCGGCTGAATAAAACGCTCGGCATCTCGATATTATTTATTTCCCATAATCTTTCCGTTGTTCACTCTTTTTGCGATACAATAACTGTTATGTGCCAAGGGAAAATTGTCGAACAAGGAAATGCGGATGATATATATTTTTCCCCGCAGCATTCATACACAAAACACCTGCTCGCCGCCGGAAAAAATATGCTTTTAGGAAAATACGATTAAGGAAGGACTGAAAATGATACCCGTAAAAAGACTGAAACTTGAACACGCATACAACGTGCGCGATATGGGCGGCATAGAAACGGCAGACGGACGCGTTACCGAATGGCAGCGATTGTACCGAAGCGATTCCCTGCACGGACTTTCGCCGCAGGAATGGAAGCGGCTCGAAGACGCAGGCATCAAAACCGTCATTGATTTGCGCAGCTCCGCGGAACGCGCACGCTGCAAAGAAACGCCGCCGAATTCCATAAAAAGCATCCATTGTTCCATGCAGAAAGACAGACTTCCCGATCAAAACGAAGATGAAGTTACTGCCGCCCGCAAGGCATTCGGCGGCAGTTTAACGACAGGATACCGCAGCATGCTTTTGGATACGCCGCAGCTTCTTGTCTGCGCGCTGAAAGAGGTACTCTGCGGACTCGAAAAAGGCGCGGTATTATTCCATTGCACCGCGGGCAAAGACAGAACCGGCGTGCTCGCCGCCGCGCTGCTTTTTCTGCTCGGCGCAGATTCTGCCGACATCGTTGCCGAATATGAAGTATCGTACACATATAACCGGCGCGGTTTTTTCCGCTTTCAAGATACCATGCCGAATTTCAAAGATTTGCAGCCGCTGCTGTTTTCCGACGCGGAAAATATGGAACAGCTGGTTGCATTTTTTAAAGAAATCAATCTCGCGGATTATCTTGCCAAGTACGATTTTTCCGATGCGGACATAGCACGGCTCAAAGAACTGACTTTGACGAACGCCTAATTTTGCGCTGCGGCGGTTGTCAGCATTCCGCTGAATCCCGGATTACCGCATCCAGCCAGGAACCGGAAAAATCTTCTATTTTTCCGGTGTCTACAAGAGCGGCTAATTCAGGGCGAAGCGGAATGGCGGCGGTATTTTTTATTCCGAATTCCGCAGCCGTTTCCTGCACGCGGCTTTTGCCGAAAATCTCGATTTTTTCCCCGCAGTCGGGACATTCCGCATAACTCATATTTTCAACCAAGCCTAAAACCGGAATATTCATCATGTGCGCCATTTTTACCGCTTTGCCGACAATCATTTTTACCAGCTCCTGCGGAGAAGTAACAATAATTATGCCGTCCGTTCGAATGCTTTGAAAAACAGTCAGCGGTACATCGCCGGTTCCGGGCGGCATATCAATAAACATAATATCCACATTTTCCCAGATGACATCCGTCCAAAACTGCTTGACCGCGCCGGCAATCACCGGTCCGCGCCACACGACGGGATCATTGTCGTGTTCGAGCAGCAAATTAAGCGACATAATTTGGATGCCGCTTTTCGATAAAACCGGCATCATGCCGTCGTCATCGGCACATGCGCGCGCGGTAATTCCGAATGCTTTCGGAATAGAAGGACCGGTTATGTCGGCATCAAGAATCGCGGCACGTTTTCCGCTGCGCGCCGCCAATACAGCAAGCATCGATGTAACAATCGATTTTCCGACACCGCCTTTGCCGCTTACTACGCCGATAACTTTTTTTATGGAACTTTTCCGATGCGGATTTTCATGAAAATCCGTTTTTTCGCGATCAGCACAATCTTCGGCGCATGAATCGCAATTATGTGAACATTCTGCCAAAACACACCTCCGTTAAAGCCGACATGATTTTTCTGAATCGGCGGCAGTCTTTCCGCGTTTTCAGGAAAGAATCGATTTTACATATTTCAGGCTGTTTTCAATATCAGGCACGCCTTCAAAAACCAAATACGCATCCGGACGGGCTTTTTGAATCGCGGGGAGAAACGTATCCCAGCCCATAATGCCCTGACCAAGCGGCACTTCCCTAAGTTTGTCGTTTTCCGGAACAAAATCCTTAAGGTGAAACACCTGAATATTGCTGCCGAACAATTCAAGCGCTTCTTCGAAAATTTCCGCGCGCCGGTCGTAATTGCCGATGTATAAATAATTAAGAATATCCATGGTAATGCGGATATGTCCGTTGTCCAATTCATCAAACAGCCGTTTAAGCTGCCGCGGACAATACATGCAGTGATGCCATGCGCCTTCAATAACCATATATGCGCCCGCATTTTCGGCAGCGGCAGCAATCGGCGCAAACGTTTCTTTTACCAATTGAAACGCTTCTTCCGTCTGATTTTTCGGATTGTATGTCCATTTATCGTCGTTATATGAACCCGTTTCCGTTGCCACAAACGATGTACCGAACAACGAGGCTTTTTTCAAGTGATCGATAAATTTTGCGGCGCCTTTCATTGCTTTTTCTCTGTTGCTGTGCACCGGATTGAAATACGCGCCGAGCAAAGCGATTTCCACGCCGTTTGAACGGAAACCGTCTGCTATTTCTTTTGCAACAGCCGGAGTCAGCGTATCCGGCTCTCCGTTTTGTCCCTCAATTGCTTTTGCAATTGCAAGCTGCACGCCGTCGAAACCCAATTCTTTGATTTTTTTCCCAAGTTCGGCGGCGGATGATTTGCCGACATCATGAGGTCTGATGCATAACTTCATACTGTGCTCCTGTGTTTTTTCAACGATGATTTAACGCTTTCAGAAGATGCATTCAGTATAACGGAAAAAAAAGCACACTGCAACGCACAAACACCGAGGAACCCGTTTTGCCGTTCCGAAAAACCGCTTTTCATAAAGCAAATTTTAAAATATATTGTCGCTGACAAAAAACAAGTATGTACCGCTGCAAATTTTTCAAAAAAACAGTATGCTTGTATTTTGTCTGAAGACAAACATCATTCCCGATTTTACAGGAGCAGCAGATGAATCAAACTATCGAAACGATTTTGCGGCGGAGAAGCTGCCGCGCATTTACCGGAGCGCCGGTTTCGGAACAAGATATTCGAACTGTTCTCGACTGTGCGCTCGCCGCGCCGTCCGGCATGGGAAAACAAACATGGCGCTTCACCGCAGTGATAAACAAAGATAAAATCCGGCAGCTTGCTGCCGCGGTCGCAGCAGCGCTCAGCCGCGGTCCGGAATACACTATGTATGATCCGGATGTACTCATCATCACGTCGAACGAAAAAAACAGCAAGTTCCGCGAAGTTGACAACGCCTGCGCCATGGAAAACATTTATCTTGCCTGCGAATCGCTTAATCTCGGCTGCGTGTGGATAAATCAGCTGCTGGACTGTTATGACGATCCGGCGGTGCGCGCGGTGCTGACCGAATTCGGCATTCCCGAAAACCACGGCGTGTACGGCTGCGCGGCAATCGGACATAAAGGCGGCGAACCGAAAGAAAAAGAAATAAAGGGCTCCGCCGTTATTGTGCACTGAATTTTCATAAAAATGCAGCGGCGCATTATTCTGAAAGCATAACATGCATCCGCTTTAGTTTATACGAATTCAAACGGCGTTTCTTGGTACACGTAATAATTGAGCCAATTGGAATAAAACAAATGTGCTGTACTGCGCCAGACGGATAAGGGAGCAAGCTGCGGATCATCCGACGGGAAATAATGCGCCGGAATTTCAGGCGCAATCCCTTTCTGCAAATCGCGGAAATATTCCGAAGCCAATGTGTCGGCGTCGTATTCAAGATGCCCCGTCATAAAAATTTGGCGGTTGTCGTTTGATTTGACAAGCAAAACTCCCGATTCGTCGGAACGGGCAAGCACGGTAAGCCGCGGACACGCTGCTATGTCTGCTTCACGTACTTCCGTATAGCGGGAAACAGGCGAAGGGAACACATCGTCAAACCCGCGCAGCAGCGGATCCGCGTGCGTAGTGCGGTAATGCAAATATACGCCGGACATTTTTTTTTCAAGCGGATATTTTTGAATGCCGTAATGATGATACAGTCCTGCCTGCGCGCCCCAGCAAATGTACAGCGTGCAAAAAACGTTCTGCCGCGCGTAATCCATAATGCGGCGCAAATCATCCCAGTAATCGACATTTTCAAACGGAAGCTGTTCCACCGGCGCTCCGGTAATAATCATGCCGTCAAATTTTCTTTCAAGCGCTTCCTGCGAGGTAATATAAAATTTTTCCAAATGTTCCGCGCCGGTATGCTTCGAATGATGCGCTTCCATGTGCACAAGCGATATTTCGGCTTGCAGCGGCGTATTGCCGAGCAGGCGGAGCAGCTGCGTTTCTGTGGATATTTTTGTCGGCATAAGATTGACAATAGCGATTTGCAGCGGACGAATATCCTGCTGTTTCGCGCGCGAATTCGTCATAACAAAAATATTTTCCCGTTCAAGCACGCTTTTCGCAGGCAAACCGGACTGTATTTTTATCGGCATAAATCGGAGTGTAGCATGTTTTATCTTCTTTTGCTATACTTCTCGATATGTCTGCAAATGATAAACGATCCGCTGTAAAAAAACTGCGGCAGCTGGTGTTCACACAGAAATCTGAAATCGCGGCATTTCGGGAACAAATCGAAAAAACGTTTTTTCTGGACTATATTCCCAATAACGTGGAGCGTGAAGAAAAAAACATCGGCGGTGTTGTCTGCGATGTTTTAACGCCGGAAGCCGCGGCGCAAAACAGAACGATGCTGTACGTGCACGGCGGTTCATTTGTCGGCGGCAGCCGCGTTTCCTGGCGCAGTTTTTGCGCGTCGCTTGCACACGCAGCGTCAACAACGACAATTGTTCCCGAATTCCGCCTTGCGCCGGAACATCCGTTTCCGGCAGCATTCGAAGATGTCGCGGAGGTGCTTGACAAACTTATTCTTTCGGACGGAAGCATCATCATCGGCGCAGACAGTTCCGGTGCATCAATCGCGCTGGCAGCGGTAATCAACGCAAACGAACAAATCAGAAAGCGCATTGCCGCCGTTATGCTTTTTTCTCCGTGGCTGGATCTTTCTCCTGCATCGCCGCTTTTTTCGGCAAAAAAACGAGCGGACGAAATTTATTCCACAGAGTCGCTGCGCCGCTGCGCCGACATTTATACGTATCACTCAAATCTTACGAATCCGCTTGTATCTCCCATGTACGCCAAAAAAGAGGAACTGATAAATTTTCCGCAGATTTTTTTTCAGCTTGGCTCGCAGGAACTGGCAGTTTTCGATACGAAGCGTTTCGCCGAAAATTTGAAAATCTGCAATATTCCGTACATAATGGATATATGGGACGGAATGATGTTTATGTTCCAAATGGCAGACGAATTTATCAGCGAAGCGCATCTTGCCGTTGAACGCGCCGGTGCATTCATAAAATCGCTGCCTTATCCGCGCATCGTGCAGACACAATAAACCATAAGCATTAAGAGGAGCGCGCGATGGAACTTGTTTCTCCGGCGGGCAATATAGAAAAACTGCAGTACGTATATTCTTACGGAGCAGACGCAGCATATATCGGCTTGAAAAAATTTTCGCTGAGGGCAAAAGCGGATAATTTTTATGCAGACGAATATGCCGAAATAAAACAACTGAAAGCGCGCTATCCGAATAAGCGGCTGTTCTGCGCACTGAATATCAGTTTTCATAATAAAGACATCAGCCAATTTATTTCCGATATCGATTACTTTAAGAAATATCCGTTCGATGCATTTATTATACAAGATCCGGGCATGATACATATTATCCGCACGCATTTTCCGAACGCATCGCTGCATTTGAGCACGCAGGCAAATTGCATAAACAAAGAAGCGGTCAAAGTATACCAATCCCTCGGCTTCAATCGGATTGTGCTCGGCAGGGAAGCTTCGCTCGCCGAAATACGCGAAATAAAAGACGCTGTGCCCGATATGGAACTGGAAGTGTTCTGCCACGGCGCCATGTGCATTTCGTATTCAGGGCGCTGCCTGATGAGCGCATATCTTACCGCCAGAAGCGCGAACAGCGGATTTTGCTCGCATTCATGCCGGTGGAATTATCGGCTCGCGTTGGAAGAACAGCAGCGGCAGGGAGAATATTTTCCGGTTTTCGAAGGCGACGGTTTTACCGCTCTGCTTTCTTCCAAAGATATTTGCATGATTGATCATCTTGATGATATGAAAAAAGCCGGCATCGACGCGCTGAAAATCGAAGGCCGCATGAAAAGTTTGTATTACGCCGCTTTGACAACGCGCGCGTACCGCAAAGCGCTTGATTTGCTGGAAGGAAAAATTACGGCGGAACAAGCGGCGCCGTTCACTGCGGAATTGTACAACGCCGCGCATCGGGAATTTTCAACCGGTTTTTATTACAATAAAGAAGACGCGGACAAAACAACCTCAGGAGAATCGGACGGCGAATATGAATTTGCCGGAACAATCGGCGCGCAGCTTTCCGAAGCGGAAGAAAATGCCGTTTTTGCCGCCGCGCAAAAGGCGGAGCAGGCAATCCAAAAAGAAACACAAGCTATGCATCCGGCGGCACGTTCGGCGCTGGAACAGGATTTCGCCGCAAATCCGCATAAACGTCCGCGCTTTGCGGCAAAAAAGCAGGGCTATCATTTTTTCGAATATATTCCGATGAATAAAATAACAGCCGGCACGGAACTTGAATATATCAGTCCCGATATTATTTCAATGCCCGACAGCACTTATCAGCTCGTACATCCGGAAACTGCGCGCATTGCGGACTGGATATGCCACGGTCACGCCTGTCTGCTGTATACCGAAAAACCGGCAGAAGAAAACTGGATTGTCCGATTTCGTACCGCAAATACGCCGGCAGGGAGTATACTATCCAAATGCTGACAAGTTTTTGTGTCGTTGCAAAGCAGGTACTGATTTTATTTGTATTGATGGGAATCGGATTTATCTGCACCAAAAAACATATACTGACGGAAAGCGGCGTCCGCTGCATTGCCGATGTATTGCTGTATCTTGTTACTCCCTGCGTAATTATTTCTTCATTCCATCGGGATTTCGATGCGGATATGCTGCGCGGTTTCGGTTTGTCCGCGCTCGGCGCAATCGGCGTGCATTCGCTGAGCATTCTGACTGCGCATTTATGCGTCCACGATGATTCGGATTCCCGCCGCCGCGTACTGATATTCGGAACCGTTTTTTCAAATTGCGGATATATGGCGCTTCCGCTGCAAAACGCGCTTCTCGGCAGCAGCGGCGTTTTTTTCGGCGCGGCATATATCGGTGTTTTCAATATTTTCAACTGGACATACGGATATGCGTTGATGAACGGCAATGGGAAGCATTTGCCGCTTTGGCGGTTATGCATCAACCCCGGCGTTATCGGCATTACAGCGGGACTGCTGTTTTTTCTGACACCGCTGCATCTGCCTGATATAATTTTGCAGCCGGTTCAATACCTTGCGGATTTAAATACGCCGCTTCCGATGCTTGTGCTTGGTTTTTATCTGGCACGAGTCGTTCCTGCCGCAATACTGAAAGACCGCAAATTGCATCTTATCTTATTTTTACGGCTCGCCGTTATTCCCTGCATTGCTTTTGCGCTGCTGGTTTTTGCCGGTTTGCGCGGCAGTCTGCTTGCTTCTGTGATAATCGCCGCAAGCGCGCCGGCAGCCGCCAACACTGCAATTTTTGCTTTGAAATTTAACCGCGACACAACGCTTGCCACCACAATCATAGCGGTTTCTACGATTTTTTCAATCATAACCATGCCCCTTGTAATATCGCTGGCTATGATGCTCTAAAAGTTATTCGCTCGGCAAACCGAAGCTGCATTCGGCAAAGGCACAAAATGCGCTTTTAAATTTCCACAGAACCTTCATATACAAGAGATGCCGGACCTGTGAGGAAAACGGTATTGCCGGTATAATTCACCGTTAAATCGCCGCCTTTGACTTTTACGGTAATGTTTTCGTCCATAGGACAAAAACCGTTCAGTACTGCCGCAACCGCTGCGGCGCAGGCGCCTGTTCCGCACGCGGGAGTTTCGCCGTTGCCGCGTTCCCAGACACGCATTTTCAATGTATTGCGTCCGGCAACCCGCACAAATTCCGTATTGATGCGTTTCGGAAACGCAGGATTGCTTTCAAAAAGCGGTCCTATTTCAGCAATTGCGACTTTATCCACAAAATCGCTGAAAATAACGCAATGCGGATTGCCGACAGAAAGAACCGTAACTGCGTATTCTGTGCCGGCAACAACAAGCGGCGCGCATATTATTGCTTTTTGAGGCAGCGCGTCTTTATACAGCGCCGCCGCTGCGGGAAGTGTCTGTTCACAAAGCGAAGCGGGAATTTGCGCGGGACTAAACACCGGCGCGCCCATATCAACGCAAACGGATGAAACTTTTCCGTTCTGTTTATACAATTTGAGCGTTTTTACGCCGGCGCCTGTTTCGATTTTCAAGGACGCGGTATGGGCAGATTCCCCGTGCTGTTCCGCTATGCCGTTTATATTATTGTCATACAAATATTTCGCAACACAGCGGATCGCGTTGCCTGCCATTTGCCCTTCCGAACCGTCAAGATTGAACAGGCGCATTCCGGCATCCGCCGTATTTGAACGGGTAATCAGGACAAGGCTGTCCGCGCCGATGCCCGTCCGCCGATTGCATAAACGAACGGCAAGTCCTTCCGGATTTATAATTTCCTGCTCCATCGCATTGAACACAATAAAATCATTTCCGGCGCTCTGCATTTTCGAAAACCGCAAAGATATTTTTTTGCTGCTCAGCGCATTTATGTCCACCAGTTCAAGACTTTCGGGCGAATACCTGCTGAGCAGAGAGTTTGCAATAGCATTTGCCGTATCGATTGACGTCAGGCAGGGAATATCCCGCTCGACTGCTTTGCGGCGCAGTTTTACGCTGTCCGCCGTGGGAATTCTGCCTTTTGCCGATGTCGAAATTACGTAATCGATGCGGCCGGAATCAAGCAGCGTAAGCGTGTTGTCCGCCGGATTTTCATGAATTTTATTGCATTCTATGACTTCCATGCCGAAATCACGCAGCAGGCGGGCGTTGCCTTCCGTTGCGTATAATGTAAAGCCGAGATCATAAAATTTCCGTGCCACATCGACAATTTCAAATTGATCCGTTTTTCGCACGCTGATGAGCACGCCGCCGTGCCGCTTCATGCGGTATCCGGCAGCGACAAGCCCCTTGTATAACGCCGCGTCCATTGTGCGCGCAATGCCGAGCACTTCGCCGGTAGACTTCATTTCCGGGCCGAGATGCGTATCGACATCGCTGAGTTTTTCAAAACTGAATACGGGAACTTTTACCGCGACATACGGCGGCGTGCGGTACAATCCGGTTCCGTAGCCCATTGAAGCAAGACTTTCGCCGAGCATGGCGCGAGTCGCGAGTTCCACCATCGGCACGCCGGTAACTTTGCTGATATACGGAATCGTACGGCTCGAACGGGGATTCACTTCTATAATGTACAATTCATTTTGATAAATAAGGTACTGAATATTTACCAGCCCTTTTGTGCCGAGCGCAAGCGCAAGTTCACGCGATTGGCTGACGATTTTTTCCGTTTGGATGTCATTGATGTTCCATGCCGGATACACAGCAATGGAATCCCCCGAATGGATTCCGGTACGCTCGATATGTTCCATAATGCCGGGGATAAGAATATCTGTGCCGTCGCAGATGGCGTCTACTTCAAGCTCGGTTCCCATTAAGTATTTATCGATAAGAACGGGATTTTCGATATTCTGCGCCAAAATAATATTCATGTATTCGCGTATATCATCTTCCGTGAACGCAATAATCATATTTTGCCCGCCGAGAACATACGAAGGGCGCATCAGTACCGGATATCCGACGTGTTCTGCCGCACGCAGCGCTTCTTCCAGCGTCAAAACCGATTCGCCGACAGGACGTTTTATATGGAATTTTTCCAAAAGCGCGTCAAATCGTTCGCGGTCTTCGGCAGTATCTATGGAATCGGCGCTCGTGCCGAGAATGCGGATGCCTTGATTGTCAAGAAATTTCGTCAGCTTAATCGCCGTTCCGCCGCCGAATGCCACAACAACGCCAAGCGGCTGCTCCGTTTTGATAATACCCATAACGTCTTCCGGCGTAAGCGGTTCAAAATAAAGGCGGTCTGCCGTATCAAAATCCGTGGAAACAGTTTCGGGATTGTTGTTGACAATAGCTACTTCGTATCCGAGTTTTTTCAGCGCCCAGACGCATTGAACGGACGCGTAATCGAATTCAATGCCCTGTCCGATGCGAATCGGTCCGGAACCGAGAACAAGGATGCGGCCTTTTTCCGATGCACCGCCGCGCGACCGGCGTTCCGCAAGATACAAGGCGGCTTCGTTTTCTTCATCGTAGCCGGCATAAAAATACGGCGTTTCCGCATTAAATTCGCCGGCGCACGTATCGACCATTTTGTATCCCGGAGCCATATGGACAATCTGTCCGGCTGACACGGACTGCGGCGGACAATTTTCCGCACAGATAACTCCGGACGCGCCGATGATTCTGCAGTCCGAAAGCTGCTCAATCACCGTATCGGGATATCCCGAAATTTTCGCTTCTTTGTATAATTCCGGCGTAAGTCCGCCGTTTTCTTTTGCATGAACAAGCTTTTTTTCCAGCTCGGCAAGCAAAACAAGTTTGGAGAGAAACCAAATATCTATCTGCGTAATGTCATGAATTTGTTCGGCGCTGAGAATGCCGCGTTTCAGCGCTTCAAATACGGCAAACAAACGCTGATCGGTGCACTGCCCGACACGCCGAATAATGGAATCGTCACTTTCCTGCCGAAATGCCGGCAAGTTCAGCGACTGCACGCCGATTTCGCAGCCGCGGACGGCTTTCATCAGCGCCTGTTCAAACGTAATGCCGATTGCCATAACTTCGCCGGTAGCTTTCATTTGCGTGCCGAGCGTGCGTTTTGCATATACGAATTTATCAAACGGCCATTTCGGGAATTTCACAACGACGTAATCAAGAACCGGCTCAAAACACGCCGCGGTTTTTTTGGTAACCGCATTCGGAATTTCATCGAGATTGTATCCGACAGCAATCAATGCCGCAACTTTCGCAATAGGATATCCGGTTGCTTTTGACGCAAGCGCGGAAGAGCGCGAAACGCGCGGATTTACTTCTATGACTGCGTATTCGAAACTGTCCGGCTTAAGCGCAAACTGGCAGTTGCAACCGCCTTCTATTTTTAAGGCGGAAATAATATTCAGCGCGGCAGAACGCAGCATTTGATATTCCTTGTCCGCAAGCGTAACGGCAGGAGCAATAACAATGCTGTCTCCGGTGTGCACGCCGACAGGATCAAAGTTTTCCATGGAACAAACGGTGATAACATTTCCGCCGGCATCTCTGATAACTTCGAATTCTATTTCTTTCCAGCCCGAAATGCATTTTTCGACAAGGATTTGATGAATAGGAGAACGATGCAGTCCGTTTGACGCGGTTTCGCGGAGCTCGGCTTCGTTCGATGCGATGCCGCCGCCGGTACCGCCGAGCGTAAACGCCGGCCGTACAATAACCGGATAATCTATCGTCTGTGCGAAAGAAAGCGCATCTTCCAGATTCGTAACGACTTTCGAAGGAATACACGGTTCGCCGATTGATTCCATGGTATCCTTGAACATCTGGCGGTCTTCCGCTTTATCGATTGTATCCGGACGGGCGCCGAGCAGCTGCACGCCGTGTTCCGCAAGAAAACCTTCTTTCGCGAGCTGCATCGAAAGAGTCAGTCCGGTTTGTCCGCCGAGCGTCGAAAGCAGACTGTCCGGTTTTTCTTTCAAAATAATGCGCTTAATTGTTTCGGGAATCAGCGGTTCTATATAAATCGCGTCGGCCATCGAATGATCCGTCATCAATGTTGCCGGATTCGAATTTATCAGGACAACCTGCAAACCTTGTTCTTTGAGCGCTTTGCATGCCTGTGTTCCGGCATAATCAAATTCCGCGGCCTGCCCGATAACAATCGGACCGGAGCCGATAACCATAACCTTTTTGATGCTTGGATTCAGCGGCATAAAATCTCCTGAATAACCGGCACATGCCGGACGTGAATTTGCAATTTTCCGGTTGCTGTCCGGCAATCAGTCTTGTTCCGCGGTTTGCCGGCAGTCTGCCATCAAGCGCGTAAAATCATCGAACAAAAAGCCTGTATCCAAAGGACCTGCCGAAGCTTCCGGATGAAACTGCACAGAAAACGCCGGAATATCCGTGTAGCGAATCCCTTCGCAGGTATTATCATTTGTATTAACGAACAGCAGCTGCGCGTTTTTCGGCAGCGAATCGGAAACAACAGCGTATCCGTGGTTTTGGCTTGAAATATAGACGCGGCCGGTCGTCAGCTGTTTTACCGGCTGATTTGCACCGCGGTGGCCGTATTTGAGCTTTTCCGTTTTTGCGCCGCGGGCAAGCGCCAGCAGCTGATGTCCGAGGCAAATGCCAAACATCGGAATATCGGAAGCACAAAGCTTTTTCAGTTCCTGTATGATGCTTGCGTTTTCCGCCGGATTGCCGGGACCGTTGCTCAGCATAATGCCGTCCGGTTTTTCCGCAAGTATTTGTTCCGCGGTAGCATTCCAAGGCATTATTTTCACTTCCAATCCGCGCTTAAGCAATTCCCGCCGAATATTCGCTTTTGCCCCGAAATCCCACAGCACCACTTTGCGCGCGGTACCATCGGCTTTTTTGCCGCATTTTGCCGAAACAGCAAGATCATTGATTTTTAATCCGTCCGCGGTAACAGGCACCGCGCGGTAGCGCACGGACTGCTCGAAAACCTGTTCGGCGGTTTTTTCTATTTTTTCCGCATCGCAGGAAACTGCCGGAACGGCATTCGTGATTGAAAATGATGCTATTTCATCCAGCAGCTGTTTTTTCTGCGGCGGATTCGAAAGGCGCAGGTATTCTTTTTCCGCCGCGGCATCTTGTTCCGCATTGCCGGAAAACGCGATAAGTTTCGCATTCATGACGCCGGATTCTCTGATTATTTTTGTAAGCCGCCGCGTATCAATGCCGTATATGCCTATGACGCCGTTGTTTTTCAGAAATGCATCGATTGTGCCTTCGGCGCGGAAATTCGACGGAACTTCGCACCAGCTGCGCACGATGTATCCGGCTATGTGTGATTTTGAGCTTTCAAAATCATCCGGTATAACGCCGTAATTTCCGATTAACGGAAATGTCTGCATGACAATTTGACCGTAATAAGACGGATCTGTCAGTGTTTCCAGATATCCGGTCATTCCGGTTGTAAAGACCGCCTCGCCTGTTGCAACTCCGGCGGCGCCGAAACTCTTTCCTTCAAAAATCTGCCCGTTTGCGAGCACTATATACGCTTTAGAATTCATTCTAAAACGATATTATACAAAATAACGCATCGCCTGCCGAGTGGTAAAACCTTGTTTTTTTATAAATTTTGCAATATTTAGCGCAATCGCATAAATAATCTGTTCCGAAAACGGCATTATTCCTGCGCCGTTTTCCGCAGCCGTCCCGAAGTTTTTATTTTGCTCCTGATTTCGGCAAGCCGATTCAATGCCGCAAAAAGCGTTTCGTCTTTTTTTGCAAAATGCAGCCGCACATATCGGTTTTCCGGTTCTTTGAAAAAACTGGATCCGGGAACGGCTCCCACGCCTACATCGCGCGCCAACGTTTCCGCAAATTCCGTGTCGCTTTCAAATCCGAATTCGCTGATGTCAACTAAAACATAATACGCGCCCTGCGGAACGGTATGAATAAGATTGATATCGTCTAGTCCTTTTAAAAACAATTCCCGTTTGTGCGCGTATTTTTTTTGAAGTTCCCGATAATAATCGCCGCCGAAACGCAAACCGGCAACAGCGGCTTCCTGCAGCGGCGCGGCGGCACCGACAGTCAGAAAATCATGCACCTTTTTTACTCTGTCTGTAATTGCCGGCGCAGCGTAAACATAGCCCAGCCGCCAGCCGGTAATTGAATACGTTTTTGAAAGCGAATTGCACGTTATGGTACGTTCCGCCATTCCCGGAAGCGACGCCATATACACATGTTCATTCGGTTCGTATACAATGTGTTCGTATACTTCATCTGTAATCACAAACGCATCGTATTTTTTCGCAAGCGACGCAATGACCTCCAGCTCGGAGCGCGTGAACACTTTTCCGCATGGATTCGACGGATTGCAGACAATAATTGCTTTCGGCCGTTTGCGGAATGCATCTTCCAAAACATCGAAATCAAAATCAAACGACGGCGGAACAAGCGGAATATACAGCGGTTCGGCGCCGCTTAAAATTGCATCCGCACTGTAGTTCTCATAAAAGGGCGAAAAAACAATCACTTTGTCGCCGGGATTTACGACGCTCAGCATAGCTGCCATCATTGCTTCCGTACTGCCGCAAGTTACCGTGAGTTCGGTATCGGGATTGACCGAAACGCCGGAAAATCGCGCTATTTTCTCCGCCAGAGCTTCGCGGAAATTCCGTGCGCCCCAAGTTATGGAATACTGATGAAAATCTTCGTGCGTAACTTCCGCAAGACGTTCCAGAATTTCCTTCGGCGGTTCAAAATCGGGAAATCCCTGCGAAAGATTAACCGCACCGTATTGATTTGAAATGCGCGTCATCCGCCTGATTACACTGTCGGTGAATGACTGCGTTCTGTTTGAAAGCAGCGGCATAAGCGCCCTCCTGTTTTTCGGTTCATGTTTTTATGCACAAGCAATGTCGTTTACTGCGAATATCCGATGCTGCCGTTGAGAATCCGCTTCGGATCGAATGCATCTTTTATGCGGTTCATCAAGGCGACATTTGCGGCATCGGTTTTTTTGAAAAAAAATTCCCGCTTGCTGATTCCCAATCCGTGTTCGCCGGAAATAAGCCCGCCGAGATTGTATGCTTCGCCGTAGAGTTTTTCCAGATTCGCGCGCAGTTCTGTTTCCCAGACTTCATCGGTACGTTCGCCCCGCACTGCGCATAAATGAACATTTCCGTCGCCGGCATGTCCGAAACATATCAGCTGCATTTTCGCTTCCGCTTCAAGCCGATTCACATATTCCACAAACTTGGCGACATTGCTGATCGGTACGACAATATCCAGCGGTTCCTGCTCGCTTACTGCTTCAACTGCTTTTACAAGGCAGCCGCGAATTTTCCATACATCAGCACGGAGCACAGGATTATCGAGCGCAATTATCCGAAGGCAACTATTTTCCACTGTTTCACGGAGTTTTTTCACGGAAAACTCGATTTCTTCGGAACTGCCGTCAAACGTTATGAGAAGATATGCCTCCGCATTTCCGCTGTCGGGAAATGACAATCCCAAAAACTGTTCGCCGAGACGCACCACTTTGCGCTCGATAAATTCAATCGCCGCAGGACGGGCGTTTGAGCGCAGAACCGCAGGAACCGCCTCGATGCCGGCTTTGAGCGTATCGAAACAAACCAGCAAGTCCGCAGATTTTTCCGGCTTGGCAATCAGCTTCAAAACGCATTTCGAAATAACCGCGAGAGTTCCTTCCGAGCCGATAACAATATCTTTTATATCGAGTCCGGTTGTATCTTTGCGGTTTTTGCTGCCGGCATGAATCACGGTGCCGTCTGCAAGCACGAGCTCAAGTCCAAGCACATAGTCGCGGGTTACGCCGTATTTCACAGCGCGCATGCCGCCGGCGTTTGTGCTGATGTTTCCGCCTATCGTGGAACGTTTTTCTCCCGGATCAGGCGGATAAAAAAATCCGAGACTTTCCACGTAATTTTGAAAATCTTCAAGAATAACGCCCGGCTCGACCGAGGCAGTACAGTTTTCCGCATCTACTTCAAGAATCTTGTTCATCAAAGACATATCGATAATAATCGAACCGCCGCGAGGAACCGTACTGCCGACAAGATTTGTACCTGCACCGCGCACGGCAACCGGAATACCGCCGCTGTGCGCGAATTTCATAACAGCGCTTATTTCTTCTGTCGACAAAGGAAACACCAACGCCGCAGCCGTGCCTTTTTTTCTGCCGAGCGTATCGGAAAGATACTTTGCATCGATTTTTCCGCCGAATACAACGCGGCTGCTGTCCGCAATGATACAAGAAAGTTCCGAAATATCCTGCATATACAAACTCCCGAAAACAAGGAATAGATTCTGCCGCCGAGCCCTGCCGCATCGGCATGCCGCAGCCGCTGCACTGCACATTTGCCGAAAAATGTCCACAGAAGCGAACCCGCGGCAACGCAGCAATGCAATGCATGCGGCGCACTTTTGCATTGGAATACAAGGAATGATAAAGCTAAAGCGCGCCGGCGGAATGCAAATGTATCACCGGCACGGCAAAGAATTACAATTCGTCTATGTCCCAGCCTGTTTTGATAAAATAACCGCCGAATGTTTCATTAAACACTTTTTCGGTTTCCGGCGACTGAAAGGCTTTTACCACGCTGCGGAAAATTTTTACTTTTTCCGGATCATTTAAATCAGCACCGCGGGCGGCAATTAAATTCCAATATGCTTTTTCGGAAATCGATGTATCCGCAAAAATCGCCGACTCGGTTTTTATACCGAAATCAAGTGCGTAATTTCCGTTCACAACTGCGGCATCAACATCCGAAAGCGCGGAAGGAATCGTATTAGCCGCAAGCTCTTTAATGATTATGCCGCGATTATTTTCCGCTATATCAGCGACAGTCGGATTAAATCCTGCATCGCTTTTCAATGCAATAAGTCCTGCAGCCGCCAAAACTTTTATCGCACGGCCGCCGTTCGTTACATCATTCGGAATCGCCACAACACTGCCGTTTTTCAGTTCATCGACAGATTTTACTTTTACGGAATATAAATTCAGCGGAATGATAAACGTATTTCCTATTAGTTTTACATCGTAATTATGACTTTCCGCGTCGTTTTCCAAAAATATTCTGTGCTGGAACGCATTCAAATCGATTTCCCCGTTTGCGAGCGCATTGTTCGGCGTTACATAATCCGAAAACTGCACAATTTTTAAATTGATGCCATCGTCTGCAAGTGCCTTTTTTGCAGGTTCCCATAAATCTTCATAAATCGAACCGACTACGCCGAGTTTCACTTCAACTGACTGCGTTTTTTTTCCGCAGGAAACCGCCGTAAACACCAGTGCAGCACTTATAATAACCGCAGCAATCTTTTTCATATAATCCTCCTGTGCAAAATTTCCGCACAATAATATTCAAATAAATTTTTCTTATACTTTTATTCCGCCACGCAGAATTATTCGGCAAGGGAAAAAATCCACTGCCGCGCACGCTGTCATAAAACCAGACAATCGTTTCATTTCAACGGCACATGAGTCCGTTGCGAAAATTTTCGCGCACTAATTTTTCAAAATACATATAAAATGTCAATTTGTTTCTCCCGCCGCCGATACCGAAAAAAATGAATTTTTCACACAATTGCTTCATAAGTTCAGTTATGCCAACTTGCACATCTGCAAAATTTTTTTGCTACAGACTTAACGCTTTTCGGTAATTTTCATCCATTGTTTTGCAGCTGGCGGCAAACTGCGCGCGTTCGGTGTCCGTTAAATTCAACTCCATAATTTCCGCAATGCCGCCGTTATTGATTCTGCATGGAACGCTGGCATATACGCCGCGCTGTTCGTATTCCCCGTTAAGCAGCGCAGAAACCGGCAGAATTTTATTTTCGTCGCAGATAATTGCCTGTACTACGACGGCAATGGATGCACCGATTCCGAATTCCGTAGAACCTTTGCCGCCGAGAATTGTCCAGCCGGCACCTTTTGCACGTACGGCAATTTCATCTAAATTCAAACAATCAAAACGCTGCGGCTGTTCCGCAATTAAATCAAGCAAACGTTTTCCGCTTACAGAAACAATGCTCCAGGGCACAAACTGACTTTCGCCATGTTCGCCGAGTGCATAAGCATACACAGATTTTTCATCGTAGCCTGTCGCTTCCGAAATCGCACGGCGCAGCCGTCCGGAATCAAGCGTCGTAGAAGTAGAAAGAATTCGCCGAGAATCCCAATTCAATTTTTCCTGCAAGTAATGAGTTACAACATCAGCAGGATTTGAAATATTCACAATGATGCCGGAAAAACCGCTCCGTGCAATCTGCGGAATTATATTTTTGAGAACCGCAACTGTTGCACCCAATGTCTGCTGGCGATCTGTCTGGCCGGCAGCCATATCGGGAAGCGGTCCGGCTGCCACAATTAAAATATCTGCATCGCGTATATCGTCATAAGAGCCGGCATACACTTTTGCGCGCCGTGGCAAATAAACAACTGCATCAGACAAATCGAGTGCCTGTGCCTGCGCCTTTTTTTCATCGATATCAATAAGCACAATTTCTTCTGCAAGCCCCTGAGCAATCAACGCAAAAGCACCGTGACTCCCGACATGGCCGGCGCCGATAATTCCTATTTTTCTTCTATTTAGATTCATCTTTTTTCTCCGCACATATTCCCGATAGTTTTAAACGCCGTTTTTAATGCGTATGTTTTTTTATAATAATTCCGGCAAACCACTGAATTATATTTACGGCGGCAACTAATATCACAATTGTAACCCAAGTTACGTCAAGCTGATTGCGGTCATGTCCATACATAATTGCATAATTTCCAAGCCCGCCCGCTCCGACGACGCCCGCCATCGCAGTAAGTCCGATTAAACTTATCAGTGTTATTGCAGTGCCGCGGACAATCGGTGCAACACTTTCACGCAAATATACGCGAAAAATTATATCCAGCGGAGAAAGTCCCATGCTGACGGCAGCTTCAATCAAACCGCCGTCAACTTCCGCAAGCGCCGTTTCAATTTGCCGGCTGAAAAACGGAACTGTTCCGAAAACAAGCGGCACAATCGCACCGCGCACACCGATAGCTGTTCCCATAATTAAACGGCTCAACGGCATAACGCCGGTAAGCAAAATAATAAACGGAATCGAACGAAACAAATTGATAAGAGCATCAAGAATTCGAAACACAAATTTATTTTCCAGAACAGCATCTTCTTTTGTTACGGTAATCGTAATTCCGCAAACAAGACCGAGAATAAAACTTATTATCCCGGACCAAGCCGTCATAATAATCGTATCCAGAATCGCCTGCCCGAAAACCGGAAGCCGGCGCATTACATTCGGCAGAAATATTTCCAGCACATCACGCATTTTTTTCCTCCGCAAATTCTTTCAAAACGTCAACGCTGACATTTTCCAGACGGATATGTTCAAGCGCACGCAAAACCGCGTTGTTGTCTCCGCTGATAATTGCAACCGTTCCGCCGATCGGCGCATCCTGAACAATTTCGATTTCCGCAAAAATAATATTTATTGTTACATCATACATTCTTGACACAGCGGAAATAAGCGGCTCGCTGACATTTTTCTGAACATACGTAAAACGCACAAGTTTTTCGCCGGAATGCAGACGCACAACAGGCGAATTTTCTTTTATCAAATCATCTATTTTTGAAAGTGCCGAAGAAGAACGAATAAAATTGCGCGTAACTTCATTTTGCGGATTGGCAAAAATATCAAAAACTTCGCCGCTTTCCACAATTTTTCCGTGCTCCATTACCGCGACTTTATCGCATATTTCTTTTATGACATCCATTTGATGTGTAATTATGACAATTGTCAATCCGAGCTGCTGATTTAATTTTTTCAGCAATTTTAAAATTGCATGCGTTGTTCCGGGATCAAGCGCGGATGTCGCTTCATCGCAAAGCAGAATATCGGGATCATTCGCAAGCGCACGAGCAATAGCAACACGCTGTTTTTGTCCGCCGCTGAGCTGGCTCGGAAAATTTTTTGCTTTGTCTTCGATTTCCACAAGCCGCAAAAGCGACTGCACTTTTTCCGCAATTCGGATTTTCGAAAGTCCGGAACGCTTGAGCGGAAAAGCAACATTCTCTTCCGCCGTGCGGCTTTTCATCAAATTAAAATGCTGAAAAATCATTCCGATTTTTTTTCGTTCCTCGCGCAATTCCTTTGCGGAAAGTTTCAGCATATTTTTTCCGCGGACAATAACGCTGCCTGATGTCGGACGTCCCAAAAGATTTACGGCGCGCACCAGAGTTGATTTTCCGGCTCCCGAAAAACCTATAATCCCGAAAATCTCGCCTTTGCGAATTGAAAGCGATACATTTTCTACAGCGTTAAAAACCGTTTCGCCGTGATAAAAAGTTTTGTATATATTTTTCAATTCAATCAAATCATTCATTTAAACAAATCCATCCTCTGCACTTATTTGCAGAATAAACGAGTAAAAAATTTTGGGCATTTTACGGTAAAATAAAACGACGCAGTTAGAACTGCACAAACAGACACGGACGCATGATGCCGTTGCGGAAATTCTGGCGGACAAGCTTTTCAAAAGCAATTATTCTTAATGAAGTTTTTGCCATCATCATACCTCCGTATTGAAATAAATTGCCGGATGTTTTTCGGACAATTTATTTATACTTTTATTTGTTTTTTATGTCAATGGATAACATAAAACCGCCATTTAAATTATTTTACTTTGTTTGCGCATTTTGTTCCGACCGTTTGAATTATCTGCACAAATACAATGAGAATCACAACGGTGGAAGTCATAAGCGGCTGATTGAATCGCTGATATCCATACGTCAGTGCCAAGTCTCCTACTCCGCCGCCGCCGACCGCGCCTGCCATTGCCGTAGCGCCGAGCAAACTGACAGTTCCGGTTGTAATGCCGAGAATTATTCCGCCTTTTGCTTCAGGCAGAACAAATTTAAAAATCGTCTGCATCATCGTTGCTCCCATAGCCTGCGCCGCTTCGATGATTCCGCTGTCTACTTCGAAAAATGCATTTTCAATCAGCCGCGCGAGGAACGGCGTTATATAACACACAAGCGGAACAAGCGCCGCCTTTGATCCGACTCTGGTGCCGACAATCATTTTTGTCAGCGGCATAATGTACACAATCAAAATAATAAAAGGCACGCTGCGCACGATATTTATAACCGTACTGAAAACAGCATGCACAACGACATTTTGTTTAATGCCTCCTTTGCGTGTCGCAAATAAAACAACGGCAAGCGGAAAAGCTAAAATCAAACCGAAAATCAAAGAAACACCGACCATATATATCGTCTGAAAAACAGCAAGATATATTTTGCCGGCAGAAATACCGAAAATCATATCCACCTTCCCTGCATCATAGTGCGACATTAAATCGCGGAACGCCGTGCGTATCAAAGAATGCATCCGCGGCAGCAAGCTGTTGTTCTGTTCCGGTAATTTGAACCGTCTGAAATCCAACGACTTTGTTTTCCAATTCCGTTACCGTTCCGAATAAAATCGAAATATTCACGCCGGTTTCCTTCACCGCCAAAGACATAATCGGATCGTCCGCATTTTTCCCCTCGAACTGCAAACGCACAACTCTTTGCGGATTTTTGTAATTTCGCAAATACGTTTTTACGTTTTCCGGCAGTCTGTCGTTTATTACAGTACGGATGAAACCTTTTGTCGTTTCTTTCTGCGGATTTCCGAATACATCGATGACGCCGCCGCTTTCCGCAACCCTGCCGTTTTCCAAAACCGCGACCTTGCCGCAAATTTGCTGAATCACGTTCATCTGATGAGTAATCATCAAAATCGTAACATTCAAATCCGTGTTTATTTTTTTCAGCAATTCCAAAATCGAATCGGTCGTGCGCGGATCCAAGGCAGACGTCGCTTCATCGCAAAGCAAAATGGAAGGATTCAGCGCAAGCGCGCGCGCAATTCCCACACGCTGTTTTTGCCCGCCGCTCAGATGCCTCGGATATGAAGCGGCTTTGTCTTCAAGTCCCGTAAAACGAAGCAATTCCCGCACACGTTTTGTTATTTCTTTTTCCGGTATATGCGAAAGCTGCATCGGAAGCGCAATATTTTGAAAAACGGTTTTGCTTTCAAGCAAATTAAAATGCTGAAAAATCATTCCGATTTTTTTGCGGAACATGCGCAGATTTTTTCCTTTCAGTTCGACAACATTCCGGCCATCCACGATGACGCTGCCGCTTGTCGGAATTTCAAGTGCGTTTACAAGGCGAAGCAGCGTTGATTTTCCCGCACCCGAAAAACCGATTACGCCGTAAATATCGCCTTTGGAAACAGAAAGAGAAACATCATCCAGCGCACGTACTGCGTTTTCCGTTCCGCGGGATGTAAACGTTTTTGACACATGCTCGATTTGTATCATGCTATTTCCAATAATCTTCCGGCACCCAGAAAAGTCCGTTTTCGTAATTTGTTTTTTCCAAATATGATTTGAATTGTTCCGAGTGATACGCATCTGCAATATCTTTTGCCCATTGCGCGTCTTTGTTGTCTTCGCGGATTACAACCTGCAGAATCAAATGCGGAAGAACGGTTTCTTTCGCGAGCGCAGTCGATGCGTCGATGCCGGCATTGTAAACAATCGAGCCGGTAATCACGACAAAATCAAAGTCGTCTTGAACTTGCGGAATATTGAGCGATTTCATTTCGGTAAACTGAATGCCGTGCGGATTTTCGATAATATCTTCGCTTGTAGCCGTCGAAAGATTCACATCATCTTTCAGCGTGATCCAGCCGATTTTTGACAGCAGCACATACGCCCTTGCCGTGTTTGCGGGATCGTTCGGAACTGCGACTTTCGGTTTTGCAATGCCGTCTATTGCATCAAGCGACGCATAGCGGCTTGAAAACAAGCTCGCCGGCACCGTCGGAATCGGTGTAATCGGCAGAAGTTTCCCGTTATTGCCTTTATTGTAGCTTTCCGCATACGCGGTGTGCTGTTCAACATTGAAATCAACGTCGCCGCTGTTTACCGCATCGTCGGCAAGACTTAATTCCGAATAATCGTATCCTTTCAGCGTATAGCCTTTTTGTTCCAAAATCGGCGCAATGCCGTTTTCAAAAAGAACCGTGTACGGTCCCTGCGAACGGCTGTACGTTAATTTCGTTTTTTCACCGGAGACTTCCTGAGCACCGGCAGATTTTTTAGCACATCCGGAAATTACCGGCAAAACAGCAAGCATTGCAGAAGCAATCAGCGCAAATTGTTTAATCAGCTTCATAAAATCTCCTTTTACCTAGTTGAATGATAGGTCAATGTATATTAAGATATATACTACTTAATCAGCCGCTGTGTCAACCGGCAGGCATTATCTTTTCGGGGGATTTTATGAATACGCTGAACGAAGCAAAAAAACTGCGGGAATACATGTTTGATTTGCGGAATTATTTCCACGCCAATCCGGAGCTGGGCTTTGAAGAATTCAAAACAGCAGACAAAATAGAACAAGAGCTGAACAAAGACGGCATAAAAACCAAGCGGGTCGGAAAAACCGGAATTGTCGGCACGATAGATACAGGACGCGCAGGGAAGACGCTTTTTATGCGTGCGGATATTGACGCGCTGCCGATTCAGGACGCGAAAAATGTTCCGTATAAAAGCCGGAACGACGGCATCATGCACGCATGCGGACATGACGGGCACACGGCAAGTTTGCTCGGCGCGGCAAAACTTATTCTGAACCATATCGAAGAAATCAGCGGATGCATCTTGCTGGCTTTTCAGCCGGCAGAAGAAATAGGAGGCGCCGCACGAACATTTATCGACGAAGGAATTTTGGACGGCGTTGACCGAATTTACGGAATACATTTTTCCAGTTCGCTGCCTGCCGGTTTTTACGGCATAAAAACCGGCGAATGCATGGCAAGCTGCGACCGCTTCAGAATAACCATACGCGGAAAATCGGCTCATATCACGCGGCCGCAGGACGGTGCGGATGCTTTGTTTGTCGGTGCGGCAATCGCAGAACGGCTGCAGACAATTGTTCCGCGGCTCGTTTCGCCGGTTGAAAGCGCGCTTATCGGAATCGGAAAATTTCATTCAGGAACAACATACAATATTCTCGCAGGCGAAGCCGTCCTCGAAGGAACGACGCGCGCATTTTCAAAAGAAACGAGAAACAAAATAAATACTTCGGTAAAAAAAATCGCGGAACACACCGCAGAAGAATTCGGCGCGGAAGCATTCGTGGATATTGCGGATATTGCCGATGCCTGCGTGAACGACAAAGCAAGCGCAGAAGAACATATCGCCGCCGCACGGAAAATTGTTCCCGAAAGCAGCATTTTAACAAATATCGATAAAAGATTCGGTTCGGATAATTTTGCGGACTTTATGCGTAAAGCACCGGGATGCTACACATTTGTCGGGTCATGCAGCGGAGAAGCTACAGGGCACGCGCATCATAACGAATATTTTGATTTGTCTCCGGATTCATTAGTTTATGCGGCAGCGCTGCATCTGCAATACGCATTGGACTATTTGGCATAAAATGCAAAAAGCAGAAAGGCGTTATCGTTCATACGTTTTCAATATTTTCTGCGCAATCATGCTGCGGCTTTGCCGTAAATCCATTGCCTGCTTTTCGATATACCGATGCGCCTGCGGTTCTGTCATATTCAAATACTGAATCAAGATGCATTTTGCACGATCGACTAAACGCATTTCTTCGATTTTGTTCTGAAGCTTGGTATTTTCCGACGTCAGCTTCATAACCCGCCTGCGTGAAGCCGTCAGCAGTTTTACCGCCTGATAAAAAAATTCCGGACTGATTGGTTTCGGCAGCGCAAAAATTCCGGCATCTTCGACTTGAATAGAAACATCGTCAAGCTGCGCACACGGCGTTATCAGAATAATACCGGCGTCGGTTTTTTCCGCCGCAAACAGCGAAAAATCCGTCCCGAATTCATCGCTGAGCGGAGAATCAATAATAATCAGTTCAAAATCCGCGTCTATCAAGATTCGGCGAGCCTCGCTTGCGGACTGCGCCGCTGCGATGCGGGAAAACGGCTGCTGCCGCAGCAAATCACTGATGATATCAAATGTTGTCTGTGTGTTTGAAATAATCAGAACGCTGTCCATCAGCAAATTCCAGAAGCAGATTCAAATTTGCGCGCACAGCCATCAGTCTGCATTTTTTTTATTTCTGTCCGTTTGGCGTTAATGAACTCGCTGATTATTTTTTCCGGCAGAGATTCTTTTACGAATCGGCTTGATTCAGCCCGTTCAAGCGCGCATTCGAGAGAGCGCGGCAGCGGTTCGAGATTTTTCGGCAGCAAAGAAGCCGGCGTTTCATCGATAGAAATATCAAGCGCGGCGGGAAGCGGAAGTTTTTCTGCGATGCCTTCCAATCCGGCGTTTATTATGAGCGACAGCGCAATATACTGATTGCAGGACGGATCGGGCGACCGTATTTCCATGCGGGAATAAATTCCGGACGCAGAGGGAATGCGCACAAGCTGGCTGCGGTTCTGCCGCGACCAGCTGACATAACAAGGCGCTTCACAGCAGCCGAAGCGTTTATACGACTGAACAGTCGGATTCAGAAATGCCGTCATTTCTCCGGCGCGGCGCAGTATGCCCGCAAGAAAATATTCCGCTTCCGGAGCAAATTCGCGGACATCTTTTTTTGCATCAAAAAGATTTTCCGTATTTTTATATAAAGACAAATTCACATGCAGTCCGCTGCCGCTTTCCTCGTCAAAAGGTTTCGGATCAAAAGAGCCGTACAAGCCGTTCCGCGCCGCAATTGTCTGAACGACCATTTTAAATGTAGCAAGATTGTCGGCGGAACTGATAATATCGCTGTATTTAAAATCGATTTCGTGCTGACCAGGGCCGGCTTCATGGTGGGACGTTTCCGGTTTTATGCCCATTTCTTCCAGCGTAAGACAAATATCGCGGCGGACATTTTCTCCCCGATCAAGCGGCGCAGCGTCGCAGTATCCCGCCGAATCATGCGGGCGTCCGGTGGATTCTCCTTTTTCATCGGTTTCGAATAAATAAAACTCACATTCCGTTCCGATGTTGCAGGAAAAACCGGAGGCAGCTACTTTTTTTTCGGTATTTTGCAGCAGCAGCCGGCAGTCGCCTTCAAACGGAGTTCCGTCGGGATACATGATATTGCAGTAAAACCGAACGACACGTCCGTGCTGCGGACGCCACGGCAGCACGGCAAGCGTAGAAGGATCGGGAATAAGAAACAAATCGGATTTATTCGTCCGCATAAAACCGCTGACGGCGGATGCGTCAAAAGAAATTCCCGATGCAAACGCGCGCGGCAATTCATCGGGCATAATCGATATGGTGCGCACGGCGCCGAAAATATCCGTAAACATCAGTTTCACGAATTTCACGTCATTTTCGGCGATAAAGCGCAATACTTCTTTTTGCGTATATTTCACAAGCGAACCTCCTGAAACAAAAAAAGACGCATCCGAAAAATTGTATTTTCCGGCAACGTCATTGTTCCATAAGTTGACTATAACAAAAACAGCGGCATATTTACAAGTATTTTTATTTACAAAAAATACCGCGGCGAAATATCGTCATCACGAAAAATCGGTATTGTTTCAATTCAATCAGAACGAAAAGCAAAACGGCGCATTTTTTGTTTCCTGCGCACAAATATTGTCATATCGCCGCATTCCGTTGAAAACTTCAAAAAAGGGCGTCATCACATAATGTACAGACCGCACAATGATATGTTTGTTTTTCGAAATATTTTCTCGGTGCAGACTTTGCGCGGAATTCCGTCCGGTACGGAAAATAATTATGAAGTATGATAAAAAAGAATAATCGTTTGAAATCCGCGCTGTTTCTGGCAGCGGCAGTTTCCGGCGCAGCAGCGGCATTGATACATCGGCAGACAACTGCCGATAGCGCACAGGCACTGAAAATCCTGAGCGCGGACAATAGCTGCTTCCGGCTGAAAAAATCCGCGGAACCATGCGCCGCCGTGCAGGAAACGCAGTCGTCATTTAAAGACGCATTTCCCGAAGCATGGAATCACGGCATACAAAAGGCGGAAAAACTTCTGCCGCGGCTGCTCGGTTTCGGAATTTCTTTGGACAAAGCACGTTTTGCCGCCGCGATTGTATTTCCGGAACTGACAAAACACGAACCGCTGCAAAATCTATGCGAATTAACCGCCGTTAAAATCAGCGCAGGATGGAACACGCCGCTGGATTATTCGGTCGGAATTTTCCAGATGAAATCGTCTTTTGCGGAATCCATCGAAAGAAGTCTTCTGTCTTACAGGGATATAGCCGAGAACTATGCCGCCATCGATTTTTCGGGAGCAAAAACCGAACCGAAAGACCGTAAATTACGTGCGGCGCGGCTTGCGGACGGCGAAATGCAAATTCTGTACCTGCTGGCGTTCTGCGATATTTTTGCCGCGATGCACAAAGAAGATACGCCTGCTTGGACAGAAAACGGAAATTCCCTGTACAAAAGCGAACATTGCGTGCGCCTGTTTGCGACAGCGTACAACACAGGCTACCATCAAAGTGAAGCCGCACTGCGGCAGCTTATGAAGGAACAATCATTTATTCCAGACAGAAAAACACGGAAACGCCGGAATTACGCGGACATAGCAGCGGAATGGTGGAATAATTCGCAGCGTTCCGCAGAATAAACGCACACAAAAGCGCACGCTCGTTAAACACCGGCAGACAGCGGCTGCAAACACAGCTGTTTTCGGATGCGGCATCGGTATTTTCAAACGATTCATTTATATTTGTCATTTTCCCTGCCTTACGGTATAATAGCATTATTATTGTATTCCAGAGATTTTCATTGCAGCAGCGATTGCAAACTATCGTTTTTCTATATCAACATGACGGGAGATTATATGAAAAGCAGCTCGCCGAAAACCGCACCGCTCCGGGGAAAAAAAATCAAAAAAACCTCAATACGAAGAAAATTGATAATTGCCATAACTATCGGCATTGTTGCGTTCGCGTTTATCATTCAATTTTCCGTAAATCGAATGATAACAAGCGGATTATATACATATTTCGAGCAGCGGCAAAGAGAAAAATACGTTATTATGGATCAGCAGCTGAATTCCATTATGGAAGAAGCCAACACTATTTCCCACTGGTTTGCCGTATCCGCACTGCGCTCGCAGGAACTTTGGGAAGATGACGAAAAACTTTCCGAATACTGCGATGAAGCGGCGGGAAATCTCGGACTTTCGGGACTTGTCGTTACCGATGAAAACGGAAATATCCGCAACAAAGGATATGCGGCGTTCGGCATTGACAAACAAACCATCAATGAAGCACTCTCCGGAATGAAAGTGCGCGAATACACTTTTTTCGATGATGATTTGTATGCAATTTCCGCAGAAGCCGTAAAAATCAGCGGAAAAACAAAAGGCGTCGTTGCAGTAAGAAATATTATTTCGACACTTGATAAAATCGAACGCATGGCAAAACTTTTCGGAAGCAACGGACAGGTAACTATTTTCAAAGACAACGTGCGAATTGAAACAACGCTTGTCGATTCGCACGGAAAAAAAGCAATCGGAACATCAATAACAGAACCGCACATTATCGAAAATGTTCTTGAAAAAGGAAACGATATCATAGAAGTCAATACACTGTTCGGCAGACCATACATTTCTTCATACCGTCCGCTGCAAGGTTCCACAGGCAAAATCATCGGCATGATATTTATCGGAGAGCCGCTTACAACGGTGCAGTCTTTGGCAGCCCGTCTTTTTGTAATTATCATGCCGTTCTTGGTTGTTCTTTCCGTTTTGCTTTTGGGCGCGCTGATTTTTATCATCGAAATATCGATTATCCGTCCTTTAGGCAAAATCAACAAGGCAATCAGCAATCTTGCTTCAGGCGATGCGGATTTAACATACCGCATATCCGTAACAGGCAACAACGAACTTTCATGCATCGGAGCCGATGTAAATTCATTCATAACAATTTTGCAGTCAATTATTTCGGAACTCGTAAAAGATGAAGAAGCAATCAGCGCAATCGGACTGAATCTCGGCACAAACGCGCAGCAAACCGCAGGCGCAATCGAACAAATACTCGCAAACATCGAAGGCGTGCGGCATCAGTCGGAAAATCAATCGGAAAACGTGAAGCAGGCAGATGAAATACTCGCGCTTTCGCACACCGACATAAAAGAACTGAGCGAATTGATTGATTCTCAGGCGGCAAGCGTCACAGAATCTTCCGCCGCAATAGAAGAAATGATCGGGAATATCGGAGCTGTTTCCAATTCAGTCAGAAAAATGGCGGAAAATTTTACGTCGCTCACAAACACCGTTGACGAAGGAAAAAATAAACTCAGCAACGTAGATCTTCGTGTAAAACAAATGGCGGAACAATCGAAACATTTGCTTGAAGCGAACGCGATTATCGCCCAAATAGCATCGCAGACAAACTTGCTTGCCATGAACGCGGCAATCGAAGCGGCACACGCAGGCGAAGCCGGCAAAGGTTTTTCTGTCGTCGCGGATGAAATCAGAAAACTCGCCGAAAACTCCGGAATACAATCCAAAAATATAAAAGAGGAACTGCAGAATATTATAAAATCCATAGATGACGTTGTTGCTTCTTCGAAAGAATCGCAGTCCGCGTTCGCAGAAATTGTTTTGCACATCACGGAAACAGATTCCGTCATACATCAAATAGACAATGCCATGACGGAACAAGGCGGCGCATCACGTCAGATTCTCGAAGCACTCGCCAGCATGAAAGACGATTCTGTATCTGTCCGAGATAAAACGAATCACATGAAAAGCAGCTTGGAATCCGTAAATACTCAAATGGAAAACGTTACAAAAATTTCCGATACAATTCTCGGAAGCATGGATGAAATGGCTGCCGGCGCACAAGAAATCAATGATGCAGCGCAGAATGTTTCAAGTCTTGCAACGGAAACAACAACCAGCATTCTTCATACCAAAAACATTCTGGCGAAATTCAAGATATAATAAAATCCGAAAAATATTTCTCCCGCTTACTAAACGGAAGAAATATTTTTCATGCGCTTATACCATACGGAGAATTCATCAGAAGTCCACATGTTTTTCCAAATTGCTTTGCTGGTCTGTAAAAATTTTGTACGCGCCGCCTCCTTCCATTACTGCATATTCGCCGTAAATGAAATATTCCAATTTACCCGCCGCATCGATAAACCAACTGCCGGCATCTTTATTTTTTATATTATCCGATTCATAATACCTCGGCACGCCGCTGATACTCATCATCCAGCTTTGCAATAAGCTGTAATCATTGCCCGGCAAAAATTTAATTTTATCCAGCTTTTCCGCAGCTTCATCCGTTTTTTTCCGTACCATCCGAATATAATCCCGTATTGAACAATAGCGCATTCGCATCGCATTATATGTATAATAATCTTCGGGGATTGTCTGCGCGAGAACTTCGCATTCTGCCGCCAAAATATCGCAAATAAGAAAACCGATTCTTTCAAAAGCCGATACGTGCTCCTGCAGTTTTGAACGGGCAGACTTATATTGATATTCCCGCAGAGCATCTCCGTCTTCATCGCGAATTTCAACAGCTTTTTCAAAATCCGTATTCATCTGATTTATCAACAAATCCATATCATTTAAAGCATCCGGATAAGCATCGCGATTCACTTTCCAGAACGCATACACATCCGCGCCATTTGTTTTTGTCCAGCGGCACAAAGGTTTGCCGTTTTCATCGTAAATTTTTTCTCCGCTTCCGTTCTGTTCCGAAAAATAACCGCAGAACAAAAAGCCTCTTCTTTCCGGCACGGCAACGAACGGAAGTTCTTCACCGAATGCCGCAGAAACAGAATCGATTTTTTTTGTATTATTATCGGAAGAAGAAAACATTGTTATGCAATACGTATTCGCAGACCATTTCGCATAAACGGTTATATCTTCCGCGTATGTACCGGCATCCCAGCCGTTCACAAAAACTTCCGCACCGTTTTGCAGAAGATACCAGCCGTCAAAAGTACAGCCGTTTCCGGCAATATCGGCCGCTTTCGGCAGCGAAAAATTTTCGGTAATAGAATAAGACAAGGGCACAGCGTAACCGTTTACAAAATTTTCCGATAAATCGCTGCCGTCTTCATTTTTATAAGAAACAGAATAGCGTTTATTTACAGCATCTTTCATATCGTACACGGCATGTGTTTCACAGCCGGCAGAAATATATACAAGTACCGGATAAAAATTCAAAACTTTTTCCGAAGCAGAACCGGCAAATAAAGTGAAACACATATAATATTTTCCTTCAGGAACAGCATCGTGTGTATACGTTACCGTAATTATTCCGCTGCCGTCATCCGCGGCAGAAGCCGTTATATCCGCAAGCGGCATTCTGTTTGCATCAGCAAGGCGTGTTCCGGCAGGGTCTTCATATAATGCCGCAGTAACTGACGCAACGCCGGAATCCGCCGGATATTTCAATCCGATTCGAACATTTCCTGTTCCGGATGAAACCGGCTGCAAATTAAATTCAAGGACACGGGTTGCTGCATTCAATTCTTTTGCCAACGCTGCAATATATATTTCTTTGCCGTTTTTTTGAGCAGTCAATAAAAAATCCCATTCGCCCGGAACAATACTGACTACCAGCGAAATTATTTTATGATATGCAGAAGATTTTGTGTCTGTCGTTACTGTTTCAAAAATTGAATTTCCCGCTTTGTTTTTTCCGGATAATATAAAATCCGTAATTCCATCCAAATCGGGTTCAGACGGCAATGCTGTTCTGTTTGTTTCCGAAACAGCCGCACCCGCAACAGAAATTCTTATCTGAAGCGGATTATCATTCTGAATATTTTCGGGATTCACGAGATTATTGCAGGAAAAAATATTAAGCAATACCAAACAAACAGCAAAACATTGAATGCAGCTCGGAAATAAGCGGACTGATTGATTTTTTCTGATAATACAAACTTTTTTTATTTTCATATTATTCTCTCCAAGTTATAAGACATGTATCGCTGCGCACTTCTCCGTTATCGGAAATTACCACCATAAGCGTATAATTCTTTTTTTCTATTTCTTCGGGACCAATGACCAGTTTAAATTCATTTCCGGCGACCGGTATTTTTTCTTTTCCGTCAAGATACCATGCATAGGAATCATATTTATCGGAAACAGCGATATCGATACCGTCATCATAATCAAATGTGTACATTTCTTCCGCAAAAAGAACATTGCTGTCATTTAATTCGGAGGAACCAATCGCAATAGTATAATTAACGCCGCCTTCTGTCTGTCCCGAATTTTGCACAACAGTTACTATGTCTGTTCCTATTTTCTCACGCAAATCTTCGATCATATCGCTGCAAGAAATAAAAATTATTTCAGAAAAAATAATTATGCCGAATAATAATTGCTTCATAAAATATCTCCTTATAAAAGCGGCAGCAAAAATATCAGCTTCGATATAAATTGATAACTGCTGCCGAATACGATGTATTATTTCCTGTCCGCACAAAACAGCAAGCCTGCACGAAATCCCAAAAGATGCACGCCCGATACTTTTTCCGGAGAAAATAAAAACAACGGTGCGGCATCAATTTCGAAAGGAATTCGTCTGAAAGAAAACCGCAGCGCAGCAGAAAATTGAATAAATTGATCCTTGTACGTATCTATTGCAATAACTTCAGGATTTCTGCTGCTTGTAGTTTCATCTGTTTTTGTATCCGAAAATACAATTCCATATTCTATTTCCGGCTGAAATGAAAAACCGCTTTTGCCGAAAGGAACCCGTACCCAGAAACCGCCGGAAAAAAACGCAAGCGACGAAACAATAATATCATTCGAGGACGGGCTGACATCTGCAAGAGATGCATGAACACTTGTACCTAATTTAATTATCCGCGGATAATCAAAACTTATTTCTCCGGAAATAGTCCCGCCGTAAGTTCTTTTCGCAAAATCACTGTAATCAAAAACAGCATGTGTATATACATATTGTCCGCCGATACGAATTTCGGCAGAAAACATTTTTGATAAAGAACAACATATAAGCGTACAGATAAAAATAATTTTGATTACCGTCACTTTTTTCATTTCTATCTCCGTTTTTTAATGTTTCCAAATAAATATCTTTTAGATTTTATGATATTCCATGTTTTTGAAAAAACAATTGAAATGCAAAACATTGAAGCAATGATAAATCGACTGCTAACTATTAAGAAAAAAATATGTATGATTGTTTTCTCAAATATGATTAAGCATATATTGCATTCAGACAAAATTATCGGCATTTATTTTTTTCGATCATAAAAATGCCGTTTTAATTTTTGCACGCAGTTGATTAAAACATACAGACATAGTACAGTTTCGTTATGGAAGATTTTCAGTCTATAGCAGAATCGACACTTTTGGAATTCAAAAAAAAACATTGGAAACTTGCCTGTGCAGAATCTTGCACCGGCGGACTTGCAGCAGCATATATTACATCAGTGCCCGGCGCATCAGATATATTTTCCGGCGGAGTCGTATCATATACAAATGAAATAAAACATTCGGTGCTCGGCGTCGGCACAGATACACTTGATAAAATCGGCGCGGTAAGCGAACAATGCGTCATGGAAATGGCAGCAGGTGTTTTGCGGATAACAAAAGCGGATGCAAGCTTTGCAATCAGCGGAATCGCCGGTCCCGGCGGCGGCACAAAAGAAATTCCTGTCGGGACAGTTTGTTTCGGATACTGCATACGCGGCAATGTTTCTGCGGAAACTGTTTTATTCACCGGCAACCGCGAGAATATCAGGCATCAAGCAGTTTCTCATGCGCTTATGCAGATAAAAAATAAATTATCCGATTTTCAATTTGCACGATAACCGAATTGCAATTGCTTTGCTAAACAGAATTGGCAGACATAACTTTTTTTGACCAGCTTCTTTTTTTGCAGTTAGGACATTTTAAATACCGAATTGTCCCAATATGCATCGCAAACAATACATCTTTGTATGCCGGCGCAAATTTATGACAACAAATTTTACATTCATAATAACCTGCATCCGCTTCAAATTTTAAGCTGATAAATCCTGCTGTCAAAAATATTATCGTGGAAATACAAATTATTATTCCGAGTATTATTCCTTCTTCCAATAAAGATATTGATAAAAGCAAAACAAAAGCATAAAACAATCCGTTGGTAATCAATATTGACCACATAGCAATCATCAGTTGTGTATTTTTTAATTCTTCTTGTTTCGCTAATTTTAATAATAACTCTTCGGATTTTTTATCGTATTCTTTTACGCCGATTATTTCTCCGCTCAATAATTCATTTACAGTTATTTTTAATTCATTGCATAATTCCAGCATTATTGATGAATCCGGCATTGCTTTTCCGTTTTCCCACTTTGATACAGCTCTGTCCGTGATATTTAATTTTTCCGCTAACTGCATTTGCGTTAAATTATTTTTCTTTCTGCATTCCGCAATAAATTTTCCGATTTTTGCCTGATCCATTTTATCACCTCGTTTTTGTTTTTTCAGTGTAAAGCAGTATTATGCAATAGTCCACATACCATTAGTTGAGTAGATAAAATTTTTCCTGATAATCAATACTAAAATTACCAACAAGCATAAAAATCTTACGATATTCCGCATTGAGGTTGATGATTTATTTTAGCTGCCGATTTATTTGTATTTGCAATAATTTTTATGCTGCTGCAGTGCGCCGTATTCCGCATAATATGCATCAATGGCTGCCTTTATTGTGTCATCAATAAGAATTCGCTGTTCCCCGTGGACAACAATCTGTTTATTGTATAATTTTTCCACAACATCCGCCATAGAAACAATAGCACACGCGGGGAAGCCGTACAGTTCCGTAATTTCCGCAAGCGCACGCTTTGCCGTTTTTCCGCGTTCCATACGATCAAGAGAAACAATCAGTCCCTTTATTTCAATATTGCCCTGCGCTTTTATAATCGGAAATGTTTCTTCTATCGATTTTCCGGATGTCGTAACATCTTCGATAATAATAACACGATCGCCGTCTTTCAAACTGCTTCCCAATAAAATACCTGTGTCGCCGTGATCCTTTGCTTCTTTTCGATTGGAACAATAACGCAATTCTTTTCCGTACAATTTGCTGTACGCGATAACCGCAGCGACGCTGAGCGGAATACCTTTGTACGCCGGACCGAAAAGCACATCAAAAGAATCTCCGAAATTTTCATGAATTGCTTTTGCATAGTATTCGCCGAGCTGTTCCAGCTGTTTTCCGGTAACATATGCGCCGGCATTCATGAAAAACGGAGATTTTCTTCCGCTCTTCAATGTAAAATCGCCGAATTTCAGAACTCCGCATTCAACCATAAAATCAATAAATTCTTCTTTATATTTCTCCATAACGCTTTCCCTTTAATTCAACATGATAGCGCAACAGATTATCTGTAGCAAGAACATAATTTTTCGCCGGAATGCTTCAAATATTTTTTTTAACCTCGTATACTTTTTATCATGAAATTTCTCAATATCCATGAAGATAAAAATAATAAGATTTTCCGCACAAAAATGCACAGCGCCGCACAATATATCAATGCAGTTCCGGACAGTATAACGCTTTGCATTTTTGACCTTGACGGCACACTGATACAATCTATCGGAGACATAGCGTTTTCGGTAAATAGTGCATTGAACAAAACAGGTTTGCCGCAGCTGCCGATACGTTTTATCGCACAAGCAGTCGGAACGGGCGCATGCGATTTAATCGCACGCTGTTATGCGAAATCCGCAGGCTATCGGAATCCGCTCGAGGCGCCGGAAAAATACAAAACCGACACGGAATTTTTCGCAGCAGCAGATAAGCTTTTATCGGAGTACCGGCTTGAATATAAATCGCACTGCACAGACACAACGCAATTATATCCGAACATCATTGAACTGCTGAAAAACCTGAGGCAAAAAGGCACCATAATGGCTGTGCTCTCAAATAAACCGAAATCCGATTCGGAAAAAATTCTGCGCCGTCTCGGCATTCTTCCGTATTTCTTTGCCGTTCTTGGTCCGGAATCAACCGGAAAACGCAAACCGGATCCGGCAGGAATATTTTTCTGCATGAAACAAGCCGAAAAAATTTCCGGCACAGAAATATTGCCGCAAAAAACATTGATTGCAGGAGATTCCGATATCGACATAAAAGCCGGAAAAGCAGCGGGAATTCATACGCTCGGAATCAGCGGCGGATTTTGCAGAACGAGCAAACTCCGCGCAGCACATCCCGATATACTTATCTAAATTGCGTTTTCTGTTTTATAAAATATGCAAATCGGAATTATTAAATTCAAGATATGCAGTATCGCCGGCATTGTATATTTTTCTTGCACGCGGATTATAATCCGTAATTTTTACCAACGTGTTGTCTGCAATAACTTGATAATACTGATAAGCGCCCATAAATGTCGAAACAGTTACCGTGCACTGTATTTTTCCGGAATCTTTCAGCATAACAGATTCCGGCCGCAGCACAATTTTGCACAAATCGCCGGATTTTATGCTTTCATAGGAATTCGCTTCTATTAAGGCACCGTTCACATCAACAACAGCCTTGCCGTTATCAATTGAACGCACAGTTCCGCACAAAAAATTAACTTCGCCGATAAAATCCGCAACAAATTCACTGTTAGGCTTATAATAAATATTCTGCGGGCTGCCCTTTTGCGCAATTTTCCCTTTATTCATAAGAATAATTTCATCAGACAAACTCATAGCTTCCGCTTGGTCATGCGTAACATATATCGCGGTAATTCCCAGATGCTTCTGTATTTTCCTGATTTCAGTCCGCATAGAAACACGAAGCTTCGCATCAAGATTTGAAAGCGGTTCATCAAAAAGCAATACTCCGGGCTGCATCACTAACGCCCTTGCGAGAGCAACCCGCTGCTGCTGTCCGCCGGAAAGCTGGTTCGTCATGCGTTCTTCAAGTCCCGAAAGCTCGACAAGATCAAGCATATTCATAACCTTTTCACGAATGCTTTCTTTGGGCAGTTTGCGCAGCTTCAAGCCGTAAGCAATATTATCGAAAACATTATAATGCGGCAGCAAAGCATAACTCTGAAATACCATCGCTGTATCGCGTTTATTAGGCATCAGTTCATTGATTGGTTCACCGCCAAGATATATTTCTCCGGAATCAGGGCTTTCAAAGCCGGAAATCATGCGCAGCGTTGTTGTCTTGCCGCATCCGGAAGGTCCCAGCAGTGTTACAAAACTGCCGGCGGCAATATCAAGAGAAATATCATCTACCGCCGCAAAATCCTTTTTTGTTTTCGGATCCTGATATATTTTCGTTATATGTTCAAGCCGGACGCCTTTCGGTTCCTGTGTTTCATTTTGTACCATTTTCCGCTCCCGTAAAATCAGCCTGCCCGCCGGCTTGTACCGAAACGCGCAAGTATTTTATTCATCAGCAATATTGCCGTATATGTGATAACAATCAAAATAGAAGCATAAGCGCAGGCAATGCCGTAATTCCCTTTTTCTGCATGTTCATTTATGCGGACTGTAATCAGCAAATAGCGCGGCGTAACAAGAAGAATTATTGCCGAAATTGCAGTTATGGAGCGCACAAATGTAGTAACAAGCCCGCTGAAAAAAGACTCCTTGATAAGCGGCAATGTAACAGTCGCAAAAACCGTACCGCTGTCTGCTCCCATATCATAAGCAGCTTCTTCTATTGATTTATCGATTTGCCGCAATGCAGCAATGCCGCTTCTCGTTCCAATCGGCAGAGAACGGACAACAAACACAATCACAAGTATTGCGCCTGTACCGTACAATCCCTGCATTAAGCCGGAATGAAAAAGCCCGCTGTTGAAGCCTCTGATAAAGCCCACTCCGAGAACCGTCCCCGGCACGGCCATAGCCAGCATAGCGGTAAATTCCATAAGAGCTTTTCCGCGGAAACGGCGCTTTACCACAAGATATGCAATCATCATTGAAAGAAGCGCCGTAATCGGAGATGCTATCAAAGACAAAAGCATTGAATCTGTAAATACTCTATAGCCTCTGTTTTTGAAAACATACAAATACCATTTCGGCGATAAACTGAAATCTCTGCCCCAAATTTTGAAAAACGAACTGAGAGGCACAAGCGCATACATAACAATGACAAAAATCGTTATCAGCGTGCACAGCGTTACCAACGGACGCCGAACACTGGCATCTGTCATTTGCACGCGCGCACGCGCAGCTTTTCCCGTCAATGTTGCAACAGATTTCCGTTCCAGCCAATATTTTTCAAATATGAACAATCCCATAGAAATGGTAAGCAAAACAACAGCCATCGCAGTTGCGCCGCTTTTATCGTAGGCGCCGGTAAGCTGCAAATAAATAGATGTTGCCAATGTATCAAAATTGCCGCCGATAATCATCGGATTCGCAAAATCAGCTACAGATTCAATAAAAGAAACAAGGAACGCATTTCCTAAACCCGGCAAAAGCAGCGGCAATGTTACCGTACAAAATACTTTCCATCGGGAAGCGCCCATGTTCCGCGCCGCCTCTTCGAGAGACGGATCTATGTTTTTTAAAAGTCCTTTCAGCATCAAATATGCAACGGGAAAAAATGTAAGGGTTTGAACGAGTGCGATACCTCGCCAGCCGTACAGTGCAGTTGTATTCAAATTAAGCACGTTTCTTGTTATAATTCCCGTCCGCCCGAACAAAAGAATTGCGGATAAAGACAGCACAAACGGCGGCGACACAACAGGAAGCACTGAAACAACGCCGAACAGTTTCCGAATTATCTTTGAACCGACATCTACGTATGAATCCACATACGCAAAAATAAATCCGACAGCAGTCGCACACACGCCGGTAACAAACCCCAAAAACAATGTATTTGTTATGGCTTTTTTGAATGCCGTCATTTGAAATATTCTGGCAAACGCAGAAAACGTTATCCATTTTTCACCGTCAATGTGAACACTGTCAACTAAAAGAATTGCCAACGGATATACTATAAACAGCAGCAGAAATAAAAATATTCCTGCTATTGCAGCGACAAGCACAGGATCAGCAAATAATTTTTTTCTGTCCAGCTGTTTCCCTTGTGAATTCGACATAAAATTTTTCCCGCGGCAGAATACCGCACCAGCAGGAACCGGAATTGTTCCCCGAATTTTTTAATCCGGGATTTTCGCGGTTCCTACAAATAAGATTATTTTCAGTTTGTTTTTACGCGGTTATCGTTCGCGATGACTTCGAAGAATTCCGCATAATACTTCGAACCGTTTTCCTTGGCATCGTCAAAATCATATTTAATTGTTTCGATTTTATCGAGACCGGCTTTTACCGCAGCCGACACAGGTTTTGCATTGTCGATAACAAGGAACTGATACGAACCGTTTTCCTGCGCCAAATTCACGCAATCCGGAGACAGCGCAAATTCGATGAATTTTTCTGCATTAGCGCTGTTTTTTGCCCCTTTGAAAATCGCCGTTGCACCGATTTCGTAGCTCGTGCCCGATGCGGGAGCGCACAAACCGATATTGTCATATCCATTGTCGACAATTTGATACACAATATCATGCAGGAAGCCGACGCCTATAACAACTTCTCCCGTAGGAACAAGTTTTGAAGGACCGGAACCGGATTTTGTGTATTGGCAGATGTTTTTATCCAGCTGTCTGAAATATTCCATGGCATTGTCTTTGCCTTTAAGCTGAACCATTGTATTTACGATGAGCTTTCCGGTTCCCGCCGTATTCGGGTTTGCAAAAGAAATAAGCCCCTTGTATTCAGGTTTCAGCAAATCATCCCAGTCCTTCGGCGGCTGAAGATTTGCTCTTGCAAGCTCTTCTGTATTCCAGAAAAAGCCGAGAATTCCGCGGTAAATTCCATACCATCTATTGTCAGCATCTTTATACTGTTCGCCGACAAGATGCGATGCATTTTTTGCTGCGTACGATGCAAGGAAACCTTTTGCCGCAGCTTCGTTATACGGATCGGTTGTGCCGCCGAACCACACGTCCGCAGACGGATTGCCGTTTTCTTCTTCTATTTTAGTGAGCACTTCTCCCGTAGACAAACGCTGATACGTCGTCTTTACGCCTGTAATTTCTTCAAATTGCGCACATACCGCAGCAAGATATTCTTCCTCGCAGGAACCGTACACAACGAGCTCGCCTTTTCCATTGCCTTTCTGGCAGCCTGAAAAAAGGATGCCGAGCAAAGCTAAGCAGACTGCAAAAACACCAATCTTCTTCATAAAATCTCCTGTTGGAGGAATATTTTTTTTCTTAAATTAGCAGAAATCTTAATTCCTCCATTGTTTGTTGTTTACAGTATACGCCGTTTTTTTTTGACCTGCAAGCTAAAAGTTTTATATATTATTTGAATGACGCAGCGCAGTCAAAAATCGGACGGAATGGAAAGAGCGCTTATAACATTTCCGGAAAAAGTTTTTAACGATATTGTCACGGCAAAATCATTGCTGCGCGAACATGATTCAATCAACGCATAACCGGCAAGACTGCCGTTTTTGGGAATCGAAATCGAACCGGGATTTACAAATACGTATCCGTTTTTCTGCTCAAGAATCGGAATGTGCGTATGTCCCGAAACAAGTATTGAACCGGCAGGATTTATTCCAGCAGCGGCATCCGGCTGAAATAAATGTCCGTGATGAACAAATACGCGCGTCAACGACGGCAGAATAATCCGCGTGCATGTGTCCTGCATAGGGAAATCGAGCATCATTTGATCCACTTCGCTGTCGCAGTTTCCGCGGACGCCGACAATTACATTTTTGTACGCATTTAAATGCGCCGCTAATTTTCCTGTGTCATATCCAGCCGGAATGTTATTGCGCGGACCGTGATTCAAATAATCACCGCATATAACCATAAGCTCTGCACGTTCTTCCGCAAAAGCATTTTCCGCAGCTTCAAATGAAGAAAGACTTCCATGTATATCGGAAATAATGAACAATTTCATGCAGGAAATTATATCATACAGTTATTCGGGAATCTATTGCAAAATGAATCATTCAGGCCGGATAACCGCACGCCGCAGCTGCTTGACATCCGAACGGAATTTCTTTTTTTTCAGGCGAAGCAGGCGCGATTTTTCCGGCGGTATGGTTCTTTTCCGTTTTTTTTGAACATGCGCCGCGCGGAATATCATAGCTTCAAGCCTTTCCAGCGCAATTTTCCGATTGCGTTCCTGAGTTCTTTGTTCCTGAACGCAAACAAACAATTCTCCTGCCCGATTTACAGCAGAAGCGAGGCGGCGGCGCACCAGTATTTTTTCGGGTTCCGACAAAGCTTTCAGCGAGGCCAGCGGAACAAACGCCTGAACTTTTGTATTCACTTTATTTACATTTTGTCCGCCGCTGCCGCCGGAACAGGTGAAAACGAAGCGAATATTCGCCGCAATATCTTCATGCAGTAATTTTTTTTCAGCCATAGAAACACATCCATTCCGGACGCAGCGTTTTGCCGCATACAGTCACAAAACAAAAAGCACAGCGGATGCGGAACATCATTAAAACGCGGACATACTGTCCCGTTCCGCCTGCATTTTATTTTGGTACACGCGCACGGCAGATTCAGGAAGCCAGCCCTGCTGAAATTTATACCAGAGAACTTTTGTTTCTTCGGTATGCACAATACGGCGTCCTAAAATTCGAAGCACATCGTTTTTGCGCCCATGACTGGAAATATCTGTTTCAACGCCCGGCTCCGTACAGTACACAGCATACTGCACGGAAATAACAGCCCAGTCAAAATCAGAACCGAACGATTCCGAATCAGATACATCAACTGTCAAGTTTTTTGTGCGGGAACAGCAAAACAGTGCAAGCAAAAAATTTATACAGAAAAAAATGCATATATAAAAACCGCATTTTTTCAACGAATAGGATGCATTACTTTTCATAATGGGTCAGCACGGCATTATATATTTTCAAGTCGGAATCAACGAAATCAAGTTTCTTTACATCGGCAAGCGGAATCCAGGCAATTTCCGAATGTTCGGTCAGTTTCCATTTTGAAGAATCTTCCTGCCCCGGCTGTACAAACACTTCATACGCATGAAGTGTTACTGTTCGGTTATTATGAGAAAATTCCGCGGAGGCAAGAAATTTTCCCGGAACAACAGAAATTCCGAATTCTTCCGAAAACTCCCGAACTATCGTCTGCTCATCGGTTTCTCCGGATTCCACTTTCCCGCCGGGGAATTCCCATTTGCCGCCCATTTGTCCCGACGGAAGACGATGCGCAACAAGAACTTTCGAATCTGCAATTATGATGCCGGCAATTGAACGATCGTTTTTCATTGCAATAAACCACATTTACAGCAAAATTACTTTCGGAAACAAAAAGTGCAGCAGCGCCGCGGCAGCGCAGAACATGCCAAGATATTTCCGCCCGTTAGTAAGCACATTTTCGATAACAGCAGGCAATTTTAATTCCATAGTTGACTTTTCGCGGTAATATTCAAGCAGGAGTACGCTGCCGCCGCTTATTCCTGCCACAGCCGGAATAAAATCCCCAAGCACAGGTATGTGCGGCATTGTAACCAGCAGTTTCAGTATGCCGAGCACTGCGGACAGCAATCCCAAAACAAGCCGAAAATTCCTATTTTCCATCCATGACGGCAGTTTATTAAATTCCGGCAGCAACAGCACGCAGCCGACCCCTGCATTTAACACAATGCAGAGAAAATACAATTGCATCATTTTTCACCTCCTGCTTTCATAAATATATGTATGTTCCGATATTTTGTATACCATTATTTTTCGTTATTTTTTTTCTACTTTGCAGACAATAGAATCCTGTTCATTTTCGATTTGCAAAGCAACCCTGATTTCAACTATATCATAATCCGCAAATGTTGTCCTGAAATACGTTTCATCATTCGTGCAAAAACCGAAAATTTCATGTTCCGCAAAAAGCACGCCGCTGCTGTCGTATGCCTGCACATTCATTTCAATAAAAGCGGAAGTTCCGGCGGCGGAAAAATCATCAGCCGTTTTTTCGGATTTTCTGGAATCGTTATTTTTCTTATTTGACGGAAAAATCCGGGACGGCGGCAGCTTTCTGTTATTTCGGGGAACGCATTGCACACTGACATACACCGTATCGGAAAACGAAAAAGCCGAAACCGCAGCCGAAATCTCTGCAATATCAGTTCGGGACGAATCCGCAGCAAACGAACGCAAAAACAGCAGCATCAGAGAAAATGCAAGTATAACCGAAAGCAACATGCGCGAAGATTTTGTGCGCACAAGCGTTTTGAGCAGTCCGTTCGGAGCAAATTGCAGGGAACCGTTATATAAGTTCTGCACGGATTCCGGCGCAGAAGCAAGCCGCCTTTCACGCCGATAATGAAAAACCAAATCTTCCGCATCGAAATTTTCCCGATTTTCGGGGGGAATGCGGCGCACCTCGCTGTCGGCAAAATTATCCTTGTCCATCGTGAAGTGTTCCGCTTTATTTTTTCAGCAATGCGGAAATAAGTTCGTCTGTCCGCCACCACACAACAGATGCTTTTTCCTGTTCCGCAATCAGCGCAGTAATAATGCCGTCCGAAGACAAGGAAAAATCATGATATACGGTTTCTTCATGCTTTACATCCAGATGACGATTAAGAATTTTTTGTCCGTTCGGCTGAACCATTTGAAGCGTAAATCCCGACGCATCGGATACTATGAAAAAAAACCAGCCGGATTCAGTTACGCCCAGAAAATCAAACGGCACTCTGTATGTTTCTCTGCCGAATCCGTCATGAACAACATCCTCGTATGCCTGAACAAGAAGCGGCGATTCAAACTTTCCCGATTCCACATTGAGCGGATACAGCAATGTCTGCACATACGTTACGCCGGACTGCATATTAAGCGATGCGTCATATTCGCGGCGGTGATAATCTGTTTTTATATATAATTTCTGCTGCGTATAATCGGGAATAATTTCTCCGAGATTCACGAACAAGTCGTCATCCGCTTCATCATCGGGCAGCGGCAGTTTGCTGTTTTCGATAGGCACTGTGTACTTTAAATATCCCGAATCCGAAAACCAATACACAATTGAGCCGGAATTAGTCAGCGAAACAACGACCAATTCATTGTTTTTTGTGGTGTAAATACCGCTGATATACGGAAAAGGCGTACCGCCGGAACCTTGCTGCCCCTGATAATCCAAAAAATTTCCGTCGCTGGAAAAACGAAGCACTACTTCCCTCAGTGCAAGTTTATGTTCCGCATCCTGTTCCTGACGCTCAGGCGGCAAAGTATCCACCACATAAAAATTCTTTTTCGTGTCAACAGCGATTTTTCCGAGCCTGTTAAACGGATAAGCCACGGCTTTTAATATTGTCAAAGAAGAAGAAGTTTCCGGCGATGCATCTGCCGGCGAAACAAAAGAGGGCGTCGGATTTGATTCCGGATTGTAGCAAATGCCTATAAGATCTCCGTAAGAAGACATCTGGATTACTTTTCGAATTCCGCCGTTCGCGATAAAAAAAATACCGTCTTTCATCGCAATGTGCAAATTGATTTCCCCGAAATCGGATAAATCAAATAAATTCACTTCATCCTCAAAATTGCCGTAACCGAGCAGAAAAAGCTTCTGCATCTTTAAAGAATTCACCGTATGCGAAGAACCGCATGACATCATTATCAGCGGTGTCATCATAAAAAAAACGGCAGCAGAAAATTTTACAGCCGTTTGCACTATACGGCAGCCTGCGGCAAATTTTTCAGCCGCCGCACGGAGAAAAAAATTCAAGTGCCTCCGCAGCTGCATAAAACAATAACGCATGAAGCTAGAATAAAACGCCGGCAATATAAAGTCAATCGAATCAGGCGCGGCGCAGTTCCCGCAATGCACATTTCCCGATTGATGCATCGGCGTCCAAGACGTCTGTCGGTAAAAAACAATATATTGTCTAGCGATATTCATTTATGCTAAAATATTTTATTAAATTTGAAGTTTTGCGTGCACTGGGGCAGAATATAATTCCAGAAAACAACGCAACACGAACTCTAAATATTTTCGGGGGAAAATATGAAAAACGCTTATGTAAAACGCGTATTTGATCAGGTTCAGAAAAAAAACGCTAATGAACCGGAATTCCTGCAAGCTGTTCAAGAAGTTCTTGAATCTCTTGAACCTGTCGTTGAAGCGATGCCTGAACTTGAAAAAAATGCTGTTCTCGAACGAATGGTCGAACCGGAACGCGTCGTCATGTTCCGTGTTCCGTGGATGGACGACAGCGGCACTATTCAAGTCAATCGCGGCTACCGTGTCCAATTCAACAGCGCAATCGGTCCGTACAAGGGCGGTCTGCGCTTCCATCCATCCGTAAATTTGAGCATTCTTAAATTCCTCGGCTTTGAACAGTGCTTCAAAAACAGCCTTACCACATTGCCCATGGGCGGCGGAAAAGGCGGCGCGGATTTCGACCCGCACGGAAAATCAGACGCGGAAGTCATGCGTTTCTGCCAGTCATTCATGACGGAACTTCAGCGCCATATAGGAAGCGACACCGATGTTCCCGCCGGAGATATCGGCGTCGGCGCCCGTGAAGTCGGTTATATGTTCGGTCAATATAAACGCCTGCGCAACGAATTCACCGGCGTGCTTACCGGAAAAGGTCTTACATTCGGCGGCTCGCTTATCCGCACGGAAGCAACAGGATACGGACTGATTTATTTTGCGGAAAATATGCTTGCCGTAAAAGGCGAAACACTCAAAGGCAAAACCTGTGTTATTTCCGGAAACGGAAATGTGGCACAATATGCGGCAGAAAAACTGCTGCAGCTCGGCGCAAAACCTGTTACCATGTCCGATTCAACCGGCTATATTTACGATTCCGACGGCATCGATGCGGAAAAGCTTGAATTCATCAAACAAATGAGAAATGTCCGCAGAGAAAAAATCGATGCCTTCGTAAAACAATATCCGTCCGCCAAATTTTTTGCAGGTGAAAAACCATGGGGCATTCCATGCGACTGTGCATTTCCCTGCGCAACGCAGAATGAACTGAACGGAAACGATGCAAAAACGCTGGTAAAGAACGGATGCAAACTTGTAGCGGAAGGCGCAAATATGCCGTCAAATCTCGATGCGGTAAGCACTTTCCTTGACGCGGGAATTCTCTATGCGCCGGGCAAAGCATCAAACGCCGGCGGCGTTGCCACATCGGGACTTGAAATGAGCCAGAATTCAGAACGCTTGTCTTGGAGCCGCGAAGAAGTCGACACAAAGCTCAAGGATATAATGAAAAATATCCACGACAGCGCATATAGCGCAGCAAAACAATTCGGAATGGAAGGAAACTACGTTGCCGGTGCAAATATCGCAGGATTTCTTAAAATCGCAAACGCAATGATTGCCCAAGGGCTCGTCTAATTTTCCGTAATTTTCACAGAAAAAAAACCCGCAGCAGCCAGCGCATAAAAAGCGTCAATTGCCTGCGGGTTTTTATTTTTCATTTACAAAATGCAGATGATTAAAAACCTGTCTTGGTTATCGTTCCCAAACAGCCATCGTATTTAATCACGCTCCATTCAAATTAGAATTCTTCAAAGTCAGCATCGGAAACCGATGACGAATTCGGCGACATGTGACTTCCGCCGGACGGCTGAGAAGGAGCTCTGCTCTGCGTCTCGGAAGAAGCCCGCGCTCCGCCGTTCTGATACGAGTCCTGCTGACCGGATGAAAACGATGAAGATCTTGCAGGCGCGCTCCTTTCCGCTCCCGAAGCAGAAGAATCCGGCAGATATTTTGTCGCAGGAGCGTTTTTCTGCACCTTAAAGAAAGTAATTGTCTGCATCAGTACGTTCGCATGAGCGGAAAGTTCTTCTGCCATTGCGGCAAGCTCTTCCGAAGCCGAAGCATTCTGCTGCACAACCGTGTCAAGCTGTGCAATTGCTGTGCTTATTTGCTGAGCCCCGGAATCCTGCTCACGGCTTGCAGCGACAATTTCATCAACAAGAGATGCTGTTTCTTCGATACTCGGAATTACTTTACCGGTAATTTGTTCAACTTGTTCAGACGAATCAACTGTTTTAGCGGAAATTTCAGTGATTTCACCTGCCGCAATCTGGCTGCGTTCCGCAAGTCGGCGAACCTCGCTGGCAACAACGGCAAAACCTTTCCCCGCTTCACCGGCGCGTGCAGCTTCAATAGCGGCATTCAGCGCCAAAAGATTTGTCTGGCTGGCAATATCTTCGATTATGCTGATTTTCGAAGCAATTTCCTTAATATTAGTAGTACAGTCCTTTATCGCAGCGCCGCTGTTTTTGCCTTCTTCAGCGGTTCGCTTGGCAATACTGCCGGTTTTTCCCGCATTATCTGCATTCTGGCGGATATTCGACGCCATCTGCTCCATTGTAGAAGCCATTTCTTCCGTAGAAGCCGCCTGCTCTGCCGCACCAGAAGAAACCTGCTGGCTCGAAGAACTGATTTGGCTGGCGCCTTCGCCGACCTGCTGCGAAACGGAAGTAACCTGCAGAACAATATTCGTAAGACGTTCAACCATTGTTTCGGCAGCACGTGCCATTTCGCCGATTTCGTCTTTGCGGACATGAATTTTTTTCCGTTCGGCATCCGAGAGGCTTGCCAGCGTTAAATCACCCTGGCTGATATCCTGCAATCCCGCTTTTATGAGATTTACGGAATTGACGATAGAAGAACTGATGAACAGCGCAACAGCAACAGCACCGATAGTAGCAATAACTATAATCGATATTAAAAGCGCTATCGATTTTGCATACAGTTTTTCCGCAAGCTCATTGGCATTTTCCGCAAGGTCCCTATTATAATTGCTAAGCTCGGCGGCTTTTTCTTCTATCTCGTCAAAAAGCCGCGACGAAATGCCGACAACAAGATCCTGCGCTTCTTCTTTCCTCATCGAACGGCTCAGTTCCAATACGGTTTTTTCATTTCTGAGGTATTCCGTCCAGAGTTTCGCAATTTCATCGGCGAATGTACGCTCGGTATTGTCGGAAATAAATTTCTCATATATCGAGAGCTGGGATTTCATATCACTTTCATAACCATCCAATGATTTTTCAATGGAATCCATTTCTCTGTCTGTTCTGACAAGGATATGACGGTACACACCGCGTCTGTAATTGGACACAAGAAGCTTTACATTGCCGCAGACTTCTATTGACGGTATATGATTCAATGAAAGCTCATCGGAAATAGTGTTTTCCCGCCCCAAATTGATACATGAAAAAATACCTACACCGACTAATATCACAATCAGCAGAAAAAAACCAAACAACAATGTCGCTCTCAACGACTTTTTCATAATATCAAACCTCCTGAAATTGCATTAAAGCGATAAAAATCATAAAGCAATATTCAATGACATGTACAAATACAGGTCGTATTATATCATAAATATGCGGCACATGTCAAAAAACTTTGCGCGTCAGTTTATTATCGGCAGGAATTTTTCAAAAAATAAATCGTCATACAGCGGGCAAATAGCGGCAAAATTCACTGCGGAATAATACTGCAAAAAACAGCCGATTATCTTTTTTTCAGACGGCAAAAACGATATAATTTTCAATATGGATAATCAAATTTGCGAAGACAGACTCATAACAATCGAAACAAAACTCGCATACCTTGAAGATTTTTTGAACCAGCTGCAGGAAACTGCCGTCGAACAGGAAAAAAACATCCGCCTGCTGAGGAAAGAAAATAAACTGCTGAATGCGCGGCTGACGGAAATTGCGGACAACATGGAAAACGATATTCCGAACCGCATGCCGCCGCATTACTGACATAAAGACATAACCGCACAGCTCACCGCATATCGATATAAATAAAAGCCGGAACTTTTCAGCTCCGGCTATGCCATCAGGCTTACCGGGCAAATAATGGGTGGGAGGAAATAATCTGCCCGGTATATTTATTATCGGAATATTTTCAGACATCTTGAATTTTTTCAGCGTTTTTTGAAATCCGAAAGCGCAAATAATCGGTTTATTTATCGTTTTATCATGCAGCCAATCCCGCATCGCCGGACAGGCCGCAGGCAAGGCAGGACGGCAGTTCTTTTAACTAACGAAACAGCGTTATTCTTCTTCTATTTCAAGTTCGAGTGCGACAGACATCGTATATGTTTTTCCGTTCTGAATAAAAACTTTTCTTACTGTTTCATATCCGCCGACAATCACTTTCAGCACGTGTTCGCCGGCTGATACGACAAAAGGTTCTTTTATCGGCAGCAGCAATTCATTGTCATCCAGAAAAACAACGGCGTTTTCAGGCGCAATAACCATCAGCAGCGGCGCAATATCCTGAAGCTGTATCGAAAGGCGGACCGTTTGTGCCTGTTCAATCGTAAAAGTCCGAACTTCACTTCTATATAGTTCGGAAACAAGCGATAAATGATGATTGCCGGCAGGAAGCAAGATGCCCCTGTCCGTATATAGCGCCGGTTTTTCATCGATAAAAATGGAATACGGCATTTTTTCCCGAATTTCCGGCTGAACAGAATTCGGCGGATATAAAACATCCAGAACAAGCAATCCGTCGCCGGTAAAAATAGGTTTTACCTGCACGGAAAATTCGGAAGTAAACAACTCGCCGGGAACACCTTTCATCACGGGCTGCAATCGAAACAGTATCACATTTTCCGATTTTCCTATCACGTCGGCGAGCACCGACGTATACGGCGTGGATTTCATGGAATGATTTTCGGCAAGCGGTATCTGCAAATTATAACTCAGCCGGCTAGGAAATGTTTCCAGACACAGACGTTCGGCGGTGTAGTCGATGCGGCCGGCTTTCGGATCGGGAGAAATATTTCTGTACACTGAATATGCCACAGAATGACGATAGGCCGCGACAACAGAAGGCACTTTTATTTCAAGCGAAACGGCTTGCAGGAACAAACGGTCGGCTGGGATTTCCAGCGCAATCGCATCACTTACGCCAAGCGAAACAATCGGTGCTTCTTCAACTTCAAACTGCGGAACAATAACAGAATGGACTTTATTTACACGAAAAGATTCTGCGGGCATTCCGCAAAGCATGAAAAAAAATGCGGCATATATGCAAATAATTTTTCTTTTCATCAATTTTTTATTAGTTCCCCAATTTTGTCTGCGAATACCGGACAAAACAAGCTACGCACCGCCGTTTTTGCGAATTTGTTCTTCGCCGAGAACTTTGACAGGATCGATGCCTTTCCCGTCAGACAGTACTTCAAAATGGAGATGCGGTCCCGTTGAAGCGCCTGTTGTTCCGACCTCGCCGATTACATCGCCGCCGCTCACGGCATCCCCCGCGGAAACATGCATTGCCGACAAATGCGCGTAAAAACTGCTCATGCGCTCATCATGCCCTATTATGACAAATTTTCCGTATACCGGACTTGAGCCGGTTTGTTTCACTATACCGGCTTTGCAGGCATAAACTTCGGTTCCTTCCGGTGCGGCAAGATCTATTCCATTGTGGAATTTTTCCGTGCCGGAAATAGGGCTTATCCTCAAACCGTATCCGGAAGTCAATATTCCCGGCGGAAGCGGCGATTTCATTGACGAATCAAGAAAAAAAGCCCGTTCCGTCGGATTCAGCTTGCCGTCGGGAATAAAAAAGAACCGTTCACCGCGCACAGTATACCATACACCGTCATTCAGTGGAAAGCATTTTTTTTCAATAAAGATTCAAACGGGGTTTTGGGTTTATCCGGAATAAAAAGACCGGGGCATGACGGAATCAAAATCGTTGTACCGGAAATATTCATTTGCGGCGAAGATATTCTGTTCAGCGTAGCAATTGTTTCATAACGAATTGAACAACGTGCCGCTATCATCAAAAGCGTTTCTTCTTTACCGGCGAAATACGAAAAAAAAGACACGGGAACAGCTTCTTTTCCGTCCTTTTTCCCGCTGTTAAGCGCAATGACACGGTAGGAATTTTGGACAGCACGTTCAAGCTGTTTGAATGCCGAATTCCGTGAATTTAATTCGGCAATCGGAATAATATCATCGGAAATTTCCGTTTGGGAAAAAAGCGGAAACAGCGTCAGCAGCAAGGCACTCAGCAGCCCAAAATGCAGATGCCGCGCATCAATGATTTTCGCTGTTATTTTTTTACGCCGAACGCGCATAAACCATACAAAATTATGCCAATCGCAAGCGAAAATACCGCAGCAACGCACTGCCCATGCAATATGCAATATGCAAACACGGCTGCTGACGCGGCGGCAATACATGCCTGCAAAAGTTTCCGCAGAATATTCCGTATTTTATTCTTTTTTTCCGCGGAAGAAAATTGTTCATTGCAAACATACATGCAGACAGAACGAATTATTCTGAATAATATAAAAAGTCCCGCAAAAGACAAAACCGCGGCTGTATACGAGCGGGGAAAAACGACCGCCCATTTCCATAACGGGAAAACGACTAAAAAACTGAATGCGCTGCAAAAAAACAAGAGGAACAGTATCTTTCCCAACAGAGAAAACATTCTGGCATAACCGGAAAAAACAGAACGGAAAAATTTCATCGGCACTAAAACGGTACGGCAAACATAAAACACGCCGCATCTGAAAAACTCCGCATCGGGAATACCGCCGATTCCGCAGGGATTTGCTTTTTAAAAACGGATGGTTTCTATGCGGCGAACGGAAATAAAATAATCTGCACCAAAAACAGCACCATTATGCTGTTCCGAAGCAGCCGATTGCAAAACACGGCAGGGATAAAAATTTATGGAATTTTTATCCCATACAAAATCCGCAGACGCTGATTTTTTGCCGCAGCGCCCGCGGATTATCATAACCGAAGCGGAATTCGTACAAAACTGTTATATTCCGCTTCGGCAGGCATTTTTATTCCGCAGAGATAGCTTCAACAGGGCACGCAGACGCGCATGTCCCGCAACTTACGCATGTATCAGAATCGATCTTACGTTTGCCATTATCTTCGCTAATCGCACCAACGGGGCATTCACCCTCGCAGGCTCCGCAGTTTACACAGGCATCTGAAATTTTATAAGCCATAGTATACCTCTCAATAAGATTGATATTTGTAAAATACCATATAATGTGATGTATTGTCAAACATGAAATCATATTGCATAATTAGCCGTATGTTTATGAACGGCAAAGGACAGCTGATACAAAAGAATCTTCCTTTTATAAAAATATTGCCTCAGTGGGCGCAGGAATTATCATATAAGTATTGTTCAAAAACAGCGAATTTATATTTCGTTCACGGCAATATCCGCGATTACCTGCCACATACGATGAATGCAGGCGAATTCAACTTCGTGAAAATTCAGGAATATATATCCGATGTTTTATTCGGGAACGAAGATATTATTGTTTTTTACGACAGCTCCAGCGGCGTATCGTTCTGCACGCTCAACAGCGAAAAAGAATATTTATCCGTTATGAAGCGCCGCTTTCCCGATGTTTCGGATACGGAACTTTTATCCAATAATCCGAAAGAAGCATTTTCCTGGCTGGAAAAATATTTTCTGCTGAATATCGAAAAACGCATCGTTTTTCTGATTGATTACGCGGAAACGCTTGTACCTGCCGGAGATATAAGTCTTCTTGATGAAACCGATCGCTTTTGTCTGGTTACGCTGAACAGATGGTCTCATGAACCTGTTTTTACGCAAAATGATATTTCGATAATTCTATTATCCGAAAATTTCGGAGATGCCAATATCCGGCTTACCGCCTCGCCGTCTGTCGTAAAAGTAAATATTCCGCTTCCCGACGAGTATATCCGCACGCAGTTTTTCAGATTCCTTCAGGATAAGAATTTATGCCGCTTTGCCCGCGGACTTACTGCGGAAAAAGCAGGGACGCTTACTTCCGGTCTGAATTTATTTCATTTGAATCAAATTGCGCAGGAATCGGAGCAAGCCGACAATCCGATAACTATGGATTATCTGCGAATCAGAAAAAAAGAAATTATCGAAAATGAAGTCGGCGGAATGCTTAAATTTTTGGAAACAGAACACGACTTGTCGTATATTTCCGGGCATGATTTTGTAAAAAACCGTTTCAAAAACGCCGCGCGGGCAATCAAGCAAAATCAGCTTGATGTGCTACCGATGGGATATTTAATTGCCGGACCGATCGGAACGGGAAAAAGCTTTCTTGTCAGTGCATTTGCCGGCGAAATAGGCATTCCGATGGTCAGGCTGTGCAATTTCCATTCGGAATCGCATTCGGGAACGGAAACAAATCTCGAACATATACTGAGCATACTGAAAGCCATGTCGCCCGTTGCGGTTATGATAGACGAAGCAGATACAATGCTGGGGCACAGAACTGACAACGCGGGAAACGGATCGGAAAAACGGGTTTTCGCACAAATAGCATCGTTTATGGGCAACACAGATTACCGCGGAAAAATCATCTGGTTTTTAATAACAAGCCGTCCCGATTTGATTCCGATAGATTTAAAACGGCAGGGACGCGCCGAAGAACATTTGGCATTGTTTTATCCGGAAACGCAGGAAGAAAAAATCGATATTTTCACGACAATGCAGCGGAAACTCGGCATAAAAGTGGAAAAATTCCCGTTGGCTGATTTATTCCGGAAAATTCAATTCGAAATGTCCGGCGCAGACATAGAAGCAGTCTTGGTCCGCGCAAAGATGACGGCAGCAATGGAACACCGCGCTGTCGTAACAAAAACGGACTTGGAACAAACTTTACGTGATTTTATTCCGCCGGCATATCCGCATGAAATAGAACTCCAAAATCTCGTCGCGGTTCTGGAATGCACAAGCAGAGAAATGGTTCCCAAAAAATACCGGAACATAGACAGAACAAAACTGGCTTCGGATATTCGTGAATTAAAACAATTGCTCGGTCAAAACGCATAACAGATTGAACAGCAAGCAAAGGAACGCCGCTTGTCATCGAATTGCTCCAGGACAACGCTGATTATTCCTCGTCTAAAAACGCATGCAAAGAAATTTGCTGCAGAAAAAACAGCAATTTTTCCATGTTTTCCATGTATCAGGAAAAATGTGCATTTCACGGCATCAGTTATATTATCCGCCGCTCTGCTTTTGATGTATCTGTCGGGCTGCGCATCCGCAAAAACAGCGGGAAATTTTGCGCAGGCGGAATTGCAGTACGATGCTCACAGAATGGCGCGCACCATCAAAAAACAAATACACCGCGCAGTGCTTTACGAACGCTTGGAGCGTTCAAATCCTCCGCTTGTGTATCATCTTGTTACCGTTGCGCTGGATGATGCAGCGGTGCGGATAACTGCGGAGCCGTCCGGACAATACGGCGAAAAAACCGAAAAGTTTGCAGAGCGAACAAATAGCACAGTGGCAGTAAATGCCGCGCCTTGGAAGCGGAAAGGTCTGCTGAAACGGGAACCGGCAGGTCTGATTATCAATGCCGGCATTTTATGTTCGCCGCCGATACACCGATACGCCGCACTGGCTTTTGACGCTGCAAAAAAAGCCCGTGTGTTTAGTTCCCAAGCCGAACTTTCCGGCAGTTCTTATACAACAGCTGTCGGCGGATTTTTTCAAATATTGAAAAACGGAGAACATTTCGGTTCGTTTATAAAAACCGATAATTCCCGGACGGCTGCCGGCGTATCGAAAAACGGCTGCACATTATATCTGCTGGTTGTGGAAGGCGAGCAAAAACGGCACAGCGCCGGACTTGATTTTGCTGCCTGCGCAGACATTCTGAAAGAAGCCGGAGCGTACGATGCGATTCAGCTTGACGGCGGAGCTTCTTCTTCATTGTTCATAAATAAAACGAACATGCTTTCATATAATGGGCACAAAAAAAATGTCAGTTCGCTCGGTATCATTATCGAGTAAGCAGCCGTTTCGTTTCCGATAAAACAATAATGTCCGCAGCAAAATCCGGCAAACTTGTGCCGCACTGTTTCGCGCAAATGCCGAGGCGCAAAATTTAACAGCAATAAATTGACGGATATATTCATTTCGGGCTATTATTAGATAATCACTTAATGCCGTCATGTTGCGGCTGGATTATACATTACGGCATCCTGCGCATGCACGGACAGCCGCGAACAGGAGTAAATCTATTATGAAGATTGTTACCTTAGGCGAAATTATGCTGAGGCTTTCACCGGAAGCGAACAGAAGATTCGTTCAGGCAGAAAAATTCGAAGTTATCTATGGCGGCGGAGAAGCAAACGTAGCGGTAAGCTGTGCGAATTACGGACACGATGCATATTTCGTAACCAAACTGCCCAAACATGAAATCGGACAGAGTGCCGTAAATTCTCTGCGGAAATACGGCGTGAACACACAGTACATCGCCCGCGGCGGCGACAGAGTCGGCATTTATTACGCGGAAACAGGCGCTTCGATGCGTCCGTCAAAGGTTATCTATGACCGCGCAGGCTCTTCCATTGCCGAAGCAGATCCTTCGGATTTCGATTTCGATAAAATAATGGAAGGCGCGGATTGGTTTCACTGGTCGGGAATTACGCCTGCCATCTCAGACAAAGCAGCCGAACTGACAAAACTCGCCTGTGAAGCAGCGAAAAAACACAATGTAACGGTTTCCGTTGACTTGAACTTCCGCAAAAAACTGTGGTCATCCGAAAAAGCGCAGAGCATCATGAAGCCGCTGATGAAATATGTTGATGTGTGCATCGGAAACGAAGAAGATGCGGAATTGTGCCTCGGTTTCAAACCGGATGCAGACGTTGAAGCAGGAAACACTGCCGCAGAAGGATACAAAGGCATTTTTCAGGCAATGGCAAAAGAATTCGGATTCAAATATGTTGTTTCTACGCTGCGTGAAAGTTTGTCCGCAACGCACAACGGCTGGAAAGCCATGATTTACAACGGACAGGAATTTTATGAATCAAAACATTATGACATTATGCCTATCATTGACAGAATCGGCGGCGGGGACTCTTTCTCCGGCGGATTGATTCACGGTCTTTTGACCAAAAAAACACAAGGCGAAGCTCTGGAATTCGCGGTAGCTGCGTCCGCACTGAAACACACAATCAACGGAGACTTTAATCTTGTTTCCGCAGAAGAAGTTGAATCTCTTGCCGGCGGCAACGCCAGCGGACGCGTTCAGCGGTAAACACTTCTTGCAGGAAATACTGCGCTTGCAATGCAGTATTTCCTGTTCCGCAGATTTTCTATTTAAAAATCATTGAATGTCGTATTTTTTCCCGTAAGCTACAATATCGACATTAGGGAAACCGTTTTCACTCAGAAATTTTTTGAGGAACACCTGCGCGTCGTTTTCGCCGTGCACCATAAAAATACGGCGCAGACGGCTTGTATCAACAGCTTTGAGCCATTCGAGAATTTCCCGATAATCCGCATGGGCACTGAATGCGTTTATTTGCTCAATCCGAGCTTTGACTTCATACCGATCGCCCATAATGCGAACCTCTTTTTCCCGATTCATCAAACGGCGGCCAAGCGTATTTTCAGCCATAAAACCGACGAGCAATATTGTGTTATCGGAATCGCCGATATTATTTGCAAGATGATGCACAATCCGTCCGCATTCGCACATGCCGTCCGCGCTGATTATAATCATAGGACCTTCTTTTTCATTCAAGGCTTTTGATTCCGCAACGCTTGTAACAAATGACAGCGCATTAAAACCAAAAGGATTTTTATGGTGCGCAATAAACGCGTCATGCGTCGTTTTGTCGTAGCATTCGGGATGCACATGAAAAATGCTTGTTGCACTTGTTGCCATCGGAGAATCCACATATATGGGAATTTCGGGGATACGTTTTTGATCAACTAATATATGCAAATTATAAATCAATTCCTGTGTGCGTTCTATGGCAAAAGCCGGAATAATTATTTTTCCGTCCTGACGAACGGCGCGATTCACAATAACTTCAAGTTCGTCAAGCGCCGCTGCGGTGCTTTCATGAAGCCGATCCCCGTATGTACTTTCGAGGATTATATAATCCGGCGGCGGAAAATTCGTCTGAGGATCCCTGATGATAGGTTTATTTCTGCGCCCTAAATCACCGGTATATAAAATATGAATATCGTCGCCGTTTTCACGCTGACCTGTTATGGTTACCGATGCAAACGCAGAACCCAAAATATGTCCTGCATCAAAAAATTCCAGCCGGACATCAGGTGCAATGTACATTTTCCGATTATACGAAAGCGTAACTATTTGATTTGCCGACGCTATGACGTCTTTTTCCGTAAACAGCGGCGTCCAGGTAAATTTTTCGCCTTTTTTTGCTGCTTGTTTCCGCAGATATTCGGCATCACGCGCCTGAATTCTTGCGCTGTCCATCATTATAAGATCCGCTAAAGCACGAGTCGCGGGAGTTGCGTAAATATTTCCCGTATAGCCTTTTTTCGTCAGTACGGGAAGCAATCCGCAGTGATCATAATGGGCATGCGTCAAAATAACGCCCTCTAATGTATCGGCTGCCAATGAAAAATTGCGGTTTTTTTCGTCTGTTTCCTTCCGTTTTCCTTGAAAAGCTCCGCAATCGACAAGAAACTTTCTTCCATTGATTTCAAAAACATGTTTTGATCCGGTAACTTCCTGCGCGGCGCCCAGCGAATATAATGTAACACTCATTTATTTATCCTTTCTCAATATATTAGTCTGTTTCCATTGAATCAGCAAGCAAAAGATCGTAAATTCAAAGAAACCTTTGCTTTATCCGCCGGAATGATATAATATGTAAAATACATTACAGGGAATAAAACATATTTTGTATACAAGAGAATTACGTTATCCGCCGGAACATTTCGTTAAAAACGGGAAACCCGTATTTGGATCTTTTGACGGTATTCCGGAAACGCTTGATATAAGAGGCGTCAAAAAACCGTTCAGCGCATTGCCGCTTCCGGCATGTTTTACAAACTTAAGGATACGCAGCAATATATGCGTAATTTTTCAGTTTCAAGAATATATCGGCGCTGTTTATCTGCTGGATAATAAAATATTCGGCATTTCAGAAACAATGCTCTGGAATACAAAGACGGGCATAAAATATAAATACCGGAACATCATGGGGCTGCGGCGGAGGCTTATTCCGAAAAATCTGGTATCCGCAGTCTGCGTTACTTTTTCAAAAAGACGGCGCATTCGCATTCGCTGGGAACGGGCAGCGCAGAATTTATCTGTGCGGCTGAAAATGAAAGGTGATTCCGCACGGCCGGATGTATCATGCGCTTTTGCCGCCAATCTGAAAAACGGCGGCAGCTGTTTTTCTACTTGCAGACCGGCACCAATCATGCGACGATGCGCCGCATCCGCACAAATGTTTGCGCCGATGTGCGGTTCAACAGCAATCGCTGCCCGCCGCCGCAAAAATAAAAATCCGCAAACACAAACAAATACGGAATCTGCGCAAAACGAATCCGCAGAAACAAACAGCGGTCTGATATTTTTCGATATACGGCGGGCATATTACAAACTGCGCATCTGGAACGAAGACTTAATCGCACTCGGCATGATAGACGGAAAACCGGCAGCTTTCAGGCTGTCTGTAACATCATACGACGCAGCGGACAGCAGCATTTACAACGAAAACGTTTTGTTTTTTAACGGCGAAACGACACCATTGCCGCCGGTAACGATTACGCATCCGTTCGGCATCACCGGAAAATGGATAATCCAAGACACGGAAAGCATGGTAGATTTGTCGTTTACGCCGCTTTCCTGTGATGTACACAATTTAAGCATTTTTATCCTAAAAACAAAGCAGCACACTTTATTCGGAATGTTTAACGGCATTTTGCTCACAAAAAGCAAACATTCGCTTGTTCTGAAAGATTTTCGCGGCATTGTGCAAAAAAACCGGATGCGGCTGTAAAATACTGCCGACATAAATATATGGAGAATAAAAAAGATGCCGGAAAACAAAGATAAACCAAAAGCCGTATACAATCCGGGAGAACTCGATAAAACCAGAAAAAATATCGGCACTATTGAAGCTGAAGAAGCCCGCCGAATGACAAAAATACTCGGCGGGGAAATCGGTGTAGAAAAAGCGCCTTTGTTCGACAATCCGCAAATCCGCCCGAAAACATATCTCCGCCGCGGAGCAAACAACGGGAAACCTGCCGAATCGGAACAGCAAACAAAAAATCACCGCGGAACACAGTATGCGGATTCTCAGATCATGCGGACAGCAGGCACGGATAAAACGCGGACTGAAGCAAAAAATTCTGATGGGAACAAAAGTTCTGGCAATACACGGAAAAAAAATCAGGATTCTTTTTCACTGCCGCAAATCTCATCAAAAGAACGAACGCTTATGGATAAATTGATGATGTCTTCCGAGTACAAAATAAAACCATCCAAATCTTTCATCGGATATATTATCGCAGCAGCAACAGGCACCAGCGAAAAAATACGTGAAAACTTTATATTATCCGCAGCAGCGGGATATATAGACCGCATTCAAAATTTTTCCGTTTCCGTTAAACAGATTATATCCGCCGCCGATGAAAATTACAAAGCGAACATTTCTCAAAATCCGCAGTTTGACTGCAAACTGCTCAATTATATATACAACATGAATATCAGACACATTTGCGATTTATATAAACAGCTTGAACAGAATTCTTCCGCAATTACCGCCGCAAGCATGATTCCGTTTACCAAAGAATTTTTTCGTACTTTTCTGCCGTTGTATTATACGGGTGAAAAATATATTCCCTCGCTGCTGAAAACGGTATATGCCTGTACCGCAAAAAATTCCGCTTTGGACCAAGAATCTCTGTTGAAATTCACAAGAGATGCTGCGGCAAATTGGATTTTCATATACGGGCAGGCAATAAAAGGTTTGTATCCGCTTCTGATGCGCATGTGTTCGTCAAATTTTCAGCCGTATCCGGATTTTTTTAAAACCAAAGCTGCGCAAATTCTCGAATTTCTCGAAATGACGAAATTCGATTTATTTATACCAACCCGCGATCATCCGGAAGAAGCAGCGAAAAAAGAAACAGCTGCCGAACAGCCCAAAAATTCGGAAGCAAAAAATCCGCAGGAACAAACACAACCTGAGGAAAGCGCAGAAGAAGAAGCATCGGCAAAAAAAGCGGAAGCCGAACAAAAAACCGAAAATGACAAAGAAGAAAACAATGTTTCGCTTGTCGACAAAGGATTATTGCTGCTTGACAATATGTTTCCAAATGCCGGATGGAAAAATATCAAAACGCTGCCCGACATGTATCCGTATTTTCAGCCCATTTACAATTTCAGCGACGGCTTCAACTTGCTTTCTCCTGAAAATCCGCTGCAAATCACAATCATTCTGCTTCGCATTATCGAAGATTTTTTTCAGGGCTGCCGCCACATACGATTCAGCATAGACAAAGAACAAGCGTTTGCTTCGCAAAAAGATGATTTATCGGCGATTTTTGCCGAATGGTCTTTGTATCGGGAAGTTGTATTTGACAAAACATACGCTTCCGAATTGAAAGATTACGTAAACCATGTATATATGCAGTCGGATTTTCCGTCTTCTATCTATGCGAAAAAAATTATGTCCAATCTGTTATGGCAGTCAAAATATTCATTTCTTCCGCATCTTTCATTTGAAATGATTTTCATGGAAAAACCGAACAGAGATGACACTTACAGACCGTTGTCAAACCGTGTCGCATACTTGAAAAAAATATTTTCGGAACTTATTGCAAGGACAGAAAATTTTCTGAAAAACACAGAGAATTCAAATACGGAAACACCTGATTTCGGTGCGGTAAATATTTTGGAACATTACCGTTTCGATGTCCCAAACAGCATTTCGCGGCGGGCGGATATTTTGCTCGGCGGGAAAAAATCAAAAAAATTGACAAACTTAAATTTGCTGAAATATTGCTTGTGTGTTATATCTGTGCTCGACTGGTGGATAAACGATCCGGATAGTCCCGCTTACGACCATAATTCAAAATATCCGTACCGCACAGATACAGACAATAATTTGGTATTTGCCGTAAGCACATTAAAAGATCCGAATAAAATATTTATTCAGCATATAAAACAAAAAATCCAGACACAGCATGAAAAAAAGCAAACAGAATCCGTCTGAATAAACAGCGGGGCACTGTAAAGCGCCGTACCTGCATGCTTTTTGCATGCAGTGCGAATTTCTGCGGCGCAGCCAGACCGGCTCATAAAGAATTAACGAGCGCATTATTTTTCAGCTGTTCTTCTTTTGCATAAATACAAAGCGGTTCGACAAGTTCATCGAGGTATCCCTGCATAACTTGTTCCAGTTTATACAGCGTTAAGTTTATGCGATGATCCGTTACTCTGTTCTGCGGAAAATTATATGTCCGTATACGTTCCGAACGATCGCCGGAACCGACCATACTTTTTCGGGCGGCGGAACGCTCTTCATTTTTCCGTGATTCTTCAAGATCAAACAGACGCGCACGCAGAACACGGAACGCTTTCGCTTTGTTTTTTATCTGGCTTTTTTCATCCTGCTGAATAACAACAATACCGGTAGGAATATGCGTAAGCCGGACAGCGGAATCCGTAGTATTGACGCATTGACCGCCCGGACCGCCGGCTCGCATAACATCTATGCGGACATCTTCGGGCTTTATATCGATTTCCGTTTCTTCGGCTTCCGGCAATACGGCAACCGTAACAGCGCTTGTATGAACGCGTCCCTGTGCTTCCGTTTCCGGCACACGCTGCACACGATGAACGCCGCTCTCATACCGCAAACTGCCGTATACGTATTTTCCGCTAATTGAAAATGAAATTTCCTTATAGCCGCCGACTTCGGTTTCACTGGCATCCATGAGTTCATATTTCCAGCCTTTCATATCGGCATAGCGCGTATACATACGGAATAAATCAGCCGCGAATAAAGACGCTTCATCTCCGCCGGTGCCGCCGCGAATTTCCATAATGATATTTTTTTCTTCAAGCGGATCCGGCGGAATTAAAAGCATTTTTATTTTTTCTTCCAATTCCGGCTGCTTTAATTCCAAAGATTTCATTTCTTCACGCGCCATTTCTTTCATGTCATGATCTTCTTCCGCAGATATCAACTCTTTGGCGTCTTCAATGCCTTTTAAAACCGCGCGGTATTCCGCCGCTGTTTCCATAACAGCGGAAAGATGCGAATGTTCACGCATCACGTCTTTGTATTTTTTAGGATCTTTCGTCAAGCCGGGTTCTTGAATAAGCTTATTCACTTCTTCAAAACGCACAGCCATTTCATCAAGTTTTTTAAGCAAAAGCATATTATCAGTATAACACAAACAGCATATAAAATTCCACAGGACATAACACAGCGTTATTTTCGGTTTTATGCGATTATCCGTGACGGTATTAGATTTCCTGTTCGCGGGCAGCCGTTGTATATACTACAAGAAGCGAACCTGACGCCACAGATATTTCAGAGCGGCAGCCGGTAAACTCATTGCTCACGCCTACGGGATAATTATTCAAAAGCGTATAATCGGAAAGCCCGTATTTTAATCCCGTTTCACAAACGCCGGAACATTCCGCGTCAAGACTGAACACGGAAATAAATCCTTTTGATTCGGGAGAAAAACAGATTTTTGAATTATGGATAACTGTCATAACTTCGCCGACAGATACGCCGCCGTGCATATATTCCGGAGCATATAGGTAGCCGCGCATTCCGCAGCGTGCAAGCATGACAAGACACTGAATATTTGCCATTGTATGCGAAATTCTGCCGCCGGTGCCGCCGTACAGCAAAAATCTTGTACATCCATTTTGAATTCCGTATTTCACAGCTACATACATGTCAGTGTCGTCTTTTTCCGCCGGCAATTTGATTACAAACGGATGCTTCTCAAACGAGCGGCGCATTGCATCGGTCGCGATGTCATAAAAAGAATCAAAATCGCCTATGATAAGATCAGGCGCAATTCGATGCTCCCAGACATATTTATATCCGCCGTCAACAGCAATCACATAATCTGCTGCGTCAGGGGATACAGTTCCGGTGTAGTTTTCTCCGGCACCGAAAATATAGCATGTTTTTCCTGACATATTTTATTCCGCAATAAACACTTTTTTAACAGCTGCATTCGCAAATTCCGCATGCAGCATTTTCTGCCGATTTGCATTTTTCTGCGGCACACGCAGCTGTTTTTGATACAGCATCAATTCCAAAAATTCGTATAATTATGATGTTTCATTTCATGCCAATAAAATGCGGCAACTTTTTGTCCAGCAAGCCGCCGCGCAGCGAAAAATCAGCCAAGCGGTAAAATCATGCCAAGATGTTCAAACGAAATCCGCATTCCTCGTTTCCGTCATAACGGCTGATTTTTATTTTGCATCATCTGCCGATGCAGAATCTTTAATTGATGAAGCTGTAACTTTGTCATCAAGATTTTTTACAGCGGAAACAATTTCGCAAAATTCGCTTTCTTCTATCGTTTCTTTTTCCAGCAATCTGTTTGCAAGATAATCGAGCACATCGCGTTTTTCTGTCAGCAGGCGGATAACACATGCATAGCGTTCTTCCATGATGCGGGCAAGTTCTTCATCTATGTATCGCTGTGTTTCTTCCGAATATTCGCGGACAAGCTGCGGTTCGCCGGCAGCATACCCGCCGCCGCGCTGCGACAGCACAACATTGCGGAATCTTTTGCTCATACCGTAATCGGTAATCATACGGCGGGCAAGATCCGTTGCCCGCTGCAAATCGTTGCCGGCGCCGGTCGAAATTTCCGAAAACACGATTTCTTCCGCCGCACGCCCGCCGAGAAACGTATCGATTTCGTTCATGAGATCTTTTTCCGTATACAGGAATCTGTCTTCATCGGGACGCTGCAATGTGTAGCCAAGCGCATTGGAACCACGCGGTATTATCGATATTTTATGAACTTTATCCGTTCCCTGAGTAAAAGCGGCAGTAAGCGCATGACCTGTTTCATGGAAAGCAATTATTTTCCGTTCGTTTTCCCGGACGACACGGCTTTTCTTTTGCAGTCCGGCAATTGTCTTTTCAACGGCTTCATCGAAATCTATCATGCTCACTTGTTTCCTGCCGCCGCGGACGGCAAGCAGCGCGGCTTCATTCACGACATTTGCAAGATCCGCGCCGGAGAACCCGCTTGTTGCGTGTGCAACAGATTCAAAATTCACGTCGGAGCCGATTTTTACATTTTTCGCGTGAATCTCCAAAATCGCTTTGCGTCCGAGAAAATCCGGCGGATCAACGACAACCTGGCGGTCAAAGCGTCCCGGACGGAGCAGCGCCGGATCAAGTATGTCCGGGCGGTTCGTCGCCGCAAGCAAAATAAGCCCTTTGGAATTATCGAATCCGTCCATTTCAACAAGCAATTGATTTAAGGTCTGTTCGCGTTCGTCGTTTCCGCCGAGGTTATTCACGCGGCTTTTTCCGATAGCATCCAGCTCATCAATAAACACAATACAGGGAGCTTTTTCTCTTGCCTGCTTGAATAAATCGCGCACGCGGCTTGCTCCGACACCGACAAACATTTCAACAAAATCGGAACCGGATATCCTGAAAAACGGCACGCCGGCCTCGCCGGCAACCGCACGGGCAAGCAGCGTTTTTCCGGTACCGGGCGGACCGACAAGCAGAACGCCTTTCGGAATTTTTCCGCCGATATCCGTGTATTTTTTCGGCGATTTTAAAAAATCCACTACTTCGACAAGTTCTTCTTTGGCTTCATCTACGCCCGCAACATCGGAAAAACGCGTTGTAACCTGACCTTCGTCGACAGCGGTTGCGCGGCTTTGCCCCGCAGTAAAAATGCTGCCCATACCGCCGCTCATGCCGCCTCCGATTCTTTTAAACAGCAGGCGCCACATGAGAAAAATAAAACCGAACGGCAAAATCCAGTTCAGCAGAAAATCAAGCAAAAAATTATTTTGCCTGGGAACAGCTTTATAGCTTACGCCTTTTTCATTGAGAAAGCCGATAAATTCGTCAGTCAGGATCGATGCGGTTTTATACGGCGCACGGCGGGCGCGGGCGGAAGTCTGCCCGGACAAAAATGTTCCGCGGAAATCGGAAGAATTATCCGTTTCGCTGCCGCTGTATCCGAGGCAGTAACTGTCGCTTATTTCCACGCGGGTTATTCTTCCGTCTTCGATATATTTGCGGAAAGCGGAAAAATCAATTGTTTCATCATTTGTCCGCATCATTAAAAAGATATTTATTACAGCCGTAGCGGCAAACAAAACAGCGATGACTCCCCAAAAAGGAAATTTTTTCTTTCCGCCGCCGTTTTTTGATGGTTCAGGAGAAAGTTTGAAAAAATCAAACGGATCGTTGTTTTTATTTCCATTATTTTTATCGTTTACATCACTCATGTTTTCTCCGGTAATTTTTTTCCGCAATACTATTCCTAAATATACGAAAATACGGCATTTTAGTCGAGTAATTTTTTAATATTTCATTCATATACTTTGCTTTATTTACCGATATAGAAATCAGAGGAAACGCGAATGGCATATCAACAGGCTTTTAATGCATACAAACAAACAGGTGTAAAAACCGCAAGTCAGGGAAAATTGATTATCATGCTCTATGACGCAGCAATAAGGCAGCTCGGCATGGCTGTATCATGGTTTGACAGCCGTGGCGGAATATCTCCGGAAAAAATCGAAAAACTGAATGCGAATATTTTGAAAACGCAGGAAATAATTACGGAATTGATGGTATCGCTTGACATGAATGCAGGCGGAGATATCGCGAAAAATCTGCTGTCGCTGTATATGTTTTTCAATCAGGAACTGCTGAATGCGAACATCAATCATGATGCAAAAAAAATCGAGGATATCCGCACAATGATGAACGATCTTCGTTCCGCTTGGGCGGAAGCAGACATGAAAACAGCAACACATGTGCCGGAAATTCGCCAATCCGTCAATATAGAAGGCTGAAAGAAAAGCCGAAAGGAGATAGCAATGCTGGAAAACAGCTTGACGCAAAAAGAAATTGACGAACGCATGGCTGTGCTTTTCCGGTTCAAAAAACTGCTTGAACAACAACGCGAAAAATTCCGAGAATACTTAAGCGTACTTGAAAAACAGCAGACTGCCATTAACGACGGCAATACAGATGTTTTGGCGGCACACACAGAACTTGAAGAACAAATCGTTTCAAACTTAAATACATTAAAAAAAGTCGCAGATCCGATGGCTCATTTATATCGTCTTTCAAAGCAAAATGCAGCCGCAGATCAGATGTCCGGCGGGAACGGCATTCAAGCAAACAAAACAGAAGCTGATGCCGACATTCTGCATTTACAGGACGATATTGCACAATTGCAGGAGCAAATTGTTAAACAAAACAAAAAAAACCGTGAATTGCTGAAAGTTCAGATGGAATCTATCCGCGAAAAAATCGCGCAGGCAGGAAATCCCGCAAGTAATCCGTTCAAGCACAATCGCAGCGTCTATGCGGCGGACAGCAGCACCGCACATATTATAGATATACAGCTGTAATTCGCAGATTCTATCAATCAATATTACTGATTTACCGAAATGTTCGGTACGTTTGATTTTTCAAATCCCGAAAACAACTGCTTCACTGCAGGCGAACACAAAATCGGAAAACAGTTTTTTTCAGAATAGGCTTGATATTTGCCGTATCCTGCCGCAGACATGATGCGTCCATAAAGCAAACGCACCATGTTGTTTTCGGCGGCTGTTTTTAAATTTCTATTTTCCTATGTATGCACAGGCTTGTTCACCCGCGATTTTCCCGAAAACGATAATATCGGCAACCGCGTTTCCGCCGAGACGATTGGCTCCGTGCACGCCTCCGACAACTTCGCCGGCGGCATACAAAGCGGGAACAATTGAATCGGAATTCGAAACAACTTCTGCTTTTTCGGTAATTTTCAGTCCGCCCATCGTGTGATGTACAGCCGGTCCTACTTCAACCGCGTAATACGGAGCTTTTATCAAATCCCGCGGCATTTCGGAACCTTTCCGTCCGAATTCCGCATCATTTCCGGCAGCAACATAACCATTGTATGTCTGCACAGTCTTTTCAAATGCAGCAGCGGGAATGTGCAGTTTTTCCGCAAGTTCCGCAAGAGTTGCGCCTTCTGTGAGCAGCCCTTGCTCCGCGTATGATTCGATAGCCTTGAGCGATTCCCGCACACTTTGATCGAACACAAGATACGCTGTTTTTCCTGTCTGACGGAGAATTGCTTCCGACATAACATCTCTCGTAGCCATTTCACTGCCGAACCTGAGCCCCTCTCGGTTTACCATGATGGCGCCGTTGCCGCGAACGGCTTCTGTAATCATAAGATTTTTCACCGGCACAACCGTAGGATGCGTTTGGATTTGTTCCATGTCAACAAGAGCGGCGTCAAACGGCTTCACCATTTCAAGCGCATCGCCGGTAGCACCGGCATGATTTGTCGTGCCGAAACCCGCAAGATCCGGCTTGTAAGCAACAATAATATCGGGATTTGCGCCGAAGCCGCCTGCCGCGATAATAACGGCCTTTGCGGAAATCGTGTAATCGCCTGCTTTTGTCGATACGCGCACGCCGGCAGCTTTTCCGTTGTCATTGATAATCGAAACGGCACGATTTTCAAGCCGAATATCTGCGCCGGCATCCCGTGCGGCTTTATCAAGCACGCTTACGAGATGACCGCCGACAGCCGCGCCGCCGACAGGACGATGCGTGCGCTGATTCGTCGAACCGGCCATTTTACCGACATCGGTAAGATCTGCACCGAGCCCGAGCAGCCAGTCAACTGTTTTTGCGGAATTTTCAACCATAGTGCGGACAAGCTGCGGATCATTGAGGTTTTTTCCGCCTTCCATGGTATCTTTAAAATATTGCTCGTTTGAATCCGATATTCCGAGTTTTTTCTGAATATTTGTTTCGCTGGCATTTAATCCGCCGGTCGCATAACTGGTATTGCCGCCGGTTATTCCCATTTTTTCAAGTACAATGACAGAAGCGCCGTGCGAACGCGCTTCGACAGCAGCACTCATGCCGGCACCGCCCGCGCCTATAATCACAATATCGCAGCTTGTGTCCGTCGGTTTTACGGCTGACGGACGTTTTTTGCCGGACGCTGCATCTGCGGCGGCGCGCAATGCGACTATAGTACCTTTTGAAGTAAATGTCGCACCGGAAATCGTGTCCAAACCCGAAACTTTTCCGGTTTGCTCGGCAAGTGCGGCAATTTCATGCGCGGCTGTTACGGCAAAATCGGAATCCTGTATATCCGTAACTTTTGCCGATGTAATTTTTCCGTCCTGCACGGTTATAGATACTTGTATATCGCCTTTAAATCCGGCAGCGGAACCGCTCCATACGCCATCCCGCATCGAAGCAGGTTTTGTCATCATCGCGGTAATGACGATACATACCACAGCTGCGGCTGCAAATAACAGCACCGCAGCACGCTCAAATTTTTTCATAACTTTCGTATCCTCCGTCTTTAAATATAGCAGAATTTTATAACTTATGCAGTATATCAACCAAAATATGCAAAAAAAAGCGCATTAAGTTTAAAGGAACAAAAGTCTGCCGCAAACATCCGAAGTGCGAGTTATTTTCATAATGCAAAACAGCGATACAATCTTAAACAAATAAGATGCCGGCACGCGGATGCAATTCAAAAAATGCATCAGAAAAATGCGGCAAATAAAAACACAGAAAATAATAGAATCGGTTCGCAAAACGCTTGATAATCTATTGCCGCAATGCCTTTATCATCAGAAATTTTATGCAAAGGATAAAGTATGTTTTCAGCATATATAAAAATATAATTATGATTGCCGAAAAAATAAAACCGGAAAAAAAATATTCATCGCACAAAGAACAGGCATTCAACTTGCTGACGCCGTGTTATCTTTCCGATAAAGAATTAGGAATATATAAAGACGCGCTTGATTTTGCGTTTGATAAAAACAATAAAGATATTCGCAATATTGCTCTGACAGGATGTTTCGGATCGGGTAAAAGCAGCGTTATAAAATCGTACGAAAAAATTTCGCTCGCAAAATCAAGGAAAAATTTTTCGTATATCTCACTCGCAAGTTTTGACGAAAATATTTCAAACTGCAATTCCGAATCACAAAAAGATTTGGAATTAAAGCTGGAAAAAATTATTGTCAAACAGCTTATAAATCAGATACCTGCGAAACAAATACCGCAGACTATCTTTCCGGTAAAAAAAGTTTTTTCCAAGGGGCGGATGAATTTTTCGTTTTTCTGCTGCTTTGTATTATTCATTCTGATATCATATTGTTCGCTGTTTTATAAAATAAACAGAAATATATTATGCGCCCGCCTCGAAAGATTATCCGCCGTTTTTTCAGGATGCAATGCATTTAAATTTCGTTTCTATACAGGAATTGCAGCAATAATTCTCAGTTACTGCATTGTGCACAAAATAGTTCAATGGTTTTCCATTTCATGCCCCATAAAAAAAGTGTCCTTCAGAGGCAATGAAGTCGAAATGAATAATGAAACAAACGACCCTATTTTTGACAAATACATTTCCGAAATACTGTATCTTTTTCAAATGTCAAAATCAACGGTATTTGTTTTTGAAGATATTGACCGATTCAATAATTTATCAATATTCGAACGTCTGAGAGAAATAAATTTTTTAATCAACAGCAAAACAGGCAGCTCCGTAAAATTCATTTATTTGATTCATGACAAACTGCTGTCATCCGCAGGAAAAACAAAATTTTTTGATTACATCATTCCGATTATTCCGATTGCAGACACATCAAATGCTTATAATTTTTTTTGCAAAATACTGGGATATCCGAAAGAAAATGAACAATCCGCAAAAGATTTAATTACGCAGGAAAATATTCCCGATAAAAAAACAATTCGCATCATTTCATCATATATCAGCGAAATGCGGCTTATAAAAAATATATGCAATGAATTTATTATTTACCGGCAAAAAATAATGCAAATAAAACCGGACATAAATAAATTGTTTGCCATTATAGCATATAAAAACATATTCCCGTTCGATTTCGCTAATTTAGAAACCGAAAAAGGATATTTATATTCTCTGCTGCATTCAAAAAACACAGCCGCTCGAATAATATGCAGAGAAAATTATTTGAAATTGAAAAAATATAAAAATAAATTACGTTTGATAAAACAAGAATTGTTCGGCAGCATACATGAATTAGAACAATTTGTTTTTAATTCATACGGTTACTGCATACAAAAAAAAGACAAAACAGTAATACCGTTTGTTACCGACAGCATATTTCAAAAAATAAAAAACAATCCCGAAGATTACTTTGTTTTTGAACCGGTGTTTTCCGAAAATAAATTTCGGCATATTAACACATACAGCTACATATCAAAAATTACCGGCACACAAAAAAAATACTTTTATGATGAAAGGAAAAAATATCTGCAAACAGATAAAAATATCAGAATAAAAATCATCGAAAAATATATACAAAATCTGCAAAAACAAATAAATTGCATTTGCAACGAAAAATTGCAAGATATGTATGCAGCAGAATTATTTAACAAAAACAATGATTTTTTGCGCGCATATATTTTATACGATGAACAAATCATAAAAAAATTTCCGCATATGCTTTCCCCGCTGGAAGACAAAAATATCAATCAAGCGGATTTTATCTTTGCGATGCTGCGCAGCGGGCTCATAGACGAAAGCTACAGAAAGTACATCTCGCTTTATTATCCGGATGTATAATTACAGGCACACACAAAAACCAAACAAAATTTTATTATAAAAACTCATAACTCAATGACAAAAACATGTAAAAACTGTAAGATTCTCATATAATCAGGAGTCCAATTATGAATAAATTTATTCCGGGTCAGGAACTGAAAACAAAAATTGTTGCTATTTCCGGTGATACGATATTTCTTGATTTAAATTCAAAAACCGAAGGCATACTAAACGCCGCCGAACTGACAGATCAAAACGGAAATATCACTGTGCAGGAAGGAGAAGAAATCAAAGTATTTTTTGCCGGCGAACAAAACGGCGAACTGCGGTTTACAACCAAAATCAGCATCAAAGACGCAGATCATTCAATGCTTGAAAATGCATACAGCAACAGCATACCGATAGAAGGATATGTCGAAAAAGAAATAAAAGGCGGATACGAAATCAAAATAGGAAAGTTCCGCGCATTTTGTCCGTATTCGCAAATAGGCTCCAAACAGAAAAACTCTTCTGATTCTTTTCTCGGCAAACATATAACATTCCGTATTTTGGAATACGGCAACAACGGACAAAAAATTATTGTTTCAAATCGCGCAATACAAGAAGCCGAACACGCGGATATGATTGAAACGCTGAAAAATACATTGAAAGAAAACATGACTGTTTCCGGAAAAATTATATCAATCCAAAGTTTCGGCGCATTTGTTGACATTCACGGATTCAAGGCATTGCTGCCGGTTTCGGAAATATCAATGAAGCATATTGATGATATAACCGCTGTCCTTTCGGAAGGGCAGGAAATCACCGCACGCATTATAAAAATCGACTGGCAGCTTGAACGCATGACACTCAGTATGAAAGCACTGCTCGCCGATCCATGGGAGCAGGCAGCAGATATATATCGAGAAGGCAAAATATACAACGGCATAATTTCGCGGACAGCTGATTACGGTTTGTTTATAACCCTTGAACCCGGAATTGACGGGCTGCTGCACATTTCCGAATTGGAAAATGTTTCGGGAAGCACAAATTTACGCAAGCTGTACCGCACCGGCAGTTCTATGCGTGTCCAAATCAAAGAAATAAATATTCCGCAGCGGCGCATCGCATTGCGTCCGGCTGTTTCTGCGGAACAAGAGGAAACTTCCAAGAAGTATCTTGCACAGCAGAAAGATGAAGATGATACATATAATCCGTTTGCTGTTCTGCTCAAAAAAGGAAACAATAAATAATATGCATAAATGTTTTTTCGCAAAAGCACTCGGAGCAAAGCGAATTATTTCGCCGACAACGCACAAAAATTTTATGCTGTTTATATCAGCTTGACAGGAATTAAAATCATCAAAACAACAGGAGCGACGTAAATGAAAATCAAAGATGCAGAAAAATTGCTTTCGACTTATGTAAAAAGCGAAACACTCACTCGGCATTGCCGCACGGTTGCAGCGGTAATGAAATATTTTGCGGAAAAATACGGAGAACCGGATCCGGAGTTTTGGGAATGCGTGGGACTGCTCCACGATATTGACTTTGAAATGTATCCGGATGAACATTGCATAAAAGCAAAAGAAATTCTTGAATCGGAAAGAAAAAATTATCTTCTGCCCGATCAGACATCCGCAATTACGGATGAACTTATCCATGCGGTGCAAAGCCACGGATGGAATATTTGCTGCGAGATTGAACCTGCCGCTCGCATGGAAAAAGTATTATATACAATTGACGAACTGACAGGTCTTATTTTTGCATGTGCTATGGCCCGCCCGTCAAAAAGCGTTGCCGACATGGAAACAAAATCCGTCATGAAAAAATTTAAAACTCCCGCATTTGCGGCAGGATGCAGCAGAGATGTAATCCGCCGAGGCGCGGAACTCATGGGAGCAGAACTCACCGATATAATCGGCGGATGTATTGAAGCAATGCGCCAGCGCCATGAAGAACTGGGCGTGTAAAACTATTGTACATTTTTTCAGAACGCACAGTTTTTTTTTATTTTGTGCCGATAAGCATTGATTCAAATTCCTGCGCGGAAATCGGTTTTGAAAAAACAAAGCCCTGTACCATATCGCATTCAATTTCATTCAGAAACGCAAGCTGTTCCGCTGTTTTTACGCCTTCAGCTACAATGGTAATGCCAAGCCGATGCGCCATAAAAACAACGGACTCGATAATCATTGATTCGCGCTGATTATCCGCTTGTTCAGACTGAAAGAAGCCGGCATCCAGCTTGATTGTATCGACATTTATATCTTTAAGCATATTCAGAGATGAATAGCCCGCACCGAAATCGTCGATGGAACAGCGGAAACCCGCATCATGCAATTGATTTACAACAGAAGCAATGCGCACGCTGTTTTCAAGGAATACTGTTTCTGTCAATTCTATTTCGATTAGTTCCGCCGGAATTTGATATTTCTCGCGGACAGCGATAAACGGTTCAAGAAAATTCACGTTATTGAAATGCACCCGCGACAAATTAACAGAAACCGGTACAGCTTGTATCTTGCGGTCAAGACATTCGCGCAAAAACCGGCATGTATGTTCAAACACATATAAATCAAGCGGCACAACAAATCCGTTTTTTTCAAACAGCGGAATAAATTCACTGGGAGAAATTATTCCGCGGCGGGAATCTTCCCAGCGGACAAGCGCTTCTGCGCCGCACAATGTATTTTTCTTCACGCAAACTTTCGGCTGAAAATACACAAGAAATTCTTCCTCTTTCAATGCCGTATGCATTCTGTTAGCCATTGCTTTTTCGCGCTGCTGCTTTTGACGTTCGATATCGGAATAGAACATGCACGTGTATAAAAAATTGCGGGAAGAATTCTGATGCCGTTCTTCACGGCGGGCGACATTCGCACGATCCCGATAATGCGTAATGGAAAGATTTAAATCATCTATTCTGTACACGCCGACAGAAACAGTCAGAAAATATTTAATTTGCCTGTCTTCATTAAAACTGTTTATTTCATTTGATATTTGCTCGATGCGGCTGATAATAGTTTGTTCATCCGTTGATTCCACAAGCATATCAAAATGATCGGAACCGAATCGGCAGACAATTTCTCTGCCGCACAGACGGGAAGAAATAATTTTATGTATATACCGAAGAACTTTGTCGCCTACTTTCACGCCGAACGCATCATTGACAAGTTTGAATCGGACAATATCCAGCGTAAGGAAACTCCAAGTTTCCGGCGCCGATGTGCGTATTAAATTTTCCGCTTCGATTTCAAACCGTGCCCGCGCATAACCGCCTGTTATCGGATCGACAAAAAGCGCATCCGACAATTGCCGGCTGCTGCGGTGATACGAATAAAACAAAACACCGGTCAAGAAAACAAACATGAACGCCAGCACGATATTCACAGCAATGTGTTCGCGCAGAAGACTGTCGAATCGTTCTCCGCAAGATTCTCTTGTTGCAATTACCGTTACGTACATATTGCCGTATTCCAGCGGCGCATAATACAAAAATCGTCCGCCGGAATTTTTCAATGTGAAATAAAAAAAACCGCTTCCGCCGAACGCAATGCGCTTCTTCAAAACGGAAAGAGAATCCGTTCCCGCATTTGTCTGCTCGGCAAGAAAATCAAAAAGATTTCCGCCGGTTATTCGGGAATTTTCATTGGAAGAACGAATCGCAATTGTTCCGTCCCGCTCAATAGTGTGAAAAAAAACACCGCCGTCAAAAAATTCCTGATTGGCAATTGCACTGATTTGATCGCCGGTGCTGCAAGAAACAAGAATACGATTCACGGCACCGTTTTCATATATCGGAACTGCATAATAAAAAGCGTTTTCGGATTTGCTGTACTGCGGGTCGGCATTTGAAACAGTACATTCGCCGGAAAATGCACGAATAACTTCCGCGTTGTTTGAAAAATTCCATGCAGTTCCGTCTGATGCTGTTGAAGAACCATCCGGACTGACAATGGAAATGCGGATAAAATCCAAAACGTCTGCTTTCTGCTGAAGCACATGCATATCCGATATGCCGAATTTATTCGTTTCCGCAACGGAAGAAGCAATGCTCTCCAAATCGCGGAGACGGGATTTCAGCTGCATATTAAGAGAATTTATCAAGCAGCCGGCAGTTTCGGAAAGATACCGTTCTGCCGCCGCAAAAAGCGTTTTTCTCAAATGACTTGAAAAAACAAAACTCAAGCATACAATGACTGCCGTACACACACCGGCAGACAAAAAAAAGAGAATTTTATTCTTTATACCTGACGTATATTTCACGTACGTTTTATCAATTCGGCTCATAACTGCATTGAACCCCTTCTCCCCGATTTCGGAAAGCGACATTCGCAGCAATTTTCCGGCAGTCCGGCACGATTTTTAATCATGATATTTCAACAGCGAAAAAGACACCAACATATTCGTATCTCTGACAAAACCGACAGACTGTCTGTTTTTGCAATTTTACACTTTATATTGTCCATTGTTTAAAATAGATTGTCAATATAAAATAAAATCCGGCACGCATCGCAAAAGCGTTAAAAACTGCCCGAAATTACGCGCACTATTCCGCACGGCGTGCAATATAATCGGCAAAACCATTGGCTTGAAGTTTTTTTTCGGCACTGTCAAGCTGAGAAGAAGGCATATCGGGAATTATAACTCTTATAACGGCGCCGGCGCGTTCATATATCGTCGAAAATCCCAGAGAATGTATTTTTCCGGCGCAGCGCTCGGCATTTTTTCGTTCCGAAAAAGCACCTACTTGAATATTCCAGTACGCAGCAGAAGCCTTATTCAGCGGAGCAGCCGCGGATTTTCCTGCGGACGATTTGCGTTCGCCGTTTCCTTTGCCGAGGATTTCTATCGAAACTTCCGCCACGCCGGAATTTATCATGCCGATTTTTTCGGCAGCCGCCCGCGACAAATCGATTTCTCTGCCCTTTACAAACGGACCGCGGTCATTTACGCGGACAGTTACGGATTTTCCGTTTGCCAAATTTGTTACGCGGAGAACCGTATTGAACGGCAGCGTTTTATGCGCCGCAGTGTACGCATTCATATCGAAAATTTCGCCGTTTGCCGTCATGCGGCCATGAAATTTATCCGCGTAATATGACGCATGACATCGGGAATTGTACAATTCGCCGAAAAAAAACGCCGGAACCGAAACAACCAACACAATCAGAACAAAAAATTTTCGCATATTATGCATATCGGCAGAATATCAGCTGCAATTAAGAACCGATAATGCAAAACAGCAAATTTTCCGCGCCGGCAGAAATTAAAAAAATGCCTTTTATCCGGCACTGTCTGATAAAAGTTATATATTTTTTCGGAAAATCACAGTAAAACCGCAGCTGCAAAGCAGATATAAAATAGACAAAGTATCTTTTTCCCGCTATTATAAGACAGATTGCGTTACACAATAATTATCATCTATTCACAGGAGGATTAAAATGAAAAAATTGGTAGCTGTTCTCGCTGTAGCATCAGTCATTTTCAGCGCAGCAGCACAGGAAACGCAGCAGGCCGAAAAAAAACTCTACAATGACGGCAAAATCGATTACGCACCGGCGGGAACGCAAATCCAGCTCACCGCGACGGATTCGGAAACAGATGTCGAATCAATTATGTTTTCTCTGGACGGCAATGAGGAAACTGCATACAACGAAAGCGAACCGGTTGTTCTCGAGGAAGAAGGACGCCATGTTATTTACTATGCAGCTATCGACAAAATGGGCAACCGCGAAACGGAAAAAATCTATTCTATCGTGATTGACAATACGCCCGCACGGCTGGCTGCTTCAACCACAGGTCCTGTGTACGTCAACGAAAACGGCACTTCATACTGCAATGCGCAGACAGCGTTTTATCTCCGCGCAGAAGACGATCTTTCCGGCGTTGAAGCAATTTACGCATCAATCGAAGGTGTAAATGATTACGAAATCGTTCCCGAAGACGGCAGTGCATTTTCAATGGCAGAACTTCAAGACGGCGAATACAACCTTCTTGCATACAGTGTTGACAATGTAGGCAATGTATCCAATATAACACTTGCCTATACGCTGGACAATACCGCTCCGGTAATCACAATCACACCGGCAGAAGAATTGCTTGAAAAAGACGGCGTTCAATTCACAAATAAGCAGAATGTTTTCGAAATTACCGCAGCAGACGATCTTTCCGGCGTAAAAGATATTTACGTTTCGATTGACGGCGGCGAATACACTCGCTACAGCGAAAAACTTGCTTTCACGGTTTCCGGCGAACACACCATTGCCGTCCGCGCACAGGACAATCTCGGCAATGAATCTCAGCAGGAGCTTGCCTTTAAAATCGACACAGAAGCACCTGAAACAACGCTTACTCCCGTCATTGATGAGGTAAAATAAGCGCGTTATTTACATGCAATTCAGCAAAAAAAAGACGGAGCGGTTATGCTCCGTCTTTTTTTTGCGCGCGTTAAACAGCGGCATTATTTTATTTAAATGTCAGCAGACTTTTATCATAATCGGCAGGCGCCTCATATCCGAGAAGATTGATAACCGTTGCGGCAATGCTGGAAATTCCGAGACCTTCATTAAGCTGCCAGGCGTATTCACCCTTGTATTCGGGATCGTACACAATAGCGGGAACAGGATTCAGACTGTGGCTTGTCTTTGCTTTCGGCGTACCGTCCGATTTTCGGGAAACTTCTCCGGTCTTTTTATTATGCTCAAACATATCATCCGAATTGCCGTGATCGGCAGTTAAAACGAGAATGCCGCCGGCAACATCCACCGCTTTTTTCAAGCGTCCAAGCTGCAAATCAAGCGCTTCCATGGAACAAACAACCGCATTGAATACGCCGGTATGCCCGACCATATCACCGTTCGGAAAATTCAGCCGGATATGATCATAACGGCCGGATTCAATCGCTTCGATAACGCGATCGGTAATTTCCGCACATTTCATCCAGGGGCGCTGTTCAAACGGAACAACATCGCTTTTTATTTCTTCGTAATCTTCAAGCGATTCGTCAAATTTACCGAGCCGATTGCCGTTGAAAAAATACGTAACATGCCCGTATTTCTGCGTTTCGCTGACAGCAAGTGTGCGAACGCCGGATTTACACAGATATTCGCCCATAGTGCGGTCAATAGCAGGCGGCGTTACCAGATAATGAGCGGGAATGTGCAAATCGCCGTCATATTCCATCATGCCGGCATATAAAACATCGGGGACACGCCGGCGATCGAAACGCGGAAAATCCCCATTTGTTCCGTCTTTGCCGGCGGGGGCTTCAAATGCAGCTGTCATTTCGAGCGCACGGTCTCCGCGGAAATTAAAATACACAACGCTGTCGCCGTCATTGATTGTTCCCACAGGCACGCCGTTTTCCGCAATTACAAATTCATGCAAGTCCTGATCGATAATGCCCGGCGTTTCTTTGCGGTATGTTTCCACCGCTTCAGTCGCGGATGAAAACTGTCTGCCTTCTCCGAGAACATGCGCATTCCATCCGCGCTCAACCATCGACCAATCCGCGTTATATCGATCCATCGTGATATACATGCGGCCGCCGCCGGAAGCAATGCGGAAATCACAGCCGTCCGCCGAAAGTTCCTTTAAAAACTGTTCGAACGGCGTTATGTACTCAAGCGCAGAGGTTTCTCCCACATCACGGCCGTCGATAAGCGCGTGGACGCGGATTTTTTTCACGCCGTCCTTTTTTGCACGGGAAATCATTGCTTTCAAATGATCGATATGGGAATGGACATTTCCGTCCGAAAGCAAACCGATAAAATGAAGCGCGGCGCCGGCTTTTCCCGAAACGATACGGGAAACGAGTTTTTTCCAGGTATCGCCGTCAAACATAGTGCCGCTTTCAATTGAATTGGATACCAGCTTTGCGCCTTGCGCAAACACACGCCCGCAGCCAATCGCGTTGTGGCCGACTTCACTGTTGCCCATGTCATCATCAGAGGGCAGCCCCACCGCAGTACCGTGCGCCTTTAGTTTTGTATGCGGCGACACGGCAGCAAGTGTCTTCAAATTATCCATTCGGCTTGCCTTGACAGCATCGCCTTCTTCATATTTCCCGTATCCGACACCATCCATAATAACAAGGACAACCGGTCCGCGGCGCCCCTGCCATGCGGGATTTTTGCGTAATTCATGCATTGTTTCCATATTAACTCCTGATATAACAGTTTCCGGCACATTTATACGCGGAAAATATCCGCCGCATAAAAATACTGCATTGTAACAAATATACTGATTTGCACGACTGAGGGCAATTAGGAAAACATTCAATCAAGCAGCGGAATAAACCACTTCGGCAAAACCTCGGCAAAAACAAGCGCCGCACAAAATATCGATTCCGGAAAATAATTATTCCGTTCATGCAAGCAAACAACAAACAACGATTGCTGCAAAATTGCCCGTAAAAAGAGAACGTTATGCTTTATTTTTATATACACAAACACCGTTATGATATGAAGCAGTTATGCAGCCTTTCAGCGTCATGCCGGCGAACGGAGAATATTTTCCTTTTGAAAAAAATGTTTCCGGATTGACAGTTGTATCTGCATCGGGATCTGCAATGATAATATCCGCATTCATTCCCGCTTCAAAACTTCCGCACGGCAAACCGAGCCGCAGCGCGGGATTGTGCGACATCAAAGCCGAAAGTTTCTGCAATGATATGCGCCCCGGAACAACAAGCGTTGTGTTGCATACCGCGAAAGCTGTTTCCAATCCGCTGAACCCAGGCGCACCGCTGCGTTTGTCAGCGGCAGTGTGCGGAGCATGGTCTGTCGCAATCATGTCCGCAGTGCCGTCGGCGAGAGCTTCAATCAGCGCCTGCCTGTCATCTTCATTCCGCAGCGGCGGATTGACAAGCTGACATTCCATGCCGGGCATTCCGCAGCTCAAACCAAGATGATGCGGCGTTATTTCGCAGGATACCGAAAACGGTTTGTCCGCAAAAGACAAAGCCGCGCATTCTTTTGCCGCACGAACCGCATCGATTGCCGTTTTTGTGCTCACATGCGCGATATGGACATTGCATCCGGCATTCAGCGCCAAAAAAAGATTTCTGAATGTCGCACTGTTCTCCGCTTCCGCAAGAATTTTTTCCGCTTCCGAAAATTTTTTATCCGCACGAGCAGCTTTCGCAAAAGGCACGCAGGAATTTTTTTCGCTGTGGCATGAAACAATTATTCCCGCGGCGGCGCATTTTTTCATGGCGGCAAACATTGTTTGTGCGGAGGCAACATCTCTGCCGTCTTCGGTGATAACCGGAACAGGAATATACATTCCGTTTCGTTTTGCGCTGACTGCCGCCGCGCAGACAGCATCCAAATGCGAAATATCCGTTCCGGAAAAATCTTTTGTAATGCTGACCGTCTGCAAAATCCGTGCAGCGGGAAATGCGCCCTGCTGTCCGGCAATTTTTTCCGCAAGACAGTTTATTTCAAGTGCGGAATCAAGCGATGAAACAACAGGCGATGTATTCGGCATCAAAACAAGCGTGCCGAAACCTCCGGCGGCAGCGGCGAGCAGACCGCTTTCCAAATCTTCTTTTTCGGTTTGTCCGGGAAATCTGAAATGCGCATGCATATCGACAAAAGCCGGCATTACGGCAAGCATGCCGGCATCGATTTTTTCGGCATAGCCCGCAAACAAAGGATCATCCGCGCATTTTTTCTGCACTTCGTTTTTATCCGGCGAAGAATACGCTTGTATCCGTTCGATTTTTCCGCCTTTGAAAAAAAGCGCACCGTATACATCAGTTCGGTAATCAATAATGCGCGCGTTGTAAATAACCGAGCTTTTCATCCGCAAAATCCTTAAAGTACTTCGCCGGCATGATACAGTTCGTCGCAGTATTCGCAGCGGTACTCGGCACGTTTTTTGTCCGCAAGCAGAAACACATGCGGTATATATTGTTCCGTGCTCGTAATGCAGCGCGGATTGCGGCAATGAATTACATTTTCCACGCGTTCGGGAAGATTCAGTGATATTTTTCGATCGATTTTTTCGTTCTTGATAATATTCACTGTTATATCGGGATCTATAAATCCAAGCACGGAATAATCAAAATCGATAATATTATCGATTTTGATTATATCCTTTTTGCCGTGCGCTTTCGACGGCACATTCATAATCAGCGCAACGCAGAAATCGGCTTTGTCCAAACCGAGCCAGTTAAAAATTTTCGCGCCGTATCCCGCGCGGATATGATCGATAACCAAGCCGTTTTTTATAGTGTCAACGTTCAACATACTATTACTCCGGGAACAATATTTTTAACACGCGCAGAAATTACAGCGAACCTGTCAGCTTCGATATAAGTGCCATACGCGCATACATGCCGTATTTCACCTGCTTGAAATACACCGCGCGCGGATCGGCATCAACATCCGGAGATATTTCCGTAACACGCGGCAGCGGATGCATAACTATCATCGAGTTTTTTGCACGTTTCATTTTTTCTTTATCCAAAATGTAGCTGTCTTTCAAACGGATATAATCCTGTTCATTGAAAAAACGCTCACGCTGAACGCGCGTCATATACAGAATATCAAGATCGCCGATGACATCTTCGAGCCGCTCGCTGACGGCATACGGAACACCCGCCGGCGCGAACACCTGCTCAGTGATATATCCCGGAATAGAAAGTTCCTGCGGACTGATGAGCACAAACTTATTGCCGGAATAGCGGCTCATGGCTTTTGCCAAACTGTGCACTGTTCTGCCGAACTTTAAATCGCCGCACAGCCCTATTGTATGACCGGAAAAACCGCCTTTCAGCGCACGGATTGTTACCAAATCCGTCAGCGTCTGCGTAGGATGATGATGTCCGCCGTCGCCGGCATTGATGACGGGAACCGCAGAATAGCGCGAAGCAAGCATTGCCGCGCCTTCTTTCGGATTGCGCATGGCAATAATGTCCGTATAGGAAGAAACGGTGCGTATCGTATCGGCGAGCGTTTCGCCTTTTGTCGCGGACGTCGCAGAAGCATCCGCAAAACCGAGAACGTTTCCGCCGAGACGCAGCATCGCAGCCTCAAAAGAAAGCCGCGTCCTTGTGCTCGGTTCAAAGAAAAGCGTTGCAAGAATTTTTCCGCGGCACACTTCGGAAAAAGAAGACGGATCCACTATCATTTGTTCGGCGAGATCGCATATTCCATCAATTTCGAAAAGTGATAAATCAGAAGGCTCTATTAAATGCCGTCCTTTCAGCATAGGCGCGTCTCCTTTTTTGCCTTTTTTGTTCGGAAAAGTATATCATAATACGCATAAACTTGTCATAGCAATTTCATTGCGTTATACTATTCTTAATGAAAGAACATATTATTCCGGCACGAAAAGACGTACCAAAAGCAGATAAATGGGATTTATCGTCATTATACAAAACCGAAGACGATTGGGAAAAAGAGCTGCGTCGGATTCCCGAAATTGCCGCCGAGCTTGCATCTTATCAAGGGAAACTTGCGGAAAACGCCGAAACAATGCTGAAGGCATTGCAGCTGCTTTCGCGGCTTGAACAAATTTCCGAAACAGCCGGTTCCTATGCATTCCTGCTCACAGCCGCGGACGGAGCGGATTCCGGCAATCAAGACAAATACGGACGCTACATGATGTGCGCCGCGGATGCGGAAGCAAAAACAAGTTTCATGGCGCCGGAAATACAATCTATTTCCGCAAAAGAAATAGAAACGCGTTTATCGCGCGCGGATTATGCAGATTTCCGTGTATACTTGAAAAAACTTCTGCGTTTAAAACCGTACATACTGTCCGGCAGCGAAGAGAAAATACTGGCAATGCAGGCAGAATCAAATGCAGCCGTTTACAAAGCTTTTTCCATGCTGACAAATGTCGATATCGATTTCGGTACGGTGAATACTTCCGGCGGAACGGCGCCGTTAAGCCAGTCGACATTTTCCGTGTTTCTGGAAGATTCCGACCGCGCGGTAAGAAAAGAAGCCTATGCGAAGTTTTATAAAGCGTTCGATGCGCACAAAAATACATTGTCGGCGCTGTATGCCGGCAGCGTAAATCTGGACATATATCAGGCGCGGGTACGCGGATATTCGTCCGCGCGGCAAATGGCGCTGTTTCCGGATAATGTACCGGAAAGCGTGTATGACAATCTCACAGCAGCCGTAAGAAGCAATTTTGCGCCGCTTCATAAATATTACGCACTGAAAAAACGTGTTTTGAATGTGGACACGCTTCGCCATTACGATGTATACGCACCGCTTGTTTCCGATTTGAAAAAACATACGACTTTTGCGCAGGCAGTGGAAATAATACATCAGGCACTTTCGCCGCTCGGAACAGAATATACGGACACGCTGTGCAGCGGATTGCTCGGCGGCTGGGTAGACAAATATGAAAACAAGGGCAAACGTTCCGGCGCATTTTCTTCCGGCGCATACACCGGTTTTCCGTATATTCTGATAAATTACAAAGACGACTCGCTGCGTGATGTTTTTACGCTCGCCCATGAAGGCGGACATTCCATGCATTCCTTGTATTCCGCGCGCTCAAATCCGTTCATGCACTATAACTACACTATATTTGAAGCAGAAGTCGCATCGACTTTCAATGAAGAACTTGTGTTCCGGTTTCTGCTTGAGCACGCAGGCTCCAAAGCGGAACGCGCGTATTTGCTGAGCAGCCGCGCGGGAGATATTCTTGCTACATTATATCGGCAAACGATGTTCGCCGAATACGAACAAAAAACACATGAACTGGTAGAAAACGGCACGCCGCTTTCCCTTGACGTACTGCGCAGCGTATATCAGGAGCTTTTAACGGCATATTTCGGCCCGAATCTTGTTTTTGAGCCGGAAAGCAGCTTGGAATGTCTGCGCATTCCGCATTTTTACAACGCGTTTTACGTATACAAATACGCGACCGGCATTTCCGCAGCACTTGCACTTGCGGATCGTGTACTGAACGGCGGGGCGCAGGAACGCAATGATTATTTTGCCTTTTTAAAATCAGGCGGTTCTCGGTATCCGCTTGAATCACTGAAAGTGGCGGGAATTGACATGTCGAAAACCGCACCTATACAATCCGCAATCGACCGTTTTTCGATTATCGTCGATGAACTTGATACTATATTGGAGTAACTCATGCTAACGATTCAAGATTTTATAAATCACCCGAAAACAGAAGCGCACAACCATCTCAATCTCGGAATGTATTATGATACATACACGGCATGGGCGGGTTTTCAAATTCCCGATTTCCCGCGCAAATTGAACGGACTTGACGAAATGCATGAAATCATCGGGAAATTCACCCGCGTCCGCTGCGCCACGGCAAACGATGTGCGCGATTTGCTTACAATGTCGCTTGAAGCGGCAGTTCAAGACGGCATAACGGCAATCGAAGGCAGTGTTGATATAAATTTTGTTCATCTGCACGATGACAGCCCCGACGCCCTGCTGAAAACAGTCGAAGATCTTGTCAAGCAGTTTTCCGGCAAAATCGAATTCCGCCCCGAACTCGGCATGGGCAAACTGTTCGACAAAAACAAAATCCATGAATGGGCGCCGCCGCTGCTTGAAAGCGGAATATTCAAAAGCATTGATTTATACGGTCCCGAAGTAGAAGACGGTCTTGAAAATTTCAAAGATATCTACGAGCTCGCAGGAAAACTCGGCATAAAAAAGAAAGCGCATGTCGGAGAATTTTCCGATGCAAAATCCGTGCGGACATTCGTCGAATATTTTGATCTGGAAGAAGTTCAACACGGCATCGGCGCGGCAAAAGACGATTCCGTTATTCGATTTTTAAAAGACAGAGATATCCGGCTGAACATAACACCGGCAAGCAATGTCATGCTCGGCGCAGTTCCTTCTTTAAAAGAGCATCCTATCAAGAAATTTTACGATGCCGGACTGCGCATGACAATCTGCACAGACGATCTGTTGTTTTTTAATCGTTCCGTAAGCCAGCAATGCGTCGATTTAATACAAGCCGGAACATTATCGGAACAGGAAATTCTCGATATACTCGATAACCGCGTATAACCGAACCGCGGTTATCGCCGCAAAAGCATCAGGCGCGGAATAACATTTGCCGCATTAACGCGCGCGCAATAAGACGTCTGCGCCGCGAACTAATGCAGGTACACCATGAGCAGCATGATATCCGAATTGCGGATGCCGGAAATGCGGTTTGCTTGTCCCAATGTAAGCGGACGAATTTTTTCGAGTTTCTGGCGGGATTCTGCAGATAATCCCGGAATTTTTGCGTAATCAAAGCCGGACGGAATTTTTGTGTTTTCCATGCGCTTTAATTTTTCAACCCGCTTATCCTGTTTTTCTATATAATGCATGTATTTAAAATCCGTTTGAGCGGCTTCCCAAACGACGCCCGCATAACCGGAATTTTCCGCACGGGGATTTTCGCACAAGATTTTAACGATTTGTTTTTTTTGTTCGATTTTATCCAATGTTTTTTGAAGCTGCGACACGGTTTTTAATCCCACATCAAAACCCTTTTTGCATAACCGTTCATCGGCAGTGTCCTGACGCAGCTTTAATCGATGCTCGGCGCGCGCGGTAAACATGCGATACGGTTCTTTTGTACCGAGCGTTACCAAATCATCAATCAGAACACCGATATATGCTTCATCACGGCGAAGAATAAGCGGTTCATACTTCACCGGTGCAATTATCCCGTCAGAAATCGGCGCCGAATCGTCAGAGTGGCTCGCATCTTCCGGCGGCAAACAATCGGAACCGGAAAAAATATCGGTGCTGCCACAGCATCCGCAGGCATACGCGGCTTTTACATACAATGCAGCATTTATCCCCGCAACCAGTCCCTGCCCTGCGGCTTCTTCGTAGCCGGACGTTCCGTTTATTTGTCCGGCAGCAAAAAGCCCCGCAACGCGTTTTGTTTCCAAAGAAGGGAAAAGCTGCGTCGGATCCATATAATCATATTCGACGGCGTATCCCGGACGCGAAACCGCCGCACGCTTAAATCCCGGCAGCGTGCGCAAAAACCGATCCTGCACCTCTTCCGGCAGTGACGAAGAAAACCCGTTAATGTACATTTCATCCGTTGAAAGCCCTTCCGGTTCGACAAACAGCTGGTGCCGTTCCCTTTCGGCAAAACGCATCACCTTGTCTTCTATGGACGGACAATAACGAGGCCCGACACCGGTTATTTTGCCGCTGTACAACGGCGAACGATCGATATTTTCGCGGATAATACGGTGCGTTTCATTATTTGTATATACAAGATAACACGGAACTGCTGGACGGGAAATTTCTTCATTATCAAACGAAAACGGAGTAATTTTTTCATCGCCGTTCTGAATTTCCAATTGCGAAAAATCAATCGAAGATTTCAGCACACGCGGCGGCGTGCCGGTTTTCAGCCGACCAAGCGAAAAACCAAGACGGGCAAGCGCAGTGCTTAATCCGTAAGCGCCGTTTTCTCCGAGACGCCCCGACGGAGCGTCAAAAGCGCCGATATATATCCGGCCGGAAAGAAACGTTCCTGTTGTAAGCACCGCCGCTTTCACCGGAATTTTTCTGCCGCGTTCGGTTACCAGTGCATGAAGAATCTGTCTGCCGCCGCTTTCAAATTCGTTCCCGCCGCGGGGCAAGCCCGCATAAATATCCGCGACCGTGTCCTGCAAAACAGAAAGATTCGCTTGGGATTCCACCGTATGCCGCGCTATTTGCGCATACAGCAATTTATCAGCCTGAGCGCGCGGCGCCTGTACGGCAGGACCGCGGCTTTTATTGAGCATTCTGAATTGAATCATCGTTTTATCGATGATTTTTGCCATTTCACCGCCGAGCGCATCTATTTCCCGAACAATGTTCCCTTTCGCAATTCCGCCGATAGACGGATTGCAGGACATTCTGCCGATAGAATCGACTGTCTGCGTAATAAGAATTGTTTTCAGTCCGAGACGCGCGGCAGCAAGCGACGCTTCTATGCCGGCATGGCCTCCGCCGACGACAGCAATATCATACGAATCATAAAAACCATGCATACACGAAGTATAGCGAATCCGCTTGTTTTATGGAATCTCGGAAACGCATGCATCAAAATAAAATTATTCGGATAAAAAACAAAGCGCGGAAGCATCATAGTACCTGCATCAGCTGTTTTGTCCGATTCCGCAAAGGCAGGTACCATGACTGTTGCTTTCCGCTAGAAATGTCTTTTGCCTGCGGAATGATTCGTTATGCATTCTCCTTTGCATTCGGATTGATGCGCTTTTATCATTGCAATTCCGACGTCCGCGCGCTCCTGCGTAATCATACCCGCAGCAACTTTTGCCTGAAGGAGTCCGCTGCAATGTTCAAGCACCGCCGCGTGATACGCTTTTACTACTTCCTCGGACGGAAGCGGCGCCGGCGGCATAGCGCTAGGAGCGGGCTGACTGCGTTCCGGCATTCGATGCGCGCGTTCTTCCCAAGGATTCGCGAACATAATTCCCGATGCCGCGACGACAAAAACCAAAAAAAGCGCGGCGGCTTTTTTTCCGCTTGATGTTTTCTTCAAACATGTCATAATAAAACCTCCGATAAAGGATTGCTCCCTTTGTAATGATGACACAACTATATAAACTATTTGTGTCAAAAATATGTCTTTTATAAAATTTCGCAGGAATTTCCGAGGATTTTTATATGGCAAACATGCTGATAGCAGATGACATGGAACAAATTTCTTCCATACTGGGCAAATACGCGGAACGGGAAGGTTTTACCATATACACGTGCGCAGACGGCGCAAAAGCGCTTGAACTGTTTCGTTCCGTTGTGTTTGACATAATTCTTCTCGACGTCATGATGCCGAAACTTGACGGTTTTTCCGTATGCAAAGAAATCAGAAAAACATCTCTTGTTCCGGTTATTATGATAACGGCACGCGGCGAAGATTTTGAACGCATCATGGGGCTTGATATCGGTGCGGATGATTACATTGTAAAGCCGTTTTCTCCGGCAGAAGTCATGGCACGCGTTCGTTCCATATTGCGCAGAGTTTCCCGCCCGGCAGCAAATCATATTATCACGCAAGATAACTTGACTGTGGATACGGAAAAACTTTCCGTCGCAATAAACGGTGCGCAGATTGCCGTTACAAAAAAAGAATTTGAACTGCTCGCCCTTTTTGCCGGAAATCCCGACAGGGTTTATTCGCGCGAACAGCTGCTTGACATTATTTGGGGAAACGACTATTACGGAGACAGCCGAACCGTTGATTCCCATATAAAACGGCTGCGCGCGAAACTTGATTTTTATCCGCACGAAAACTGGAACATTTCCACAATTTGGGGAACAGGATATAAATTTGAAACACAGCATAGCAGGTAAATTGGTATTTTTTTTCGCGGCAGTTCTGCTTATTTTTGCGTTTATTACGAGCAGCGTTTTTTTCACGCTTTTTACAAAACATACCGTGCGGCTTTACACCTTTGATTTGCAAGAACGCGCAGTTACCATAGCGCATAATCTTGCGGTATTTGCGGAACAAGCTATGGAAGAAAAAAAAACACCTCCGCAGCCTCCTCCTCCTCCGGCTCCAGGGCACGAAGCAAAACGCTACCGTTTATTTTTCGGGAACAGCAGTAATTATCTTTTTTACCTGAAAAACTTGCGCGAAATCGCTATGACTGATGTTTGGATAGTAAATGAAAATCTGCAGGTTATAACGGATTATGAACCCGGACAAATGCAGATTGTTCCGCCCAGACATAACGAAGGCATAAAAAAAAGAAATCCGCCGGATTTCAAAGATCTCCCGCCGGGTGCGGACAAAGTAATAAAAGACGCATTCACAGGGAAAACAGTTGTTACGGAAATTTTCAATCCGATACTCGAAACAAAATCACTGACAATAGGAACGCCCGTCATCCACTCGAACGGGACAATTTCCGCAGTCCTTTTGCTGCACTCTCCGGTAAAAGGACTGCATGAAGCAATTGCAAGCGCACGAAATATGTTCGCCATAAGTACGGCAGCGGCGCTGATTATCGCCGGCATAGCAGGCATTGCACTTTCACTTTCTTTTACCAGACCGCTGAAAAAAATGAACACCGCCGCGCTGCGTCTGGCGGAAAAAAATTACCGGACACGCACCGGCGTTTTTCAGAAAAACGAAATGGGACAGCTCGCACATTCCATTGATACGCTCGCCGTCAGACTTGCGGAAGCAGAAGCCGAAAGCGGACGTCTGGAAAAAATTCGACAGGATTTTTTCACAAATATTTCACATGAACTGCGGACTCCGGTTACCATATTGCGCGGCTCGCTGGAAACTTTATGCGACGGTATAATTACCGCGCCCAAAGAAATTCGGGAATGCCATTCGCAAATGCTCGCAGAAACAAAACATTTGCAGCGGCTTGTCAACGATATGCTGGAATTATCGCGCCTTCAGAATAATGATTTTAAAATAGACATGCAGTTATTCGATCCTGCAGCGGCGGCGGAAGATGCCGTGCGGGCAATTAAACGCAATGCCGCAATTAAAAATATTTCCGTATCGTTGATAAAAAACGGCATTCCCGCCGCGCAAATAGGAGACTACGGCAGAATCCGGCAGCTGTTTTTGATTATTCTCGATAACGCGGTGAAGTTTTCGCCCGAAAATTCCGAAATCCGTGTGGAAATAACAGAACAGAAAATTCGTATTTCCGACAACGGCTGCGGAATTCCGGAAAACGACATGCCGTATATTTTTGACAGATTCCATAAAACAAACAGCCGGCACAACAGCGCAGGCAGCGGATTGGGATTGGCAATCGCGAAGCAAATTGCCGAACGGCATCACATAACGCTGACGTGCGAAAGTCCGCTGCATCCGGGAAGTGAAAATCCCGGCACAGCATTCGACTGTATTTTTTCGTAAAAAGCAATGCCGGCGGAGAACAGCGACACAATAATTGCGGAAGCACGCAAATGTGTTTTTACATGCTTTTTTACGAAGCCGCTATATTTTCATACGGCGCAAACGCAGCGCATTCGATACAACGCACACAGAACTGAAAGACATCGCAAGTCCTGCTATCATGGGATTCAAAAGAATTCCCGTTAACGGATACAGCGCGCCGGCAGCAATAGGTATGCCGAGCGTATTATAGCAAAACGCCCAAAATAAATTCTGGCGGATATTTTTGATAACCGCGCGGCTCAGACGTATTGTTTTGAATACATCCCGCATATCGGCTTTCATTAAAACCACATCACCGCTTTCCAAAGCTATATCGCTGCCGCCGCCGACCGCCACACCGGTATCTGCGCAAACAAGCGCAGGAGCATCGTTAATGCCGTCGCCTACCATCATCACCGTATAACCGGCAGCCCGCAAACGGGAAATAACTTCCGCTTTATCCTGCGGCAGAACATCCGCAATCACTTCGTCTACGCCGGTTTCTTCCGCAATTTTTTCGGCGGCACTTTTATTATCCCCTGTCAGCAAATATACCCGAATCCCGTCTTTCTTTAATTCGCGCACTGCTTCCGTACTTTCGGTCCGTGCCGTATCGGAAGCAATTATTATTCCGACAGGAGTTTCTCCGATGCAGACAAAAAGTTCCGTTCCTGCCGCAAAAGCGCACGGATTAAAATCGCCCGCATCTGTTTTTATTTTTTCCATAAAATTATCGCCGCACACTTCTTTCATCATTTTGCGGCTGCCGACAAACACGGGACTTCTCCGATAAAAAGCGCGCGCACCTTTTCCGGGAAATTCCTGAAAATGCTCCATTTCAAGTGCAGAGATATTCCGTTCCTGCGCGGCAGTTCTGACAGCAAGTGCCGCCGGATGTCCGGAAAATTGTTCCGCGGAATAAGCGAGCTGAAGTATCCGCGCTTCAGTCATTGACAGGGAAGCTTTTTCGGAGGACGCCGTGTCAATCATATCCGCAGGAAATTCCGAAAGTTCGGATTCGGAACACACAAACGGAATAATTTTTGTTACTTTCATCTTGCCTTCCGTGAGCGTGCCGGTTTTATCAAAAACAACGGCATTGACATGTCCTGCTTTTTCGAGCGCATCTCCGCCTTTAAACAAAATTCCCATTGAAGCGCCGCGGCCTGTTCCCGTCATAACTGCGGCGGGCGTTGCAAGTCCGAGCGAGCACGGGCAGGCAATAACCAGCACCGACACAAATATCCGCAGCGCAAATGCCGCGCCATAGCCTGCGCACAGCCACAAAACGCCGGCTGCCAGCGCGACAACAAGAACCGCCGGCACAAAATACAAAGACACCGTATCAGCCATTTTTGCAACGGGAGCTTTTTTCCCCTGCGCTTCTTCCATCAGTCGGATAATCTGCGCAAGCGTCGTATCTTTTCCGGTACGCGTTACTTTTATAATTAAAGAGCCGGAAAGATGAATGCTGCCGCCGGTTACAGAACTGCCCGCTGTTTTTTCGACAGGCATACTTTCGCCTGTCAGCATCGATTCATCAACTTCACCGCAGCCGGATATAACAATTCCATCCAGCGGGATTTTCTCGCCGCTGCGGACAAGAAGCAAATCGCCGCAGGAAACTTTTTCCACAGGGATGGTTTCTGTCTGCACATTATGAAAAGAAATATCTTCGCTTCCGGAATGCAGCGGCGGTGCAGACGTTTTCTTGCCGGCACAAGCGGCAGCGGCACAAGCGGAATTTCCGTCTTCCGCATCCGACTGTGCCGAATACGGTACGTCTTCCGAAGCGGCAGCGCCATTCTGTCCGCCGCAGATGCGGTGTGCCGTATTGGGCCGCAGTTCCATGAGCGCACGAACCGCGGCAGAAGTTCGGCGTTTGGTTTTTTCTTCAGTGTATTTTCCTGCCATTATAAGCGCCGCGACAACAGCCGCGCCTTCAAAATACAGGGAATGCACTTCCGCGCCGCTGTTTCCGTTTTGCCCTGCGGCATGCAGAAACAAGCGTACAGTCATGACCGTGCTGTACAAAAAAGCACTTGCCGTGCCGACCGTTACCAATGCATCCATATTCGGATGCAAATGCACAAGCGATTTTATGCCGGAAGCATACAAACTGCGGGCGCAAATCATAATAATCAGCGCGATAAAAAACTGTACCGCCGCAAATCCGCACGGACTGTGATGCATATCAAAAAACACCGGAACAGGCAGCGGATGAGGGAGCATTTGTCCCATGGAAATATACAATAAAACCGCAGCAAGCACGCAGACAAAAACAACAACTTTTTTGGAAAAACGTTCTTCCGCAAAAGGCTCGGATGCCGAGCGGTTATCCCGAACGCATTCAGATGCCGTTTCGCTTTCTTCTTTTTTCGATGCGCCATATCCTGCATGGCCGACAGCGTGCACTATTTTTTCCGGAGAACACATTTCCGCGTCGTACGAAACGGACAGCGTATTTGTTAAAAGATTTGCCTGCGCAGAGGAAACACCGGCAACTTTTTTTACCGCATGTTCTACCGCAGCACTGCATGAAGCGCAGTGCATTCCTTTTATATCGTATGTTTCAGATACAGTCATGCCGTAAATATACTGATTTTTCTTTGATTAGACAATTTATTTCAAACAGCAGACATTTCAGGAATTGAAAACCGATGTTTGCGCCGCCGCTGTGCACGGTGCGGATACTGCACAACCGCCGCTCGCAGTTCTCGGAAACGCGGCACAGCGCAAGTTCGGATGTGCACAGAACGCGCATTGCTTCAGCGTTCGGGAAATACAAGCCGTGCAGCCGCTTCAAACATGTCGGACGCGAAATAATCCGCCGCCATGCGGATCGGTATTTCGTCATCTTCGGATTCGCTGTCGGCAACGGCAATGACAGAATATCCTGCGCGTTTTGCGGTTACGACAGCGTGCAGCGCATCTTCAAAAATCAGCGTGGTTTCTTTTTTCGTGCCGAGCGCGCACAATGCATCATCAAACACGCGCGGACTTTCCCGTTTTCCCGCGCCGGCTTCGGTACAGGTTTTTATCGCCGAAAAATACTGCGCAATGCCGGTACGTTCAAGCGCGGCTTCTACGCAGTATCTGTCGGTGGCAGTGGCAATCGCTGCGGGAACTTTATTTTTCCGCAATGTTTCAAGCAGTTCTTTTACACCCAGTTTCAGCGGCATTTCATAAAAATATGCGTTTTCTATCTGCCGATTTATGCCGCGCATAATATCTTCAATGGACAGTGCAAGATTGAATTCACGTTTAAGATATTCCGCACTTTGCCACAGGCTTAACGGCTTCAGCGGGCGCCATATATCTTCAGGCGCCGTTACATCAAGCGTGCGCAGATAAGAACATGCCACCGTCCGCCATACAGGCATCGAATCAAGCAGCGTTCCGTCAAGATCGAATATCGCGCCGGATATTTTGAAAACAGTTTTGCACATAAATCTATCTCCTGTAAAAAGCCGCGCGGCTATTTAGCGTTCCGTGCTGTCTATTGTTTCATTTCCCGGAAGAATAATCGCTTCCGAAAGCGGTTTATAGTCAGGAAACGCGTCCCCGATTCCGCGCAATTCTTCCGCCGCAATGCGCGCTGTTTCAAACGCTCCGGCGTAGCGCAAATGCGTGTTGTCCTGCTTTCCGTCCATATACCTGCCGTATATGCCGGCATCGAAATTCATAAAAAATTCGCGGCTTGCCTGTTCGCCTGTTTTTTCAAGAAATGCGCGTGTCAGCGAATTCATGTCGATAACCGGAAAATGAGCAGCGCGGGCATATCGAATCATCGCGGCAGGATAATCGCCGTGCGTATCCTCCAAACGGCCGGAACCGTCTGCTGCGTACTGGCGGCGGGCTATCGGCGTAAAAAAAACCGGCAGCGCGTGATTCCGAATCGCGGCCTGCGCAAATTCCGCCAAATTATCGGTATATTCCTCCGACGGCTGCGTGCCCCGCGTTTTGTCATGCAGTTTTTCATCATTATGACCGAATTGAATAAAAAGATAATCGCCGCACGACAGCATTTTTTTTACGGCATCAAGTCTTCCTTCCGCAATAAAACTTTTTGTGCTTCGTCCGTTTTTCGCGAAGTTATGAACGCAGACGTTCGGCGGCAAAAACAACGGCAGAACCTGCCCCCAGCCGGTTTGCGGATACGTTGTGCAGTCATTGTACTGCATCGTCGAATCACCCGCCATAAAAATACGGAACTTTGACTTTTCGCACGCACGTGAAAATTCGCCTTCGATTTCTGCTTCATCCATGCAAATATCATAGCAAAAAACCTTGAATTGTAAAATGTCTTTTTAATCGATATAATCATCAGTCATGGCACTAAAAATACTTGCAATGGATCTTGACGACACGCTTTTGCGGAAAGACTTATCTATTTCAGACAGGACAGTGTGCACACTTCGGCGGGCTGCGGCAAAAGGTTTTCTGCCTGTTATCGCATCGGGGCGTGCGCCGCGGGCAGTGGAACCGTTTGCGCAGAGAATCGGCAGCAATACGATGCAAAGCTACCTCGTCTGCAGCAACGGAGCGGAAATTATCACTTCCGACAGCGGGAAAAGAATCTACGAACGCACGGTGCCGCCGGATACCGCAATAAAAGCCTGGCGCATGTGCGAAGCGGCAGGACTTTCGTGCCACATATACGGAGATTCATGCATCTATGTTTCCCGCGAAACGGAATTTTCCGCGCGCGATTCTCACTTGTCCAAGCTGAAAATAATAGTGCCGGAAGACTACGAAAAACTTGTTGCCTCCGGCGTATACAAATTGGTTATTCCCGGAAATCCCGAATTTATCACGGCAGTCGAAGCGGAATTCAAGACGGAACTGAATGATGCCGCGACCGTTTTTGTGAGCAAACCGTACTTTATGGAAGTATTGCCGCCGCATTCCGGAAAAGGCGAAGCGCTGCGCTTTCTTGCGGAACAAATACTGCATATAGACTCCGCGGATATTATTGCATTCGGCGACAGCATGAATGATGAATCAATGATAAAATACGCCGGATGCAGCGTAGCCATGTGCAACGGGCGCGAAGAAATCAAACGGCTAGCCCGTTTTATCACGGAAAAATCGAACGACGAAGACGGCATCGCTTTGCATCTGGAAACACATTTCGGCATATAGCGAAAGCGCAGTTACGGCACCTGCGGTATAAAAAATACGCCGCACGCCGTTTCCCAATTCAGCAGAGGGCGGAAAGCGCACCCGCAAGCACAAAATGCAGCGCGCGGCTAAAATCCAAGCCTGATACCGATGCCTGCCTGTATGCCGGTTCCGGTAAAGCAGCCGCGCAGCGAACCGCTTCTGGTTGCCAGTGCGAGATCCATTTCAAACACGCGGAAATTAAGCATAAGCCCGCCCTGCATCATCCAGATTTTATCCCTGTATGAAGTCGCAGCTTGAAGCGCGAACAATTTTATCGGACGGAAATCCACTTTGACAAGAAAATCCGGCATAGCGGCATTGCTTGAATTCATAGTCAGCGCAGAACCGCTGTTGAATTTAAATGCCGCAGAAGCCGTAACCGCAAATAAATCCCGATTATTAAACGGACGGAACGCCGCTGTCAGCACAAGCCTGAGCTGCCGGCACAGCGCTTCTTCCACAGATTTAACTTCGCTCGAAGAACTATCGCTTTCCTCTGCCGCATCTGTATCATCATCGCCGGTTATCGTATCAAAAATGCTTTTATCTGTTTTCCATGAATACGAAGATTCGGCTGTGTGCCGATAATTCAGTTTTGCGGAAGAAATAGGAATATTTTCAACGGCAACACCCGCATCCAGCCACGGGAAAACCGGCATTTCCGCACCAACTGCGACATCAATACCGTAACTCGAAAAGAATTCCGCCATATCCATATTTTCATCGACAGACGAATACAGCGCTGCCGAAAACGCCGTTTCCGCGAAAACAGAATCGCGTCCGTATTTAAGCGAATACGTCCAGGCGGAATCCGATATGTGAATAAGCGGAACGAACAAAGCCGGCGTTACTTTGAAGCGGACTTTTCCGACTTTTGCGGAAAACCCAAGTCCTGCCTGAAAAAAAACATCTGCGGAAATATCTGCCGAACCGGAAATTTCGTCATCAAACTCAATGCCGTTTGCAATTATGTCAAACAAAGACTGCGGCACCGTAAACAGGAAATTTCCGGCAACACCCGCAAAGGCATTCAAGCGGAAAACCGGCAAATTCAAATTCATAAAAACGCCCGCATCAAAAACCGAATCAATCATCAATCCGTTTGATTTCAGTGTTTCGGACATTTTGTTAAAATCAAGTTCGATTGTTTCTGTTAAAATATCCGAAAAAGAAAAATAATTGTTTGAAAAACCGCCGAAAATATCGGTGCCTATTTCAAAATAACGGCGCGGCGCCGGCGAAATTTCCGCCGACAGCAAAACAGCCGCATGAATCATCACCGTCAGCAAAAAAAACTTCTTCATAAACATTCCTTAAAAACGCGCTGCCGCAGGAAACATCTGCGTTCAAACCTGCATTAAATTAAATCACGCGTGCGCCGCAATCTGCAATTCGCACCCGCACCGAATACCGCGAGCCGCAATAAACCTCACAACGAATATTCCATATCGATATCAGCGGAAATGCCGATATCCAAATTGATTTTCGCATCACGCGGAACTTTCCAGGTTCCGTCGGGAATGAACAGCGACACATCCGGAAAGAACGGATACAAATCAAGCATTTCGTCCACCTCTCCGACTTTGAACGATACAGAGGATTTTTCTCCGCTTTTCGGCATGGATAATTCTTTTTCAAAAGTATCCTGCTTAAGAATTATTTTCACATCTTTGGAAGAAGCGCCCGAAGAAAACATCATGTCATGACAAGTGAGTTTTATTCCGAGAGATTTTAAGCCGTGAATAATATCGCGGATGTCATCCGTTTCTTCGTCTGCCGAACCGCGCCCGAATAAGTCGCTGCGGTCGGAAATATTTTCTTCGATGCCTGCAAATTCGTTTATGTTCAGCAGAACACCGCCGGAAGAATCGGCGCTTTCCGCTTTCAGCTCCAGCGGCAGAACAATCACAAGATCGACACACATTTCCATGTCAAGATCGGAATCTGCAAGCAGTTCAAGATCTTCTTCCTGCAAATCGATTGTTCCCAAATTAAATTCATAAGAAAACGCAAGATCGGCGGGCGAGGAATTAACGATTTCGGCAAACTCGGTACGACCGCTGCAAGGTATCCGCGCCAAATCAACCTCCAGTGTTTCCGTTTCGGCGGAAAATTGCGGCGGCGTTTCGAATTGAATTTCGCCGCTTCCATCTTCTGTGCCGATTAAGAAACAAGTTTTTGCACCCTCGCTTTCGCTTGTATATGAAGCTTTCACAAATCCGGTAACAGAGTCTTTTATCGAGTCAAATTGTTCGAGGACGGGAGAGGACATATACACATATACGGGCACAGAGGCAAGCGTAAGTCCTTCCGGCAGGAAATCGCCGAGCGCACTCAAATCGAGTCCCTGTTCGCCTTCGGACGGATAACTTCCCGAATATGATTGATTTGCGATCAATTTCAGTTCGTCAAAATCGAATGTGCAGCTTACGGTTCCGTCAAGCGTAATCTTTGTGCCCGGCTCGATTTTTTCAAAGGTCATTTCGTTGGCGCTTTCATCATATCCCGTAAGCTTCATGTCAAGCTTTAAATCAAACTGCCCGCCGTTTTGCGGATTGATTGTTACAGTGTGAGTGCTTTCATATTTTTCCTCGGTTTTTTCGCCGGCGGGAAATGATTTCGTATCTTGTATAGCAAGCAAACCGGACGTAAGCGTAATATCAATGTCCATGCCGTCCGGCAACTTGTTTTCCAAATCGATTGCAACGCAGGCAGTTCCTTCCGCGCGCTCAATCCATTGCGTCATGCTTTCCGGCATATCCATGCTTAAATCGTTTGAAAGCTTTTCTTTGAAATCCTCGTCCATCGCTACTTTTACGTCATGCAGATAAGCAATTTTCGCGTTTTCCGCGGAAACGTTCATGGTCATTTTCGCAAGATTTATCCGAGAATTTTCCGCATTCAATTCTTTTCCGCCGGACGTCGTAACGGAAATATCGATAGCAACATCGCCTTGCAGTTTCCTGCCGCCGACATCAAGATTCAGCCGATTTCCTGCGGAACGGGTTAAATCATACGAACCGTTTAATTCCGCAACATTTTGCCCCGCACAAGACAGGCGGATGGAATTCAGCGTCAGCGTATAGCTTGCGGAAAGCGATTCCGGCACGACTTTGTCGATTTGGATGCAAAGCACGGAACCTTCCGAAAACGTCATGCCGACATCTCCGATTGAAATTGTCGATGTGCATTCATAACCGGACGGCAGCAATTCGGAAATTTTCTCAAGATTGTATGTTTTTTCGGATTTCGATTCGGGAACATAAAATTCCGCGGATTTTTCCAGCTTGTTTATATATTCGTCCGCGGAAGGAACTTCGAATTCCATATTGACGGATTCTCCGAGTTTTTCGTCAAAATCAAAAGCCGACATAAAATCGAGCGGAATTACTTCTTTGAAAACCGGATAGCGGACGGCATACTGCATGAGGCTGTCGTCTGCCGACGGACGATAATCGAAAATTTGTATTTCCGAGTCATTTTCATTTTCGCCGCCGATATTCGCGCCGCCCATAAGTTCCCGCATTTTTTCTATCGAAAGATATGATGCAAGCGAAAAATCCGTGCTTCCCACATCAATCTGCGGGGAAGCTTTTATCCGCAGTTTTTCCGGCGCGGAAAAATCGCACGCCGCAAACACAAACAGCAGACAAATTGCTGCCGCGGCAATAATCTTTGTAATTTTCATGGAATTTCCAAAAACCCGCTTTACAGCGGCTTCATCAACATTGACTGTGCGTACAATTTCCGCACGCAAAAAAAATATATGATAAAGCAAAAAACAATGCTGCTTTATCGAGATAAGTATAAATCGTTTTCCGATTTTGTCAATAAATATCTTTTTCCGGTAAAAACGATAAAAAATTGCCGCATGTTTTGCGGCGTAAACGCATCAGTGCAATGCGCGGAAGAGAAAAATCAGGAGAGGAAAAAGGAGGAATAAAAATGCGGTTTACGCACGAATCAGTATCCGAAGCGAATACCGACTGCCGCCTGCGCGCCGCATAATTCAAAACAGCGCTTCAAGTCCTGGCTGCACAATGCGGCAGCGAGGTCCAATTCAAACACCCGAAAATCAAATGCAGTACCGGCTTGAATTTGCCATATTTTGTCCGTATATCCGACAGAAGACATTGCCGTAAAAAAATATACGGGACGGAAAAGCGCTTTTACGGAAAAATCAAAAACGCCGGATTGAAAAGCGCCTATCGTCAGCGCGCCGCATCTGTTCAATTTAAAAACAACGGAAGGAATAACCGTAAACAAGCGCCTGTTTTCAAACGGACGGAATGCACCGGAAAGTCTGAATTTCAGCTGACGAAAAATAACATTTTTTTCTTCGATTGTTACGGCAGAATCGGAATTGCCTTTTTCTTTGAACACAAACATATCGGAAATTTTTTCCCCGTCAATAATGCCGGAAAGAAAATTTCCGTTTACGTCGGCGGTGAATTTTTTCGTATATGACGTTTTGTATTTCATTTTTGCCGGAAAGGCAGGAATATTTTCAAGCGAAATACCGGCATCAAAACACGGCAGCACCGCCATTTCCGCAGACAGCGAAAAATCGGCGCCGAATCCGGAAAGAATTTCCTGAATACGCAGCGAATCGAAACCGAGATGCAGTACGTCGGTCCGAGAATACACCGCTGCGGAAACTTCCGCTTCCGCAGAAAGGCGTCCGTCCGCGCGGTTTATATATTTGAACGAAGCAGCGGGGTGTTCGATATGAACAACGGGAGCGAACACCGCCGGAGAAACCGTAAAAAGGAACAGACCTTTTTTTACGCTCACCGCGGTTTCCGCATAAAAAAACAAATCCGCCCCGCTTCCCAATGCGCCGTGAATATTCTGGTTCGAAGAGATTCCCTGTCCGACAGCTTTCACAAGACTCTGCGGAACCGCCAGCGAAGACGACGCCGCAAATCCTGCGCCTACGTAAAAGCGGAAACGCGGCAAATTCAGCCGCATAAAAATCCGCGACGACGCATTTGCTCCAAGCGCAAATTTTCCGCTTTCGGCAAGCGAATCTGCCATATTGCCGAAATCCACAGTAATTGTTTTTTTGAAAATATCATTGAATGAAAAATAATTATTCAGCGCAGACGCACAGACATCCGCGCCTATTTCAAAAATGCGTTCCGCAGGCTGTATTTCCGCAGCAAGCGAACAAAAGATTTTTAAAAGCAGCAAAATGCACAATTTGTTTTTCTTCATAATTCATGCTCTCTTTTTTTGATTATTTCAGTGTGAACTGCCGATTTATATCGGCGGATATATTTACTTTCACGTTTACGTTAAAACATGCGGCGCGGTCTATGAAATAACTGCCGGGCGGAACCCGCAAAGACAATTCCGGTTTAAACGGATACGTATTTAAAATTTGTTTCACTTCGGAAGCAGAAAGTTCCATAAAAATTGTGCCGTTTTTTTCACGCAATTCGGCAGTTTTTTGAAAACCGCTGCCCTTGTCCAGCGCGTATAATTTTGCTGCGAAAAATTTATCGGAAGACAGCAGCGCATTATCGTAAGCGATTTCAAGCTGCAAACATTTCAGACCGTCAAGAACGGTTTGCATATTTTCCGTAATGTCCGTTGCGGAACGGCGCTCCAGCAAATCCGAAGAGAAAATGTCCGCCATTTGGTATATTTCGGTTTCGGCTAATCCGTCCGTTTGTTTCACGGACAGTTTCAAAGGCAGTGCAATTGCCAGAATCGCGGAAATAGTTAAGTCATCGCCGCCGATTTTTTTAAGCGCGTCAATATCCGCGGCGCTCAGCTGCACCGAATTGACGCTGAAATCATAATCAAACCTAATATTATCCGGCGATTTATTCAGAACGCGCGCTAAATCTACGGCAGTTTTTGCATTTTCGGAATCCGATGAAAGACTGTTCCGCATGTCGTCAAGATTTCCGGCAAAATATTCTTCCGCATATACGGACAAATCTTCTGTCAAATGCTCAAAGTCCGGCGGCGGAACCAAATAAACCTGTGCCGGCGCAGCGGCATCATCAGGAGATGCGGGAGAATATCCCGTATCGGAAACAAGATAATCTGTTTTTTGAACACCGGATTCACTGTATGAAACACGCACCAATCCGGAAATGCTGCTTCCGCCTGAAGTTTTGAATGCGGAAAGCTCCTGCAGTACCGGCGAAGAAACAAACAGATACAGCGGGATTGTTTCCAGTTCGACTTTTTCGCCGAATAAATCTTTGATGATGCTGAAATCAATAGATGACTGCGATGCCGACGGAAATGACCCGGAAAATCTCTGGTTTGTTTTTACTTTGACCTCCGAAAAATTAAAAATGCCTTTTACATCGCATTTGAATGCAACCGGCTTCCCGGGAATAATGCCGGAAAGCGTCAGCAAACCGTTGTCTGTCAAGCCTTGTATTTCAATGTTTGTTTCAACAGAAAAATCATCGATAGCGTCCGGCACCATCCGATAGTTTTTCGGAGCCATATACCGCTGCACGGTTTTTGTTCCGCTTCCGAATATTTTTCTGTTATCGGAAGTTATGCCGAATTCGGGCGCAGTCAGCGTAACATACAGATCGCTGCCGCTCGGCAGTCCGTTGTCAATTTCGATTTCAAAGCCGAGTTCTTCAAACGTGATGCTTTCTATCCATTCTTTCATTTCCGGCGGAACAGCAATCCGCAGCGGCGGCGGCGAAAGAGAAGCCGCAAGCGAAGAATCGGTTTGCAGCATAACATTTTCCAATTTTTCGATGCGTAAATCTGCCTGCACGGAAATATTTTCCGGCGACGGAGAAATGATGATTGTCGAATTGTTAAATCGCAGCGTAATGTGGGTTTCCACAGACAACGGCGCAGAGGTCATTTTCTGCCCGCGGAGATTTTCTTCGATGACAATCGGACCAAGCGCAGATGCCGCAAATGTCTTATCGATATTCATTCCGCCGGGCTGCCTGACGGAAATACGAACTTGTTTTTCCACGGACTGCCATTGCGAAAAGCACGGCGCATTGACGGTAATTTTCAGCACCGATTTTCTGCTGCCGTTATCCGCTATATCCGCGGAAATAAATCCGGCGCCGGACGGAAGCGGAATATCCGCATGCACCTCTTTATCGATTACTTGTGTAACACCGGATACAACAGTGCCGCCCAAACCAAGCCCCGGAAAAGAAGACAGCAAATCCAGCGGCACAGAACCGATTTCCCGATTGTTTATCGATAAATCAGGCACGGAAAATGTCTGATCGGGCAGATTCCTGTCGACATCGGCAACAACGTTCAGGTTTTCCATAACGCCGGCAATATTAAGCGGAACAGGACGCTTATTTATCAGCGGATACCGCAGAACATACTGCATAACATTGTTTTTTTTATCCGGTATATAATTGTAAATTTCAGCGGTTTCCGCGGAAGAACGCAGTTTTTTCTTTATATCTGCCAAGGTCATGTATGAGGAAATTTTTACATCGGTATTTCCCGCAGATGCGGAAAAAGTCGGCGCGGCTGATACTTGGACTGTTTCGGGTGCCGAAAAATCACAGGATGCAGCAAGCATCAAAACAACGGCAGCACAGCCTGCTTTAATATGAATGCGCATAAAGCACCTCCATATTAAAATTATATGAAAACAGACGACGACAATTATATTTTCTGTATGCTTTTTCTGTTTTTAAAAGAACATTTGCAAATATCCGCAATTGTCCGCAGATGCGGATTTGCCGCCGGCGCATAAAACACCGAAGCGCAGCGCAGTTTTTTCGGCGATCGGCGCTTCTTCTGCCGCGTGAAGCATTTCCCGTGCCACGCGAATGCTCTTCTCCTGCCACGGGAAGACGTTTCCCCTGCCACGCGAATGCTCTTCTCCTGCCACGGGAAGACGTTTCCTCTGTCACGTGAATGCGTTTCTCCCGGCATGGAGAGGTCTTTCTTTGAACAGATTTCTCCGTTCCGTCCGCTTCGTTCACTTCGGCCGCAATGAGCCGCAAACCTGCGGTTTGCTTAACGAGTTTTCTTGCGAAAACTCGCCCGCAATGGGGCACGAGTACATGCGAGTTCGAGCCGACGGCGCCTCAATCAGCGCCCGAACCGCAGGCAATGCTGGCGCCGTTACCGATAACTGCAATTGCGGCACTTCTTGAAAAAGAATATCGCTTTCCGATACAATAAAAATCATGAAAACATCGGAAACTATGATCGCGACGCTTCGCGAAGTACCTGCGGAAGCGGTAATTGCCAGTCATCAGCTCATGCTCCGCGCGGGACTGATGCGCAAACTCGGCAACGGACTTTTTTCTTATTTGCCGCTCGGACTTCGGGTTTTCCGCAAAGTAGAACAGATTATCCGCGAAGAAATGGACGCAATCGGCGCCATGGAATGCAAGCCTTCGGTCGTAGTTCCGGGAGAATTATGGCAGGAATCCGGCCGCTGGGAAACAATGGGCAGCGGCATGCTGCGTGCAAAAAACAGACTGAATCAGGATCTCGTTGTTTCTCCGACAGCGGAAGAAGTTTTCACCGATATTGTGCGCGGAGAACTTTCTTCATATAAACAGCTGCCGCTTATTTTGTATCAAATAAATACCAAATTCCGCGACGAAATCCGACCGCGCTACGGAGTCATGCGCGGACGTGAATTTACCATGAAAGACGCCTATTCGTTCCATGCGACGCAGGAAAGCCTTGATGAAACATACCAAAAATTCGCACAGGCGTATCGGCGTATTTTCAAGCGGCTGGGGCTGTCCGTTATTCCGGTTCGGGCAAATTCCGGCGCAATGGGCGGCAGCGGCAGCGAAGAATTTATGGTCGAAAGCGAAATCGGCGACGATACGCTGATTTTATGCCCGAAATGCGGATATGCGGCAAATACGGAAAAAGCCGTATGCGCGCCCGATGCGGAACAATTTGCGGCAAAACAGACGGAACTGCCCATTGAAAAAGTTCCCTGCCCCGGCGTTGAATCTATTTCGCAAATGGAAACATTTTTCAAAATGCCGGCGAAACGCTTCATAAAAGTGCTTATATACAAAGTACGAAACTGCGCCCTCGATTTAACCGGCGCACCCGGAAGCAGTTCTTTTGCGCGCGTTTTCGAACACGACGGAACTCCCTATTATCCGGAAGCATTTTTTGCGGTTGCCATTCGCGGCGACCTTGACGTAAACGAAGCCAAGCTTGCGGCTGTGCTGAAAGCAAGCGAAACAGAACTTGCAGGGGAAGACGATGTAATCCGTTTTTCCGGCGCCCCGCACGGATTTGTCGGTCCCGTAAATCTTACGAAACTGCCGCTGATTGCGGATGACAGTGTAATGACCGCAGACAGCAGCGGTTCGTATTCGGCACAGATGCATGACGCAGTTACCGGCGGCGGACAAGCGGATATTGATTTTATACACGTTGAACCGGTTCGGGATTTTGTTCCGTTTATAACAGGCGACATCAGAACCGTTGTTGCGGGAGATAAATGCTGCAACTGCGGAGCGGAATATTACAGCAAAAAAGGCAACGAACTCGGCCACATCTTTAAGCTCGGATATAAATACACAAAATCGATGAACGTATCTTTCCTCGACGAAAACGGCAAACAGCAGACGCCGCTGATGGGATGTTACGGCATCGGCGTTGACCGTGTGCTTGCTTCTATTATAGAAGAACATCATGACGGCAACGGGATTATTTGGCCGGCGACAGTAACTCCGTATCAGGCGGCAGTTATTCCGGTAAAATATGAGGGAGCAATGAAAACCGCCGCGGACGAAATTTATCAGGCATTGCTGAAAGCCGGCATTGAAACAATCCTCGATGACAGAGCGGAACGTCCCGGCGTAAAATTCAAAGACGCGGATCTCATCGGCTATCCGATGCGCATTGTCGTCAGCGACAAGCATCTGCCGAACGTAGAGCTGAAACTGCGTTCTTCGGACGAATTGGAACTTGTTCCGGCAGCGGATGCGGCGCAGCGCGCAGCAAACATAATCGGCGAAAAATTGTCTGCGCTGCGGGCATAGCGAAACGGCAAAAATCAAGCATTCCGCGCATTGAATATACACGGGCGGAATTGAAATTCTTTCAGACGCAAAAGGAGACGGCATGACACACCGCAGCTACGCAGAAAATAATCAGGGCTTAAAAATGACTTTTTTTGTTCTTATATGCGTTCTGCATTGCGCAGCCGCCTGGGCAATGCCCGGCGTGCAGGATTTCCTGCCGACGGAATCCGGACAGTACGTGTATTACCGCGACTATACGTTTGTCGCGGAAACATATATCGGTTTTCTGCAATATGATGAAGGAACCTACGCCGCAAGATATTATGCGCCGGCTGCCAAAGAAGGGCTTACGGATATCCAAATTCTTTTTACGCTTGATACGTCAAAGGACTACCCGTTTTTTTCGGGAGAAAAAATCATCAATAATATTTCCGCCGATGATGTAACAGCCGTGAATTATCTGCATGACATGCTGTATGAATTCGCCGCCCGCCGAAAAAAAATGAACGGTTCGGATTTTTCAAAAAGCATCCGTCATACCGAAATTTATGTGCAGTTCGGCGGGGAAATCGTTATTACCTATGAATTTCATGTACCGATATTCAATATCGCAAAAATTCAGGACAACACCGGAAAAGTACTGTGCGAAGCCGTCTGCATAAACGCACTGCAGGATTCTAATGATAAAAGTTTTTCGTCATTCGCGGGATTTTCGAAAGTGCCGCAGGAAAACGCAAAAAGCGGCAAACAGCTCTCGCGTTCCGCCGAAAAAAAACTCGACAAAAAATGGAAAAGCGTCGGCGATACGGTTTGGCTTATGGGAGGAGACGCGCTGTGCTATATCGGTGTTCAGAAAATAGACGCGGCATCCTTTTCCGGCGCGCCGTACACGCCGTTTGATTTCGGCGTGCGCAATTTTTTTACAACCGATAACGGGAATTACAGCTATCTGCCGCGCGCAAAAATAGTGCGAAAAAACAATTCCGTAATAGTAAACAATATGCAGTACATCGCCGCGTCACAAACCTGGACACAGGATATAAAAATTCTTTCTCTGATGCCGGATGGAACATACCGCATCGCAGGAATTACCGTGTACAATCCGTTTTATGCGGCAAATAAATCATATTTTGACGATATTGTTTCTCGGCTTACAGAATAAGGCATCACTCAAACCGCGCGGCGAAATCATAAATACAGCAGCGGTACTAAACACGCGGATGCATTTTTTTACGCGAATCCGTTTATTTGAAAGACGAGCGGGCAAGCGGCGTTCCAATCCATACGCCCTCACCGCCTAAATATTCCTGTTTTTCTCCGTTTATCAAAAATAATACGCTGTCAATTGTCGTGAAAGCGGTTGCCGTGTAGACAATTTGCATCAGCTGCCCAAGATATCCTTCAACCCCGAATTTGTTGTAAAGAAAATCTTCGCTGAAATTAAGCACCGCAACCCGATTTTCTATAACCGCAGAAAGAAGCTTGACATTTTGCGGAATCAGCGACATATAGCCTCGTTCCGTTTCCGAAAATTCAGGACCATGCAATAAGGTATTTATCGCCGCGGTAAGCGGTGTTTTTGTATACGGCAGCTGTTTTTCTATTTCCTTTCTGATAACGGTACCGTCGGCGTCGATTGCAACAAAATACAAAAAAACCGTCGTCTGCCTTACGTTTTGCACTTCCTGCTCCGGCAGTTTTTTTGCAACACTCAGCGATTTTTGCAATTCCGCCTGCTTTTCGAGCCGTTCCTGCTCCGTTTCCTGTGAAAAAACAGGCTTTGCATCGGCATCGGGCACTTGCTGCGTCGGCGTTTCGTTTTGCATCACGGAATTCGAAAAATCCGTTTGCCCGCTTGCCGGCGCAGGAGCGGCAGACACGGCTGAATTTGAAGGAGCAGGGGCAGTGCCGCCTGTTTCAGTCAGCGGCGCGGCTGCGGCAGAAGCGGACGCAGTTTCAGTTTCCGCAGGCGAAACGGCAGCATTATCGGATTCCTGCGTTCGGCTGCGCAGTCCCAGTTTTTCCGCCTGCCGAGTTATATATTTCGGTTCGGAACCCAATATCTGATTAAAAAAATCCGTTTCCACAAGCGCTTCTATGACCGTATTATGCATAGCGAAACAAGCTATAACAATTGCAATCAGAAAAGTCATCAAAAAAATAAACGAAAACTTTACTGCGTGTTTCTTTTGTTTCTTCATTCCGGCAGTATACCACACTGCCCGCAATGGAACAACGCGCGATTTTTCGGTATAGTTTTCAGATGCTTTCATATCAGCATGAATTTCACGCAGGAAATCACGCAGACATTCTCAAACATATCGTTGTTTTGAATACGGCACGCTATTTTGTCCGCAAAGATTCCCCCGTTTTATATGTCGATACTCATGCCGGCGCCGGAAAATATTCCATAAACGATGAACGCACGCAGCAAACCGGAGAAATGAACGACGGGATTTTGCGGCTTTTAAATTATGCCGCGCAGAATCCCGCTGCCGTACCGAAAGCTGCCGCGCCGTACCTTGCCGTATGCCGGCAGCACATAGAAAATCAAAAACAATACCCCGGTTCTCCGGAAATTGTGCGCTCATGTATGCGGGAGCAGGATGAAGCACTTCTTTCGGAATTGCATCCCGCAGAAATACGCGCACTCAAAAGCTATGCCAAAACAGACAAGCGGCTGCATGTTCATTACAGAAGCGGATTTGAAGTTCTCGATTCGCTTTTGCCGCCGCGTTCTCCACTGCCGCGCCGCGGTTTTGCACTTATCGATCCCGGATACGAAGATGCCGAAGAATATGACGCCGTTATTGCTTCCGTATCATCCGCAGTGCGGCGCTGGAACGCAGGAACATTTATTATTTGGTTTCCGCTTGTTGCCCGCCGCCGAAAAGAAACAGAGCTCCTGAAACGCCGCTTATCCGCTTGCTGCGAAAACAGATTATACGCAGAACTTTGCATAAGGCAGCCGGCATCGATAAAAGAAAACGGGCGCGTAAAGAATCTGTACGGTTCCGGCGTTATTGTTCTGCGTCCGGTTCAGACACTGAAACAGGAACTTTCGGAAATTCTTCCCTGGGCAGCCGCCGCTCTCGGAGAAAAAAGCGCGCATTTTTTTGTCGACAGTGATTGGTAAATCGAAAAATCTTTGTTCGCCATAAAATTCGCGCACAGCCGATGCATGTTCGGCGCAAAAAGCACGGGCAGCCGCACTCATGCCCCTTGTGGACTTTTGCGTTCCGCTTCGGTATAATAGCGGCGAACAGCAGCCGAATAAGCATTTTGTTTATTGAACTACAGGGGAAAATAATGCCGAAAATTGAAGTCAACGAAAAACTTTTTTTTAATCTTACGGGGAAAAAATATAATTACGATGCGCTGGAACAGAAATTAACCTGTGCAAAAGCCGAACTTGACGAAAAACCCGACACGGAACTTCCGGAAAATCAGCGCGTTATTAAGATAGAACTGAACGATACAAACAGACCTGATTTGTGGTCAACTGCGGGCGTGGCACGGCAGATTCGGCTTCATGACGGCGGCAAACATGCCGATTACGAAAAATTTCTTTCACGCCGCGGCGCTTTAAAAGACTGCGGGAACAGAATTGTTTCCGTTGATCCGGAACTGAAAAACATCCGCCCGTTTATGGCAGCGTTTGTTATTTCCGGCAAACCGATTGACGAACCGATGCTGCTTGACATCATTCAAACGCAGGAAAAATTATGCTGGAATTTCGGGCGCAAACGGCGTTCCATTTCGATGGGCGTGTACCGTGATGCGAATATTCAGTGGCCGGTGAATTATCATGCCGTCAATCCGGATGAAACTTCTTTTGTGCCGCTGCAATGCTCGGAACGCATGACGTGCCGGCAAATTTTATCCGAACACCCGAAAGGAAAAGAATACGGCTGGATTCTCGAGGGCTGCAAAAAATTCCCGTTATTAAGCGACGCAAAAGGCGAAACGCTGTCCATGGCGCCGATTATCAACAGCGCGACGCTCGGCGCCGTGCAAGTCGGCGATTCCGATTTGCTTGTGGAAGTGACCGGCAGCGATATGGCAAGTTTACTGCTCACGGCAAATATCGTCGCCTGCGATTTCGCCGACGCGGGATACGAAATCCTTCCGTGTCTGGTGCGGCATCCGTATGATACCGGCTTCGGACAGGATATTATCGCGCCGTATTATTTTCAGGAAACAACAAAAACTTCCGCAGCGGCAGTCAATAAACTGCTCGGCTCGGATTTTTCCGCACAGCAAATCGCGGAAGCGCTGGAGCGGATGGGAAATTCCGCGGAAATTTCCGGAAACGACGGGGAAGAAATTATCACGCTGACGCCGCCGCCCTACCGCAACGATTTTCTGCACGAAGTTGACGTTATCGAAGATGTAATGATGGGCATGACGCTTTCGGCTTTCAGCCCAGAAAAACCGCACGATTTTACTATCGGCCGCCTGAGCCCGCTCACGCTTTTCAGCCGGCAGGCAAAAACGCTGATGGTCGGCATGGGATATCAGGAAATGATTTTCAATTATCTCGGTTCGCGGCGCGATTTTATAGAACGAATGAACGTCAGCGCAGACAATGTTATAGAAATTGCCAATCCGATGAGCGAAAATTATCAATTTGTCCGGCCGTCTGTCATTGCGTCTTTGCTTGGTGCAGAAGCTGTTTCCGCGAACGCCGTGTATCCGCATAAAATTTTCGAAATCGGAAAAGTTGCGCAGCTGTGCAAAGAAGAAAATACGGGAACACGGACGCGCCAATATCTTGGATTTATGACCGCAGCCGGCGATGCGAATTTCAACACCGCCGCAAGCGAAATGGCGACGCTGCTGCATTTTTTGAATCACGAATATATCGTTGCGGAAAGTTTCGATCCCCGTTTCATACCGGGGCGGCAGGCTTCCATTGTTCATAACGGAAAAAATATCGGCATTTTCGGCGAAATACATCCGACGGTGCTGGAAAACTGGCAAATCACCGTTCCCTGCGTTGCCGGCGAAATCGATTTGGAAGAATTATTGACAGAAAAAAACAATCAGCCCGAAAAACCGAAAACCGTGCAAAAAAACGGCAAAAACGGGAATGATGCATCCCCGGAAGAAATATTCAATGCAAAAATTGCGCTGAAAGCCGCAAAAATCATCAAAGTGGAACGGCATCCGCAGGCAGATAAATTGTATGTGGAAACATTGGATGACGGCAGCGGCAGCGAGCGGATTATTGTTTCGGGGCTTGTTCCCTACATGAGCGCGGAAAGTCTTCTCGGAAAAACCGTTATTATTGCCGACAACTTAAAAGCCCGAAAAATGCGCGGCATTGAAAGCCGCGGCATGCTGCTCGCTGCAGAATGCAAAGACGCTGACGGCAATGAAACAGTGGAAGTACTGAATTGTCCCTGGGCAGCACCGGGGACGCCGGTTGTTCTGCAGGGAACAAATCCGGCATCTTTGAAAGCCGAAAAAATAGATGCGGACATTTTCTTTTCGGTGCCGATTACGGTTGCCGACAATCGTGTTGTCATCGGCAAAACAGCGCTTGTTGCGGACGGAAAAGAAATAACAACAGAATCCGTAAAAAACGGAGAAGTAGGCTGACTGCGGGCAAAGACAAGGTTATTGGGAATTTATTCACATGAAACAAACATGCACCGTACCGCGCTGGAATCTCTCTGCGATATACAGCGGTTTTGACGGCACCGATTACAAAGAAGCTCTGCAGACACTTGACGAACTGCTTGATAAGCAGCAGGAACTTTTGGAAACTGCCGCATCGCTTAAGGAAACAAATGCAGATACTTTCGCAAATCAACTGGTACGCTGCATCAAAGCACGCAATGAATGCGGCGCATTGTTTGAATCCTTGAACGCGTTTGCATATTCAATGTATTCCGTCAATACAACAGATGCCGCCGCGCTCAATAATATGGCACTTATCGACGAAAAAGCTCTGCGCATTCATGAAAACGATATTTTGTTTTCGGGAATGCTTGCCGCGCATGCACAATTTTTACCGGAGTTTTTCACAAGTTTTCCACAATTCGGGAACTATCGGTTTTTATTCAGCGAAGAATCTGCCGCATACAAACACTTTATGCCGGCAGAGCAGGAAAATCTTGCCGCGGACATGCAGCGTTTCGGCGCGAATGCCTGGAGCCGCCTTCATGAGCAAATCATCTCCAATTTGAAAGACTCCGAAAGCGGCAAAACTTTTAACGAACTCCGCAACGACGCCTATAACGCAGACAGGAATGTGCGCCGCGAATCATATAAAAAAGAAATTTCTTTGCTGAAAAAAGCAGAAATCCCGCTCGCCGCGTGCCTGAATAATATAAAAGGCGCAACACTCAGTTTGAATAAACGCCGCAGCTGGACATCTGCACTGGAAAAAGCGTGTTTTTTGCACAGAATATCCGCAAAAACATTGAATGCCCTTATCGGCGCAATCGAAGATTCCCTTCCGTTTTGGAGAGCGTATCTCCATACAAAAGCAGAAATTATAAATCTGCCGGCGTGCTCGTTTTATGATTTGTTTGCGCCGCTGCCGGCACCGAAATCGGAAAAATCAAGCGAAAGAACTTGGACTTTTCCACAGGCACGCGAATATATCATCGAGAAATTCACAGGTTTTGCACAAGATATGGGAAATTTTGCGAAAACAGCGTTCGAGCAAAACTGGATAGACGCCGAAGTTCGAAAAGGCAAAGTCGGCGGCGCGTTTTGCATAGACTTTCCGCAGCAAAAGGTTTCCCGCATTTTATCGAATTTTTCCGGCACTTTTTCCGATGTTACCACATTGGCGCATGAACTCGGCCACGCGTATCATTACCATTGCATTAAAAGCGAGGATTATTCGCTGACGCACTATCCCATGACGCTTGCGGAAACCGCCAGCATTTTCGCAGAAACAATCGTAATGAAAGACATGCTGGCAAAAACAGACGGATATGAACGCGCGAATTTGCTGGAAACGCATCTTTCCGACAGCTGTCAGGTTCTTGTCGATATTTTGTGCCGCTTTTATTTTGAGCAAAGCGTTTTTTCCGAACGGGAAAAATCGGAACTTTGCGCGGAAGATTTTTGCAGACTGATGGCAAATGCACAGGAAAAAACATACGGTTCGGGATTATCCGAAGAACGGCATCCGTATATGTGGGCGGTAAAAACACATTATTACAGCCCCGATCTTGATTTTTATAACTTTCCGTATGCTTTCGGATTGCTGTTTGCCGCAGGATTATATGCGCGCTATGAGAACGAAAAAGATACTTTTGTGGAAACGTACCGCGGCATTTTGTGTGCCACGGGAAGTTTCCCGTGCGAAGAAATATGCCGTCGCGCGGGTTTTGATATAGAACAAAAAGATTTTTGGATAAACGGAATAAAAAATTTCGAACAGGAATTGACTGATTTAAAGCTCTGCGCGCATACAAGCAAATAACCGATTTCATAAAAAAACGGCGTCCGGATGATAAGACGCCGTTTTTTTATTTGCGGTAAAGTATATTCAAAAATGTTATTTTATCCAAAAACGAATACCGCCGGCAATATCGATGTCAAATCCGTGCAGTCCGAAAGACGGCAGGCATTCAAGACCTAACTGGGGAACGCCCTGCACATACAGCTCGATTATGCCTTTCTGGAAAAACCAGTTCAAACCAATCGGCAAACGCGCGGCTACATTAAAGAATGGATCATCACCATTGTCTCCGATAATCGCACCGACACCTGCGCCGAGGAACCAGCATGTACGTCCGCCGGTAATCGATCGGTTCAAAAACCAATAGTCAGCGGTACCGCCGACAGCCCAGTTGTCTCCGAAATATCCATTTACAGCAAAAACAAACGGAATGGAATTCGGTTTGAACGTAACGGCAACTTGTCCGGGAATATTTTTATTCCATCCCGCCTGCACGCCGATTCCAAACGCGAACAAATTTGCGGTTCCGATAACCGCAATCAACGCAAAAAGAGTAACAAGCCTTTTCATAATAGCAACTCCCTTTGAAGAATAATTTCTTCATTTAATATAGATTTATGTTAACAATTTTTTCTTCATGCGTCAACAAAAGCCATTTGTCAATAACACGCAGTTTTTGCCGCTTCCCGCACTACAGCGTCCGCAACGGTTCGCGCCACCCGCGGATCGAACACGGACGGAATCACATATTCCGCCGAAAGCTCCGCATCCGACACAAGAGAAGCAAGACCGATTGCCGCCGCCATTTTCATTTCTTCCGTTATTTTTTTTGCGCGGCAGTCAAGCGCGCCCCGAAACAAGCCGGGAAACGCAAGTACATTATTTATTTGGTTCGGATAATCGGAACGTCCGGTGCCGACAACCGCCGCGCCCGCCGCAGCAGCTTCGTCGTATGTAATTTCCGGTTCGGGGTTTGCCATGGCAAAAACCGCCGCATCTTTTTTCATGGAAGAAACCATTTCCCGCGTTAAAATCCGCGGGGCGGAAACGCCGATAAACACATCCGATTCCCGCAGCGCTTCCGCCAGCGACAGACGTTTGTTCTGCGGATTTGTTATTTCCGTCAATTCTCTTGTAAGAAAATCATAACTTTCATAATCATCTTTTACGACAATGCCGTTTATATTGAAACCGTAAATTGTCTTTATGCCGAAGCGATGCAGCATTCTGATAACGGAACTTCCCGCGGCACCGGTTCCGCTGACAGTTACCGTGACAGATTCTTTTTTTTTCTTCAATAATTTCAGCGTATTGATAAGCGCCGCGGTTACTACAATCGCTGTTCCATGCTGATCATCGTGAAAAACCGGAATATCAAGTTCCCGTATCAATGTGCGTTCTATATCAACACAGCGCGGCGCAGAAATGTCTTCCAGATTTATTCCGCCGAAAGACGGCGCAGCCGCTTTGCAAAACGCAATTATTTCTTTCGGATCTTTTGTATCGATACACAGCGGAACAGCATTTATTCCCGCAAATTTTTTAAAAAGCGCGGCTTTGCCTTCCATAACGGGCAATCCGGCGGACGGCCCGATATCTCCGAGTCCGAGGACAGCCGTCCCGTCGCTTATGACAGCGACAGTATTGCCTTTGCCCGTATATGCATACACAGCGTCCTTGTTTTCCGCAATTTTACGGCATGGTTCCGCAACGCCGGGCGTATACGCAAGCGACAAATCATGCTTGTTTTCAAGCGGCATCTTCAGCACCGTTTCGAGTTTTCCTTTCCATTCCGCATGTTTGGCGAGCGCTTCATCGTAAATTCCAGACACTGTAATTCTCCTGCGGCAGATGCATTCTTTTGCCGAACGCAAATCCGCAAAAATTTTCCGTTTTTAATCCCGTGCCGAACAGATTTGATATGCACATCTGCCGGACTGCGGTCAGCGCACGCAGCGCCGCCCGCAAAGCTTTGACAAAATATTATTTGAATAAATTCTGCAATATTTCCAGCAAATTGAATTTGCTGAATACCGGCACCGCAACAAGAGAAACGGTGGACATGATTTTGATAAAAATATCAAGAGAAGGTCCCACGGTGTCTTTCAGCGGATCGCCGACCGTATCACCGACAACAGCAGCGTCATGCGCAGGCGAACCTTTTTGCTGTCCTTCAACGGCGCCGGTTTCAATGTATTTTTTTCCGTTGTCCCATGCACCGCCGGAATTTCCGGTAAAAATCGCCAGCATAATAGCCGAAATCGTCGCACCGATCAGTACGCCGCCCACAAAATACGAACCGAACAAAAAGCCGCAAACGAGCGGAAACAGGATTGAAAGAATCGCGGGGAAACGCATTTCTTTCAGCGCGCCCTGAGAAGATATTTCGATACACGTCTTGTAATCAGGCTTTGCATTGCCGTCGAGAATGCCGGGAATTTCGCGGAACTGCCGCCGAACTTCGTCCACCATTTTGCGGGCTGCTTTCGCGACAGCTTCTATCAAGATGCCGCTGAATAAATACGGCAGCGCCGCGCCGACAAGGGCGCCCGCAAGCGTTACCGGCTCAATAATATTCAGCAATAATGATTCCGATGCGTCTTTAAAAGAATACAGATATGATACCATCAATGACAGCGCGGCAAGCGCGGCAGAACCAATCGCAAAGCCTTTTCCTATGGCGGCGGTTGTATTGCCGACGGAATCAAGTTTGTCCGTTATAACGCGCACATTTTTATCAAGCCGAGCCATTTCCGAAATACCGCCGGCATTGTCGGAAATAGGTCCGTATGTGTCAACGGAAACCGTAATCGAAACAAATGAAAGCATTCCCGCAGCCGCCATGGCAACGCCGAACATTCCGCACACAAAATACGATACGCCGATTGCAACACCCAGCACAATGACCGGCGCCATGCACGATTTCATGCCGACAGAGAGTCCCTGAGTGATAGTAAGCGCAGCACCTTCTTTGGAGGCTTCCGCTATGGCTTTCGTAGGCGCGTAATCATAGCTGGTGTAATATTCGGCAATCATTCCGATAATAATTCCCGCGGCAACGCCGACAGCAGAAGCAATCCAAGGAGAAAGCCAGCCGATGTTAAATCCCAGCGCTGCGACATTTTCGTTTTTGAACAGCAGCAGCGTAATGCAGAAAGCCGCCGCAACCGTCATTCCCGCTGAAAACCAGGTAGCAAAATTAAGCTCTTTATGCGGATTTTCCGATGCTTTTTTTATCAGCAGAAAAGCAACACCCAGCACGCAGGATATGAGCCCGCCCGCCGCAATAAGCAGCGGATAATAAAACAGTTTTTCAATCATCGCGGCGGGAACATCCGCATTGTTAAGAAACAAATGCACCACAAGAATAATCGCCGCGGCAATTGCGCCCACATAAGATTCCAAAAGATCCGAACCGAGCCCTGCGACATCTCCCACATTGTCGCCCACATTATCCGCGATTGTCGCAGGATTGCGCGGATCGTCTTCCGGTATATGGATTTCCGTTTTTCCGACAAGATCGGCGCCCATATCGGCAGCTTTTGTATAAATGCCGCCGCCCACACGGTTGAACATGGCAATAATCGAGCAGCCGAGCGCATATCCCGAAAGGCACATGGTAAACGGAATATACGAAACGCCTATCCAGTTCACATGATGCTGCCGCAAAGCAGAAACGTCCATATTTCCGAGCAGTTTTCCGAAAATAAAATACACAAGGAACAATCCGAGCAGCGCAAATCCGCCGACGCAAATTCCCATAACGGAACCGCCGCGGAATGCAACTTTCAATGTTTCCCCCAGTTTTCCGGTAGTTCTGGCTTTATTCGACACGCGCACGTTTGCGTAAGTCGCGATTTTCATGCCGATCCAGCCGGCGGAACCGCTCATAACCGCGCCGATGACAAAGCAGACGGCTGTTTCCCAGGACATAACCACCGCAAGAATTACCGCAAGCAGGCAAAGTATTCCTATAATGATTTTGTATTCATAGCGGATAAACGCGTCCGCACCGACCCTGATTGCCGATGCGATTTCTTTCATATCGGCGGTTCCCTCGTCCATTTTTTTCACGCCGAAATAATTGAACGCCGCGTAAGCAAGCGCTCCCAGCGCAACAAGAATGACAAAACATAAAACAGTCATTTGCAAATCCTTATGATAAATTTTGTTCCGACAAAGCACAATTTTGAAACAACACGGCAAAAATTGCAAGTTTTTTTGCATACAAAAACAGCAAGTTTTTTGAAAAAAAAGCAAAAGATAGTGAATAAATCACCTGAATATGTTATACTTTCCTGCAAGAAACCGAATGACATAAAGTCATGATGAAACACGGAGGTATTGAATGTTTGACGAAAATAGTTTCAGCTTGAAAGGAAAAATCGCGCTGGTAACGGGAGCTTCTTACGGCATCGGTTTTGCGATCGCATCCGGATTTGCCAAATACGGCGCAACAATTGTTTTTAACGATATCAATCAGGAATTGGTTGACAAAGGCATCGCCGCCTACAAAGAAAAAGGCATTGCCGCCCACGGCTATGTGTGCGATGTTACCGATGAAAGCGCCGTGCAGAATCTTGTCGCGCAAATCGAAAAAGATGTCGGCGTTATCGATATATTGGTAAACAACGCCGGTATTATCAAAAGAATTCCGATGTGCGAAATGTCCGCGGCGGATTTCCGCAAAGTTATCGACGTTGATTTGAACGCTCCTTTTATCGTATCAAAAGCGGTTATTCCGTCTATGATTAAAAAAGGACACGGAAAAATCATCAATATTTGTTCGATGATGAGCGAGCTCGGCCGCGAAACGGTTTCCGCGTACGCTGCCGCAAAAGGCGGACTGAAAATGCTTACCCGCAATATTTGTTCCGAATACGGACACGCAAATATTCAGTGCAACGGCATCGGACCGGGATATATCGAAACACCGCAGACAGCGCCTTTGCGCGAACGCCAGGCTGACGGCTCCCGCCACCCGTTCGACGCGTTCATTGTCGCGAAAACGCCGGCGGCACGCTGGGGCTCTCCCGACGATTTAATGGGACCGGCTGTGTTCCTTGCTTCCGATGCTTCCAATTTCGTAAACGGTCATGTCGTATACGTTGACGGCGGCATTTTGGCTTATATCGGAAAACAGCCCGAATAATCATTCGGCGCAGTAACAACGCATTAACAAATGCGGCATTGCAAAGGGATGTTTTAGGAACGAAAATTCCTGACATCCCTTTTATTTTCCGCCGCTTTGTTCCGCGAAAGAACAAAACTTTCCGCGGCACCGTATTTCAAAGAATTGTTTCCGAACAGCGCCGTTTTATGCACATCACTCTAACGCAGCGGAGTAAAATTTCATGATACATACGACAATTCCTCTTCCCGTCCGATACAGAGAAAAAGGCATAAACAATAACGGACAAACGCCGGAACTGACAGCATATCTTCCGGATGCAACCGGCGGACAAAAAAACAAACTGCGTCCCGCGGTGATTATCTGCCCCGGCGGCGGATACGAGCACCTATCGCAGCGGGAAGGAGAAGCGGTCGCGCTGAAAATGAATACGTTCGGATACAACGCATTCGTACTGCATTACAGTCTCGCACCGATGGATTTTCCTGCCGCACTGCTTGATTTGTGCGAGGCAGTATACTGCGTCCGAACTCATGCAGCCGAGTGGCACACAAATCCCGAAAAAATCGCCGTCTGCGGTTTTTCTGCCGGCGGACATCTTGCCGCGTCTTTTTGCGAATATCGCTCATCGCCGCTTGTTTCCGAATATCTGCCCTACTCTCCCGAAATGCTGCGCCCGAATGCATTGCTGCTTTGTTATCCGGTTATTACTGCCGGAAAACACGCGCACAAAAAATCAATCGAAAATGTGCTCGGTGCGGCACGCTTTGCGGATATATCCGCAGAGCGGCGCGGCTGCGTTTCTTTGGAAAATCACGTAAATGCGCAAATGCCGCCTGTTTTTATCTGGCATTCCGACAAAGACGAATCGGTGCCTGTCGAAAATTCACTGCTGTTCGCCGAAGCACTGAAAAAGCACCGTATTCCGCTTGAACTTCATATATTCCGGCAGGGCTGCCACGGCATGGCGCTTGCAACAGAAGAAACAATGATGGATGACGGACGCGGCGTTCAAAGCGAATGCCGGCTTTGGCCGGAATTATTTTCCGCATGGTTCAATAATCTGTAAAAAATGATGATTTCTGAAAAAAGGCGTTTATATTATGCGCTTTGCAAATAAAAACCGATAAAAAACAAAAAAAACATAAACATATAGGAAAAAGTTTCCTTTTACAGTAAAAATAGCTGTGCTAGAATATTATTTTGTAAAGGACAGGTAAATTTTATGAATAAAATGCTGCGTAAATTGCGGGTATCCCCGGAAAATGCCGGTCTTTTGCGCACTGTTTATTTTAGTTTTTTCGTAAGCGGCTTTATGTGCACGCTGATAAGTGCGATTCTGCCTTTTATGAAAACCGAATACAGCATGAATTATGTTTTAAGCGGAGCCGTTCTTTCCGCGCATCAGCTTGGGAATTTATTCGCGGTTTTTATTTCGGGATTTTTGCCGTATACAGCAGGCAGAAAAAAATCAGCCGCTTTTTTGAGCGCAGGCATCGTGATTGGATTTCTGCTGATAATTATAACGGGAAATCCCGCCGTCCTGCTCGTTTCTTTTGCCGCCGCGGGCGCAGGAAAAGGAACCATGAGCAATATTGCGAATGTTGTTGTTGCGGAAGTTGCCGAAAATAAAACAGCCGGACTTAATATTCTTCATGCGTCGTTCGCGGCAGGAGCATTTTTGTCGCCGTTCGTCACGGTTGCCGCGACGCATTTGCTGCCGCAGCCGGCAGGCTGGCGGGTTTCTGCGGCAATACTTGTCGCCGCAGAAATTGCCGCCATTTTATTTTTAGCGCGTTCGAATCTTTCTTCGGCACCGGAAAAAAGACCGGAAAGGAGCAAAAATACCTTTGCGAAATCACCGGCATTTTGGCTGAACACGGCAATTTTATTTTTTTACTTATGCTGCGAATCCGCCGTTGTCGGCTGGCTTGTTACGTATTTCAAAGACAGCGGCATTATGCCGCCTGCGCTGGCACAAAGTTCCGCATCAATGCTGTGGATCATGATACTTGCGGGACGATTTATTTGCGCGTCACTGCCGGTATCTGTCGACAAATCCTGCTTGATACTGATTCTTGCGCTGGTTCAGATTTGTTCTTTCGTACTGATGATAACAGCCGACAGTTTGGTACTTGTCATCATAGGACTGCTCGCCGTCGGACTGGGAATGTCGGGAATGTTTCCGACAACACTTTCTACCATGAGTTCCGCCTGCGGTTCTTCGACAGTTGCCACAGGAACATGCATTGCATGCGCAACTGTCGGCGCGGTGTTAATGCCGGGCATCGTAGGCATAGCGGCTGAATATATGGGAATTACAGGAGGAATTTCGACAATCGGTGCGGCTTTCGGTTGCATGGGATGTCTTTCGTTGGTAAAATTGATTTTATCAACGAAAAAATCGATTTAAGAAAATTCCGAGATCGGTTAATCTGTTTTGATTTTAACTGTTCCGCAGAATTTTCGATAAAACGCAAATGAATGAAAGTGCAACGCGCGTATTGAGTGAGTATATTTCGCCGCAGCAGAATCGTTTTGGAAATCGGAGTTTCAATTCAAATCTTTGCTCTGCGAATTTTCGGCAGAAAAAATCGGAGTTTATCAGTTTGCATACAGATATTTGTTGAATACGCTTATTCATCACAAATAAAAACCGCCCTTTCCTGAATTTTTTTACCGCCACTCAAAAAATGACACAGCATTATCGGTATTGTTCCGAATACGCGCAGATAAAATTATATTCAAAACAGAAACGGAAAACCGCTTTATGATTTTCCGTTTCGTGAAAGAATAGGAGGAGTTTATGTATTCAGTTTTGATAGCGGATGAAGAATCCCTAGAAAGACAAGCTATCCGGAAAATGCTTGAGTATTCGTGTCCGGATATCGGAGTTGTGCTTGAAGCGGTAAACGGTGCAGAAACGCTTGAAATGTACTGCTTGTACAAGCCCGACATTATTTTCTGCAATATCAAAATGCCCGGAAAATCAGGGCTTGATATTGTGCGGGAAATAAAAAGCAAAAATGAAGATCAGCTTGTTATTTTCCTTTCGGCGTATAATTATTTTGATTACGCGCGGGAAGCAATTTCTCTCGGCGTCAGCGAGTATTTGCTGAAACCTGTCGAAAACACAAAAGTTCTTCAGATTATCAATAAATTGACAAACATTCTGAAAAGGCGGGATCAGCAAAAACAAGAAGAAGCCGAACAAAAAAGAAAGCTCGCACTTCTCGATGAATATCTTGCGGCAGACAGAACGGGCAAACGCGACAACGAACCGTCGGTTTCCGGAGAACCGCAGTTTGAAACCCAAGCCAAAAATATGTCGCCGCGATTGCAGCGCTTAATGAAAGAAATAGGAAAAACAATCAACGAGCAGTATATGAATGTTATAACGCTTGACGATGCGGCTTCTTCCGTTAATTTGAGCAGCTTTTATTTCAGCAAAGTTTTCAAACAATATTGGGGCAAAAATTTTGTGGATTATTTAAATGAAATACGATACAAACACGCCTGCGAACTTTTATGCAATCCGAAACTGAGCATAAAAGAAGTTGCCGTAGCATCGGGATATTCCGATTCAAATTATTTTTCCAGAGTTTTTAAAAGCATGGGAGGCGCAACGCCAAGCGAATACAGAAACAATAATCTTAAATAAGCATATCGTGCTTTGCCCGTCAGAGAATGTGATATAAATGTCAGCCGTATAAAATTAAAAGAATATTTAAAAATTGCTGAATATCACAATTCTCTGCTTGGGCAGAAAAACATCATCGAATAAAAAACAACGCACTTGATTTTCGGCTGCATTATTACAGCCGAACGCCGGATAAGTCTGCGCTTCCGCAAAATTATAAGGTTTCCGATGCCGTGCGGTTTGTGTCCCGCAGCTTTTTATCGATTTTTTCTCTGTCCAGCATATAGCCGAAAAGAGAAAAACCGGCACCGTTGATATTGCGCAAATGCGCAACATAACGTCCGCCCGGAATCAATGCGTCTGCATCGGAAAGCAGCGCGGAGCATTCTTCCGTATTTCCGGCATCAAACACTGCCTGCGAAAGCAGAATTTTCGCATAATATATTTCCGCAGGAGTTTTTGCTGCCGCCGCCGCTTTTCTGAAATATTCCATAGCTTTTTTCTTGCTTCCGCCGCCGACTGCCGGTGCATGAAAATACCACTGGGCAATACTCATCATGCAGTAAACTAAATCCGGATCCTGCTCCAGTGCGGAATCATAATACTTTTTTATGACAAGCCCCTGTTTCATCGCTTTCGGCACAGACATAAACTGCATGCAGCATGAAATTACATCGCCGGCGGTACAATACAAATAGCTGCTTGTTTTTTCCGCGGCATGAACTGCAAACCATTCTTCATTCCGCTTATTCTGCGCAGTTATCAGGCTTTTTAATTCGGGATGCTTGATATCCGCTTCATACAAATAATTGTAGCGTTCCATTACAAAAAAATTTTCGCATATCAACTGCGCCTGCTCCGAAAGCTGTGCATTTTCATCGGAATAAAACGATGCTTCAAAAGTTTTTATACGTTCAAGCGCTTCCTGCGGACTTGAACATACCGCAAGATTTTTTCGGAATTCCATGATATTCCGCACGGCGGCTTGTTCGCGTTCGTTCAGAATATCCGCGAATAACACACATCCGGCAGCCGCAAAAAAAACAATCATGCATATATATTTTTTAATCATAATACGCTAAACAATATAAAGATACACTGATATTTGCAAGTCCGCTGCAACTATTTTATACAAACAGTGTCTAATATTATGCGGATGCTTTACGGCGGCATAATGTTATCCGCAAATGGAGAGATTATTGTTTTGGCAGATAAAAAAATTGTGCAATACACAGATGAATTGAATGATGAATTTTCCGGAATACACCGCAAGACCGTAACAATAGATCATTCGTTTGTATATCATCATGCGAATTTTTTTTGGCGCTTTTTTTCTTTTATTTTATATCGATGCATAATGACGCCGATTGCATTTATATATCTGAAATATAAATTTCATTTAAAAATTGTAAACAATCAAATATTGAAAAAAGAACAGCTTTCGTTTTTTATGTACGGCAATCATACACAGCTGCCGGGCGACGGATATATTCCTTCTGTTATTGCTTTTCCCAAAAACACATCGGTAATCGTAAACGCCGATAATATATCGCTGCCGGGAACAAAAACATTTATGACAATGATCGGCGCCGTCCCTATACCGAATAAAATTTCCGGAATGCGCGGTTTTACGGAATACATGAAATTTCTTGCGGAACACAACAGAGCAATTGCCGTATATCCCGAAGCCCATATCTGGCCGTATTACACGAAAATCCGTCCGTTCAAAAGCGATTCGTTCCGCTTTCCGGTTATGCACAATAAAAAAACATTTTGCTTTACCGTTACCTACCAGCGCCGCCGTTTTTCCGCCAAACCGGCAATGACGGTTTTTGTGGACGGTCCTTTTCTGCCGGACGGTGCGGTTTCGAAAAAAGAGGCGGCGGAAAAACTCAGGAACGAAGTATTCCGCACAATGACGGAGCGAAGCAAAAATTCGACGTATGAATATATTTCTTATGTGAGGAAAGAAAATTGACATTGAATCTTATGTACTGCGGCAATGACAAAGTTTTCGACGGACTGCTCATTTCGCTTCTTTCGATTATCAAATGCACAAAATCCCCTCTGCATGTATATGTGATAACAATGGATTTGACGGATATCAACGCCGCATACAAACCGTTTAAGCGGGAACAAGCCGACTATCTTGAAAAAATGCTGCGGGAAGTCAATACAGAAAGTTTTATAGAATTGATTGATGTTTCTGATAAATTCAAAAACGAAATGGCGGACAGTCCCAACATGCTGACAAATTATACGCCGTATACATTGGCGCGCTTGTTTGCCGATACCATAGAAAAAATTCCCGATACGATTTTATATCTTGACACAGACACAATCGCAAATCAGAATATCGAAAGTTTATTTGATACAGATATACGGGAATTCGAATTCGCAGCGGTACGCGATTATTTGGGAAAAGTATTTATCAGATATGATTATCAAAATGCCGGCGTTTTGTACCTTAACATGAAAAAAATAAAAGAAACCGGATTATTCGAAAACGCACGGAAACTTTGCCGCGAAAAGAAAATGTGGTTTCCGGATCAAAGCGCGCTCAATAAACTGGTGCGCCGAAAAAAATTTATGCCGACAAAATATAACGAACAGCGAAAACTAAGAAAAGACACAGTAATTCAGCATTTTTCAAAATCAATTCGATGGTTTCCGTTTTATCACACAGTCAACGTAAAACCGTGGCAAGTGGGAAAAGTCAGGAATGTATATAAAATTCATGCATACGACGATATTCTCGATGAATATCTCGCACGCATAAAAGAACTGGGAGAAAAATAATTTTATGATTAGTATCAGCGTAATTAAATTGATAACAATGATATTTTTTGTTTTGTATTTGCCCCGCATGTTATGCTGGTTTGCTTCTTTTAAAAAGCAGCCGCAGCTGCATAACGAAAAACAAAACAAACTTGCGGTTATCATACCTGCACGCAACGAAGGAACTGCCGTTATTCCGCTTCTTGAATCTTTGAAAAACCAAACCTATGCAAAAAACAATTTCGACGTATTTATCGTTGTAAAAGAACCGGACGATCCCGTTCATGAATACGCAAAAATCGCAGACGCAACGGTATATGTCGATCAAAACCAAACATGCAAAGGCGACTGCCTTGATTTTTGCTTGAAAAAAATACTGACGGAATATCCGAAGCAGTACGACGCGTTTGTTGTCATTGATGCAGACTGCGTAGTGGCGGCGGAATTTCTGGAAGAAATGAATAATGCGATGGCAAGCGGTGCGGATGTCATAAACGGCAAAAAACTCGTGAAAAATTATTTTCAGCGAACACAAGATAATGTAAACCTTGTCGCCGCATGCAACGGACTCATCTGGACATTCATGGATGATATGGGAAACCGCTGGAAATCGGATCACAATTTTACCACAATGACAGTTACAACCGGCATTCTTTTTCGGCGGGAACTTGTCGAAAAATGGAACGGCTGGATTTACAAAAAAACACTCACAGAAGATATGGAATTGCAGAGAGACTGCGCTTTGCAGGGATATAAAACTTTTTATTATTCCCATGCAAAACTTTTTATGGAAGAATCTCCGTCAATTACCGAAACGAATAAGCGCAGAACACGCTGGATGACAGGTCTTACCGGTTCGGATTTTATTTACGCGGGCGATTTGCTGCGAAAAAAAGGCATGCGCAATTTTATGAATAATTATTTCATGTTTTGCTTATGGCTTGTTTATGCATATGCCGCAGCAATGATTGCATGCTTTGCGATAGGCGCAGTTTCCGCCGGCTGGATGTTTCTTGCGCATGATGCTGCGGCCGCGCAAACATATATGTGCACGGGAATATATGCGCTGCTTTCGATATATACGGCATTTTTCATTCTTTCGATTACGGCGATTATCGTTGACTGGGATAACATAAAATTATCGATTCTGGATAAAATAATCCTTGCATTTGTTCATCCGCTGTTCTATATGTGGTACATAAAAATAGTTGCAAAAGCAATTTTCATTCGCACGCCGCAAAAATGGGAAACAATCGAGCGCATAAAACCGCAGACGGAAAAAATTATTCGGGGCGAATAATGAACTTTTTTGATTTAGCGTATACAACGCCGGACGTTCTCGAAAAAATAAAAACCGCGGAAGCACTGGGAAATTTTAATTCTCATCTCGACCCGATAGATTATTCCGCATGCCTGCCGCTGACTGCGGATTTTCCGTACATTCCGCCGCGGCGGCTTAAGCTGAAATATTTCTATCTGCATATTTCATTTTTATACGCATTTACGCTGCTCCTAAACAAACGAATTTTTCACACAAAAATTATCGGACGCAGCAATTTAAAAAATCTGAAAAGCGCCGTTGTTACATGCAATCATATCAACAAATATGACGGGCTTTTGATGAAATATGCGCTTCACGGAAAAAAATTGAAAATCATGACAGCCGATTTTAACAACCGCAATGATTTATTAGGCGAATATATGCGCGCATCCGGAATACTGCCGTTTTCTCCGGCAAAAGATATTCTTCCGCACTTCAATAAAGCCGTTGAATACTATTTGCATCACAATACATTTGTGCTTTTTTTCCCCGAAGGTTCCGAATGGTGGTGCTACGAAAAACCGCGCCCGTTTATGGACGGCGCATTTCATTATACCGCGGCGAACAACGTGCCGGTGCTTCCCTGCTTTGTAACATTTTCCAAAACAGGAAAATACGATAAAAACGGCATCGAACTCCGCCGCTTTACCGTGCACATTTTGAAACCACTGTATCCGGATAATGCTCTTTCAAAATCGGAAAACATCCGGCAGCTGAAAGAAAAAAATTTCGCGGCATGCATGGAAACATATAACAGCTGGTATGCTCAAAAAGCGGTCGATTGAATAACGGCAAACGAAACGCAGGCAGTTTTTCCGCACAAAAATATTTCGGCTCAATTTTCGTTTTTTTTCAAACCCTGCACTGCAAGTTTCATTACGGAACGCATTTCGTCGACATCCTGCTGATCGAGAATCGCCAGGCGGAATATAACGGATTCCTGAAGCCCGTACAGCATTTCGTTTACATCCTTAAGATTCTGCCGTTTGAATTCACCGCTATTGATGCCTTCGATAATGACCGTGGAAAGCAAATGCCGAAGCCGAACTATTCGGCGGCGGACACGCTCTCCCGGATTTTTGCCGCTTTTTCGCAATTGCAGCAAATACGAAAGCAAAACGCTGAACAGCCGCCGATTTTCGACGCAGGCATCCAGAACATACAGCAGTATTTCAAGAAGTTTTTCCGATGCCGTTTTTTCTTTGCAGGAAATAATTTTCAGCAGAGATTCTTCGAGATACTGCGTTAACTGTTTTATGCTCCAGAGAAATATTTCGCGTTTATTATTGAAATAAAAATACAATGTAGTGCGGGTAATGCCGCAGCGATCGGCAATTTTTTGAAACGTAACATCTTCGTAGCCTTCTTCCATAAAAATATCGAGGGCTTTATCAAGTATTTCATGTTTCCGTTTGTCATGCTCGATAACAATCGCCATTGCGCGCTGTCTCCTGTCCGTTGTATTTTCAACTGCAGCTGATTTTTTTGTTTTTAGATATTTTTATATAAATAAAAGCGTGTATCGAGATTACCGCTTTTCAGATCTTTGCAAAGCACCGCTGTTTTTCCCAAAGCATCTTCAAAATTTTTATGCGCGCAAATAAAACCCAGTTCCCATCCGGGAAACGCATCAAACAGTACACCCATATTTTTGTACAATTCTTCTGCCTGAGCTGCGTCGCCGAGACGTTCCCCGTACGGCGGATTAGATAAAATCAAACCTGTTTCATACGGTGCGGCAATATCGGAGAAACGGGCAGCGGCAAAATCGGGACGCTGAATGCGCGCATCGCTGCCCACAAGCTGCAAAGCACGCCCCGCAATCACACACGCATGTTCCGCGTTTTTCCGTGCGCGTTCTGCCGCCGCAGGATCCGCATCCGTACCGGTTATACGGGCAACAGCATCGGGGCGGATTTTTTCTGCTTCTTTTCGGCGGATTTCTTCCGCTTCTTTTTGGTTGAAAAACGCGAGATGTTCCATTGAAAAACGGCGGCCAAGTCCCGGAGCGACATTGTAGGCAAACAGCGCGGCTTCACAAAGAATGGTGCCGGAACCGCAGAACGGATCATGCAGCGGAGTTTTTCTGCGCCAGCAGCACAGCTGAAGCATTGCTGCGGCAAGCGTTTCGCGCATCGGTGCAGGTCCGCCGTCAACGCGGTAACCGCGCTTATGAAGCGGTTCGCCGGAAAGATCGAGCAGAATCTGCACGGTATCCCGTTCCAGATATACGCGGACAGCAGCTTCTTCCCCGCTTTCCGGCAGTACGGATATATGCCAAGCGTCGCCGAGTTTTTTATATATCGCTTTATGAACAATACTTTGAACGCTGTGTTCTGAAGTCAATGCGCTGCGGAATATTCGTACTTTATCGACAACAATTCGGACGTCTTTTTTTACATAATCCTGCCAGCAGACAGCGTAAACGCCGTCAAAAAGCGCATCAAAATCAGGCGCGGAAAAAGACGCCGCCTGCAAATACACACGGTCCGCCGTCCGCAGACACAAGTTTGATCGAAAAAGACCTTCTTCCGGACATTGATATGTAACACGTCCGGGAGCATTTCCGCATATTGTGTATCCCAGCTTTTTTATTTCGTTTCCGAGAATTTTTTCAGCGCCTATCGCACAAAGCGCAGCCAAAATTGCCATGCGTCAAAGTTAACATTTTTTCATTTTTTGTTCAATTGTCAGTTTCGGCACTGCCGGACGAATATTCGGCGCGCTCTTCATCGGAATTATCATACACAGCAAATCCGGGCGTTACGTTGCGGATATTTTCCGGCGGCTGAAAGCGCACTGCCCAAAAGGTAAGAACACTTGCCGCCAAAAGAACAAGACCGCCCGCAAAGCGAATAATCGTTATTCCGACGGCGGCAGGCGACGCAAATAAAATGCACGAAAATATCAAAGACACAAGTATTTCCGCATAGTACGGCTTTACCGTCTGCCCCGCGGACTTCAGTTTTATTACGCCGTAAATTTCCAGCACGGCAGAAACAAACAATTCCGCCGCCAATATGTAAGACATTACGGTCCATACCGTTCCTGCGAGAACAAGCGGCAAAAACACGGCAAGCATGCCGACAAGAATGCAAAGCACGGAGCGGACAACTATTGTCCGTTTGAAAAGCACATCGTCAATCAAGCTGCGCACGGTCAAAAAACCAAGCACGCCGCTTACGACACTTGCGGCGCCAATCACAATAACAACGACCTGAATGAACGCTGCCGGTGCAAACAGCATCATCAAACCGAGAATAATTCCCATAATCCCCGCAAGTACATAGGATTTCATCATTTTCAGCCTCCCGATAACTCAAAAAATCGACGCCGCAGAAAAATACACTGCGCCGCAACAGAACCGTTTTTACGGTAAAATGATACCGCAGAAATCACTGATTTTTTCATATTTATTCCGCATCATAAACGAACGAAACCCTTCGATTATCGAAATCATGCAGTTCGGATGCGCGAAAGTTGCCGTTCCCACTTGTACCGCGCACGCACCTGCCATAATAAATTCCGCGGCATCCTGCCAAGTTTGTATGCCGCCCAAACCGATAACGGGAATGCGTTCTTCTTCCGGCAGATGTTTCATGGCAAGACAGACATCATACACAAGCCGCAGCGCAAGCGGTTTTATCGCGGGTCCCGCAAGTCCTGCTTTTATATTGTCAAAAACCGGACGTTTTTTTTCTATATCGACCGCCATTGCCTGAAAAGTGTTTACAAGGCTTATTGCATCCGCTCCGGCGCGCCGCACCGCATCTGCTACGGACACAATATCCGGCGCATTCGGAGAAAGTTTTACCATAAGCGGCTTTGACGTAGCGGCGCGGACTGCCGCCGTAACTTCTGCCGCGGCAGCAGGCTCAAGTCCGAAAGCCATGCCGCCGCTTTTCACATTGGGACAGGAAATATTCAATTCTATCATCGGCGCGTCGGTTTTATCCAAAAGGCGTGCCCCCTGCACGTATGTTTCTACAGAAGAACCCGACAAATTAACAATTGTTACAGGCTTCAAAGACAGCATGAGCGGCAGTTTCTTTTCGATAAATTCGGGAATGCCCGGATTTTCAAGCCCGATTGAATTGATAAGTCCGGACGGCGTTTCCTGCAAACGAGTGCCGCTGTTGCCGGCTTTCGGTTCCAGCGTAAGACCTTTCGAGCAAATTCCGCCGAGCATATTTACATCAAACAGCGGCGAATATTCCGAACCGTATCCGAATGTGCCGGACGCAGCAATAACGGGATTGGCAAAACGCACGCCCGCAACGGAAACGGAAAGATCCGCAGCCGCAGCGGAAATCGGAATGTTTTGTTTTGCCGCCGGCGCGGAAGACGGAAAACTGTCAAAGAGCAATTCATTCCCTGCGAATACGGGACCGTCTTTGCAGCAGCGGCGGTTTCCGTGAACTGTCTTCACCGTGCAGCCGAGACACGCGCCCATTCCGCACGCCATGTGCGCTTCCATGCTGAGATAACAAGGCACTTTTGCCGCCGCACATACTTTCTGCACATACGCAAGCATCGGCACAGGTCCGCAGGCATATACTTCCGTGTATCCTTTTTCCGCCAATACTGCGGGCGTAAATACATCCGGAAGCATTCCTCGGATGCCTTCGTGCCCGTCATCCGTTGTTATGCAAAGCGAATGAGGCGCAATATGCTCCAATCCGTAAGATTCATGGCGGAAGCATGCATAAAAGTCATAACTTGCAGGCGGAAGCGATGCCGCGAATCCCGCAACAGGCGCCACGCCGATGCCGCCGCCGATAATTGCAGGGAACACCGTGCCGCTGCTGCCGCGGACAGACGGACGCGGAAAGGTATTTCCCTGCGGACCGAGAATGTCAACGGAACTGCCGGGCGCAAGCGCGCACAATTCCGCAGTCCCCGAACCTTTTCGCAGAATCAAAAATTCCAAGACATTGCCGTCTGCCATGTACACGCTGATCGGCCGCGACAATAAAACTTTGGAAGGAACCGAGCGCAGCATAAAAAACTGCCCGCATTCCACGGCAGGCAGAGAATCAACGGTTATTTTCAGCAAAAAAACTTCTTCCGCAGCGCGGGTACAGCTGATTGTTTTTCCGACAGCAAAAACAGGATATGCATGAGCGTCTGTTTTGTTCATTTGTTTTTTCCGTTTTCGTGCAGCGCGCGTTTTGCCGCAAGCAAATCGTTTTTTGCCGTCAGCGCCGCATTTCGCGCCGCAGCGGCAATATCCGCCAATGTCAGCGCGCCGGACTGCGCTTTATCCGCCAATTCAGGCGCCTTTTTCCAGGCGCACAAAATACCCCGCGAAGAATTAACTGCGCCGCCGGCTTTGTCAAGCAGCACCGCCGCAATCCGTGCCGCGCCGCCCTGCGCCCCGTAACCGGGAATCAGAAAAAAAATCTGCGGATAGGCATCCCTCAGTGCGCGCGCGTCGGATTCTTCCGTACAGCCGACAACCGCGCCTATTGGAGAACACCAGCCATCCGCATCGGCGCAGCCGCAAGATGCTTCACTGCCTGTGCCTGCATCGGCACCGTACTTTGCCGCGAATGATAAATTCTGCTCCCGCAGGAACGAACCCACCTTGTCAAGAACAATTCCGCCGGAAAGCAGCGGCTGTTTTTCGATATCCGCCATTCCTTTATTCGATGTCCTAAGCAGCACAAAAAAGCCTTTGCCTGATTTTTGTATATCGGCAGGCTTTAATTCAGGCGGACAGCAATATGCCGTAAATGCTTCAAGCGTATCAAAACCCATATACGGATTTATGGTGATAAGATCCGATTCAAAATCGCCGCAAAAATGCGCACGGGCATACGCACGTGCCGTATCCGCAATATCGCCGCGTTTTATATCCGCAATAACAGGAATATTTTTTGCGCGCAGAATCCGCAGCGTTTCGGAATATGTCCGCAAACCGTCAATTCCCATTGCCTCGTAATAAGCAATTTGAACCTTAAAACAGCCGGCATATTCCGCCGCCGCTTCAATCAGTTCGCGGTTATACGCAAGAACAGCCGCAGCATCGGAATCGTACAAGCGCCGTATTTCAGGCGGAATATACGAAGGATCCGTATCAAGACCGACGCAAAGCGGTCCGTTTTTTTCGCACGCCGATTTCAGGCGCATCATTTCATGGCAATTTTTCATGACGCAAGTATATCATATCGCTGCGGGGACATGCAAATTATCTCGCCTGCGGATGCGATTGCATGCATAAAAAATGCGGCACCTCGAAAACAGAAGTTTCCTGAAATACCGCATTTTACAGCGCTGAAAAATATCAGCCGATATTCATGCTGAGCGTACCGCGCAGAACACAAAGGCATTCCCTGCGGCGGCTTTTGTCATGCCTGCAAGGCAGTTACCGCAACCGTTGCTACGATATCGTCCACATTGCAGCCGCGGGACAAATCGTTCAGCGGTTTTGCGAACCCCTGGCACACAGGACCGACAGCCATCCAGCCGCCCATGCGCTGGCAGATTTTATAGCCGATGTTTCCCGCGTTGATATTCGGGAACACAAAAACGTTCGCATGTCCGGCAACTTTCGAATCGGGCGCTTTAAGCTGTCCCACTTCCGGCGCAACGGCGGCGTCAAACTGAAATTCGCCGTCAAGGATAAGTTCCGGATGCGCTTCTTTTGCAAGCCGTGTTGCTTCCTGCATTTTCGGAACAGACTTTGTGAATTTGTCATCGTTGCCGCTGCCTTTCGTGGAAAAGGACAGCATAGCTACGCGCGGTTCAATGCCGGTAATTTTTTTCGCTGTTTCGGCAGTTGCGGCGGCTATATCGGCAAGCTGCTCCGCATCAGGTTCGATATTTATGGCGCAGTCCGCAAACAGCGCAACACCGTCGGGAATGTACGGATTGCCGCCTTCCGGCGCAACGAGAATAAAACAGCTGGAAACCGTTTTTATTCCGGGAGCGGTTTTTATAACCTGCAATCCGGGACGCAGCGTATTGGCAGTGGAATGGCAGGCGCCGGACACATATCCGTCTACGTCGCCGGCTTTCAGCATCAGTGCCCCGAACATTGTTCTGTCGCGCGCCTGTTTTTCGGCTTCTTCCTGCGTCATGCCTTTTGCTTTGCGTGCTTCATACAAAAGCGCCGCGTATTCCGCCGTTTTCGGAGAAGTTTCCGGATCTACCAGTTCGATGCCCGATAGATCAATCCCCGGCGCAACTTTCCGGCATTCGGCTTCGTTGCCGACAAGCACGATTTTTGCGATACCCGCTTTAACTATTCGGGACGCGGCTTCAATAACGCGGGCATCTTCGCCCTCGCACAACACAATTTTTTTTCCGGCTTTCGCGGCTTTCTGCTCAAGCTCTTTGATAAAATCCATACGAAACTCCCGTAATCTGTAAATATGCTGCGGGCAGCGTTCGGCAAAGAAACAGAATAAACGCTCTGATTTCCGCACATAAACGACCGATCACAGCTGACATAAGCATATCCGTATTGCGCATTAAAAACAAGCCGGCTGCATTTTTTCGGCACATTCCGTGTCAAGAATTATCCGCATAATATCCTGTTTGCTGCAAAGAATACTGTGTATTGACATAATTTTTAATATTTTAGACAATTTTCGATATTATCAAAAAGGATAAACGTATGAATAAAAATATGGAAATTTTCGAAACCGCGCCTGTACCGAAAGCGGTAATGACACTCGCCGTCCCCACAATCGCAAGCATGATTGTAAACGTTATTTACAATATGGCGGATACTTTTTTCGTCGGACAAACCGGCGATCCCAATCAAGTCGCGGCGGTGTCGCTCGCAACGCCGGTGTTTTTGTTTTTAATGGCAGCGGGAAATATTTTCGGCATCGGCGGAAGTTCTTTTATATCGCGCGCACTCGGCGAAAAAAAACCGGAAAAAGCGCGCAGTATTTCATCGTTTTGTTTTTACGGCGCAATTGTTACCGGCATTGCGGGCGGCATTTTGTTCATAACATGCATGCCGCGCATTCTTTCGATGATCGGCACCAGCCCGTATACGGAAAGATTTTCCCGTGATTACTTAACATATATCGCCTGGGGTGCGCCGTTTGTCGTTGTGTCGGTGGCGCTCTCCAATCTTGTGCGCAGCGAAGGCGCCGCCAAAACCGCAATGGCAGGCATGATGTTCGGCACTGTCGTAAACATTATTCTGGATCCTATCATGATTATCTCGATGAAGCTGGGCGTTGCCGGAGCCGCAATCGCCACAGTCATCGGCAATATCGCGTCATCAGTATATTTCGTTTTATATATCTGGAAAAAAAGTTCCGTGCTGTCACTTTCGATTAAAGAATTCAAAGTCGGAGAACATATTTTCAGCGGAGTTTTCGCAATCGGGACGCCGGCATCTTTGAACAACATTCTGATGAGCCTTTCGAATATCATCATGAATAATTTTCTGTCCTCATACGGCGATATTCCCGTTGCCTCGATGGGCGTTGCCATGAAAGCAAATATGCTCGCCGTATTTTTGCAGATGGGACTTGCGGTCGGCATACAGCCGCTTATCGGCTATAATTTCGGCGCGAAAAATTTTCCGCGCATGAAAGCGGTAATGAAATTCGCCATGCTCTGCAACGTTATCACCGGAACGGTGCTTTCCGTTTTGTACTTGTGTTTCACGCGTCCTATCGTAAGCATTTTTATAGACAACGAAGCCGTTATCGAAAACAGCATACGAATGCTGCGCGCGCTTATGGTGTCGGTGCCGGTTTTGGGAATTCTTTTTATATTCACCTTTACGTTTCAGGCGCTGGGAAAAGCCCTGCCGTCTTTAATTCTTTCAATCAGCCGCCAGGGTTTTGTTTTTGTGCCGGTGCTTTTTATCGCAAACGCGCGCTTCGGACTGAACGGCATTGTATTTTCGCAGTCGATTGCCGACATTGTATCGATATTTATTGCGCTCGGAATGTTCCTTGCGATGAATAAAAATTTCCGCACGGAAACACAATAACGCCGCATCCAAGCGGCAGACGCGCATCCAAGCGCCGCGTCCCGTGAAGAGAGCACACCGTGTCATCACGGTGAGAGTTTCTCATCGTGATGACACGGTCACCCATCGTCATTGCGAGTTGCGAAGCATTGAAGCAATCCGCGGCGCGAGGGACGGTTTATCCCCCCCCCCCGCGTATATGACCAAACGCCGCCAATATCCGCATTTTCAGCAGCTTAGTCCCCACTGACACATGTTGCTTTAGCGCCGGGAACTTTTGTCAGCGTAATATTGCCTGCGTTGTGTGTAAGCGTATTGTCTTTAAGCGTGAATGTATATTCTTCCCCGTACCTGTCCATGATAACAGTATTGCCGCGTACCGAGTAGGTAGCCCAAACATATCTATCTCCTTTTGAATAGATGTATCTGCCGCTGCTTTCTGCTGCCATATAAAGGGTGTCATTCTCGGCATAGAAGTACAATGTCTTTTCGTCCTGCATACATGTCCAAACGCCGCTAATATCCGCATCTATGGCAGCGCACGTTGCTTTAGCGCCGGGAACTTTTGTCAGCGTAATATTGCCGATAGTTCCTCCTATATTGAGTGTAAACGAATCGCCGCTAATCGTACATGTATATTTTCGAATGCCTATTTCCATGACGACAGTATCGCCGATTACCGTGTAGTCACCCCAAACACCTGTATCTGCCTTTGAATAGTAGTAGCTGCCATTGGCTTCTATTGCCGTATAAAAGACGTTATCCTCGGCATAGAGATACGAGGTTTTCCCTCTCTGCGTATATGTCCAAACGCCGGTAATATCCATATCCATGGCAGCACATGTTGCTTTAGCGCCGGGAACTTTTGTCAGCATAATTTTGCCGATAGTTCCTCCCATGTTGAGTACAAACGAATCGCCGCTAACCGTGCTTGTATATTCTTCCCCGTCCATGTTCATGGTAACAGTATCGCCGATTATCGTGTAAGTACCCAAAACAGCTGCATTTGCCTTTGAATAGCAGTAGTTGTCCCTGACTTTTACTGCCTCATAAACGGTAGTTTCATCAGCATAAGCATACGATATCGCCCCGCCTTGCACACATGTCCAAACGCCAGTAATATCCGCATCTATGACAACGCATGCTGCTTTAGCACCGGGAACTTTTGTCAGCGTAATATTGCCTGCGTTGTGTGTAAGCGTATTGTCTTTAAGCGTGAATGTATATTCTTCCCCGTACCTGTCCATGATAACAGTATTGCCGCGTACCGAGTAGGTAGCCCAAACATATCTATCTCCTTTTGAATAGATGTATCTGCCGCTGCTTTCTGCTGCCGTATAAAGGGTGTCATTCTCGGCATAGAAGTACAATGTCTTTTCGTCCTGCGTATATGTCCAAACGCCGGTAATATCCGCATCTATGGCAGCGCATGTTGCTTTAGCACCGGGAACTTTTTTCAGCGTAATTTCACCGATACTTTCGCCCATGTTGAGTGTAAACGAATCGCCGCTAACCGTGCATGTATATTCTTCCCCGCGCAGCGCTGTAAGTGCTATGGCAACAGTATTGCCGCGTACCGTGTAAGTACCCCAAACAGCTGCATCATTTGCCTTTGAATAGTTGTAGCTGTCCCTGACTTTTACTGCCTCATAAACGGTAGTTTCATCGGCATAGACATACGATGTCTCCCCGCCTTGCGTATATGTCCAAACGCCGTTAATATTCACATTTTCAACGACAGGATCGGGATTCGGACTGCCATCGGATTCGGTGCCGATACTGCAAGAGAAGAACAAGTTCCCGAAAATAAGCGCCGCAGCAGCCAAAAGCGCGGCAATGCGTGTTGTTTTTTTCACATCTCTCTCCTTAAAAAAAACAGACGTTTAAACCGCGAAAAGGCACGCGCGAATTTTGATTTTGGGTTTTGTCGATTTTTCCTGCGAAACGTACAAAAAGGCATGTTTTTCTTGGTTTTTCGGCGTATTTCGGTTTTTTTCGCGATTCGTTCTTTTTCCAACTATAGCGCAGCTTGCCGAAAAAAACGCTGCAATAACCGAAGAAAAAAATGCATTCTTCCGCAGAAAACGAATTTCTTTCGCATTCCGTCAAGTTTTATCGGGAACGGCTTGCCCCCGCCTGCACAAAAAAAAGGCGGAACACTGCGATGTGCTCCGCCTTGCATTCTAAAGCCGAAACGGTTTTTTAGTTCTGAACTGCCGCTATCACAATCGTTTTAACAATGATTTCATTGCTTGCATCGATCATAATATCAGTTCCTCCGCTTCTGAAATCGTAAGTGATTTCGTTTGTGTTGTCGATCGCAACAGCAGAGTCAGCAGATGATGTATCAGCATTTCCCTTTTCGTCAATTTGGTCGCCCGCTTTTAAAGTAAGCTTTCTGTCATTTGCATCTTTTTTGCCGGCAATCGCCCACGTAACAGTGACTTTTACGTTGCCTTTAACGTTTTTTATTGTCATGGCAGAAGCATTTTTTCCTCCCTTGATTGTAAAGCCCGAATCTTGGTTGTATTTGAGCGAAATATTTTTTTCGTCATTACCAATAACAAGCTGCGTAACTTCATCGCTTGCAATTAAAGTCGTATCTGCAGAGGGGTTAACTGCTATTGCTACATCACCTCCATTAAAAATCGCCAAAAGAGTATCTTTATAAGAACCGGTCTTGGATAAATCGAAAGTTACGCTGGTAGGCGTGACAACTTCGTCAGCTGGCGGCGGTGTAGTAGAGGTTTCTTCCGAATTATCATCGCTGTCCGAGCACGAGCAGAACAGAGAACCGAAAATAAGCGCCGCGGCAGCCAAAAGCGCGGCAATGCGTGTTGTTTTTTTCACATTTTCCTCCTTAAAAAAAACGAACGTTTTTTTCGGGAACCTGTGGTATACTGAAAAAAGCAGAAAATCATGATAAAAGACTTGAAACTGCACTGAAAAGCAAGGAAAATCGCGCTTTTTTGTGCGTTTCGGAAGAAAAATCGGCAGGTGCAAAAATCAAACCGCGCGCGTGCCGTTTCGTGATTTAAACGTTCCTTTTTTTTTCAATAACGAAAAAAA